>DATIBD010000070.1:0-304258 GCA_035457705.1 Vicinamibacteria bacterium
GGACGTCGAACGGCTCGTGGTGACCGACTCGCCGGAAGAAGCCGTTGGCCACGTCCTTCGCTCCGCGACCACGAAGTTCGGTCTCGTTTGGGCGCCGCGGCCGAGCTGGCTCCTGAGAGAGCAGGGCAAGAAAGAAAAGCCAGAGCCAAGTAGCGTCTAACCCGGATCTCCAGCGCGGCGGTTGGCAAATTGTGTTATAGAGCTCGATGAAGCCTACGCCGACTGCCGCGTAGTGACCCCGAGTGAATTCTTCCCACGCCCAGCACCCCTCGGTGTCACCTGGGTTATAGTCCACCTCACGAGCGGGATGAGAAAGGACGAGCCAATGAGACTCACCTTCACCTCCATCGGGATCTTCTGTCTCTCGATTACGGCCAGCGCCGAAGTCGTCCGTTTCGACGTCTCTTCGCGCACCGACCTTCTCGGCGGGAAAGCGCTCGGTCTCGCCGGTGCCTACGAAACGATGCAGGGCAAGGTTTATCTCGAGGTCGACCCCGGCCTCGCACCCAACTTGATCATCACCGACATCGACAAGGCGCCGGTGGGTGGTAACGGTCGCGTTGCCTTCTCGACGGATTTCTATTTCATCAAGCCGAAGCATCTCGAGCGCGGAAACGGCGCGCTCTTGCTCGAGGTCGGAAACCGCGGAGGCAAAGGGCTCCTTTCCTTCTTCAACCGTGCGGAGGGCAGCCTCGACCCCAAGGGTGCCGCGGAGCTAGGGGACGGTTTTCTGATGGAGGAAGGATTTGCGCTCCTCTGGGTCGGATGGCAATGGGACACACCTGAGGTCGAGGGACGGATGCGCATGTATCCCGCGGTCGCAACCGACGAGGGAAGGCCCATTCGCGGTCTGGTGCGGAGCGATTTCGTCGTCAGCGAACGCCGCTCAGACCACTCCCTCGCGGATCGGAACCACATCGCCTACCCCGTCGCGGATCCCGACCTGCCGGAGAATGTGATGACGGTTCGGGACGGCGTGGAAGACGAGCGCCGAATCATCCCGCGATCCCAGTGGCGTTTCGCGAGGCTTTCCGGTGGTGAGATCGTGGACGATCCACGCAGCGTCCACCTGGAAGGCGGCTTCGAGCCGAACCGCATCTACGAGATCGTCTACGTTTCCGAGAACCCGCCCCTCGTCGGTCTCGGTCCTGCGGCCATACGTGACGTCGTGGCGCGTTTGAAATACGAAGGGGCAGCGGAACTGTCAGTGGGCAGTGATGAGCTCGACCGCGCACTCGCGTTCGGGATATCGCAGAGTGGCCGGTTTCTGAGAACTTTCCTGTATTACGGGTTCAACGAGGACGAGGCTCACCGCCGCGTGTTCGACGGCGTCATCGCTCACGTGGCGGGCGGAGGCCGCGGGAGCTTTAATCACCGGTTCGCGCAGGCTTCGCGAGATGCGCACCCCTACTTGAACTTCTTTCATCCCACCGACATCTTTCCTTTCACCGATCGCGAACAGGTCGACTTCCGAACGGGCACCAACGACGGCCTGCTCGTCTATCAGAAGCCCGAGCACCTTCCCAAGGTCTTCTACACCAACTCCTCCTACGAGTACTGGGGCCGGGCGGCGTCGCTCATCCACACGAGCATCGACGGTCGCGAAGACGCGAAGCTCATGGACAACGTTCGCATCTACCAGTTCGCCGGGACGCAGCACGGCCCCGTAAGCTTCCCTCCACAAAGGACGCTGGGACAGCAACCCAGCAATCCCATGGACTTTCGCTGGTCGATGCGGGCTCTGCTCGTCGCCATGGATCGGTGGACCCGAGAGGGGACCGATCCGCCCGAGAGCCAGTACTCTCGTATCGAGGACGGTTCCCTCGTCGCCCCGCAGAATCTGAGCTTCCCCGGGCTTCCCGGCGTCTCGGTCAGCGATCGCGTGCACAAAGCTTATCGCGTCGACTACGGCGAGCGCTTCAAGACCGATGGCGTCGTCACCAAGGAGCCCCCCGAGGTCAGCGGGACGTACCCGATCCTGGTGCCGGCAGTCGATGGGGACGGCAACGAGCGGGCCGGCATCCGCCTGCCCGAGCAGGCCGTTCCGCTCGCGACCTATACCGGCTGGAACCTATTCAACGAGGAATCCGGTCCGACCAACACTCTTGCGAGCATGCAGGGCTCGTTCATCCCTTTTGCCAGAACCGAGAAGGAAAGGCGGGCAAAGGGCGACCCTCGCCTCTCGATCGAAGCACGATATCGAGACCGCGCGCAGTACGTCGGGCGCGTGGCCGAAGCCGCCATCGAGCTCGTCAAGGGAGGCTACCTGCTCGACCGGGACGTCGTTCCCGTGCTCGAGCTCGCCGGCGAGCACTGGGACTACTTGACGGCTGCACCCGAACGGACGCAATAACGCCCTACTCCCACTTCGGCGCCACGAGACGGCGTTTGCCGCTTCGGTCGAGCGAGACCCCGGGCTCGTCGCGCTCGAGGCGGTCCCAGAGCTTGCAGGTGACTTCCTTGTGCTTCTGATCGAGCGCCTCGCAGTAATTCGTGAACTCGCAACGGCGCACCTCCGCTCCCCGCCCCAGGCGGATCTTCTCGAACCAGTCCGGGTCCGCTAGCGACTGCCGGGCGGCCGCCACGATGTCCGCCTCCCCGTTTCGGAGGATCGACTCGGCGAGCTCGAACGTTCCGATTCCTCCCGAGGTGACGACCGGCGTGTGGTAACCGACTTCGCGAAGCGCCTTTCGGATCGCGGCGGCATGGGGCCTGTTCCGACCGAAGGGCCCGCGTTCATCCGAGTAGACCGTCGGCATGCATTCGTAGCCGCTCCGGCCCGTGTAGGGATAGGCGGCCCAGCCCACGTCGGGCTGTTTCGCGTCCTCGAACTTTCCGCCCTTGGAGATCGAGAGGTAGTCCATTCCCGCCTCGGCGAAGCGGACGGCGAAGAATTTCGCGTCCTCGAGGTCGCTGCCGCCCTCGATGACCTCGTCTCCCAGCATGCGGCAACCGACCACGTACTCTTGGCCGACTCGCTTGCGTACTTCTCCATAGACATCGAGTGGGAGCCGCACGCGGTTCGAAAGCGAGCCGCCATAGCCGTCGGCGCGATCGTTCTTCCTGGAGAGAAACGAGGCCATCGTGTAGGCGTGAGCGTAATGCAGCTCGACACCGTCGAAGCCCGCGCGCTGGGCCCTCTCCGCGGCATCGGCGAAGATCCCCGGCAGGACTCCGGGAAGCTCCCGGATATGGGGCAAATGCACGTCGGTCACCCTTTCTCGAGCACCGAATCGGAGGGACTCGAGCTCTCGGTCGTCGAGGAGCTCCTCGCGCTCGCTGAGAGCCTCGCGGACTTCCTGCTCCGGCGCCGAAAGCCACCGCCGGGATCCCAGGACGCGCGCCAGACTCTCGCGATGCTCGGGGCGTAGCGCGAGGTAGCTCCGAAAGAACTTGTCTTTGTGCGGGCGTCTCCGAATCGTAAGGAAGTCGATGACTTGTATGAAAAGGCGGGTCTCACCATCGCTCGCGCGTCTTACCGTGTCGACGAGCCGCTCGAGCCCGGGGACGAAGCGATCGTGTCCGATGCGGAGAAGAGGACCGCTAGGGATGTCGCGAATTCCCGTCGCCTCGACGACGAGCGCCCCCGGTTTTCCGCGAGCAAAGCGCTCGTACCAATCGAGAATGGCGTCGGTGACGAAGCCTTCCTCGGTCGCTCGCCAGGGGACCATGGCGGGCACCCAGGTACGGCGGCGAAGCTCGATCGGCCCGATGCGAATGGGGGAGAACCAGAGAGACGTCGCCGCTTCCTCGGCCGTCGGCCATCGGGCGTTCGGCAAGGGGTGGCGGATCCGCTCGGATGGTGTCCACACGCCTACTCTCCGTTCGTCGAGAGTATAATCGCACGCTCTATGGGTGACTCCGCGAGCGACTCCGTGAGCCCAGTCCCCATCCTCGGGGTAAATCACCAGTAACGATGGCCCTCACCGGCGCCTTCTTCTTCATTCTCTACCTCGCCGTGATGGTCGTGCTCGGTCTCGTCTCGTCTCGCTCGCAGAAGACCTCAGCCGACTTCTGGGTGGCGAACCGCGCGATCGGGCTTCCCGTGCTCGTCATGGCCAACGTGGCCGCCATCATGCACGGAGGCTCGATACTGAGCGGCGTAGCGCTCATGGGAAGCGTGGGAGGCGTGGCCGGACTACCCTACATCGCGTTCGCGGGCGGCTTTGCGGTCATCTTCTTCTCGTTCGCGAAACGACTGAGGAGCTCCGGGGGCTTCACTCTCCCCGATTACATGGGTGACCGTTTCGACAGCAGATTTTTGCGCGGGTGGAGCGCTCTCATGGTTGCCCTGTCCAGCGTGATCTATCTCATCGCGCAGATTCGTGGCATGGGCTTCATTCTCGAAAGCCTTCTCGGAATCCCCTTCTTCTGGGGGCTTCTTCTGGGAACCGTCATCTTCGTTTTCTATGTGGCGCTCGGCGGTCTGCTCGCCGTCATCTGGACGAACGTCGCCCAGTTCGTCTTCATGTGGGTCGGACTTCTCATTATGTTTCCTTACGTCCATGAAGCGGTCGGGGGCTGGTACGACGTCATCGACCGCGTCGAGGCCGTGGCCCCCGGATGGACGTCCGTGCGCGGAACCACGTGGTCTCTGGGCTACCTGTTGTCGTGGAACGTCATCTGGTTCGTGGCGTATTGTACCCGGGTGGAGCTCATCACCAAGATGTACGCAGCGCGGGACCACAAGATAGCGCGCCGTTCGCTCCCCTGGACGATCCTGATTACGCTCGCCTTTCTGCTCTATGGCAACTTCTATATCGGCGGCGCGGCGAGAGTACTCGTCTGGGATTCGATCTCCGCGCCCGATCAAGCCTTTCCTACCCTCGTCGGCACGTTGCTTCCACCCGTGCTCGCCGCTCTCGCGCTCACCGGTATCGCCAGCGCCGCGATGTCTACCACCGACTCTCTCCTGCTCATGTCGGGCGCCGCCGTTGCCCACGATTTCTTGAGAAAGTGCTTTCACGAACCGAATGGAATCCAAAGAGACGAGACCTACTACCTGCGCGCCTCGCGCGTCACCATCGTCGCGGTGGGGCTCGTGGCGTTTCTAGGCGCCATCCCCGAGATCGATTTGATTCTTCAGATCGTCTCTTACGCGATCGCCATCGTGGGCGCTACGTTCTTTTTTCCTCTGATCGTCGGGCTGACTTCGAGACGGCTGAGCAGAGAAGCGGCGATCGCATCTTCGGTTGGCGGATCCTTCGTCACGATTGGCTGGACGTGGGCGCGGCTCGACGGGGCCACCTGGGCACAGGAACTGCACCCCGGGGTACTTGGCTTGGCGGCGGCTGGTGTCTTGATGCTCATCGTGGGCCTGGCGACGCGACCCGTTGGACGGCAAGCGACGAGCAAGTTCTTCCCCGAGGCAAGCTGATGCTGGGACTTCCCCTTTCGAGCTTCGTCGTCCTCTTAGTCATCCCCGGGCTGATCATCGCCGTGATGTTCTACTACTCGGGGAGGATCAAGAAAGGGACGTGGGATTGAGCTCGTGCGGATTCAGCTCCGCGGCAACCGTGAGCTCGTCCAACTGCGTGACGTTGCGCGCTCCGACGATGGCTCCGGTGACGGCGGGGTGACGGAGTGTCCAGGCGATCGCCGATGCGGCCACCGTGCAACCGCGCTCGCTTGCGAGTGGTCGCAGACCATCGACGAGCTTCAACGCTCGCGATAGTCGCGGCTCTCTGAAATCCAGGCTCCTCGTCTTGCGCCAATCCGTTTCCGGCAGGGCGCGAATGCGCTCGGGGGTCATCTTGCCCGACAGAAGCCCGGATTGAAGCGGTGAGTAGACGATGACGCCGATGTCTCGCTCGGAGCAGTAAGGGAAGAGCTCTTGTTCGGCGTCACGGTTCAGAAGCGAATACGGTGGCTGCAACGACTCGACATAGGCGATCCTTCGAGCGCGCTCCAGTTGGCTCACGTCGAAGTTGGAGACGCCAATGTGCCGTACCTTCCCCTGTTCGCGAAACCGAGCCAGGGTCTCCCAGCCCTCCTCGAGGCTCGGCGCCGGGCCGTCGGGCGGGTAATCGGGCCAATGAATCTGGTAGAGGTCGACCGTTTCTACTCCCAGCCGGACAAGGCTTTGCTCGAGCTCGGTGCTCAGGGAATCGGCGAGAAGGCTGTGAGTGATCTTCTTGTTGGCCCTCCAGCGAATCCCGCATTTCGTAAAAAGGAGAGGGCGCCGAGAAGACGGCAAGTCCCGAAGAGCGCGGCCCACGACTTCCTCGGCATGGCCGAGTCCGTACACGGGCGCCGTATCAATCCAGTTCATCCCGCTTTCGACCGCCCTGTGGATCGTGGCAATGGAAGCCCGATCGTCCTGGTCTCCCCACCCGAAGGACCAGCCACCTCCTCCGAAAACCCAGCTCCCGAGGCCGAGAACGCTGATGTCGAGGCCGGTTCGACCGAGTCGCCGCATCTTCATTTACGTTGACAGACCTCTTTTCGGTTCCTATTCTGAAGAAAACGACATCTGGAGCTTCCTTGTATCAAAGAACAGCACGACAGCTCATCCTCGCCGTGGCGGGCGTCTACATCGTCATCCTCGGCCTCGTGGAGCTCGGCCGGGGGGCACTGGCCTTCGATCCCGCGGCTGCCAGCGAGCTCTTACGAACGGTCACGACCCTCGCGAGCCTCTCGGTGGGCGCGATCCTCGGCTTCTATATCGCCTCGCCCCGTCGCGAGGGATAGGCCGAGCGACGGCGACAGCCTTCCACAGAGATTGTGCAAAACCCTGTGGAAAAACTTGTCGAATACCCTGCCGCGCCCGCAAGTAGCACGAGCCACTAACTCTTTGCTGTGAGTTGCAGCAGCCCTTTTTGTGGAAAAGTCGCCCAAGGTGAGCAGAATTCTTGGAGCCTCGCGGCGCTATCGGCTTCGTTTTTTCGGTCACCAAAAGATCCAATAAAGAGCCGCGGTTGCCGCGATGATTGCGCAACCGCAGAGCCGGACACCGGCCATAGGGGTGGTGTCGATCCGATGGGGCTCCGGCAGCACCATCGGCATGCTCAACGGCCATTTCCGGCTGATGAGTGCCATAAAACCGACCTGTACGAGAAATGTAATCGCCATGTGATGCAAGAACGCCACATGCGGCAAGCGCCAAAGCAACGCGGCGTATACGGGGATACCGAGAAGCATGGCTCCGATTGCTGCGCTTGGGGGAGCTCTCCTGACCACGAGGCCAAAGAGGAAAGCAGCGACGATTCCCGGAGTAATGAACCCCCAAACCATCTGAATGTAAGTGAAAACACCCTCGAAGCCCGAAATCATCGGGGCCCAGAGACAAGCGATCACCCCGAACACCGCCGTGGCCCATCGACCGACTCGGACGAGCTCGGCTGGTTTCGCCCGGCCGGCGCGATGGCGCCCGTACAGATCCATGGTGAAGATGGTCGACGCCGAATTGAGCATGGAGTTGAACGAGCTCATCACCGCTCCGGTGAGAGCGGCGAGCATGACACCCCGCAAGTGGGCGGGAAGGATGCGACTCACCAGAAAGGGGTAGGCGCCATCGGCCTTTTCGATCTGCGGCCCATAGAGCTGATGAGCCATCAACCCGGGAAAGACGATGATGAAGGGGATGAGGAGTTTCAAGATCGCCGCGAAAAAGATGCCTCGCTGGCCTTCGGCAAGGCTTCGAGCCCCCAGGGTCCTCTGGGTGATGAACTGATTCAAGCCCCAGTAGAAGAGGTTCGGAATCCACAATCCGCCCACGAAAACGGCGAGCCAAGGCATGTCGGGGTCGTTCCAGGGAAGGACCGTGTGGAGCTTCTCCTGGTTCGCCTCGAAGAAGCTTTCCACCCCCCGGTTCCAGTCCCCGTCGCCGATCGTTAGCAAACCCAGGATCAGCACCAAGGCTCCCCCGAGAACGAGCGCCGAGCCTTGGATCAAATCGGACCAGACTACAGCCTTTAGACCTCCGTAGATCGTATAAGCGCTGGCTACGACGCCGATCAACCAGATCGAGCTCACGAGCGACCAGGACTCCGCCGTGGCGGCGTCGAGACCGAACCTCTCAGCGAAGAGAGCGGGAAGATCGAAGATGGCGCCGAGGGCGATGGCGCCGGAGTACAGGACGGTGGCGAGGGCGACCACCACGTAGGCAACCATGATGAAGACCGCCATGACCGCCCTCGCACGGGCGTCGTAACGATACTCGAGGAACTCCGGCATGGTGTAGATTCCCGCCCGGAGAAACATCGGCAGAAGCCACCAGGCAACGACCACCAGGGTGACGGCGGCCATCCATTCGTAACTCGCGATCGCGAGCCCCACGCGACCGAAGGCGGAGCCCGCCATGCCCACGAAATGTTCGGTGGAGATGTTCGAGGCGATGAGGGACATTCCGATGAGCCACCACCCGAGGCTGCGACCCGCGAGGAAATAGTCCTCGGTCGTCTTCTCCCGCCGTCCCGCATAGGCGGAGACTCCCACGACGACGGCAAGAAACCCGACGAAGGTGGCCAGGTCTACGAGGCTCAGGCTCACTCGAGGATGTTTCCGAAGATCTCGACACCACCGAGCACGGAGCCCAGCATGCTCCCCAGACCAGGGAGGATGAAGGCGAGAAACACCCGCAGGAGCTTGTTCTCCCACCACTTTCTAAGGACGCCCGCGTCCTCGCCAACGCTCTGGAACTCCTTGACCACCGGGGGCCGCACGTAGGCCTGGACGAAGGCCGTCACGTAGGCCGCGCCAATGACGGGTGTGAGGCTCGTAATCGGCGCCGACACGAAGGCGACGACGATCGTCAAGGGATGGGCGAGCGCGATGACGGCGCCTAAGGCGCAGGGGATGCCATTGGCCAGAATCCAGTAGACCACGTTGTCCCCCGCCGCCTCTGCCCCCTTGCTCCAACCGATGTAGACGATGCTACCGATGATCACAGCGGGAATGCCCCACCCAACCCATTTCCATACGGAGCTCACCGGCGGGATCTCGCTGAGCTCCGCCAGGTCGACGTCGCGCGCTTCCTCTAGGGCTTTCTCGACCCCATCCAAATGTCCAGCCCCGACGACCGCCACGACGCTGCCGCCTTCGGACTCGCGCAATCTCTGCGCCAGATAGATGTCGCGCTCGTCGATGAGGACGCGCTTCAGAGAAGGCATGACCTGCCCCAGCTCGGCCATCAGATCGGACAGGACGTCACGTTCCAGTAGCTTGTCGATCTGCTCTTTGGAGACGTCCTTTTCGTCGAGCACGCTGGCGAAAATGGCGGACAAGAGGACGGCCCTTTTCCAGAATGGAGTAAAACGCCAAGCACGTCGAAGGGTGATGCGGACGTCTCGGTCGCATAGCGAGAACGGAATGCCGTTCTCCTCGGCGACCCGGGTCGCCTCCAGAAGCTCCGCTCCAGGGGTGATGCCGAGCTTCAACCCCAGTTTCTTCTGGTACGCCGCCAGCAGTAGATTGACCATCAGGGTGGCGAGCTGCTTTCTACGTATGACCTCCTTGATATCGAGCGCCTCCCAACGTTGCTGCTGGGTGAGTGCGTCGTAGCGCTGACGGTCGAGCTCCACGCAGACACGGTCGGGCCTCTCCGTCTCGATGACACGCCTTACCAGAGCGGTGGATTCCTCGGAGATGTGAGCGGTGCCAACGAGCACGAATTTTCGCCCGTCGACATCGAGCGAGCGCACCTGGCTTTCGGGATAATCACCCATACGACAAACCGAGCGACGCTAGCACAAAACGAAGCAGGGACCCAAGCCTCGGGCATTGTCTGGCCTCAGGGAGGATTGGAAACCATCGCTCGGTAGGCGAAGCCTTCGGGAGACCGAAGACCGGGACGTTGTCTTCAATCACGGCGTCAACGACCGCCGCCTGATTTCTCTTTCATCTGCTAGCTCTCCCGCGAGCGCACCCTCTTCTTCCGTTCCTCGATGCGGTAGCATTCCGCGACGTAATGGCTCGGAGAGAAACCATATCGGGAATCGTCTTCATGGTGATAGGTGTCGCCTGCTTTGCGGCCATGGATGCGATGGGGAAATGGCTCGTCCGTGACTACTCGGTGTTCCAGCTCCTTGCTCTTCGCAGCTCGTTCGTCGTTCTTATCTTGCTCGGCGTCGCAGCCTTCTCGAGCGGTTGGGGCCTGATGCGAACATCGCAACCGGGAGCTCACCTGGTCCGGGCCTTATGCGGCGTTGGCGCGTTCCTGTTCTTTTTTACCTCGGTGCGATTTCTTCCGCTCGCCGATGCGGTGGCCGTCGCCTTCGGTGGGCCATTCATCGTGACCGCGCTTTCCGTGCCGTTGCTGGGGGAACGGGTCGATAACCGGCGATGGATTGCCATCGCGGTGGGCTTCGTCGGAATGCTGCTCGTCGTTCGGCCCACCGGGGAGGGATTCCGGCCTGCCGCGCTCCTGGTGATTGCCTCCAGCTTCTCCTATGCCTTCTTGATGATCCTCACGCGCTGGATGTCGAGACGAAGCGGATTCCGCGAGAGGACCAGCACCTTTCTCTTCTATACCTTCTTCGTTCAGGCCATTGCGGGCTGGACGGGCTCGGTGGGTCGGCTCGAAGCCATGGGCCCTTTCGACTGGCTGTTGACGGCCGGTGTCGGCCTCTTTGCGCTCGGAGGCCACCTGGGCATCACCATCGCATTCCAGCGCGCTCCGGTCTCTACCGTGGCACCCTTCGAGTATACGGCCCTCGTCTGGGCGACGGCTTTTGGATTCTTGGTCTTTCGCGATTTCCCTCCACTCGAGGTCTGGTTGGGAGTCGCGATCATCGTTGCCGCCGGCCTGTATTCCGTCCACCGTGAACGAGAATAGAGGCCTCACCGCGTTGACATCACCGACGACGATCAGGTACCGTCCCGTCTTTCCAAAGGAGTATCATTATGGCTTATTACATGCTGCTGGGAGCTTATACGTCCGAAGCCTGGGCGGCTCAGCTCAAGGATCCCAAGAACCGAGTCGATGCGGTGCGCCCCGCGTTCGAGAAGCTGGGGGGCAAGATCGAACAGGCGTTCTTCACGTTTGGTGAGTACGACATTCTGGTCATCGCCCAGTTTCCCGACAGCGTCAGCGCAGCCGCCATTAGCATCGCGATCGCCGGCGGCGGGGCTTTCAAGAGCGCGAAGACGATCCCATTGCTCTCCATCGACGAGGGCCTCCAGGCGCTCAAGAAAGCGAGCACCTCAGGCTATCGTCCTCCCGCTGGCTAGAGCTCTCCGCCGAGCCAGTCCTCGATGAGCCGACGCGCGATGGAGATGGGGGACGGGAGCTTTACCCCTCGTCGTTCGAGAAGCTCCTCACGCTCGAACCATCGCGCGTCCTGAAGCTCGGCGTCGCCGAGCTTGACCTCGAGCGTTCTCGCGCGGGCGACGAACCCCAGCATGATCGAGCTGGGAAACGGCCACGGCTGCGAGGAGTGATATCGGACATCTCCAATGTCGATGCCCGTCTCTTCCCGTACTTCGCGCATCACGGCCTCCTCGAGGCTCTCGCCCGGCTCGACGAAGCCCGCAAGGGTCGAATAGACCCGCTCGGGCCAGGCCGACTGCCGTCCCAGTAAACATCGCCTGCCGTCGGTGACCAGCATGATGACGGCCGGGTCGGTGCGGGGAAAATGAATCTGACGACAGGACGAGTTGCTGCAGATGCGAACGTGACCTCCCTCGGAGGACATCGCTGGGGAGCCGCACGCACCGCAGAATTGGTGGCGACTGTGCCAGTTCGTCATGGCGCTCGCGTAAGCCAGGAGCGCCCCTTCCTCGCGCGGCAGAAGGGGCGCCGCCTCGCGCAAGCTCATCACCGAATGACCGGCATCGAGTGCCAGCTCTTCGAGCGGGTGCTCGACCGCGGAGAGATCGACGGCGAAGAAAACCCCTGTCCCGTCCTTACCCAGCAGAATTCGCGTCTCGCGGTGCGCTTCGACCCGGTGTGATTCCACAAAGACGATCTCGGGCGACTCACTGGAGAGAACGAAGTGTTTGGATCTCCAGACCGGCACAACCCGCGCGCCGGGAAGGCGCCAAGCCCTGTCGAGGGTTTCCGGATCCATTCGAAGCTCGGATGCCCGATCGAGCCCGAGACCGCTCAGGAAGTTCCCTCGCCTCACGAATCCACCTTCGACGCCACCACGACGTTTGGGAATGCCGCGCCGACTTCCTGGTAGACGAGCGCGGGCTCCCGTTCGTAACGTTTGGAAAAATGGAACGGAACGAGTCTTTCCACCGACGCGGCGGCGGCGATCTCACCGCAGGCTCGCGCCGTCAAATGCCGGGTGGCGCGGGCCAGATGCGCGTCTCGATCGAGAAAGCTCGCTTCGCAGAAGAAAAAGCGCGCGCCTCGCGCGAAGTCGACCAGCGCCTCACGGTTCCGCTCGTTGTCGTCGAGATCCGTCGCATAGACCAGCTTTTGCCCCGATCGTTTCCGGACGAACGTCTCGGCGAGCTCTCCCGCCGCGCTTCGCCGGCCGTCAGGAAGGGCGATCGCTGTTCCTGGCTCGCCCGCGGCGAGTGCCCGCTTCAGCTCGCCGAGCCATCGCCCCGGCTCGAGGCCATGTCGAACGAGCGCGTCGGCTCGAATGAGGAACCCCAATCGTTCCTCGAGCGCGAACCCGAGCACCGGAACACCGTGCCAGAGCTCCACCGCGCGAACCCGAAGCTCAGGCTCTTCCAGGATTACACCGTCTTCGACCGTTCGCGCCTCGAGGGCTTCGACCCCGCGCCGTCCCGCCTGTAGGCGAAACCTCCTCAGGACGCCTCTTTCGAGCTCCAGCACCTCGAAGACCGGGCCTCGCTCTCCGATGCGATCCCACAGGATGCCCCGAATCGTCCCTTCGAGATGCTCGGCGAGCCCTGGCGGTCCATGGATCCGACGGCACATCGGCGACCCGATGGAAGAACGAAGCAACCAGGAAAAACCGCCGATATGGTCGAAATGGGCGTGCGACACGAAGATGTCCGAGACCTGATGGACGATGCGCGCGGGGAGCCGTCCGGTCTCACCGAGGTCGAACAGGAGACTTCTCCGCCGGTACCTGAGGCGCACGTGAAGCAAGGGATCTCCAAAGATGCCGTTGACGAGATGGGCCTTCGAGCTCTGGAGCGAGAGAACGGGCGGGGTGAGAAGCGCGGTTGCCCTCGTGGCGAGAGCACGCAAATCTCCGGCGACGGGATTCCGGACTCCCGTCCTCTCACGACGTTCCGTCCGCAGACGTCCCGCGCCGTCGCGGCGCGCGTCCCTCGCCAGCAATGAAGCGATTCCGGTCGGCTCGAACGGGCCCGCGCGGATGACCAATCTCGGCTCCTCGAGCTCGATCGCCTCTCCGAAAGCGATCGTCGTGCCGTCAGCAGACAGGAGCGCAACCTGGCGCCCCGGCCAGGCCGAAGTCTCTTCGAGAGGGGGCGGGGCACCGATCAGATTCACTTCGCCAAGGTCCACGTTCGCGGGTCGGGCGCTCGCCAGATATTCATCCCACCGCGCCGTACGATCCGGATCCGAGCTCGTCATCCCTTCGCAGCGGAACACATGTTTGGCCTCGAGCACACCTCGGAGAGCCGAGAGAAGCTCCGCGCCGGCGGCCCCTCGGGAAGTGTCGGGAACGCCGAGGAGAACCGGCCTACCCCTCGGCGCGAGCCTGCGTACGGCTACCACGAGGGGCAAGCGAAAGCGCACCGCATCGAGCGTGCACAGCGCCTCGACGCGCTCGAGATGCCAGAGGCCTTTCGAACGGCGGCCGAGCGCAACCGCCCCGGGCGGCCCAAACAGAGGCGAGCCGGGGTTCGCGGAAACGACAGTCGCTTCTTGGAGCTCGTCGGCAATGGCCGTCAAAAGCGCGTCGTGTCCCACGAAGATAGCGACGCCACCCGAGGCGGCGATCCGGTCGGCGACGACGGTCATTCTCGGTCGGGCTGAATTACGATGACGCACCTTTCAAGGAACGCAACGTCGCAAGTCTCGGAGGCGCAACGAACGACCCAGCTACTCCGGAGCGGAGCCCAAGAGCTCTCGGGGAATCACGAACGGCGCGAACAAGACGTCGGCGCCAAACGAGATCTCGTCAAGGAGCTCGAGGCTTGCCGTGTCGTATATCTTCATCCCGCCGCCGACTCCCGAGACGTAGAGCTTCGTCCCGTCGCCCGATACGATCCACGACGTATTCGTCCTGCCACGCTCGATTCCTTCTTTGCGCTTGAGGATTCGGCGGCTCCGCATGTCGACGGCAACCAGATCGATCCCGCCGAGATAAGCCGTTCCCCCATCCGGCGACAGGGCGATGTGAGCCACGTTCATTCCCGGTCCGAGATCGAAGCCGGAAAGCTGCTGGTCGCCGAGATCCAGTCGAAGAATTCCCGTGGCGCGTCGTTCGAGAACGGGATCTCGGG
This sequence comes from Vicinamibacteria bacterium, assembly GCA_035457705.1. GTDB lineage: Bacteria > Acidobacteriota > Vicinamibacteria > Marinacidobacterales > SMYC01 > DASPGQ01. Next base: position 14,338 of record DATIBD010000070.1, read on the forward strand.
TCTGGTAGGCCGCAAGGTAGATGCCGGGATCGGTCTCGTAGAAAAGCAGATCTCCACCCGGAGCGCCGTATCCCGGAGCCCGCTGCCGGCTCAGCGAGATGACGCTCTCCACCGCGTGCGACTCGAGACCGATCTCATAGATCTCCTCGCCAAAGGCGAAAAGCACGTCACCTCGGGGCGACATCCTCAGCTCGGGGAAGGTCGAATAACCCACCGATTCCGGCAACGGGAAGGTCGAGGTCACTTCCCGCGTCGAGACGTCGTAAACGAAGATTTCGACTTCCGAGTCGAGGAGGTATCGGTCCGTTTCGAAAGCGACCGCCCGTCCGAGCAAGTACAATCGTTCGCCTCCGGGGCTGGCGGCGACACCGAGAATTCGCACCGGGCGACGAGAGGTGGAAAGCTTGACCGTGCCGACCACCGCGCGTCGGGCCACGTCGACGATCTCGACACCCTTCAATTGGTCCGTGATGAAGTAGAAGACACGCCGGTCGTTCGAGTGTGCGGTTCTACTGTACCCGCTCGAATCGACAATGACCGCCCCATGCCGCAGGGCGAACTCCTCGACGAAGTCCATCTTCGCTTCGTCGAACAAAAGGAGACGGTTCGGCCATACGCCAACCAGGAGAGCTCGCGGCTCCGATGCCAAAAGCTCCGCGGTGCTGCTCGCGAGAAAAAAGAGCACGAGTGTCCGTATCATTCCCGGTAGGCGAGGATACTCCAGATGCCTTCAAAGGTGCGAGCGCGTCGATCGAGATAACGCCCGCACTTCGACGCCCAGTGCCGTACTCTCCCGCCCCAGCGCTCCCGTAGACGCCAGCACGCGATGCGCGGGATACATCAGATAAGCGTTGGCGCACATCCGACCGAGAAGGAGCGCGACCACCGCGGCGACGACTCCAAGAAAATCCAGGGTCCGTATGGTGACGAAGAGCACCGCCAGAATACCGCTGACTTCGAGCACCGTGGCCACCGTCACGGGACGAGTCTTCCGTCCGAATACGAGGATCGCCCGCTGAAATGCCAGGAGAACGGCGAAGAAAGGAATGATGCAGAACAGACGCAGAGGGAAGATCGCGAAGGTGCTGAGCTCCTCGCTCAGCCCGGACACATGGTGAAACCAGATCCAGGACAGCGGGGTGAATGCCGTGAGAACGAGGCCGAAGGTCGCGACGAGAGCCAGCGTACCGGCGAAGGTCGCGATCTTTCGAAAGTTCTCCCGAGAGCCATCGAGCAGCGCGATCGCAACTTCCTGATAGGAGAGGGCGACGCTCCGGAAGATAAAAGTGAGCGCGAACAGAACGGGAAGAACCGCGAGAGAGTCGAGGGCGCGCCGGCTGCCTCCGACGAAGAACGTCACCATCGGATGGACGCCAAGCGCGATGATCGACGTGAGTGCTAGAGGGAAATAGAAGTCCACGATCCTCCGATACGTCAGAACGTCTTCGCTCCGAACGGGATAGCCACCCATGAGTCCAACCGCCATGAGACGGGTCCCGATCGACTCCAGCACCACGCCGGCCGCGAGCGCCGCGCCTCCGACGAGGGCCCCGGGCACGACGGAATAGCGGTACAGCAGCAGAGCGGTCGTGCCCATGCCGGCAACGCGAATCACGGTGCCGAGAGCCACGCGTCGGGTCAGCTCGCGTCGGATCAGAAGCCCTTGGTAGAAGCGGCGAAACCCGATGGCCGCCGGCCACGGAAGAAGTAGCGCGAGAGCTCCCCGGGTGAGCTCCGCAACCGGCAAGGGTAGTGAAACCAGGTCGAGTGCAATCCAGTCGAATACCGGCCGCCAGAGCACGACGAGCATCACGAGAGTGATGACGAAATTGAGGGTGAAGGTGAAGTTTCTGAGCTTGAGATAGGAGTCCCGATCGCGGACAAGGGCCGTGCTCGCGCTCAGAATCATGATGATGGGCGCTTCCACGATCAGAGCGAAAGAGAGGGCGACACCATATGCGGCAAGATTCACCCGCGGGTCGTCGAGCCTGGCGATGACGGCGGCGAGAAAGGGCCCTTCCACGGCCATCATGAGCCATGTAGCCGCGAGCGGCAGCCACAGGCGGAAGATCTTCCGATAGCTCAGCGGTGAGCTCATCGGCTGAGAGAAACGGCAAGCCGGTCCGCCACCGCGAGCCCGTCGAGCGTGGGGCGGAGCCAGCCATCGTCTACCGCGAGTAGGCCGTCGCGGACCGCGGGCGCCGACCGCTCGCGTAGATTGATCCCGAAGCGACGCTCGTAGGCGCAAAGGTCCAGCCCCTGCCGAGTCCGCAACCGCAACATGAGCGTCTCGAGCGCGAGCGCGGCATCATCCAGGCACTCGCTTCCGGCCACTGGAAGTCGCTCGGAGGCAAGCCGCTTCTCCCATTCGAAGAAGGACCTCTCGTTCCAGAAACGATCTCGCCCCGTGAACGAGTGGGCCGACGGTCCCAGGCCGAGATAGGGTGCGTGGCTCCAGTACTTCTCGTTGTGCGCTGAGCGATGCGACAGCGAGCGCGCGAAATTCGATACTTCGTAGCCTTCGAAGCCGAGATCGGCGAGCACGCGATGGGTTACGCGGAATAACTCCGCCTGGGCCGGCTCGGGCGGCTCCTCGATCTTCTGTCGGGCGAACATCGTATTCTGGTGAACCGTGAGCTGGTAACAGGAAACATGGTCCACCGGCAGCTTTGCCACCTGCTCGAGCTCCAGGCGCCATCGATCGACCGTTTGCCCAGGCAGGCCGTAGATGAGGTCGACCGACAGGGTTTCGAAGCCAGCTTCGCAGGCCAGCCATATGGCATTGCGCGAGTCCTCGGCCGAGTGACGCCGTCCGAGAAAGTGAAGGGAGTCATCGTCGAACGACTGGACACCGAGACTGAGGGTATGGACGCCGGCCCGGCGAAACCCAGGAAACCGGCACCGGTCTTCGGGGTTCGCTTCGAGGAACAGGCGGCAGTTGTGACGCAACCAGCCGCGCGAGCGAAGTGCGGCTACCATCTCCGCGATCGCTTCCGGTTCGAGCAACGACGGCGTTCCCCCTCCGAAGTATAGAGTGTCGAACGGTCGCGACGGAGTGCCTCGGAGCTCGACCTCCTGGGTCAACCGCTTGGCAAAACGGTCCGCCCGGCTGCTAGCACCCAGGGTGACCGCGAAATCGCAGTAAGGACAGATCGCCGAGCAGAAGGGCACGTGGACGTAGAGCCCGGGCTCAGGATTCATCGCTCTTGAGAACGGCAACGAAAGCCGATTGCGGGATCTCCACCTCCCCCACCATCTTCATCCGCTTCTTGCCCTCTTTCTGTTTCTCGAGGAGTTTGCGTTTTCGGGTGATGTCTCCGCCGTAACATTTCGCGGTAACGTCCTTGCGAAACGCGTTGATCGTCGTGCGGGCGATGATCTTGCTCCCGATCGCCCCCTGAATGGCGATTTTGAACTGCTGACGCGGAATCGTCTCGGCGAGCCGCTCGCAATAGTGAAGCGCGCGTGAGCGGGCTTTCTCCTCGTGGACGAGCTGTGACAACGCATCGACGCGTTCGCCGTTCACCAGAATGTCGACTTTCACGATCCGCGTCTCACGGTAGTCGAGCAGCTCGTAGTCGAACGAGCCGTAGCCCTGCGTCACGGTCTTGAGCCGGTCGTAGAAGTCGAACAGCACCTCGGCGAGTGGAAGCTCGGACGTCAACTCGACCCGCCCCTGCGCCAAATAGTGAAACGTCGAGCTCTCGCCTCGTCGCTCGCGGCATAGCTCCATGACGACGCCCACGTAGCGCTCCGGCATCATCACCGAGGCCTTGATGTAGGGCTCCTCCGTCTTCACGATGGCGTTCGGATCGGGGAACTGGCTGGGATTGTCGATCATCAGGACTTCGTTCCCTTCGACGGTGATGCGGTACTTTACCGAGGGTGCGGAGAGGAGCAGAGAGAGGCCGTACTCGCGCTGCAGGCGCTCCTGCACGACGTCGAGATGTAACAATCCCAGGAACCCGCAACGAAATCCGAAGCCCAAGGCCGCGGAGGAATCCTTTTCGTACCGGAGAGCCGGATCGTTGAGGGCGAGCTTCTCCAGTGCCTTGGCGAGGTCCTCGTATTCGTCCGTCGACATCGGATAGATCGAGGAGAAGACGACTGGCTTGGCTTCCTTGTATCCGGGGAGCGGCGCCTTTGCGGGCTTCTCGGCGTCGGTGACCGTGTCCCCCATCGCGATATCGCGGATCGTCTTGATGTTGGCGATGACATACCCGACGGCGCCTGCGGAAAGCTCCTTCGTCTTGACTCGCTTCAACTGCAGCAGGCCCACTTCCTCGACCTCGTACTCCTTGGCGGTGTGCATCAGCCGAACTCTTTGCCCCGGCGCGAGCTTGCCGTCTTGCACACGAACGAGGAGCACGACGCCGCGATAGGGGTCGTATTGCGCATCGAAAATCAGGGCTTTGAGAGCAGATTCCGCGTCTCCTCGCGGCGGCGGCAGCTTCGCCACAATCGCTTCGAGGAGCTCTTCGATTCCCTGACCGAGCTTCGCCGAAACCAGGATGGCCTCGAAGGGGTCGAGCCCGAGGTCGGCATCGATCTCCTCGCGTGCGCGCTCGACGTCCGCGGCGGGAAGATCGATCTTGTTGATTACCGGGAGAAGCGCCAGGTCGTACTCCATCGCCAAGTAGAGGTTCGCCAACGTCTGCGCTTCGACTCCCTGCGATGCGTCCACCAGGATGATGGCGCCGTCGCAGGACATCAGTGCGCGACGCACCTCGTGGGAGAAGTCGACGTGACCCGGCGTATCGATGAGATTGAGAAGGTACTGTTTGGAGTCCTTCGCATCATAGAGGAGCGTGACGCTGTTGCTCTTGATGGTGATGCCGCGCTCCCTCTCGAGGTCCATCGAGTCCAGGATCTGATCGCGAAATTCCCGCTCCGCCACCGCACCGCAGCGCTGGATGAGGCGGTCCGCGAGAGTCGACTTACCATGGTCGATGTGCGCAATAATGCAGAAATTGCGGATGCTCTCTGCGGTCATGGAAGTGGATCCAAACCCTTGAGTCTAGCACGCACGGGTGTTGGACACCCGCGCTGGAACCGTGTAAAAAGCACGCGCAGGAGGTCGTCTCATGGAACGCTTTCTCGGAAGGTTCGCTCCTCAGACTTACGCACTTCTTCGCCTTGTCGCCGGACTCCTGTTCGCCCAGCACGGCGCCCAGAAGCTCTTCGGCCTGCTGGGTGGTTTCGGGGGCGAGCCCGGCAACACGGCGCAGCTATTCTCGTTGATTGGTCTAGCGGGGGTCATCGAGTTCTTCGGCGGTCTTCTCATCGCCGTCGGGCTACAGGCCGGCGTGATTGCATTCATCGCGAGCGGTGAGATGGCATTCGCCTATTTCATGGCACACGCTCCTCGGGCGCTCTTTCCCATCCAGAACGGGGGTGAGCTCGCCATGCTCTATTGTTTCCTATGGCTGTTCATCGCGTCGAAAGGATCCGGCATCTGGAGCGTCGACGCTCTCAGGAAACGATAGACTCCGCTGCCGAGGGGGGGACCCCACGCCGTCGGACGCTTCCAAATATCGGTTTTAAATCGCACCCTCCCGACGGCAGAAAAACGCCTTCCGGAGTCGCGTCAGAAAGTCTCGGCCACCGCGCGGCGGGCTGCGCTCGGTACCTTTTCGTCATCCAGTCGAGCTCGACGCCCATCTGGCATTCGTCTTGCTAGTAGACGCAGCGAGTCCCCCGATGCATGGTTTCAGAACCGCCCTCTCTGGGCTGATTCTCTTGGCGGCCCATGTCGCCGCCTCCCCCGCCGGCACGGAGCTCCAGGGCTCTGTTTTGAAGCGTATCTTTTCCTACGACAAGGACCTGCGGGCCAGCGAAAAGATCGTCATCCTGATCGTGGCGCCAACTAGGGAAAGCGAAGAAGCTCGTGACGTCGCCGCTGTTTTCCGAGAGATGAGTCTTTTTCCCGCGGTCGTCGGAGTCAACGACCTGAACGATGACCTAACGGCGACGCTCAGCCCCTACTCGACCGTCGTGTACTTGATTCCCGGGGCCGACGTATCGGCGGTGAAGGAGTTCGCGGCCCAGAAGGGCTTCCTGTCAGTCTCGGCAGAGACATCTCTTGCCGAGGATGGACACGTCTCGGTCAGCGTCGGCGTTCGAGGTGATCAATCCGAGATCGTGATCAACCTTCCCCGGCTACAAACGGAACGTCACGAGCTTTCCGCCGAGCTGCTGAACCTCGCGCGCGTCATTCGCTAAGCGCTGATGCGAGAGCTTTCGCCGGTTGCGCGGGATCCGAGTCTGCCTTCCGAGACCGGTAGATAGGGACCCCTAGAAGCGCTCCGGTCAGCTCGCCGTCCCGAATAGCGAAGCGTCCGTTCACGAGGACGTGGACCGTGCCTTCCGAGAATCGCCGTGGCTCTTCATAAGTTGCACGATCCCGAATCCGCTCGCTTTGAAAAACCGCGATATCCGCCACCGCCCCCACCCGAATCCGGCCCCGGTCCTCGAGACGAAGAAACTCGGCGGCGAGACCGCTCATGCTTCGAATGGCGAATGGCATGGTAATGACCGGTTCGTCGAGCACGTAGAGACGAAGCTTTTTCGTGAACGCCCCGAAGACGCGAGGATGACTCACGACCTGATCGGGTCTGGGGTCGCGGCCGTCGGTACAAGTCATCATCCAATCACGCGTCGCGAGGAAGCGTGTGTTCTCCATGTCGTACAGATCCAGGTTCATGACGGCCGCTGAACCTCCTTCCAGGATCCGACGCACGGTCTCGGGTATGGTGAGTCCCCAGGCGGTCGCGACCTCGGTGAGCGTTCTTCCGTTGAGCTCTGGGCGAGGATCCACGATCCGTATCTTCTCCGCACCTCCCCGGATGGCGAGCATCTCCGCCATCTCCGAAGCGATTCGGGCGAAGCTCTCGGGGTCTCGCAATCGCAAGAGCATCGCCTCCTCCCCTCCGTCGGAGGCCCACCTCGGAATCGTATAAGCGGACAGACTCGACTGAGTCGCGGTGTAGACGTGCTGGGCTGCGGCCACATCGACCCCGCGGGCGCGAGCTTCGTCGATGAGCTTCGCCCCCTCGGGGGCACGCCCGTAGTTGTGCGCTCCCTGAGGATTGAAATGGCTGAAAATGACGCGAGCCCCGGAAGACTCGCCGATCTCGATTCCCTCCCGGATCGAGCCCACAAACCCGATCCCCTGGTAGCTCGCGCCGAGGTCCCGGTCGTGGGTGTCGTAGATTCCGCCGTACTCGGCAACGACCCTCGCAAGCTCGATGACCTCCTCGGTCGAGGCGAAAAAGCCCGGAGTGTAGAAGAGCCCCGTCGAGAGCCCGAACGCACCTTCGTTCATACCTTGCCGAACGAGCTCGCGCATCGCCTGGAGCTCCGCATCTGTCGGAGCACGGTTTTCCATCCCCAGGACCTCTCGCCGAATCGTCCCGTGTCCCACATACGTGAGGGCATTGACTCCAATCCCGCCCTGGGAAAGCAAGGCGAGCTTCTCATCCACCCGCGGAGTGCCAGCCCCATCCACTCCGAGCACGACCGTGGTAATTCCCTGATGGAGAAACGCCGCACCCGAGCGCCCATAGTCCTCGGCGAGCTCCGCGTGTGAATGCATGTCGATGAATCCCGGAGTCACCATGAGACCGTCCAAGTCCATCACGGTGTCGGCCTCGAGGCTCGCCTCGGTAGAGTCGCCCACGAATACGATGCGGTCGCCGGCGATGCCAATGTCCCATTTCGAGGGCTCGGCGCCCGTGCCGTCGTAGACCAAGCCCCCGCGAAGGAGAAGGTCGGCGTGCTCACGCGGAGCACAGGCGACGGTGAGAAGAAGAGCCGCCGATAGGATGGATCCGGCGTTCCTCATGTCAGCGAGAGGCGTCGGCTGCACGACCCGCGCAGTGGAATCACTTCATGCGGCCAGCAAACAAGCTCTCAACGCTTCACTCCCGCGCGCGGGGTGTGAGCTCAGTCTCCTGACGCTCGCCATTTCTCAGAAAAATGACCGTCACCGGCTGACCCACTTTGACGACGTCGAGGGCGAATGTGTAGTCGTAGATATTCGTGATCTTCTGCCCTGCCATCTCGACGATGACGTCCCCGGCGCGAAGGCCCGCCTGCTCGGCGGGGCCACCCTCGATGACCCCGCTCAGGAGAAGACCGTCGACCTCGGTCGTGTAATCCGGAATCGTCCCGGTGAAGGCGCGCACGGTATCTCGGCTGCCTCCCGCCTGTCGTGTCCGAGCCACCTTGACGAACTCGGGGCGCTCGGTGAGCTCGGAGAGCTTTTGCGCGAGGAGCCCACCGAATTCGACGACTCGGCGGAGGTCCTCGTAATTGATCAACTCGGGACGGTCCGCCGGCCGATGGTACTCGGAGTGGCTTCCGGTGAAGAAATTGATCGAGGGTATCGACACCTGGTTGAAGCTCGTCACATCGGTCGGAAGATAGGGGTCCTCGCTGAGCTCGATATCGAACCCGATCGGCAAGTTGGTCTGCTCGACGAGGCGAGGCCAGAGCGGACTCGTTCCCACAGCCTGGAGGATGAGCTTGTTGTCACGCATCCGCCCTACCATGTCGAAGTTGACGTAGGCGACGATCTCCTCGGGAGGCAGGACTTCCGACCTCAAGAAATCGGTGGAGCCTAGAAGTCCGAGCTCTTCGCCGGACCAGAACGCGATCGCGACCGAGGACAATAGCTCGAGGTTTCGCAGGCGCTCGGCGATGCTCAAAACCGCAGAGACACCCGAGGCGTTGTCGTCGGCCCCCGCATGCACCTGTCCCACTTCGTCTTGCCTGGCGAGGGAATTTCCGTCCCGCCCTCGGCCTAAGTGGTCGTAGTGGGCCCCGAGCACGACGAAGCGATCGAGCTTCCTGCCGGGAATGATACCGGCAACGTTGCGAGCCATTTTGGTCTCGCGCTCCAGTCGCACGTCCAGCTTCACCTCGACGCTCTCGATGGCGAACCCCGAAACGTGTGGGTTCGCCGTGTCGAGCTCCTTTTGGACGTCGGAGAGGATCTTGCCGGAGGGAGCGAGAAGTTTGTCGGCGACCTCACTCGTGATGCTCGCAGCCACGATGTCGGAGCCCGCAGCGGCCGTATCGAAGCTCATGCCCACGAGCTCTCCCGCGTTCGGCGAGCGGGGTCCGGTGACGACCAGGAGCCCCTTCGCGCCACGCTCGCGGGCGCCCAGCGCCTTGTAGCGGAGGCCCGAATAGCGGGCGAGCACACTCTTGACCTCGGTGGACGCGTCCTCGGGAAAGTAGCGCAGAACGAGAACCATCTTTCCCTCGACGTCGAGCCCGTGATAGCTGTCGTAACCAAAGCTCTGGCTCTCGGGAACGGTGATTCCGTATCCCGCGAACACGACTTCCCCCGAAACCTCCCCCGTGTCGGAGAAAGACAATCCCCGGAGCCCGGAAGCGGGCGCGGCCCAATCGCCGATCGACAACGTCGAGCCCGTGTCCTTCACGCCGGCGGTGAAAGGAAACGGCAGGCGAAAATCCGACTGGCCGGCAAGTGGACGCAGGCCCAATCGCTTCAATTCTGAAACGAGATAGTCGGCAGCTCGACTCGCCCCATCCGTACCCGTGAGGCGTCCCTCCATCGTTTCCGAGGCGAGCGCCGTAACGTGCGTCTCGAGGTCCACGGACTGGCCCCACGCCACTCCCAGCGAGAGCGACCACAGGGCGACGGCGGAAGCAAACTTCATGGAGCACCCCCCCCTCGAACCTGAGAAGCCTCGAGCGCTTCGACGGCTCGTTCATGGTTCCAGCTCGCGAGAAAAATCTGCCCGCCGCTTCCGCCAGCGCGGTTCGAGGTCCAGGCGAGCTGGCGGCCGTCGGGCGAAGGCACGGGGAGCGCGTCGAACCCATCCGTATAGGTGACCCTGACGGGCTCCTTCTTGCCTTCCATATCCACGATGTAAATCTCGAAGTTGGTGAACCCCAGCTTGTTGGAGGCGAAGAAGACGTACTCGCCCGAAGGATGAGCGTAGGGGGCCCAGCTCATCGCACCAAAATCCGTGAGCTGACGCACGTCGGTGCCATCCGGCTTCATGGTGAAGACATCGGCAACGAGGCCGTCTTCGTCAAATCGCCGCCAAACGATTCTCGATCCATCGGCGACGAAGAAGGGTCCCCCGTCGTAACCCGGAACGTCCGTGAGCCTCTTTAGATCGGAGCCGTCCGCCCTCATGAGGTAGAGATCGCCGAAATAGGAGGGGTTCACTTCGAGCAGATTCCGTTCCTTCTCGGTCAAATCGCGGTCGTAGGCCCCCCGCGTGGAGGTGAAGACGATCCAGGCGCCGTCGGGCGAATAGCTCGCCTCGGCATCGTATCCGCGGAAGTCGGTCAGTCTCCTCAGGACGCCTTCCGTTCGCTCGTAGACATAGAGCTCCATCTCCGGATCGTAGTCCCAGGCGTAACGACGTTCCTTGCCCGATTCTCGCAGCTCCAGCTCTGCCTTCTGGAGAGCTTCGGTGCGCGGATCGTGGTGGGTCGAGGCGAAGAGAATGTTGCCCGTGCCCACTTGGAAGAACGGGCAGGTCGTCTTGCCCATCCCGGGTGAAATGCGAACGGTATCGCCCGTCGTCAAGTCGAGCTCGTAGATCTGATAAAAGGGATTGCCCGGCTCGCGCTCGCTCTGGAAAACCAACCGCTTCCCGTCCGGCGAAAAATATCCCTCGCCGGCGCGGCGCCCCTCGAACGTGAGTCTGCGGATTCGGGTGAGAAAATCCTTCTCCGCATAGTCTCCTCCGAGAACGCTGCCAGCGGAACCACACAGAAACAGACCGAGCCAGGCGGCAGCTTTCATACGGCGCCCATTGTAAACCAAACGAGAGGCCTCTCTTGACTCGGCGGGGCTAGGGCCCAAGAATCACCGCCGGACCATGGGTTACAAGAGCCTCGCCGCCTGCGTCGCCGACCTCGAACGCCACGGACATCTCGTGCGGGTTCGAGAAGAAGTTGATCCCTTTCTGGAGATGGCGGAGATCCAGCGCCGGGCGTACGTTGCCGGTGCCCCAGCATTGCTGTTCGAGCAGGTTAAGGGGTGTCGATTCTCCTGCGTTTCCAACCTCTTCGGAACGCTGGATCGTGCCCGCTTCATCTTTCGCGACAGTCTCGAAGCGGTCAAAAGGATCGTCCAGATCAAGGCCGACCCCGCATCTGCGTGGAGGCGTCCGCTCACACTCGTCGCTGCGCCGTTCACGGCGGTCTCATCGCTTCCCAGGCGCGTCGGTCGTGCCCCAGTGCTTCGCCATCGCACCCGAATCGAGGACCTTCCCCAAATCACGAGCTGGCCGGACGACGGCGGCCCCTTCGTCACCCTTCCCCAGGTGTACACGGAACATCCCGACAGCGGAGGCGTCCGTTCCTCGAATCTGGGAATGTATCGCATCCAGCTATCCGGCAACCGCTATCGCTCCGGCCTAGAGGTCGGTCTTCACTATCAGATCCATCGCGGAATTGGCGTTCACCACGCCGCAGCGGTCCGCCGTGGCGCGCCGCTTCGAGCTAGCGTCTTTGTTGGAGGCCCTCCGGCACACACGCTCGCCGCGGTGATGCCCTTACCCGAAGGTTTGAGCGAGCTGCTGTTCGCGGGAATGCTCAATCGAAGGCGGTTTCGCTTCACCCGAGCTGGCCAAAATGTCGTTTCCGCGGACACCGATTTCGTCATCACGGGCTCCATCGACCCCGAGCGCACGCTCCCCGAAGGACCCTTTGGCGACCACCTCGGCTACTACAGCCTCAGGCACGAGTTTCCCGTGCTCGAGGTCGAGGCGGTGTTCCACCGCGAAGGAGCACTCTGGCCATTCACCGTCGTGGGCCGACCGCCCCAGGAGGACACGACCTTTGGAAAACTCATCCACGAGATCACCGAGCCCCTTGTGCCGGTTGAGCTGCCCGGGGTCAAGGCCATCCATGCCGTCGATGCCGCCGGGGTGCATCCCCTCCTGCTCGCCATCGGAAGCGAGCGCTACGTTCCCTACGGGGAACGAGTGCCTCAGGAGATTCTGACGAGCGCCAACGCTCTGCTGGGCTTCGGTCAGTGCTCGCTGGCGAAATACCTGTTCATCGTCGCACAGGAGGACGACCCAACTCTCGACGTCCATGACATCCAGGCGTTTCTGCGCCACGCGCTCGAGCGCGTGGACCTGACACGCGATCTTCATTTTCAGACGCGAACGACCATCGACACGCTCGACTATTCCGGAACCGGACTGAATGCAGGCTCGAAGCTGGTCGTCGCCGCAGCGGGAAGAAAGAAACGCGAGCTCGCCACCAAGCCGCCCGGGAGTCTCACCCATGCCAGGCTAGTTTTTCCTGGCGTCCTCGTGCTCGAAACGCCACGGTTCCGAGGCTACGAGGAACAGGAGGTCGAGATGGAAGCGCTGTTTCGTCGTCTTTCGACCGCCGCTCTCGAAGGATTCCCCCTCATCGTTCTCGTGGACGACGCCGAGCTCGCGGCCGAGAGCTTGCGCAACTTCCTGTGGGTCACGTTTACCCGTTCGAACCCGTCACATGACGTCCATGGTGTCGCGAGCTTCTCTCAGCACAAACACTGGGGCTGCCGGGGACCGCTCATCATCGACGCGAGGCTGAAGCCCCATCATGCTCCACCGTTGGTGGAAGACCCCGCCGTTTCGAAGCGCGTCGACGCGCTCGCCAGCACGGGGAAGAGCCTTCACGGTATTCTCTAGCAGGGCGATGAAAAACACAGCCCACCCTGCGCGAGCGGAGCGAGCCCGGCGCGCCTGTCGCGCCGCAAGCAGCCCGAGCCGTGGCGGCCGGGCGATCGCAGGTCCCGCCACGGCACTGAGCAGGCTAGAGTGGATGTTCCCTTTCGGGTTGCCTCAGTGATCGAAGCGGTATTGGCGCTGTTCGTCCAGTGGCCGCTCGACCTTAAGCTTCTCGCGATCGAAGACGCCCGCGCCGATGAGACCCCACTCGTCGAGGCACTGGGGAAGCATCCCGTCCAGGCCATTCGTGCCTTGGGGCGTTTCGAAAGGGCGGAGCTCTCGAGACACGTAGTGCCCTTCCTCGGCTCCTCGGAGCCCGACCTTCGGATCGAGGCGGCCAACGCACTCGCTCAGATGAAAACGACCGACTCGCTAGGCCCCTATCTCGAGCGTGAAAGAGATCCCCGTGTGCGCTCCGCCCTCTACGAGGCCATCGGACGGCTCGAAGAAGCTCGAGAAGAAGTCTTTCTCCCGGGATTGGAGGAAGACGAGCCCATACGATTCGGTGCCGCCAAAGGCCTCGAGAGCGCCCTGCGGCGCCACGACCGAAAGCCCTCGCCGGTCACCGTGGCGAGCCTCGCGCGGGTCGTGCGAGACGCCGACTCGGAGATGCGCCGGCTCGCTCTCACGTCGCTGTTACGAGCCGAATCGATCCCCCAGGATGTTCTCGAGCTCGCTTTCGCGGATCCGGATCCCCAGGTCAGGAGGCTTGCGGTGATGGGACTCGGCGAGGCGCGCGAGGATTCGTCTTACCTCGTTCGTTACGAGGGTCTTCGCGTCGCATTCGATTGCGCTCTCGCCGAACGCTCGCTCTCCGACGAGAGCGAGCACGTCGTCTTGCTCGCCATCGATCGGCTTGCCGAGGGCTGCAACCCGGCACCGCTCGAGCCGTTGGTGCGTGAGTCGTCGGATTGGCGCAAGGCTTCGCACGCGCTCGTTTCGCTCGCCAAGCTCCGGCCGGACCTCGCCCGAGGGGAGCTGCCTCGTTTCGTCACGCATCCCGTGTGGCAGGCCCGGGTGTACGCGGCGCGAGCGGCCAAGCACCTCGAGGCCGAAGACACCCTCGAATCGTTGCGGGCCGATCCACACCCCAACGTCGTCGCCGAAGCACTCGTGACCCCCGAGGACGCGGTGGCGGCGCTTGGCTCCGACGACTACGGATTGCTCGTGACGGCGCTCGGGGTTCTCGAAGGGTGGAAGAGCGACGGAGCCACCACAACCGTCCTCCTCGAGACGCTAGAGCGGCTGTCATCGCAAAGACGGCATACTTCTCGCGACCCGCGACGTTTGTTGCTCGAGCGTCTGCGCGGTTCTCCCGCGCCGAGAGACGAGCTCCGCTACCTCATTTCCGATTTCGACCCCGCAATCGCCAGCCTCGCGGCCGATCTGCTCGGAGAGAGACCTCAGACGACGCGCTTCGCGCCGAGCCCTCTTCCCGAAGAAGAGTACCTGCTCGGACTGCGTGCGGCGCGGGCGCGCATCGAAATGAAGGAGGCAGGGACTTTCGTCGTCGAGCTCCTTCCCGAAGCCGCGCCTCTGACGGTTGCCCAGTTCGCCCGGCTAGCCGAATCGGGATACTACGACGGGTTGACGTTCCACCGAATCGTGCCGAACTTTGTTCTGCAGGGTGGGAGTCCGGGCGCCAACGAATACGTGGGGCGGCCGGAGTACATCCGTGACGAGGTATCGACGTTGTCACACGAGCGCGGGACCCTCGGCATCTCGACGCGGGGCCGCGACACCGGAGACAGTCAAATCTTCATCAACCTCGTAGACAACTTCCGACTCGACCACAACTACACCGTTTTCGCCAGGGTCGTGGAAGGCATGGAGAACGTCGATCGAATTCTCGAGGGAGACGTGATGGAGCGGGTGGTACTCCTGCGTCGATCCGATCTCCGCCTCTAGAGTACTCAATGCCGTGGCGGGACGCGTAATCGATCGGGCCGCCTCCGCCGGCGGTGAGGTTTCCCGGGAGCTAAGCCGCTCGCATCCAGTCGAGCCCTTTTCGCATCTCGTGCGCCATCTGGTCCCGAGGGAAGTGGCACCTGCGACCGTGGCCCGGCAGGATCCATTCGAACTCGTACGCCGTCAACCGCTCGGCCGAGCGAACCAGCGTGGACCAGTCGTACCAGCAAACGCTCCGGAAGGCGTAGATGTGGCGGCGCGAAGGACTCCAGGCGATGTGATCTCCCGTGAACAGGAAGCGGTTCGCGTAGAGGAGGCAGGCGGAGCCCCTGGTGTGCCCCGGAGTGGGCACGATGAGGACGTCATCGTCCAATCGCACGGCCTCGTCTCCTTCGATGAGCCGCTCGACGTCCCGAGTGCCCGGGCCGATGTCCGCCTGGTGAAGCACCCGAACGCAGCCGAAATGCGCGTTGAATCGAGCATGATCGGCGACATCGTCCCGGTGGGTCAGAAACATCATCGCGATTCCGCCGAGCGACTCGATCTTTCGGACGAGAGGTCGGGTGAATCGAGGCGAGTCCACCAGGATATTACCGGACTCGCGGACCACGAGATAGCTGGTCGCGCCGTAGCTCGACTCGCTATGGAATCCACAGTGATAGACGTTGTCCTCGATCCGATCGGGAAGAGCGTCGATTGCCGCCGAAAGATCGTGCCTGTCCTCCGTTCCGATAGAGGCTGTTGGGCACGACACCAGCGCCATTTCCGCCCGGAGCCTCGCCTCCCGGGTCTCGGGCTGTGACCGCACGCTCGCCTGGTCTTCTCGTTGACGGAACGTCTCCGGCGCCATCCACCGGCAGGTATCGCAATCGATGCAGCTGGAATCCACGAAAAAATCGCCCGGCGCGTTATGCACGAGACGCCGATCGAGCCGAGCCATGCACCGAGTATAGCAACGGCCCGGAGCCGCCAGTTACATGATCCCGCGCACGATTCTCAGCAGGATGAGCAGAATCAGGGGCGAGAAGTCGAGCCCCGCAACCGGTGGAAGTATCCGTCTGATGGGCGCGAGGAGCGGCTCTGTCAGCATCCGCGTGTAGCGGACGATGGGGTTGTACGGTGGAAGTTGGAGCCAGCTGATGATGACGGCCACGAAAACGACTACGGTGTACAGGTCGATGAGCTGACCGAGGACATTACCGTTCACGCCGGCGATGGTACCACGAGGCGGAGTCTTCGCCGCGCGTGGACAGGCGATTGCCTACGAGAATTGGCGTTACAATGAGACGATCCGATGAAAAACACGAGCTCCCGTTGGCCGTGGGTCGTCGCCCTGCTCGGGTTGGCCGCAATGGCCCTGGCAGCGTTCTTCTTTCGTGAGACCCGAGCCCTTCCCGGTGATTTGATCGACTCGGGGCGCTCGATCGCCGAGGCATTCCGCACCGGCACGGTCACGACGCAGTTCGTCAGCTATGCGACCGAGGTCAGCGGAAGCCAGCGCCTTCAGTTCGCGACACTGGACGAAATGGAAGTCTTCGAGCGCACCGACAGCACTACGGTGCTGTGGGGCCAGCTGGCGCTGCCGGACGTCGTCGTGCGTGCCGAGGCCCCGGTCACCTATACGTACTACCTCGATCTCGAGGGGCGGTGGGAATTCACCATCCGAGATCGAGTCGTGCTGGTTCAGGCTCCTCCCATTCGATCCAATACCCCGGCCATCGACGTTTCTCGCATCAGCTACGAGGTGGAGACACGAAGCTTCCTGCGGAACGAGACGGCCGCCCTGGAGAATCTCCGCCGCGGGCTGACCGACCTGGCGAAGAGACGCTCCGCGGAGAACATCCCGCTCGTTCGGGAGCTAGGACGCAAGAAGACCGAGGAGTTCGTGCGGACCTGGCTCCTGTCATCCTACGAAGACGCAGCCCAGTACCACGTCGACGTGGTGTTCGCCGACGAGTCCAAGCCGGCCGTCGTGCGGTGAAGTCTCTCCAAGTGTTCAATGCCGTGGCGGGACCCGTAATCGATCGGGCCGCCACCGCTCAGGCTGCTTACGGCGCGGCAAGCGCGCCGGACTCGCTCCGCTCGCGCAGGGTGGGCTGAGTCCCTGTCACCCTGCTCAATGCACCGCGCTATCAGTTGTTGCCGCCTGCTTTACCACGATCGGGGGCAGGCTCAAAGCTGCCGCAAGGCGGTTGAACTGGGATACCTCCGTCGCGACGATCTGATCGAATCGTGAACCAATCTGCGCGAGCTCCGGCTTCAAGTCGTTGAACCGCTCATAGGCGCCCGCGGTCGGCTCGAAATCGCTCTGGAGGACGTAGCCGTAGAGCGAGGTCAGCTGGTTGTCGATTTTGGGCGGAAAGTTGATCGGGTCCTGATTGGACTTGCTCTGTACTTGGGTTATCTGTTCCTCGAGCTCGGTCAAAGCGTCCGTCATTGCCTTGGCCGAAGCGGAGACCTCCGCGCTCTCGATCTCCGCTTTCTTGAGGCGCTCGAGCACGTCTTTGGACTGCTGCTTGACGTCGCGCACCTCGCTCAACGTATGGAACAGCGCTTCGATCTCGGCGCCAATCTCTTTGCCGAGATCGTACTGCTTCCTCAGGTCGGCAACCGTCGAGCTGATCGAAGGGTTGATGGCAACTTCGAGAGGCTGGGTCTGGCTCCAATCGCCGCGGGACAACCTCACTTGGAAAGACCCGGGAACGACTTCCATTCCGGGTGTCCCCCCCCAATGCACGACTCCCTCGGGCATCTCGATCCTTTTTTCCCTGAGGTTCCACTCGAACCGATTGAGGCCTTTCTTCAGTGGGAGCTTGTCCGCTCCTCCGCCGCCGAACAATTGCTCGAAAAAGCTCGTCGGTCTTTCGCGCGGCTGTTCTCCGGGCTTGCCCTCGAAGCTCTGGATGACGGCACCCGTGCCGTCCAGAATCTCGAGCTTCATGGATTCCTCGGACTCGGCAGCCAGGTAATAGTTGATTGTGGCGTTGGTGCCCATCCCGCCACGAAAGGCCGTTCGCGGCGCATACAGCCATGCCTGCGAAGCCTTCACTTCGTCCGTCATTTGATGCAACGGAGTGAGGTCGTCCAGCACCCAGAACGAACGCCCCTGCGTCGCAACCACCAGGTCTTTGCGATGCACCCGCAGATCGGTTATGGGAGTGACGGGTAGATTCATCTGGAATCGCTGCCAGTGCGCCCCGTCATCGAAGGAAATGAACATCCCGAACTCCGTTCCAGCATAGAGCAGGCCCCTGCGGTCCGGGTCCTCCCGGATCGCGCGAGTGAAGTTCGTCTTCGGGACGCCGTTCATGCCGTCCGTCAAAAGATCCCAGCTCTCCCCGTAGTCGTTCGTCCTGAAGATGTAAGGCCGGAAGTCGTTCTCGCGATAACGGTAGACGGCGATGAACGCCCGGCCGGCGTCGTGAGCGGAGAGCTCGATCACGTTGACCGTGCCACCCTCGGGCATAGCCTGGGGCGTAATTTCCTTCCAGCTCGCGCCCCGATCGCGGGACAAGTGCACGCGGCCGTCGTCAGAGCCCGCCCAGAGAACACCCGGCGTATGCGGCGACTCCTCGAGAGCGAACACCGTGTTGTACACCTCGACCCCGGTGCTGTCGTGCGTGATCGGCCCGCCCGCGTAGTCCTGATGCTCGGCATTGTCGGTGGTCAGATCCGGGCTGATGACGGTCCAGCTCTGACCGTGGTCTCGCGACATGTGTACGACCTGGGAGGCGTGATAGAGGATGTCGGGATCGTGCGGTGAAAGCCGGATCGGCGCGTTCCACTGGAAGCGATACTTCAGGTCACGAGCTGCCTGACCGAGCTGCAGCTGCGGATAGTGCAGGATCTGGCGCGTCTCTCCCGTCTTCCGATTCACCCGCGTGATGCTCCCTCCATAGCAGCCGGCATAGATGATGTCGGGATCGCGGGGATCGACGGCGATGTGGCCACTTTCGCAGCCACCGACCGAGTACCAGTCGGGAACCACTTCTCGGAATCCCGAGCCCCCACGGTTGGGCACCGAGATCGTGCTGTTGTCTTGCTGCGAGCCGTACAGGCGATAAGGCCACTGCTCGTCCACGTAGACGCGATAGATCTCGGACGTCGGTTGATTGTATTGCTGGGACCAGGTTTCCCCTCCGTCGAACGACACGTTCGCGCCGCCATCGTTGGAATTGATCATGTTGAGAGGGTTCTCAGGATTGATCCACAGATCGTGGTTGTCGCCGTGCGGCACCTGAATTCTCTGGCCGAACGTCTTGCCGCCGTCGATGGACTTATAGAACCCGGTGTTGAGTGCGTAAACGGTGTTCTCGTCCTTCGGGTCGGCGAAGATATGGATGTAGTACCAGGGCCGCTGCCTGAGATTCGCCTCACCGTTGATGCGCGACCAGCTGTCACCGCCGTCGTCGGAGCGGTAGACCCCGCCCTTGTCCCCTTCGGCCTCCAGCAGCACCCATACGCGGTTCCCGTTCGCGGGAGATACGCTGACGCTCGTCTTGCCGATGAGCCCTTCGGGAAGGCCGCCCTCGAGCTTCTTCCAGGTGTCCCCCGCGTCCGTGCTCCGGTAGATGCCGCCGTCCTCGCTGCCCGAGATCAACGTCCAGGGCTTCCGTTCCGCGCGCCACGCTCCGGCAAAGAGGATCCGCGGGTTCGAAGAGCTCATCGCAAGATCGACCACACCCGTTCGATCGCCGATGAAGAGCACCTTCTCCCAATTCGCCCCGCCATCGGTCGAGCGAAAGACGCCTCGTTCCTCGTTGGGGCCGAAGATGTGCCCGAGCGCGGCGACGTAGACGCGATCGGGGTCGGTCGGATGGACACGAATCTTTCCGATCTGACCCGCATCCTCGAGACCGATGTGTTTCCAGGTCTTGCCAGCATCGGTCGACTTGTAGACGCCATCCCCGACGGAGATGTTCCCGCGGGGGCAGGCGGAGCCCGTTCCGACGTAGATGACGTTGGGATCCGACGGCGCCACGGCGATAGCGCCGATCGAGCCAACCCCGAGAAAGCCGTCGGTGACGTTTTTCCAGGTGTTGCCCGCATCCGAAGTCTTGAACACTCCTCCGCCGGTGCCGCCGAAGTAGTACACGAGCGGTTGGCCAGCTACACCGGTCACCGCCGTCGATCGGCCGCCCCGCAAGAACTCCACCCCTCGATACTTCATCGACTCGAACAAACCGGGATCGACGGTTACGTTGGCTTCGTCGACCTCGTAATCGCGGTAGCTTCCCTGAGCGAGAACGAACCCCGCGGACGAGAGCGCGATCGAAACCGAAACCGAAATCGGAACGATTAGCTTCATGGCGACACTCCAATCGATATCGTGCGTGCGATCGTAGTGCTAAGAGCTCGGGTGAGGCAAACGGAGAACCTTCGTCGCGGAGGCCTTCCCCTCGGATAACACGACCACGTAGAGACGGTCGTACTCGTCGTCAGCAATGGGAGGACCGGGCTCCCCGTCGAGAAGCTCCACGAGCTGAGGCGTCGTGTTACTGTGTCCCACGATCAGCGCCGTTCGGGGCGAAGCCTCCAGGCGCGCGACCAGCTCTTCGAGCCCGTCGTAGATCTCGATTTCCACTCCGATCTCCTCCGCCACCGGACGGGCGGTCTCGCGGGTGCGGATGAAGTCGGTGCTGTAAACGGCTTCGATTCCAGCGTCTCTCAAAAGCGCGGCCAGCCCGTGGGCCCGCTCGCGCCCCGCCTCGGTTAGATCGGGGTCCCGGCTGTCGTCCACTTTTTCCGCATGTCTGACGAGAAAGACGACGGAATCAGCCCCGGGCGAGCATCCGAGTAACAGGCAGATGAGCGAAGCACCGAGGCGAAGCAGCATGTTCACACCTCTCTGAAACTGACGACGTCACCGATGGCAGCGGCGCTCGCGGCGATCATGACCAGGCGATCGAAGCCGAGCGCGACGCCCGAGCATTCGGGAAGGCCTGCCTCCATCGCCTGGAGAAGGAGGTCGTCGATCGGGGGCAGGTGGCGGCCGAGTTGCCCTCGACGCTTGCGATCGGCTACGAATCGATGTCGCTGCTCGATGGCGTCGGTCAGCTCCCCGTAACCGTTCGCGAGCTCCAGACCACGGAAATACAGCTCGAAGCGGTCGGCAACCCTTTGCCTGCCGTCGCGGAGGCGTGCGTTCGCCGCGAGCTCGACGGGGTAGTCGAAGATGAGTAAGGGGACCTCGCGTCCCATCTTGGGCTCGATCGCCTGGGCCATCAAGAGATCGAGCCAGTCGGCTCGATCGAGCCCGGACGCGGTAATGGGAGGAAGACCGAGATCCCGGTAGGTTCTCCCGAGAACCTCCGCCGAGGCACCATGGGGATCGACGCCCAGGTGTCGCGCGAAGACCGCCGCATAGGATTCACGCTCCGCGGGCCGGCATCCCAGCACGTGCTCGAGAAAATCGGAGACTTCGTCCATGAGTCGGTGGGTGTCGAGACCCGGCCGGTACCATTCCACCAGGGTGAACTCTCGATGGTGCCTCGACCCGGATTCGCCGCTTCGAAAGGCCTTGCCGATTTGATAGATGGGTCCGGAGCCCGCGGCGAGCAGGCGCTTCATCGCGTGCTCCGGGGACGTCTGCAGGTAGAACGTCTCGCCCTCGATTTGAGCACACAGACTTTCGACGTGCGGCTCGAGGGTCGTGACACGCCCGAGAAGCGGGGTTTCGACCTCGAGGATGCCTCGGTCAGCGAAGAAATCGCGAATCCGAGTCAGGAGACGCGCTCGCAGTCGAAGAGCGGCTAGGCAAGCCTCGGGCCTCCAGTTGCTCACTCCTTGGCACGGCCCACGTACGCCCCGGTGCGCGTGTCGAGCTTGAGCTTCTCGCCGACGTCGATGAACAAAGGAACCCGAACCACGGCACCCGTCTCGAGCGTCGCCGATTTCGCGCCTGTGCCGGCGGTGTCGCCCCGAATCCCGGGCTCGGTCTCGACGACTTCGAGCTCCACGAACATCGGGGGAATCACCTGGATGATGCCGTTGTTATGGAGCGTAACCGCGCACTCTGCATTCTCCTTGAGCCATTTCGCGACATCGCCCACCGATGACGCGTCCGCCTGATACTGCTCGTAATTACTCGGGTCCATGAAGTGCCAGTGCTCGCCATCGTTGTAGAGGTACTGCATGCTCGTCTCGACGACGTCGGCGCCTTCGACGGTCTCGCCTGATTTGAACGTCCTCTCGAGAACGCGCCCGGTCTTAAAGTTCCGGTACTTTACCCGCGTGAAGGCTTGTCCCT
The DNA here is from genome assembly GCA_035457705.1 of Vicinamibacteria bacterium. Classification (GTDB taxonomy): domain Bacteria; phylum Acidobacteriota; class Vicinamibacteria; order Marinacidobacterales; family SMYC01; genus DASPGQ01. The sequence continues at coordinate 36,214 of DATIBD010000070.1, forward strand.
TGCCGGGCTTCACGAACTCCGATTCGATGATCACGCAGGGGTCGCCGTCGAGCGTAACTTTCAGCCCGGATCGGAATTGATTGGTGCCGTACGTCGTTGCCATCGCCTGAAATTGTCCTTTCGTCCGGCCGACATCTTAGCGCCGATCGAGTCGAAGCTCCACAGGGTAGCCGGGGAGCGCCTGAACCGCCGGATCGAGCCCGGCGCGCAAGCGCCGTAAGCAGGCCGAGCCGTGGCGGCCGGTCGATCACAGGTCCCGCCACGGCACTAATCACGAGCAGGGTGAAGCAAATCTCAGCCACCCTGCGCGAGCGGAGCGAGCCCGGCGCGCAAGCGCCGTAAGCAGGCCGAGCCGTGGCGGCCGGTCGATCACAGGTCCCGCCACGGCACTAATCACTAATTGACATTCGACAAGAAAGCGGGCTAAACCATGGACGGGCAGCGGACGTCTTTTGTCCAGGAGTCAACGAATCATGCCTAACGAGAGAACCGACTTGCTCCAGGGAACGCTCGACATGCTGATCCTCAAGACCCTCTCACTCGAGCCGCAGCATGGGTGGGGAATCTCCCAGCGGATTCAACAGATATCCCAGGACGTCTTGCAGGTGAACCAGGGCTCGCTCTATCCCGCACTCCATCGTCTCGAGCTCGCAGGCTGGATCTCGTCCGAGTGGGGTGCTTCTCACAACAACCGGCGGGCGAAGTTCTACAAGTTGACCGCAGCCGGTCGCCGCCAGCTCAAAGAGGAACGACAGAACTGGGAGCGGCTTTCAGACGCCATCACCCGCATCCTGCAAACGAGCTGAGGCGATGCTGCGCAGGCTGCGCTTCGCCGTCGCCCGGGTCTCCTCGCTTCTCGAGCGCGGGCGTTTCGAGAGCGATCTCGACGACGAGCTTCGGTTCCATCTCGAGATGGAGACCGAGAAGAACCAGAAGCTCGGAATGCGCTTCGAGGAGGCGCGGGCCCGCGCCGTTCGGTCGTTCGGCGGAACGATTCGAGTCAAAGACGAGGTGAGGTGCTTGCGTGGCTACGATCGACTCGACGCGCTCTGGAGGGACCTCCGCTACGGAGCGCGCTCGCTCGTACAGAGCCCGGGCTTCGCGGGAGCGGTGGTGCTGACGCTGTCGCTCGGAATCGGGGCGAACACGGCGATCTTCAGCGTGGTCTACGGGATCATCGTCAAACCACTCCCCTATGGCGGCGGGAGCCGGCTGGTCGCACTCGACCGGCGAGTCCCCGGTCTGAAGCTCGATTCGCTACCCTTCTCCGTTCGCGAGATCGACGAGCTCCGGGAAAAGTCCATCACGCTCGAGTCCATCGTCGAGTACCATACGATGCCGTTCATCCTCCTGGGAGCGGGCGAGCCGGAGCGCGTCCAGACCGGCGTCGTGTCGGCGAGCTACTTCGAGGTCCTCTCGGTGACTCCCTTACTCGGGCGCGGCTTCGTTCCCGCCGACGAATCTCCCGATGCGGAGCCCGTCCTGCTGCTCACCCACGATTACTGGCGCGAGCGGTACGCATCGGACCCCGAGGTGGTCGGGCGCTTGTTCGAGATGAACGACCGCGCGCATCGGGTCGTCGGAGTGCTGCCTCCCCTTCCGCGATACCCGGACGGAAACGACGTCTTCATGCCGATCTCGGCCTGCCCTTTTCGATCCGATGAGGGTTTTGTAGCCGATCGAACGGACCGCATGATGAGTGTCCTGGCAAGAATGAAATCGAACACGACGCTGGCAGACGTTCGACGCGACCTCGCCGCGATCGCCGCGGAGCAGCGGCGGGCAAATCCAGTCGCCTACCCGAGCTCTCGAGGACACGCGATCGAGGCAACGTTGTTGAAGGACGAGCTGACGCTAAGAGCCAGGCCAACGTTCTTCCTGCTTCTGGCAACGGCGGGTTTCGTACTGCTCATCGCTTGCGCCAACGTCGCGAACATCCACCTCTCGCGCCTTCTGAGGAGGGGACCGGAGCTCGCTCTGCGCTCGGCGATCGGCGCGAGCCGGGGTCGGATCGTCTGCCAGCTCCTCACGGAGAGCACGATGCTGTCTCTCGCCGGAGGGGCGCTCGGCGTCGTTCTCGCCTGGCTCGGCCTGGATCTTCTCGTCGGTTTCGCCTCTCGGCTCAGCCCGCGGGCATCCGAGATCGGGCTCGATGGCAACGTCCTGTCGTTCGCGCTCGCGCTTTCCTTCGTCACAGCGGCCGCGTCGGGCGCGTTCCCCGCTCTCGCGATCCGATCCCCGCGCCAGGATCGTTCGTGGCCGATCATCCACCGAGCTCCGGCCCTGCGAGCGGTTCTCGTAGTCGCCGAGCTCGCCCTCTCGCTCACGCTGCTCGTTGGCGCGGGCTTGATGCTGAGAAGCGTGGCCAGCCTCGAGGGCGTGGACGCGGGCTATCGTCCCCAGCGAGTCTTGGGGATGCTCCTCGACCTGGACTGGTCTCGCTATGACCGCGACCGCATCCGTGATTTTCATCGCCTCCTGCTCGATCGAGTCGGCGAGCACGCCGATGTCATCAGCGTCGCGGTCGGCCGGACGGTCCCTTTGGATTCGGCCGCCGCGCCGTTGACTACCCTCGTGAACGTTGAAGGATGCCAGCACGATCGAGGGGGACCCGACCCGATGGCGGATGTCCACTCCGTGAGTGAAGACTACTTCGAGACCATCGGCGCTCACCTGGTTAGGGGACGAGGCTTCTCGCGGAGTGACGACCACACCGCCCCCATGGTCGCGATCCTGAACTTGACCGCGGCGCGCCGTCTCTGGCCCGGCGAGGATCCCATTGGGCGCCGAGTTTCCGGGCCCGACGGCCTCTGGCACACTGTGGTCGGCGTCGTGGGCGACGTCCGCCACTACGGCCTCGACACGGTCCCTGCACCGTCCATCTATGTGCCGATCGCACAGACTCCCCTTCGCGTGGCAAACCTCGTCGTACGCACCAAGACCGATCCGACACACCTCATCCAGGACCTCAAAGGCATCGTTCACGCTTTGGATCCCGCTCAAGCCGTCTCGCACATTCAGACGCTCGAGGAGGCTCGCCACCAGGACCTGACGCCGCCCAAGCTGACGAGCAGCCTCCTTGCGATCTTCGCGGCGCTCGCGCTCCTCATCGCCGCTTTCGGCCTCGGTGGAACGCTCATGCTCGAGGTCTCTGCCCGAACTCGGGAGCTTGGTGTACGGCTCGCTCTCGGCGCGTCGCCCGCCCGCCTGCGGGTCATGGTGCTCCGTGAAGGAATCGCCCTGGCCATCGCCGGACTCTCCCTGGGCCTTGGGTCGTCGCTCATTTCCGCGCGTCAGTTGCAGGATCTCCTCTTCGAGACCGAGCCCCACGACCCCCTCACTCTCGTCACAGTGTCGGTCTTGATGCTAGGGGTCGCTGCCATCGCGTCGTCGTGGGCCGCCCGGCGCGCCACGGCCATCGATCCTCTAACGGCACTTCGCTCCGAATAGCCGTCGGAGCCGGTCGAACTCAGACCTCGATCCAGGCCATTTTGAGAGGAGGCGCGCCGTCGAACGAGGGGAAGTCATCTTCAGGCTCGATGACTTCCAGACTTCGAATTGGCCGTCCACACTTCTCCGCCGTACGCACGAGAATGCGACGCCACTCGGAAAGGTCCACGCCGGGGGCGTGATTGGTCGCGAGGACGCGACCGCCCGCCCGGGTCGCGAGCACGGCCGGTTTGAATAGGCCCGGGTAATCGCGGACGACGTCCACCGCCCCGAACGGGCCTCTCGACCACTGCGGCGGATCGAGCACGACGATGTCGAAGAGACGAGGCTCCACTCGAACGAAATCGCGCGCGCGTCCGCGTCTCGGTCGGACCGGCATCCCCGCCAACTGCCGGACGATGGGGAAAACGTCCTCGTTGATGACCCGCATGGAGCTTGCGCCCAAGCGGTTCAAAATCGCGTTTCTCTCGCCGACGCGAAGCGCCGATCGAGAGAAGTCCACGTTCCATGTCTCGGTTGCCCCGGCCGAAGCGGCCACCAGGCCCAGAGCGCAGGTGTAAGCGAACAAGTTCAGCACGGTCTTTCCGCACGTTTCTCGCAGAAGCAAGCGACGAGCGGCCCGGCCATCGAGAAACAGCAGAGGATCCAATCCACGATGGCGGGGTCGCACGTCGTAGAAAAGCCCGAGCTCCCGCCCCGTCGGCTCGACGGGCACGTCGGGGGCGTGGTACGCAGAAAACGGCTCGCGTCGACTCTTGTTGCGGTGGTTCCAGACCGGCACGAGAGGCACGGACAGCGCGCGTTCCGCCACACGACGAAGACTCTCGACTTCGTGAGACCCGAGACCCTCGCGCCAGGTCTGCAGGAGCAGGATGGGCCCATAGCGATCGACGGCAAGACCGGGATGACCTTCGGCAATCCCGTGCATCAGTCGGTAGCAATCGGTGGCGTCGCCCAGACGAGCCAGAAGTTTTTCTCGGCGCTCGATGGATCGTCGAAAAAGATCCTCGATCACGCGGCGAGCCCTGAGTGACGCAACAGCGCCTCGGTCGTCGGCTCACGGCCTCTGAAGCGACGAAACACTTCGAGGGGAGCCGCGCTTCCCCCCAGGGCGAGAACCGTCTCACGGAAGCGTCGTCCCGTTTCTCGAATCGACGCATCCAGATCGAGCCCCGCCTCCTCGAACGCCGCGAAAGCGTCCGCCGACAATACCTCCGCCCATTTGTAGGAGTAATAGCCGGCCGCATAGCCGCCGGCAAAGATGTGCGCGAAGCCGCAGAGGAAACGGTCCTCCGGAATTGGCGCGAGGAGCAAGGTTTTCTCTCCGATGCGACGTTGTACGTCGAGCGGCGACTCGCTGCCATTGGTGGGCTCGTAACGGTGATGGAGCTCGAGGTCGATGAAGCCGAAGTACAGCTGGCGAAGCGTCATCAAACCGGAGTGAAAGGTTCGGCTCGCTCTGATCTTCTCGAAAACGTCGTCGGGCAGCGCTTCCCCCGTCTCCACGTGCTGCGACAGATTCACCAGGGTGTCGCGGTGATAACACCAGTTCTCCATGAACTGGCTGGGAAGCTCGACGGCATCCCACTCGACGTTCCGGATGCCCGACGCGAGGCCGTCGTCCACCGACGTCAGCATGTGCTGCAGCGCGTGGCCGAACTCGTGGAAAAGCGTCTCGATCTCGCGGAACGTCATCAGCGAAGGTCTGCCGTCGACCGGCGGCGATCCGTTGCAAACGAGGTGCGCCGTGGGCAGCCGAGGAAAGAGGCGGCTCTTGCCTACCACCTCGTTCATCCAGGCTCCGCCACGTTTTTCCTGAGGCCGGCTGTAGGGGTCGAGATAGAATGCCGCGAGGTCCTCGCCGTCGAGCGCGCGCACCCGGAAGAAACGGACGTCCTCGTGCCACACCGGTACCCCGGAAGGATCTTCGACCACCTGAATTCCAAATAGACGGTGCGCCAACCCAAACAGCCCCTCGAGGACACGGGGCATCGGGAAATAAGGCCGGAGCTCCTCCTCGCGGTAATCGAAACGCGCCTCGCGGAGTCGCTCGCTCCAGAAGGCGACGTCCCAGTGCTGGAGAGACCGGGCTTCGTCCTCGGCGCCTTTCTCCCGCATGAACGCCTGAAGCTCCCGGAGCTCTCCCTCGCCCGCCTCGTGCGATGCGACTCTCAGCTCTTCCAGAAGATGCTCGGCTCGGTCGACCGAGCCCGCCATCTTTCGCGATAGTGAAAGCGCGGCGTAGGTGTCGAAGCCGAGAAGACGGGCCTCCTCCTGTCTCAAGCTCAGAATCTTGTCGATGAGCGGCGAGTTATCCAGCTCGCCCGAGCTCGCGCGCGTGATGTAAGCCCGATAGAGCTTCTCCCTGAGATCCCGTCGCCGGCTGTGCTTCATGAATCCGGTGAAGCTCGGGCCGTCGAGGGTAACGCGCCAAGGGCCGCCCGCTCCTGTCGCCTGGGTGCGTCCTGCGGCTCGCGCCGATTGAGCCGACATCTCGAGAAAGCTCTTGGGAAGCCCGGTCACATCCTCGCGGCTCTCCAGGACGAGATCGAAGAGCTTCGTGGCGTCGAGCAAATGGTTGCTGAATTTCGTGGATAGGTCCGCAAGCTCCAACTGAATCGCCTGAAAGCGCTCGCGCGGCTCACCCTGGAGAGCGACACCGGCAAGCTCCGCTTCCTCGATCAACTTGTCCACGATGCGTTTTCGGGTGGGATCGAGGGTCGCGCTTTCCCGCTCGCGCAGCTCGACCAAGGCTCGATAGATGGGCTCGCTCTGCCCGATGCGCGTGCGCAAGCGCACCACCGAGGGCTCGACCTTCTCGTAAGCCTCTCGCAGGGCGGCGCTGTTCCGGACGCTCATCAGGTGCTCCACCATGCCGAAGCCGAAGCCGAGGCGGTCGTGGAGCTTTTCGATGGGCTCGACGACAGTCTCCCAGCGTGCCGAGCCCGGCTCGAGGCTGGCCTCGAGCTCCTCCAGAAGGCGCTCCACATCGGAGACGAGCGCTAGAATGCCGGGCTCCACGTGGGCCACACCGATGAGGTCGAAGCGAGGGAGGTCGGTAGAAGGCCGGAGGAGGGGGTTCGTGTCGGTCATAGGATCCTATTTTAGCGACGACAGTCGACAGTCAACAGTCGAGCGCCGCTTCCCAGGCCGAGCCGTAGTGGCTCATCGGCTTGCTATCGAACCACCGAAAGCTCCACGATGACGGGGACGTGATCCGACGGAAGGTGCCAGCCACGAGCCTTGGCGATCACCCGAGCGGAGACGAGGCGCTCTCTCAGAGAATCGCTCACGAGGACGTGGTCGAGCCTCCTGCCCTTGTTCGCCTTTTTCCACTCCGCCGTGCGGTAGCTCCACCATGTGAAAACTTTGTTCTGTGCGGGAACGAGCTCCCGGACCGCGTCGACGAATCCCCCATCGCGAGCCAGCCGCTTCCATGCGGCGACTTCGACCGGAGTGTGAGTGACGACCCGTCGGAGCTTTTCGTGGGACCACACGTCCGTGGGGAGGGGTGCGACGTTGAGATCGCCAACCAGAATCGACGGACGCTCTCCGCGACGTCTCCGAAACCAACGCGTGACGTTCCTGAGGAAGCGCAGCTTGTGCTCGAACTTCGGGTTTCGCTCCGGGTCGGGGAGCGGACCGCCGGCGGGAACATACAGGTTGTGAATCTCGACTCCTCCGGGGAGCGTTGCCTGGACGTGGCGACGGTCGTGCCGATGACACCAACGGCGCCGAACGACGTCGTGAAGGGGTATTCTGGAGAGAATCGCGACCCCGTTGTAGCTCTTCTGCCCCCACAGGGCTTGATGAACGTAGCCGAGCTTTTCGAACCGCTCCCGCGGAAAGAGCTCGTCGGGTACCTTCGTTTCCTGGATACAGAGAACGTCCGGTTGATACTTCCTGAGAAAATGCGCCACCCATCGCGCGCGCAAACGAATGGAGTTGACGTTCCAGCTCGCGATTCGGATCACGATATACTCCGCGCTCGATGAAAGACGTCCAGAGATCGTTTCTGCCACTTCGTGGAGCCGTTGGCGGTTTCCTGATGGGTCTCGCCAATCTCGTCCCCGGCATCAGCGGCGGGACGATGCTCCTCGCAACGGGAGTCTACCCCGAATTCATCGCCGCCATCGCCGAGCTCACGATCTTTCGATTTCGTCCCCGCTCGATGGTCATGCTGGCGAGCATCGGAGGTGCTGCTGCGGTAGCTATCCTCCTCTTCGCCGGGCTGACCAAGGGGCTGGTCGTCGATCATCGATACATCATGTATAGCCTTTTCATCGGATTGACGCTCGGGGGTGTACCGATCGTGTGGCGCCTCGCTCGCCCCCTGACGGCGGGGGTGGCCTCGGGAGCCGTCGCCGGCCTGATCGTGATGGTTCTCTTGTCGGTGGGAGAGCCAGGAGCGACCGGCTCCGCGCATTCCTCCAGCGTGATGCTCTTCTTGGCGGGACTCGCCGGGGCGAGCGCGATGATACTCCCCGGCGTCAGCGGAGGGTACCTTCTTCTGCTTCTCGGCCAGTACATTCCCATACTCTCGGCGATCGATGACTTCAAGACTGGGCTCTTGGAGTCGCCCATAGACCTTCCCATGGTCATCGAATCCCTCAAAGTCGGAATCCCGGTCGGCCTCGGAGTCCTCGGTGGGATCGTCGGAGTGAGCAATCTCCTCAAGTTTCTTTGGGCGCGTCACGAGAAACCGACGCTCGGAGTGCTCCTCGGGCTTCTGATCGGGGCGGTCTTCGGCCTTTGGCCATTTCAACGGCCGATCCCGCCGCCTCCCGGGTCGGTCATCAAGGGGATCGTTGTCACTGCGGATAATATGCAAAGTATCGACCGTGAGGACTGGCCCACAGAAAGGTTCGAGCCCGATGCGGTCCAGGCGGCGACGTCAGCGGGCTTCGTTCTGGCTGGCATCGCTTTGACTCACCTCGTCGGCCGGCTCGGCGGGCACGAGGCATGACGGATGCGATATCCGTTGCCCGGCCTGCTTCAAAAGTCGTTCCTGCGGTGTAAAATCACAAGCGACGTCGTTCCCCGGTCTTGGCAACCTGGCATGACAGGTGCGGTGAGCGGGGCTAGCATGAGAGATTCGAATCAAAGGAGAAAAAGTTGAGCAAGTCGGCTGCGGTCACGGAAACCTTCATGGACACGGGCCTTCCCCTGTTCTCCCGCCTACCCTACCGAGTCAAGGACCTCTCGCCCGAGACCGTAGCCTTCGGACGCAAAGAGATCGAGCTGGCCGAGCACGAGATGCCGGGGCTCATGGCCTTCCGGGAGAAATATCGAGCGGCAAAGCCCCTTTCGGGTGCCCGCATCACGGGCTCTCTGCACATGACCATCCAGACCGCAGTCTTGATCGAGACGCTCCGCGAGCTCGGTGCCGAGGTCCGATGGGTGAGCTGCAACATTTTTTCCACGCAGGATCACGCGGCGGCCGCCGTCGTCGTCGGTCCTGAGGGCACGCCGGCGAAGCCGATGGGACCGGCGGTCTTCGCTTGGAAGGGCGAGACGCTCGCCGAGTACTGGTGGTGTACGCTCCAGGCGTTCGACTGGCCCGATGGCAAGGGTCCCAATTTGATCCTGGACGATGGGGGCGATGCCACCCTTCTGGTACACAAAGGAGTCGAGTTCGAGAAAGCCGGCTCCGTACCCTCGCCTGAAACCGCCGACAACAAAGAGTATGCCGTGGTGCTCGGTCTCCTCGGGCAGCTTCTCCACGAAAGGCCCGGCTTCTGGGGTCCGCTCGCCCGAGGCATCAAGGGTGTCAGCGAGGAGACGACCACGGGAGTCCACCGTCTCTACCACCGGGAAAAGGAGGGCACCCTCCTCTTCCCCGCTTTCAACGTGAACGACTCGGTCACCAAAAGCAAGTTCGACAACATCTACGGCTGCCGGCACTCGCTCGTCGACGGAATCGTCCGCGCCACCGATGTCATGCTATCGGGCAAGCTGGCCGTCCTCTGCGGCTATGGAGACGTAGGGAAGGGGTGCGCCCAGGCGCTCTCGGGACAGAAATGTCGCATCGTCGTCACCGAGGTCGACCCGATTTGCGCCCTTCAGGCCTGCATGGACGGCTACGAGGTCGTGCGGCTAGAGGACGTGGTGGATCGAGCCGATTTGTTCATCACCGCCACCGGCAACGTCGCCATCGTGACCGCCGAGCACATGAAACGCATGAAACACAACGCCATCGTCGGCAACATCGGCCACTTCGACAGCGAGATCGACATGGCAGGTCTCGAGAAGGTGAAGGGCGTCCAGAGGATCAACATCAAGCCTCAGGTCGACGAGTGGAAGTTCCCCGACGGGCACTCGATCATCGTCCTCTCCGAAGGCCGTCTGTTGAATCTCGGCAATGCCACGGGTCATCCGAGCTTCGTCATGAGTGCGAGCTTCAGCAACCAAGTCGCCGCGCAGATCGAGCTCTACGCGAGCGCTGGATCCTTCGAGAACAAGGTCTACACGCTACCGAAGAAACTGGACGAGGAGGTCGCCCGGCTCCATCTCGACAAGCTGGGCGCCAAACTGACGAAGATGAACGCGCGCCAGGCCGAATACTTGGGGGTTCCGGTAGACGGTCCCTACAAGCCGGACCACTACCGCTACTGACGTCGACCGCAGGGAAACCGTGGGCGAGCCGCTGTCACGCGAGCTCGCCCACAAGCAGGCTGATGAAAAAGTACAGGCCAGCCTGCCGAGCGGCGACCAAATCGTCGGCCGCGAGATCGGCGCGCAGCGCCGCTGAAGGCCGAGCCGTGGCGGCCGCTCGATCACAGGTCCCGCCACGGCATTGAGCACTAGCAGGCTGATGAGAAAGTACAGTCCAGCCTGCCGAGCGGTGGCCAAAACCTCTGCCGCGAGATCGGCGCGCAGCGCCGCTGAAGGCCGAGCCGTGGCGGCCGCTCGATCACAGGTCCCGCCACGGCATTGAGCACTAGAGGTCGATCAGGAGAGCGCGCCAGCCAGGAACATCGTCCCGAAGTGGAGCGTGAGTACCGCCTTGCCCTCGAACTTGCCGTGACCGGGCGTAATGTCGATGAGCATGTGCTCGGCGGTTCCCGCGTCGGATGAGTACATCGAATCGAGTTTCACCACCTGAGCCATATCGGGCTCGGTGCCCCTCGCGAGGCCGCCTTTGTACAGCGCCATCACGTAATCGTTCGCGCCGTTCTTGACCACGCCGATGGTGTGCTCGCCGGCGGGAATCGTGACGCCTCCGACAGTAACGTCAGCGGAGAGTTTCAACGTGGGTCGACGCGGCGTGATGAACGTCCCCACCTCGGCATTCTCGGCATGACTCATGTTCGCCGGAGTCGTATTGTAGGTAATCGTTGCTTCGGCCCCGCTGGGAAGGGCGCAGGTAATGGTCTTGTTGAAATGCGGATGGGCCAGGGCGAGGCTCGGCGCCGTCAGGATCGCCAGGACGGTCACCACGGTCAAGAATTTCTTCACTTCGTTTCCTCCTCGAGATTTGACTAGCAGGGCGTGATGAAAAACTCAGCCCACCCTGCGGAGCGAGCCCGGCGAAGACGGATCGATACAGTTCCGGCCACGGCATCGAGCACGTGTGTGATGCTAACGATTCCAGGGGTGCGGTTGCAAGCATCCCGCCCGCCACGGCTCACTGCGGTGGAATATCTCGCAACAGGTACTGGGCAGAGGAGAGGTAGTAGTTTCGGGCGGTGGCGTTGATCTGCCGCTCGCCGAGCTCCGTAAGCGCCTGGGCCTTGATCCTCTTCGCGTCGACGTTCTCGCGGTCCACCGCCAACACGTAATCAGCGAGCTCGGCCGCCCATTGGAATTCGCCGGCAACAACCGCGTCATTTGCGCGCGACAACACCTGATCGGCACCGCCGCTCATGCCGATGAGCTTTGCCGCACGATCCTTCTCCGGTAGCGGAAACATGCTGGTCGCATTTCCGTCGAACCAACCGACGTAGTCCGAGTAGATGGCGCGGACCGACCACGCGACGCTGCCGTAATACTGCTGAAGGTAAGGGTTGTCCGCCAGTTGCGGCGGAAGCCTGACATGCTGCACCAACTCGTCGGGCCGTTCGCCCCTCCGGATGCCCTCGACCGTTTGGTCCAGGACGGACTGGATTCCGTCGCGGTATGCCGTGAGCGCGGCGCGTACGCTGCCAGCACCCTGGATCGGTCGCGTGTGACCTGGCACCAGGAACTCTGCTCCCAGGCCGATCATCTTTTCCAGACTGGCGATCCATGCCTCCGGGGGGCGCAGCCGCGTACCCCGAATGGGATAGAGATTGGGGAACGCACTGTAGAAGTCGTCTCCTGGCATCAGGACGAGCTTGTCGGGCAGCCAGACCGCGATGTTCTCCCTCGTTTCGCCGGGTGTGTGGAGTAGCTGAAGTTGGACTCCGGCAATCGTTAGCGACAGCTGGTCTCCGCCAATCGTGCGGGTGGGAGGTACGTAGCCTTCCCGAGTGGGAGGCGTGAGCCGCCCATACTGCAGTTGGATTCCAGCGTTGATGTACAGCGAGTCCGGCAGCGTCATGCCAAACTGGTCGCCACCATCGCGCATACCACGGACGAGGTCCGGCGCGCCCTCGACGAGCAGCTGGTGACTATAGACTTCCGGGTTGTCATTGCCGGCGAAAACGGCCGCACCGCCCGTATGGTCCGGGTGGCCGTGAGTGTAGATGATTGCACGCACTGGCGCGTCACTGAGAGCCCCGAACGCGGCCCTCGCCTCGCCCGCTTCCACTCGATTGCTGGCCGTATCGACGATGATCGTTCCCGTGTCGCCTTGGATCAAGATCACGTTGCTTGCCGAGTAACCAACGGACACGTACACGCCGTCGCTCACCCTGATCACCTCCTTGCGGAACTCATTGGAACGCGCGCGCAGCTTCTCGCGCCCGGCAAATTCCTGGCCCTCTGCAGTTCCGCATGGGGCGACCAGCACGACCAACGAAATCATCGACGAAAGCCAAATAGCCTTCTCTGTCATAAACTGTTCCCCGTCTTACGCTGCAAACATCGAGTCCTATGGACCGGTTGTCCACGCTTCTTGCGGGCTAGCGAACGTCAGAGTGTCCTTTTGAACGGCTAGCCTCGTGCCGAAGGGCGTGATCGGCCAGCGTCAGGGCCACCATGGCCTCTCCCATGGGAACGAAGCGGGGCAGGAGGCAAGGGTCGTGCCGACCCTTCGTCGAGATCGTGGTCGGTTCGCCGGAGCGCGTCACTGTGGATTGCTCGATCGGAAGGCTGCTCGTGGGCTTGAGCGCGCAGCGCAGCACGATCGGCATGCCCGAGGAGATGCCGCCGAGCATTCCACCGTGGCGATTGGTGCGCGTCACGATTCGTCCTCCCTCGGTCGTGATCGAGTCGTTGGCCTCGCTTCCCCGCATGGCCGCTACCGCGAACCCGGCTCCGTACTCGACGCCCATCACCGCGGGGAGGCTGAAAAGGGCCTTTCCGAGATCGGCTTTGAGCTTGTCGAAGACGGGCTCTCCCCAGCCGGAGGGTACGTTCCTGGCTACGATCTCGGCAATGCCTCCCACTGAGTCCCCTTCCTTGCGGACGCTCTCGATGAGCTCCTCCATCCTGGAGGCGGTGTCGGGGTCGGGGCATCGAACAGCGTTCCGCTCGACGTCCTCGAGCTCGAGCGCGTAGGGATCGGGAGCCGGGGCGACGATCTCTCCCACCTGCTTGACGTAACCGATGATGACGACGCCCCATCGCTCTCGGAGGAGCTTCTTGGCAACGGCCCCAGCGGCCACGCGCACCGTCGTTTCCCGGGCGCTCGAGCGTCCACCGCCACGGTGATCGCGGAATCCGTACTTGGCGTCGAAGGTGAAGTCGGCGTGGCCAGGACGGTACTTGTCGCGGATCTCGGCGTAGTCTTTGGAGCGAGCGTCTCGGTTCGCAATCGAGATGGCTATGGAGGTCCCCGTCGTACGCCCCTCGAAGACTCCCGAAAGGATCTCGGGAACGTCACCCTCTCGCCTCTGGCTCGTCAGCATCGATTGTCCTGGTCGCCGCCGGTCGAGATCGGGTATCAGGTCGGCTTCGGAAAGCTCGAGTCCGGCGGGCACGCCATCGAGGATCACGACGTATCCCGGGCCGTGGCTCTCTCCCGCCGTCGTGACCCGAAAAAGCCTCCCGAAGCTGTTGCCCGCCATGACCCCATCCTATCCATTCGAGCCAGGGAAGCGCACGATCTTCCCGTGAAGCCGGCCCCCGATCCGGGCGGCATCCCACGCCACGCGAACCGGCACGAGGCTGGTCCTACGCTCCCGTATGAAGCGCCCCCGAGCAAACGCCGGCGTTCCTATCGGTGGCTCGGTCGTGGCGTGCTCGACCTCTTCTTGGGAGATGAGCTTTCTTGCGTGCCCAGAGCCAACCAGACGGGCGGCATAGCCGTCGCCAATCTCGTGGTAGCGGAGATCGATCGTCTTCAAGCGTTGATCGGTGCCCGGGCCGCCGCAAGCCTCGAGGAGGTATCGTTTGGTCACCCAGTCGATCCGTCCGACGAGACGATCCTGCTCGCCCTTCTCCAGCGCCAAGAGGACGTCTTCCCAGAGGCGCACCACCGTCCGCGCCTCGAGCGACGTCGGCTTCGAGTCGCGCACGAACGATTTTGCCTCATCGAGGTACGTGCGCTGGATCTCGAGCGCGCTCATCTCGCCCCGCGTAGTCGGCACTTTCACCGACAGCGCAGGATCCGAGACGATGGCGTGGAGTGCCCGCACCGGCCGCTTCACGCGCGGCAGGTTCCTCGCCCTCCCGGCCTCGACCATATCGACCACGAGAGCCGTCGTGCCCATCTTGAGAAATTCCGCCTCGTCCAGGACGTTGGAATCGGCGAGGCCGAGCTGCAGCCGCTGTTTGGGTTGAAACAAGCCGGCAAGCGGCATCAGGTAGAAATGTGCCGCGGAGAGCGCCGGTTTCATCAAGTTGCCGACATCGAATATGGCTCGGTCGTTCGGACTGATCGAGTGGCGCCAAAGCCGACGGATGGAAGGTCCTTTCTCCGAAAGCACGAATCGTCCATCGGCCTCCACGCTGCCCGCTCCGGAGAGCACGGCTCTCGATACGAGAAACGCGGTCAGCTCTCGTCGCATTCTCGAGAAAACCAGGCACCGCAGCAGCAGGGACAGCGAGACGATGAAAGGCCAGGTGATTACGTAGCTGAGCCAGTAGAGCCAGCGGCCCACTCGATTCTCGAAGCTTCGATCGTTTCGGGTGACGAGCCCCTCGAACCAAACCCGGCGCCGAGGCGGCAAGGCCACGACCGCAACGGTCCACAACAGCGCCGCGACGATCACGACCGGGGCGAGGGCGATGACGGTTCCCCACCCGGCGGCCACCGTCAACGCCAAAAGCGGTGTAAGGAGCACAAGACCGGCGCGGTAGAGCCAGAGCGACGCGCCCGACGCGGCTTCCACCTCGAAGCTCTCCTGAGCGCCGTACACGTGCCCTTCGGCGTCCTTGCAGTTTTTCAGCAGCCCCAGTCGTCCCGGGCAGCCCGACGCGCGGAGAATCGCCTCGGCTCGAGCCATCGACTTGAGAAGAAGGGATTCCTGCGCCCGTTGATAGACCAGGAGCTGCGCCGGACCGCGGCATTCGGGTGTGGCGCCCTCGATGAGCCCACCGTCGGCGCGGTAGGGCAGGTATTCGTAATGGAAGGCGCCTCCGTTCTGGAGGAAGATTTGAGGTCGCTCGGGGAACATCCCCGGCTCCGTTCGAACCTGCTCGCCGATGGCCGAAGCGAGAGCCTCGTAGATGGTGTCGTTGCCGGGACGCCTTCTCTCGGGAGAAAAGCGGATCGCGTACTCCGTCTCCTGACCGATCAGCCGGGAGAAGAGCACCCTACGGAGAGCGCGTTACTCGCCGCCCTCGGGAACGATCGTTTCTTTCAGATATCGGTTTTCGAGCCGTCGAGCGTCGTCGGTTATCTCGAGGAGGAGCTCTTCGGCGCGATCCACGTCCGCTTCGCGCGGCGCCTCGACGTCCAAGTTGCGGATGGGCTTCATTGTTCGTCCTCCTGAACCACGTAGAGATTACCACACCAGAAGCCGGGGCGCACATGCTCATGTCCTGTCACCCGAGAACCTCGGTAATGGCCCCGGCGAGGGCGGTGACCGTACGTTCGATCTCCTCCCCGCTGATGACGAGAGGAGGCGCGAGGAGGAAGACGTCGCCCCGGACCCGTGAGAAGAGGCCCCGTTTCTGGGCGGCTTCGTGAACTCGGAGCCCTACTTTCTCGTCGGCGGGAAACTCCTCTTTCGACGACTTGTCGCGTACGAGCTCGACCGCGCCCATGAGGCCGATTCCCCGCACCTCGCCCACGTGGGGGTGGGAGACCATGGCGTCGCGAAGGCTGTCCAGCAAGAGCCGTCCTTTTCGTGAAGCTTCCGAGACGAGATCCTCGCGATCGAGGATCTCGAGGTTCGTCAGAGCCACGCGACATCCGACAGGGTGCCCGCTATAGGTGTAAGCATGCATCCAGACCGGGGCGGCCGGATCGAGCGTCTCGGCGATGTCGTCGCTCAGCCCCACACCGCCCAGAGGGAAATACCCCGAAGTGATACCCTTCGCGAACTGGATCATATCGGGCTCGACTCCCCAGTGCATCAGTCCGAACGGCGTCCCCGTGCGCCCGAAACCCGTGATCACCTCGTCGGAGACGAGCAGCACATCGTACTGATCACAGATCTGCCGGATGCGCGGGAAATACTCGTCTTGCGGAACGATGACGCCACCCGCACCCTGGACCGGCTCGGCCAGGAACATCGCAACCGTGTCCGCGCCTTCTCGGAGGATGGCTTTCTCGAGCTCGTTGGCCGCCGCAACCCCTGGCGTCTCACCGGCGGGTGCCTCGTAGCGGTACGGGTAGGGCGACGGAATGTGAACGAAGCCCGGGACCCGCGGCTCGAACATCGGCCAGTAGCTCTCGATGCCGGTTGCGCTCATGGCCGCGAGCGTCACGCCATGATAGCCCCACTGTCGCGCGATCACCTTCGTCTTGCCTGGTTTGCCCCGGACCTTCCAGTAGAAACGCGCGGTCTTGAAGGCCGTATCGCTCGATTCGCCGCCACCCGACGTGAAGAAGAAGCGATTGATTCTCGGGTAGCCCCACTCGGCGAGCCGCTCCGCGAGGGCGATGGCATACCGATTCGTGCTCCCGGAGTAGCCGGAGCAGTAGCCAAGGGTTTCCATTTGATCGCGTGCCGCCTCGGCTAGCTCCTTCCTCCCGTGGCCGACGGATACGTTCCAGAGGCCGGAAAGGCCATCGATGAACTCCTTGCCATCGGCGTCGAAAATACGAGCTCCCTCGCCCCTCACCCAAACGTGGCCCTTGTCGTGAGCCGATGGGCTGTGCAAGGGATGGATCAAATGCGCTCGATCGCGAGCGAGGAGCTCCCGATTCGACTCGATGCGCGACGACGATACGTTCTTCATCACCCCCTACCGGCCCGAGGCGCGACGGCCGACCTCGAGCGCTTCAGGTGCCGTTACGATAATCACGCGAAAGCCTTCCGCCAACCGCTTCTCGATGTCGTCCGGGCCGGCGGTGATGCCACATACGACGTCGAACTCCTTGCAGGCGGCGAGCACCGTCTGGATCGCGCTCTCGACCGCTTCGGCATCGTTCCCGTACGCCCGTCGCAAATCGCCTGGACCGGGGAATACGATGCTCACGCCTTCGGTCGATACGATGTCTCGTGCGTTACGAACCCCGATCTGATCCTCGATGAGCAGCATGTTCACGATCTCGCCTTCGGGATTTACGGGCCAGAGGTCCGACCGTCGCCGATAGTCCTCGTCGTCGAGACCCCAATAGCG
Organism: Vicinamibacteria bacterium; assembly: GCA_035457705.1. Classification (GTDB taxonomy): domain Bacteria; phylum Acidobacteriota; class Vicinamibacteria; order Marinacidobacterales; family SMYC01; genus DASPGQ01. The sequence goes on from DATIBD010000070.1 coordinate 53,482, forward strand.
AGGAGCATCCCCGGTCTCGGGGGGCCGTTTCCCCGTGGGGCGGTAGCGCATCGACGAGACGGCGACCTCGGCGTCCTCTCGAGATTCCACGTGGGGAAACACGATCCCGTAGACTCCCGCATCCAGCAACCGCTTCACCCGATCCTGTGCCTCGATCCGACCGTCCCGAATGGGAGGCAGGCGCGCCACGAGCGGCCGTTCGTTGAAAACCGAACCGCTTCGAGCCATGCTGGCACGGTCGATCATGAACTGCATGAAAATCTGCATGCCGGGCACATCGAAGGGCCCGCGCTCCATGTCGTAGAAGACGAAATCGACCTTGTCGTTCGCAGCGACCTGCGCCGCGACCGTAGGGGTCTTTTCTCCAGAAAAGATGCCAAAAACCGGTTTCCCCGTGGCCAGGAGCTCGACGAGCTGGTTGACTCGTTTGGGTCCCTCGGCCGAAACGACCGGCGTCGATACGACCGCTACGAGGGCTAGGTGCATCATTCCGAGTCGTGAAGATTACCACAGCCGGGAAGCGGGCAAGCCGAAGGAGTCCGCGCCTTTCGGTAGAACACGGATCACGGATCGGGTTAAATCTACCCCGTGGAGTTCATGAGAGACGACGTGCCGATGCTGTCAGGTTGGGGACGCCTTCCCCGACCTGGACGCGAAGTAATGTCCGAGGACCTTCGGGCGCTGACCGAGGACGCCGTCTTGTCCCGAGGGCTGGGGCGATCCTACGGCGACTCATCGCTCCCTCCCCCGGGGCATCTGGACGTCGCGACGACCGTCCTGGCCGATCGAATTCTGTCTTTCGACGAGACCACCGGAGTCATCCGGGCCGAGGCGGGTCTCGGGCTTCACGAGATCAATCGCCTGTTCCTCGGGCGGCGCTGGTTCACCCCGGTCACCCCGGGCACTCAGTACGTGACTTTAGGTGGCATGGTGGCGGCCGACGTCCATGGCAAGAACCATCACGTGGAAGGGACGTTCGGCGGACACGTGAATTCCCTCCTCCTTCGCGTCGCCGATGGTCGTCTCGTGGAGTGCGGGCCCGAGACCGAGGCCGATCTCTTCTGGGCGACCGTCGGCGGGATGGGGCTCACGGGCCACATCCTGGAAGTCTCGTTCCGCATGCGGAGAATTCCTTCTCCATGGATTCTCGAAGAGCGTCACCGTTTTCCGAATCTGGAAACGCTCATGGAAGGATTGGAGAGCTCGGCGAAGGACTGGCCCTTCACCGTCGGATGGCTGGACAGTCTTTCGACGGGAAGCGGCCTGGGACGGGGTATCGTCAACCGCGGCCGATGGGCCGAGCCCCACGAGGCACCAAAGACTCCCCCGCCCTCGCTTCGGCGCATCACCGTGCCCTTCGAGCTCCCCAACTGGGTTCTCAACGCTTGGAGCATTCGCGCGTTCAACGCGGCCATCTATTACCGTCATGCTCGGCCGCGCCGAGGGGTGGTCCATCCCGAGACGTTCTTTTATCCCCTCGACAAGATACTGGAATGGAACCGAATCTATGGACGGAGGGGATTCACTCAGTATCAATGCGTGCTCCCCGATTCGGCGGGCCGGGGTGCGGTTCGCCGTTTCCTCGAAACGGTGGCGCGGGCGGGAGGAGCGGGGTCGTTCCTTTCGGTCATCAAGGATTGCGCGGCCGAGGGACTGGGATTGTTGTCTTTCCCGTGTCCCGGAACCTCGATCGCGCTCGATCTCGCGGTCGGCCCGAGGACTCAAGTGCTGGTCGATGAGCTCAACGAGGTGGTCATCGCCGAGGGCGGCCGTATCTATCTTGCCAAGGACGCGTTCACCCGACCCGAGCACTTCCGTCGGATGGAGCCGCGGCTCGGGCGATTTCTCGAGGTTCGGAGGCGCTGGGATCCGCACGTCAGGATCCGCAGCGCCCAATCGGTTCGCGTTCTGGGAGATCCCACTTGAAGATCGCGCTTCTGGGAGGCACCAAAGGAATCGGTCGCGCCATGGCGCGTCTCGCCGGAGAGAAGGGGCACGATCTCTGTCTGCTGGGAAGAAACGTGGCCGATCTCGAAGCGTCGGCAGGCGACGTCGAGATTCGATCGGATCCTCGACGCACGGTGCACGTCGTTCGGTGTGATTTGTTTCTCCCCGAGACATTCGCACCCGCGCTCGACCAGGCTGCGGAGATGCTCGGAGGCTTCGACACGGTTATCGTCACCGCGGGCCTATTCGGGAAACAGGAGGAGCTCGAAGCCGACCGGAATAAGACTCACGATCTGCTGACGGTGAACTTCGCCCACACGGTGCTGTTTTGTGAAGAGGCGCGCGTGCGGCTCTTGGCGGCAGGAGGGGGTACTCTGTGCGTGCTCTCCTCGGTCGCGGGCGAGCGGGGAAGAAAACCCGTCATCCTCTATGGCGCGAGCAAAGCGGGATTATCGGCCTACCTCGAAGGCCTGGACCACAAATTTCGCGCGCAGGGCTTGAAGACGATCTGCGTCAAGCCCGGTTTCGTCAAGACGGGGATGACTGCTGGGCTCGCGCCGCCTCCCTTCGCGGGCGAGCCGCAGGGTGTCGCGCGGGACGTGCTGCGGGCGATCGAGCGCGGGCGGCCGGTCGTCTATACGCCCGGGATCTGGCGGTACGTGATGCTCGTGATCCGCTCGCTTCCCCGATTCGTGATGCGCCGCATTTCGTTCTGACTCCGGCTTTCCCTTACCGTCGCCGGATCGATCCTCCGGACCTACGATCTGACGTCACCGTACCAATATTCCTCGACGAAACGGCGAAACGTGCTTCGATCGAACACCAACCAGTAGGCCGACCGAAAAAGGTTCGTGAGGAAGTGCCAGTCACCGTAGCGGTCGAACTTGCGCGTGGATGCGATCGCCCTCGCACGCGTCGCCCTAACGAGGCTCTGACCCCGTTCGCGTCCGAGCTTGCGGAGATCCTGAAGGAAACGCACATCCTCCGCCACCCTCATCGTCTCTCGGTAGCCTCCGATGGCGAGGAAGTCTTCACGGCGACAGAACACCACCCCCGAGTCCATCTTCGTCGCCCAGGCGAGGGGGAGCATCGCCGCATAGGTCACTCCGATGGCAAGCGAGAAGCGTTCCATCGTGACACTCGTCGCTCCGCCGACGTAGCGACCACCGTCCAGGGTCTCGGAGATGACGTCGAACGTGTCAGGGTGGATTTGAAAATCCGCATCGACGAATGCCAGGTAGCGGCCTCGCGCGGCCCGCCCGCCGCCATTTCTGACGGCGGCGATGACGCGCCGATCGACGGTAACGAGAAGACACCCGCGTTGGCGTGCGACCTCCGCCGTGGAGTCGGTCGATATGTTGTCGGCCACGATCACCTCCACCGCGGCCGCCCCTTGACGGTAGCGTCCCCGCGCGACCTCGATCGAATCGAGCAGCCTCGGGAGGAGGCGCTCCTCGTTCCGAGCCGGGATCACGACCGAGATTTCGGGTAGCACCATTCCGATGATAACCCCGAGCGCCGAGATACTTCCGGCCGACGATATGGAAATCGATTTGCGATCGGGTACACTCCGTCATTTCATGAGCACAGCCGCTCCACGCGAGCTCAGCAGAGTCCTCGGGCGTCGAGACGTCGTAGCCCTTGCCTTCGGTGCCATGATCGGCTGGGGCTGGGTCGTTCTCTCAGGGGAGATGATCCGTCGGGCGGGTACGCTGGGCTCGGCGCTCGCCTTCGTCGCAGGCGCGGTCATGGTGCTCCTCGTGGGGCTCACCTATGCCGAGCTCACGTCCGCCCTCTCGCGGGCCGGTGGCGAGCTGGCTTTCACCTATTTGGGCATCGGACCTTTCGCATCCTACGTTTGCGGGTGGTCTCTGGTCCTAGCCTACATGACCGTGGTCGCTTTCGAAGTCGTCTCCTTACCGACGGTTCTCGGTTATCTCTTCGACGGGCTCCAGACCGGGCATCTCTACCGGGTCGCCGACTCGGACGTGTATCTCGTCTGGGTTGTCGTCTCCATCGTCGGAGCCGTCGGCATTGGACTCGTCAACTATTACGGGCTTCGTCTGTCGTCCGTCTTTCAGGGCGCCGCGGCGACTCTTCTCTTCCTCGTCGGCCTTTCTTTCTTCGTCCCGGGTCTCGTCCGGGGAGATTCGACGAACCTCGAGCCGATGTTCGTGAGCGCTCCCGGTTTCTTTCGCGTGGTCATCATGACCCCGTTTCTCTTTCTCGGTTTCGACGTCATCCCTCAGGTGGCCGAGGAGATCAACGTGCCCTTTAGCGCGGTGGGTAAGCTTATTTTGCTCTCCATCGTAATGGCCATGGGCTGGTACACGCTCGTTCAGCTGACCGTGGGGCTCACGCTCGACGAGACCGCTCGAGCTGGCTCGGAGCTCGTGACCGCGGATGCCATGGGTGCCGTTTATCGCAGCCCCTGGGGAGCGAGAGCTCTCATCGTCGGCGGACTGCTCGGCATCGTGACGAGCTGGAACGCCTTCTTCATCGGCGCCTCCCGCCTGCTCTTCGCGATGTCGCGAGGGGGAATGCTCCCGGTCATCTTTGCCCGGCTTCATCCCCGGTACGAATCACCGGTCGCGGTGATCGTTCTCCTGACGGCGGTCTCCATCCTCGCCCCCTTCTTCGGAAGGCAGGTGTTGGTATGGCTCGTGGACGCCGGGGGGCTCGCGACCGTGATAGGTTATTTCTTCGTGACTGTATCCTTTCTGACCCTTCGAAGCCGCTATCCCGGACTCCACCGCCCCTACCGGGTGCGGCGCGCCAGGCTTACCGGTACACTTGCCCTCGTCTCCACGGTCTTCTTCGCCATATTGTACTTGCCCATCAGTCCCTCGCCTCTCGTCTGGCCGCAAGAGTGGGCCATCATCATCGGCTGGGCCATCCTCGGCCTCGTATTCCTGTCCGGTGCAAGGGCGCGCGTTGCGGCGATGGGGGTCGAACGACAGGCGGTCGCGATTCTCGGCGAGGACGTGAACGCCGAGCTCCGACAGGGGCTGACACCGCGCTCGTGATCGTAGACTGCGCTCTTTACAAGGACGGCCGCCGCCTTACGTCGCAGCTCACTCCGGAAGAAGCCGCCGCTCGCCACGAGCAGGAAGGCGATTTCGTCTGGATCGGTCTCCACGAGCCGACCCCGGAGGAGTTCGAAACCGTGCGCCAGGGTTTCGGTCTCCACGAGCTGGCCGTCGAGGATGCCATCCATGCACACCAGCGGCCCAAGCTCGAACGCTACGGGGATTCTCTTTTCGTCGTGCTCAAGACCGCCCGATACGTCGACGAGGAAGAATGTGTGGAGTTCGGCGAGATCCTTATCTTTTTGGGAGAGAGATTCATCCTGGTCGTGCGGCACGGTCTCGCGAGCGGGCTCAAGGAGCTCCGCAGCAAGCTCGAAGAGAACCACGAGTTCCTTGCGAACGGTCCCAGCGCCGTTCTGCACGGAATCGTAGACAAGGTCGTGGACGACTACGTACCGGTCACCGCCGGCATCGAGGACGACATCGAGGAGGTCGAGCAGCAGGTCTTCTCCGTCGAGGGAACCAACCCGGTCGAGCGCATCTATTACCTCAAACGCGAGGTGCTCGAGCTTCGCCGCGCCACCGCACCGTTCCTCACTCCGCTCAACCATCTCGCGACCCACTCCATGCCGCTCGTCAAGCCCGAAGTGCGGGAGTACTTTCGAGACGTCTACGACCACATGCTCCGAATCAGCGAGCAAATCGATGCATTCCGCGACCTCCTGACCGGTGTTCTCGAAGCCAACATGACCCAGACGAGCATTCGGCAAAACGAGGACATGCGCAAGATCTCGGCCTGGGTCGCGATTGCCGTGGTCCCTACGATGATCGCCGGGGTCTACGGCATGAACTTCGAATACATGCCCGAGCTTCGATCGCCCTATGGCTATCCGTCGATTCTGGCTTTGATGGCCGCGGCCTGCACCGCGCTCTACGTATTCTTCCGGCGGCGCGGCTGGTTGTGATCGCGTGCGCTTTCCCCGCTCGTCTTCGTCTCGGAAGAGTACAATAAGACGATTGTGAGAAACACCCAGACGAATTTCTACGAAGCGAGCGGCAGGGTCTTCATCAAGAGTGAACGAGACCTCGAAGCCATGGCCCGCGCGGGCAGACTCGCATCTGTCTGTTTGCAGTGGATCATCGAGCAGGTCGCGCCGGGAATGACCACGCAGGACATCGACGATCTCCAGGTCGACTTCGCGAGGAAGGAAGGCGTCATTGCAGCGCCACTCCACTATCGGGGTTTCCCCAAGAGTATTTGCACCGCAGTCAACGACGTCATCTGCCACGGAATTCCGAGCAAAAAGCAAGTCCTCAGGGAGGGTGACATCGTCGGCATCGACGTCACCCTCATCGTGGAGGGCTTTCATGGTGATAATGCATCGACCATTCCCGTCGGGGTGGTCGCGCCCGAGGTGATGCGGCTTCTCGAGGTGACGCTTCAATCGAACCGTCTGGCGATCGCCGCAGTGAGGCCGGGAGCCCGACTCGGAGACGTCGGTCACGCGATCCAATCCTACGTAGAGCCGCTCGGCTACTCCGTGGTGCGCGATTTCGTCGGCCACGGGGTGGGGCGCGGCTTCCACGAAGCCCCGCAGGTGCCGCACTACGGACGTGCTGGACGGGGCCTTCGCCTGTCGCCGGGGCTGACATTCACGATCGAGCCGATGATCAACGAGGGCACCTGGGAGATGGTTCTCTTGCGAGATGGCTGGACGGCCGTAACGGCGGACGGGAAGCTCTCGGCTCAATACGAGCACACGCTCGCGGTCACGGAAGACGGCGTCCGCGTTCTCACGGTCCAGAACGAACGAGGCGCCTGGGAGCCTCCGGGCCGCTGGTACCCGCCCTCTCTCGAGAAGCCCTAGCGCGTCCTATTTGAAGTCGTGCTGGCGCTGCTCGACGGTTAGAGTCGTTCCCTCCTCGCTCCGGCGCCGGAAGCCGAGCAGATGAAGTACCTCGAGCGAGTACCATCGGGCTACACGGCGATCGATTTCGAGGACGTGGCGCTTCCCCTCGACCCGCGACACACCGGGAAGCCAGTGGGCGACCCGTCCTAGTCGAAGGTACCGCAGGATGGCCGAGACGTGGAGCCACATCGCGCGAACGCGCCGGACCAAGAAAAACCCGTCATCTCCCTGCGCCTGGTAGAGCGGCATCAGAAGGAAGCCGTCTTCCGGGACGCGAACGGCACCCAACCGATCGCGGGCTACGATCTGACCGCGCCCCACCCGGTGAAAGCTGCGGTAGCCAGGTTCCATTCGAAAACCACAGTTGGGATCGAGGGCGTGCCGGTAGGTCACCTCGACGATTCGAGGGACTCCGTCGGTGGCCCGTCGAAGCCGATGATGAGCGTCCGCCGCGAGCGGGCGTGCTCCGGACGAGAGCATTTCGAGTTTGCCGAGGGCAAGCCAAACTGCCGAGGCCAGGTTCTCGATGGATTCGGGGTCGTCGTGCTGGCCTCCCTCAAGACCGACGGCCACGTGGCCCAGAGACCCGACGTAGTCCACCAGGGTTCCCTCCAGCTGCTCTTCGAGTCCGAGCACCGCGGGAACGGGAAACCCCCGGGCGAAGTTGCGGCTGCGAAGGGTATCCGCGAATACGGCGAAAACCGTGCCCTCGCCCGAGGTCGTGTGAAGATCGAGCAGAACGATTGGGCCACGTGCTTCGATGAAGCCGCGCGAGAGGTTTTCGAAGAGCTCCTTTCTCTGTCGGTCCTCCACCGTCCGCAGGGCGCCGGTGAGACGCTCGCTCGACCAGTGCCGGTTCAAGTCCTCGTCGATGAAGCGCTGGCCGGCCCCGAGGGCGGGCAGGTTCCCTACCAAAGCGAGCAGGTCTCCGCTCGATAAGGTCTCGAGCTGCAGAGCGCGCGTGACCCCCTCGAGCGCTTTGACCCCCGCCGGCTCGTTGCCGTGGATCGATCCCACCAGGACCAGCATCGGACCGGGAATCGGTCCTCGGATTCGACCGATGACGCGATCGCGAACGGGGGTAGCGGCGGTGAGAGGGCTGCTCAATCGGTGAGTCTCTGCCAGAGCCAGGGTGCGCGTCTCATGGCGATGTCGAGCAAATAGAGTAACAACCCGAGTAGTGCCGTTATCGGCCACAGATCAGTCGGTACTCTCGCGCGTTCGCCGTGGTCCGAGAAGATGTCCGCCGCTTCCGGCCGGAACTGCCCTCCCGTCTCCCGGGCAATGGTCTCGAGCTTCTCGAGATCGGGTGGATAGAAGCGGTACTCGTCTGGGTAGGAATAGGAAACGCTCCGTGTGCCGCCGACCTTGGCAGCGAGCTCGGGTGAGAGCCCGTCTTTCGAGAGCTCGAATCGCCACGGGGCGTCAGCCGACACGGAGACGGCGACCGAGGCATGGTATTGGCCCGGGGCTGTCTGCCGCATCCGAACGGTCGATACGTCCCGACTCGGCCCACTCACCCGAACCACGGGCTCGAGGTCTTTCGGATACTCGCCCTTCTCATCCACGACGGAGAGATCGATCTCGGCCGCGTCTCCTTTCCTCTCGACCCGGAAATCCACCTCCGCGCCGTGTTGCCTCCGCATCGTCTCTCGCACGATCTGGGCCCAGAAGCGGCCGTAACCCTCCCACGTGAGCCAGTCGGTCGCCCATCGATTCTTCACGTCGGAGGTGAACATGACGGCCCATCCCAATCCGTAGTGCCACCTCGCGAGCAACGGATCCTCGTCCCTCGCTTCGAGGACGACCTCAGCTCCCTCCTTGGGAAGCGTGCTCACGTAGCCGCGCAGAGCGGGAGCCTCGTCGAAGTCGACGTCTCGCAGGGCCTCGATCTCCCGTTTGAGGACGGGCTTGAAGGCTTCCTCGACGAGCGTCGCCTCTAAGGCGATCTGGGTCTCCTCGATGAAGATTTGCTGGACCTTCTCGGCGTCGAGGATGAAGTAGCTTCGACCGTTGCCCCAATCGGCGATGTCCGCCAAGAGCTCCTGGTCCGCCTCCTCGCCCACCGCCACCGTAGAGACGGTAATCTCGTCCTCGACCATGCGCTTCACGAGCTCCTCGTAGTCGTCGGGATAGGTCTTGCCATCCGAGAGCAGGATGACGTGTTTGACTTTCGAGGGGCTTTCGATAAGCTGCTCGTAGGCCCGTTCGAGTGCGGGATAGATGTTCGTCTGCGCGCTCGCTTGAATGCGGCTGATGCCCTCCTTGATCCACTCCTTGTTGGAAGCCGTTTGGAGGGGAATCGTGGTGTAGGGATTCCAGTCGAAAGTGACCACACCGAACCGATGCGTATCCTCCAGCAAATCGAGCGCTGCCTTCGTCGCCTCCTTGGCGAGCGCTATTTTCCTCCCGTACATACTGTAGGACTTGTCGAGGACGACGACGAGCGAAAGGTCCTTCCATTTTTCCTCGACGCGGAACTGGACCGGAAGGACCCGCTCCACGATCGTGTCCGAGTAGCCTTTCTCTCCGTAGCTCGTTTCGCCGGCCGCGAAGATGAGTCCGCCGTCCTGGTCTCGGACGTATCTTTCGAGCTCGAGCATGATGCGTTCGTCGAGACTGCCGGCGGACACGTCGCTGAGAACGATGGCGTCGAACTCACCGAGCGAGATGCCCGACCTCGCGAATGAAACGCCCGGCACCAGGACGACCTCGAATCCGGCTGACTCGAGAGCGCTTCTGAAATAGGGAGCGCTCGGCGGATGCCCTTCGACGTACAGGATACGGGCGGCCGGTCCCACGGACACGGTCTGAAGCCGCTGATCGTTGCCGGGAAACGGGTCGGTGGCGGTATCGATCCTCGCCAGGAGATCGACGATCCCTTCGTCGGGAAGCCGTACTTCGAAGCTCACGCGGCTGAAGCCCGGCGGGAGCGTCAATGGTTTCTCCGCCAGACGCGCGGAAGGCGTCTCGAGCCCTACCGTCGCCTCTTTTGGAACCCGGCTGAACACGACGACGCCGACCTCTACCATCTCGTTGGCGCGAACACCGTTCGGGACTTCGATTCGCTCGATCCAGCTATCGCCTTCGGATCGGACAGCCGCGGGCATCGTGAAGACTCGCACCGCGTCGGCCTCGAGCTCCGGCAGCACCGAGCTCAGATCCCCCTCGGTCTCGTGGCCATCGGTGATGAGAACGAGACGCTTCAGGCTGTGGGGAGAGAAGCTCCCCATCGCCTGACGAAGAGCTCGCTCGATGTTCGTGCGGCTTTGGTCGATGACGCCCTGAGCGCCATTCGCACCCCTCTCGACCGACCCGCCGTCGTAGACGGCGAGCCTGCCGAGCTCATCGGCGCGCTCCACGATGGCCGCATCCCCCGCGAACCCAATGAATCGGGCATGGGCCGGCCGCCCCTCGGCGACGGCGTCGGCACACCACTGGATGGCGGCGCTCAGGAACTCGGGCGCGATGCTTCGGGACACGTCGACAGCAAAAACCGCCGATATGTCCTTGCTCGGCCGATTCAAATGGGGACGCATGAGGGTCACCAGCAACATCAGCGCGACCGCCGATCGCACCAAGGTCAAGGCGGCGAGATGCCGCCCGCTCAAAGACGTCTCGGTGCGTCGCCGGACCCAGAACAGGAACAGGACCGCGGGAGCAAGGAGCAGCGGCCAGTAACTCTCGACGCTCAGCGACATGGCGATCCGATCAATTCTATCCCAACGATCGATTGGTCGGCGCGCCCCGATCGGTGGAGCGTACGGGGCGAATCGGTGAGCTCGAGACGGTTAGCCCGACCCCACGAGGTCTTTCGTGGTATCGGGGGTTATTTTTCCCCCTGCTCGATCGCGCGGAGCATTGTGACGTCGACAACGAGCTTCCGCCCGCTCGAGCGCAGCGCGCCCTGTCGGCGGAAATCCGACAGGGTGAGACTGACCATCTCGCGGCTGGCGCCAATCCAGTTGGCGAGATCCTGCTGGCTCAAAGCGACGTCGAGCAGGGTTCCGCCGGAGGCTTCGGGGAGTCCATAGCGTTCGGCGAGGCAGAGGAGTCGGCGCGCGAGACGCAACGGGACTCTTTCGAAGACTTGCGTGAGGAGCCTTCGCTCGATCTCGATCCGTCTACGGCCGATGAGACGTGCAATCGATAGGCCCAGAGCTGGTTTTCGCGCGACGATGCGCTCCATCGAAAGCGCGGAAACGGTCTCGACCCGGCTATCGGTTATGCCCTCGACGTAAGTGGATGACTCCATGGTCTCGTCTCCCACGAGGGACATCTCGCCGAACACGTCCCCGGCGTCCACGAGATCCAGCAGAATCACCCTCCCGCCGTCCGAGAACCTCAGCAGCTTGGCCCGGCCTTCGATCAGCAGATGGAGTCCGCTGAGGACTCCTTCCTGCAGGGAGAACAGGCGACGTCTCGGAAGTCGCACCCGCCTAGCAGGCAGACCGAAGGCGTCGAGCGACTCGCGTATCTCGCTCACGAGGGAGAGCGACCGGTTGACGTCCATCGCCACAGCAGTTCCCAGCATCATCCACTCCTTCGTCGGGTGGCATGTTGCAAAGGTGATGCCAGGACAGGTAGTCACTAACCCTCTGAACGCCAAAGGGTTGACTGATGTCGGCTCAGGATCGAGGCTTCGCGTTTACCGGATCTTGGAGGCTCGTCAAACGATCGTAAACCGCTCCCGCGCGATCCGGTAGCAGGCATACACGAAAAGCCACGGATCCACGAGATAGTCCCAGAGGTTGTCCGACGCGCCGAGATCGAGGCCAAACGACAGCACGGCGGCGACGACCGCGAGCAGCAGAAATCTCTTCCCGGCGATGAACGCGTAGGCGGCGAGCAAAGCAAGTCCCGCGAGCATCAGCGGCGCGCCGGAGAACCCCAGATCGTAGGGATCATAGGGACCGAGACCGAGCGCCATGGGATAAAGGAAAGACGACGCGATGATCGCACTCCAATAGAGAACGCGCAGCTCTCCTCGTTCCGTGAGGTCGGGCCAAACGTATCGGGTGAGCAGCGTCGCTGCCGCCAGCAACAAGGTCGTGGTGCTCAATCCAGCGATCATCGCTCGAGGACCTGGCGCCAAGCACCCCGAAAGCGCACATGCTGGATGCGCGTGCGGTCCCACGTGTACAGCAGGTGGAGCTCTCCAGCGCGGGATTCGACCAGCCAGGGATAAGCAAGTCTCGGCGCTTCCCCGTCACCCGTCGCGGGCGGCTCGACTTCGTAGACGATCCGAAACGTCCTTCCACTGTCTTTCGAGAGCGCGAGCTTCAAATTGCTTCGATCCACCTCGCTGTCGTTGAACGCGATGAGGACATGCCTTTCGCCCGATCGGAGGGCGAAGATCCCGGCATCGGGATTCGCGAGCTTGGTTGGCTCCGGCGGCGTAAAGCTCACGCCGGCGTTGGAGCTCCTTGCCGAGAACACCCGGGCCAGCCGAGCATGGCTTTGCCGAAAGAGCGCGACGGCGTCGCTCGACGTCAGGGGTACGACGACGGGCTGATAGAGCGACCGCCCCCACGACAGACGGGTCTTTGATACGATCCGTCCATCCGGATCCAAGCGAAGCAGCTCCCCGAATTTGCCGATGAGCTCGTGGTAAACGGGAACGCCCATCGTCCCGTCTCGATACAGAAACGCGGCCCCGCGAACGAGGGTGCCAAGGTTGAGAAAAGGTGAGGTAACCAACCGGCGGGCGCGAGACCAGCTTTGGCCCTCATCGTCCGATACTTTGAAGTTGATCGCGCTTCCCGACCAGCCTCCAACGCTCACGCTGACAAAGAACAGCCAGAGACGCCCCTTCTGGTCGCGGGTGACCATGGGATTGCCGAGCTTGCGGATATACCGACCGAGCTCCCTGCCCGCCGACGTGCGGCTGACCAGCACCTCATCGGCGCTCCAAATGCCTGTCTCGGGCTCGAATACGGCCGTATAAATCGATACATCCTTGGCGCCCTCGCGGGTCCCACCGTACCAGAAAGCACGAATACGCCCGGATGACAGCTCCACGGCCGTGGCAGCGTGTACCTCCGGAGTCGATCCCGAGGACGCCGTGTAGTTGTCGATGGCGAAGGCCTCGACCGAAGCGGTTCCGGCGACTTCCCCGATCTGAAACTCCGAGGGCGGCTTCGAGCGCACCCGGCCGAACGCGACCATGAATGCGAGCACCGCGAAGGACAACGACAGGGCTTTGGCCCATGCACTCTTCATCGCCTGCGAAGTATATCCACAAGCCGTTTCTTGCCGGCCTGACGCCGGGGCGGTCTGCGTAACCGTTGGCTCGTGCCCCACAGTTGCGGGAAACAAACCACAACCGGGTCCGGAAGAAGGCCACGGCCGCGATCACGGAAGCTCCGACGCGGGTCCGGGAGAATCGAGTGCATGGAACGCGAGATCGACTTGATTCGCGAGCTCAGCGAGCTCACCGTAGCCAAAATCCACAGGGGCGGTACGCTTCCCCGCACTTCCGAGCGGCGCTTCTCGGACCTGAAGACGTTCTACGAGGAGCTCATGATGCGGCGGGAGTTACAGCGAGTCCCTTCGTCCGAGCGTTACGACGTCGATGAGCTCCGGGGGCTTCTGCCGCGCCGGTTTGCCCTGCGAGTCCCGCTCCGGATGAGCTTGTTCTTCTGCCACGATGAGACCTACGCCCCCGCTCAATCGGCTAACCTGAGCCACGGCGGATTGTTCGTCGGATCGGATGTCACCGTCGATCCCGGCGCCGAGCTCACGTTGTATATGCCGAACCTCGGTCGCGGCTTCGAGCACCTGTTCGAAACTCCCGCCGATGTCGTCTGGTCCCAGACGTCGAGAGCGCTTCCGTGGCGCGGCATGGGTTGCCGGTTTCGGGATCTTCAAGAGATGGCCGAGGTTCAGCTCGACGATTGCATCACGGGGTTTCTCAGGGACCGTCTCTCGCGGAGCAGCCCTGCCGTCGTTCGGCCAAGCTGGATCGACGCGCGCCACCTCACGGTTTGAATCAGCCCTCGCCGGTCTCCGACGCCGGCGGCGCGGTGACGACGCCGTATTCTCGCGATTCCGGGCGAACCCTGGCGGCCAGCAAAGAGACGAGGAACACCACGACGCCCGCAACCTCGAACGGCACGGCGGGGCCGAATCGTCCGAAAGCGGCGCCGGCCCAAATCGGTCCGAATATGCGTGCCAGACCTCCGAACGCCTGCTGGACGCCCATCACTTGGCCGAGCTCGTTCTTTTCGCAGCGTTGACTGAGCAGCGCGCTCGTGGCGGGAAACAGGAGCGCGGTGCCGATGGGCATCAAGAGCATGACGGGAACGAACAGGGCGACGTGGCTCGGCACCGGCAGGCAAAAGAGACCGACGGCGAGAAGAAGCGCTCCCGCTCGCATCAATCGAACTTCCCCGAACCGCATGACCAGGCTCCCCAGCACCCCGGCCCGCATGGCGACCGACACCGCGCCGAGAAGCGGGAAGATGTAGCCGATATTCGACTCGTCGATGGCGAATCGATGCATGAGATAGAGGGCGAGAACCGCCGTCATGGAGCTGAACGCGGTCATCGCCACGGCGTAGATCACGATGAGCTCCGAGGTCTCGCGTCCCGGGTGACGCACGGTCTCCCAGAACATCGCGCGGATCGGCCTTCTTCTGCCGGCTCCCAGGGCGTCTCCGTCGGGTTTCCGAGATTCTGGAAGCAAGAAGAATGCGAACACGAGGTTCAACAGACACAGACTCGCCGCGAGAAGCCCGGGAATGCGGGCACCGAAGACCCAAACGGCCGAACCGAGTGCCGGGCCAATCATGACCCCCGAGTTGGTCGCCGCCGAGAGCCAACCGAGCGCCTTGGCCCGGTCCTGGGGCGGCACCGAGTCTCCCACGTACGCCTGCATGACCCCGGTCGTCCCGCCGCTCGCCCCCTGGACGATCCGACATAGAAAGAGCATCGCGATGGAATCGGCGTAGGCAAAAATGAAGAAGGCAAGCGCGGAGCCGAAGAGACTCACCATGAGCGCCGGTCTCCTGCCGAGCCGATCGGACATACGTCCCCAAAGCGGCGAGGCGGCCACCTGCGCCACGGAGAACGAGGCCACCATCAGCCCGATCAGCGCAGCATCGGCATCGAGCCGAACGGCATAGATCGGCAACAGGGGGAAGACCATCGCGTAACCGAGCATGTCGAGGAAGGCGTTCAGTAACAGGACCCAGAGTTTTCGCAGGCTCAGCCGATCCTCCCCTCGGACGTGAATCCGTCGTCGTCAGTATCTCACCTCGTTCTTGACCGACGCACGTGCTTTTGTTAGCTTTGAGCCCTGACTCAGGGCGATTAACTCAGCGGGAGAGTGCTACCTTCACACGGTAGAAGTCGCAGGTTCAAATCCTGCATCGCCCACCATTCTGCCAGCGCGGCTTACACGGGTGCGAAGTCCGTGAGCTCCTTGAACTCCTGATACCGCTCGTACACCTCTTCGCGGGTGAGCCTCTGAAGTCTCGCGGTACCTAGGTCCTCCACCGAGAACGAGCCGAAAACGCTTCCGAAAATGATGGCTTGACGCATGACCCGATCGTCGAGCTCAGTGTGCGTGGCGAGGTATCCCATGAGCCCGCCGGCGAAGCTGTCCCCAGCGCCCGTCGGGTCGACAACGGTCTCGAGCGGGTACGACACGGTCGCGAATCGCTCCTGCTCCCGGAAGCAGAGCACGCCGTGCTCGCCTCGCTTGACGACGACGGTTCCCGGGCCCATTTCGCGAATCTTGGCGACCGCTTTCACGAGGTTGTACTCCCCGCCCAATTGACGCGCCTCTTCGTCGTTGATGACGAGGAGGTCGATTCGAGCAAGCATCGCGCGAAGCTCGGCAGGCGTCCTCTCGATCCAGTAGTTCATCGTGTCGGCACCGATGAGCAAGGGCTCGCGAATCTGCTCCATCACGCTGAGCTGGAGCGACGGGTGGATGTTCGCCAGAAAGACGAGCGACGATTTCTCGAAGTGCTCTGGAACCTCGGGTCGAAAGCTTTCGAAGACCCCGAGCTCTGTATAGAGCGTCTCCCGCTTGGAGAGATCGTCACTGTACTTCCCTCCCCACCGAAAGGTCTTCCCCTTGGTGGTCACGAGCCCGGCGAGGTCAATCGGCCGGCCGTCGAAGACGCGTCTTTCCGCGTCGCTGAAGTCGTCCCCGACCACCGCCACCACGTTGACCTCGCTGAAGAACGACGCCGAGAGCGCGAAATAAGTAGCCGCGCCTCCCAGGACGTCCTTCCCCACTTTCGTCGGGGTGTGGAGATCGTCGAAGGCGACCGATCCGACGACGAGTATCGACACTTTCTCGCTCGGGCGGGCTAATTGATGTACTTGCCGATGAGAGGCGCCAGATCGCGCTTGATGTGCTCGGGGATGAAATCCCGCTGAGTGATGATCGAGCTTGCGAGCGCGTTCGCGTGCGGGGACGGTTCACTCAGGTCCAACCGAGCGATGGTTCGTTTGATGATCTGGCGGGCCGTTTCCGCGTTCTTGAGGAGGTTCTCGATCACCTGTTCAACCGTGACCGAGGCGTGGCTCACATGCCAGCAATCATAATCGGTGACGAGCGCGAGGGTCGCGTAGCTCATCTCGGCTTCACGGGCCAGCTTGGCTTCCTGGAGGTTCGTCATCCCGATGATGTGTCCCCCCCAGGAGCGGTAGAGCTCCGATTCCGCCAAGGTCGAGAACTGAGGTCCTTCGATGCAAACGTAGGTGCCACCTCGGTGCATCCGTGCCCCCGCGTCGATACCGGCTTCATGAACCAGATTCGAAAGACGTTTGCAGAAAGGCCGGGAGAACTCCACGTGGGCCGCGATCCCGTTTCCGAAGAAAGTCGATACGCGCCCGCGCGTCCGATCGATGAACTGGTCGGGCACGACCACGTCGAGGGGATGAATGTCTTCTCGAAGCGAGCCGACAGCACTGGCCGAGATGACGTGCTCGACTCCGAGCAGCTTGAACCCGAACAGGTTGGCTCGGAAATTGAGCTCGCTCGGCAGGAGGCGGTGGCCTTCGCCGTGGCGCGCGAGAAACGCCACGGGCTTGCCCTCGAGCTGGCCCAGGACGTAAGGAGCGGACGGTTTTCCAAAGGGGGTCTCGAGCTCGACCGTCTCGACGTCCTGGAGCCCGTCCATCCGGTACAGGCCGCTTCCGCCAATCACACCGATTTTCGCCTTCGCCATCGTCTCGGACTACTCCTTGGACCCCGTGGAAAGAGGGGTACTTTAGCTCGCCTTTTCGACGAGACGCAAGATCATGCTTGTTTCAGCTCCACCAGGACCCCGTGGGTCGAGGCCGGATGCACGAAAGCGACGAGGTGCCCCCCCGCCCCGGGCCGTGGCCGCTCGTCGATGAGCCTCGCGCCCTGGCGTGCGAAGCCGGCAAGCGATTGCTCGATATCGTCGACCTCGAAGCAGATGTGATGAATACCCTCACCGCGCTGGTCCAGGAACTTTCCTACCGTCGAGCTCTCTCCGAGCGGCTCGAGTAGCTCGAGGTTGCCCCCGCCTACGGGAAGAAAAAGGGCGATCACCCCAAACTCCGGAAGCTCGTAATATGCGGCGCGCTCGAGACCGAGAAGCGCCCCGAATCGCTTCGCGGCATCTTCCACGCTACGAACCGCAATTCCCACGTGATGGATCTTCATGCTTCTCTCGTCCTCAATTTCTCCAAGAGCTCTTCCGCCATGTCGTAGGGCGTTGCGGATCCCGCCGCCAGCCTGCCGACCGCCTCCTGCCAGTCGCTCGGCGAGATACGCTCCCGGAGCGCGGCGTGAAGCGCGCTCGTCAGCCAGACTTCCAGCAGCCGCGTCCGGCTCCTGGCCGCGGGCGCGAGCTCTACGACCGACGCGAAGAGCTCATCAACGCCGACCCCATGAAGCGCCACTGTCTTGTGCACCGGGCGATCGCTCAGCTCGGTGGCAAGCCGGTCGGCGCCTTCCTGGTCGGACTTGTTCACGACGAAAACGTCAGCGATCTCGAGCAAACCTGCTTTGGCGGCCTGGATCTCGTCCCCGAGACCAGGAGCGAGCACGACGACCGTGACATCGACCGCGGCCGCCACCTCCACCTCGTCCTGCCCGGTTCCCACCGTCTCGAGCAAGATGAAATCCTTCCCCGAGGCTTCGAGGAGCACGAGGCCTTCGAAGACCGCGCCGGCGAGACCTCCAACGTGGCCGCGCGTGGCCATGCTGCGCACGAAGATTCCCGGGTCGTCCGCCACCGATGTCAGGCGCGCCCGATCGCCGAGGAGGGCGCCGCCGCTAAACGGGCTCGTAGGATCGACGGCGAGCACAGCGACCCGCCGGCCCGATCCGCGTGCCTTCTTGGCGAGGGCGTCGGCGAGCGTGCTCTTGCCGACGCCGGGCGGACCGGTTAGGCCTACGACGAGTCCTCGTCGGCGGGACGGAAGGATCTTCGCGACCAGCTCGCGCGCCTCCGGCCCCCGGTTCTCAACGAGGGTGAGTGCCCGCGCCAGCGCGCGGGACTCTCCGGCACGTAGACGCACCACGAGGTCCTCGACATCCAAGGCCAGAGGATACCGGGCCGCTCAGAGATCGAGCAACTGGCGCGCGATAACGAGGCGCTGGATCTCGGAGGTGCCTTCGCCGATGGTCGTGAGCTTCGCGTCCCGATAGTATCTTTCTGCGGGGTAGTCGCGCGTGTAACCGTAGCCTCCCAGGATCTGGACGGCATCTTCGGCGGCGCGGACGGACACCTCGCTCGCGTAGAGCTTGGCCATCGCGGCCTCCTTGGTGACCCGCACGCCTCTATCTTTCAGGAAAGCGGCTCTATGGATCAGAAGACGAGCGGCGTCGATCTCGGTCGCCATGTCGGATAGTTTGAATTGAACACCCTGGAAAGATCCGATCGAGCGACCGAACTGCTTGCGCTCCTTCGCGTACTCACGAGCGCATTCGAAGCTCGCTTGTGCGATTCCGAGGGCGAGCGAGGCGATGCCGATTCGACCGCCGTCCAGAATCTTCAATGCGGCAACGAAACCCTCTCCTTGCGGTCCGAGGAGATGACAGCTCGGGACTCGACAGTTCTCGAAAACCATCTCAGCGGTATCGGAAGCGCGGTGACCGAGTTTTCTTTCCTTTTTCCCCGCTCGAAAGCCAGGCGTTCCCTTGGGAACGATGAACGCGGAGATTCCGTGCTTCGCCTTGCCCCGGTCGGTCACTGCCATCGCTACGGCCACGTCGCAGACCGAGCCGTTCGTCGTGAAGGTCTTGCTTCCGTTGATGACCCACTCGTCTCCGTCGCGTACCGCCGTCGTCTCGGTTCCACCGGCGTCGCTGCCCGCATTCGGCTCGGTGAGACTCCACCCCCCAATCCACTCTCCCGTCGCCAGAGGCTTCAGAAACCTCTCCTTCTGCGCCTCGGTCCCTTGTTCGAAGATGTGGTTCGCGCACAACGACACGTGCGCCGAGACCGTGATGCCGACCGAGGCGTCGGCCCTCGCGAGCTCCTCGATGAGGATCGCGTAGTCGGCGTAGCTCAGGCCGGCGCCGCCATACTTCTCGGGAAAGATGATGCCGAGAAAACCGAGCGACCCGAGCTTGCGGATGACCTCGGACGGGAAAACCTCCTTCTCGTCCCATTGCGCGGCGTAGGGTACGATCTCCTGTTTCGCAAACTCACGGACCGCGCGCCGCAACTCTCTCTGATCTTCGCTGTATTCGAAATTCATGTGTATATTTCAATTGTAGTATTTGGAAATGAAGCCGGGACGAACTTTCTCTCACCGAGGACTTACCTAACGGTCAGTCTATGGTGAAAAAGATGAAGTGGCTGGCAGGCGCTTTGACGTTCCTCGTCGTCGGTCTTGGCGGTTACGGCGCGTGGCTAGTCGCCGTCTTGCCTGATGTGGCCTATCTAGCCGACACGGACCCTGGAGAGACAGCGCTCATGCGAGAGCGAGGCCCCGCGCGTTCTCAATTCTGGGTCCCGCTCGCCGGGATTTCGGAACGCCTCATCCAGGCGGTGCTGATGGCCGAAGACGCCGGCTTCTACTATCACCGCGGGTTCGATCTTTATGAGATACGCCAGGCGCTGGAGCGGAACTGGCAGGAAGGGCGAACCGTGCGTGGCGCCAGCACGATTACTCAACAGCTCGCGAAGAACCTCTTTCTCTCCACGGAGCGGACTTACGGACGGAAGCTCAAGGAGGCCATTCTGGTCCATCGCCTCGAAAAGGCGCTCTCGAAAGATCGTATTCTGGAGATCTACCTGAACGTCATCGAATGGGGTGACGGCGTCTACGGCGCCGAGGCGGCGGCCCGTCGAACGTTCGGAAAATCTTGCGCCCACCTCGATGTCGTCGAGGCCGTCACGCTCGCGGCGATGATTCCCAATCCAAGGCGACTCGACCCGTGTCGGAGACCAGAGTCAGTGCGCGCGCGACGCGAGCGCATCCTGAAATGGATGTACAAGGCCAACCATCTCGATGAAGCCGAGCTCGCTCGGGCGCTCGAAAGTGAGCCGCGACTCGCGTGCGCCCACCTGCTCGGAGAGAAATAGCGCCCCGGGAACAGGGGACAGGGGATACGGGGATAAAGAGATACGGAATCTCCCTATCTCCCCAATTCCCTAATCCCCTTTTTCTTACACGTATTCTCCCTACGCTTTAGAATCCCGGCACCTTCCCCGCCTTCTTGTAGCACTGGAAGATGATGTGCCAGCCGAGCGCGATGATGACCAGCCAGAAGACCCAGTAGAGCTCACCCGGAATCCCGAGATTTCCACCGGCGAAATACGTGGTGTGCTGGCCGATCATGGCCCAGAACAGAGGCAGCGACATGTAGGTGTTGTGCTTCGACCGCAAACCAGCCAGGGCCGCGAGGGCAGGCTCAGGAGCCTCGCCCTTCTTGATGGCGCGGATGATCTTCTGCTGGGCCGGCCAGATCCGGTACCACACGTTGAACGCCATGGAGCTCCCAAAAAGAGCGCCCGTGTGGATGAGGGTTCCCCGGTAGCTGAACTCACCGAAGTAGACGAATAGCGCGACGACCACCGAAAGCAGGAGGAAAGTCACGATGACGGCGCCGCGCACGTTCGCGGCGAGCCCGCTCCGCCAAATCGCATCGTAGACGAACACGCCGAGAAAAGTAACGGCCACCATCACGATGGGACCGACGCCCCAGCTCGCTCCGGCTGCAAGGGCCTGCCCGCCGTGGTAGTAGACGACCAACAGGAGCAGCACGCCCGTGATCCAGGTCCAGGCCGCGCCCCATCGGAACCAAAAGAGCGCTCGAGGCATGAGCTCGGGCACGACGGCTTTCTTGGCCGCGGCGTCGAGCTTGGCTGCCATCTGCCCGTTGACGAAGTTGAAGTAGTAGAGATGTCCTATCCAGAGAATGCCGACGAAGATATGCATCCAGCGAAAAATTGCTTCTAAACCGTCCATCAGCCCTCCTAAGTTTTCTATCTGACGCGTTTAGACCGCGGGGAGTCTATCATGACTTCACAACGGAGGCCGGTTGCCGACGCCGTACCCCGTGAGCTCCACGAAGCCCTGCCCTATCGCCTTTCCGTCGGGTCTTTCGACCGAGACGGCGCCTTCCCAGTAGTGAATCCCACCGCGGAGCCGACTCCGGTTCTCCTGATCCGAGACCAGAGGAGAAACCACCAACGTCTCGCCCAAAACCCGGATGCGCCAGCGTGAGGGATAGCGGGCTCCGGTCTCCAAGCTGGTCCAATGATCGAGAACCTCGACCTCGAACGACTCCGGAGAGAGGTACTGAGGAACGCCTTCCGCGGAGACGAGCGTCCCGCTCGCCGTGTCGACCCCGCCGTCCGACGCACGCATGAGATACAACATCAGATCCCGGCCGTCGGCGAGCTGTAGGCTGAACCAGTCCCATCCGATTTGCTCCATGCCCAGATGTGAGGAGCTGAACTCCTTGTCCATCCAACTGAGTCCCGTCACCTCGAGCCGCTCGCCTTCGAACGTGAGCTCGCCTTCGGTCTCGAGCCGTGTGAGGCTGTAATAGTGGCTTGCCGCGCCTCCCGCGCTCTTTCGACTGAAGCCGTTCGGCCCTTGAAGCACGAGATTTTTGACGGGCGACGTGGTCAATCGAAACCCGAGGTCCAGGGCGTCGTCTCTGGCGACGAGCTCGAACCCTTCTCCCTTCCATTCCAGATACCAGTCTGCGTCGGTGCCTGGTGGGGCGCGCGACCATCCGATGCGCGGCGCGGGAAACTCGGCGTAGCCCGAAAGAAGCGGGATCTCCCGGTAGAGCACTTCGCTGAAAATGTGGCGTTTGGAGCGCAGGTCCGTCACCGCCGCATGCCCCATGACGAGGGCCGACGCAGTCCACGCGGAGTCCAGCTGCGGCGGGTCGCGAACGACGCCGATGCGGAACAAGGTGAACTGATAGGCGAATCTCCGGCCCGAAGGGGCTTGGAGATGCCCGGTGAAGTACCACCATTCGGTTCGGTAGCCATCGTGGGCCCAGTGATCGCGGGGGAACTCCCAATCGAAATCAGGAGTGGCAACCTTCCATTCGTTGAGGATCACGCCCAGGAAAAGCGCCAAAAATAATGCCGGCATGGTTACAAATCCTCTCGCCTCAGCTCGGTTGCCGGGGTTCGGCTCGCCATCGCCGCGGGATAGACGCTCGCGACAGCGGCCGCCACGAGCACGACGAGACTCTGCTCCAAGAGCAGCCGGGAAGGCCAGGACGGCACGATGGTCCAGCCAAAGAAAGCCGGGTTAACGACGTAAACCAGCACGAGGGCGAACGCGGCGCCGACGACGCTCCCCAGAACGACCCCCGAGATTGCCAATCCGAGGCCCTTTCCCAGGTACACGATGAAGATCTGCCGGCGTTCCGCGCCCAGGGCACGATAGAGAGCGAGCTCAGACGCGCGCTCTCTGGCAAGCACCAGCAGGGTCAACGTTACCCCGCAAACGGCGATGACCAGGCTCATGTACCGGAGGAGGCGGGTGATCGCGAACGTCTGGTCGAACACGCGCAACGCCTGCTCGCGCAGGCGCCGGTTGCTCGTGAGGTTCAAGGGAACTCCATTGAGCCGGCGCTTGAGATCATCCACCACCCGGTCGACGTCCGCTTCGGGCTCCAGATAGAGGGCCACGTTTTGAATGGGGCCGGAGCCGAAGTGCTCTTCGAGCGTCGCGAGCGACACGAACGCCGAGCCGAGCTCGCTCGAGTAGTCGTAGTAGATCGCCGAGACCGGAAGGCTGATGGGTCCCTCGAATCCGGCCACGACTAGCTCTCCTCCGACCAGAAGCCCGAGCTTGCGTGCGAGCGGCTCGCCGACGAGAGCGCCTCCCCGCGTGAGTCCCTGCTCCGCCTGCTCGGCGTCTCCGTCCAGAAGCGAGAATCTCCCGGCGATGGGAACGTCCACGTCGATTCCCGACAGCGAGAATCTTCTGCCGTTCGAGTACGCGATGAGCCTCCGCAACCGGTCGACGCGGATCACGCTAGGATGATGACGGAGCGTATCCACGACCCAGGGCTCGAGCCCCGCTTCTCGGGCCCTCCGCCAAGATGGAGTCGACACGTAGACGTCGGCTCGAATCGTGGCGTCGATCCAGACCGACAGAGTCTCTCGAAAGCTCGAGACGAGCGTTGTGACCCCGACCACCATGCTCATTGCGACCGCGAGGGCAGCGATGGCGATGGGAGTGGTCTGGAGCTGCTTGCCGAGGCTCTTCACGCCATAGGTGAGTCCGAACGAGCGTACATCGACCCAGCGCGTGGCCTGTTGTACGAGCCAAGGAGTGAGAAGAGGCACGGCGAAAACCAGAAGGAAGGCCTGAACGAAACCTGCGGGCCGCCACCGGTCACCCGCCAGTCCATAGACCCCGCCGGCGGAGACGACCACCGCAGCTCCAAGCAGAAAAAGTCGAGGAGCGGCCTTCCCGACGCGCTCGTGGAGCGGAAATGCCGACAAGAGCGCACGCGTGTCCTTGCGTCCCAATTCGAGTGCGGGGAAGAACGCACCGAGAAGGGCCCCCGCGATCCCGACGGAGGCTGCCAGCAGGAAAAACCAGGGCGAGACTTGGAGCTCATGGATCTCTTCCAGCAGATAGAGATTCGAGACCGTGGCGCTCACTCGATGCACGTTGGCGGCTGCCGCAAGGTATCCCAGCGGCAGTCCCAGCGCGGCCCCCGATACCGCCATCACGCCGACTTCCGCCAGGAGCAGCCAGAAAACCTGTCCGTGCGTGGCGCCTACCGATCTGAGGAGGCCCATCTCGGTTCGCCGCCGAACGAGCGACGCTTGCGTGCTGCTGTACACCAGAAACCCACCCACGAAGAGACTGATGAGCGAGAGCGCCGTGAGATTGAGGCGAAACGCCGCGAGTAAGTCCGAGGCCTGCTGTTCGCGCTCGTTCGCCGTCTGGATCAGGACGGCGGGGCCGAGGCGCACACCCAGAGCCTCGCGCACTGCTTCGACGTCGGCATCCCCCCGGATACGCACGTCGATTTGATCGAGCTCTCCCGGCGTTCCAAGAAGCGATTGCGCCTGGGCGATGTCCATCACCGCCAGACGCGGGCTTGCGAGAGGCGACGCCCGCTGGAAGTCGGAAAAACCGCCAACGACCAGCTCGACCGTTCGCGTACCGACGCTGACCTCGAACCGGTCGCCAATGTCCCATTGCCTCTCGCGGGCGAGCTCCGGGGTGACGGCCACCCAGCCGAGCTGCGAAAACGGGCCCGACGTCTCGATTCTCTCGACGTCCCAGGGCAGGTCGATGGGCACGAAAAGGTCGAAGCCCAGGATGGAAAGGTAGCTGTCGCCCTGCGCCACATCGATTCGATGAATGGGCCACGCTGCTTCGACACCACCCGTAGCCAGCACTTCGGGATAGAGATGCTCGGGGAGCGCGCCGGTGGTACCGATGATGCTCAAGTCGGCATCACCGCTCACAGCTTTCATGGTTCCCCGGAACGCACCCAGCGCATTCTGGTTGATGATCTGGATCGACACGACCGCCCCGACCCCCAAAGCCACACCGGTGACGCTCAGGATGAAAAGGATCATCCCGCCGCGAAGCTGCGCTCTCAGGGCGGCGAAGAAATAACGAATCACGCGGGCTCGAGCTTTCCGCCGTGGAGTCGGAGCCTATCGTCCGCCTGCGCGGCCTGCTCGGAGCTGTGGGTGACGAAGAGAAGCGCAGCTTGCTCTGCGTCGACCAGCTCCAGGAGCAGATCCATCACCTGGCCCGAGCTGTGGTCATCCAGGTTCCCGGTGGGCTCGTCCGCAAGCAGCAGCTTCGGCTTTCGTGCGACTGCGCGGCAGATGGCGATCCGCTGCATCTCGCCACCGGAAAGCGTCGACGCCTCCTGCAAGGCCCGATCGGCCAGCCCGACGCGCCTCAGGAGCTCCCGTGCGCGCTCGCCCGCAGACCGGTCCGAAGCGATCCACCCGGGGAGCGCCACGTTCTCCCAGACACTGAGGTGGGGAAGGAGGTAGAAGAACTGAAAGACGAGCCCGATGCCATCTCGTCGAAGCAGAGTCCTCTCTCGATCCGACAGCTCTCCCACGGGCCGGCCAAGGAGCGAGACCTCACCAGCGCTCGGAACGTCGATCGCCGCCGCGAGATGGAGCAGCGTCGATTTGCCACTGCCGCTGCGTCCGGTGATGGCGAGTTTCCGGCCGCTCCGGATCTCGAAGGAAATGCCGTCCAGCACCTTCAGAACGTCACCGTTAGGTTGCGTGAACTGCTTGGAAACGTTCTTGAACGAAGCGACTACTGTCAATGTTTACTCTCGAGACTCCGGGTCTTCGGATCGGGGTGAGATTATGCTCCACCTAAGCTGAATCCGCACGATCGGAAGGTGATGCTAGGCACCGAGATGCTGCAAAACTTCAAGGCGGTCAGGTACGCTCGTGCAACTAGCTGCTGGGAGGCTGGTGCCCCTCCAACTCGAATCGCCCCAGTGAGACTTGTATTAGAACGAAACCGTGCTCTTTTCGTGAGTTTCCGGCCCGGGCTGAAATCGCGGGAACGCCACGAGGTTCACCAAATTTGGGAGACCGCGCGGGGTTTTCCGATGTGGTGACCTTGGGCGTAGTCCACGCCGAATTTCCTCAGACGGTGAACGGCATCTTGGTCGCTCACGAGCTGAGCGACGGTCTCCTTCCGGAGCGTGCGCGCCAGATCTACGACGGAATTGACCAGATGCCGGTCGACCGGGCTCTGAGGGAAATTACGAGTGAGGCTGCCGCAGATCTTCAGGTAATCCACAGGAAGATGCTCGAGGTGATCAAACGATGAGAGCAGCCCAAATCCAAAGTCGTCCAAGGCGAAGCGGCAACCCATTCGTTTGAGCGCGTTGGCGAATTCTCGAGTCTTATCGGGGTTGGCAATCGCGTCCGTCTCGGCGATCTCGAGGGTGAGGCGCCCCGGGTCAACTGCGGTGGCGGCCAACTCCCGCCTTATCAAAGGCGGCAGGTCGGCGAGCCCCTGCGAAGAAATATTGACCGACAAAGCGGGCGCTCGGCGCTCGTGCCGCGCTAGCAGATGGATGGCTTCGCGAACGACCCAGCGCTGGATCGCTCGGCCGAGCAGCGACGGCTCGCGGATGCCGAGGAAGGTGCCTAGGGGAGCAGCGTCTCCTTTTCTATTCCGTGTATGTACCAACAGCTCATATTGAGATATCAAATTGCGGCGCAGATCCAAGATGGGCTGGCCGTGCAGAGCAAGGAAATTCCTTCCCAGCGCTTCCCAATCTCTCTGCTCGTCTCCGAACCGGTTTTCGAGCTTTTCCGTCCAGTTTTCCTCCACGCCGTAAACGCAATAGCGGTTGCGCCCTGCTGCTTTGGCCCCGTACATGGCCGCATCGGCATGGGTCAGCAGCCGCTCCGCGGTCGCACCGTCTTCGGGAAAAAAGGCTATGCCGATACTGGCCGTGGACGCGACGGGCTGACCATCCACCCAGGTGACGTGGGACGCAATCGCCTCCTTCAGTTGTCGGGCCACTGTGAGCGCTTGAAGCCTATCGGCATGGGGCAGAAGAACAGCAAATTCATCTCCACCCAGCCGCCCGATCAGATCGCTATCGCGCAGCCTCCTGCGGAACAACCGCGAGATATCGCTGAGCAATCGGTCCCCCACCAGGTGGCCCATCCGGTCATTGACGTCTTTGAAGTCATCGAGATCGACGAACATCAGAGCACCACGGGTGCCGTAACGACGAGCTTGCGCCAACTGGTGGCCCAGATCGGCCACAAACCGGCGTCGATTGAGTAGCCGGGTAAGTGGATCGTGGTCCACGAGATGGAGCAGCTTGGTCTCGAAACGCTTCTGCTCGCTAACGAGAGCCGCCAGGACCAACGTGGTCACGGCTACGACCCCCATGAACGCCTGTAATAGAACGAGCGACTGGTTCGGGGACTCCAGGACAAAAGGACCGAAGCCGCGCAGAGTCCCCCATATGGCGATTCCCGATAGCACGAGCATGGCGGTCGCGGATTCCCTGGGGCTGAAACGGAACGCCGCCCACACCAAGAGCGGAAGACATATGAATTCCAGAGGAAAGTTCTGGGTTTCGGACGACAGCACTCCGCCAAACACGACGAGACCCACAAAAACGACGGCTAACAACAACAGCCCAGCCTCGAGTGTTTGGCGAGGGTTCCATTCGAAACGCGGGTGGTTTACCCAAAGGATGATAGGAGGACTTACGATCAGGGCACCCACCGCGTCCCCCAGCCACCACGTAATCCAGATGGAGAGGCCGTCGCCAATACTGGCGAAACCGCCTAGCGTGAGCGACGTCACCCCGATGGTAGCGCTGATCATTGTACTCAGCATGGCAGCCAGAAAAGTTACTTTGAGAATGTCTCGCGATCGCGCGAATGCGCGGCGGCCGCTCGCGAATCGATTGACGAGGTAAGCACCAGCGATTCCCTCGAGGGTGTTGCCGGTGGCGATACCGATCGAGGTCGCGACGGAGCCTGCCGTGGTGAGGTTCACCAGGAGAGCGCCCAAGAAGATCCCAGGCCAGACGCGATACCCTAGAAGCAGAAAGGCCGCGAGCGAGACTCCGGTCGGCGCCCACACGGCCGTCGCGCTCGCGTGCACGAACGCCAGGCTCAGTCCCAGTTTGCCCGCGGCGAAGTAGACGAGGGTCAGGATGACGAACGAGATCGCATTGGTAGCAATCCGATGCGACATTTTCTCCTCTTCACCGTGGCTCGTTCATGAGACCACGACCGGGACGGGTGCACCCGCTGGTTTGACAAGGGGGAGTATCGGACGCACGCTCCCCGCCAAACCCTGACGCCCTATCGGTCCATGTTCCCCAGGTTGTCCGGCGCCAGCTAAAACCTACGATTGTGTATTCTTATGCCGCATTCTTGCTGTGTGGCTCGACGTTTGTCAAGCTCGGTTCCACCGTTCAGACTTCAATTGGGTGAGACGTTGGCTCTCGTAGGCGCAACAAGCTGCGTACGAGTTTCATCTCCACCTCTCCGGTCGCCTCGAGACCGTCCGCTGGAATAGATCGACTGAGTAGAGAACGGTGCCCAGAGAAAGCAGAAAGATTTGCCAGGAACGGGCAGCGTCACCCGGTTCCAGGAAGACAGGGAACAACAGCACACCGAGACACACCACAAGGAAGGCGCGCCCCTCTGTCCGTCGGCGGACGGCGACAACCAGGTGGTACAAGACCACGAGAGCCGAGAGGGCTGCGAGAAATCCGCCCGACGTCGAGCCGCTGCCGGCGCTCAGGGTGGCGACGGGAGCCATCATGACGGAGACGATCGCCGGCGCCACGAGATGGGCGACGCGAGGCCAGGGCCCGAAGAGCTTCGTTACCGACTTAATGAAGGGCAGCGCCACGAGAAACGCGATGAAAGCATTGGCGAACACCGAGTAGCGATGCGGTCCCCAGCCCTCGAGCTCGACGACTACGGCCGCGAGTCCGACGGCGAGCCCGATTCCTGCGAAGAAGCTGGCGCGCCGGACGAACGACCTCGACCAACTGGTTCGGACGAGCGCGATGACGAACACGAGCGCGGCGAGAAAAAGGAGGAGGGCCGAGGTGACCAGGAGGCGGCCTCGCCCCTCCGGACCAACGAGGGCTTCAGGCAAGTCGGTCGAACCGACCAGAAGAAAAACCAGCAACATGGGCCATCTCTGACTCGGTACGATTCCCCGGGCCGGCAGCACCCGCGGAGATTGGATCTCCAGATACTTGGCCTGTAAAAGGAGATAGCGGACGAAGAACAGTGCCGAACCGACGAGCAGAAAAACTCGCAAAATGGGGATTTTTCCGAGGTAGGCGCAAGCACAGAGCGAGACCGAAACGAGGAGCTGTCCCCTGATGTCCCGGGCCATGGCCACGCCTTGCTCGTTTCCCGATCGGGGAAGGTAATAGTGGAGCGCTCGGCTGCCCCCGCGAATCGTGAGGGCGGCACCCGATAGCGCACAGACGAGCCACAAGAGTAGCCCTCCCAAGCCCGTGCCAGCTATCTGGGAAGCCCAGGCCACGACGGCCACCCCCAGCGACCAGGCGACAGGGCGGAGAGGCACGTCGGATGCGGGAGCTAAAAAGAACCCGATGACGACGAGGGTAAAAATGAAGCGCCGCGGCTCCGCAAGCGCGTCTCGAAAAACGAAGACAAGAAGCGCGCCGATAACCAGGAAGACGAAGAGAAAAACTCGATTCAGGAGACCGTTGCCGTTTCTCTCGCAATGCCGTTTCGCGCTCCCACGATCTCCGCCATCACCGAAAGGGCAATCTCTTCTGGGGTCCGCGAACCGATTTCGAGCCCGATGGGAGCGTGGAGCCTCGAGAGCTCCGTCTCGGTGACGCCTCGCTGCAGCAGGCGGGCTCGCCGCTTCTCGTTCGTTCTCCGACTCCCGAGCGCACCGACATAGAAGGCCGGGCTCTTGAGGGCCACGGTCAGTGCTGGATCGTCGAGCTTGGGGTCGTGTGTGAGCGTCACGACCGCCGTGGATCGCGTCACTCCGATCCCGGCGAGGGCGTCGTCCGGCCATTGAGTCAAGAGCTCGTTGGCATGGGAGAAGCGCTCCTCGTTACCGAATACTCCTCGGGGATCGATGACGATCGTTCGGTATCCGAGAGTGTTTGCGAGCGAGGTGAGCGCCCGAGCGATGTGGACTCCTCCGACCATGACTAGCGCCGGAGGCGGGGCCTCCACGTCTTGGAAGACTCGGGTGCCGTCCGGAAGAGTCAACTCCCTCTTGAATTCTCCCCGGGCGACGAATGCCTCGTGCATGGCTTGGTACAAGGTCTCGTCGAGCTTCTCGACAAATATCTCTAGAGAGCCGCCGCACGACAGCCCGACTCCCCAGGCCGTCTCGTCGGCGACGCCGAACCGCAGAAGCTTCGACTCTCCGGTCTCGAGAACCTCGCTGGCTTCCTCGACGACGGCGGACTCCACGCAGCCTCCGCTGACGGAGCCGGCGATGCGCCCGTCTTTGGACATCGCCATCTTGGCGCCCGGTCCCCGGGGCCCCGACCCCCAGGTACGAACGACCGTGGCGAGTGCGACCGGCTGCCCCTCTTCCCGCCATCGGCTGACGTCGGCCATGACGTCACGGATGCTCATATCACTCGTCCAACGATCCGGCTGCGTGCCGTCCCACGTCGATACGGCGCTCTTCTCGCGAGCCGCTCCAGGTGTCTCGCGAGCGCTTCAAGACTACCCAAATTGTGCACGGGAAGAAAGTCATCCACGTGTGGCAGCGCCGCCCTCATGCCTCGGGTCAAAGGCTCGTACTCGGGTGAGCCCAGAAGAGGGTTGAGCCAGACCAGCCGATAGGCGCTTCGGTGGAGCCGGGCCATCTCGAGAGAAAGGAGCTCCGGGTCCCCCCGATCCCAACCGTCGCTTATGAGGAGCACGATGGCGCCGCCGCCCAGAACGCGCCGGGCCCAATCGAAGTTGAACGCCTTCAAGCACTCCCCGATACGGGTGCCGCCGGCCCAGTCCGTGACCGCACTCGAAACGCCGGCAAGGGCCCGTTCCACATCGCGATCCTCGAGATGACGGCTCAACCGGGTGAGCCGGGTGCCGAAGGCGAACGTCTCCACCCTCTGGGAGAGGCCCTGCGTCAACGAATAGACGAAGTGAAGCAGCAGACGTGTGTATCGCTCCATCGAGCCGCTCACGTCAGCAATGACCACGAGGGGGCGCGGTTTTCTTCGGGGCTCGCGCCTCGCGAGCTCGAATATCTCGCCGCCGTGTCGAAGGCTGCGGCGAAGCGTGCGCCGCAAGTCGAGATGCCGCCGGCGGCCCGCCCGATAGCGCCGGCTGGTGCGCTCCTCCAGCCTCCAAATCATTTCAGAAATCAAGCGCCGAACCTCTGAGATCTCGTCTTCCGTGAGATCGGAGAAGTCGCGAGACTGCAAGGCCTCCAGGGCGCTATAAGTCCTCGTGACCTCGATCACGGGTCGCTCCTCCGCGTCATGCGGAAGCGGCTCGCTCGAGGGACTGCGTCCTTCGGACGGGAGGGCGACGAGCGGTCGGGGCCTCGCCCGCCGGATGCGTCGCCCGCCGAGCTCGATGCGTTTCCACTCCCCGAGGGGCTTCTGCCAGAACATCTCGAAAGCTTCGTCGAAGAGCGGAATGTCCTCTCGATCGTGCACGAGCAGCGAGCGTGCGGCGTGATAGAAGTCGGAGCGAACACCGATGCGAACATGGGCCAGAGCCTCGGCCAGATCGATCATCCGACCGGGGTTTACGTCCAGACCGAGCCCGCGCAAGACCCGCCCGAAAAGGACGAGGTTTCGGAGCAAATGGTGCTCCGCCATCTCCGCTATCCGGTCGCCTTCACGCGCTCGAGGAGAGCACGTGAGCCATCCCCTCTCAGCTTGTCGACGTCGTCGCGGTACTTGAGAAGCGCACCGAGCGTCTCCTCCACGACAGTCTCGTCGAGTGCCTCCTTATCGAGCGCCACGAGCGCGCTCGTCCAGTCGAGAGTCTCGGCGACGCCCGGAGCCTTGTACAACTCGAGCTGCCGCAGCTCTTGCACGAACCGCGTCACCTGGCTCGCGAGCGTCTCCGAGGCCTGGGGAAGCTTCGTGCGCACGATCTCGAGCTCCTTCTGGAACGTTGGGTAGTCGATCCAGAAATACAGGCACCGTCTCTTGAGGGCATCGTGTACCTCTCGGGTACGGTTCGACGTCAGAACGACGACGGGCCTTTCCCTGGCCCGTATGGTTCCTATCTCGGGGATGGTGACTTGGAAGTCGGAGAGCACCTCCAAAAGAAACGCCTCGAACTCCTCGTCGCTTCGATCCAGCTCGTCGATCAGCAGCACCCGCCGCTTCTTCACTTTGGGATCGATTGCTTGCAAGAGGGGCCGTTCGAGAAGGAACTCCGGTCCGAAGAGCTCCTTCTCCTCGAGCTTTTCTCCGCGACTCTCGGCGAGACGGATGTGCATCATCTGCCTCGTGTAGTTCCACTCGTAGACCGCTTGATTCACGTCGAGCCCCTCGTAGCACTGGAGGCGAACGAGGCTCAGGCCGAGAAGCTCCGCCAACACTTTGGCAATCTCGGTCTTGCCGACACCGGCCTCGCCCTCGAGGAAGAGAGGTCGCTCGAGCTTGAGCGCCAGATAAATGGCCGTCGCCAGCCCGCGATCGGCTATGTAGAGCTTGTCGCGAAGACGAGAGGACAGCTCTTCGATGGAGGAAACCAACGTTATTTTATTTCTTCGCCCGTTTCACTGCTTCCGCCAATGCTCGTCGCGTCAGCACTTCGGCAAGATGGGTTCGATATTCGCCCGACGCGTAGAGATCTCCAAGAGGAAACTCGATGGACTCCGCAACCCGGGCGGAAGCTACCTCGATGGCTTTGGCAATGGGTTTCTGACCCTCGAGCTCTTCGGCGATGCCTCGAACGAGCACGGGTTTCTCCGTCACACCTCCGACGGCCAAACGCACCCGGCCCACCGTACCGTTCTTCATCGTAACGACGGCGCACACCCCCACCACCGCGTAGCTGGAAGCGGGGTGCCGGTGCTTGAAGTAAGCTCCGCCCTGCGCCGCGCCCATCGTGGGGACGCTGATCTCGGTCAGGATCTCGTTTGCCTTGAGCGCGGTCGTGAACA
The DNA here is from genome assembly GCA_035457705.1 of Vicinamibacteria bacterium. Lineage (GTDB taxonomy): Bacteria > Acidobacteriota > Vicinamibacteria > Marinacidobacterales > SMYC01 > DASPGQ01. The sequence continues at coordinate 86,432 of DATIBD010000070.1, forward strand.
GATCGACGAAGAACTTCTCCGCGGGTATTCGCCGCTTCCCTTTCGCTCCCTCGGCGCCGATCTCCGCGTCGAGCGCCAGCATCACCGTGGGATAGTCCGCTGCCGGATCGGCATGGGCCAGGCTGCCGCCGATCGTGCCGCGGTTTCTCACCTGGAGGTCTCCGATCATCGATGCCGCCTCGGCGAGAACGGGGCAGGCTCGGCGAATATCGTTGGACCCCGCAATCTCGGCGTGGGTGGTGAGAGCCCCAATCTTGATCGCCTTTTTCCCGACTCGGATGTCGGATAACCCCTTCAGCCGACCGATGTCGATGACCGCCGCCGGGGAGCTGATCCGGAGCTTCATCGCCGGCAGAAGGCTGTGACCGCCCGCGAGAAGCTTCGCATCTTTGGTCTTCCGGAGAAGCTGCAGCGCCTCTTTCAACCTCTTGGGACGATAGTACTCGAAACTAGCTGGATACATTTCCCTATTCTCCCGATCCCCTCACCCGGCTACATCCGCATCGCCTTCCAGATCTTCTCCGGCGTCAACGGGATATCGATGTGACGGACGTTCTTTCCGTCGAGCGCGTCCAACACGGCGTTGGCCACCGTGACCGTTGCCGCGATGGTCCCCATCTCTCCCGCTCCCTTGACTCCGAGCGGATTGTGCGGCGAGGGCGTCTCGATTCGATCGATCTCGAATCTGGGGAACGACTCCGCCCGCGGCATGGCATACTCCATGAGCGAGCCCGTAAGAAGCTGACCGTCCTCCCCGTAGACGCCTTGCTCCCAGAGAGCCTGACCGATTCCCTGGACGATCCCGCCCGCGATCTGACCTTCCACGATCGTCGGGTTGATGACGTGTCCCACGTCATCAACGGCGACATAGCGCTGGATTGCGACCTCTCCGGTGTCGGGATCGACCTCGACTTGCGCGATGTGCACGCTCGCCGGGAACGTGAAGTTCGCCGGATCGTAGAAACTCGTTTCTTCGAGACCCGGCTCGAGGCCCGCCGGAAGATTATGCGCGGTGTAAGCCGCGAAGGCCAGCTCGGCAAAAGGCTTTGCCTTGTCGGGTGAGCCCTTCACGTAGACCTTGCCTTCCGCCTGGTCGTAGACCATGTCGTCTTCGGCCGCTTCGAGCTGATGCGCGGCTATCTTGATGAGTTTCTGACGTACTTTCTCCGCGCTTTTTACCAGCGCGCTGCCACCGACGGCCGCGCTGCGGCTTCCGTAGGTTCCCATGCCGAAGGGAATGCGTCCCGTGTCACCGTGGACGACCTCGACGTCCTCCATGGCGACGCCGAGCTCATCGGCCACGACTTGCGCGAACGTCGTCTCGTGCCCCTGCCCGTGAGCGTGCGACCCCGTCAAGACCGTCACCTTTCCCGTTGGATGAACTCGGACCACCCCGCTTTCCCATAGGCCCACAGCACAGCCGAGCGAGCCGGCCACGGCGGAGGGCGCCGGACCGCTCGCCTCGATGCACCCCGAAACCCCGACACCAACGAGCCGACCCTTCTTTCGAGCCTCACCCTGCTCTTTACGCATCCTCTGGTAATCGGATCGCTCGGCGGCCTTGTCGAAAAGCGCCGGGTAGTTCCCACTGTCGTAGACCATGGCTACGGGAGTCTGATATGGGAAGTTATCCTTGCCGATCAGGTTCTTCTTTCGGATCTCCAACGGATCCAGGCCCAGCTCGCGGGCTGCCAGGTCGACGAGACGCTCGAGCATGTAGGAGGCTTCGGGACGCCCGGCCCCGCGGTAGGCATCGACGGGTACGGTGTGAGTCATCGTTCCGATGATCTCGCCGTAGATTCCCTTCATTCTATATAGGCCTGCGAACAGGGTGGCGTAGAGCGCCGTCGGAATGAGCGGCCCCAACGTGGAGACATAGGCCCCCATGGCGGCCCAGGTCTTCACGTGCAGGCCTGTAAAGGTTCCGTCGTTTTTCATGGCCAGCTTGGCCAGGGTCACGTGGTCGCGACCCTGCGAGTCCGAGATCGAAGACTCGGAGCGAGTCGCGACCCACTTCGTCGGCCGGTCGAGCGCGCGCGCCACGAAAGGCGTTATGATCTCTTCCGGATAATGCGGGATCTTGCTCCCGAACCCTCCTCCAACGTCGGGCGAGATCACCCGCAGACGGTTCTCGGGAATTCCCAGCGTGAAGGCGCTCAACAGGAGACGAATGACTTGGGGGTTCTGACTCGTCGTCCAGATGGTCATCTCCCCGGTGGCGGAATCCCATCGAGCGGCACAGGCCCTGGGCTCGACCGCGTTCGGAATCAGGCGTTGATTGACGAGCTCGAGCTCGACGACCCGGTCGGCTTCGCGAAGAGCCGCCTCTGAGCCTTCCTTGTCCCCAAGGTTCCACCTGAAGCTCACATTGTCGGGGATGTCGTCGTGGACGAGCGGCGCCCCCTCCTCGCTCGCTTTCCTCGGATCCACCACCGCATCGAGGGGCTCGTAGCTCACCTCGATGAGCTCGACTGCGTCCGCGGCCGCGTACGGGGTTTCGGCCGCGACCACAGCAACTCTGTCTCCTACGTGACGGACGCGATCGAGGGCAAGCGCATGATGAGCGGGAACCTTGATATCCGGCACGTTGAATCCACAGGGGAGCGGACCACACCCTCCATCGACCAGATCCTTTCCGGTGAGAACGCCGACGACGCCGGGAAAGGCGGAGGCCTTCCTCGTGTCGATCTTCTTGATCTTGGCGTGCCCGTAGGGGCTTCGCTTGATCGCCAGATAGACCATTCCGGGAAGGCTCAAATTAGCCACGTAAGAGCCCTTACCCTGAATGAAACGCGGGTCCTCGACTCTCTTGACTCCTCTGCCGACGTAAGCCATTACGCGGCCCCTTTCTTCGTCTTTCGCGCCTTCTTGACGCTCGCCGCGGCCACAATCGACCGCACGATATTCTCGTAACCGGTGCAGCGACAGATGTTTCCCTCGAGACCATGGCGAACGTCCTCTTCCGTCGCCTTCGGGCTTCGCCTCAGTATCTCGATCGCGGTCATGATCATGCCTGGAGTACAGAACCCGCACTGGAGTCCATGGTTGTCCCAGAACGCCTGCTGGATTGGATGGAGCTCGCCGTTTTTGGCGAGCCCTTCGATCGTTGTGAGCTCGCTTCCATCGGCCTGGACGGCGAGCACGGTGCAAGACTTCACGGCGCGACCGTCCATGATGATGGTGCATGAGCCGCACTGACTCGTGTCGCAGCCGACGTTCGTCCCGGTGAGCGCGAGCAGGTCTCGGAGATAGTGAACCAGCAGCAACCGGGGCTCGACTTCGTGCTCGGTCTCGCGCCCATTGACGGTGATGGTCACTGGAATGGTCATGAGGATCGTCCTCCTGAGCTGAGAAGCGATGGCCAAGAGCGAAAAACGGGCACGAGAGTACTACAGACGGAAGGCGCAGACAATGGGCATTGAAGCACCGTTCGCGACCGCGGGGAACGCGCGACCCGACGGCCTCAGCCCTTCAAGTGAGGCCGGACGTCGATGCCGAGATCCCGCTCCACTTGAGCGCACCAGGCTTCGTCGTCTTCCACGGCCCACCAGCTAACCCAGTCTTCGTCGCTCATGTCCGCCCGCCATTGCATGACCGATTCGGCATCCGGGCCAACCGGATGCCTCAGCCTCCAGCTACCGCTCGAGACGATGTCCCTAATCTTCTCGGCGACGACATAAGAAGACACGGGTTGCTCCAGTGAGGTTTGGAACAGCGCCATGATGCGGCGCCCACCTGGATAGGGAGTGTGCTTCGGAGAGTCTCGATACTTGTCGAATATGGGCGTGGCGATGACCCCGGGCTCGACGAGAGCCACTCGGATGTTGAAGGGCTTCACTTCCTGCGCGAGCGCTTCGCTCGCCGCCTCGAGCGCGAACTTCGAGGCCGCGTAGGCGGCCATGGGTGTTCCCGCGAGGCGACCGGCGACCGAGCTCACATTGACGATGCAGCCGTCCCGATGGCGCGTCATCGTGGGAAGCACCGCCTGGATGCAACGAAGCGCACCGAAAAAGTTCGTCTCCATGACCTTCTTGAACTCTTCGAGCGGAAGCTCGGCTACCGGTCCCGCACCGGGTACGCCGGCGTTGTTGACGAGCACCTCGATGCCTCCTGCGGAGTCGAGTACTTGCTCGACCGCCTGCGACACGGAGTCGGTGGAGTCGACGTCCATTCGGGAGATCACGATGGGCAGCGATTCCCTTCTTGCGATCTCGCCAAGCTCTGGCGCTCGGCTCGGATTCCGCATCGTGGCGTATACGCGATGGCCGGCTCGGCCGAGCGTCACCGCGGTCGCCAAACCGATGCCGGTGCTCGTGCCGGTAATCAGCACCGTGGACATATCGACGCCTCCCTGGCTGGCTCAACCCTCGAAGAACGTATCCGGCGATTCCTCCGCCGACGTCCTCGAGGGAATCAATGACCGGAGAGCGGGAAAGAGGCACGGTGTGGATTCACAGTACTCTCGATAGCGCTCACCAAAAACGGGAATGAGCTCGAGTTTTTCCTCGAGCCGGGCATAGCCCCACCAACAGAGAATCCAGAGGGGTATCGTTAGAAGATAAGGCACGGACCGAGATAGCCCTCCCACGGCGACGGATAGAATCGTTAGCGCGAGCGCCTGAGGGTGCCGCATGAAGGAGTACAAACCCGACGTGTCGAGCTCGTTGGCGTAGCTCGAGGGTGCGTGCAACCTCCCAACCCGGGCGGCTCCAGCCACGAAGAGGGCGACTCCCGAGGCTCCGGCAACGGCTCCCATCAGGTTGAGAAAGGACCAATCGAGGCGCGGGCCGCTCGCGGCGAGCAAGCCCCACCCGACGGCGATCGCAATCATCCCCAAGCCGTTCACCATCCAACCGACGAGCCAGTGCACCCTTGGTCCCGCTCGGCGGGCACCCGGGCTCAACCATGAAGTGAGCGCCAGCAAACAGAAGCCCAAGAGCGAGACCGCGATTCCCAGAATTGGACCTTCGATAGCCGCCGTCCGAACCAGCCAGAGCATTCCGCAGTCTCTCCGTGGCCGGGGGATTGTATCAGCGGAAGCGCGAGATCCGCCTGCTCTTGCGACATGCCAATCACCATGAGGCGCCCGCTCGCCGAGAAGAATCACGACCGCGCGCAAAACGGCCACAAGAGCGAAAACAAAGGCGGGCGGTTATTTATTCTCAGCCGCGGTCAATATGGAGAGATTTTGGGTTACGGCTTCGCCGCGCTGTGTTAAATTAGTAATGTAGGGTGTTTAGGAGATGAAGCCAGTCCACTTTCTCACCGGCCTCATCGCCGGGGTCGTCGCCGGTTCGTTGGGCACTCTTTTCCTCACTCCCCGCTCGGGGCGTGATATGCGTGAGTCTCTCACGCGAGAGGCCAAGAGGCTCGCGGTTCGAACGACAGGACTGCACCCCCGGGAATGGAGCGAGATCGCCGCGGAAGAGAGCGGCCGAAGCGTCCTGGAGAATATCGGACGCATTCGCGCTGCCGGGCTCTAGCAGCGTGATGAAAAATTCAACGCACCCTGCGCGAGCGGAGCGAGCCCGGGGCGCTGGCCGCGCCGTAAGCAGCCCGAGCCGTGGCGGCTCGATCGATCACGTGTCCCGCCACGGCATTGAGCACTAGGGAAGGCTAATCGGCTCAGCCTCCCCACGAGAGACCCTTCTTCAGCAGGGAAATCTGTCCGGCGTGATACAGGTTGTGCTGGACGATCCCGTGAAGAAGATCGTATACGGAGCCCGACTGACCGGCTAAACTCTTGTCTAGATCCGAATCATCGAGCTCCAGAACCCGGCCCATCAGAGCGTCGTGCGAGACATTCAGCCGGTCCAGCATCTCGTGCCAAGGAAGACTCGGAGGCCAGTCCTCCTCCGAGGGGAGCTCTCGCGCCTCTCCGCCCAGGCGGCGTGACGCCTCCTCTTGCCAGGCGATCACGTGCATCACGAGCTCTTTGATGGTGTGAACGCCGGGAACGGGACGCCATCCCGCTCTCGTCTCGTCCACGTCGGAAAGCAGCTCTCCGATCGAGGGGCCGTGCCAGGCTTTGCCGCGCTGGGCCCGTTCGAGCTGGTCGCCTATCCGCTCTATCTCCCGCCTCATGTTTGCTCCACAACGATGCCCTCGATCTCCATCAGTACCCGCTTGATGTCGACGCCACCGGTATAACCGCCGAGCTTGCCTCCCGAGGCGACCACACGATGACAGGGAATGACGATCGCAATGGGATTCTTCCCCAGGGCATTACCCACCGCGCGCTGCGAGTTGGGCCGACCGATGCGGCGGGCGACATCCGAATAGCTCTCACAGGTCCCAAACGGGATGTGACTCGCGGCGTTCAGAACGTCTCTCTCGAACTCCGTGCCCCAGCGAACGTCGATGGGCAGGTCGAAGAGCCGCCGTTTTCCTTCGAAGTAGTCAGAGAGCTGCCGCCTCTCCCGGTCGAGCCTCTCCGGCGCCAACTCGGGAAGAAGTCCCCTGCGCTCCAGGTCATCGAGGAGCCGCTCTTCAGCGCTTCGAAAACTGACACGACAAACGCCTCGCTCGGTTCTCGCCACGAAAACCGGCCCAAAAGGCGCGTCCACCCAACCACAGTAGGTCCGCCACGGTTCGAACGCTTTCATCAGACTCTTATGGGCCGCGGAGCGGGCGGACTCGCTCGGGACAGGAAGCTCGGGCATAGTGATCATTTTCTCGTTCCCTCCGATCTCAATCCGTTACGAACTTTTCTCATCGCTTGATAGACGTGCGCACGTGCATTTTCTTCGGTGACACCCAAGATGGCGGCAACGCTACGGTAAGAAAGGCCCTCGTACTTCTTCAGCAATAGAGCCGACCGCTGTCGTGGCGTGAGCTCATGGATGAGCCGATTCAATGCACGAACGAGCCGACGAGTCTCCGAGAGTGATTCCGGGTGTCCCTGCTCATCTTGCACCCCTTTCGCCTGCTCCATGGGCGCGGCGGCACGCCTTTTGGTCGACCGAAAATGATTCAATGCCTGGCGGTGGGCAATCTTGTAGAGCCATGCCCGGTGGTTCGCGTTCTCGGGAAGCCGGGCAAAGGCCTCGAAGGCCTTCAGGAAGGTGTCCTGGAGCAGGTCGCGGGCATCGTCGGTATTCCCGGTCATCCGATAAACGTACCGATAGATCTCTCCCTCGTGGCTCGAGAGAAGCTCGGTGAAACGCATCGTCTTCGGCATCTTTAATACTCAATGCCCTGGCGGGACCCGTCATCGATCGTCCGCCAGGGCTCGAACTGCTTACGGCGCGGCAGTTATTCGCACTGCGTGCTCACATCTCATACCCTTCGAAGGAGCCCGATGCGGACGATTGCGCCGAGCTCGCTCCGGTCGCGCAGGGCGGCTGAATTCGTCATCACCCTGCCTAGGTATAACACCGACGAAGCGCGATTGTGAAAGTTGGCTAACTGCCGCCGCCGAGAAGAGCGTTGAAAAGGAGCTTATACGTTTGATGGCTCTGGCCACGGTGCTGGACGCGAAAGCCGAGGAGAACCACTCGTCCGTCTCCGAGGGGCGCTTCCACCACGGCCGCTTTCTCGGCGATGACACCCTCGCCCATGAGCCAGCCGCTTTTGAGGAGGTTGTCTTTCGGATATTTGGCGACGAGATGGTAGCCGTCGGGAAGTCCAGGCTCGATGCCTCGCTGGCGCTCGAATCGCGTCGGCTCGCGACCCACATCGAAAGCGGGGCTGCGCGCGAAAAACGCCGCCGCCTTTCCGGCCATTCCCCAGGCTAGCGGGTGGGTGTTGTCCACGTCGAGGTTCAAGATCGTTCCCGGGATGAAGAACTTCGATTCGTCCTGCCCCCTGGTCACGTCGCGCACCGCCAGGCCGAAGCTCGTCACCGGGAGCTCCGAGGCGCTGTCCATGGCGACGAGCGTCCCTCCCGTCGACGTAAAACGATAGAGGTTGTACACCCCCTCGGGCGTCATGCCGCCGATATACTCGGGGGGCATTGTGCCCGCGTCGAGCCCGCTGAGCATGCTCGAGAGTCCATCGTCGGGGAGCACGATCACGTCGAAACGTGCCCCTAGATCCCCCGCCCGGACGTCACTGTCGTGGATGGTCGTGAACGGGAAGTCGAACTGATCGAGCACCCAGCGGGTCCACCCTTCGTCGATGTTTCCGCCCCACGCCTGGTAGATGGCGATGCGCGGCAGGCGCAGCGGCACGATGTCCGCGGGAGATTCGTCCAGCGCCCGTGCCACGAGTCCGTGCTCCCTCGCCAGGGCTTCGACCCGTTCGCGTGAGGCCTCAACCACGAAGGCACCTGGGGGCCAGTCGAACAAGCTTTGCTTCGTCCGGCCGACCGAGGCACCGCTTTTCATCAGACGATTGACCACGGTGAAAGCATCGTTCGCCCGAGGGTCTAGCGCGTAGCCGAAACTTCCCGCACGATCCACGCCTCCCTCGGGCACCGGCGCCCAATCGACGGGCTCCGTCTCCACCTCCACCGCGTACTCGACCTTTTCCACGGAAACGCCCATTTGATAGGGAAGGGTCCAGCCGGTGATGTCGTAGGGACGTTCGGGCGGCCCTCCCGGATAGAGCCTTCGGTCGGGATAGCTCTGAGGGTTCAACAGGTCCGTCAAGTGTGCGCGGAAGGGCTGGGCGCCTCGAACGAGAAACGTCCCCGCGCCGTAATCTCTACCGCCTGCTGTGAATCCGGCACGCGCCCGCTCCACTTCGATGCCACCTCGGCGGAGCACGTTCACGAGCTTGACTGCGGTGCCCGGATCCCACTGGCTCTCGTCGATGAGATAAGTCTCGCTCGCCCCCGCATCGATCGCGTCCTTGCCCATCCGGTAGATGTCGTAGAGCCATTCCTCGCGTCGTTTCGCCCCAATGTCGAGCACGGCCATCGAGCCGGTTTCCATGTAGCCGCAACTGTCGCGGAATCGCCACGTCCCGCCGCGATAGGGGTTCGGGTAGTACGTCGATGGCGCGCTCGTCGATTCTCCGTTCGCGAACGTCTTGGGGAACTCCTCGGGATCGTACTCGATCGTCATCGGCGACGAATGACCCGTCTCCGTCAGGATCCCGACCATGTTGTGATAGTACGGTGCCGTTCTCATTCCACCGTTCCACCAGGTGTCGAACTGCAACCGTGAGACGACACCCGCTTTCTTCTCTTGATCGAAGCGTCTCGTCATGGCTTCGCCGACGAGGTTGATTCCTCGCATAACCAGCGGCGGAATGTTCGGGTTCATCGGATCCTCGAAAGGCGGAACGAAGATCCTCGCGGGGAATGGCGCCTCCTGGTGCTGGTTGTAGATGATCTGGGGAAACCATTCTTCGTAGAGCTGGCGGGCGATACTCTGCGATTCGGGCTGGTTGAACATGTACCAGTCGCGGTTATTGTCGTGCCCCACGTATTTTTGATAGAGCTCGGGCGGGTTGGACTCCTCGTAGGGCGTCCCCTTGACCTTTCGATACCAATCGACCACGAGGGTCGTTCCGTCGGGATTGATGTTCGGTATGAGAATGAAGATGACGTTGTCTCTGATGGACTTCCACTCCGGTGCCTCGCTCGTGACCGCCTGGTATCCCATCAGGGGCGCGGTCTGAGCATGTGCTCGCTCCGTAGAATGAAGGCCGAAGTCGATCCACACGACCGCTTTTCCTTCGGCGGCGAGCTCACGAGCCCTGCCGTCGGTCAAATCACGTGCCCGCGCGAGTCGCTGGGCGATGGATTTGAAATGGTCGAGCCGAGCGAGATTCGCCTCGGAGCTGATGACAGCCATCAACATCGTCCGGCCCTCGGCGGTCTCCCCGATCTCGTAGAGGTTCATCCGATCGGAAGCGGCGTCGAGCTCGCGAAAATAGCTCGAGATCTCTTCGTAGGTCGCCAGCTGGCGCTCGTCGCAGGGCTCGAAGCCGAAGACGGACGCGGGAGTCGGAACGTTCGCGATCGCGAGAACTGCAAGCATCAGCGAGAGGGAAAACGTCATCGAAATACCTCCTCGAGGGGCTTATTGATAACGCGTCTCGAGCCGTCGCGCCACCAGTCGCAAACGAGCTCGTGATCGGGAGGTTTCGTCGATCGCGGAATCTGGTCCGATCGGGGTTAAGATGCGCGACGAACGAATCGAACTGGAGGCTCTGATGGACCGATCGAAGACTGAATTGCGTTTCTCGGGCCTGGCCGCCGGGCTCTCGTTGACCCTGTGGTTTTCGTCCTGCTCCGGCCCGGCTCCCGAGCCCGCCGCCGAACAACCAGGCACGGTCATGGCCTACGAGGGGGCGCGTCTCATCGTGGGCAATGGGCAGATTATCGAGAAGGCCATTTTCACCGTGGACGCAGCAGAAGGAAAGTTCTTATCGGTCGGTGCGGCTGGCGAGGTATCCGTGCCGGACGGTGCCCAACGAGTCGATCTCACGGGCATGACCGTCATCCCCGCCTTGGTCGATACCCACACTCACCTCAGTACGACGCGGGAGGCTCTCATCGAGGATCTGGTGCGGCGCGCGTATCACGGGGTCGGAGCGGCCATGAGCCTGGGGCACGACGGCGAAGGCACGCCGCTCGAGATGCGTGACGAGGTCATCCCGGGAGCGGCACGATACCGGTCGGCGGGGCGCGGAATCACGGCGCCCGAGCCGGGACGCTCGGAGGCGCCTCACTGGGTCACCACGGTGGAGGAAGCGCGCCAGGCCGTTCGCGACGAGATCGCTCGCGACGTCGACATCATCAAAATATGGGTCGACGATCGGAACGGACAGTACGAAAAGCTGAGCTCGGAGCTCTACCAGGCGGTCATCGAGGAGGCCCACCAGGCGGGCACTCTGGTCACCGCCCACATCTTCACGCTCGAGGATGCGAAAGGGCTCCTTCGCGCCGGAGTCGATGCCTTCGCGCACGGCGTGCGCGACCAGGACCTCGATGACGAGCTGGTGCAGCTCGTCAAGGAGCGCCCAAACCTGGTGCTGGTTCCGAACCTGCCCAATCGCGGCGTCCCGACGGAGCTCGACTGGCTGAGGGGCTCGATGCCGGAAGAGGAGCTCGCTGAGGTGACGCGCGCGGCCGCCACCTCGCCCGAGGCCCAGGCAACGTTCGCCACCCAGGCGCGCAACCTGGCGCGGCTCAACGAGGCGGGCATGCGAATCGCCCTAGGCACCGACGGCAATACGCCGTGGGCTCCGCACGTCGAGATGGAAGACATGGTGGCTGCCGGTATGACGCCGGCGGAGGTGCTCGTCGCCTCGACGGGCAACGCCGCCGAGCTGGCGGGGCTGGGCGACATGGGAACGGTCGAATCGGGGAAGAGCGCCGACTTTGTCGTGCTCCAAGCGAATCCGCTCGAGAACATTACCAACACTCGCCGAATCTCCGCCGTGTACTTGCGCGGCGAAGAGATCGATCGCGAGGCTCTGAGCTCACGCTGGACCGGCCAGAGCATGGAATAGTTTGACGCCGGGCTCCTGACGCTCCGAGGGTCAGCCGCGGATCCGGCTTCGGGGAAGGGGCCGCTCGGGCACGTCCTCGAGCAGCCCCCCAGCGCCGAAGTCCACGATATCCTCGCGGCCGAGGCGATCGCCAGCGAGTAAACGTGGCAAGACCCAATCGACCACGTTGGCCTTGCGGCTTCGCGCGCAGCCGGGGGCGCCCAGAACGGGAACGTCGCCGATATACGCCAGCATGAGCAGGTTTCCCGGATCGACCGGTGCGCCGAGCGTCTCGATCCGACCCCCCGCCTTTTCGACGGCACGCGGAGCGATGTCCTGGCGATCCATTATGGCCGTGTCGCCCGCCAACACGACGAGCTCCGACCCGCGGGCGCCGCGAATCGCGGCCACGAGGCTTACCTCGCCGTTTTCGTCGTCGAGGTCCACGAAAGCCCGCTGGGTCACTTCGGAGCCGAGCGAAACGATACGCTCCTCGAGCGGCGCGAAACTCTCGAGGAGCCGACTGCGCACTGCCACACTGCCCGTCATCACGAGCGCGACCCGCCGCATCGGTAGGTCGTCAACATGAATGATCGCTCCGAGCGCCTCGGCACGGGCCACCTGCTCCTCGGGCACGGCATAGGGAATCACCTTGATCGTCGCCGCCATCTGTCCGGGACGAGCCACGGCATGGGCCTCGAGGCAGGCGAGCGTCGTGCCCTCGTTCGCGTTCAACGATCGTAGTTTCTGAATATCGACCCGAAACAATCCGAGCGTCGTGGCCGTTGCGTTGACCCGACCCGTCGCCGCACCCGAGAGCCTCAATCCGCGGCCGACGACGGCCGCGGCGATGCGCCTGGCGGCGTCGTCCTCGCCAATGTCTCCTTCCACGAGCTCAGCCACGTACACCGACGGGCGACCCAGGGCCTCGAGTACCTTGATGTCATCGGGTCCAAGAGCGCGTCCCTTCCGCAGGAGGCGCCTGCCATCCGGTCCGGCGATGTTGTGCCCCAGGATCTTGCCTTCGGCCCTCGCGATGGGGACGGGGCCGAACTTCATCCCTCGATCTTCTTCTTGACGCAGGAGAAGAATTGCGTGGTCATCTTCATCGTGACCGGCTTCATCAGCCGCGATGCCAGGCTCGCGATCGTCCCCACGACGCGAACGTCCGCTTTCCAGGCGAGCTCGGTGGTGCCGTCGGCCCCGTCTTCGAGCTCGAGCTCGCTGGCCACGTCGATCGAGCTCCCCGGGGCGGTTCCACTCATCTTCATCTTGGCAGAGTCCGGCTCATTGAGAGCGGTCCATTCGATGATCGTCTTGAACTTGACCTTCACCGTTCCCAGGCCGAGAGCCCCGAGCGCTTGAAACTTCTTGCCCGGCTCGATGACCTCCATCGACTCGAGGCCGGGCGTGCATTGGGCGACGGACTCGGCATCGGTGAGAAAGTTCCAGACTTCTTTGCGACTCGCTCTAATGTTGTTTCTTCCTTCAACGAGCATGGGTCGAGAAATGCTCCTTGCATCCGCTTCCGCAGAAATAATAAATGTCGCTGCCAACTTCGAGGATGTCCCTCGCCCGCGCGATCTCGACGGTCATGCCACAAACCGGGTCGATGGCAAAGCCGGACTCATCGGCTACGGGAACCGGCTTGCTCCGGCGCACGGCGACGATCTCGGCGAGGATGCTCAAAGCGATCTCCTCGGGCGCCACGGCTCCGATGTCGAGGCCAGCGGGCGCTTTGACGCGATCTCGCTCGACCACTCCATCGAGCAAGGCACTCGCGCGCTTCTTGCTCGCGACGAGAGCGATGTAGCTCGCTCCGGTCCCGAGCGCGGCCCGGATCGCCTCCTCATCGTAGCTTCCGTGACTCGCGATTACGATATAGGCTTCGCCCCTGCCCGTGGCGGAGAAATCGATTCGGTCGACGAAAACATCCGCGGCAGCAAACTGCTCGGACTTTGCCTCGCGAGACATCGCGGTTACGCGAAAGCCCAGCGGTTTCGCGAGAGAACAAAGCGCTTCCGCCACGGGAAGGTGACCGACGATGATGAGATGGGGTTTCGGCACGTGAGGCTCCAGATAGATGTCGAGCGCCCCGCCACTCGCGCAGGTTTGATCGGGTGATAGCTGTAGTAGCCGTGCCTCGCCAGAGGCGAGCACTTTCCGCGCTTCGTAAGCGACTGCTGGACGTGAGCAGCTTCCGCCGATCCAGCCAATCCATTCGCCCCCCTCTGTGATGATGGCTTTGGCTCCGGGCTTCGCCGAGGTGGGTTTGGCCGCTCTCACGACAATCGCGATGACGAAAGGCTCTCCGGCCTTCTCCAGGCGGAGAGCCTCTTCCAGGATGTTCATTCTTCGAGGGCCACGCCTTTTTCCTTGAGCACCTGCCACACTCTGGCGGGAGTTAGTGGCATCTCCAGGTGGCGAACGCCGAGATGCCGGAGCGCGTCGACGACCGCGTTGACGATCGCCGGCGGTGCTCCCACCGTGGCGGACTCCCCCACTCCCTTGGCTCCGATGGGGTGGTGCGGCGAAGGCGTCACCGTCTCACCCGTCTCCCATTTCGGGGTTTCCCACGCCGTCGGCACGAGGTACTCCATGAAGTTGCCGCCATGGATGTTGCCGTTCTCGTCGTAAGAAATTTCCTCGAACAGCGCCGGCGCTAACCCCATGGTGAGCCCGCCATGGATCTGGCCCTCGACGATCATCGGATTGATCCGCACTCCACAGTCGTCGACCGCCACGAATCGGCGCACTTTTACCTCGCCCGTGCCTCGATCGATGTCCACCACGCAGATGTAAGAGCCGAATGGATAGGTCAGGGCGGGAGGATTGTAGTAGGAGACCGATTCGAGACCGGCCTCCAGCCCCTCGGGGAGGTTGGTGTAGGCGGCGAAGGCGATCTCCTGGATCGTCTTGGCACGATCGGGAGAGCCTTTCACAAAGAACTTTCCTCGCTCCCACTCGAGGTCTTCCTCGGCGGCTTCCAGAAGGTGTGCGGCAATCTTCCGCGCCTTGTCCCGCACCTTACGAGCGGCGATCGCTCCAGCGGCTCCTGCGACCGGAGTCGAGCGGCTCGCGTAGGTGCCGAGTCCGTATGGCGCTGTGTCGGTGTCGCCCTCTTCGACCTGGATGTCCTCTGGAGGGATGCCGAGCTCTTCGGCCAGGATCTGGGCGTAGGTCGTTTCGTGGCCCTGTCCCTGGGACTTGGTGCCGAACCGCGCGATCGCTTTACCGGTGGGGTGGACGCGGATCTCGCACGAGTCGAACATCTTGATGCCGAGGATATCGAACTGCTTGGCGGGCCCGGCACCCAGGATTTCGGTGAAGGTCGAGATGCCGATCCCCATCAGCTCGCCGCGCTCGCGTTTCTGCTTTTGCTCTTTGCGCAGTCCCTGGTAGTCGATCATCTCGAGCGCCTTGTCGAGAGCCTTGTCGTACTCCCCGCTGTCGTACTCCCAACCGAGAGCCGACGTGTAAGGGAATTGCTCGGGTTTGATGAAGTTCTTGCGGCGAAGCTCCACGGGATCCATGCCGATCTCGCTGGCGAAGATGTCGGCCATGCGCTCGATCGTGTGTACGGCTTCGGTCACCCGGAAAGAGCAACGGTAGGCGATGCCGCCCGGTGGCTTGTTAGTATACACGCCGTCGACTTCGACGTGCGCGGCCTGGAAATCGTACGACCCGGTACAGATGTGAAACAGGCCCGCGGGAAACTTGGACGGATTCGCCGCCGCGTCGGTGTATCCATGATCGGCGATGGTCTTGATCCGCAGCGCCGTGAGCGTTCCGTCCTTCTTTCCCGCGAGCTCGGCATCGATGTGGTAGTCGCGCGCGAAGGAGTCCGCCTGCAGATTCTCCGAACGGTCCTCGATCCACTTGACGGGCTTGCCGGTCAGAACCGAAGCTGCCACCGCGAGGACGTAGCCCGGATACACGGGAACCTTCCCACCGAAACCGCCACCGATATCGGGAGAGATGACCCGAATTCGCTCCTCCGAGAGGCCCAGGTGCCCGGTGACGAGCGCCAGAACGGTGCGGATCGCGTGGGGCGCCTGAGTCGTCATGTAGAGGGTGAGTTTCCCCTCGACGGGATCCCAGCTCGCCACGCAGCCACAGGTCTCGATCGAAGCCACGTGGATCCGCGGGATATGCAGCTTCTGTTTGACGACCACGTCGGCTCCTCGAAAGGCCCGGTCGGTGGCCTCCTTGTCCCCCGCCTCCCAATGCCAGATGTGATTGGATTCCTTGTCGTCGCGGACCTTCGTCGCGCCCGGCTCGAGGGCCTTGAACGGATCGACCACGACGGGAAGCGGCTCGTAGTCCACTTCGACCGCGGCGACGCCGTCGGCCGCGGCGTAGCGGCTCGTCGCCACGACCGCGGCAACTTCCTGGGCCTGGTATTTGACCGTGTCGACGGGAAGCACCATCTGCTTGTCGCTCATGAGCGTCGGCATCCACGCCAGGTTGTACTTCTCGAGGTCCTTGCCGGTTACGACTGCGGCGACTCCTGGCGTCGCGAGCGCCTTCTCGGTCTTGATCTCGAGTATCTTCGCGTGAGCGTAAGGACTGCGAACGATGTCGAGATAGAGCATCCCGGGAAGCTTGATATCGTCGATATAACGCCCCTTCCCCTGGATGAACCGAGGGTCTTCTTTCCGGCGAACCGAGTGCCCGAGTCCGCGACATTCAGCCATTTCCACCCTCCTTCATCTTCGCGGCGGCGTAGCGAACCGCTTTCACTATGTTCACGTAACCCGTGCATCGGCAAAGGTTTCCGGATATCGCCCAGCGAATCTCATCCTCCGTCGGATCGGGGTTTTGCTTCAGAAGTGCAGATGACGTCATCATCATGCCCGGCGTGCAAAAGCCGCACTGCAGACCGTGCTCGCTCATGAACCCTTCCTGGATCGGATGGAGATTTCCATTGGTTGCCAGTCCCTCGACCGTCGTGATCTCGGCTCCGTCCGCTTGCACGGCGAAGACGGTGCAACTCTTCACCGGGGTGCCGTTCAGGAGAACCGTGCAGGCGCCGCACGACGTCGTGTCGCACCCGATGTGGGTTCCGGTGAGGTTTAGCTCCTCACGGATTAAATGAACGAGAAGAAGCCGCGACTCGACCTCGCATTGCCGTTCCTCACCGTTCAGCTTCAGCTTGATGCTATGGCGACTCATGCCGCACCCCCTCCTTCCGCCCTTTGCTTCGCTTTGTTCAACGCCCGGTTCGTGAGCGTGCGCACGAGATGACGCTTGTACTCTTCCGACCCGCGATGGTCCTCGATAGGCTCCGCCGCCTCGGAAGCGAGCTTCGCCGCCTCTTTGACGGCCCTATCGTCGAGCGGCTTGCCCTTCAAAGACTCTTCGGCCGCGGTAGCTTGGATCGGTGTAAGGCCGACGTTCGTCAGCCCGATTCCGGCACTCACGACGCGCCCGCTCCCGTCCAACGCGATCTGCGCGGCGACGGCCGCCGTGGCGTAGTCCCCCACCTTGCGCTCCAGCTTGAAGTAAGCACCTCCGCTCCGGCCCGAGGGTTTCGGAATTCGGATCTCGGTGAGGATCTCGTCGCCCGCCAGTGCCGTGGTGAACGCGTCCTGAAAGAAGTCCGATGCGGTGATGATCCGCTCGCCTCGGGGACCCGTGGCAACGAGCTGCGCTTTGTAGGCGAGCACTGTCGCCGGGTGGTCGTTTGCGGGATCGGCGTGCGCGAGATTGCCTCCGATGGTCGCGAGGTTTCGAACGATGGGATCGGCAACCACCCGGGCCGTGTCGAAGAGAAGGGGATACCTCTTCTTTACGACGTCCGAACGCTCGACGACGGCCTCACGAGTCATGGCGCCGATGCGCAGGTACTCTCCGTTCTCCTGTATGTGGGACAGGCTCCCCACCTGATTCAAGTCGATGAGCATCGACGGGGTCGCCAGCCGAAAGCGCATCATCGGTATGAGGCTGTGTCCGCCTGCCAGGATCTTGGCGTCGGGATTTTTTCCCAGAAGGGCCAGAGCCTCCGCAAGCGTCTCAGGGCGGGTGAACTCGAAACTGGCAGGTATCACGGCGCTCCTCCTTGGGCTGAACCAGAGGTGTAGCGCGATCTCAGGGAAATTGCTATCGCGCTCGCGACATGCTTTTTAATACGACGGGAATGGCCGCGTCAACGCTAACGCTTCGTGGCGGGAGCGTGGCCGCGCTTGTAGACCATGAACGTGCGCTCGAACTCGATGACCGTCTTCCCATCCTGATTGTATCCGGTGGTCCTCACCCGCACGATTCCCACGTTCGGGCGCGATCTCGACTCACGCTTCGAAAGCACTTCGCTCTTGGAATAGATGGTGTCGCCTTCGAACACTGGATTCGGAAGTCGAACCTCGTCCCACCCGAGGTTGGCCAGCACGTTTTGAGAGAGATCGGTCACGGATTGCCCCGTCACCAGCGCCAGTGTGAACGTCGAGTCCACCAGCGGCTTTCCGAACTCGGTTTGAGAGGCGTAGTGATGATCGAAATGAATCGGGTTCGTATTCTGAGTCAGGAGCGTGAACCAGCTATTGTCGACCGGAAGTACCGTCCGCCCGAGCGGGTGCTCGTAGACATCCCCGATCTCGAAGTCCTCGTACAGCCGCCCCGTCCAGCCTGCCTTGACCGCCATCGCTAGATCACCCCTTCCTCCCGAAGTCTCCGGATGGTCGCTTCGTCGTAGCCCAGCGCGGAAAGGATCGCTCGGTTGTGCTCGCCCAGGTCGGGTACCCGACCCATCCTGGGCTCCACGCCCTCGATCTCAGCCGGTGGCAGCAAGGCCGATAACTTACCGACGGGCGAGTCGATCTCGCGCCATCGGTTGCGGGCCGCGAGCTGAGGGTGGGCGATGAAGTCCAGGACGGAGTTGACCTGCGCATGGGCGATGCCGGCTTCGGCGAGACGTTCCATGGCCTCGGCCGTCGTCATGGGGGAAAACACGCCTCCGATGATCTCGAGAAGACGCTCCCGATGCTCCACCCGCGACCGATTCGTCGCGAACCGTGTGTCGCCTCCGAGCTCGGGCTGACCGAGCACCTTATCGCAGAAGCGCCTCCACTCCGCGTCATTTTGAATCCCGATGAACACGAGACCGTCGTCGGTGGGGACGTCGCCGTAGGGGGCAATGGTCGCGTGATGCGTTCCGGCGCGGCGAAGCTCCATCCCGCCGTAGCCCGCGTAATACACCGGGTATCCCATCCATTCCCCGAGGGCCTCGAGGAGCGACACCTCCACGTGACTCCCCTCGTCCGTCTTCTGGCGTTTCAAGAGCGCGGCCAGGATGCCGGAGTAAGCGTAGATACCTGCGGCGATATCCGCCACGGAAATCCCGACCCGGGACGGTGAGGCTTCTGTCCCGGTGATGGAAAGGAGTCCCGATTCCGCCTGAATGAGCAGATCGTAGGCCTTGCGATGCCGAAAGGGACCCGAAGAGCCGTAACCAGAGATCTCACAGGTGATCAGCCGGGGATGCTGCGTCCGCAGGTGCTTGGCGGAGAATCCCAGCCGCTCGATGGCGTCGGGTCCGAGGTTCTCGAGGAAGATGTCGGACCGGGCGACGAGCTTCTCCAGGATCCGCTTGCCCTCTTCGTGCTTCAGGTCAACGCTGATGGATTCCTTGGAGCGATTCAGCCACACAAAATGGCTCGAGAGACCGTGCACCGCGTCGTCGTAATGTCGCGCGAAGTCGCCGGTGCCAGGACGTTCGATCTTGATCACCCGAGCGCCCAAGTCGGCTAGATGGCGCGTGGCGAGCGGCCCGGCAACGGCCTGCTCGACGGTGACGACAGTTACGTCTTCGAGCGGCAACATGGCGTTAGCGCAGCTAGTACGACCTCGGAAGGTGCAGCACCTTCTCCGCAACATAAGTAAGTATCAAATTCGTCGATACGGGCGCGACCTGATACAGGCGGGTCTCGCGAAGCTTGCGCTCGATATCGTACTCTGCGGCAAAGCCGAAGCCCCCGAACGTCTGGAGCGCGGCGTTTCCCGCTTCCCAGGAGGCGTCGGCAGCCAGGAGCTTCGCAAGGTTCGCGTCCGCGCCGACCGGCTCGCCTCGATCGAAGCGCTCGGCCGCCCGGAAGCGCACGAGGTCCGCCGCCTCGGTGTGAGCGAACGCCCGAGCGAGGGGGAACTGGATGCCCTGATTCTGACCGATGGGCCGCCCGAAGACGACCCGATCCCTGGCATAGGCCGTCGCCCGGTCCAGGAAGAATCGCGCGTCACCGATGCATTCGGAAGCAATGAGAATTCTCTCTACGTTCAAGCCGTCGAGAATGTATCGAAATCCTTGTCCCTCGCTGCCAACGAGGTTAGCCGCCGGCACCTCGAGGTCTTCGATGAAGAGCTCACAGGAATGATGGTTCATCATCGTCCGAATGGGTCGCACGGTGATGCCGTGTCCGATCGCCCCCCGCAGGTCGACCAGCAGAACCGATAACCCATCGGTCTTCTTCGTAACCTGAACGGCCGGTGTCGTCCTGACGAGCAAGAGCATGAGGTCGGAGTGTTCCGTTCTCGATGTAAAGACTTTCTGCCCGTTCACGACGTAGCGATCCCCCTTGCGACGTGCGAGAGTCGTGAGCTTCGTCGTATCCGAGCCCGTCGTCGGCTCGGTGACCCCGAAAGCCTGAAGCCTCAATTCGCCGCAGGCGATCGGCGGCAGGAAGCGTCGCTTCTGCTCTTCCGAGCCGTGTCGGAGAAGCGTGCCCAGGATGTACATTTGGGCGTGACAGACGCTGGAGTTGCCGGGCGAGCGGTTGATCTCCTCGAGAATCAGGCTGGCTTCGAGAACTCCAAGCCCGGTTCCCCCGTATGCCTCGGGAATCAGCGCGGCGAGAAAACCTGCTTCGGTGAGGGCGTCAACGAACGCGGTGGGATAGCCGAGCTCACGGTCGAGCTTCTGCCAGTACTCTCCGGAAAAGCTCGAGCAGAGCTCACGCACCGATTGTCGGATCTGCTCCTGCTCGGGAGTCAGGCGAAAGTCCATCGGGGACCGCGACTATAGCACCCCTGGCCACCGAAAAGGCTGAGAGCCCGCTCGGGCAACTGAGCTGCACCTCTTTGTCGACTTCTTTTACCTGCTAAAGTGGTTCCGCGAGGCCGAGCGGTGAAGCACTCACTCGAGACCTGGATCGGAATCCTGCTCACGTTTTGGGCCAGTGTGGCTGCGGGTGAAAATTGGCCCCAATGGCGCGGACCCACGGGGGACGGCGTTTCTCCCGAGGAGAACCTCCCTCTGCACTGGGGCTCCGCTCGAAACATCCTCTGGAAGGCCCCCCTTCCCGGCCTGGGAACGTCTTCGCCGATAGTCCAGGACGAGCTGGTGTTCGTAACCTTCCAGCTGGGCTCGGGTCCCATCGACGGTCGAGGAGCCGAATTCCCCGAGGCGTTGGCGCCCCGCGCCGGCGGCGCACCGACCCCGCGCATCACACTCGTCGTGAGAGCCCTCCACCGTGACGACGGCCACGTGGTTTGGGAGCACCGGCTGGTTGCGGGCGACAAGAATACTCTCCCCGCTGTGCACCCCAAGCACAACTTCGCCAGCCCGAGCATCGTGACCGACGGGGAATCGGTGTTCGCGTGGATGGGCACGGGCCAGTTGTTGGCATTCGATCTGAGGGGAAACCTCCTCTGGGAACGAGATCTTGCCCGACTGTACGGACCGTTCGACGTGTTGTGGGGCCATGGCAGCTCTCCCGCGCTCTATCGCGATCGGCTGTTCTTGCTTTGCGACCACCCACGAGGTGCCTACCTGGTCGCTTTGAACAAGAGCACTGGAGAAGAGATTTGGCGCATCGAGCGCGGTAAGGAAATTCGGTCCTATACCACGCCCCTGGTCGTTCGTGGCCCCGGCCGCGACGAGCTCATCGTGAACGGCAGCGACCGAATCGCGTCGTACGACCTCATGGACGGGAAATCGCTCTGGCACGTGGGCGAGCCCGTGACGCTCGCGATTCCCATCCCCGTTTACCGGGAGGGTGTCTTATACGCGAGCCGCGGCTACTCGAGCGGGCCCTATTCGGCCATCCGTCTCGGCGGGCGCGGCGACGTCTCCCAGACCCATGTGCTCTGGCACGTACCCACGAGCGCGCCCTACGTCTCTTCCCTCCTCTTATATGACGGCCTGTTGTACATGGCTACCGAGCGCGGGGTCGTCTCGGTCGTCGACCCCGACAACGGCAAGACCGTTTGGCGCCAGCGGCTCGGTGGCGCATTCACCGCGTCGCCCGTCGCCGGAGACGGTAAGGTGTTCTTCCTCAACGAAGCGGGCGACACGTTCGTCTTGAGATCCGGACCCCGCCCCGAGCTTCTCGCGACGAACTCGATCGAAGAAAGGTCGCTCGCTTCACCCGCCATTTCGGATCAAACGATTTTCGTTCGCACGGACCACCACGTTTTTGCGATTGGGGGAAAATAGGTCCGAGCCTAGCGCTCACCCCTCGAAAAACTGTTCGATCCGTTAAGATCTTGGCGTTAGCGCAGCTAGACGCCGGTCGCGATCGAGTACATCCAATTGACGATGAAGGCGGTAACAAAGGCGAGTCTCGTCGACACAGGGATTTGGTGAGGGAGCGCGGGAGGCGTTCGGCCGGCGAGCGTCATCGCCGCGGCCGCGACGCCCCCGCCGAGAAAGCTAATCCATCCGATTGCCGCCAGAGGATAGCGCGTCAGCGCTTCGACGAGGTCGAGCCGGGCCAGAGCGAGCGCCGCGCGAGCGGTTCCGCAGGTCGGACAAGGGAAACCCGTCAGGCTCTTGAACATGCACGGCCACAGCGCGTCGGCCATGGTGGCTCCCCACGGCGAGAGCACGATGAGCCCGAGCGACACGCCTCCCCAGACGTAGGCGAGCGACCGGCTCACAGCTGCCTCGCTCCTGCCAGAATGCCGCTCAGCACGGCGCCGAACAGCAACAAGACCAGAATCCCGCAGGCGCAGCACAAGAGCACGGGAATGAGCACCGCGAGGAGGGACTTGCCCTGCGTCGTCCGATGCACGATCGCGTATCCGACGACGTTCAACACGAGCGCCCAGATGCCGTACACCAGAGAACCGAGCACGGGAACGACGGTCGCCAGACCGGCCACCTGCGAGTAGGCGTAAACTTTCAGGGTTCCCTCGAAACCGGCGGGGGATTGGCCCGTGGCCCCCACCATCAACAAGCAGAGATGCATGATGCCGGATGAGATGAAGAGCCCCACGACGATGATAATAGGCAGGACGACCAGGGTGACAACGAGACCGACGAGGGACGGCTCCCCGAAGAGACCCTCCCACCCCTCGAGCCCGCCGAGCAGGCTGCGGTAAGTGCTCGCGAAGAGAAAAGACCACATCTGGTTCAGGAAGCCGGCAAGCCAGCCGAGAATGATCGCAAAGAGGATGGGGCTCGTCAGATCTTCGTCTCGGCGCAATCGAGCGAAAGCGTTCGAAGGATCGGTCACCAGAAGTCGAATCGTCTCGATTAGAGCTTCGACGACCCCGAGCCGTTCACGCTCCTCCCAGGGGAGCCGCGGGCTCTCATCCCCTCCCGGCGGAAGCGCACCGCCGCTCGCTGTCGGAGGCTCGTAAGGTGACGGGGGAACGGGAGGCGTGGGCGTGCTCACCCGGTGATTCTATCAATACGAAGATCGGTTTTCCTGCGGTTTCTCCACCGTGGACTCTCGCGCGTTCTCGTTCTCTTTCGATTGAACCACGCCCTTTTCGCAACGATCCTCGCATCGGAACCTCAGCGTCATCGTGTCGTATCGGACATCGATCTTGCGGTGCAACTTCGAGAGCAGTTCGCCCATGTCGAGCTCCACCTTTTCCTTGGCGGTGAAGACACCCCATGGGGTAACCGCGAGCTTTCCGACGAAACGCTTTCCGTCGTCCTTGATTCCCACGATCTCGATATCCGCACGGATTGGCTCGATTCGTTCGAGACTCGGATAGTAAGTGAACTGAAATATGCGCTTGACCGGAAGAGAGCTTACCGCTTCCGTCCCCTCGTAGAGAACCGCATCGTGAAGATGCTCGCACAAGTCGAACTCTATCGGGAGGTATATGCTTCTCGGTAGAAATGAGGTTTTTTTCTCCTCTGCCTCGACGGCGAAGGCTAACAGGACGAAGATCGAACCGGTGAGACCAACACGGGCGACGTGTCGCATGGCGAGCCCCCTTTCGCTGAAAGCGAGCTTTCAGCGTGCTAACGATGGCGGGGTCGAGTCGCTCGTGTTGACTAGCGACTCAATGAATCAAAGTGGCTGGAGTAAGCCCTTCGGACGCCGTCTTCTTCCAATGAAGCAAGATGGGTGCCAGCCAAGTGCAATCCATGCTGAGAACAACTTCGGGCTAGACGTGAATGGAATGTGTAGTAAAAGACCAACGCACGCTCCGATATCTCGTTGCATTTCTTATTGGCGAAAGAGAGGAGCGAAGGAGAGCAGTCATGACCAAGAACGTTTCCATCGCCTTGTCTTTGCTCTTGGGGGTCGCATTGGGTGCCACGATACCCGCGGCTCGTGCGCAGGCGCCCGCAAGCGAGCGAACCGCCTGGTACTTCTATCGGGTGAAGTGGGGACATCAGGATGAGTTTCTGGAGCTCTTCAAAAAGAATCACTACCCCGTCCTGAAAGAACAGATGGGTGAGCGACTCGTGGGTTTCAAAGCCTACGTTCCTCAGTTTCATGGCGACGGCCGCGCCGACTGGACTTTCGCCACGGAGCTCGTGTTCAAGAGCGATGAGCGGTTCCTGGCGCCGTCGAACGAAGAGGCCATCGCCCGGCGCCTCTACCCGGATTTCGCGAAATTTCGCGAAGAAGAGGCTCGGCGCTTCGAGATCCTGGATGCCCATTGGGACATCCCACTGAGAGAAGTTCCGATGCAGTGAAACCCGACGTTCTGCCGGAACGCAGGCCTAGCCGGCGATCTCCAGCCAGCGAAACCAAACGGGATGTTCCTCTTTGTACCAGTCCAATATCTCACGAAGCTTTAGCTGGTGCTCCTTCGAAATAACCTCGGGTCGAATTCGAGCGAAATCGATGCGGATCGTCGATCCTTCGTAATCGAGCGCCTCCGAGCACAGCGTCTGAAGCTCGTTGCGCACCCGGCCGGAATCCGAGATGCGGACCGGCCTCTCGCGAAAATTCTCTCCCTGAAGGAAGCGAACGAGGAGCGGATTGAACACCAGCCGAGCCCGGTCGGGCTTCTCCATCATTCGCAGCGTGAACCGAATCCGCTTGCGGCCTTTGCGGGTCGCTAGAGCCGTGGTCACCCGATAGAGTCCCTCACCCAATTCCTCGACTGCCTCCGCTCCGCTGTAAGGATCACGGCAAATGTATCCGCAGGCGGCAAGCACCCGCCAACGTCTTTCGGGAAAAAAGTCGTCGGCCGAGACGACGGATCTCTCGACGGGCATTCCCGCGTCCCGTGCGGCGCGCACGGCTTCTCGGTATTGTTCGGCCAAGGTATCGTCATAGCTCGCGCCCGCGATCTCTTTCAGACGTTCTTCGAAGTCGCTCGCCTCGGGAGATAGAGCCATGACCTTCCATTCCTTGTCGGACGAGAGCACGAACTTCGACGTGAGCACCGATAGAGACGCTTCCAGCTCGAGCACCGGTGCGAGACTCGCTGCCTGCATCGCCTCCGCCGAGCCCGCGTAGCCGTCACACAAGAACACGTGCCACTGGCTCGCCTCGTCTCGCCACGCTCTGACGTGATAGGTGGGGGCGTAGCTTCCCGAATCGTTGAAAGCCAAAAGACCCGAGGGAAGCTTCCATCCGTCCTCGACCAGATGTACCCCGGCATCGCGCCACTGGCTCCATAGGGCGCCGAGACGCTTTTCACGACTCGCTCCTCCGAGAGTCCAGACGTGAATGTTCTCGCGGCGTATCCCCGGATAGGTCCACTCGATGGCCTCCACCACACGCTCCCGGTGGCAACGGTAGTCTATGAGCACCGACCGCTCGGCTGCCGTCTCCGCCACATCCTTGGGAAGCAGGAGGTTCCCCACGTAACCCTCGTAGGGTCGGCTGATCTGCAGGGGCTGGTCGAATAGATGAAGGACTGTGAGGGGACCGGTTTGCTCCCCCTTGGCGAACCGGGAGGTGTTCTCGAGCGTGTCGATGGCGGCGCCCCAGATGGTGATGCCCGCCGATTTCGCCTCGTCGTAGAACTCCTCGAAGACGTAGCCGCGTTCGTTGATCAAGCGCATCACCCGCGCGTCGACCCATTTCGCAACCTGCGGCCGGGCGTAGACGCGACCGAATCCCAGCTGAGGGTTCGAGCCCATCTCTGGCGTCTCACCGAGCTTGGGCATCAGGCCTTCGCCCAGCGAGACCATCACCGCGTGGTTCTCGGGAAGCTGCCTCGTCGCGTACCACAGGGCCTCGCTCATCGCGTAGGCGGAGATCGCGTCGGCGTCTTTCTTGACCTGATTGAGACCCACCTTATCGAGCCGGTCACCTTCACCGAAACGCCCGTACAGCTTGGTCCCCAGCGCGGTAACCGCCGCCGTCATGGCCATCATGGCCTCCAGGCGCAAGGGAAGGAACGAGAATCGCGTTTTGCCGTCATCGATGCGCGAGAGCTCCACCTCGACGTCCTCGAGCCAGAGGTGGAACCGTCCCAGGATGGGGCTCGTATCGAACGCCCATTGGGCCACGAGATTCTTCTTTCGCCGTCTCGAATCGAGCACCATGTTTGATGAATATAACGCAGATGAAGAGAGTCAGGCGAAGATCGACTAACTGCCTTCCTCGCGGAACAGGTCCATCTGGACAGCCCCAGGAGACGGGCGGCGAAAGCGGCCCGTATCGAGCGGAGGAAGCCTCCGGTCCAGACCGTACTTTCGCGACGCCGCGTGAAATCGTTGTTCCAGCAAGTCCGCGTAGGCACCTTGGCCGCGCATCCTCGTGCCGAACTCGGACCGGTACAGCGCTCCGCCTCGAGTCTCCCGCACCAGATTGAGCACGTGAGAGGCTTTCGTTTCGTAGTGAGCCTCGAGCCACTCACGGAACAGATCCTTCAGCTCGTGCGGCAACCTCAGCAGGATGTAGCCCGCGGACTGTGCCCCGGCAGCGGCGGACTCCTTCAAGATGTTTTCCAACTCCGAGTCGTTGAGCGCCGGGATCATCGGAGAGGCCAGCACTCCCGTCGGAATCCCCTGCTCTCGAAGGCGACGGATCGTCTCGAGTCTTTTCTCCGGCCGCGCGGCACGCGGCTCCATCCGGCTCGCCAGATCCGGATCGAGAGTCGTAATGGAAACGAACACGTTGGCGAGCCGCCGCGCCGCCATGGGCGACAGCAGATCGATGTCCCGCAGTACCAGCTGAGACTTGGTTACGATCCCCACCGGGTGCTCGTACTCGGAAAGGACCGAAAGAATTGCGCGCGTGATCCGAAGCTCCTTCTCCACCGGCTGATAGGGATCGGTATTCGCCCCGAGGGCGATGGGGGTGACCCGATATCGCGGACTCTCGAGCTCGGCACGGAGGAGCTCGGCTGCCATGGGTTTGGAAAAGATCCGGGTCTCGAAATCCAGTCCCGCCGATAGTCCGAGATAGGCGTGAGTAGGGCGAGCGAAGCAGTAGATGCATCCGTGCTCGCAGCCGCGGTAGGGGTTGATGGACTTGTCGAATGGGACGTCGGGAGAATCGTTGCGGGCGATGATCGTCCGTGTCTGATCCGGCGTTACCGAGGTCTCGACACGGTCCCGCTCCTCGATCGGGAGGTAGTGCAGGCGCTCGAACCTCCCGCTTCGATTCGAGACCGCACCCCGACCCTTCCTCTTCACCGAGATGACTCCGATCGGAAAGGAAGGCTCCGATCGCGTAACGTCTGGTGCACCGTAAGAAGGTAAACTACATCATGCCTGTCTGGGACGCCATCGGCGTCGGCCTTGCGGTGCGCGACATCAGCGTCCTCATGGATCGCTATCCACGCGCCGATGAGAAGCTTCGCGCCTCGGCGTTCTACGAGTCGGGCGGCGGTCCGGTGGCGACCGCGCTGGTGACGCTCTCTCGATTCGGCCGCAAAACCGCCATCTCCGCGGTCGTGGGCGAAGATCCCGTCGGGGAGATGATCATCGATGGGCTTCGCCGTGAAGGCGTCGGTACCGACGGTGTCGTCGTGCGAAACGATTTCGTGTCGCCGACGAGCGTCATCATCGTCGAGAACGGTCGGCGCACGATTCTCGAGGCGCCTCGCGGGGTGGGGTTTCCCCTTCCCTGGGAAGCGGTACGGAGGCTCCCCTTGTCCCATTGCCGCGCGCTCCTCGTGGACGCGCGCTGTATCGAAGTCCAGATCCGGGCCGCTAGAGAAGCCCGAAGCGCCGGAGCACTCGTGGTCCTGGACTGCGGCCACCCCCGGGAGGGTGTTGAAGAGCTCCTCACAACAACCGATGTCGCAATCTTGTCCCACAGCTACTCGGAGTCGGCCGCATACGAGCCACGGAGTTTTCTGTATTCGCTCCTCGACAAGCTTCCGCATGATGGACCGGCGATCGTCGGCGTTACGCTCGGCGAAAAGGGATGTGCGATCGCGAGTCGCAGCGAGCCGTTTACGCAACTCGCCGGCTATCGCGTGACTGCCGTAGATACCACCGGCGCAGGCGACGTGTTCCACGGAGCTTTCGTTCACGCTTTGTTCGAGGGCCGCTCGGCGATTGAGGCGGCGCGCTTTGCCAACTGCGCTGCCGCAGCGAAATGCACCGGCATGACGGGACGCGCGTCCCTGCCGAGCGCGGCGGAATTGTGGCGGCTCTCCGCTGTCGACGCAGTGGATGAGAACCAGCAACCAAAAAAATAGGGGGTGAATCGCTCACCCCCTCTCTCTGTACCCCTGAGGACAGACTACTTCTTCTTCTTGCTAGCCTTCTTGGCCGTTTTCTTCTTGGCAGCCTTTCTCTTCTTTGCCATTGCGCCTCACCTCCTTTCGGTCGGGATTGAGCGGGAGGTTCCGCTCGAAGAAGATCGAAACGACATCAAACCACTAAATTGTATGTGAAACACTAGGTGTAGGGTAAAGACGTAACATGGTTCGTGTCAAGCGCTTTCTACGTGATCTACACCCCTTGCCACATTCGACCGTTCGGGTAAGCAAACGATTCGCGTGACGCTCGCTTGATCGCGGTGCTGTATCCGGCAGCGAAAGGCGCTCGATAGGATCCATCGCGAACCACAACGGGGTCCTCGAAGTGCTCGTGAAGGTGATCGACGTACTCGATGAAGCGGTTGTCGAGACTCGCGCTGACGGAAACGTAGTCGAACAACGAAAGATGTTGTACGTGTTCGCACAAACCCACGCCGCCGGCGTGCGGACACACGGGAACGTCGAACTTCGCGGCCAACAACAGCACCGCCAGGACCTCGTTCACTCCCCCGAGACGGCAGGCATCGATCTGGCAGAACTGAATCGCCCCCGCTCGAAGAAACTGTTTGAACATGACACGGTTGGGACAGTGCTCTCCGGTCGCCACGCCGATGGGGCGCAGCGCCCGGGCGATCACCGCGTGACCCAGGATGTCATCGGGACTCGTCGGCTCCTCGATCCACAAGGGGCGAAATTCGCTCAGTGCCTCCATGTGAATGATGGCTTCTTCGACATCCCATACTTGATTCGCATCCATCATCAGTATGCGCTCCCAACCGATCTCCTCACGAATGATCGCGGCTCGTCGTCTGTCGTCGTCGATATCGCCACCCACTTTCATCTTGAAGGCCCGGAAGCCTCCTTTCACCGCCTCCCGACAAAGATGACGAATCTTGCCATCTTCATAGCCGAGCCACCCCACCGAAGTGGTGTAGGCGGGATAACCGTCGCGCAGAACGGTCGCAAGACGTTCGCCCCGACCGGACTCACGCTCCCTCAGAAGCGCGAGAGCCTCCTCGGGGGTCAAGACGTCGGTGAGATAGCGAAAATCGATAGCGCGCACGATCTCTTCGGCGGTCATGTCCACCAGAAGCCGCCAGAGCGGCTTTCCTTCGACTCGGGCATGGAGATCCCAGAGGGCATTCACGACAGCCGCCGTGGCCAGGTGGATGACGCCTTTTTCCGGCCCGAGCCAGCGCAGTTGACTGTCCCCCGTAATCTCTCGCCAGAAACCGCACCAGTCTTCGGTGACTGCTCCCAGTCGGCGCCCAACGAGCCTTCTCGACAAGATGTCGATGGCGGCAACGCAAAGCTCGTTCCCGCGGCCGAGGGTGAACGTGAGACCATGTCCGGCCACTCCCGCATCGGTGTCGAGCACGACGTAGGCCGCGGAGTAGTCCGGGTCGGGATGCATCGCGTCCGAGCCGTCTCGATCCCGAGACGTCGGGAAGCGAAGATCGCTCGTCGAGACCGAAACGATCTTTGGATCGGCAGGCATCAGTGACCGAGTGGACGACGTGTCTTCAAAGGAACGCCAAGACCGCACCTCGCCGGGGCGCAACGAAGGAAATGAGTATCCGGGATCATCTTGTCTCTCCTGCGCAAGGGATAAGGATACCTTCTTCTCTCACCGCTACGACTCCACGATCCGCCGATGCCGCCAGCGGTCGATCGCCACGGCGGTGACGATAATGGCGCCGGTAAGGATTTCCTGGACCCAGTTGGGCAGTCCCATCTGAGAAGTGCCGGCACGAATGACCGTCATGATGAATGCGCCGACGAGCGTGCCGAGAACTCCGCCCTCTCCTCCGGCAAGGCTTCCCCCGCCGATCACGACGGCCGCAATCACGTCGAGCTCGAGTCCTACGGCGACCGTAGGATCGCCCACGGTTAGACGGGAGAACTGGAGCATTCCCGTCACACCAGCCAGCGCACCCGAGAGCCCGTAGACCACGACTTTGATTCGTTCCACGGGGACGCCGCACAGCCTGGCAGTTTTCTCACTCGAGCCAATGGAGAAGATGTGTACTCCGAGCTTGGTGAAGTGGAGCAGAAATGCCGTTGCTCCCGCGAGCAGGAGGAGAAGCCACACGCCCACGGGCACGATCATCCACTTGCGGTCGGTGGGAAGGGTCGCGAGAAGCTCGACGAGCCAGGTGATCGGTGCATCGACCTTCTGCTCTTTTCCCAAACCCTTGGCGGCGCCGCGGATGAGGAGGAGCATCCCCAGGGTCACGATGAAAGGTGCCACGCGAAGGCGGGTGATGAGAACGCCGCTCGCCAGGCCGCACAAAGCGCCGCCCGCGGTGGCCGCGGCAACGGCGGCGAACGGACTTCCTCCGGCGTTGAGAACCAGCGCCACGATCACCGACGTCATCGCCACAATGGAGCCCACAGAGAGATCGATACCGCCCGAGATGATTACCAACGTCATCCCCAGCGCCGCCGTTCCTACGATGGCCGTCTGGCGGGCGATCGTCTCGAGCGTCCCGACGGTGGCGAAGCTATCCGGGCCAAAGACGGCGAAGACGGAATAGATCGACGCGAGTCCGAAGAGCGGACCGAGCGCGGAAATCCATCGCCGGCGTCCTTTCATGGCTCAGGTGCTCATGTCGGTGCAGGCCGCCATGATGCTCAGCTCGTCCCAATCGGAGGTGGGACGCACTTCGCTGAGTACTCCCCTTCGCATCACGCCGATTCGATCTGCCATCCCGAGCAGCTCGGGAAGATAACTGCTGACCAGCAAGATCGCTTTGCCGCGAGAAGCCAGCTCGTCGATGAGGGAGTAGATGGTCTGTTTGGCGGCGACGTCGATGCCGCGCGTCGGCTCGTCGAGGAGCAGCACGTCGAGATCGTGATGGAGCAGTCGCGCCAGCGCCACTTTCTGTTGATTTCCCCCCGATAGCTCCGCGACCTCCTGGGTGGTCTCTCGACACTGAATCGAGAGCTCGTTCACCCAGCGCTGCGCCGCCTGCCGCACGCGAGCCGGCATCACGAGACCGGAAGGCCCCAGCCCCTGGAGCCGGGAAAGGGTCATGTTCTCGGCGATACTGCGCCTCATGGCAAGTCCCTCGCCCTGACGGTCCTCGCTCGAGATCCCCACGCCTTGACGCCATCGCTCACGAGGCGTCGCGGGACCACAGTCGACGCCCAGGCAAACGCTTCCGTGTCGAACCCCATCGAGTCCGAATAGCGCCCGCATGAGCTCGGTTCGCCCGGCGCCCATGAGACCGGCGATTCCGAGCACTTCCCCTCGGCGCAGCTCGAAGCTGGCGGAGCGAGGAAGCAACTCTCCGGCCAGCTCCTTCACCTGGAGCACGACGTCTCCGGGTATCCGCGCCGAGCGCGGGTACAAGTGCTCTACCTCTCGCCCCACCATTGCCCGTACCATCTCTCGCAGATTGGTCTGGGCGATACCCCCCTCGGCCACAGAGCGGCCGTCTCTGAGCACGGTGAAGCTGTCGGCAATCTCCACGACCTCCTCGAGGAAATGAGAAATATAGACGACGGCGAGTCCGCGTTCTTTCAGCTGACCGATCAGCCGAAAGAGTCTTTCGATATCGGGCCGAGACAGGCAGCTCGTGGGCTCGTCGAGAATAAGAACGCGGGCGTCGAGGACGAGCGCTCGCGCGATCTCGACGATCTGACGCATCGAGATAGGCAGCGACGCGACTCGTCTGTCGAGGTCGATGTTTGGGTGCCCGAGCGTCCGAAGCGCCTCGATGGCCCGTGACCGCATCTCGCCGAAACGTAGGAACCCGAAGGAGGCGCTGGGCTCGACACCGAGAAAGAGATTCTCCATGACGGTCAGGTGAGGAGCGAGCGCGAGCTCCTGATGGATCATGGCGACGCCTGTCGAGCGCGCCTCGCCCGGGCTCGATGGCTCGTAAGGCCTTCCGTCGAGCTGCATGGTGCCAGCGTCGGGTCGCTCCACGCCCGAGAGAAGGTTCATTAGAGTGGTCTTGCCGGCGCCATTCTCGCCGACGAGGGCGCGCACTTCCTTCTCGGAGACCGCGAAATCGACGCCATCGACGGCCACGGTGGCGCCGAAGCGTTTTCTCAAACCATGTGTCGAGAGCCGCGGAATGCGCTTCAGTTCAGCCATCGATCGACGTCGGGCCGAAGAAGCTCCTGCATTCGCGGCTCGTTC
Organism: Vicinamibacteria bacterium; assembly: GCA_035457705.1. Classification (GTDB taxonomy): domain Bacteria; phylum Acidobacteriota; class Vicinamibacteria; order Marinacidobacterales; family SMYC01; genus DASPGQ01. The sequence continues at coordinate 118,821 of DATIBD010000070.1, forward strand.
ATGTTCTCCCGAGTAATCAAGGTGACTCCGGTGTCGATGCGTGCCTCGACCGCCTCTCCCCGAAGGTGGGCAACCATCGTCTTGACACCGAGGTAGGCCATGTTAACCGGGTCTTGGAGCACGAGCGCTTCGAACGAGCCTTCCTCGAGCGCCCTGACCATTTGTTCCGAGGCATCGAAACCGATCAGCGTGACTCTTCCCGCGAGCGCTGCGTCCTCAAGAGCGCGAAGCATGCCGAAAGAAGAGCTCTCGTTGGGACAGTAAACGCCGTCGATGGACAGGCTACCGTCGGCACCCTTGAACCGCGCGAGCAGGTTCTCACTTGCCTGATACGCGGTTTCCGCCGTCGCGCCGGCGTATTGGTTCGCGCTCACCATTTCGATGCCTGGACTCTCGGCGATCACGTCGAGGAACCCCTGCTCTCGGCGCATCGTGCTCGCGGACCCTTCCATGTAGCGGAGCATGGCGACTCGCCCCCGTCCGCCGAGACTCTCGATCATATGCGCACCGGCGAGCCGGCCCCCTTCGTAGTTGTCGGTGGCGACGAAACTGACATAGTCGGTGCTATCGAGATCGGAGTCGATGATAACGACGGGAATACCGCTCCTCGCCGCGTTGGCCACGGGGAGACGAAGGGCCTTCTCGTCCGTCGGGGCCAGTACGATTCCGGAAACACCGCGACTCACGAAGTTCTCCACCTCGGCAATCTGTGCTTCGCGGTCGTCCTCGCGTGCCGGGCCCTTCCAGATAATCTCGACCGACAGCTCGCGCGAAGCCTTGGCCGCACCAGCGTGAATCGCCTTCCAGAACGAGTGGGTCGTGCCCTTGGGGATGACGGCGATAACGATCCCGGGATCCATCCCGCCCTCGCGCGATCGGTCGTCGCCACAAGAGCCGAGCGCCAGAGCGACGAGCAGCGTCGCCGTTCCAGCCGCCTGATTAAAGAGTACGCTAGTCCGCATTCGCCGCCGGCCGAAGTCGGTAGAAGTCGATCGCATTGCCTCCCAAAACCGCCCCTTTCTCGTCCGAGGAAAGTGTGTCCAGATATTCGACCACGATCCGCAATACCTCATCGTAACCCGCTGCCAGACGGCACACCGGCCAGTCCGAGCCGAACATGAGCCGCCCCGAGCCGAAAGCCTCGAAAACGACGTCCAAATAGGGAATGAAATCGTCACGCGTCCACGACGTCCATCTCGCTTCAGTGACCATCCCCGATACCTTGCAGAAGAGGTTTTCCGAGGAACCCAGCTCCCGGATCGCGGACGCCCACGGCTCCATCTCGCCTCGGGCGATGGGCGGCTTTGCCAGGTGATCGAGCACGAGCCGGTGGTCGGGAAAGCGCCGTACGAACTCGATCGCGGCAGGAAGCTGCCGGGGATAGATCAGGATGTCGTAGGTCAGATCCAGATCCTTCAAGATCGACACGCCCGCGAGAAAATCCTCGCGCAAGAGAAACCGATCGTCGGGCTCGTCCTGGACCAGGTGACGCACGCCCACGAAAAAGCGGTTGTCACGGTAACGCTCGAGTTCGCGACGTACGACCGACGACCGAAGGTCCACCCAGCCGACGACTCCGCGGACGAAGGCATTCTGTTGTGCCAGCTCGAGTAGCCACTCCGTCTCTTCCAGGCTCTGACGCACCTGTACCGCAACCGTTCCATGGATTCCATTCTTCTTCAGGATTGCTGCAAGCTCCTCGGGCTCGAAGTCCCGGCGTAGGACGGCCATGCGGTCGTCGATCCAGGAGTACTCCCTTCCGTCGAATCGCCAGAAGTGCTGGTGGGAATCAATCCTCATCGCGACACCGACTGAGGCCCGGCTTACGCCGGCGAGAGTGGGCTACCCGACGACCCATGGAGATCAGAGGGGCAGGCCGCCGGAAACGCGGCCCGCCCGACAAACCAGCGGGAACATGCCCACGGTCGGTCGAGATCTCCGGCAACACAGACACGGCGTGCCGTCCATGACAGCCTCTGAAGTGGTTAGCTCCACGGAGCGCTCGCTTCGGCACACGCTCGTCATGTTTCGATTTCGAGCCGGCCGTCGCTTCCAGCCGCGATGCGAAACCGCCTCGACGATTTGCTTTCCCGATGGCGCGAACATCATTGCGATACCCTCCACGAAGCAGGCTCTGACCGTGATTGTAAGCTTCCTGATGTAAGATTTGAAGGCCCATGACGCATTCGAGGCGCGACGTTCGCGACGTTCTTCGACGAACGGTTCTATTCACGCCCTCCCGACTTGCGACTCGACTCCAGGTCGACCTAGCCATAGCGACCGAAACTTTCCAGCACACCGGCAGCTTCAAGTTTCGTGCGGCTTACAACCTCGCCGCGCAGGTGGAAGCGGACACGATCCTGACGGCTTCGTCGGGAAATTTCGGTCAAGCGCTGGCGTACGCGTGCCGCCTGTTGAACAAACGCGCCATCGTCGTCATGCCGCACACATCGGCACGCGTCAAGGTAGAGGCGGTGAAGGAGCACGGAGCCGTCGTCGAGCTCGTCGACGTGAACGTCAAGAGTCGCGCCGAGCGGGTGACGGAGCTTGCCCGCGCCAACCCAGAAGCATTCGTCGCCAGCGCTTATGATGATCCTCGCGTCATCGCCGGGAATGCCACGCTCGGAGAGGAGCTCTCGACTTTGGGCTTCGACACTGTCGTGGTACCCGTCGGAGGAGGTGGCCTGAGCTCAGGCGTCGTTCGTGGACTTCGCGAATCGGGAAACACCGATACGCGAGTCGTCGGAGCCGAGCCGCTCTTGGGCAACGATGCCGCTCGTTCCCTGCGAGCGGGGCGCATCGTTCGAAACGAGACCGAGCCTCGGACAATCGCGGACGGCGCTCGAACCCTGAGTCTCGGCGGGCACAACTGGGCTATCCTCGAGCGAGGGATCGAGACCATCGTCGAAGTGCCCGAGAATCTCATTTCCGAGGCGGTGCGACTTCTGTTCGAGCTCGCCAACCTCAAAGCGGAGCCCACGGGCGCTCTGTCAATCGGGGCACTCCTCACCGAGCCCGAGCGGTTTCGCGCCGGGCGCATTTGCTGCGTCGTCAGCGGCGGCAATGTCGATCCCGACGTTTATCGGCAGATCCTTGCAAGAGAGCTCTAGCTGCGCTAACGCCATGAAGGTCTTGACGGATCGAAGTTTCCGAGGTGTGAGCGCGGCGTCAAGAGTCCACAGTCGAGATACTGTAGATGCGAGGGTCCGCCTCAGGCCCGACCTCGTCGGTTTGAGGCGGAGGATCGCTAGTCGCCTTGTGCGCTCCTTGAGGTGAGACGTTGGTGCAGTCCATTCTCGACGCCGGCGTCGAGCTCATTCGCTGGCTCTCGGCACACCGTTCACCCGCGCTCGACGTCTTCTTCCTCACCGTCACCGATGTCGGTTCGACACTCGGTTACCTGGTCATGCTGCCGGTTTTGTGGTGGAGGTTCTCGTGGAGGCTCGCGATCCGGCTGTTCGTGGCTCTCGTCGTGAGCGTCTACCTGAACGCATTGGTGAAGGACGCCGTCGCTCTCGACCGGCCCTTCGTCTCCGCGGACATCACCCCGCTCCGCACCCCCGACGAGTACAGCTTCCCCAGCGGCCATGCGCAAAACGCCACGGTCTTCTGGGGACTTCTCGGATTCCAGGTGCGCAAACTCTGGTTTGGGGGCGTTTGCGCCCTAATGATCTTTCTCATCGGATTCTCGCGTATCTACCTCGGCGTTCATTTCCCCTCCGACGTCGCCGCGGGCATAGCCTTCGGCGCTGCCATCGCCTGGCTGTTCACGAAAGCTTCGCCCCGCATCGTTGCGCGGGTAACCTCTCTCTCCATGCCCAGTCAGCTTCTTGTCTCGATGGGACTCCCGGCGGTTCTGGTCGTTGCGCATTCGACCGCCAACGCCGCTGCCGCCATGGGAGCTGTTTCGGGCGCTCTCTCGGGGATGGTGTTTGCGCGGCATCGTCGCCTGTACCCCGAAGTCGTCCCGCGTCACCAACGACGCGCCTCGCTGCTGGTCGGCCTCGTGGGATTGCCCGGCATCTACCTGGCGACGGGGGCCATGGGAGCATTTTCCGATGACTCCGCATGGGCCTGGTTCCATCACTGGCTGCGCTATGCCGTCATCGGCCTCTGGGTGAGCGTCCTCGTACTGCGATTCGTATCCGTCGCGAGGATCGCAAGCCCCGACGGGAGACGAACATGAAGACCCTGATGCTCCTCCGCCACGCGAAATCCAGCTGGAAAGACGAGACCCTCGACGATCACGAGCGGCCCCTCAACAAACGCGGCAAGAGGGCTGCGCCTCTTATGGGACGGCTCCTAAAGAAGGAAGCGCTCGTCCCCGATCTCATCATCTCGTCGACCGCCGTCCGCGCTCGGAGGACGGCGGAAGCCGTCGCCGAGAGCTCTGGATACACGCGCGGGGTGGAGCTCGACGAAGGGCTCTATCTCGCCCCGGCTGGCAAACTCCTTGACGTGGCCGCTCGCGTCCCCGGCGATACGGTACAACGGTTGCTCCTGGTCGCGCATAATCCCGGCATGGAAGACCTCGTCGCGATGCTTTCAGGAGCAAGCGAACGGTTCCCTACGGCGGCTCTCGCAGTATTCGAGCTATCGGTCGATCGTTGGCCCGACGTCGCTCTCGGGGTGGAAACCCGACTCGTGAGCCTGTTTCGGCCTTGATAGCCGTCTCGTTCGCGCCTTCGGTGACGATGCCACCCGGCTTTCGGAGGCTCACGATCCGCGCAGCTTCTCTTCGAGCAACTCGCGAGCGATGTCCATGAAGTCGCGCTCGGTGACGATGCCGATGAGCCGCCCGTCCTTGACCACGGGAAGCGACCCGATGTGTTTCTCCTTCATCAGCGAGACCGCTGCCTGGGTCGTAGTGTCCGGCGCCACGGTGACGAGATCTCGCTTCATGACCTCGCTCACGGGAATGGGGGCCTGGCGATGAGAGAAAGCCCCCTGAGCCAGCAAGTGAATGAGCGAGCGATAGGAAACCAGACCTACCAGTCGATGTTCGTTGTCTTCGACCGGCACGTGTCGGATCTTCTCCCAGTCCATGAGGCTGGCAACGAGGTCCACCGGTTCATCCTCGTGCACGGTGAAGAGGTCCGTCGACATGAACTGTTCCACCCTCACGTAGTGGTTCCCCCAGCCACCCGCTTCTTCGATCGTCGCGGGCTGCCAGGTGGAGACCGGTAGACTCCCTTTCTGTTGCCGCACCAGCGACGCCGTCAACGCGCTCATACGCTCTCCCTCTGTTCCCTTACCCTTCATCGCCGTCAACGACGAATGGAACCATTGCGAGCCGGTCTGCCGGCACCGAACCCGATCTTCGACCACGTCGAGATACCGGGAAATGTCGGCGGGGTCGATCCCCCCACGCTCGAGTCCGCTTCGCGCCAGCGGGATGAGCTCGTCAAGGAGCAGGTCGCGCGCCGGGACTTCCTTACCGTCAAGCCACGTGAGCTCGCTCACCAGTCCGTTGCGGGCGGCTGCGGTGAAGTTGGCCGCGGCGTCCTCGAACGTTATACGGAGCGTCACGTCATCGACGTCGCGAGCCATCGCGGAGATAAGACCGAGCCACAGCGCGGCGTTCGCGATCTCATCCAAAACGCTCGGACCCGAGGGAAGGTAGCGATTCTCGATCCGCAGGTGGGCCTTGCCGTCGGTGATTCCATAGCACGGTCGGTTCCATCGATAAACCGTTCCGTTGTGCAGGCAAAGGGCTTTGAGCTTCGGAGGGGTGCGGGAACGGAGCGACGCAAAAGGGTCTTCGTCCAGCTCACCCCCGATGAGTATCTTGAACCTCGCGATATCGTCCTGGAACAGCTCGACGACGGACTCGCGAACCCATTCGCGGCCGAAGCTCACCCTCGGTTGGCGCTCTCGCAGGTGGTGGCTCGAGCTGCGCGTGTCGACCGCTTGCTGGAAGAGAGCGATGCGCGTCTCTCGCCAGAGGCGGCGGCCGAAGAGCAGCGGCGAGTTCGTGGCGGCGGCGAGCACGGGGCCCGCCAGCGCCTGTGCGATGTTGTAGAGCTTCGCGAACTCCTCTCCCCCAACCTGGAAGTGAACCTGGAAGCTCGTGTTGCAAGATTCCAGCATGACCGAATCGTGCTTTACGATGAGCTCGTCGACCCCCTTGATTTGGAATTCGTAAGCGCCGCCCCGTAATTTCGTCATCGCGTCGTTGAGGGCAAAGTACCGGGGTACGGGCGCCATATTGTCAAGCCCGAGATCGGATTTGCGAAGAGTCGGGAGAATCCCGCACAGAGCGACGTCGGCCCCCAGTTCCTGCGCCACCTCCCGCGCCCGTTCAACGAGCCTCCCGAGCTCTTGCTCCATCTGCGACAGGCACCGGCCACCGAACGGGAGCGGCCTGAGGTTGGTCTCGAGATTGAATCGGGCCAGCTCGGTCGTGTAGCGGGAATCGTTCAGCCGTTCGAGAACTTCAACCGCGATCGGTGCCGGTCTGAAACCCGGCCCGACGAGGAACATCTCCTGCTCTGCGCCCACGCGCCGCACACCCGATTCGATCCAACCCTCGGAGAGCATCGTCGCGAGAGCTCGGACATCATCGAGAAGGCTCCTCATGAACAGCCGAAGCTGTTCGCCACGGAGGCCCTCCTTGACCTCGTGCTCGCCCATGGTCGTTCCCCTCTGGGGGGGCATTCTACATCTTCAGTACTCAATCCCGTGGCGGGACCCGCATTCGATCGACCGCCGCGGCTCGGCCTTTGCGACGCTTCGCGCCGATCTCGCGGCAGAAGTCTTGGCCACTGCTCGGCAGCCTAGGCCGCTACTTTTCCTCAGCCTGCTTCGCGATAAGTCAGCGGCCGCCGCGAAGAATCGCGAGACCGTCGGGGACCATCAGGGCGTACAAAACGGCGCCGAAAAAGAGCAGCGAGAAGGCAACCGCGACCCCGACAACCAGTCTCTCGTGCTTCAGATCCATGAACTCGGCACCGATGAGAAAGGCTTTGGTCAGCATCGCACCCAGCAACACGATGACGAGCAATGCTCGCGGAGCCTGCACCACGTCCACGAACACCATGACCACGGTCAGCGCCAGCAAAATGGCCCACGTTTTCCAGAAAGACCGATAGGCGGCGTTCATGGAATCTCCGTTTCTGGAGCTTCAGAAAAGGGGATGGGGAGATTCTTAAGAAACTGGGAGATGACCGGAATCGTTTGCTTCGCCGCGCTCGCCCTAAGGCTAGCGAACTTGCGGCGAACCGGGCATGCCCCTCTCTGCGCGACGCAAACCCTGTTCTCCATCACCGTATCTCCACTACCTCCATATCCGCCTTCTTACACCAGGATCTCAAGGGGCTCCCGGCAGACTAAACGAGATAGAAAAACGTAAAGATAAAGACCCACACCAGATCCACGAAATGCCAGTAGAGCCCGGCAATCTCCACGCCCTCCGATGTAGTCTTTCCCGCCGATGTGCGCGCCAGAACGTTCAACAGGACCAGGACTCCGATCAGAACATGGCTTCCGTGGAAGCCGGTGATAGTGAAGAAGTAGTTTCCGAACGCTGGCACGCCCCATGGGTTGTTCGCCATGGTGACACCCTCTCGGATGAGCCCACGCCATTCGACCGCTTGCATCGAGAGAAAGGCAGCACCGCCCGCCGCCGTCAGAAGCACCATCCTCCTCACCGTCCTCCAATCCTCGCGCTTCGATGCCGCCACCGCGGTCGCCATCGTCGCACTCGATGAGATAAGAACGAAGGTCATGAGGGAAATGAACCAAAGTTGAAAGACCTGTTGTTGATTCGGCCAGCTGGCGCTTGCCGTCCGAGTGAAGCCGTAGCTGGCGAGAAAACCAGCGAAGAGCAAACCGTCGGTGACGATGAAGAGCCACATCATGAGCTTCCGCCAGCTCATCCCCAGCGCCGAAAGGGCAACGTCCTGCGTGGACAAGCGTCAGCCTCCTTTTCGCGGCGTCGTCTGCGGGACGAAATCAGGCCCGCCCAAAGTGGCGCGGTAGTCGTAGGCGCCGCGATGAACTACCGGCACGGCGTCACCCCAATTGCCGTGAGGAGGTGGTGACGGCGCGGCCCATTCGAGCGTCGTGGCTTCCCAGGGGTTCTCTTCCGCGGCGTCGCCCCGCCAAAGCGACTTGATCACGTTCACGACGAACAAAACCTGGCCAGCCATCATGGCAAAGGCGAAAGTGGACATCACCAGAGGCATCCAGGCGACGTCATCGAGAAAACCATACTGACTGAGACTGTAATAGCGACGCGGCGCGCCCGCGAGACCATAGAAATGCATGGTCACGAAGATTCCATAGAACGGCACGACGGTAAGCCAGAAATGGATCTTGCCAAGCGTCTCGCTCAGCTTCTTCCCGAACATCTTGGGGAACCAGAAATACGACCCCGCGAAAATTGCGAGCAGCGTAACCCCTCCGATCATGAAGTGAAAGTGTCCTACGACGAAAGCGGTGTCGTGCAGCTGGATGTCCGCCGCGGCGTTGCCCAAAAACACTCCTCCGAGTCCTCCCACGCCGAAGAAGCAAATGGTTCCCAGGGCGAACATTCCCGCGCTCGTGAGACGCAGCTTGCCGCCCCACAGGGTGGCTATCATGTTTACGCCGATGATCGTTGAAGGAATCGTTATGAGAAGGGTTCCGATGGAGAAGAATTCACCGATCAGTGGATTCATGCCGCTGACGAACATGTGGTGACCCCAGACGACCATGCTCAGAAAGGCGATGATGAGCAGACAAAACACGGTCACCTTGTACCCGAAGGCGGGACGGCGCGTGAAGGGAACGAGCACGTCGAAGGTCACACCCAAGGCCGGCAAAATGAGCACGTAAACTTCCGGGTGTCCGAGAAACCAAAAGAGGTGTTGCCAGAGCAAGGGGCTGCCTCCTCCGTTGGGAAGAAGCTGGCCAGCGACATAAAGCCCCTCCGGCAGATAAAAGCTCGTTCCCAGGTGGCGGTCGAACAACAGCATGATGGCAGCCGCCGTCAACGCCGGAAAGGCCAGGAGACCGATTACCGCGGCAATCAAGAAGCTCCATATGGTGAGCGGCATCCGCATCAGAGACATGCCGCGGGTGCGGAGGTTGAGAATCGTGGTGACGTAGTTGAGTCCACCCATAGTAAAGGACGCAATGAACAGGGCGACCGCGAGAAGCCAGAGTGTTTGCCCGAGACCGGAGCCCGGCGCGGCTTCGGGAATGGCGGACAGCGGCGGGTAGGCCGTCCAGCCCGATCCGGCGGCGCCGCCCTCGACGAAGAACGAGGCTGCGGCAACGAGGATAGCGGGAACGATGATCCAGTAGGACAACATGTTCAGAAAAGGAAACGCCATGTCCCTGGCACCGAGCTGCAGGGGGATGAGATAGTTCCCGAAGCCGCTCACGAGCGTCAGGGAAACGAAGAAGAAGATCATGATCGTGCCGTGCATCGTGACGAGCGAGATGTAGAACTCCGGCTTCATGACCCCGCCCTCCATCCCCACGGGGAACACTTTCGCGAGTAGACTCCATTGCGCAGCCGGCCAAGTGAGCTGAAGGCGGATGAGCCCGGCGAGAAAGGCGCCGAGGATACCCATGAGCCCACCGGTGAGCCAGTACTGGATACCGATGATCTTGTGATCCGTACTGAAGAAGTATTGCCGAAGAAAGCTCGGCGAGTGCGCTGTCGTCTCGGTCGTGGTTACGGTCATCGAAATGTCAGCCTCTCGTTTCTTCCAGCCATCGTTCGAATTCTTCCTCGGAGACCACGTGGAGAAACCCGCGCATTTGGTAATGACCGAACCCGCAGAGCTCCGCGCAAGCGAGGTCGAACTCCCCTTCCCGAGTCGGAACGAACCACAGATCGATCGTCATTCCGGGCACGGCATCCTGTTTGATGCGCTGGTAAGGGAGATAAAAACTATGCAGAACGTCCTTGGCCCGTAGGCGCACCCGAACCGGCTGATTTACGGGAACGTACATCAGCGCCAGTTGGTGAATGTCGTCGACGCCGGCCGGGTCGCTCGGATCGAGGCCGAGTGGGTTTTCCGTCGAAATGAGAGCAGGGTCGAGCCGGCCGAACGTGCCGTCGGCGCCCGGATAACGAACGTTCCAGGTGAATTGCTCGGCCGTGACCTCGATTACGATCGCGTCATTCGGAGGCCCCTCGGCATAGAGCTCGCTGAAAACGGGAATGCCGATGACGAGAACCCCGCCTTCTGCGATGACGGTCATCATCAGCGCCGGTACGATCGACCAGATCCGCTCGGCCCGGACGCCTGGCAGGCTCGAGCTCACCTCGCGACCACGGCTGAACCGGAAAACGAAATAGCCGAGGATCAGATGGCCCACGACGACGAGCGCTCCGGTGGTCACGAGCAGGTACAACAGCATGGTATCGATGCCCACGCCGTGGCGGGAAGCGACGGGCGGAAGATACCTCCGAGCGCCGAGCAAGAAAACCCCAACCCCCAGGGCGCCGATGACGGCCGCGAGAATAGCACCTGAGCTCGATCCAAACGGTCCCGATCGATTCGCTTGTCGCATCGCCGAACAGCTCTCCTTGTGTCTACCGCGCGCTACCCCTACGCAAACCGGGTGCCGTTATCCCAGGATCGACAAATCCAGGATTCGCGACGCTTCAGGAATGTCGCATCGTCTTCCGCAGGGTTATATGCCCCAGATGTGCGGCAAAGCGCACGCCGGTTGCCAAGAAGCCACCGCATACTCACCCGGAGCGTCAGAGCCCAATGGCACGACGTTTGAATTATCGAACCAGCGTGAGCTCACAACGCGATGCCTTCGAGACCGTCCGAGACTGGTGGCAAGCTTGGATCGAGCACGATTTGGATAGGGTCGCGCGTCTGACCGACCCCCAATACTCGGAGCATACGCGAGGAACGCTCTCGCACCCCGTGGGATTCGGCGACCTGCTGAAGGAGGCTTCGCGGAATCGCGAGGACGTCTCCATTAAGCAATGGAGCCTCGACGAGCCCACTACCAAAACCTTCGAACACACCGCCGTGTGTAACTACACCTTTCACATCGCGGGACGTTGTGGGCGCAGAGAGTTCGTGTTCACGGGTCGGGCGACAGACGTGCTGGTCAGAAGACGCGATGCATGGATCTATCTTTCTCACCGCGGGACGCTCGAGGGCACTATCTCGCACTCCCGCAGGAGCTACTAAGCCCTTGGCGAGCTCAACCGTTGAGGGGGAGCTCGGGTCGACAGCCGTATCGCTGAAGCTTTAACCAAGGCGCGCGTACTGAAGCAGGCTACCTGGATTAGACACCCTCGATGGCGCCAGCGAAAGTCACGACCAGTAGCCACGGCCCGCTTAGGGTAGAATTGGGAGCAGCAGAGCAATAAAGGAGGTGTCACGATGGCAAGCGACAATGGCGGAGCCAATTTTCTTGTCGGATTTTTCGTGGGTGCAGCTATGGGCGTCATGGGGGCGCTTCTCCTGGCACCCAAGTCCGGACGTGAGCTACGCGAAAGCCTGGCCGACGAGGGGAAGAAACTAAGGAATCGCGCGCTCGAAGAAGGACGTCGCATCCGGGATCGTTCCGAAGCCGTCCTATCCGAGGTCCGAGATCGGGGCGAGGCCGCGTATCAGAAGACCCGCGAGGGTCTTTCGGAGACCTCTGAGACGGCAAGAAAGGCAGCCAAAGAAGTCAAGGAAGCCCTTCGGAGCTGATGGCTTCGATTTCCCAAGACGAGGGCGCGCCCCTCGTTCCGGAAAGGCGCTCTACCCTTTCGCTCTTACGAAGCGTGGTGCTCTCGATGACCCACGTGGTCGAAGACAGCACCGAGTTCGTGTCGGCGTCCGTTCGGGAGGAGCTCGAGAGGTTTCGGATCGAGATTGCGCGCCACGCGCTCTCGATCATTGCCGTCGTCGCCGGAATGGCTCTCGTCTCGGCGGGCGTAGCCATGTTCGTCAGCCAGCTGATTGGAAGCTGGTCGCTCACGCTGGTCCTGTTCGGTGGCCTGTATCTGGCCATTGGCTTCGGTATCCATCGGTACAAGTCATATGACCGAGACTAGCAGGCTGATGAAGAAGTACGCCCCCGCCTGCCGAGCCGTGGCCAAAACGTCTGCCGTTCGACTTCGCCAAGGCTTCCCCCTGCGCGACGACAGCGTGAATAATCGTCCGCATCGGGCTGCTTCGTGGGTATCAGATGTGAGCACGAAGTGCGAATAATCGTCCGCATCGGGCTGCTTCGTGGGTATCAGATGTGAGCACGAAGTGCGAATAAGCGCCGCAACGGCCGAGCCGTGGTGGCCGGGCGATCGCGGGTCCGCCACGGCACAGAGCACGAGAAGAGAGAGATGGTGACGCCGCCGGAACACAGGAGAACGGCTGCCGCGATTCGCCAATCCATGGCGGAGAACCGAGCTCGGCTGGAGAGCGACCTGGACGAGCTCGAGGGGCGGCTGGAGGAGAGCTTCAGTCCGCGGCTGCTCCTTGCTCGGCATCCGGTCCTCACCGCCATCCTAGGCGCCGCAGTCGGTTTTCTCGTGGTCAGGAACCCGGCTCTTCTCACCAAGTCGCTCTCGCGTCTGGCGAAGTTGAGCGCCCCCTTCGTTCTGAGGTCCCTCTTGCAGCGTGAATCCCGGCAGCCGCGAGAGCTCTCGTGAGGCGGCAGGGAACGACGGCAAGCTCCTCCACGCCGACCCCACTCGAGGAGTTTTTCGGGCTTTGCGAAGAGTGGCTTTGCATCGTACGGCCGGACGGCGGTATCGAGCTCACCAACGACGCTCTCTCGCGTTTCATGGGGCTCGACGATCGCGAGCCGTCCGACCGACGCTTCGATGAACTCGTGCAACCCGAAGACAGGGCGGAAGCGGCGGGGGCCATCGAGCAGTGGCGGCGAGGCGACGGGTCTCGTCTCGTCGTTTGTCATCGCGGGGTCGGCGGAGAGTCACGCAGCGTCGAGTGGCGCGGCCAGGTCAGTTCCGTTTCCGGGCTCCTGTTCCTCATCGGGTGGGACATCACCGAGGCGAAACGCACCGAAGACGCTCTTCGCGCGAGCGAGATAAAGCTAGAGACCCTTGTGAATCGCGCCGCCCAGGGCATCGTCACCGTGGACGCCGAAGGTCGTATCGTGACCACGAACCCCATGGCTCAACGAATATTCGGCTATGAAGGGGACGAGCTGATCGGGTTGCACGTCGAGACGCTCCTTCCCGAATCCCTTCGCGAGGTCCACCTCGCTCATCGCCGACATTACCTTGATGCACCGAAGTCTCGGGCCATGGGTCAGGGCCTCGATCTCGTGGGAAGGCGCAAGGACGGAAGCCACGTGCCCGTCGAGATAAGCTTGAGCCATATCCCCACCCAGCACGGCTCGCTCACCGTCGCCCTCGTGAGCGACATCACCGAACGAAAACGTGCCGAGGAAGAAACACGCATGCTCGAGCGCAGGCTCGAGCATGCGACCAAGATGGAGGCCATCGGACGGCTCGCCGGGGGAATCGCTCACGATTTCAACAACCTTTTGACCGCCCTCACTGGATTCAGCGAGATCGCTCTCGATACACTGCCCGAGTCCCACCCTCTCCACGAAGGCGCCCGAGAGACCTATCGAACTTGTCAGCGATCGGTCTCGCTCGTTCGACGACTTCTTGCCGTCAGCCGCCGCCAGGTTCTCCAGCCGATCATTCTGGAGGTCGGCGCGAAGCTGAGAGAGCTCGAGAAGATGCTGAAGGGACTCCTGGGTGAGGATATCGACGTCACGGTAATGGCGCCGTCGGGAGGGCTGGACCGCATCAAGGTGGACGAAAGCCAGTTCGAGCAGGTATTGCTTAATCTCGTCGTCAACGCCCGAGACGCCATGCCTCGTGGTGGTAGGCTTCGAATCGCGACCGAAAGGTGGAGTCTGGAAGGCAGGCCTTACGTGGTAATCACGGTCACGGATACGGGGCAGGGAATGGATTCAGAGACGCTCCCTCATATATTCGAGCCGTTCTTCACCACGCGGGAGCAAGGAACTGGGCTCGGCTTGGCCACGGCCCAGGGAATCGTGCAGCAGTATGGGGGGCGCATCTCCGTCGAGAGCGCGCCCGGACACGGAGCCACTTTTACGGTCTTTTTTCCCGCGGCCCTCGAGGACGAGCCGAACCGCGTCGTGGACGCCGCGTTCACTCCCAGCGCTCGTGGTTGCGAGACCATTCTGGTCGCGGAGGACGAGAACATGGTCCGCCTGGCGGCCGTCAACGCCCTGACGAAGGCCGGCTATCGCGTGTTGGAGGCTCGAGACGGGGAGGAGGCGGTTCGACTCGCGACCGAGCACAAAGGGGCGGTCGATCTGGTTCTGGCGGACGTCATCATGCCTCGGATCAATGGACCCGAAGTCGTAAGCCGCGTTCGCGAAAAGCACCCCAAGATCAAAGTCCTGTTCATGTCCGGCCATGCCCGGGACGCGCTCACACCGCACCATCTGGAAGATGGTGTCCATCCGTTTCTAGCAAAACCCTTCACCCGCGAAGCCCTCACCTCACGCGTCAGGCAAGTGCTCGACAGTGAATCGCCGGGCGACTGAATCACGGTCGCCTCGCCCTCGAGTCTCTATTTCGATGACGACGGCTTCGATTTGTCCTTCGCGGCGGCATCCACGAGCTCGGGCTCCACGTGGACGACCGCGTCGTGAATAGAAAATTTCTCGCTGAGTACCCGCTCGATGGCGTCGGCGACATCGTGCGCTTGTCGCGTCGAAAGCTCGGCGGCCACGCTGATGACAACATCCGCTTCGGGACGAGTGCCTGCCCATCGCGACCGCACGCGCCGGACCTCGACCACACCGTCGATCGGACGGACCGCGGCGGCGAGAGCTTCGGGAGCATGGGCAATCCGGTCGACGAGGACGGGCACGGCGCGACGGAAGAGGCCGTACGCAAGGTTCATGACGGCCAGTGCGACTCCGAGAGCGACGAGGCGGTCGAGCCAGGGGTAACCCCTTGCCGCGAACTGCCAACCAATGATTACGCCCGACGTAATCAAGACGTCGGCGAACGTGTGCTTTGCGTCCGCGTCCAGAATGGCCGAGTCCAGGCGCCTAGCCCATCGACGTTCCCATGCTGCGACACCGGCGTTGACGAAGAGAACGCCGACCATGACGCCGAGCCCCCAGGGATGCTCCAAGACCGGCTCGCTACTCCGCGCCACCGCTCTGAGAATGATCTCGACCGCGAGTACCGAGAGGAGCACCGCGAGCCCGAAAACCGCCAGAGTCTCGAATTTTTGATGCCCGTAAGGATGCTCCCGGTCGGGCGGCTGGCTCGAGAGCCTCACGACCACCAGGGCCACGAGGTTGTTGGCGAGATCCGCGAGAGAGTGGATCGCGTCTCCCACGAGGGCGAGTGACCCCGTCGACAAGCCGACGCTCAGCTTGGCAAGGAAGACCGCAACGTTGCAGGTGCCCTCGATGAAGAGAACCCGACGGATCGCGAGCCAGCTCTGCAACGTCAATGCACCGTCAACACGGGTGTCTTCGAATGCCGCACGACGCGTTCGCTGACGCTGCCTAGAAGAAAATGCTCGAGCGCGCTCAGGCCGCGGTTGCCCATGGCGATGAGCTGACAGCGCTTGCTGGCCGCTATGTCCAGGATCTCCTGAGGAACGTCCCCTTCCCGCACGAAGATCTCCGTTACCTCGCCGCTCAGCCAGCTCGACAGATTCTCCCGAATGCGACCGGGCAAGTCCGGATCCAATTGAAACAGTCGGGTGATTCCCCCTGCATAGAAGGAAGGATGAATCGGACTCGCGACCACGTGGCCCACGAAGAGCTGCCCGCCTTTCGCAAGGAGCGACCTGGCGGCACGCACGGCGCGTTTCGATGGCTCGGAAAAGTCGACGGCGACCAGAATCCGTTCGAAACACTCGCCGGCCGGCACGACGGGAGAACGCGTTCCTATTGTTAACACGTTCACCGGCACATACTGCAGGACCTTTTCCGCGACGCTGCCCATGACGACCCGCTTCAATCCCGTCCGGCCGCGGGTACCCAACACCACCAGGTCGGGAGAGAGCTCTTCGACTTTCGCCAGGATGCCTTCGAAAGAGGAAATGCGGCGCTCGGTCGTGTAAACGACGTCTATGCCTCTCCCCTTCAGAGGGTCGATCTCGACCGCTAGCGCCTCGTTCGCGTCACGTTCCAGTCGCTCTAGATAGTCTCGAACCGAAGCGCCGATCCCGCTCGTCGGGTCAGTGAACGGCTCGACGACATGGAACAGATGAAGCTTCGCGCGGAATCGAACCGCAAGCTCGACCGCCTGCTTCAAGGCGTGATTCGCCGATTCGGAGAAATCCGTTGGGACAAGAACTTTCCGAATTTCCATTGTTCACCTCCGCTCGGTAGTCTTTTTCTCTTTTTGCGTTCCTGCCTAAGCTCTTTGGCTGGATAGCTTACTCCAACGGAGAACCCATGTGTCACGAAACCCAGGATTGCGCCATTTCACCCAAACGTCCTAAGCTTGAACGCTTGCCACGTTCGATGCGTGAATGGCAGAGATCCTGCTTGCAAAGAAAAAGGCGGCGCGGATGGCCCTTGACAAGATTCTCATCGTAGATGACGAAGACTTGATTCGCTGGTCGCTCCAGCAAAAATTGACCAATTGGGGCTACCGCACCTTCCAGGCCCCAGACGCGCAGACGGCGATCGAGCTCGCGGAGAGCGAGAGCCCGGATTTGGTGCTTCTCGATATCCATCTGCCCGATCGAAACGGACTCGAGGTGCTCGAAGCCATCAAGGAGCTCGACGCGCGCTGCATCGTGATCATCATGACCGCCTATGGGGTTCTGGAAGATGCCGTCAAAGCGTTGCGTTTCGGAGCCTACGACTTCGTTTCGAAGCCACTCAACTTCGAGGAGTTGAGAGCGACCCTCAAGAACGCCCTCGAGGCCATCAAGCTCCGTCAGGAGCTACGCCACTTCCGCGAGCAGGATCGGAAGCGTTCCGGAGTCGACAGTATCATCGGGGAGTCGCGTGCCATCACCGAGGCCGTCGATATGATGAAGAAGGTCGCGCTCAGCCCGGCGACGACGGTTCTCCTTCAAGGGGAGAGTGGCACAGGAAAGGACCTGTTCGCCAAAGCAATTCACTACGCAAGCTCGCGGGCCGAGAAACCCTTTCTGGCCGTCAACTGCGCGGCGTTGCCGGAGAATCTCGTGGAGAGCGAGCTCTTCGGACACGAGCGGGGCGCATTTACGGACGCTCGCCAACAGAAGAAGGGTCTTTTGGAGCTCGCCGACGGGGGTACCGTCCTTCTCGACGAGATCGGGGAGATGCCTCTCGGCCTCCAGGCGAAGCTGCTGAGAGTGCTCGAGAATCAGAGCTTCAAGCGTGTGGGTGGCATCCAGGACGTCCGAGTCGACGTCAGGGTCGTCGCCTCGTCGAATCGAGACCTCAAGAAGATGGTCGTCCAGGAGCGGTTCCGACAGGATCTCTACTACCGTCTCAACGTCATCACCATCGACCTCCCGCCGCTCAGAGATCGAAGAGCCGATGTCAAGGTCTTGACCCGCCGCTTCATCGAAGACTTCAACGCAGCCTTCGGCAAACAGATCGATGGCCTGACACCCCAGGCCGAAGCGCTATTGGCGGGTTACTCATGGCCCGGCAACGTGAGAGAGCTCCGAAACGCCATCGAGCGGGCGATGATCCTCGAGGACGGTCCCCGGATCGGTGCCGAGGCTTTCCCGTTCGACTTGGCCGATCGCCACCCGATCGGTTCCGAAAGAGGCCTTCCGTCTCTCGATATTCCAGAGACTGGCACTTCGCTCGATAGAGTGGAGGAGGAGCTCATCCGCCAAGCCTTGCTGCGAACCGGAGGCAACCAGACCAGGGCGGCGAAGCTCCTCGACATAACCCGAGATACGTTGCGTTACAAGATGAAGAAGTTCCGGCTGACTGGAACCAACCAATGACGCAGCCGATACCGGCCTCAGTGATTCAGGGCGCTGCGGCGCGCCTTTCCCATGAGATCCGGAACTCCCTCACCGGCATCAGCGGAGCTCTCGACGTGCTCCGGGATCAGCTGCCGCGGAGCCCGGAGGTCGAGGAAGTTTGGACGCGTGTGAAACGTGAAGTGGGCCGCATCGAGCTATCCCTAGCGGAGCTCAACGCCTTCGCCGACGCTTCCCCTCCGGTGCTGCAGACCAGAAACTTGCACCAAATCATCGACCGCGTGTTGAATCGGGAGGTTCACACCTCAACCACCCGGGTTACGCGTCGTTACTGCCGGACATTACCGGACGTCACCGTAGACGAGAAACTGCTTCACGACGCTCTCGGCCGCTTGTTGCGAAACGCCTTCGAGGCAATGCCGCAGGGAGGTCTCTTGACGATCACCACCCACTACACTCCAGAGCATGTTCTGTTATCGATTCGAGACACCGGAGCCGGCCTGGCGCCCGACGCCTTGCGATCGGTTTTCGAGCCATTCTACTCGAGCAAGACGCGTGGGCTGGGACTCGGCCTGGCCATAGCCCGACGTCACATCGAGGCGCACGGCGGATCGATATCCGCCGCCTCCACCCCGGACGGCGGCACCGAGTTCACCGTCAGTCTTCCGATTCCCACGCGGAGGCGTTGATCGTCGCAGCTCGTCGCAGCCGAGCAAGGCATGCGCTTCGGCACGTCACCTATCGGCCTCCACGGAGAAGCTCCTCGTTGGGGTTTCGGGGGGGTCCGCAGCGTGGCGAGGGTCGCGGCGAAACTCCTCGGGAAGGGCAACGAAGGTGTCTCGAGCGAACTGGGCCTCACCCCCGTGCGCCAGGATCGCTTCGGTCAAGGTGGTGGCCCGACCGTCGTGCAGGTAGGGCGAGGTGTCGGCGACACCCCAAAGCCGTGCCGTGGTGAACTCGGTGTTGAGGATGGTCGCCCGCTCGAAGGTCTCCGCGAGGCCGGGCCCCGGCGATCCACCATCAGTTTTCCTACTCCCGCGACTCCGTGTTGATGGTCAGAACCGGGCAGGGCGCGTGGCGAACCACCTGGTTCGCCGTCGACCCGAACAGCATGATGTCCAGCGGGTTTCGTCCACGAACCCCCATGACGATCAAGCTCGCTTCGCGTTCGCGCGCCGTTTCGAGAATCTCCCGATAAGGTTTCCCCGAACGAACCTCGGTGTCGATCTCGCTCCAGTCGCGCGCCTCATCCGGCACGATCTCGTCGAGCCGCTTCTTGACGTTTTCCTCCATCTGCTCACGATACTCGGCCACGCTCATCGGAAACTCCCAGTCGCCTCCCTCCGGGAACCACTCCACGACGTTGAGAAGGGTCAGATTCCCCCCTGCCTCCTGTGCCAGCAACAGCGCGTATTCGACCGCTCTCAGCGACAGCGTGGCGAAGTCGATCGCGCACACGATGCGCTCGAAACCCGCTGGCTGGAGCCGATCCTCGACACCGGGCTCGGAGATCGTGAGAACCGGGCACCGGGACTTTCTGAGTACTTTCTCCGCCACCGACCCGAGCACGAGGCGTTCGAAACCCTCCCGACCGTGGGTACCGAGGCAGATCAGGTCGGCCTCGTCCGACTCGGCGGCATCCAGAATCGCGCTCGCCGGTTGACCCTCGAGGACGCTGAAGCGAGTCTCGACCTTCTCGGCCCGACAGAGTGCGGCAAAAGCATCGAGTCGGGCGAGGGCACGCTCCCTGACTTCGGTCTCGAGGTACACGGGCTCGGCGACATAGGGAAAGTGGTCCGGATGCACGAGAACCGCGGGAAACACGTGGAGGAAATGGACCAGGCCTTCGCTTTGCTTTGCGAGCGCTACCGCGTAGTCCGCGGCGCGAAAGGAGAATCGGGAAAAATCCGTGGGACAGAGAATACGTTCGAACCGAATCATCGTCGACCTCCTCTCGATATGAGTGCAATGCCCATGCCGTTTTCCCTCAAAGAGACTGGGTCGCGGCGCGACTTCCATTCCGAGGAAGCGTCAGCCTGGCTCGACACCCCCGCCCGTCCTCTCGATTCTCGAGATCCAGCGTGCCTCCATGCGCCTCGGCTATCTGACGACTCAGCACGAGACCGATTCCGCTGCCCCCCGGCTTGGTGGTGAAGAAGGGGACGAACAGATTCGCCGTGTTGGGTAGTCCCGGCCCCTCGTCTTCGACGAGCACCTCGACCCGCTCGGGGCCGACGGACCAGCTGACCGCAACCCCCCCACCGGTCTCCTCCGCCGCATCGACCGCGTTGCGAAGAACGTTGATTAGGAGCTGCTCGATTTGATCCCCGTCCGCCAGGAGATGGATTCGCGGGCCGGTCGCCACGACGATGGAGTGGCTCGCCTGCAGTGCGGCGGCGCGACGCACGAGTGTTTCGAGGTCAACCTGCTGGAAGGTCGGCTGCGGGAGCCTTGCCAGCCGCGCGTAGGCGCTCATGAACCGGCTCAGCGCTTCGCTCCTTTCGCCGATGATGCCGAGCCCTCGTCTCATGTCATCCTTCCAATCAGGTGCCGCGACCTCGCGCTCCATCAAATGGACCAGAGTTCCCGACATGGATTTGATGGGAGCAAGGGAGTTGTTGAGCTCGTGGCCGATTACCCGTATCAGTCGGCGCCAGGCCTGGCGCTCCTCTTCGCGCAAGGCTTGGCTGAGGTCGGTCAAGACGACGATCTGGTGAGGTCTGCCCTCCTCGCGGAAGCTTCCACGTCGCATTCCCCATCGGCCGGTCTTGCCGGGAAAAGTCTTCTGGAAAGTCCGCTCCGCCGGTCCACTCAAGGATTCCTTCAGTCCCAGCTCGGCAGCTTTTCGTCCCAATAGCCGCTCAGCCGACTGCGCCAGAAGTTTCTCGCCGGCTCGGTTCACGAGCTTGAGCTCCTCTAATTCGTTGAACGTGAAAACCGCGACGTCGATCTCCGCCATCACGGTTCTCAGCAGGTTGGTGGCTTCGAGAGCACCGAGCCGCTGGTCGTGGAGCGTCTCTCCCAGCACGTTCGCTTCGAACATTACCTGTCCGAGCGGTTCGTCCGTGCTCGCGCCGCGGGCGCGTATGGAGTAATCGCCTTCGCGAAGGGCCGCGAGCAGATTGGATAGGGTTTGGAGCGGGGTGACGACACGCTCCCGCACGGCTTGGGAAAATGCGAGCCAGCCCCCCACAACGAAAAGAGTCACCGTCCACTGTACTTTGGCGGTGTAGTCGCCGCCCCAGATGAGAGTCATGGAAACGACTACTCCCGGAAGCCCCGCGGCGAGAGCGAGGAGATAAATCCGCAGGTCGTGGCTCAATCGCTTGCGGCGAGCAGCGAGGGCCAGCCCTGTTCTCCGCGTCAAGGGAAGAGACTCTCTCACGAAACCAAGATCCCGATGGGGCCTCGACCCTCGAGCCTTGGTAGCCGGCGAGGAAACACGAGACCAGGGACGGTTAACCCAGGTGCGGAGAATGGGGCCAGCCTTTCGCTTTGCTTGCCCAACGACCGAGCCTCCGAGGGTTACAAACGATATCTCTCGAGACGGCGATACAGAGCGCTCCGACTCAGACCGAGCGCCTTGGCGGCCTGACTCACGTTTCCGTTGTAGCGAGCCAGGGCCTTCTGAATCAAGAGGCGCTCGACTTCCTCGAGGTTCAGATCGTCGATCGAAGCTCCCCCATCGTCGGAGACCATCCGGAGACCCAGGTCCTGGACCCCCACGCTTTCGCCTCGGGCCATCAAGACGGCGCGCTCCACGGCGTGATCGAGCTCGCGGATGTTTCCCGGCCAGGCAAAATCATGCAGTGCGCGAACCGCGTGGTCGTCGAAACCCGTTACGTTCTTTCGATAGTGCCGGGCGTGCTGGACCAAAAAGCTGCGCGCGAGAGGCGCGATGTCCGCCCGGCGGTCGCGCAGCGGGGGCATGTGGATCTCGATGGTGTTCAAACGAAAGAGCAGATCCTGTCGAAACCGGCCTTCGGAGACCTCCGATCCGAGATCCGAGTTGGTCGCCGAGAGAATGCGCACGTCAGCCCGTTTCGTCTTGGAAGACCCCACGCGTTCGAACTCTCCCGTCTCGAGCACGCGCAGGAGCTTACGCTGCTGGCTGTGGGGGACGTTCGCGATCTCGTCGAGAAACAATGTCCCGCCGTCGGCGAGCTCGAACCGTCCGACCCGATCCGACTTGGCGTCGGTATAGGCACCTTTGACATGACCGAACAGCTCGCTCTCGAAGACACCCTCGGAGAGCCCGCCTACGTTGACCGTGACCATCGGTTTCTGGGCGCGGTTCGACTTGGCGTGAAGGTGCCGTGCCACTACCCCCTTTCCCGTTCCGTTCTCGCCGGTAATCAAGACGTTTGCGTCGGAAGGCCCGACGCGCTGAATCAGCTCGAGGACGGGCTTCATCGCCTGCGACTCGGCGATCAAGGTGGGGAACTCTTCCTGCAGGAGCTCGTTCTCCCGCTCGAGTCGCTCTCCCTTTCGCAGGGCACGGCCCAGCTCGATCTGGGTCCTCAATATGCTGAGAAGCCGCGCGTTGTCCCAGGGCTTCTGCACGAAGTCCCTTGCTCCCGCGCGCATTGCCTCGACCGTCAACTCCACGCTTCCCCATGCGGTCATTACGACGATGGGCAGCTTGTCGTCGACAGTAGAGAGTCGTTTGAGCAAGTCCAGGCCCTCCTGGCCGGAGGTCGTGTCGCGGGCATAGTTCAGGTCCATGAGGAGCAGGTCGAAATCCTGATCCTCAACCGCCCTGAGAATCGCTTCGGGAGTGTCGGCGGTCTCGGTCCCGTAACCCTCCCCCTTGAGGAGTAACCGCAAGGCCTCCAGAACGTCGGGCTGATCGTCGGCGACCAGCACCCGCGGGCCCGAGCGGGTCGTGATGCTCACCGAGCGCCCGCCTTACCGGTCCATCCAGCCGTCCTTGAGACGCACGATTCGGTTTCCGTAAGCGGCATTCGTCTCCGAATGAGTGACCTGGACGATGGTCGTTCCCTGAAGGTTGAGCTTCTTGAACAGCTCCATGATGTCGCGGCCCTGCTCGGAATGGAGGTTCCCCGTCGGCTCGTCGGCGAGAATCACTTTGGGCTCCATGACGACCGCGCGAGCAACGCCGACGAGCTGTTGCTGACCACCAGAGAGCTGGCTCGGATAGAGATCCTTCTTCCCCACGATGTTGAATCGATCGAGAATATCCGCCACCATCGACTGACGCTCGGAGCGACGGATGTTTCGATAGGAGAGCGGTATCTCGAGATTCTCGTAGACCGTCAGATTGTCGAGAAGGTGATAGGCTTGAAAGACGAATCCGATGTACTGTTTGTGAAGCTCGTTGCGATGTTTGACCTTCATCGCATGAACGGCATGGTCGAGAAAATAGTAATCGCCTCCCCACTCGCCATCTAGCATTCCGAGGATGTGAAGGAGCGTTGACTTGCCCGCTCCCGAGGGTCCCATGATGGTAAGGAACTCCCCCTCGTTGATGTCGAGCGTGATCTGGCGGAGCACATAGGTTCGTCCCGCGCGGGACTCGTAGTACTTTTCCAGGTTCTCGAGCCTGATGAGAGGTTCGCCGTTTGCGCTCAATTCACCCTCAATTCAAACGAATCTTTCGATAGTCATCCCATTGTGACGTGTCCGACAAGATCACTTCGTCCCCCTCGTTGAGGCCGGCGACGATCTCGATGGTGTTGACCGAGCTCTTTCCCAGCGACACGTCAACTCGCTCGGCAGTCTCTCCATCTTGCAGCAGACGAAACAGCCCGATCGTCGTGCCCGCCTGGCCGTAGGCAGGCCGGCCCACGTAAAGGACGTTTTCCAACCTCTCGATCTCGACGGTACCGTCGACGCTCAGATCCGGCCGCGCGCCTCTCGGGAGCTCGCCCAACAACTCGACGTCCACGGTAACGGTTCCCTCCTGCACCGCCGGATCGATGCGCATGACGCGGCCTTCGATCACGCCATTGCGCGTATCGATGCTCGCCCGCTGTCCGATCTCGACATCCTTCGCCTGCGTCTCCGCGATCCGCAGCTCCGCCTTCAGGTGCTGCGGCTGGGCCACTCGCGCGAGGTTGAGGCCCGGCGTCACCTGTTGACCCACTTCCACCGGCACCTGCTGGAGCACACCGTTCAAGTCGGGTCGGACTTTCAGGCCGTCCACCTGACTCCGCCGCAGCTCGTAGAGGGCGCGCAATTGGCCGACGCGGGACGCTTCCGCGGCCAGCTGGGCCTCGTTCGACTCGACGGCGATCTCCAGCCGATTTTGCTCCAGCCGATTACGTTCCTCGAGCTCCTTGGCCCGCTCTTCGGAGAACTTCAATGCAAGGTCTCCGATGATGCCCTGCGCGTGTGTCTCCTTGTCCGCTTCGAGCTGTAGCAAAGCCGTTCGATATTCGGCCTGGACCGAAGCGGCCAGAGCCCGCTGGTTCAACAGCTGACTTTCGAGCTGAATCTCGAGATCCTCGTACCTGGCTTCCGCCGCCCGGAGCTGCAGTCGTGCATCTTCGAGAGATTGCTCGAGCTCGGGATTGGACATCTCGAGAAGCACGGTTTCCGGCGTCACATCCGTACCCGGAAGCGTCAGGATCGTTTCCACCCGCCCCTCGGTGCGCGCCGCCACCCAACGAATCTCGACGGGCACGAGCGTGCCGGGCCCACGGACCTGTCGGAGCATCGAGCCGCGGACCACTTTGTCCATCCAGACCGTCGACCGATCGACGCTCGGCGCTGCCGGCTCGAGTCGAGAGACCCAGAAAGCCAGGATGCCGAAGACCACTGCCCCCACCGCGTAGAGAATACGCTGTTTGCGCTTTCTAGCTTCGGCTACGCCCTCACGTTTGACGTCCATGAAATCGAACTCCCATCCCAGTTTCCATCTTACTTCGCCTCGCAAGCATCATGCCAGCTTCACCACATCGTATGCCTATGATTTAAAAAGACTAATACCCTAAGGACCGCCATCGCTCTATCGAGCCGTCCGTTATCGGACACTCGCCGGTCGACCTCGACAACCAATACGTGGCTTATCCTCTTTATGTTTGACGAAGAAGACTCAGCGCACGGATTGAAGGAGCCCCCGTTGTGGAACCAGGCTCCGGCCCGGTAGCCTGTCGCGCGACGACGTCCCGATAATATCGAGCACGGTGGGGGCGACGTCGATTCCTCTCACTCGTCCGACGTTGAGCCCCTGCGGCACCCGAGGCCCGATGATTCCGAAAATCGCGAGCATCTCGCGCCGTGTGGGCAGGAAAATGTGCTCACCACTGGGCTCGACCCGCTCCACGACGAGCGACCCCTCAGTGGAGGTGGAGGGATAGTATCGCGGAGCAAGCTCGAGGAAGAGGTCTCCCGTGCCGTCGCCGCCCGGTTGAAGGAGCCCGCGAGTCGACGGCTCGTAGATTTCCGTCACGATGCGATCACCCGAATCCGGATCCACGAGGGCCGTCAGAACGCGTCGAACCTCGTCGAGAACGGAGTCCTTCTCCTCGAGCGGAACGATTCCCGAGCGGCGATCGACGAGATTGACGGCAATGGAAGTATCCGAGAGCGGTAGCGCGAGCGCCCGAGTGCGCCCAAGGTCGATTCGCCGCTCGGCGTCGAGGGCCACGATCCCGTCATGCTCGAGGGCGACATTGAGATGAACGAGGCGGTCCGTGGGCGCCATCCCGTGATCGCTCACCACAATGACATGAGCGCCGTCGCGCTCCGCGGCGTCCAGGAGGATACCGAGAAAACCGTCCTGGAGCACATAGGCCTCGATGAGCACCGGCCACAGCCAGTCGGCCACCGTCTCATCGTATGCGTCGAGCTCGGGCGACAGGTAGCCCGTCAGAGCGTGACCGATCTCGTCGGTGACGGGACTGTAAAGGACCACGAGATCGTAGTCCTCTCGGAGGGCCAGTCGTGCCTGGGCGATAAGCTGTTCCTGAAGATGGGCCTCCGTTTGCATGAGGCGTCGTTCGGCCGCCCCGTCACCACCCCGATAGCGCGGAACGCCCAGACCACCCCGCTCGTAGACCAGGCTGCCCCCGTCACCCGCGAAAACCTCCAGCACGGGCAGTCCGTGTCCCGGGAACGAACTGTTCGACACCGCAAGCTCCGCGGCGCCGGAACGATAGAGAACGAACGTGGATGCGTCGGGCGCGAGCGCGAAGAGTCGCATCGAGAACCAGACGTC
This sequence comes from Vicinamibacteria bacterium, assembly GCA_035457705.1. Taxonomy (GTDB): domain Bacteria; phylum Acidobacteriota; class Vicinamibacteria; order Marinacidobacterales; family SMYC01; genus DASPGQ01. The sequence goes on from DATIBD010000070.1 coordinate 144,870, forward strand.
TCGCCCACCCGCGGTCACCCTTATCGGTGACGAGAAGGGCTCGCCTTCGCCGGCTTTCACGCGAGCGGCGAAACTCTCGTCGGATTTTTCCCGCACGATGCCAAGGGTGTCGCAACCTGACGACGGGTCGAAGGGGTCGTCGTAGAACAGTCCGTGGAGTACGCTGTCTCCTACAGGAAAGCTTATCTCCCGGGCCTCGCTCCCTCGCGCTTCTGGAACCACCCACGCAGGCGACGGAAGCCTGACCGTTCCGGCAAGAATGGAGTCGGCATCGACCTGAGCTTCGGTATACCCGTGCGCTATGAACATATGAGGATCATCAGACCCCTCCGAGAACGGATAAGACTGAGTCGCATGAAAGACGAACGTCTCGAGGCCCGCCCTAGCCGCCATCAGCCACAGCGGTTCGACGCGGAGCGGCCCCGAAAAATAACCGCTCGTCGTCTCGAGTCGTGTGTGCTCACTCGCCGGGAGCTTGAGGACTTCGTTCCCCGTTATCCCGCTCGTATGCCCGTAGTGCCCGGTGAACAACATGGCATGGGCCGCGGCCGTTTTTGTCGGAAAGCTCGTGACCATGCCGTCCGACCAGGCTCCTCTTTCCATGATGCGCGTGAAGTTGGGAAGCTTCCCTTCACGCGCGAGCCGTGTCGTCACTGCGTGTCCCGCGCCGTCGAAGGACACGAGAATGACCCGCGGCCGGGCGGTCAGGGTAGCCACACCGCATAACCAACAAAGTAGGACGAACCGGGCCCGTTGCATCTACCTAGCGAAAACTCGACGGTCTACGGTCGAGCACTCAGAAAGCGTCGGGGTCGGTCGACTATCGACGCTGAGCTCGTCTCCGGGACAACCTGCTCGGTCCGTCGAGGCCTTCATCGCGTAGGCGGAGCCAGTGGCGGGGGCAACGAATGAGAGTCGGAGCATCGTCAGAGCGCGAGGTACGGCGCTTCCCCAAAAATTTGCGTCCTCTTCAGAACGCGACGGTCGCGGTCATCGAACGCCTCCCGGCGATGGAGCGTACATCGATTGTCCCAAATGACCAGATCGCCGACGCGCCATTTATGAGTCCAAACGAACTCGGGACGACTGACGTGGGCGAGGAGCTGTTCGAGAATCGCGCGACTTTCGCCCTTGGAAACGCCGACGACGTAACGGGTGAACTGGTGACCGACGAATATCGCCCGCCGGTTCGTCTGCGGATGGGTGCGGATGACGGGATGGGCGGCCGGCGTCGCCGGGTTCTGCTTCTCCTCGCCGTGGCGATGGACGGCTCTCAACGGAAGCACCCGTTCGCGAAGCGTGCTGGGAAGCGCGTCATAGGCCGCATAGCAGTTCACCCACTGAGTATCCCCTCCTCGCCGCGGGACTTCGACCGCGTAGACCACGGAAAACAGCCCCGGTAGAGGGAGGTAAGAAAGGTCGCTATGAAACGCTAGCTCTCCGGAGCCCAGCGCGCCGATGGGCTTCCCGTCTTCCATGACGTTCGAGACGACGAAAATCTCTTTTAACGGCCTGTCGGGCTGTTCCCTGACGTGGGCTCGGGCGTCCCCGAAATAACGAGTAAACCGAACCAGATCGGCGTCCTCTAGCCTCTGGTCCCGGAAGAACAACAAAAGCTCGTCGACGAGTCCCTGCTTCAAGCGGGCCACGACCGATTGATCCAGGGGCGTGGAAGCGTCGACGCCTCGAACCTCGGCGCCGAGGGCACCACCCGTGGGAACGATCTCCACCACAGGTGAGTTATAATATGTAACAGCCAAGCCTACAAGGGCTTAGCTTCCCATCGAAGACATGTGGTTGATTGCGTGCTTCTGCCTTCTCGCGCTCGTCGGATCTCTGGAGGCGCCTCGTCAGCCAGCAATCGACGCATTCATCGACGAGATGGCGGCCAAGCACGGCTTCGACAAGTCCGAGCTCCAAGCTGCTTTCGCGCGGACCCGCTCGCAGAAGGCGATCATCGAGCTGATGGATCGTGCGGTCGAGCCGAAGCCCTGGGACGAGTACCGAAATCTATTCGTCAACCCCGAGAAGCTCGAACGTGGGGAGCGTTTCTGGCGCGACCACGACCGAGCACTCGGGCTCGCGCGCGAGCGCTACGGCGTCCCCGAAGAGATCATCACTGCGATAATCGGCATCGAAAGCAACTACGGCCGTCATGTCGGGCGATTCAACGTGCTCGAAGCGCTCGCCACCTTGGCGTTCGATTACCCGAGGCGCTCCGGAACGTTCCAACTCGAGCTCGAGCATTACCTGCTCCTCGCGCGGGAGGAAGGCGTAATCGGACTCGAGAGCACTCGCGGATCCTACGCGGGCGCCATGGGTATCGCCCAGTTCATGCCCGGCAGCTACCGGCGATACGCGATCGACTTCGACGGTGATGGACGGCGGGATCTTCTCCGAAGCGCGGAAGACGCCATTGGAAGCGTGGCCAACTACCTCACCGCACATGGATGGCAGAGCGATCAGCCGGTCGCCGCGCCCGTACAGATCCTCGGGGACGCCACCGAACCCTTCCAATCGTCCCCGCTGTCGACTCGTTACCGGCTCGAGGAGCTGAAGGCTCTTGGGGTCGAGGCCCCAGGGGTCTACGCCGGAGACGCGAGAGTTATCCCGGTCAAGCTGAGCAAGCGAGTCGACACCGAATACTGGCTCGGCTTCGACAATTTCTACGTGATCACCCGGTACAACCAGAGCACGTACTACGCAATGGCCGTTCACCAGCTGGCGGCCGAGCTGCGCCAGAGGGTCGAGGCCAACGCCGCGGCGGCTCCGTGACCCAATTCGAACCTTTTTCGAGCCGAATCTCGAACCCCCGAATGAACCTCTGCTCAAACTCTGTGCAGAGTGTTAACACTCCGTGATTGGAGCGCTTCCGGGGCCGGCTCATAACAAGTTTTGCACAAGATTTTCCACAGAATCTGTTGAGGTGGTGCGTCGGAAAGGAACGAGGCGATTCCGCGTCGGTGACGTCGCGCCATGAGGCATGGTACGATGTCACGCTCGATACGCCTTGGGTGTCGAAGTCTTGGAAGGACGACATGATACGTTTACCTCAGAAGCGGTTACCCGGGGTGTGCGCGTGCGGGTCGTGTCCCGGTTTTCCCCCGAGCACTCTCAACCCGAGCAGAAGCGATGGTTCTTTCTTTACACAGTGGAGATTCACAATCAGAGCGATGATACGGTGCAGCTCCTGAGTCGTCATTGGATCGTAGAGAATGCGGACAAGAAGGTCGAGGAAGTGCGCGGACCGGGTGTCGTAGGCCAGCAGCCGGTTCTAGCCCCCGGCCAGTCCTTCGAGTACACCTCGGCGTGCCATTTGACGACCCCCTTTGGCTCCATGCGCGGAACCTATCAGATGGTGACCGAGGATGGAACCCGCTTCGAGGTGACGATCGCTCCCTTCACCCTCAGCGAGCCTTATACCGTGCACTAGCCTAGCTGCACTTACGCCGTGAAGATCTCAGATGAGCGCAGCGTCGACAGTCCACAGTCGAGAGTCGGCAGAAGGCTGCTCGGGATTTTCTCGGCTATTGCCCGTCAACTGTGAACGCGACGCTCCGCCAAAGCGGACCTGGTCGGCCGCCGCCGTCAAGAGTAAAACGGGCTCGCCGAGGCTTTAGCGAAGTCGAGTTTGAGTGAAGCCTCGCTAGAAGAGGACCCGCTTGCAGAAAAACAAGCTGAGCGCACGCGCTGCCGATCGGCACGTCCTCTACCAGGAAAGTGTTCAAGCGCCGGACGTGGACGCGAGGTTTCTTGCCCGCTATTTCAAGCGCTACACGGGTCGACCACTCAGAAGGTTCCGCGAGGACTTCTGCGGAACGGCGATCCTCTCCTGCGAGTTCGTGAAGCTCCATCGCGAGAACCGAGCGGTAGGCGTGGATCTCGACGGGCCCACTCTCGAATGGGCTCGGTCGAACAACCTGAGTGTGCTCGCTCCCTCCCAGACGGAGAGGATTCAACTGATTCGTGACGACGTCCGCCGCGTACGTCGACCGAGAGTTCAGCTTTTGGCCGCACTCAACTTCAGCTATTCGGTATTCAAGACCCGCCAGGACATGGGGGCCTATATCGAGAATACCTACCGCTCCTTGGAGCCCGGAGGGCTCGTCGTCCTCGACGCTTGGGGCGGCGGGCAGGTCCAGTTCCGAATGAAGGAGCGCAAAAAGCTCAATCGGTTCACCTATGTCTGGGATCAGGCCGATTTCGATCCCATCACCCACCACATTATCTGCAAGATCCATTTCGAGTTCCGCGACGGAACCCGAGCGAAGAATGCTTTCGTCTACGACTGGCGCCTGTGGACGCTGCCTGAGCTCAGGGAGTTGATGACCGGCGCCGGTTTCGAGGATGTGCATGTCCTTTGGGAAGGTACCGACCGCAAGTCGGGAGAAGGAAACGGGGTCTTTCGGCGCGTCGAGCGAGGCGGAGACGAAGAGGCCTGGATTGCCTACGTAATCGGGCGGAAACCCTAGTCGGCATGTGGAATCGCGGTCATCGCTACCGAGAGCGCCTCGGTCGACTCGCCGAAGGTCGCACGCTGATCGAATATCTGTGCGAACGCTATAGTCATTCGTCGGAGCGGGAATGGCTGAGCCGCATCGAGGCCGGGCGGGTGCTGGTCCAAGGGATTCCGGCGACGAGCTCCCGAAGGCTGTCGGCGGGCGAAGTCCTCGACTGGAATCGACCTGCCTGGCGAGAGCCCCCGGCACCAACCAGTTTCGCGCTGCTCCTCCGCGACCGAGACGTCCTGGGGGTCGCCAAGCCCCGTGGCCTTCCGACGATGCCCGGCGGAGGCTTTCTCGAAAAGACGCTCCTGCACCTGGTCCGAGAAAAATTTCCCACCGCCTCTCCGCTGCACCGGCTCGGCCGCGGCACGTCCGGCATCGTGCTCTTTTCGATCAACGCCGTCACACGCCGCCACCTCGTCCACCTGTGGCAGACCGGCAGGGTCGAGCGCCGCTATCGTGCGCTCGTCCAAGGCTCGGCTCCTTCGGGCGAGACGGTCTTGAGGCAGCCCATCGGTTCCGCACCTCATCCGCTGCTCGGCTCGGTAGCGGCGGTCCATCCTGGCGGAAAGAGAGCCGTTTCCCGGGTACGTCTTCTGGAAAGGCATGAGGACTCGTCGCTCGTGGAGGTCACGATCGAGACGGGTCGCACGCATCAGATTCGCATCCACCTTGCGGCGATGGGACATCCTCTGATCGGGGACCGCCTCTATCCCGCGGGCGGCATTCCCCTTCCCCGCGACGTTACGCTTCCTGGCGACGTGGGTTACTGGCTTCATGCCCACCGGGTCGCCTTCGATGACACCGAGCTGTTCTGTGCGCCGCCGCCCTTGCTCCGACTGAGAGGGGAGCACACGGTCCGATGACCGCCGCTTTTCTCGTCATCGGAAACGAGATCTTGACTGGCAAAGTCCGCGAGGCAAACGTCTACGAGCTCGCTCGGGTCTTGCAGTCCATTGGCCTAAGCCTCGAGAGAGTCGTCGTCATCCCCGACGAGCTCGACACCATAGCAGCCGAGACGGCCTATCTCGCCAAGCGGTTCGACCACGTGTTCACGAGCGGCGGCGTCGGGCCCACTCACGACGACGAGACGATCGCGGGAATCGCCGCAGCCTTCGGGGTGCCCGTCGTTCAGGATGCTGAGCTTTCGGCATTGTTGCGAGAGCATTATGGCGAACGTCTCCACGAGAACCATCTCATTCTCGCCAACCTGCCCCAAGGCTCGCGCAAGTTGTTCATCGCCCGATCGCCGTGGCCCTTGATCGTCATCGAAAACGTCTTCATTCTCCCCGGCTTGCCCGAGATCTTTCGCGCGAAGCTGGACATCGTGCGAGACCATCTGGCGGGCGGAGCTCCCTTCGTGTCACGCGCCGTGTTCACGAAGATGGACGAGGCGGTGCTCAAACCCCTGCTCGACCGCATCGTCGCCGATCATCCCAGGGTACGGCTCGGCTCTTATCCCCGTTGGAACGATCCCAAGTACGAAACGAAAATCACCTTCGACGGAAAAGATCAACTGGCAGTAGAACGAGCCGTCGCCGCTTTCCTCCTTCTCCTTCCCGAGGGCGAGCCTCAGTGGACGGAGTGATCTCGTCCAGCCACCAAAAGAGCCCGACGCGGTGTACGGACCAACGGGAACTGACGATGCTCTCTTATCGAGCCTGAAAGCTGGGTTCGAGCCAAACGATCCCGTATTCGAGTATCAAGAGAAGCGCCAGGGCCCAAAGTCAGCAGAGGCGCAAAGCGTATCTGCCCTTTTGAAACCGTGGGGACGGGACGATATAGTCCGGCCGGGGAGGCCCATGATGAAACTTCGTGCCGCTGCCGCGTTCTTGTCGTTTGCGTTCCCGGTCTCCGCACAGCCCGTCGAGCGGTACGAGATGGCTCTCACCGGTGACTCCATCATCACGAGGAAGCTCTCCGTCTACCAGGAGCCCGAGTTCTTGCGGATGATCGATCTCATCCGTCGAGCCGACCTGGCCTTCACAAACATCGAGATGCTCTTCCACGACTACGAGTCGTTTCCCATGGCCTCTAGTGGAGGAACGTACATGCGGGCGCAGCCGGAGCTCGCGGAAGAGCTCGCATGGGCCGGATTCGACCTCGGCTCGCTGGCGAACAACCACTCCGGTGATTACGGTCCCAGCGCGATGCTTCTTACTGAGAGCTACGTACGCGAGGCGGGCCTCGTGGGCGCTGGCATCGGAGAAAGTCTCGCTGAGGCCAGGGAAGCGAAATTCCTCGAAACCTCGAAGGCACGGATCGCTTTCGTTTCCCTCGCCTCGACTTTTCCCGAGCACGCCCTAGCGGGGAAAACGCGCGACGACGTGCCCGCGAGGCCGGGACTGAACCCCCTGAGGCACCGCATCACCTACGAGGTGACTCGCGAACAGCTCGAGGCGCTTCGTCGCATCATGGCGGATCTGGGGATGGACCCACCCGAACGAGGTGATTCCCTTCAGTTTCGCCGGGAGAAGTACGTTGCTGCGGAGCGGCCTCGAATCGTGACCGAGCCCGAGCCGGAAGACGTGGAAGAGATCGGCCTCGTCGTCCGGAACGCGTCGAGACTCGCCGATTACACTATCGTGAGCATCCACGCTCACGAGAACGGTGCGACCCGTGCGGAACCGGCCCAGTTTCTCGTCACCTTCGCCCGCCGGATGATCGACGAGGGCGCCGACGTCTTCGTTGGACACGGGCCTCACGTTCTGCGGGGTATCGAGATTTACAAGGGAAAACCGATCTTCTACAGTCTCGGCGATTTCATCTTCCAGAACGAGACCCTGCAGCGGCTCCCCTACGAGAACTACGCGGGCCTGGGTCTCGATGAGGACAAGGGGCTGGCGGATTTCAACGACGCTCGCTACGACTTCGACCAGAGAGGCTTTCCCGCCAACCCGGAGATCTGGGAGGCCGTGGTCGCCACCCCCGTATTCCAGGGAAAAGAGCTCGTGGAGCTGAAACTCCATCCCATCACCCTCGGATTCGGCAAGCCACGGCAGGTACGCGGTCGACCGATGTTCGCCGACCGAGCGCTATCGGAGAAAATCATCAGGGACCTGCAAGAGCGCTCGCAACCCTTTGGCACGGAGATCGACTTCGTGGATGGCATCGGCGTCGTCCGGCTCGCCATTCGAACGACCAACTGAGGTTGCGGCCCGTCAGGGATTCTCCGTCGTCTTGGGCGGGGCTTCCGGTTCTTCACCGGGAGCGGACTCCCAGACGTAGTCGCGCCCCATCGCGTGCTTCTCGAACCAGTCGAGCTCCACGTTGACCTTGAACAGCTCGTGACGGAGCTCCTGCCAGCCGTGCGGCTCGCGGGGCGCGATGTAGAGATGCGTCGGCACGCCGAGGGATTTCAGCGCACGATAGAGCTCGACCGATTGCGGAGGCGGGACCCGGACGTCTTTCTCCCCGACCAGGATGATCGTCGGGGTCTTCACCTTGTAGATGTCCTTCAACGGTGAGTGGCTCCAATAGGTATCGATGGGAGCATCTTCCTGCCAGGGTGTGCCGCCGAACCAAGGGGTGCGGTAGATCCGGACGTCGCTCTGCGCGTACATCGAGATCCAGTTCACCGCTCCCGCACCGGAGGATGCCGCCTTGAAACGGTCGGTGAAGGTGATGATCTTGTTCGTCATGTGACCGCCGCCGCTCCAGCCCATCTTGACCATCCGCTCGCCATCCACGAGTCCCTCGGCGATGAGATGGTCCACGCCGGTCATGACATCGAGGTGGGCCTGGCGGAAGTAATGCCCTACCATGTCGCGGAGGAACCCGTCCCCGTAGCCGGTGCTTCCGCGGTAGTTCGGTTTGAAGACGAAATACCCCTTGGCAGTGAGAACCTGCACGTAGCTCGACCAGCGACCAAAGCCGAACTTGTCCGAAGCCGCCGGTCCCCCGTGTGTCTGAACAACGAGCGGATACCTCGTTCCCTCACGGTAGTCGAGGGGATAGTAGAGGAGCCCTTCGACGGTCTCGCCATCGTCTCCTTTCCACTGGATCGCTTCCTGACGCGGGAGCTCGAACTCACGCGCGAGATACTCGTACACGCGAGTCACACGGGCAGGGTCACCACCATCGGCCGGCATGAGATGCAGATCCCCCGCATTGTCTCGTCGGTCGATGCCGAACACGTGCTGACCCGAAGAGGGGAAAAAGCGCCAGTCGGTGATGGAGTGTTCGCCCTCGGTGAGCCGCGTGAGAACCTCCCCGCCGAGCTCGACCTCGAATAGCTCGCTCCGCACACCGGTATTGGCGGTGAAAAATATGCTGCTCCCATCGGCGGACCAGGATGCCCTCTGCACTTCATAGGGCATTTCCGAAAGCAGCATGCGGTGCGGCCCGCCCGCGGCGGGCACGACAAACAGGTTGTCATTGAAGTAGGTGTCGAAATCCGCGCTCGAGCTCGAAACGAACAGGACCCACTCGTTGTCAGGGGAGAGCTCGGCTCCCGACTCGGCGACGGTATTCTCCGTCAGCTTGCGCGGCTCGCTCCCATCTGCTCGCATGAGCCAGACCTCACCCTCGTCGAAGTTGTCGAATAGCGGAGTGGGACTCCGATGGTGCGCAACGAAGGCTCCGTCCCGAGAGAGATCGTACCCGCGCACCGAGAAGTCTCCCTCGGTGAGCCGTTCCTCGCTCTTGTCGGCGACCCGGATCCGCCAGAGATGCTCCTGTTTGTAATCCTCGTCGAACGAAAAGACGTCATCCTTGAGCTCTTCCTTCTTCTTTTCGTCCTCGGTCTTGGGATCGGAAGCGGTGAAATAAACATAGACTCCATCGGGCGAAAAACTCGGTGCGCTGACCGCCGAGGCATGCTCGGTGAGGCGCCTCGCTTCGCCCCCGAGATTGCTCAGAAGATAGAGCTGCTCGTGCTTGTCGTCGTCTCTCTTGGCTACGAAGACGATCCAGCTCCCGTCAGGAGACCACTGCGGGCTTCGTTCGCCTTCCGCTCCATTCGTGAGCTTGACCGACCCCGACCCGTCTGTTTCGACCCGCCAGACGTGGCTAATGCGCTTGTTCTCCTTCCAGTCGGCCCCGGAGAGCACATAGAGAAGCTGCGCTCCGTTGGGCGAAAGCTGTGGATCTTGAATTTGCGGAACTTCGATGAGATCCACCACGGTCATGGGCTCGGTCGCCTGAAGGAAGGCTGCCCCCGTGCACACGATCGCCACCAGCAGAGCCGTTCTCGTCCTCATGATCTCCTCCTCGTCGCTACTTATCACAAACTAGAGCGGGTATACTAACGCCCCGATGCGAGTCGCGATCAGCGGAATCACCGGTCTCGTCGGTAACGCGCTCCGTGAGAGCCTCGGTGCCGAAGGGGTCGAGCTCGTCGCTTTGACCCGCCGGAAAAGTCTGCCACCCCTGCCTACGGTCACCTGGGACGTGGAAAAAGGCCGGTTCGATGCCGGAAGCCTCGAGGGCGTGGATGCCGTCGTGCACCTCGCAGGCGCGCCCGTGGCGCAGAGGTGGACAAGCACGACGAAGCATGCGATTCGCGACAGCCGCGTCAAGAGCACGGAACTGATCGTCGAGGGTCTCAAGAGCTTGAAGCGGCGGCCGAAAGTGTTGGTCTCCGCGTCGGCGGTCGGCTATTACGGCGACGGGGGAGAAAAAGAGCTCATCGAAACCTCACCCGCCGGCACGGGTTTTCTCTCCGACGTGTGCCGGGCCTGGGAACATGCCGCTATGGAAGCCATGGGGCTCGGAATTCGCACCGTGGTGATTCGCACCGGCATCGTACTCTCGACTCGGGGCGGGGCTCTGAAGAAGATGCTTCTTCCCTTCCGCCTTGGTCTCGGTGGTCCCGTGGGAAGCGGCAAGCAATGGATGCCCTGGATTCACATCGACGACACCGTCGGCGCAATCCGCTTCCTTTTTGAGAAGGACGAGCTGATGGGCGCGGTGAATCTCATGGCACCGAATCCCGCGCGCAACGAGGCATTTTCCCGTTCGCTCGCGGGGGTTCTTCGACGACCGGCCATCTTACCGGCTCCCGCGTTCGGCCTGAAGCTCGCATTCGGGGAAATGTCGGAAATCCTCCTCGAAGGCCAGCGCGCCGTTCCCGCAAAGCTCCAGGAAGCAGGCTACCCGTTCCGATTTCCCGAATTGAAAGCCGCGATCGAGGACGTCCTTCGCAACGACAAATAGCCGCCCGGAGGCCTATAATCGTACCTAGGAATGGAATTCGGAAGAGCCGACGGAGCGAAGGTTCCTACCACGAGAGGGCGCGAGCTCCTCAGGTTCGCCGTCATCGGCGTGCTCTTCGCGCTCGCCTCGGTAGGCGGCGCCCTGACCGGTCTCGTTCTCGCCTATCAGCGCGATCTTCCCATCATCCGCGAGCTCGAGAACTACCAACCGAGCGTCATCACGCAGGTCTTCGACGACCAAGGTGCGGTGCTCGCCGAGTTCGCCGTCGAAAAGCGTGTCGTCATCTCGTACGACGAGATACCGCAGCATCTGAGGGATGCTTTCGTGGCGAAGGAAGATCAGCGTTTCTGGCGGCATCCCGGATTCGATCTGGTGGGTATTCTCCGGGCCGGCTGGGACAGTCTATGGGCGGCCCGGATCGTCTCCGGAGCAAGCACGATCACGCAGCAGGTCTCCCGCATGCTCTTCCTCACTCGGGAAGTCACGCTGAGCAGGAAGATCAAGGAAGCCATACTGGCCTTCAAGATCGAGCGAGCCTATACGAAGGAAGAGATTCTCACTTTCTACTGCAACCTCCTCCACTTCGGTCACGGTTTGTACGGGGTCGAGGCGGCGGCGGACTACTACTTCGGCAAGAGAGCGCGAGACGTTACCGTGGCCGAAGCCGCGCTCATCGTCGGGCTCGCGCCCTCACCCAACAATTACAGTCCCTTCGTCGACCCCGAGGTGGCGGTCCGGGAGCGCGATATCGTGCTCCGACGCATGCTGGAAGAGCGCTACATCACGCCGGAAGAAGAGGAGCGTGCACGGAACGAGCCGCTACAGCTCCGCCGACGCGGTGGGAGCAACGACGTGGCTCCCTACTTCGTGGAGGAGGTTCGCCAGTACCTGGAGAAGCACTATGGGGCAACGCAGATGTATCGCGGCGGACTGAGAGTGTACACGACTCTCAATCGCTCGATGCAGGAAGCCGCCAACGAGTCCGTGGAGCACGCTCTCCGCGACCTCGACAAACGCCAGGGCTGGCGCCCCATCGCCACGAACGTTCTCGAAGATATGGAGATCTCGATCGAGGAGTTCCATTCGGCCGACTGGGTCGAACCTTTCCAGCCCGGACAAGTCGTGACCGGTGTCGTCCGCGAGCAGGGGCCGCATCCGACGGTGCTCATCGGGCGATACGTGGCGCGGATCGATCCCGAGTCCGCCGCCTGGACGCGCCGACCTCTCGTCCAGCTGTTCGCCGTCGGCGACGCGAGTCAGTTCGAGATCGCTTCCATCGATCGCGACAACGCCACCATGGTCGTGAAAGTAGAACAGGAGCCCAGCGCCGAAGGCGCCCTTCTCGCCCTCGAGACACGCTCCGGTCAGATCAAAGCCATGGTCGGGGGTTTCGACTTCGAGCGCAGCAAGTTCAATCGCGCGACCCAGGCGCGACGCCAGCCCGGTTCGGCCTTCAAGGCTTTCGCCGTCGGAGCCGCCGTGGAGCAAGGCTACACCGCTACATCGCTCATCCTCGACGAGCCCGTGCGATACGTCGACCCTCACATCGAAGAAGTGTACGAGCCCAAGAACTACGATTTGAAGTACGAAGGATGGATCACTCTGAGGCGTCTCATCGAGGCTTCACGCAACGTGCCCGCCGTACGGCTCACGCAGCAAATCGGCCCGCAGAATGTGGCGAATTACGCTCGCAGACTGGGCCTCGAGGGGCCGATCCCTCCGTACCTCAGCATTACCCTGGGCGCGGCCGAAGCGACCGTTCTAGAGATGGCCTCCGCATACTCGGCTTTTGCGAACCAGGGCATACGCATGCAGCCGTACTTCGTCACCAAGGTGATCGATCGAGACGGAAACGTGCTGGAGGAGACTTATCCTAAGGCGGCCTCCGCCATCCGAGCCGACTCCGCTTACATCGTTACGAACCTCCTCCGCGGTGTCGTACAGCGGGGAACGGGTGTCCGAGCGGCGCGCCTCGGCCGCCCACTCGCGGGCAAGACCGGAACGACAAACGATTACACCGACGCCTGGTTCATCGGTTTCGAGCCCACGCTCGTGGCAGCCACATGGTTCGGCTACGACCAAAAGATCTCGCTCGGTGAGCAGGAGACAGGCACCCGCGCCGCTCTGCCAGCCTGGATCGAGTTCATGGAGAAGACTCTCGCCGATCGACCGATCGAAGATTTCCCTGTTCCCTCGAATATCGTTTTCGTGCCCGTGAACAAGAGAACCGGGTACCCAGCCTACGGAAGCGACCCGGACGTGTTCCTCGAAGCTTTCATATCCGGCACAGAACCCTACGGCTATCCAGAGCAGTAACATTAGTTTAAGGCACTAATATTTAAACTATCGAACGTGTACTTGTATATAGCTGACGAAACGTTACTTAGCGTATATTTGACTAATTGGGACTAAATACGGACAATTAAAGGGTGCGAGCCCCGACGATAGGGTTGAGGGGCGTGGAGCAGGCCTGGTACCCTGGATCCGGACGCGCGAAATTTCGAGAGGTTGGAACCGATGGACATAGAGCAATCCACTCACGGTAATCACGAGATTCACCGGGGAGTGCCGATCCTGCCGTTGCGGGATACGGTCATCTTCCCTCAGTCGATTCTCCCCCTCGCGGTCGGCCGGGACGCCACCGTGAAACTCCTCAACGAGAACGCTGAAAGCGCGGACTTCATCGGTGTCGTCACCCAGAAGGACGCCGCCATCGAATCACCATCGGCTTCGGACCTGAACCGCGTAGGAACGAGCGTACGCATCCACAAATCGGTTCGCATGCCCGACGGGTCGATTCGACTCGTGGTTCAGGGTGGGTTCCGGTTTCGTATCCTGAAGGTTACGCAGGTCAGTCCCTATATACGGGCGGATGTCGAGACGCTTCCCAGCGTGTTCCCCCCGGAGGATGCCATCGAGGTCGATGCCCTCACCCGCAATGTCCATTCCGTGTTCTCCAAAGTCGTGGAAATGTCGCCCCAGCTCGCCGACGAAGTGGGCTCGCTGGCCGCAACGCTGAACGATCCGGGTCGGCTCGCGGACTTCATCGCCCAGAACCTGCCGAGCCTGGATACCGACAACCGGCAGAAAGTGCTGGAGACCGCCCCGGTGCGAGACCGGCTCAAGACGGTGCACGAGGCCCTCCTGCGCGAGCTCGAGGTGCTCGAGGTCGGAAACAAGATCGAGTCCCAGGTCAAGAACGAGGTCGGTCGAACTCAGCGCGAGTACTACCTCCGGGAGCAGATGAAGGCGATCCAGAAAGAGCTCGGGGAAAACGACGAGAACGCCAAGGAGATCGAGGAGCTTCGCCAGAAGATCCAGGAAGCGAAGATGCCCGAGGAGGCCGAAAAGGAGGCCCTCCGCGAGCTAAACCGTCTGTCCAAGATCCCCCCCGCGTCCGCCGAATACACGGTCGGTCGCACGTATCTCGACTGGCTCGTGCGCGTTCCCTGGGCCAAGAAGACCGCGGACGTGTACGACATTCCCAAGGCCAAGGAGATTCTCGAGGCCGACCACTACGACCTCGAGAAGGTCAAGGATCGAATCCTCGAGTTTCTCGCGGTACGCAAGATGAAGCCCGACATCAAGGGCCCCATCCTGTGCTTTGTGGGACCTCCCGGAGTTGGCAAGACGAGCCTGGGCCGATCGATCGCCAAGGCGCTCGGAAGGGAGTTCGTCCGCTTGAGTCTCGGCGGCATCCGTGACGAAGCCGAGATCCGCGGTCATCGGCGGACCTATATCGGAGCGCTCCCCGGCCAGATCATCCAGAGCCTCTGTCGCGCGGGGTCGAAGAATCCCGTTTTCATGCTCGACGAGGTCGATAAGCTGGGCATGGACTTTCGCGGCGATCCAGCTTCCGCTCTTCTAGAGGTTCTCGATCCCGAGCAAAACGACACCTTCCGCGATCACTACATCGACCTTCCCTTCGATCTATCCGAGGTTCTCTTCATCGCGACGGCGAACATGATGGACCCGATCCCTCCCGCCTTGAAGGATCGCATGGAGGTCATCAATCTGGCGGGCTACACCGAAGAGGAGAAGATTCAGATTGCCGAACGCCACTTGATTCCACGCCAGCTCGACAACCACGGCCTCGTCGACGAGAGCGTGGCTCCGAAGTTCGAGCGGGAGACGATCTCGCACATCATCCGCTATTACACCCGAGAGGCCGGGCTTCGCAACTTGGAGCGCTCCATTGCCACGATCTGCCGCAAGGCGGCGCGGAAGCTGGCGGAAGGAGCGGTCACTCCGCTGCACGCCACCCCCGACGCTCTTCAAGAGCTTCTCGGAGCGCCGACGTCGCTGTCGCGCGAGCTCGACGAGCGCGTGAAGGTACCCGGAGTCGTCGTCGGCCTCGCCTGGACTCCCGTCGGAGGAGACATTCTCTTCGTCGAAGCCTCGAAGCTGCAGGGCGCCAAGAACCTCACTCTGACCGGTCAGCTAGGGGACGTCATGAAGGAGTCGGCAAGCGCGGCGCTCACCTGGGTGCGGGCCCATGGCCTCGAGCTGGGTCTCAGCGGGGACTTCTATCGCAAGCTGGACATCCATCTCCACGTACCCGAGGGCTCCACACCGAAGGATGGTCCCTCGGCGGGAGTCACGATGGTCTCGGCGCTCGTTTCCATCCTTACCGATACGCCGGCGCGATCCGACGTTGCCATGACCGGTGAAATCACTCTCTCGGGCCACGTGCTTCCCATAGGCGGCATCAAGGAAAAACTTCTCGCGGCCCACCGGTACGGGATCAAGGAAGTCATCATTCCCAAGCTCAACGAGAAGGCGATGCTGGAGGATCTGCCGGAAGAGATCCGGAAGGCGATGAAGATTCACCTCGTTTCCAGCGTCGACGAAGCGCTTGCCATCGTGTTTCCCGATCTCTCGGTCAAGCTCACGCCGCAAGCGCCACCGCCGGGGGGCCGGCCGGGTCCCGAGCTTCGGGTCCAATGAGCTCCGTTGGTGGACTACAAGAACTACTACGATGTGCTAGGCGTCAAGAAGGACGCCACTGACAAAGAGATCAAACAGGCTTTCCGCAAGCTCGCGCGCAAGTACCACCCCGACGTCAATCCCGGCGACCGAGGGGCGGAGCAAAAGTTCAAGGAGATCAACGAGGCGCACGAGGTCCTCTCCGACTCGGAAAAACGGCGAAAGTACGACCAGCTCGGGGCGAACTGGAAACAGTACGAGCAGTACGCGCGTCAACAGCCCGGGGGATTCCCCGGATTCGGTGGCGTTCGCGTGGATTTTGGCGGTGGGGGCGGAGGGTTCTCGGATTTCTTCCGGACTTTCTTCGGCGGCGGCATCGACCTCGACGACCTCTTCAGCCAGAGGGGCGGCGGGGTCCGCGGAGCGAGGCCGCGCCGTGGGACAGAAGCGAGGGGCTTTCAAGGATTTGGAGGACCTCCGCCTCCATCGCAAGCGACACGGAACATCGCCGGTACGATCGAGGTGGCCCTCGAGGAAGCCTATCGAGGCACGACCAAGCGCCTGACGATCGAGAATCACACCGGCGTGGAAACGATAGACGTGCGCATCCCGTCGGGCGTCAGGGACGGGTCGAAGATTCGCGTCGCTGGGAAGGGGGGCGCCGCCGGCGACCTGTACCTCGAAGTGAGGATAAGGCCTCATCCGCTCTACCGCCGGGAGGAGGACGATCTCCATATCGACGTACCGGTGACCTTCGCCGAGGCGGCGCTAGGCGCCGAGATCGAGGTTCCTACTCTTTCCGGCAAGGCTCGCATCAAGGTGCCGCCCGGCACCCAGACCGGCCGCCGCTTGAGACTCAAGGGCAAGGGCATGCCGCGACACAAGGGCGACGGTACGGGCGATTTGTTCGTCAAGATATTGGTCGTCGTCCCCAAGCAGCTCAATACGCGAGAGCTCGAGCTCGTGAAAGAGCTCGCGTCGCTCCGCGCCGAAAACCCGCGCGCTCATCTCGGCTGTACGTGAGCGTCATCGTTCTCTTCGGCGGAGACGGAACCGAGCATCGCGTTTCCGTCGCCTCTGCACAGAACCTGGCGGAGCATCTGGAAGACGCCGCGCTGTGGTATTGGCGGCGCGAGGGCTCGGTGTCTTCCGTTTCCCGCCCCGACCTGCTCCGCTTCGAGAAGCCCTTCGAAACGGACTTCGCCCCCGCAGGCAGCTCCGAATGGCCCGATCTCCCGTCGGCCCTGAGCTCCTCTCTCGTGAAGAACGCGACGTTCTTTCTCGCGCTCCATGGCGGCTCGGGGGAGAACGGGACGGTTCAGGCAGCTCTCGAATCGAGCGGACTCGCGTTCACCGGCTCGGGCTCGGAATCGAGCCGCCTTGCGTTCGACAAGAAAGCGGCTCGGAAAGCCCTGAAGGCCCGGGGAGCTCGGGTCGCGGATGCGGAAATCTTGACGTCCGATTCCGCAACTCATGAGCGAGTCGGACGCCTGTTCGAGCGCCATGAGAGGATTGTGCTCAAGCCGGTGGCCGATGGATCGAGTCACGGTCTGAGGGTGATCACAACCGAGCGAGAGCTTTCCCATGCCATCGCAGCCGTAAGGCGCAGCGGAGTCGATTACCTCGCCGAGGCGTTCGTCGAAGGCCGCGAGCTCACGATCGGGGTCGTGGAGGGACGCGGAGGTGTCGTTGCCCTCCCCTGCTCGGAGGTCATTCTCGAGGCGGGCCGTAGTTTCGACTACGAGGGCAAGTACCTCGGCAAGGGCTCCCTCGAGGTCACGCCCGCAGACGTCCCGGCAGACGTTGCGAGCTCCGCTCAGGCGTTGGCTCGACTCGCCCACGCGACTCTCGGCTGCGCAGGTTATTCCCGCACCGACGTCATCGTCTCCGGCGAGGGAGTCGTCTTTCTCGAGCTCAACACGCTTCCCGGCTTGACGCGCGCGTCCTTCATCCCTCAGCAACTCGAGGCGGCCGGAATTCCGCTGCGGTCTTTCGTGGCCGACCAGCTCGAGATCGCCCGCGGGCGGACGGCTCAGTTGAAACCGTAGTGCCTCGGCGTCAGAATGTCACGGCCTAAAGCGAGACGGTTCAAGTCGCCTTGTTCGCCCGAAATGTTGACAAATGAAGCAAGTTTTTTGAAGGGTGCACAAGGCGACGGTGGAGCCTCGCTAGGAGAGTGAGTTTCATGATTCATTTGCACCGCGGCGGCTGACTCTGGCACGGTACGTTCGCTGCCGGCTCGGAAGTCGATTCGGGTCGCGCCAAGGCCACTCGATCTGGAAGCCTGTCGTGTCACAATGCTCTCGTCACGAAGCCTTCCGTCTATTGACCCAACACTCGCCCTGATCCGCGGGCTCCACCGCCAAGCTTTTCTCGAGGGAACAGACTGCCGCGCGATCTCATGCCCGACAAAGACATCGAAACCATGCCTCGAAAGCTCACCACGGCACACAAACACGGTGGGCTGAAGGAACTGCCCGCCACCGCCATCTGCGGAAACGACATCACGTCGTCCTGCCTGTACGTTTCCGCGCTCACCATCATTGCCGGAGGCAATGGGCGTGGGCGTGGCTTTCCCTTCTCATCGTGGCCGCCGTGCTCTTTTGTTTCGCGCAGTTTACGCGGAGGTGGTCGGTGCCCTGCCCCTGAACGGAGGCGCCTAGCTCTGCGCTTCGATACTCTTCATCACCCGAGGCGACATCGAAGCACTCGCCGGCGTGTACACGATCTCGTTTCTCGCGGTGATGGCCCTCTTCGGTCTCGGGAACGTATTGCTCAAGACGAGACGGTCCCGCCTTCCCCGTCCCTCTCAGGCGTCGTGGCCCATCGTACTCGTCGGAATCGCGGCGGTCTTCGTGGGACTCGCCGGAAACATCATCATGCAGCCGGTCTATTTCCATGTGTTCCTTGCGTATTTCATTCCCAGCCTGCTCATCGCCCTCGTCATGCTGGGACGCATCGGCATCCTCAAGGCCTGTCTCTTTTTCGTGCGCGCGTGAGCGAGACCGTCGCCGGCATCACCAACGCTCTCGCCACCGCGATTCGAAGCAAGATGGACGAGATCAACTCCCAGCAGGTCGTCTTCTGCACCCGCGGCGAGAGCTTGCACAACCTCAACGAAGCAATGCTCTACGTCCGAAACAACGAGCACACCAACCGGATCAAGGTAGTCACCGTCGTACAGGACGAAAAAGAGGTTCCTCGCGACTCGAGCGAGATCGGAAGTTTCTCGACGAGGCTTATCCCGAGAGCGACATCGAGTTCGTAGTGGAGAAGGGAGAGTTCGGCCCCAAGCTCATCAAGAAGCTCTCCAAAGAATGGAAGATCCCCACGAACTTCATGTTCATCGCCTCTCCCGGGGACCATTTTCTCTTCGGTCTGGCGGAGCTCGGAGGCGTAAGGCTGGTCATCTAGCCATCACCGGCTCAGAAGAAAAGCCTTGATGAATGCGTCGATGTCGCCGTTCATGACGCGATCGACGTCTCCCGCCTCGACTTTGGTTCGATGGTCCTTTACCAGACGATAAGGCTGGAACACATAGGATCGAATCTGGCTTCCCCACGCGATTTCTTTCTTCCCCTCGTGCATGCGTTCGACCTTCTCTTGCTGCTCCCTGAGCTTCAAGTCGTACAGCCGCGCCCTCAGAACTTTCATCGCCACGTCTTTGTTGCGATGTTGAGACCGCTCGTTCTGGCACTGCACGACGATCCCGGTGGGAAGGTGTGTGATGCGAACGGCGGAATCGGTGACGTTCACGTGCTGTCCGCCGCTTCCGCTCGAGCGATAGGTGTCGATCCGCAAATCCTTCTCGTTGATCTCGACGTTTACGTCCTCGTCGATCTCGGGAAAGACGAAAACGGAGGCGAAAGAGGTATGCCGCCTCTTGGCGGCGTCGAAAGGGGAAATGCGAACCAATCGATGAACGCCCACCTCGGCGCGCAAATAGCCGTAGGCGAACGGACCGCTCACGGTGAACGTCGCGCTTTTTATCCCCGCTTCTTCGCCTTCCTGGTAGTCGATCATCTCGGTCTTGAAGTCTCTGCGCTCCGCCCATCTCAAGTACATGCGGAGCAGCATCTCCGCCCAATCCTGTGATTCGGTGCCTCCCGCACCCGGATGGATGCTCACGATCGCGTTGGCGGCATCGTGCTCGCCCCCGAGGAGTTTTTGGAGCTCGGCGGACTCGACTTCCTCTTCCCATTGGTCGAGATGCTGGGCCAGGTCGGCGGCCACGTTCTCGCCTTCACGCGCCCACTCAAGGAGCGTCTTGACCTCTTCTTCGCGATCCAGAAGCTTCTGGATCAAGTCGAGCTCGTCGCGGATGCGACCGCGCTCTCGTGCGAGCCTCTCCCCTCGGGTTGGATCCGACCAGACGTCGGGCTGGGATAACTTCTGCTCTATCTCTTGTAGCGACTTCTGCAGGTGGGCCGGGTCAAAGATAACCCCGGACGTCGTGGGCTCGACGCCCGAGGTCCTCGTACCGATCCGTTAGCTCTTCGATCATGGGATGACGAGATCTCTATTGGGTAACGTAAGGCCGAAATTTCTCCTCGGTCCGAAGCTTGGCCGCAACTTGCTCCGCCTCCGCACGCGTCTCGAAGCGGCCGACCCTGACTCGGTGCAGCCCCGCGTCGCCCACAGCCTCGAGATAGGCCCGATATCTCTTGCCCTTCAAGCGGGCGAGGAGCGAGCGCGCCGCGTCCTCGGTTTTGAGGGCCACGACTTGAATCGTGAACGGACCGCGATCGGTGCCGATCTCGGCCGGCTCCGGCGAAGAGGCAGGCGGCGAGGCGGGCGGCGGCGACGTCTTGGCAACTTGCGGAGGCGGTGTCTTGGCTACTTGTTCCTCAACAGCGGGGCTCGGCTCGACGCTCTGGCGCACCGTCGTCTCGGGGTTATCGGAGCGAACCGCATCGAGCTGCGTGTCGACCTCGTCTCGGGCGAGCCGCTGGGCATAGTCGAGCCTGGGCGTTTCCTTTCTCTCGGTCCGGAAACGAATGGCTTCGGCGGCAGTATCCTTCAAACCCTCGGCCGCGATATCGTTGCGGGAAGCCGCCAGAGTCGCGTCCCGTACTCCACGGCCCACCATCACCCCGCAAAGAAACACGACCACGGCAATGGCGAGGGCAGCCATGAAAAAGAAGACTAGCTGCTTGTTGTTCAGCTGGACCTCGTAGTAGGCCCGGTCGTCGTAATCTTCTGTCATATCCTGAATCTCCCCTTCGAAGCTCGGGTAGACGCGATGTTTCTGGGAGGCTGTATTATACCTCAAGTTTTCCTTGAAGTAACAAGGTTTATGTTACCGGAAAACTGGGTTGGGCGTGGCTTAGAATACTCGTCGCCACCACCTCCTGATCGGCCTTGCCGAACCGCCGCCCGATCTCGAGCAGCAACCCGTACATGAGCTCGTTCAATCCGTCGATGAGCACGGCTTTCTTGGCCTCGTGGGGACGATCGCCGAGGTTCTGGAGAAGCTGGTCGAAGTCCACTCTGCCCGCCGTTCCGAGCTCGATGCCTTCGAAGAGGAGGGGAAACTGCTTGGCAACCTCGCGCATGACGTCTTCGGTGAACACCAGGGCCTTCTCGGCATTGATTTTCTCGCGCACGAAGGCACAGACCCCCTCGAAATTCCGATTGTGGTGATCCACGATTTCCTGGAGCTCGTACTCGAGCTCGATCCCGCGCTTTTCGGATCCCTCCGTGCCGCCCCGCTCGAGCACGCCGGCGGCAACCAGCGCGAAAAGGATTCGCAGAGTCTCAAAGTTGGGAAGGTAGCTCATCGCCAGGATCTGCTCCACGCTGAGCCTACCGTTCACGAGAGAGAGCACCTGCGATTCGTCTTCGTCGAGATTGATCCGATGAACCTGCCCCTCGGAGCTGTCGGCAGGCCGCAACACGCTCTCGAGCGGGCCGACACCGGCGTAGATTCGAGTGAAATCATTGAGGCGGCGGATTCCTTCGAGCACGACGTTGCCCGAGTCGAGGTCGAGCACCATGGGTCCTTCGGCCGACAGATCCTTGATCACGAACTCGTACTCGCCCCGGGTCCATTCGAACAGACTGTAAACGATCGCCTCCGCGTGGCGATGGATCGCCACGAAAAGGTCATCGGGAGTGATGATGCTCTGTTCGACGAGGACCGCGCCCAGTTTCTTGTCGTGCTGAATCAGCTTGCTTGCCTCGAGCAGCTGGCGGACGGTGATCCTGCCCGACTTCAACAGAAACTCACCGAGGCGATCGTCTTGGGCGTTCGACATCGCGTAGATGATGCGTCCTTCCTTGAAATAGATCGCTTTCCATCGTCCGGCATCGTGGAAGTTGAGAATACCGGTCTCCTTACTCCGGCTTATGGAGGCCAAAAGCTCGGGCAGGCTGGACTCGGAAAGGGACCCCCGAATACTGAGCTCTTCACTCTCCAACGTCATGAAAGCTCCTTCCGGCTTGCCGGAGCATCTCCTACGGCCGGCGACGAGCCGTCATCGCGACGACTGCGGGCGCTCGAGACAACGAGCCTCTACCAGCAAGATCATGCCATCATCGGGTTTTGATTGACAAACGAATTATAGCAGACGGAAACATGTCAGCGCCCCTTCGCAAAAAATGACGATTGAGACAGGGCAGAGTTACGCGAACAAAAGTGCCGGAGGTACACCCGAAGCCGCCTTGACGGGAGCTCCTGGCGCAACGAAAAACAAGTTCCTCCTCCCGATTGGAGACCGCGCGTCACACCAGCGTGGAAATTTGTTTGCGATCGGGGTTAGCTTTGGCCGGGCATGAAGGGTCTGGGAGTCGTATTGCTCTTCGTCCTGTTGACGGGGCTCTATACCTACCCCCTGAGCATCCGTCCCGACGAAGAGGCCCTCGATCTCGGCCCCGATACCCGATTGTTTCTCTGGACTCTGGCCTGGGACATCGAAGCACTCACGAGCCGTCCCCTGTCCATATTCGACGCCAACATCTTCTATCCTCAACCGAGAACGCTCGCCTACTCGGAGCACCAGCTCGGAAGCGCCCTGCTCGCCGCCCCGGTCCTGCTGTCGTCGGGACAGCTGCTCCTCTCTATGAACGCCGTGCTCTTGCTGTCGTGCCTCGGCTCGGGACTCACCGCTTATTACCTCGGCCGCACCCTCGGCCTCGGCACCGGGGGGGCCATCGTGACGGGAATCGTCTTCGCCCTGGCACCACCGCGTTTTTTCCGTCTCGGGCAGCTTCATTTGGCGACGGTCCACTGGATGCCCCTCTGCCTCGCCATGCTGCATCGCTACGCGTCTCACGGACGGTTTGTCCATCTGCTCGGAGCCGTCCTCGCCTTCTCACTTCAGGCACTGTCCGGCGGTCAAACGGCTCTGTTCCTCGCACTCGCTGCGACGGGACTGCTCGTTTATCTCAGACTCGCCGGCAGGCTTCGACCCGAGAGCCGACTCGGTCGTGACGCGGCTATCGCTCTGACGCTGCTCGCGGTCCTCAACGTCCCCTTCGTCGTCCCGTATCTGCGGGTCAAAAGCGAGCTCGGGCTCGAGCGCACCCTCGCCGAGGCTCGGGAGTGGTCGCCCAACGCCGCGAGCTTTGCCGCCTCCCCGACGCACCTAGACCGTCTGGTCCTTCGGACTTTCGGGTGGGAACGACCCGTCCTGCGCGACGCCAAGGCTTATCTCTTTCCCGGCCTCTTCCCCTTGCTCCTCGCGGGCATCGGCTCGGTGCGCAGACCGTCGTCTGGCTCGCGCCGCCTGCTCGTCGTCGATGGGCTCATCGTCGCCTCCGCCGTCACCGCGCTGGGTCTCGAGCTTCTGTCCGGCGTTCGTTTCGAGCTCGGCGGCCTCCGTTTCTCCGCAAGCGGAGGGGGCCGAGCGGCCCTCGTTCTGGCAGCTCTCGTTGTCCTCCGCATCCTGCGATTCGGGCGGAGACCATTCACACTCGTCTCCCTGGATTACTACACTCTCCTCGCGATGCTGTCTCTCTGGGTGAGCCTCGGTCCTGATGCCGGGCTGTATTCGCTGCTCTATCGACTGGTGCCTGGTTTCGATCTCATTCGGGTCCCGTCGCGAGCGACGCTCGTCACCCTACTCGCGGTAGCCGTTCTTGCCGGGAGAGGCTACCGCAAGCTTCGCCGCGGCTCGCCTCGAATCGCGGCCCCGGCACTCGGACTCGTCCTAGTCGAGCTCGCCGCCTTCCCCCTCGGGACCACTCCGTACACGATTCCGACTTCGTCGATGGATCGCTGGCTCGCCGAGCATTCCGAGCAAGGTGCGGTCGCCGTCTTCCCCATCCCGGATCCGCGTGACGAGGTGGAATCGGCGAGACGCCACTCCGCCTACATGCTGCAATCGATCGCCCATTTCCGGCCGTTGGTGAATGGATACAGCGGTTTCACGCCAGCGAGCCACTCGCAGCTGTTCCGCCTGCTCGTCGATTTTCCGAACGAGGAGGGATTGAAGGCACTCGAAGAGATGGCGATCCGCTTCGCCGTTTTTCATCGTGACGGTTACGGGACGGGCGAGTGGCGGAAACTGGAGGACTCCCTCCGAGAGCTTCCCCAACGACTGGAGCTGAAAGGCTCGTTCGAAGACGGCCTGGTTTACGAGCTCGTCAGTCGAGATCGTCGAGATCGTTGAGCTCGACGAGATCGTGGATCGTGACAAGCTTGATGATCTCGAAGTTCTTCAGCCCCCCCGGCGTCTGGACCCGCACCTCAGCGCCCTCCTCCCGCCCGAGCAGGGCGCGACCGATCGGTGAAGTCGTCGAGATGAGTCCTTTGCCTACGTCTGCCTCTTCGCTCACCACGAGCTTGTAGACGACCTCCGCTTCCTTGTCGACGTCGAAGAGCGTGACTTCGGAGCCAAGGGAGACTTTCCCCTTCGGGATCTTGTCGAAGTTCACCATCGACAGGTTGGCGAGACGCTTCCGCAGCTGGCCGAGTCGGGCGTTGACGTAGCCTTGGCGTTCTTTGGCGGCGTCGTACTCGGCATTCTCCGACAGGTCGCCGTGCTCGCGGGCCACTTTGAGCGCCTTGGGAAGCT
This sequence comes from Vicinamibacteria bacterium, assembly GCA_035457705.1. Lineage (GTDB taxonomy): Bacteria > Acidobacteriota > Vicinamibacteria > Marinacidobacterales > SMYC01 > DASPGQ01. Next base: position 169,474 of record DATIBD010000070.1, read on the forward strand.
CGACGTGGAGCTCCTCCTCGAGGGCTTTGATTTCGCCTTTCAGCTTGCTGAAAATGTCCTTCGACATCGGGTCTCGGAAATGATAGCGACCCCGATCGCCCCTGGCAAGAAATTCCGGTATGAAGCGAATCGACAGCCCAGGGAATCCCCTGATCAAGAGCGTCCGACGCCTCGCACGCGCGAGACGGCGGGAGGCCATCATCCTCATCGAGGGTCGCAAGCTTGTGGCCGAGGCGCTCGAGGGCGAGGCCGAAGTCCAGTCGATTCTGGTGTCTTCCGAGGGGCCGCAAGGGCTGTTTCCTGGAGCCATCGAGGTCGAGGCTCGTCTGTTCGAAAGGGCGAGCGGGCTCGACGCTCCCGACGGTGTACTCGCCTTGGCGGTCAGGCCCTCGCGTCCGCTCGAAGATCTGCCCGAAGCGGGGCTTCTCGTGGTTTCCGTGGGTATCCAGTTACCAGGGAACCTGGGAGCGGTCGCCCGGGTGGCCGAAGCTGCCAGCGCCGATGCGCTCGTCGTGGTCAAAGGTTCCACTGATCCCTTCGGCCCCAAAGTGATTCGAGGCTCGATGGGAAGCGTTCTGCGCCTGCCGGTCTTCGAGATCGACGGTCTCGACGAGCTGAGAGAGCGAGGTTACCGGTTTGCGGCCCTCGCCCCGCACGGGGGCACCGATTTCCGCGATTGCGACTGGAGGCGCCCGCTCGCCATCCTGCTGGGGCGCGAGGGATCGGGACTTCCCGCCTTGACGCTGTCTCCCCATGACCTGCGCGTCTCCATCCCGATGAAGGGGCGGGTGGAATCGCTCAACGTGGCGACGGCCGCCGCCCTCGTCCTGTACGAAGCGACGCGGCCTTAGAGTCTTCTCCTGCTAAGGCCGTTGCGGCCGCCGAACTCGCGGGCAGATGTTTTGGCCACCGCTCGGCAAGCTGGGTTGTTCTTTTTCACCACCCTGCTCGTGCTCAATGCCGTGGCGGGACCCGTGACCGATCCGCCTGTGAGAAGGCTCCGGCGGAGTCTCTCATCACCCGGCTGGCCAAAACTCTGCGAGCACACTATTCTTCCCACGTGGAACAGGCTGATCTGTTCGCGCCATCCAGTCCGCGGGACGATCGCCCCGCTCCTCTGGCCGAGCGCATGCGACCGCGCGAGCTCGACGAGGTCGTTGGCCAAGACGAGGTGATCGGAGCCGGCACGACGCTGCGTGCCGCCATCGAGAAAGACGAGATCGGCTCCATCGTCCTCTGGGGTCCACCGGGCTCGGGCAAAACGACCCTGGCGCGCATCATTGCCCGCCAAACACAGTCGCATTTCGTCCCTTTCAGTGCCGTTACCTCCGGCATCAAGGAGATCAAGGACGTGATGCGCCAAGCGGAGTCGCAGCGACGCATGTTCGGGCGGAGGACGCTGCTCTTCGTGGATGAGATCCACCGTTTCAACAAGGCCCAGCAAGATGCTTTCCTTCCGCACGTCGAGTCGGGAAACGTAAGCTTGATTGGCGCCACGACGGAGAATCCTTCTTTCGAGGTCAACGCGGCGCTGCTTTCTCGATGTCGCGTCGTCATTCTGAGGCAGCTCTCCCCTGAAGAGCTCGTGCTGTTGATGAAGCGCGCTCTTGCCGACGACGAGCGAGGGCTCGCCGGTCGGCTCGTGGTCGAGAACGAGGAGGCTCTTTCCTGGCTCGCTCACCGGGCGAACGGTGACGCCCGTTTCGTCCTGAACGTGCTCGAGGCCCTCTGCTCGCTCGCTGGAGAAGAAAAAAGGCCCGTTGGCATCGCGGAGATGGAAAACGCGTTGCAGCGGAAAGCCCTTCTCTACGACAAAACGGGTGAAGAGCATTTCAACTTGATCTCCGCTCTCCACAAGTCGCTCCGAAGCTCGGATGTGAACGCCAGCCTGTACTGGCTCGCGAGAATGCTCGAGGCGGGCGAAGATCCACTCTACGTGGCTCGCCGGATCGTGCGATTTGCCTCGGAAGACGTGGGGCTCGCCGAGCCCGGTGCTCTGGCCGTGGCCGTCGCGGCGAAGGAGGCCTTTCATTTCATCGGACTACCCGAAGGCAAACTGGCTCTCGCTCAGGCGGTGGTCTACCTCGCGCTCGCACCCAAGTCGAACGCCCTGTATCTCGGCTATGACAAAGCGGCCAAGGACGCGCTCGAAGACGCGACCGAGCCCGTGCCTCTCCAGCTTCGCAACCCGGTGACCAAAGCCATGCGAGAGTGGGGATACGGTCGGGGCTACGATAACGCACACGACCACCCGACGAGGCTCACGGCGATGGAGTGCCTGCCCGAACGACTTCGCGGACGGGCCTACTACGAGCCAACGGAAGAGGGGTTCGAAAAGCGACTAAAGAGCCGAATCGAGGAGATCGGACGACTCGGCCAGGCACTCGGAAAGAAGGATTGACGGCCAGGATGGCTCGGCGAAGAAAGGCGAGGCTCTCGCAATGAGATATGCCCTGTTGTTTGCGCTCTTGGGCGGCTTTCGACCCGAGCTGGCGGATACGGTCCTGTTCAACGGCAGGGTGGTGACTCTCGAGCCGAGTGGCGTGGTCGAAGCGATCGCCATCCGAGGCGACCGAGTCCTGGCAACAGGAACGAACGCCGAGGTAGAGGCCTTCGCCGGACCCCGAACGCGTCGCATCGACCTCGAAGGCAAGACCGTGACTCCCGGGTTCGCCGACAACCACTACCACGGCATCGGGGGTGGGCCGGGCGTGGATCTTTCTCGTACCCGAAGCCTGCAGGAAGTCATCGACGCCATCGCGCACCGGGCGCGCGAAACGCCTCGAGGAGATCTCGTGGTGACGAATAGTGACTGGCACGAGGGCCAGCTCAGAGAACAGCGCCTTCCCTTTCGAGACGATCTCGATCACGCCACGTCGGAGCATCCCGTGGTTGTAGTGCGCGGAGGGCACGAGTACATCCTCAACAGCGCCGCGCTTTCGAAGTGGAACATCGACGAATCGACCCGATCTCCCGACGGAGGGCGGGTCGGCCGCTACCCGAACGGGCGTTTGAACGGCGAGCTCGTCGATACCGCCAAGCGGCTCGCCAAGCTTCCAGAGGGCGAGAGCGCCGATGCCGAGAGTCGACTCATGGACTTGGCGGCCGAGCTCCACCGGCTGAACGAGGCGGGATTGACGAGCGTACGCTTCGCCGGTGCGAGCCCCGAGCTGTATCGCGCCGTGGAGGCATTGAAAGAGCGCGGCCTCCTCACGATCCGTGTCAGCATGCTCCTTCGAATCGATGCGGCACAGGATCCGAACGAGCTCGAGACGACGCTAGACCGCTTGGGCTTTCGTCCCGACGAGGGTGACGATTGGCTTCGAGTTTCGGGCATCAAGCTGGGTGTGGATGGAGGCTTCGAGGGCGGCTGGATGCGAGAGCCTTACGAAGAGCCCTATGGAGGAGGTGGTACCTTCCGAGGGCTCCAGACTTTTCCGACCGCGACGTACATCGAGATCGTGCGCCGTCTCAACCGCCAGGGGTGGCGGGTTGCCACGCACGCCGTCGGAGACGCTGCTATCGATCTCGTACTCGACGCCTACGAACGGGCGAACGCGGACCAGAGCATCGTTGGCAAGCGTTTCACCATCGAGCACGGCTTCATTCCCCGGGAGGATCAGTTTCCTCGGATGAAAGCCCTGGGGGTTCACCTGTCGGCTCAACACCACCTCTACCTGGCGGCGCCGAGCCTCGAAAAGTACTGGGGTGGGTCACGCGCGAGATGGGTCACGCCGCTTCGTGCGTACCTCGATGCGGGAATCCCCGTGTCGCTCGGGACCGACTCCCCCGTCGCTCCCTACCCACCTCTCGGCGTGCTCTACCATTTCATCACCCGCGACACACTGAGCGCGGGTACGATGGGAGAGGACCAGCGCATCTCCCGCGACGAGGCTTTGCGTGCGATGAGCCTGGGAAACGCGGCGCTCGATTTTTCCGAGCAGAAACGGGGAAGCCTGGTGCCCGGCAAGCTTGCCGACCTCGTCGTCCTCTCCCGAGACATCCTCACGTGCGAAACCACGGAGATCCTCGAAACAAAGGTGAAGCTCACCATGGTCGGCGGACACCTCGTTTTCGAAGATTCTCCGTGAAAGCGGTCGCGTAGCGCGCGCCCGGTTGTCGATGCCCGCTCTTCGACAACGGCTTGCTCGAGCCGTTCAGACTTGGGCGTTTCAGGAATCGGGAGCCGCGGTCGAGGAACCAGGGTGCGCGGCCTCACGTCGGCCCGCATCCGACGCCGCAATTGGGTGTGCGGCCAGGGCTCGACGGCCGCTCCCGACTGCGTTTCGGGCAGCTGAAAGCGCGCCGCGAGGTCTTCCCGGGGGTCGGGAGGAGACGAATCGAGCCTCGGCAATTGCCGTCCCCGGAATCGAGTGCGGCGCAAATCGCTCCGAGCCAACTCGCGCTCGGTTTTCGATCCGTTTCCAGCCAACGTGCTCCCTTCCTTTGAGCTGTTTGAGCATGCACCGGAAATTGGGATCCTGCAACGGATAGGGAATTCGGTAGAGTCGCCGGTACAAAGCGTACAAGATGCGACTTACCTGCTGCACCGTAAGCTCGGCAAAGCCTTCAGCCACCGGCTCGACATACAAGACGAGGGGGACCGGGTTCTTATGGTCCTCCAACGGCGGCTGGTAATACTCGATATCGAGAGCGGAGGCACCGGTCGAGAGCAGTCGGTGAAGCCACGGACTATCCTCTTGAATCTCCCCCAGCACGGCCACGAGGTCGTCGTAGCCCGCGTCCCGGGCGTCCTCGCGAAGCGACTCCACGAGTCGTTTGCGGACGGCCGTTCCGACCCCCCGACCCTCTTCCCCCAAATCCACAGCCAGGTAGTCGATGAAACCAACGTTCTCGACCGCCATGTAGGTACAACATCCAAACCCCACGACCTTGTCTCCGCGGCTGGCCACCAGGTAGTGAAAATTGAAGGGTCGAGCGAGGCCGAGTCTCGCCTCCGTCAGATGCTCGAGGAAATACCGTTTGGGCATTTGTTCGTCTTTGGGAAACACCCGACGGTACAGGGCGTAGGAGGCATGAAACAGAGGTGAGCGGACACTTTCGATTTCCTCGATGAAAAAATATTCCTCAGCCATGATGACACGACCTTGAAGAGCTGCGTCCAGGGGGATGTGCTCGACGGGGACACTACTATGCCACACGCTCCGGGCATATGGCAAGCGGCTCAGCCGTGTTCAGCCGGCGGTGATACGGGCGAGCGCGTCGGCCGCGGTGCGGGCCACCACTGGATCCCGGTCGGCCGAAGCCGATTCCAGCACGGCCTCGCTTCTTCGGGACTGGAGGTTACCGAGCGCGGAAATCGCCAGGGCTCTCGCGGCACCCCCTTCGCGCCCGGCAATCGCTTCCAGCCAATGGACAGCGAAGGCGTCCGCTCGGGCTTCGAGACTGGTGACGGCGACGCGCTGCTCGAGTTCGGAACGCGACGCAAGTCCACGATCGACCGCCGCCCGCAAGGCCAGGTCGAGGGAAGCCGAAGCCCGGGTCTCGCGAAAGCCGATCGATGCCAAGACGAGATCGCGCTCGAGTAGATGCTCGACCAGCCGAGGTCCGTCGGACCGCAGCCCACATAAGAACGGCAACACGCCGTGGAACGGTCCGCGGCTCTTGTTGACGATTTGCCCCTCCGGCCCGCCATCGTGCCAATCTGCAGGCGGTACGAGCTCGGCTATGGCTTCGGATGAGGCCAAACGTAGCGAGTAGGCTGTCAAGAACTCTTGGAAGGCGAGGTTGGGAAAACTGAAGGCTCTCGGACCACGCAGCAGGCGGGTTTTCTCGACCGCGGTGAGAACGTCTTCCAGTCCGGCCACGCCTGGGAGGCATCCTGTCCCCTGCTCCGCTTCGAGATGCTCCTTCATCAGAGAGATTCGATTCTCCCGGCTCATGAGGTACGCGAGTCGAGGCAAGAGTCCCTCGGAGATCTCCTTGCCGATCGAGGCGCCCGCGATTCTGAAAAAAGTGAGAAAGATCTCCGTCGCCGTCCGGGGAATCGGAGTTCCCTCGCGAAAGATCCGCCTGGCGAAAGCGAGCAACTGCGGGTTGCCCGCGCCGGCACCGAGTTGGGACTCGAGCCGGTAGTAGATTCGGCCTGCCACGTCTGAGCGAATGACCCCGTCGGCAACAAGAAAATCCAGTGCCTCCCCAGTTGTCAAGGGGTGCAGATCAGCACGATTGGAGATGTCCAGCGGGACGGACGGTACCGTTCTCGAAGCGACAACGAATCGGTTGAGCGGGTACTGCCGAATGAAACGGTTCAAAGCCCGGGCGAAGCGCGCGGCTCCAGCCTCGTTCAAGCCGTCGATGGAATCGAGCAAGAAGAGGAATCGACCTTCCTCGAGATCGCTCTCGAACAGGGTCGGATCGACACCATCTGCTAGAATCGGAAGGAGGTTATCCCCTTCGGCGAGGTCGGGAAAGGGCACGTAGATGGGCAAGGGCGACTTGGACTCGTAAGAGAGCACCGGCTGCGCCGCCTCATAGAAGAGACGATAGAGCGCCATGGTTTTCCCCGAGCCCGCCGCGCCAACGATCCACAAGCTGTGAAAGCGTGCCGCCAGCTCTGCCACGCTTTGCGGTTGGGCGATGAGCTCGGGCGCCTGGAGATAGCTCGCGAGCGACTCCTGACGCGGCATCCATTGAATCGACTGCGGAAAGTACCTCTCCGGTTTCGGCCAAAGGCGGTCGAGCGTTTCGCGAAGCTTCCGCCGGTACCGACCCTCGGACATCTGATAAACGTCCGGCGCACTTCCCCGCGCGGAGTTGTACAGGGCGCTAGCGTCCCTGCGGGCCAGAAAAAGCGCCGGCGCGATCCACTCTGCTTCGGAAGGTGCCTGAGACATGGCAGCGCTCCGTGCTTCGGTGATTGCAGCGTCCAGTGGAATCGACCGAGCCACTGCTCGGTAGAAAGCCATGGTGTGGCGAAACAGTAGCTCGGCCGGCATCGAGCGTCGGTGGGCCACGAGTGCCGGAACTCGACTCAGGAGGGCCTCGGCCAGCGCAGGCGCGGCTGCGCCCACGCTTTCTTCTCCGCTCCAAACGACAAGACAAGGGGCCTTTCGGGCAAGGATGCGGCCGAGCGTCGAGGCATCGACCGACTGGCCGCCGAGCGCCAGGCTCGCTTCGGTACCGTCCCAGTCGGCTCTCCCGATCCAGTGAAGCACGTCGAAGTCCCTCGCCAGCAGGGCTTCGAGCCCAGAGCGATCGAGGGGAGGACCATCGAGCGCGCTTCCCGCCTCGAAGACGGTGATCGAAGCATCGGACTCGAGCTCGGCGAGAGCGCTCCGGACGGTCAGCGCCTCCCCCGCGAGCCTCGAGCCAGCCTCTGTCTCGGCGACAAGGAGTAAGCGAAGGGGTGGTCGCAGGGGCACAAGCGGAGGCTCGCTCTCGGCCGGCGCCACGTACCGAACGAGAGCCACGTCATCCCAGGCGCTGGCGAACACCCCGTTCTTGGTATCGTATAGACATTCCCAGGGAAGGCGGGCCACGATGCTCGGCTCGATCGCGAGCGTTACACGAAGCCGCGCCCCGGAGTTGCGGACCTGATCCAGCAGGTGGATGTAGAGCCTGAGGATGTCTCCCTGGAACAAGCTGTCGAATAATCGGGCCCCTACGTAATGCAGCTCGCGCGCGTTCAGCTCGCCGAGGTGGTCCGCGTACTGCACGAACCAGCGGTCGTCGAACGGAAGGTAAATCCGTGTGCGGGGAGTCGAACGACCAAATTCCTCCAGCGCCCGGGCACAGAACATCCCCGGGGTCTCATCGGCCCAGAGCGAAACGAACAAATCCCGGTAATCGTCGGATACCATGACGTCTTCCGGTAGGCGCTCCCGCGCGCCGCCCCGCACTCCCGCTGCGCTCGTCCGGTACCTACCTCCGGATATGAAACGAGAATGAGCCCTTCTCATAACCCAACGAAGAGCCAGTGTCAAGGTTCACACCCTTTGGGTAGGGCGTTCCAGTGTAAGAAACGGGGATAGGGGATCCGTACGAGATAGGAGATGAATCGGGATGGTTCGCTCGCCCGCGCAATCCGATGCCTGCAATTGGATTGGGGACGAAAACGCGTATTCATCCCCACATGCCCTTATCCCCATTGAGAAAAGGGGATGGGGATGTTTTGCACCCGTGGAGGCGCTAGCCGGTAAAGTTCGCCTGGAGGGTATTCTGTCGATAGTCGTCACCGGTGATACGTACGTCGCGACACATTTCGTACAAGCGGGAGCGCAGTCTCACCGTGACGCGATCGGCCAAGGTTTCGTGCGCCCTCGCCCCGATTACCGCTGGTACCGCGCCGTTGGGTTTGTCGGCAAAATTCGTGGTGATGATGGTGAGGCGCCGCTCGTTGTACCGCTGGTTCAAGATGTACGAAAGCGTATCGAACACCCACAATGTGGAGCTCTCGCCGCCGAGGTCGTCGAGCACGAGAGGCTCGGCCTCGAGTATCGGCCGCAAAACCTGCTTCTCGGTCACCGGCGCCTCGGGGTGATAAGAGCTCTTGATCTCTCGAAGCAGCGAGCGATAATCGGCAAAGCGCGCCTGGGCAGAGATGCCCCGCTCGACAAGGATCCGTCTGAGGATCGCGACCCCGAGATGAGTCTTCCCTACTCCCGGCGGACCACTAAGAAGCAAGCCAGCCTCGACATCAGGGAAGGCTTCCGCCCAATTCTCGGCGACACGTTTGGCATGCTCCAGGCTCGTCTTCAGGCAGTCGAAGGGCCGGCCGCCGCTCCGGCCATCGAATGCACACTCCTGATAGCGGCCAGGGACACCGCACTTGAGCATCGCCGACTCACGCGGGCCACCCGAGCCGCAACCGCAGCGTACGACGCTGTCGATGCCATCGCGGATGACCCGCTTGAACGTCGTTCCCTCGCACTCTGGACAGGATTCCGCCAAAAACGTTCCTTTATTCCTCGTCGCGACCCTTCTCTCTCCTAACCAGCTGACGCGGAGGCAACCGCACGAGGGCACTTTCGACCCGATCTTCCCACCCCTCTTCCTGCTTCGCCATCTCCCGCTGGACGTAGTCGATGAAATCGCTCACCTCGTTCTGCATTCGCTCCATCTTCTCGCGCATATTGAGAATGATCTCCACGCCGGCAAGGTTCACACCGAGATCTCGCGTCAGGTTCAAGATCGTCTCGAGCTGCTTTAGGTCCTCGTCCGAATAGAGTCGCGTGTTCCCTTCCGTGCGCGACGGACTCAAGAGCCCTTCTCTCTCGTAGAGCCTGAGCGTTTGCGGATGGATCTCGTAAGTCTCAGCCACGGCGCTGATCATATAGTAGCCCTTCCCCTTGCCACGATTCCGAGGTCCCTCCTGGGTCGACCCGGCGCGCGCTTCGCCTCGTCTCACTCGGCCTCGAGTCATCGAGACGCCTCTTCGGCCTCGCGGCGAATCTCCTCCCGCGGATCCATGGGATTCAGGCGGTCGAGCTCGCGCAGTAGCTCACGGGAGCGGTCGTCGTAAACGGTGGGAGTGACGACTTGAACGGTCACGAACAGATCTCCTCGCTTCGAGCCCAGGCGTGACGGCGCTCCCCGCTCGGAAAGCCGAAGCTTTTGTCCCGATTGGACCCCGGCGGGAATCCGAAGTTTGACCGATCCATCGGGGGTGGGCACTTCGACCCGAGCACCGAGCGCCGCCTCGGTGAAAGTAATACGGACCGTGGAGTACAGGTTGTCGCCTTTTCTGGTAAAAACGGGATGAGCCGCGACCTGAACGTGAACGTAGAGGTCGCCGTTGCGGCCCGTTCCGCGCCCTTCGTGTCCCTTGCCGGGAATCACGACCCGGTCGCCGTCGTTCACCCCCTTGGGAATTTCGACGTCGATCGTTTCCTCGCGAATCGCTCGGCCGGCGCCCTGACACGCGGGACAGGCTTCTTTCGCGAGGATGCCCGTGCCGCCGCATTCCGCGCACGGACGGGCGAAGAGCATGAAGCCGTGGGCCTGGGTCGCCCGGCCCCGCCCCCCGCACACCGGGCACGGACGCGGAACCGACGACGGTATCTCCTGGAAGCCATCGCAGGTCGCGCAGGTAATCGAACGCGCCGCTCGGAAGCTGGTCGGAAATCCGTGAAGTGATTCCTCGAACGAGATACCCACTTTGTGGTGGATGTCTTCGCCCCGTTCCCGCTCGGTACGTCCCCGGCGGCCCGCCTGGCGAAAGAGCTCAGGAAAGATCCGACTGGAACGATTCTGCTCACGACTGAAGTCGAAGCCTTCGAAACCGTAACGCGGCGGCTCGGCGTCTTCCACGGCCGTCGGCCTCCGACCGTGAGAATCGTAGCGTTCGCGCTGGTTGGGATCGGTGAGAACTCGAAACGCCTCGTAGATTCGCTCGTAGCGCACTCGAGCCACGTTGTCCCCCGGATTCAGATCGGGATGGAACTTTCTCGCTAGCTTTTGGAACGCACGCCGGACCGCCGTCGTGGAAGCTCTGGGAGTAATCCCCAGAAGCGCGTAGTAATCGTTCCGATCCATCGGCTCCTACTTCTTTTCCTCCGAGTCCACGATCTCCGCGTCGATCACGTCCTCGTCCGATCCGGCACTGGCCTCCGAGCCACCTGCCTTGTCCTCGGGCGTCGCTTGCTGGTACATGAACTCCGCCAGTCGGTAGCTCGCCTTCTGGAGAACCTCCCGAGCGTTCCGCACCGCCTGGATATCGCCCTCCTTCAAAGCTTTCTTCGCCTCCTCGATGGACATCTCGATCTGTTTCGCGTCCTCTGCCGGAATCTTGTCGCGGTTGTCGCCGAGAAGCTGCTCCGTCCGATATATGAGATTATCGGTCTGGTTCTTTTCTTCGACTTCCTCGCGCCTCTTCTTGTCCTCCTCGAGGTGAAGCTCGGCTTGCTTTCTCATCTGGTCGATCTCTTGCTCGGCCAGTCCGCTCGAGGCGGTGATGGTGATCGCCTGGTGCTTGCCTGTCGCCATGTCCTTGGCGGACACGTTGAGAATGCCGTTGGCATCGATGTCGAACGTGACCTCGATTTGGGGGACGTTACGCGGCGCTGGGGGAATCCCGACGAGGTGGAATCGGCCGAGAGTGCGATTGTCCCCGGCCATCGCCCGCTCGCCCTGGAGAACGTGGACTTCCACTTGGGTCTGATTATCGGCGGCGGTCGAGAAGGTCTCGCTCTTCTTGTGGGGGATGGTCGTGTTCCGCTCGATGATACGGGTGAAGACTCCGCCCAGGGTCTCGATACCGAGCGACAGCGGCGTTACGTCGAGAAGGAGAAGGTCCTTGACCTCGCCCCCGAGCACGCCGGCCTGCACGGCGGCGCCCAGAGCGACGACCTCGTCGGGATTCACCCCCTTGTGGGGCTCTTTCCCGAAAAACTCCTTGACCATCTGCTGCACTTTCGGAATCCGAGTGGAGCCGCCGACAAGCACCACCTCGTCAATGGCCGCGGCGCCCAGCCCCGCGTCTTGGAGGGCCTGTTTGCAGGGAGGCATCGTTCGCTTGAGGATGTCGTCGACAAGCTGCTCGAGCTTCGAGCGGGTCAATTTGAGCGACATGTGCTTCGGGCCGGTCGAATCCGCGGTGATGAAGGGTAAATTGATTTCCGTTTCGACCGTCGAGGAGAGCTCGATTTTGGCCTTCTCTGCCGCCTCTTTGAGCCTCTGCAGAGCCATGCGGTCCGATGACAGGTCGATCCCATCGGACTTCTTGAACTCGTCGCTGATCCAGTCGATGATGCGCTGGTCGATGTTGTCTCCCCCGAGATGGGTATCGCCGTTGGTCGACTTCACCTCGACCACCCCTTCACCGACCTCGAGTATCGAGATGTCGAAGGTGCCGCCGCCGAAATCGAAAACCGCGATCTTTTCGTCCTTTTTCTTGTCCAGCCCATAGGCGAGAGCCGCCGCGGTGGGCTCGTTGACGAGCCGAAGCACCTCGAGCCCGGCAATCTCGCCAGCGTCCTTCGTCGCCTGGCGCTGGCTGTCGTTGAAGTAAGCGGGAACGGTTATGACCGCCTTCTCGACCTTGGCGCCAAGGTAATCCTCGGCGGCCTGTTTCAGCTTCTGGAGGACCATTGCCGAAATCTCCGGGGGGGAGTACTTTCGGCCCTTGATGTCCACTCTCGCGTCCCCGTTCTCGGCTTTCACGACCTTGTAGGGGACCATTTTCATTTCCTCGTTGACCTCGTCGAATCGCCGACCCATGAATCGCTTGATGGAAAAGACCGTGTTCTCGGGGTTGGTGATGGACTGGCGTTTCGCCACTTGCCCCACCAACCGCTCGTTGCCTTTTGCGAATGCGACGACCGACGGTGTGGTCCGTCCTCCCTCCGGGTTCGTGATGACGGCGGGATTGCCACCTTCCATGACGGCGACGACGGAATTCGTCGTCCCCAGGTCGATCCCGATGATCTTGCTCATTGTGCTATTTTCCTCCGAGTGCCTGATAGCAACTCAATCAACCAATAGAGTATGATTTGAGCCCTGATTTGTCAAGTTTGTTCTGTCTTTTTCGATGAGGACAAACTGACCCCCTAAGATCACGAAGTAGGCTGAGCTAATTTTTCCGTGTAGGGGGCAATTGATTCCGTTTACAGGGGTTAGGTGACTTGTGTCTCTTCAGTTAACATGGTATAGAGGTTGCAGATGTCGGCAGTAGGTAGACGTCTTAGCCTGACGTGGATGCCGCCGCTTGCATCCCGCTCCGGTAGCGACCGGTGCCCTACCGGAGGGGCAATGCGAGCGCCGAGTAAGCGCCGAATCGGCGAATGAGTCCTGCGATGAGTCAAGGGAGGTTCGGATGAACTCGACGACGCTCAGCTTGTCCTTTTCCGTCACGTTGATGAGCGCGCTTTCTATACCTGCTCCCGCTCAGGAATCCTACTCGTACCCCTACGCCCATCTCAATTACGTGGAGGGTTCGGTCACGGTGCAACGCGCGTCCAAGCCCGAGCCCGAGGCCGGAGCGGTGAACGTTCCGATTCTCCCAGGCGACCGTCTGTGGACCGAAAGCCGCTCTCGCGCCGAGGTCGCGTTTGCTGACGGCACCGTGCTTCGGCTCGGGGAGCTCACGAAGCTCGACCTCGAAGAACTCGACAAGGAGCTTCTCGTCCGACTCTGGAGTGGTAGCTTGATCGTGAAGCTCGAGGAGCCCCGGACGAGCGTGCGGGTCGATGCCCCCGCAGCGAGCGTATACCCGAGTGCCCCGGGCACGTATCGTCTGGACGTCGAAGCCGAACACCTTTCATTGAGCGTCTTACGCGGATCTGCGGAGCTTGCCTCGAGCCTCGGCTCGGTGCTGGTCGGGGCGGGCGAGCAAGGCGAGATTACCCGGGGCCAGTCTCCTGCTACACCCCGGGCCTTCAACACCGCGAATCTAGATGAGCTCGGCGATTGGAGCGAGTCACGCGACCGACGGGTCTCGCACGCGCAGGATATCGTTGTGAAAAGCCTTCCGCACGAAGTCCATCACTACGCTGACGAGCTCGACGAGTACGGCTCTTGGCAGCAAGAGACCGACTACGGCTACGTTTGGTATCCGCACGTCGGCCAGTCGTGGGCGCCCTACCGCGACGGATGGTGGCATTACACCGGCCTCGGGTACACCTGGATCGCCTACGAGCCCTGGGGCTGGGCACCCTATCACTACGGCCGGTGGGGCTTTGGGCATAGGGGCTGGTACTGGATCCCGGGCTCCCACTGGAGTCCAGCCTGGGTGTCGTTCGCCTTCGGTCCCGCCTGGATCGGATGGAGCCCGCTTGGATTCCACAACCGCGCGGTGTTTGGATTCGATTCCGTGTTCCACCATGGTCGGCGTTTTCACGGAGGCAAGAGATTCGCTCACGATTTCGACGATTGTCCCGGTTGGAGCTTCGTCGAAAAAGGGCATTTTGGACAACGCGAGCGTAGGGCCCAGCTGCGCGCCAATGAGGTTGCTCCCTCGGCCCACCGGGCGCGCGTCTTCGATTCCGGCGCGGTGTTGAGGCGCGATCTAACTCCGATGCCGTCGGGCTTGGTTCGTAGAGGAGCCATCGAAGCTCGAACAGTGTCGCGGCAAGGGGTGGCACGGCGGCTGACCAGCGGAGTCGAATCGAGCGCGAGATTCTCGCCCACCGACCGTGCTACGCCCCGCTCCGGCGGCGCTCGGGAGCCCACGCGATGGCATAGCGGTGAGGTCACGAGCCCGATACGACGTCTCTCGACGGATCGGGGAGACCGGAGCGCGCGGGCCGACGCGACTCAGTCTAGAGGCGGACGCTCCAACCCAACGAACGGTGCCGTCTCCCGAGGCAATACGCTTCGCGGCGCGCGCTCGCAAGGGCTCGAAACTGTCACGGATGTTTCGCGGCGCGAACGAGGTCCGGCGGGAGTCGTCTCGCGCTCGTCTGGTCGAACGGAGTCGGCCCGCCCCAGCAGGTCGCGATCCGATTCGACCACGCGTGGCAGCGAGAGCCGGTCGATGGGCCAACCGCGGAGCTCCTCGGTCGGCGAGCCGATCCGTGAGCGGTTCGGCCGGCCGCAATCGTCGTCGACACGGTCCGGTCGCGGCTCATCCGAACGTTTCACGGCCGGAGCCCCACGGTCGTCAGGGACGAGAGGCCAGGGCGCCGCGGCGGCGGCGGCGTCGTCAGGCCGCAGCCGTTCTTCCGGTGTGAAGCGCGATGGGTCAAGAGGGTCCTCTCGCGGCCCCGCCGGAACGCGAGGGAACCGGCCGAATTAGACCCCCGGTTGATTCGGCTATCGCCTTCGCCAGTTTCTAGGCGACATCTGAGTGCTCGATTGGTGACAGGACCATGCCGCACGGCTTGGCCTGGTTACGCGTCGATGTGGGGCGGAGCCTCGTGCAAGGGCGAAAGCGTTGGCGAGGGCTGTCCGGTGCGTAAGCCGAATCTTCATCACCGTCCAGAACAACAACCCGTGCGGGGGCGCACATCCTTCGATGCCCTTTGCGTCATATTTATCCCTTCCCTTGTTGTTTTCGTCCAGATCATGGAAAATAAGCTCTCACAGGCAAAACCCTAGACCACAGGCGGAACGATAGGCAATGGCTACGTCCAACGTGGAGCGAAGCGCTCCGTCCAGCATCGACTGGGTCGGCTCTCTCACGAGCGTCCCGCTCGCAGAGGTCTTCCGAAAAATCGCCTTCGAGGAAACCAGCGGCGATCTCCAGGTGCATCTCGGCCCGGCGATCAAGACGATCTACTTCCAGAAGGGCTTCGTCGTATTCGCTGCCAGTGACCAGAAACGAGATCGTCTTGGCGAAAGCCTCATCGAGGCAGGACGCATCTCCCGCCACGAGTTCGCTCTCGCGAGCATGCTCATGAAGAGCAGCAAGAAGAAGTTCGGCGAGGCCCTCGTGCAGGCCGGCGTGATGTCCGAGGAGGAGCTCGGGCGCCAGGTCGCGATGCAAGTCAACCGCATTGTGCTCTCGCTGTTCAAAGCAAGAGAGGGGGTCTATAGCTTCGACGAGCGCGGCACCGTCATTCCCGTCGATCTCATGGTGAGTCTATCGATCTATCGAATCCTGCTCGAGGGCATTCGCTACATGTGCGACGGGAAGCTCATCCTTTCGGGGCTTCCGCCGCTCGACACCGTCGTGCGCGTCGCCGAAAGACCGCCGTTCACCCTCGATGGACGCAAGCTGAAACCCGTCGAGGAATCTATCTTGAAGACGGCAGGCCAGGGCTCACCGCTTGCCGAGCTGATCCGGACCGTGGATTCCGACCGAGGCGTCGCGCTTCGCGCCTGCTACGGACTCTGTGCCGCCGGGCTGCTCGAGCCCGCCTCCGAACGCCAGCGGCGCCATCTGAAGGTCCAAGAGGAGACTGGGGTCTTCGTCCTGTCCGAAATCCAACACAAGTTCGCCAAGATTAAGGCGACCAATGCGCGTCAAGAAATTCTGATGGAGTTCGACCGACTCGATCGCTCGACCGACGAGGAAATCCTGAAGTTGGAGGGTCCGGTCGAGTCGGCAATGCTCGAGACCGCCTACGAGAAACGCATCTCGGAGTGGGACGAGAAACGCGCAGTGGTCGACGACCAAAAGACCCTGGTCGCCAAAATCGATGTCATCCAGGAGCGTCTACAACGCGCCTACACCAACATGCGCGAAGAGGCGAGCCGTCTCGATGACAGCGAGGAAACGAGCCGACCTGCGGAAGAGGCCCCAGTACTGCTCGAGACGCCAGCCGAGCAGACGCTTCCCCCGCTCAACGAGGAGCTTTTCGAGGAGATAGATGTCGGCGCGATTCAAGAGGCCCTGACCGCAGAACCGTCACCCTTGACGACGGGACGACGGCCGGACCAAGTCGAGCCACCAAGTCCGTCGACCAAGACCATCAAGGTCTCACCCCAGCTCTATGGAGCGGCAAAGGTCGAGCGGGTGCGCCAGCTGATGAGAGACATCAAGCTTCACTTTCAGGTGCGCGATTGGGAGCACGCCGTCTCCCTGCTGTACGAGCTCGTCGAGCTCGAGCCCCATGAGGCCAAACACCACGGGATGCTGGCGCGAGCCATGGCGCGCCACCCGGTAATGCGGAAGGACGCCGAGCGGCATTTCATCGAAGCACTCAGGCTGGCGCCTCAGGATGCGGATCTCCATTTCTCGCTCGGCCTCTATTACAAATCCTTCGGCATGCATTTTCGTGCCCAAACCTCGTTTCGCACCGCGCTTCGCATCAATCCGAAACACGAGGGTGCGATCAAGCATTTGAGTGGCGGCGCGCGCACCAAGGACCCTTTGCGCGGCGTGTTCAAGAAGATCTTTGGCTAGCCGTTGACCCCGATTCCGAATTCTCGACACGGATCTCCACCGTTGAAGCACGACAAGCCCAAGCTCTCGAGAACCAGGTTCGCAAATTTACAAAACTCCACGTTCGGTCGGAGGTCGTGAGCGGAGACCCGACCTTGGGGATCGACGGCTTCAGGCGCTCGTTTTCACCGCCCACGTGAGGAGTTTTTCGCCGCATCGGGGTTAAAGAAGCACTTGAGGTCCAGCCTGTAAGTGATCGCTAGCAGGGCACTCCTCGGCACTCCTGGAATATTTGACAACATTCGATTCGAAGTTTTGGCGGCGGCGCCCAAACGCGTTAAGTTCCATCCATTCAAGGCCTTCCCCCCATATTTAGTAGTGTTTGGATGGCTACCACCCAAAATCTAGTATTTTTTTCTTGACTCACGATTTCGACTGCGCTTATAAATCGAAATCCAAGGCTAGCTCAAAGAATAAAGCGGTCTTGCTCGGTGCCGTCGAACTCGTGGAAGGCGGTGGCGTATTTTCGTCCAAGACCTGAGGTGTATCTTTAGAATAGAGCCGTAGATCGCGGTCGCGTCGAGAAGAAGACAGCAGGCCCGGATCGTGCGGATATGGAGAGTTATTCTCTTCCAGACCGGAGGCAAAGATGGCCACGACGAAGAAGGACTCATCGCTGGTTGTGGATCCAGACATGATGGGAAGCGATTCTCCCCCTGCGTCCGACGCGCCCAAAGGCTTGAGATTAGAGCGGACTTTCACCCAACCAGGCATATCGCCCTACGACACCGTGGCGTGGGACGTTCGCGACGCGATCATTACCGACGAGAACGGCGACACGATCTTCAAGCAAGAGCGGGTCGAGGTGCCAAAGAGCTGGTCGCAAATGGCAACGAATATCGTCGCATCGAAATACTTTCACGGCTCGCTGGAAAGAGGAGAGCGGGAGAATAGCGCACGACAACTCGTGGGCCGTGTCGTGACCACCCTCACTCGCTGGGGCGTGGAGGGCAATTATTTCGATTCGAGCGAGGACGCCGAAACGTTCGAGGACGAGCTCACTTTCCTCCTCCTGAACCAGTACGCCTCGTTCAACTCTCCCGTCTGGTTCAACTGCGGTATCGAAAAGAAACCTCAGTGCTCGGCGTGCTTCATCAACTCGGTCGAGGACACGATGGAGTCGATCTTGAACCTCGCCAAGACGGAGGGAATGCTCTTCAAATGGGGCTCGGGCACGGGCTCGAACCTCTCGACCATCCGGAGCTCGAGGGAGCGCCTTTCGGGAGGTGGCATCGCAAGCGGTCCCGTCTCGTTCATGAAGGGTTACGACGCATTCGCCGGAGTGATCCGGAGCGGTGGCAAGACACGTCGCGCCGCGAAAATGGTCATCCTCAACGTCGACCATCCTGACATCATCGAATTCATCGAATGCAAGCTCAAGGAGGAACGGAAAGCCTGGACGCTCATCGATGCCGGATACGATGGCTCCTTCAATGGCGAGGCCTACGCGTCCATCTTCTATCAGAACGCGAACCACAGCGTGCGGGTCACCGATGAGTTCATGAACGCTGTCGAGGAGGACCGCGAATGGGAAACGCCCGCGCTTACCACGGGCGAGATTCTTGGGAGATACCAGGCGCGGGAGATCCTCAAAAAGATTGCAGAATCGACCCATGCCTGCGGCGACCCTGGGATGCAGTTCGACACGACGATCAACCGTTGGCACACCTCGAAGAACTCTGGACGCATCACCGCATCGAATCCGTGCTCCGAATACATGTATCTCGATGACAGTGCCTGCAACCTCGCGTCGCTCAACCTCATGAAGTTCTTCACGCCCGAAGGAGATTTCGACGTCCGCTCCTTCCGAAAGGCCGTGGATGTCGTGATCACGGCGATGGAGATCATCGTGGGGCGAGCCAGCTATCCGACGGATCGGATCGGGATGAACTCGGAGGCCTATCGTCCGCTGGGGATCGGCTACGCCAACTTGGGTGCGCTCCTGATGTTCCAGGGCATCCCCTACGACAGCGACCGCGGGAGAGACACGGCTGCCGCCATCACGGCCGTCATGACCGGCGAGGCCTATGCCCAGTCGGCGAGGATCGCCTCCCACCTCGGTCCTTTCGATGGGTACGAGCGTAACCGCGGCCCGATGGTCGATGTGATGGAAATGCACCGCGACGCTGTGTCGGGCATCGATCCCGCCCGGGTCCAACCTGACTTGTACCTGGCAGCGCGTCAGATCTGGGACGAAACGGTGGAGCTCGGTCGCAAGCACGGGTATCGAAACGGCCAGGCTTCGGTGCTCGCCCCCACGGGGACGATTGGCCTGATGATGGATTGCGACACCACGGGCGTAGAGCCCGACCTCGCTCTGGTGAAATACAAGAAACTCGTCGGGGGAGGTCTCATGAAGATCGTGAACCAGACCTTGCCCAACGCGTTGAGACGCCTCGGCTACCCCGGCGACGAAGTCGATGCAATCGTCGACCACGTCGACGAGCACGGGCACGTGGAGGGGGCACCTTACCTGAGGGACGAGCATCTCTCGGTATTTGACTGTGCCGTGCAATCGCCCGGAGGAACGCGAGCCATTCACTACATGGGCCACGTCAAAATGATGGCGGCAGTCCAGCCCTTCCTCTCTGGCGCGATCTCGAAGACGGTCAACATGCCCAACGAGTCGACGGTCGATGAGATCATGCACACCTATGTGGAGGCTTGGAGGCTCGGTTTGAAGGCCATCGCCATCTATCGCGACGGCTCGAAGCGAACACAACCACTCAACACGTCGATGACGCCGGTCGCCAAGGCTGCGGCGGAAGCCCTTCGTCCCATCCAGCGCAAGCTTCCCGTGGAGCGGCAAGCCATCACTCACAAGTTCAACATCGCGGGCCACGAAGGCTATATCACCGTAGGCATGTACGATGACGGATCACCCGGGGAGATCTTCATCAACATGTCCAAGGAGGGGTCTGCCGTCTCCGGCCTCATGGACGCTTTCGCCCGGGCCATCTCCTATGCGCTCCAGTACGGTGTTCCCCTGGAGGTCCTGGTGGACAAGTTCGCCCACACGCGTTTCGAGCCCTCGGGATTCACCGGCAACGCTCAGATTCCCTATGCAAAGTCCATCACCGACTACATCTTTCGTTGGCTCGCGCTGAAGTTCCTCTCCGAGGACAAGCGTGCCAGCGCCGGACTCATCGGTGCGACCGAAGAGGTCAACGCGCTCGCCGAGGCATCGCTCAGCCTCGAGCCGGCGACCGGAGCCGGCACCGAAAGGGTTGGGCCCGCGGTTCCGCGTTTCGAAGACGCCCCGCCGTGTTCGACCTGCGGCTCCATCATGGTGCGCAACGGTAGCTGCTACAAGTGCTTGAACTGCGGCAGTACGAGCGGTTGTTCGTAGCGGTCGAATGACGTCGAGTTACGCCTTCAAACCGATACCCCCGGAGCTCGACAGGCTGGCGCTCGATCCGGGCGATCTGTCTTTCGACGAAGACGCGCTTCTCCGCATGTACCGTGCCATGACCCTCGCCCGGACTTTCGAGACCCGGTTGGCGTCGCTGTACCGCCAGGGAAGAATTATTGGCGCCGTCTACCTCGGCATCGGCCAGGAAGCGATTGCGACCGGGGTCGCGTCGACTCTCGCAGAAGGCGACGTATTCAGCACCGTGTCCCGAAGCCTCTCGGCCTGGTTCTATCGGGGGGTCGAACCGAAGCACGTAATGGCCCGGTGGCTCGGAAAGGACGTTCCTCCCGCGCATGGGAGGGATCTCGGCTTGTTCCTCGCCGATCTGGAGAACTACGGCATCGCACCCTACCACAATGGCTCGATGGCGTCGTGGATCCCGTCAGGTGCCGGCTTCGCCCTGGCGTTCAAGATGAAACGGCTGCCGCATGTATACGTCGCCTTTACCGGTGACGGCGCCACCAGTCCCGGCGATTTCTACGAGGGCCTGAACTTCGCGTCGATCCACAAGCTGCCCCTCGTCATCATCGCCGAGAACAACCAGTTCGCTTACTCGACTCCCATCCATCGCCAAATGCCGGTCGAGAAGATCTCCGATCGGGCCCCGGCCTTCAACATCTACAGCGACGTCGCTTTCGGAAACGACGTGTTCGCAGTCATCCGCGCGGCGCAAAAGGCGATCGCCCACGCTCGCGGTGGCCAGGGCCCCGCTCTAGTAGAGTTTCTGACCTTTCGGCGGCGCGGCCACGGAGAGCACGACGACGCCTCCTACGTTCCCGAAGAAATGTTTCGCTATTGGGAGCAGCGCGACCCCGTCAAACTGTACGTCGATTATTTGACGGGCAGGGGCGGGGTCTCCCACGACAAACTGCGAGCGCTCGACGAGGAATGTGCGCGCGTCGTCGACGAGGCGGTCGACTACGCGAGCGCGCTGCCCTTTCCCAAGCCGGAGTCGGTTACCGAAAGGCTCTACGCCCCGAGGTAATCGCTCCCAGTGCGAGGTCGCTCGACGCCGATCTCACGATAACCCGCCGGAGCTCGTTCTTGAGAGGCTCGTCGGAAACGACGGCGACCCGGAGGTAGTTGTCGGTGAGCCCTACCCACAGGCCGTTCTCATCTTTTTGCTCGAACAGTACCTCGACTTCCCGACCGACGTATCGACTCCCGAACGCACGCCGTTTAGCGTCCGAAAGGGACCGAAGCGCTTGGCTTCTGTGCTTGATCGCCTCGGGCCCGACGTGCCCCTCGAGCCGAGTCGCTCGCGTTCCGTAGCGCTTCGAGTAGCTGAAAACGTGGAGATAGGCGAAGGGGAGATTCTCCAGGAAACGGCGGGTCCTATCGAACGAGGCGTCGGTCTCCCCGGGAAACCCGACGATCACGTCGGTGCCAAGACCCACTTCCGGCACCTTGTCGACTACCTCTTCGAGAAATCGACGGTAGCTCTCGGGCGTGTAGCGGCGGTTCATCGCTCGCAGCACGGCCTCGTCTCCGCTCTGGACGGGGACATGAAGATATCGGCAAAGTTTCTTCGAGAGTGCCATTCGGTCGACGAGAGAGGTCTCGATCGTCGTCGGCTCGATGGAAGTGATCCGGATACGGTCCAACCCATCTATTCCTTCCAGCCATCCGATCATGCCGTCGAAACTCGTCCCTTCGTGCTCGTAGCGACCGATGTTGACGCCGGTCAGGACGATCTCGCGGAACCCTCGAGCCGTCAGAGCACGGGCCTCACGCAGCAGGTCGGGAAGTTTGCGGCTTCGCTCCCGCCCCCGGGTGAAGGGGATGATGCAGAACGAGCAGAAGAAGTCGCAACCGTCCTGAACCTTCAGGTTGGCGCGGGTCGTTTCGTAGTGGCCCGTGCCCGGCACCTCGAAATCCGAATCGTCGATGAGGTTCGAATGGAGCACCGCGGGCTCGGGGAGCTTTCGGGGCTCATCGATCAAGCTCGGAAACTTGTCCTTGTACTCCGTGCCCACGATGAGGTCCACGCCGGGAATGCCGCGAAGGGCCTCGAGCCCGACCTGCGCGTAGCACCCGGTCACGACCACGAAGGCCTCCGATCGTCTCCGGAGCGCCTTCCGGATGGCGTTGCGGCAGCTAGCTTCGCCTCGTTCCGTTACCGAGCAGGTGTTGATCACGACCAGATCGGCGGGCTCACCCCATTCAACGATGGAATAGCCCTTGTCGCGAAATGCTCCCGCCCAGGATGCCGCTTCGGTTTGGTTCAAACGGCATCCCAGCGAATGAAACGAAGCGGTAAGCAACCGTATCTCCTTGTAGAACAGGAGTATAGCAAAAGTGTCTGAAGTTTTTCCGCGGCAGACCGATAAGATGCGAAATGCGGGTTCTCATTGCCGAAGATGATCCGATTTCGAGGCGTCTGCTCGAAGTCACCTTGTTGCGCGCCGGTTACGAGGTCGCGCTCGCGTCGGACGGACGCGAGGCCTGGGGTCTCATCGACGGTCCCGATCCACCTCGCCTGGCCATCCTGGACTGGATGATGCCCGGCCTCGATGGCATCGAGATCTGCCACCGGCTGCGGCATCGGCCGCGCTCCCCTTACACCTACATCGTCCTGGTCACGACGAAGAACCGCGGTGAGGACCTCGTTGCCGGTCTCGAAGCGGGCGCGGACGATTACCTCATGAAGCCCTACGATCCTCACGAGCTTCAATGTCGGGTGGCGGCGGGCGCTCGCGTGGTCGCGCTCGAAGCGAAGCTCGAGCGGAAGATCAAGGAACTGGAGCGCGCCGTTCGGCACGTGGGTCAGCTTCAGGGTCTTCTGCCGATGTGCATGTACTGCAAGAAGATCCGTGATGACTCCGATACCTGGCACCGCCTCGAGAGCTATATCCAAGCCCACTCGAGTGCGCTTTTCAGCCACTCGCTGTGCGACGAGTGTCGCGTCGAGCATTTTCCCAAAGTGGCTTCACCCGGCTAGAACGGCTCTACCGGTTCGTTTTGCTCCTCGCCGGAAGTTCCGCTTATGCTTAATCGTTTCGTATGCCGAACAAAGGTGGCTCGACCCAACGCCTCGCGGATCTCCTCGATGCGCCGGAGCGAGAGCAGCGTCGCCTCGGCTACTTCCACACCGCTCGGGAGATTGATCAGCAGCCCGAGACTTGGCTCGAGACCGCCGAGGTGTCCCTTCCGGCCCTCGCGACTACCGAGGGACCCGTCTATTTGACGGGTTCGGGAAGCTCCTATTACATCGGAGAGTCGCTCGAGCCGATACTGGCTCGGAAGCTCGGGCGGCGGGTCCGGGCTGTTCCGGCGGGGTCCTTTCTGACCTTCCCCGAGAGTATTCTCGGCTCCGATGCGAGGGGAACGCTCGTGTCGTTTGCCCGCTCCGGTGACAGCCCCGAGAGCATCGCCGTCGTCGACTGGTTTCTGAGAACGAGACCGGGATTTCGTCATCTGGTACTGACGTGCAACGCCGAAGGGGCGTTGGCCACACGGTATTCCGGACGCGACGACGTAGACGCCGTCGTTCTCAGCGACCGCACTAACGACCGTTCCCTGGTCATGACCAGCAGCTTCACGAACCTGTGGCTCGCGGGAAGACTTCTCGCCGGGCGAGACATTGACGTGACCCGGCTCGCGGCGCAAGCCCGAACGCTGCTCGATGGCTTCTCTCCTTCCCCATTCGCTTTCTCGACGGCAATATTCCTCGGAACTGGCGAACGCTTCGGGGCGGCGCGAGAGGCCGCGTTGAAGATGCTTGAAATGTGCGATGGAATCGTACCCACGTTCGCCGACACGTTTCTCGGCTTTCGTCACGGTCCCATGTGCGCGGCGAGGAACGGGGCCCTTCTCGTCGGCTTCCGATCATCGGAAGAGCCCGCACGCGCCTACGAGCGCGACCTCTTGCGGGAGCTCGAGCGCAAGAAAGTCGCTTCCCGGTTGTTCCTCGTAGGAGAAGATGGCGACGTTCGCTTCGACGCCCCCGACGATGACGTGGCGATTCTCGACGTCGTCGTGGGTCAGCTCCTAGCGCTTTTTCGCTGTCTTTCGCTCGGCCTAGACCCGGACGCTCCCTCACGGGCCAAAGTCATCACCCGCGTCGTGGAGCGATTCCCAATTCACGACGCCGCTCGTCGATGACGCGCTTTCTCGTCGTCGGCGAGCTCAACGCCGACGTCGTGCTCAAGGGCGACTCCCGCTTTCGACCGGGCCGCGAGATGCTGGTCGACGACTTTCGTCTCACGCTAGGAAGCGCCTCGGCGATTTGCGCTTCGGGGCTGGCGCGTCTTGGAAACGATGTTGGGTTCGTAGGACTCGTCGGAAACGACCTCCTCGGCCGATTCTGCCTCGACCAGCTGGCCGCTTCTGGGGTGGATGTCAGTCGTGTCGTCGTGGACGAGGGAGAACGTACTGGAGTCACCGTCTCCCTCAGTACCTCGGAGGATCGCGCCCTCGCGACCTATCCCGGGGCGATGGAACGCTTCGAGCTTCACAAGCTCCCGCCGGGGTTCGATCATGTTCACGTCTCGTCATACTTTCTCCAGAAACGCCTCGCGCGTCATCTGCCGGCCCTTTTTCGCGCGGCACGAGCTCGTGGCAGCACGACCTCTCTGGATCCAGGTCACGACCCCGAGCAACGCTGGGATTCCGGACTCGGCGAAACGCTTGCGGAAGTCGACGTGTTCTTGCCCAACGAGTTGGAGCTTTCGGCGCTGGGCCACGAGATCGGAGAAGGAACGCTCGTGGTGGTCAAGCGCGGCTCGGCGGGTGCAGAATCCCGAGCGGGCGAGACGCGATTTCGAGTCCCCGCTCCCCGCGTTGACGTGGTGGATACGACAGGCGCGGGCGACTCTTTCAACGCCGGGTTCTTGCACGCCTGGAAGAGCGGCAAAACTCTCCAGGAGTGTCTCCGTTACGGAGTCGTGGCGGGGAGCCTCTCGACGAGGTCCTTGGGTGGAATCACGGCCCAACCCAGTGCCGAGGAGCTCGAAGCAGCCCTCGCCACTTAATCAACCCGATAGCCTCGTATTATTCGACGAGCCGGGCTCCTGCGGCGGGACGGCAGGCGAAAAGAGCACCGTTTCGGCCGGTATCCTTTGCGTAGGCCCATCCTACCTCCGCGACGAAAGACTCGACTCCCTCGGCCGCGACGAGGGCAACAGCACACCCACCGAAGCCAGCGCCCGTCATCCGAGCACCGATCGCTCTTGGATGCGAGCAGGCGATCTCGACCATGCGATCGAGAGCCGTTGTCGAGACCTCGAACGCATCACGGAGGCTCGCGTGGGAACGGGCCATGAGCTCGCTCATCGCCGCCCGGTCGTCACGCGCGAGCGCTTCGGCCATCGAGCGCGTCCTCTCGTTCTCATCTATGACGTGAAGCGCGCGTCGACGGAGCGCCTCGGGTAGCCCCGCCATCGCGTCGCGGCTGGCATCGCGGAGCGCCGTCACCCCGAGGATGGCCGATGCTCGTTCGCAGCTCGCTCGACGTTCCTCGTACCTGCCGTCGCGGAGAGCCCTCCGCGTATCCGTGTCCAGGACGACGATGACAATGCCCTCTGGCAGCGGGATCCTGGTATAGGTGCGCTCGCGGCAATCGATCAGGAGGCTGTGACCCGGCTCCGAAAGCGCTACCGACATCTGGTCCATGATGCCGCAGGGCACGCCGACGAATTCGTTTTCGGCCCGCCGGGCCTGCTCGGCCGCACGCTCTGGGCCCCACTCTCGGTCGGCAACGAACGCCCGTAACGCTGCCAGCTCGAGCGCCGCCGAAGAACCAAGCCCTGCCCCCATCGGCAGATCCGCTCCCACCACGAAGTCCATGCCACCGAGCGAGATTCCATCCTGCTGGAGCGACCAGGCGACTCCGGCCACGTAGTCGAGCCAATCGGCTTCGCCGTGCCTCGGTCTCAGTTCGTCGAGCAAACACTGCCCGTCGTTATCCAGATCGAGCGCGTAACCGCGCAGTCGACGGTGGCGGTTTGGCGAGAACGCCACCGCCACGTGCCGATCGATCGCGACCGGCAACACGAAGCCGTCGTTGTAGTCGGTGTGCTCACCCATCAAATTGACCCGCCCCGGGGCGACGGCTAGGCGCGGCTCGCTGCCGAATCTCTCCCTAAAAGCTTGCGCCACTCGCCTCTCGATCATCCTTCGCTTTCTTCCACATTCCGGAGGTCACCGCAAGGCCGGTTTTGGCGGAACCGGCGGGACATCTTGTCGGAAACCGGGCCAGTTGTTACCCTGGAATCTGACCCAAAAGACAACGAACGGAGTGTACACATGCAGCTGCGCTTGGTCACACGCGGAAATTTGGATGGCTTGACCTGTGCGGTTCTCATCGATCACGCCGAGCGCTTGAGCGGCATCGAGCTCATCCATCCCCAAGACATCACCGATGCCAAGTTCAGCGTGAAACCCGGCGATGTCATCGCCAACCTCCCCTATCATCGGGACTGCACGAAGTGGTTCGACCACCATTCGGCGACGAAAACCTACGAAAAGCCACCAGAGAAGTTCGACGGGAGGTATGGCCTGGCCCCGTCCACCGCTCGTCTCGTGTACGATTACTATCTCCATGAGAACCCGGGGCTGAACGCCTACGACGAACTGGTGGCGGAGACCGATCGTTACGACGGGGCGAGACTAACCATCCAGGACATCGTCAATCCCAAAAGAGTGATCCTGCTCGGATTTACCATGGACCCGCGGACTGGGCTAGGCGCCTTCAAGGATTATTTTCTGTCGGTGGTCGATGCTCTGCGTGACGGAACCATCGACGATGTCATGGACATGCCAGAGGTGAAGAAACGAGCGAAGCGCATCGCCCAAGAGCGCGAATCGTTTCTCGCCACCATGCGAAACTACTCGCGGCTCGTCGGCAACGTCATCGTGACCGATCTGCGCGAGGTGGAGGTTCTTCCGGTCGGCAACCGCTTTCTCGTCTATACCCTATTTCCCGAAGCCAATGCTTCGATTCGCATCGCCTGGGGTCCCGAGAAAGAGTTCGTCGTTGCCACGGTGGGCCACAGCATCCTGAACCGCACGTGCCCAGTGCACATCGGAGGCCTCCTCGCGAAGTATGGCGGTGGTGGACACAAAGGAGCCGGTGCCACCCCACTCGACATCAGGAGCGCGGACGATCTCATCGAAGAGCTGATCGAAAAGCTGAACGAACCGTCCTCCACACGATCGGCAAGCTGAGGACCTTCCAACGCTGCGCTCGCGCAGGTGAGCTGAGTTTTTCGGGCGAACAAGGCGACCAGGAAGTCAGTCAGCAGTCGAGAGGTCCGAAACCGTGTCGGCCGTCTGTCGACTGTCAACCGTGGACTGTTGACGCTGCGCTCACCCCTCGGAAATTGGTTCGATCCGTTGAGATCTTCGTGGCGTTAGCGCAGCTAGTGCACCCATCGCCCGGTATCGGATTCCTCTCTCGGGTCGAGCTCGTGAACGGAGCCTCCCAGCCCAACGCCAACGATGCGGACCTGGACGCGGTTCTGCTCCACGGCTCGCTTGAACCTTTCCAGCAGGTGAGCCTTCACCCTGGCGCGGATTGCCGGAATGAGAAGCAGGAACCCGACCGAATCGGTGATCAAGCCCGGAGTCACCAAAAGCGCCGCGGCGAGCAGGATCATCACTCCGTCGACGAGAGATCCGGCCGGAATCTCTCCGCGGCTCACCTGAGCGCGGGCCTCGGCAACGACGCCGAGCCCCTGCATTCTCGCGGCGAAGGCGCCGACGACGCCGGTAACCACGACGAGCGCTGCGGTTGGCAAAGTGCCGAGACGACCACCCACCTCGATCAAGAGCGCGAGCTCCACCGTCGGCACGATGATGAACAACAGGACGAGCTTTCCCATGACCCATTATAAGCGACGCTACCGCACTGAAACGCCCTTCCAAGGGCCAGACCTGTTAGTCTCGGCGCCTCATGTCGGTCGGCGCCGGAACGGACTCGATTCCGGGATGCGATCCTTTTTCGCATCCCACCTTGACTCGGACTTAGCATGGGGACCTATACACTTGCCGCGCTTTCGATTCTTCCTGTCCTGGCCGTTGCCGTGTTTCTCGTCAGTCTTCGTTGGCCGGCGAGCCAAGCCATGCCGCTGTCCTATGTCGTAGCCATCCTTTTGTCGGGCCTCGTCTGGGGCGTTCCCTCTCCCAAGATCGTTGCCGCGAGCATCAATGGGCTTATCGTTGCGGGGACGCTCCTTTACATCATTTTCGGCGCGATCTTGCTGTTGAACACGAGAGCGGCGCACTCAGCGCGATCCGGAAGGGCTTCACCGACATCACGCCGGACCGCCGAATTCAGGTCATCATCATCGCATGGCTCTTTGGCAGCTTCATCGAAGGATCCGCCGGTTTCGGCACACCGGCGGCGGTGGCCGTCCCTCTCCTCGTCGGACTGGGGTTTCCCGCTCTGGCCGCCGTCGTCGCCGGGATGCTCATCCAGTCCACTCCGGTATCGTTCGGCGCAGCCGGAACGCCCATCCTCATTGGAGTGAACACCGGACTATCTGGAGCCGAGTCGGTCACCACGTTCGCCGCTTCAAGTGGATTCGGGGAATGGACCGACTTCCTCGCAATGATCGGCGTTAAGGTCGCCCTCTCCATGCCGTTGCCGGGACGCTCGTTCCGTTGATCGTGCTGGGCTTCATGACGCGTTTTTTCGGACGCAACGCTCCTTTGCCGAAGGCCTTCGGGTGTGGCCGTTCGCGTTGTTCTCCGCATTTTCATTCACGGTTCCCTATCTCCTCGTGGCCAATCTGCTCGGGCCCGAGTTTCCCTCGCTTTTGGGAGGCCTCATTGGCTTGGCCATCGTGGTCAGCGCGGCCAAGAGAGGCTGGTTCCTCCCGAGTGCCGACGAGCTCTGGGATTTCGAGCCCTCTACCTTGTGGCAGCCCGATTGGTCGGGCACGATCGAGATCGAAGAGGTGAAGGGGAGAGCGAGGATGGGCCTCGGCCTGGCCTGGACGCCCGACGGGATCGTGGGCCTTCTTCTCGTCTTGACGCGGCTGCGAGGCCTCCCTTTTTTCGGTTGGCTCAACGCCTGGTCGGTCGAATGGCCCGATATCCTCGGCTCGGGAATCACGTCTCGCTTCCAGCCCCTTTTCCTGCCAGGAACGGTCTTCATCGTGCGTCTCTGTTCGCCGTGACCTTGCACCGCGTGAGATCGGTCTCCTTCGGTCAAGCCATTCTCCGCTCTCTCCGAACCACCGGTGCCGCCTCGGTTGCGCTGATCTTCACCGTTCCTATGGTCCAGGTCTTCATCAACTCGGACGGTGGCGCCTCGGGGTTCGAGCGAATGCCTATCGCTCTCGCGGACGGCGTTGCCTCCCTGGCTGGCAGCGCTTGTCCCCTTTTCGCTCCGTTCATCGGCGGGCTCGGCGCGTTCGTCGCCGGCAGCAACACCGTCAGCAACATGATGTTCTCGCTTTTTCAGTTCGGCGTGGGTGAGCGCTTCGGTGTCGATCCGAGCTGGATCGTAGCGCTTCAGGCGGTCGGCGGCGCTGCGGGCAACATGATCTGCGTCCACAACGTAGTGGCAGCCTCAGCGGTCGTGGGCCTTCTGGGCCGCGAAGGTGTCGTCATTCGGATGACTCTGCTGCCGTTCATCTACTATGCGCTGCTTCCCGGTGCTCTCGGCTACTTCATCGTCTGGTACGAGGACACGGGCCTCATCAACGCCGGAGGTCTCCTGGTCACGGCCATCGCACTCGGCGCGGTTTATCTCGTCGTTTCGCAGACTCGTGAACCGCGCGAGAGTCGCTGATGTTCCTCGGCGGCATCTCATTTTGAGGGACTCCCCTCGTTCCTCCGTGGGAGATCCCCCGCAGCGTCGTCCAGCGTCGCCCAGAAAGGTTCACCGCTGCTGGGGGTTTTCGCGTCCTCATTCGCTGGCGCGAACGTTGCATAAATGGAGCTGGGGGCATTCTTTCGGTGCGGATTACAAACTCATCCTCACTCCTGGTCGCGATGTGCGTGGCACCGGGTGTTCTGCTCGCGGTCGGAATCGGATTCGCCGGAGCCTCCATGCACTCTGGGGTGACGATGTTGGTCGTCGGAGTACTCGCGGTCGCCGGGTCCTGCGGGCTCTCACTATTGGCGATCCGCCTTCATCTGCTAGCGCCACTCAGCCGCATGCGAGCGAGCCTCGTCGCTCTTCGCAATGCTACGGGTCAGCTGCCGGATGACCTCCCGGTCCATCGCTCGGATGAGATCGGTTGGCTCGCTCGTGAAGTTGCTCTAATCGCAGGTGACCGGAATGTTTCCGAGCTCAGGCGCCGCGAGACCGAGTCTCGAATGGCCGCGCTCACCGACGCGACACCCGACGCCGTTTTCCGAATCGACCGGGATGGTGTGGTGCTCGAGGAGCAACCCCCCAAGGAGGTTCCGTTCTTCGTCGAGGCCGATTCGGTTGTGGGGAAGAAATTGACGGACGTCTTTCCCGAACAGGTCACCGACTGCTGCGTCGAAGCCTTGGCGGACGTCTTTCTCCACGAGGGCGGGCATCGACAGTTCGACTTCGAGCTCGAGGTCGGTGGCGAGCCGAGGAGCTACCAAGCTCGCTTCGCCCGAGCGAGCACGAGCGAGGCCCTGGTGATCATCCGAGACCGCACTCGGTTCGAGAACACCGTTATCTCCCGGGCGCGTTACCACACCATACTGGACAACACGCTCGACCCGGTAGTCACCGTGACGCCTTCGGGCGTGGTGCAGTACATGAATCCTGCCTGCCGCGCTCTCCTCAGAGTCCGCGATCCGCAGGACGCGACCTTGCATCTCCGCAACTTTCTCCCCGCCTGGGCGGAATCGCTCATTTTCTCCACCGCCATTCCCGCAGCCGTGGAAGACGGCGTGTGGCGCGGCGACGCCGCTCTCGTTGGGCCGCGCGACGAAGAAGAGACTCCGGTCGCATTGACCGCGGTCTCCCATCGCACTCGAAACGGTGCGATCGATCTCATCTCCTTCATTGCCCGCGACCAGTCGGAACAGAAACGCTTCGACGATCGGCTTTCTTTCCTCGCCGACCACGATCCGTTGACGTCGCTGTACACCCGACGTCGCTTCGTCGAGGATCTGGCTCGCGAGATCGCCCGCGCTCACCGTACCGGTACGGGTGGGGCCGTAGTCGTGATGGATCTCGATGACTTCCGCTACGTAAACGACAGCGTCGGCCATCGCAACGGAGACCGCTTCCTCTCCGGCCTGGCGCAACTGCTCAAGAAAACGGTCAGGGCGAACGATCTCCTCGCTCGCCTCGACGGGGACGAGTTCGCGATTCTCATCACCGAAACGCAACCGAGCCGCGTGGACTTTATCGTCGAAAGGCTGCTGAAAGCCGTACGTAACCACTTCCTGCGGGTGGGCGAGCAACCGATCGGTGTCACCGCCAGCGCCGGCGTGGTGCTGTTTCCCGAACAACGTATCGAGGTCGAAGACCTGCTCGCAAAAGCAGACCAGGCCCTCCATGTCGCCAAGCGGCGTGGCCGCGATCAATTCGTGCTCTTCAAGCCCGACGAGCAATGGCAAGCGAGGGTGGACACCAGGATGGCGGACGAAAAACTCCTCCGCGACGCTCTGGCCCGCGAGCGCTTCGTGCTCTACGCTCAGCCCATCCTCGATTTGCGAGCGAACAAGGTGACGCAATACGAGGTTCTGCTCCGCATGCTCGGTGAGAACGACGAGCTCATTCCCCCAGCTTCGTTTCTCCCGTCCGCCGAGCGATTCGGCCTGATCCGCTCTCTCGATCGCTGGGTCGTTCGCCGGTCGATCCGACTGCTCGGAGAACAGTGCAAGGTCGGCAACCGTCTGCGGCTCTCCGTGAACCTGTCAGGAAAGTCGCTGGGCGACTTCGAGCTCACCACGCTGATCGAAAACGAGCTCAAGACGAACGGTGTCGACCCCGGACAGCTTACCCTCGAGATCACGGAAACTGCCGCGATTAGCGACCAGGAGCGGGCGAAAATATTCGCCATCGCGCTGAAGCAAATCGGGTGTCGCCTCGCGCTAGACGATTTCGGCGTCGGCCTATCCAACATGAACAACGTCAAACAGCTTCCCGTCGACTATCTCAAGATCGATGGAAGCTTCATCCGCGACCTCCCCAACAACCGCATCGATCAGCACCTGGTCAAAGCGATCGTCGAGATCGCCCGCGGGCTGCGGAAACGTACCGTAGCGGAGTTCGTCGGGAGCGAGGATACCCTCAAGGTGATCCGGGACGCCGGCGTGGATTTCGCTCAAGGCTTCCATGTTGCCAAGCCCGACGCGCTGGAGAAGTTTCTGCCCAGCCCCAGCGCAGCATGAGCCGGTCGGTTCAATCGACGTAGTGCCGCCTCCGGAGTTGCCGTGGAGGATGAGCGAACCCGCAGCGAATTGGCATTTAGTCCGCTAAAGGTGGAAAATGGCGTATGGTGACCCGGCGTTCGCGCCGCGCCGGGCTGGTCGTGTTACTGGTGCTGGCAGCCGGCTCGTCGACGGCACAAGAGGCGGACTTTCTTTTCAGTGCGCCGCGTGGCTCGTTCTCGCTTCGGGGCGGGTGGCTCTTCGCCTCGACGGCGAGTGACATCTACTCATTCTTCGGGGATCTGTTCACCGTCGAGTCCAGCGACTTCGACGCGCCGTTGTTCGGAGCGGACGTAGCACTCGTCATCCACCCGCGCTTGGACGCAATGGTTGGATTCGATTTCAATCGTTCCAAGATTGCCTCCGCGTATCGCGATCTGGTCGAGGACAACGACCTTCCGATTACCCAACAAACGGAGCTGACGACCGTTCCCATCATGGGCAGCCTCAAGCTTTATCTCGCACCTCGAGGTCGCGAGATCAGCCGCTACGCCTTCGTGCCGGCCGCCGTACGACCCTACGTGGGCGGCGGCGGAGGGTTTCTCTGGTACAAGCTCGAGCAGTTCGGAGACTTCGTCGATTTCACCGACCTCGCGATCTTTACCACTCGGCTCGGCTCGGACGGCTTCGGCCTCGAAGCACACCTGTTCGGTGGCGCCGAAGTGCGGCTCACACCCCGTATTTATCTCACGATCGAGGGACGCTATCTCTGGTCGGACGCGCAGCTCGACGCCGATTTCATTGGATTCGAGCCGATCGACCTTTCCGGGTTGCGAACCAGCGTCGGCATAAGCTTCAATTTCTGAAGACTGAAGGAGGGACGCAATGATTGCCTTTGTGTTATGGGCCACGCTACTCCCCTCCCAGGACGTCGACTCGAGATGGGCGCCCTGGCTCGGCTGCTTCCGGTTGATCGAGGACGAAAGTCGGGAGCCCGCGCTCGGGCTCCCCGACGAGGAGCTCCTTCCCGAGATATCCGCGACACCCGAGGGCCGCGTCTGTCTTGCGCCCGATGCCGGCGGCGTTCGGGTCACGGCTTTTCACGATGGGGTCGGGTTTCTCGACAAGCTCCTGATCGCCGATGGCGAGCGGCGTACCATCCAGGAAGGAAACTGTACGGGATGGCAATCCCTGCAGTGGTCGGCTGACGGCCGACGGCTTTTCACGCTCTCCGAGCTCACGTGCGAGGAGGGTCGGAGACGAACGCTGTCAGGTATCAGCCTGTTCGTGGGGTCCCGCTGGATCGAGATCGAATCCGTCGAGTCAGGTGAGGCTCGAGCCGTGCTCGTTCGTCGGTACGTGCTCGCCGGCGAGGACGAGACGATGGAGCTCAGCGGGCTCCCCATGAAGATTTTGCATGAAGCCGCCCGCGCGCGCATGGCGGCGGGAGGTGCGCTGTCTACTACAGACGTCATCGAGGCGGCCAGCCACGTGGCAACGGCCGCAGTCGAGGCAGCAGTCACCGAGATCGGCATCGGCTTCGGTCTGAACTCTGACGAGCTCGTTCAGCTCGACGAAGCCGGAGTGTCTCCCGCCCTCATCGATTTGATGATCGCGCTCTCCTACCCCGACCGGTTCGAGGTACGTCGGAGCGACGCGGGCGGTGCGACCCCGCTCTTCGACCCGTACTTAGCCGGCCCGTGGGCCCACCCCTATTACTACGCTCCATTCGGTTACTACTACTGGTACGCGCCCTACCATCCGATCTACATCGTTCCGCCGGACTCATCGCCGGGGGTCTCGGTAGGACGGGTCGTCGAGGGCCGCGGGTACACCCGAGTGAGCCGCCGGGAACCCTCCGAAGGGGGGCGGCGTGCGAAATGGCTCAACGGCTCGGACGGCAGCGGCTCGGACGGCAGCTCCGATGGGAGCTCGTCGGGCGCGGTCGCCACACCCTCGGGTTACTCACGGAGCGGTTCATCGGAACGGAGCGCGAAACCGAAGCAGCAATAGCAGGGTCTCACCCGGCGCGCGCTCCGTTGGGAACGGCTTCTTCCGGAACGGCGAGCCGCGGGCGAATTCCGTCCGCGTACCCGATGTCGAACAGCATCGCTTCGGATCGCTCGCCCCGCATGCGGCGGGGTTTCAGATTCACGACGAAGAGCGCTTGCTTTCCCACGAGCCCGCTAGGGTCCTCCCGCTCCTTCTTGAGGCCCGCAAGCACCTGCCGCTTCTGATCCCCGAAGTCGACCGAAAGCTTCATCACCTCGTCGGCGCCTTCGATTTGCTCGACCGACTCGATCGTGCCCACACGGATATCGACCTTCTCGAGATCCCGAACGGTGATCATGGATTTGATTGGAGCGGGCTTCACGACTCACCCTCCTCGAGCTCCCAATAGCTTTCGCCCTCTCGTACCTCGATCGTGCGTTCGAGCCGACGCCCCGGGTCGAGGTTCCACACGGTGACGTGGTAGGTGCCGGCAGGAAGCCCGGAGACGCCGAAAGACCCGTCGGGGTCAGCGATAACCGCATAGGGCGCATCGGTCACAACGACGAACGCAGCCATTGCAGGATGAATCTCGCAAGAGACGTCGTAGACGCCGGCAGTATCGAACGTGTGCCGATAGGAGCCGACCACGGGTGTTCCCACGTTGAATAGGGTCTCTCGTGTTTCCGCGTTAACGACGTGCACGTTGTGGAGAACGTCCTCACTGTTTCGAAATTCCACGGCTTGGCCGGTGCGAACGACGAGCACCTTGGGGTGGAACGCGTTGCCGTATTGGTCCATCACCGCCGGCTCAGTATCGATCGGTTGACGGATCCCACGCTCCGGCACGAGCAGGACGACCGACGGAAAGCCACCCGTAGCGCGGGCGGTTTTACCGGTGATGGTTTCCGGCGCACGCTCGGAGGACTCGTTCGTCACCATCGGCGCCTGTCCCGTCGAGCAGCACAGCGCGCAGAACATCCATACCCAAACGACCTTTCGGCTCGGCACCCGACCACTTTATCACCGGGATCGCGCATCTCAACGACGACCTTGTTCTCTTTCGTCCTGTCCCGATAGAATCGCCGCGTGAGATGCGAGGCGGTCGCCGAGCGGGCGCGCAACATCCCGCCGTCCGCAACTGTTCGAATTGCCGACGCCGTCGTAGAGAAAAAGAGGCAAGGCCTGTCGGTCGTCGATTTCTCCGCCGGCCGTGCTTCGGAGCACACGTTCGAGTACCTCGTGCGAGCAGCGACTCGTGCGATGCAGGAAGGCGACACGCACCAGACCATGGCGCGGGGGAAGCTGGAGTTCCGCGAGGCGTGCTCGATCAAGCTCGCGCGAGACAACGGCCTCGATGCCGACCCCGCTCGCGAGATCGTGGCGACGCTCGGCTGCAAGCAAGGACTATTCGCCGCGCTGCTGGCGGCGCTCGATCCCGGCGACGAGGTACTGATCGAAGACCCCGGATTCGTCAGCTACGAGCCAGCGGTACGCTACGCTTCTGGCGTGGCGCGGGCGGTGACGATCTCGCCCCAGCACCGATTTCGCGATCAAGAGCGGCAGCTTTCTGAGATCGTAACTGACAGAACCAAAGGCATCATCTTGTGCTCGCCCCACAACCCCACGGGCATGATCCACTCCCCGGCAGATCAGCGAGTCATCGCCTCGCTGGCTCGGACACACGGACTCCTAGTCTACTCGGACGAGACCTACGAAAGGCTTAGCTGGGACGGGCGTCGGCACGGGTCGATCGCGGCGGTCCCCGGGATGCGAGAACGGACGATCACCCTCATGGGGTTGACGAAGAGCTTTTGCATGGGGGGCTAGCGCATCGGCTTTGCCTTCGCCCCGGAGGCAATCGTCGAAGCGATGCTCACTGTCCAGGAGCACCTGGTGACCTGCGTGAGCTCCTTCGCCCAGACCGCGGGGGCTCTCGCCTACAGCGGTGAGCCGCCCGACGAAGTAAGGTCGCTCTGGAGCGATTGGGAGCGCCGCACCCGCACGGTCACCAGCGCGCTCGATGCATTCCCGGGCGTTCGATGCACGATGGCGGAAGGTGCCTTCTACGCATGGGCGGACATCCGAGAGAGAGCGTCGTCTGCGAAGGCCTTCGCGACCCACCTTCTCGAGAAATACGGCGTCGCCGTCGTGCCGGGCTCGGCCTTCGGCCCTTCAGGCGAGGGTTACGTGAGAATCACCTGCGCACGGTCCTGGCAAGAGATCGACCTCGGGCTGGAGCGTCTGAGCAAAGCCCTGTGCTGACGGTGGCCGCTGAGCTTCATTTCGGAGCGGACCGCGATCTGGGAATCCACTGAACGAACCTCCGTGTGGCTTCTCGACCGCTACCGTCGCCTGTCTCTCGGCGCCAAGATTGTCGTATTCATGGCGGCGGGCATCCTCGCCGGCCTCGGGCTCGGGGAATCTGCCGTCGCCTTCGAGCCGCTTGGCACCCTGTTCATTCGGCTCCTCATGATGGCAGCCATTCCCCTCGTCTTCTTCAACTTGCTGGCAGCCGTCGGCTCCATGACCGACGTCAAGCTCCTCGGCCGGCTCGGCGTCAAGATCCTCGTTTATTACACGCTGACCACGGTCGTGGCGATTCGCCTAGGATTGGCCACGACCGCGTGGCTTCGACCTGGCGACGGGATGAAGCTTCCCGAGGCACCGCCTGACGGCCTCGGGTCGGTGCCGAGCGTTGGTGAGGTCCTTCTTGATCTGGTACCCACCAACGTCGTCGATTCATTCGCCCGAGGCAACGTGGGGCAAATCGTGTTTTTTTCCGTGCTCCTCGGCTTCGCCACCGCGCTCCTACCCGAGGAGCACCGGAAACCGCTCGACGGCCTCTTCAGTGCCGCGGCAGAGCTGTTCCGAAAGCTGGTCGCCCTCATTCTCCGTTTTGGCCCGATCGGCATCGGAGCACTCGCCGCAGCGACCGTGGGTCAGTACGGGTCGGGA
Organism: Vicinamibacteria bacterium; assembly: GCA_035457705.1. GTDB lineage: Bacteria > Acidobacteriota > Vicinamibacteria > Marinacidobacterales > SMYC01 > DASPGQ01. The sequence continues at coordinate 206,874 of DATIBD010000070.1, forward strand.
CTATTCGGACCCCTCGCACGATTCCTCGCATCCGTATGGCTCGCGCAGGCTTTCGTGGTGGCGCTCTATCTCGCCTTCGTGCTTTACTTCGGACGAACGTCGCCTTTCGAGTTCCTGAAGAAAACTGGTCCGCTCTACGCAACTACGGCGGCCACTTGCAGCAGCCTGGCCAGTCTCGCGGTATCGCTCGAGCTGGCAGAGAAGCGCCTGAAGCTGCCCCGAGCCGTGTACTCCTTCACTCTCCCTCTCGGCGCCCAGTTCAACAAAGACGGCACCGCCGTCATGCTGGGCTCCGTGTTGCTGTTCACGTCTCAGTCCGCTGGCATCGGACTCGATGGTGCCGCGATGGCAAGCGTTCTGGCGCTAGGGCTTGTCCTCTCGCAAAGCTCGAGCGGGATCCCGGGCGGGGGGCTCGTGTCCGCCCTCCTCCTCGTCGAGGCGCTTCGGCTTCCCGTCGAGCTCGCCGCCGTTGTCGGAGGCATCTATCGGCTGGTGGACAGGGCAGCACGACGGTGAACATGATGGGAGATCTGGTGGGGACCCTGTGGGTGGCCCGTTCCGAAGCGCCTTCGTTTCCCGCGGCGAAATGAGCGAGCGCGATGGCGCCGACTCGGGTTGAGAAGTCTCGATGTTGTAGAATCGCCACTCCGACCCTTGTGAGCGGAGTGGAATCGATATGACCCTTTTTCTGGCTCTGTTCTTCAGTCTCGTCGCCCAAGACGAATACGACGTCGAGATCCGCGAGATCGCCGCGCGGCCCCAAATCCGTGAAGCCTTCGAGATTATCGTGGCGCTCGAGCCGCAGACGGAACGCGACCTCATTCACCTCACTGAGATCCCAGCCCCCCCTTTCATGGAAGACAAGCGCGCGGCTCGCTATGCCGACATGCTTCGCGAGGCGGGCCTCGAAGGTGTGACGACCGATGCGGTCGGGAACGTCCTGGGCGAGATCAACGGAACGGAGGGCTCGCGCACCGTGGCCCTCGTCGCACACCTCGACACGGTCTTCCCGGAAGGCACGGACGTGACCGTTCGTCGTGAGGGCGACCGACTGCATGCGCCCGGCATCGGAGACGATACGCGCGGGCTGGTGCTCGTTCTCACTCTGGTCCGCGCCCTGATCCGAGCCGACGTGAAAACGAAATCGAGTCTGCTGATCGTGGGCTCGGTGGGTGAAGAAGGGCTCGGAGATCTTCGCGGCGTCAAGCATCTCTTTCGCGAGGGCGGTCCTCGAATCGATGAGCTCATCGCCGTCGACGGCGGCAGTACCGAACGAGTCCTGAACCACGCCATTGGCTCTCATCGTTACCGCCTCACCTTCAAGGGTCCCGGGGGCCACTCGTGGGGGGCCTTCGGCCTCGCCAATCCGGCGCACGCGCTTGCGCGCGCCATTCATTTTTTCGATGAAGAAGCGGCGGAATTCGTCATCTCCGGCCCCCGCACGACCTACAACATCGGCCGCATCGGAGGCGGTACGTCGGTGAACGCGATCCCGTTCGAGAACTGGGCGGAGGTCGACATGCGCTCCGAGGATCCCGACGGGCTCGAGAAGATCGACGCGATCTTTCAGCGCGCGGTGGCCCGGGCCCTCGAGGAGCAGAACGAGCGCAGGCGGCGGGGCGATCCCCTCACACTGGAGGTCGAGCTCGTCGGAGATCGGCCGTCTGGCAAGGTCGATCCCGATACACCGTTGATCCAGCGCGCTCTCGCCGCAACCCGTTTCTTTGGCGCCGAACCGGAGCTCGGAAGCGGCTCGACCGATGCGAACGTGCCCATCGCACTCGGCATTCCCGCGACCACGATCGGCCGAGGAGGTGCGGGTGAGGGCGCGCATTCGCTTCACGAATGGTGGTCCAACGAGGACGGGCACATCGACATTCAGAAGGCGCTTCTTCTCGTGGTGGCTTCGGCGGGGCTGGCCGAGTAGAAGGCGCACAGAGCTCGAGATCTACGCGGATGATAGAGGAACTCAAGGACATCGAGCGCGAGTTGGACCGACTCAAGCGCCGAGTCCGCCGGATGGTCGAACTTCTGGAAAAACGGACGGTGCGCCTCGCGCAGTTGTCGGACGAGGAGCTCCTGAGCGAGGTCGGTTCTCGGACGATGCCGGCGACCGAGATCGCCAAGCTCCTCGCCTCGGCGGAGAAACCCCACAAGAAGAAATCCTAACGGGAGAACGTTGAATGTCGAACCAAGAGCTCATCGGCAAGAGTTGTGCCATCCAGGACGCGATGGGCAATGAGTCGCTGAAGCGCACACCGCTACTGACGGACTTCCTGCTGAACTTGGTCGAGGGCCGACGGCAACCTTACGGAACTCTGACCGCCCACGTCTGAGCCGAGGCCCGAGCTCAAGCCGTCTGGCGGCGGGCTCGATACGTCGCGAGCCTTCTCACGACGAAGAAAACCGTCGCCACCACGACGACGAGAGCGACCAGCGGCAGGGCCACGGCCAACACGGCCAGGATGAAGGACGTTCCGAGCTCCATCGTCGCGAGAATCGGATTCGCCAACCCTCCGGTGGCGGCCGTCGAAGCGCCCCGGGCCACGGTGGTCGCTCCTTTTACGAGCCCAGCCAACCCGCCTCCACCGATCACGGCAAGCGTCCACTTGACGAACGGGTCCATGTCGGTCACCGCCGATGCGGTAACAGTGGCCCCGGCGACGATCGCTGCGGGGCCAGCCAGGGTATCGAGGAGATTGTCGACCCAGGGAACGTAGTAAGCGACCACTTCGACGACCGTCGCCGTGCCGAAGGCCACGAGCGCGGGAAAACTCCCTACCCATTCGAATCCCTGCGAGAGACCGAGGTGTCCCGTATAGGACGCGGCGCTCAGGATGAGGAGAGGGACGAACACACGAAACCCGCAAGCGGCGGCGAGACCGAGACCGAGCGAAACGCTCATGAAATGGTCCATCTGCCAATTATACGCCCAAGCCGTGAGCGAAATTACGTTGATGGCGACGAGCCGCCTCGAAACGCTCCTCCATCGAGGGAGCCCGAGTGACCCGCGCACGTTTGCGGCCGTTTCCCTCGGTGTGACGATCGTCGCTCTTTTCGCGAGCTTTCTTCCCGCCTACCGCGCTGCAGGAATCGACCCCATCGCGACGCTCCGCGGCGAGTAAAACGCTTCCTCGACAGCCCGGGCCGTGGTCGCTTCCTCCAACCGCTGCGCGTTTCTGAGCTTCTCGAGGAGGGCCTCGGCGGCTCGGCCGAACCAATCGCGTGTGGATGCGAGTGCGTCGAGGTGGAGCATCGCTCCCCGCAGGTCTCCCCGCGACAGGAGAACGCTGGCTAGATACCACCGGGACAGCCGGCCGGCGCGAATCGACCGCGTCCCCGCCTCGAGCAAACCGACGGTGCGGCGCGAGGAGTCTCCCGACAGGTAGCGGGCGATGCCGAGGTAGGTCGCGGCTTCGGAGTCGCTGCCAGGATCTTCGACCAGGGGCTCGAGACAATCGATGGCTTCCTCGAATCGACCGTCCACGAGCAGCGCCAACCCCCGAGCGACCTCGTTCCCGCTCGGCGCGTCCCCAAAACGGTAGTAAAAATGTTGAAACCAACGGGGAACCGTCTCCCGGACCGCGTGCTCTTTCCACGGATTGGGCATGAACCGAGGCACGATGAGTCCGAGAACCGCAAACAGGGAAGCAAGGAGGACTCCTGCTGCTGCACGCCTGTAGGGCCGCGGCACACGCGGAAGCCGAAAATTCTCGGTCGCCGCCGCCTTCAAGAGGATCATCGTGCCCAGGCGGTCGCCGCACAGCGAGCAGACGCATGCGTGAGCCGCCACCGAGCGGGCTTCGTCACCCGATAGCGAGCCCTCGACGTAGGCACTGAGCTCCGGGAAAAAAGGATGACAATCATCCGGCGGACTGTTCGCCACACGAACGTTCGATCCTGGTCGAACTCCGGCCGCGACGTTACGAAGACCGCTCTCCAGCGTCGCGACGATCGAGCCGGTGTCCCTGCCCTCGCTCGCCGCCACTCGACACACCGATTGCGGCGGTCGACGCAGCAAGACCCTCTCGATGAGACGACGAGGCTCGCGCGGAAGATGCCGGACTCGCCGAAGCGCGGTTCCCGCCGCGATCGCTATCTCCTCATCGTCTCGATCTCCGCAGAGGAGCTCGAGGACGCTCGGCGACAACCCCGCCCCGTGCGGCCGCATCCTCCCGAGGACCGAAGTGCGGATGGATTGGAGCACTCCCGCGTGGACGGCTGCCTCGGTGGAGATCTCGCTCGAGCGCCGTGCCAGCCCTCCGACCGCCCGCCTCACCAAGTCATCCGCATCCACGCGGTTACCGCTGAACGCTCGGGCGTAGAGCGTCCAAGCCGGAAACCAGCGTCTGGTCGCTTGCTCGACGGGAGTCACTGTCATCTCGATCATGCCGTATTCTACCCGGCCTGGACATTGTGGCTTGACATAAAAGGCTTCACGTGTAACCCTAACCTCGGGTTAGGGCTCCTTAGACCCTCACCACGGGAGCAAGAGACTTCGGGGGGGAAGTCATGCTCTTGAGATTCTTGCCTGTCGTCACCGCTTTCGCGATTTTTCTCTCGTGCGTCGTGTCGGGCTACCCGCTGGATTACCCGCTGGTTCACCCCTACGGATACGATACGGTTTTCTCATTAAAATTGCAGCAGTGGGGACTCAGTGAGGGCGCGAGCTATTTCTGGAACATCGAGAACCCGTCGCCGCTTTTGATCGTCTTCGCTCTACTCTTGATCTCCCCTCCTTGGATCGCAGTCGTCGGGTCGCGAAAAACACACACCCATCCGGTGCGTCAGCCGAGGAGCTTGGGCTCGAGCTCGACGGAGCTGTGGAATACCCCCTCGAGCGGTGGCTTCCTCGACTCGTAAGCCACATCCGTTCGACGAGGAATAACTGCGGCCTCGTCCCATCGTGCCACGAGTAGCGCCAGTTACTCCCAGCGTAGCGCTTCGATCGGGTCCACATTCGCCGCCCGTCGAGCCGGCAGATAGCTCGCCGAGACCGCGATCCCGACCAGCAGAAGCGAAACGAGACCGTAGGTCAATGGATCGGCGGGACTCACGTTGAACAGCAACCTGCTCAACAAACGCGTGAGGCCGAAGGCCGAGATGATCCCCACGGCAACCCCGATGGCGGACAACGTCGCCGCCTGACGCAGAAACAATCCACTCACGTTGTGGCTCTCCGCGCCGAGCGCCATTCGTACCCCGATCTCGCGGGTTCTCTGCGTCACGCCGTACGAGATCACACCATAGAGCCCCACGGCACCGATGAGCAGAGCGACGGCGGATGCGATGACGAGCATCACCAGGGTGAAAGAGGTGCGGCTCATCGACTGATAGAGAATCTCCTCGAGCGTTTGCACGTTCGCCAGCGGCGTGTCTGGATTGAGCGACCAAACGGCCTCTGAGACGTCCTGCAGAAACATTGCTTCGCCCGCGCGAGCCGTCCGCACCGCGTAGGCCATGTTCCGATGGGCGAAGCCGATCTCCTCCCAGAAATCGGTCACCGACATCGGCCAGAACATGACGGCTGTGGGCTCCTGATCGACCCCGTCGTCGTGGACGTTCCCCACGACCCCGACGATCTCCCGCCACTTGTCGCGCGGAGTGACCCGAACGCGCTTGCCCACGGCGGAGACCGCATCGTTCCAGTATTCTCGAGCGAAGTTCTCCGTCACCACGACGACGGGCGCTGCCAGACGAACGTCATCCCAGGTGATCGGGCGACCGGCGACGATAGGATTCCCCATGGTCTCGAAGTAGCCGGGCGAGATCCATTTGAAGCGCCGGATTGGAGGGAGCTGATCGCCCTCGACGGGAAACTCCTCGACAAACACCGGGTCGTTGCTGTCGTAACCGTCCATGGTGATTGAGGAGGACATGCCGACCGACAGGACGCCGGGGATTTGTTCGATCCGACGCATAATCTGCTCGAAGCGGCCGGGTACTAGATCGGCATCCTCGATCTGCGCACTGGGAATCGACATCCGAAAAGTCAGCACTTCCGAGGGATTGAAGAAGCCTGGATGAACTTGTCGAAGTGCCTGGAAGCTCCGGATCATGAGACCGGAGCCGACCAGCAGCACGAGCGCGAGGGCCATCTGGACGATCACCAGGGTTCCCCGGGCGCGCTGGCGCTCTCTGCCGTCGCTCGCGGTTCGGCCGCCTTCCTTGAGAGCGCCGACCATATTCGGCCTTGTGTACTTGAAGACGGGAAAGAGCCCGAAGAAGACGCCGGAAACGAGGGAGACGACCAGCGTGAAAACGAGCACCGTCGAGTCGAGGGTGATCGCTTCGAGCCGAGGAAGGGTCTCCGGCGCCAGAGCGAGCAACAGACGTATTGCGGCGTAGGCGACCCCAAGACCGCCGATACCTCCGAGAACTCCGATGGTCACGCTCTCTCCGAGAAGCTCTTTGGCCACGCGAGCCCGGTCAGCTCCGAGCGCCGTCCTCAAAGCCAATTCCCGCTGGCGAGCTTCCGCGCGCACGAGGAATAGATTCGCTACGTTGGCGCAGGCGATGAGCAGCACGATGCCCACCGTTCCCATGAGAACCCACAACGTGGTTCCGACGTCTCCGACCACGTCCTCCTTGAGCGGCCGAACCTTGGGTCCGAATCGCGACTCCTGCAACATTCCCATCGTCAGACCGCTCGGAAACGGGAATTTCTCGGTCGCAATCGGGATCATTCGAAGCACGTCCGCATTGGCCTGCTCCACCGTCATCCCCTCCTGGAGGCGGGCGATGCCCTGGTAACTGAAGTTCCCGATGAATAGCTGAGACCGGTCGAAACGGAACGGAAGGAAAAGATCGGGATCCCACCGTAGAAATCGAAGGCCCGCGGGCAAGACACCGATGATCTCCCGCGGTCGCCCCTCGACACTCAAAATGCGGCCGACGACATCCGGAGCCGCCCCGAATCGCCTCTGCCAGTAACCATAACCCAGGACGACCGTCTCGGCTCCGGCGGGAGAATCGTCTTCGGCGCTGAACACCCGTCCGAGAACGGGATGGACCCGAAGCAGCTTGAGCGTTCCGTCGGTCACCATCATCGCCTGAACGCGCTCGGGCTCGCCGACTCCCGTCACTGTCACCTGGTCGTTGTCCCACATCCCGACGTCGTCGAATACGCGACTCTCCTCGCGGTAAGTGAAATGCAGCGCCGGAGACTGGTTCAGCAAATCGAATCCCAGGCCCGGCGCCTCGTGCCACACACCCACGAGCCGTTCGGGCTCCTCGAATGGCAAGGGCTTGAGAAGCACTCCGTGCACGACGCTGAAAATCGCCGACGTGGCCCCGATACCGAGCGCGAGGGTCGTGACCGAGACCAGCGTGAAGAGCGGAGATTGAAGGAGTTTTCGGCCCAGGTAATGGACTCGCCCCGCAAACAAGGACATCGAGATCACCTCGAAGCTGGGTAACGAAATTACCCCTCTCCGAGGTTCCATCAAGTCCGGGACCTATCAGGCTGATGAAAAACTCAGCCCACCCTGCGCGAGCGGAGCGATCCCGGCGCAATCGTCGGCATTTGGCCGCTTCGAAGGAACGAGATGTTGCGGGGCCGCTCCGAAGGGTTGCCCACCGCAAAGTCGCCGCGCCGTAAGCAGCCCGATCGGTGGCGGCCGGGCAGTTGCAGGTCCCGCCACGGAGCACTCTTCAGGAGCGCACCCGAATCGACGGAATTTTCGGTCGAATCTCTGTAACCTTTGTCTCCGAGTGCAGTTTGTATGTCTGAGGGCGAAAAGGGACGCGAGTTGAAACGAGCCAGGGTCTTGAGATTCCGTGAGCCAGAGGACCAGCGGAGGAATCACCGTGACCGGCTACTCGGGAGGGGAGGTCATCGTCGAGGCCCGGGTGAGGCAAGACCGTCCGGGTACGGATGGAGCTCGTGCGGACGGGCTCCGCCGCATTCCCAGCGTGGCCACCGGCCTCACGGTCGAAGAAGACGGGAACGTCATGAAGGTGAGCTCGAGCTCTCACGAGCGGACGATCGACCTCACCCTACAGGTTCCCTTCCAGACGTCGCTCGTTCTGAAGTGCGTCAACGACGGTGACATCCGCGTGGAACAGGTCGAAGGTGAGATCGAAGCGAACAACATCAACGGGGGTGTGACGCTTACCGCAGTCTCGGGGTCCGTGGTGGCGCACGCCTTGAACGAGGACCTCGTGGTGACATTCGTCGAGGTCGAGCCAGGCAAATCGATGTCGTTCAGCTCCCTGAACGGCGACGTCGACGTGACGTTTCCTCCCGATTTGAAGGCACGGCTGGTTCTGAAGTCGGACCAGGGGGACATCCACAGCGACTTCGAGATCGCGTCGGACGAGACGGCGAGCCGGCTTCAGGTCGAGGACTCGCGGGGGCGCGCCGGCAGCTACCGCGTAAAGGTCGACCGGACGTTCCACGGAACGGTGAACGGAGGAGGGCCGGAGATGTCCTTCACCACGTTCAACGGCGACATATTCCTCCGAAAGGCCTCCCAATGACGTCGACACGCGAGGCTCGCTCGCGGGGCCGGTCGAGCGGGGGCTATGGCAGTTGAATCCGCTCGACGTGAGCGGCGACGCGGCGCCCGTTGTCTTCTGGAAGCGCGTTCGTGAACCCCAGGCACAAGGCATTCTCTCCCGGAACGACGTGCTCTTCGGGAACGACGAAGCGAACCTCTCGCCACTGATTGTTCAGGCTCGCTGCGGTCACCGGGTTGCCGTTCATCGCGACGGACATCGACTGATGATCCAGGCCCTGTGGCGCGCGGGCGGTAACGGTGATTCGCAGGGGAAAGGGCTCGAATAGAGGGATGCGAACGCAGGCTTCCGGGTACAAGGCGCGGCGAAAGGGGCGCCTCGACGTGCGGCGACTCGGCGTGTGCCAGCCGCGGATCAAGAACGTTTCGTCCGCGGAGCGCAGGTCGATTCGGCCGTGTCGATTGAAGCTGGTGTAGAAGTACTCCGCCGAGAACATGTCGTAGGCGAATGCCCGCCCTCGCTCCCCGGCGAGCCAACCCAGAACGTCTTGCGCCGCCAGCCGAAGACTTCGCGCCTGGTCCCGCGCGACGCGCTCGAGCGGTGCCATCTCCCGGTACTTCCGCGCACGAAACTGGGAAACGAATCCGAGATTCCAAAAGCTGGCCAACGCGACGGCGACCGCGGGGGCAAGAAGTGGGGCTCGGCGGGAAACGACGCAATAGGCTTCGATCGCATAGCCGAGACCCAGCGCAACGAGCGGAACGACCAGGCAGTACCTGCGGGCACCGAAGGCATCGCCCGCGGCGAAGTCGTAGACGGGAACGCTCCCGTTCACCCAGACAGTCGCCCCGAAAACGAGAAGACCCGCTCCGCAAAGCAAGGGATTCTTTCGCACCCCGAGGACGAGTCCGATGAAACCCGCGAGCATCAATGGTGTCCAGTTGAAGAAACCATGGTTGGCGGAGAATAGAGTTCGCGCCCAACTGGGCGAGGAAGAGTCTAAGAAGCCTCTGCCCTGGGGAACTACAAGCCAGCGGTCGAATTGCAGCTTCCAGACGATAGCCTGCGGGCTGAATGAGAGAACGGCGGCCGCCGCGGCGGCAAGCACCCACGTGGGCCTCACGGCCTGGCGGCGGAATCCCTCGACCGCGAGCACGAGCACCAGGATCCCGTAAACCGCTCCCTGCCAGCGACAAAGCATCAAGAGTCCGAGCGTCCCGCCGAGAACGATCCACGCTCCGAGAGAGGGATCGCAGCGTGCCCGATTCCATGCCCAGAGCAGAGCCGAAGCCACGCCGAAAGCCACCCCATGCGCCATGGACGGCAGATAGAACGAATAGTAGAGAACCGGCGAGGCGAAAATCGCCCCAAGGATAGAGAGCGACGCTATCCTGGGTCCGAAAAAAGCGATGAGGGTCGAGGCCAGCAGAATCGCCCCCATCACCACGACGGTGACCGTCCCGAGAGCCGTCGCCCGGCGATAGGGCACGCTATATCCGTCCGCGGCGTGGGCGCCGCAGCCGAGTTTCGATTCCAGAACGACGTACCCGTGCGCGACAGCGTAGAACGGACTCCACAGAACCGCTGGGCCTATCGAAAAGACGTTCCTCCTCGCTTCTTCGGGATTGAAAGTCGGGGATCCGGTGAGGGCGTCCCGATCGTTACGAAAGTCGAGGTCCCGATCGAAGCTCAGCGAGCTCAGGTACATGAAGTACGAGCGTGAATCGGCACGAAAATCGAGCCCAATCGACGCCGCGAGACCGTAGGCGACGGACAATATGGCGGCGATGGTGTAGAGCTTCGGGTCTCGACCGCCGAGCAACCGCCAGAGGAGAGCCGACAGCACCAGCAACGGGCCCCCGATGGCGCCTTCGGGATGGAGTGGATCCACCAGTGAGCGCGCCGCCCACAAGAGACCGGCGACGGCGAGGATGCCACTCGCACCGGCACGCGTTCTCGCACGCGTCGCCCACGACACCGTGTCGGCCAAGGTGCGTCGATTTGTAATGCGAAGACGGCAGCGAGGTCAACCCGGGTGCTGTGTCGCGATTTTGTATAAGTCGATCAGTTCCAGGAAAGCCCCATGTTGGAGGCTTGCATGAGCTGGTTTCTCAGGCTCATCGTCGTCGTGAAGCTGCGCCGGATGTGTGTGTCATTGGGGTCGAAAACGCCCTGGGACCCTCCCTCCAAGTTGGTGCTCTCGCTCCGTCCCGTCACGGTGAAGCGGACTTGCGTAATCCAGGTATTGGGATCCCCACCAAGAGGAATGAGCGGGGGCTCGTCCACAAAGAGCTCGCTTACTCCCTGAGCGTATTGCACTTGAAAGTTCTCAATGTTGTTCGAGACCGGAGTCCAGGGCTCGCCAAGGACGATATCCCGGCGCTCGAGCATGGGGTTGTCGGCCGGCGGCCACGGGTTGACCCGGTATTGGACCATGTGGAACCAGCCGATGATGGCGCAGTCGGCGGACACCTGGCGCTGAAATCCGCCAGGCACGTTGATGTCCAAATCTCCCTGCGGGTTATGGCTCAATTGCAACGTGGCGCAGCCGGCAGGACCGCTGTTCGCACCACCCGCCCCCGTGCACTTCGGATCGCTGGTGAGCTCGAACGGATAGATGCCTGGAGCCACGTTGTTGCACGCCGGGTCGCCGTTGGGGCCTTGAATGGCCATGAGCATCTGCCCATCATGGTAGACCTGCTCGAAATCACCCGGTGGATAAGAAAAGCTGTCGGGATCGACGTTGAGCACCGAGGACATCCCGATCGTGCTGCAGGGCCCACCCCCGCCTCCACCACCGCGACCGCCTTTGCTCGAGCCACCGCCGCCACCGGACCCGCATGGTTTTGGCCGGCACCAGGGAACCTCCGGATCGGAGTAGACGATGGTGAGCTCATCCGGATTGGGTGCGTTCGCCGGGCCACCCCCGTCGAACCACATGATGGCGATGTTAGGCGGCGCAGCGAACCCGGCGATGGCCAGGTCCCGGCTGATCCAATCGACCCCGGCGCGCGCGCTGGCGGTCATGTCGGTCACCTCGGGCTCCCGCCGGAAGCTTCTCTGGCCCTTTTGCAGCAGCGCAAAGACCGACGCCATTACAATCAACGTAACAAACATCGCGACAAGCACCTCAATTAACGAGAACCCGTCGTGGTCATGAGTTCGAAGGCGTATCATAATAAGCTCCTTCAAGGAAGGCACTGCAAATGATGTTCCAGTCGTGCTACATCATTTAACTTATTTGTTTTCTATAGCTTGTCAGAGCATCGCCTCCGGACAGGTGTAGTCCGGGTGTCGTTTTGGAACGCCGGATCGTTCCGGGTTGGTATCCGGTATCACATAAATCCCTCAGAAATTTTGGTAGCGATTCACGATTTCAGACTTCGTTCAAGATCCAGTTGCAGCGCACGGTCGGCGGCGAGATACGAGCTCGATGAAGCTCTCCAAGCGGAGCCGACGGGGCGCTCAATGGCAACGATCAATTCGCGGGAGCGTGGCGGGCGAGGATCGGGCGTCCAGCGAAGGCGGCCGAAGACCCAATAACGGCTCTCGTCGGCTCGGTCGATGCCGAGCCCACGGACATCGATGAGGTCGTGTTTGGCCAGTGAAGTTTCGACGATACCAGCCCGATGGGCTTTGTGTTTCAGCCACGGAGAAACTTCTCCGTTTCCTTACATCCACCTTTCGCGGCCCGCAGTAAGATCCCCTCCGGAGGGACTCATGCTCGTGAAACTCGCAGTGTTTTTCGTACTCCCGGCGACGTTGCTCGCGGCACCGGCTTCGGACCTCGAGAAGGCCGTCGAAGATTACGTTGGCCTGTACCGCCGGGAGACGCTCCCCGAATGGAAGAAACTATTCCTTCCTCATTTCACCGTCGCCTCGACGCGCGAGGACGGAAGCGTGAGCGAGCGCACGCTCGAGGAGTTCTACGACGCGCAAAGGTCCTATCTCGAGAGCGGCCGCGACATCCGAGAGGTGCTGGAGAACGTTCGAATCGACCGCCAGGGGAAGCTCGCAAGCGTTTGGGCAGATTTCGTGCTGACTGAAGAAGGCGAGACGCGCCGGGGGAAGCTTGTTCTTCTCCTGATTCAAGGCCCAGACGGCTTCAAGATCCATTCGCTGATGTTCTCGTACCACGGCTGAGCCACGGCAACTTGCTATGATGAATTCATGTTCCGGGTTTTGCTTCGATGGACCTTGCGAGCGGGGCTTGCGATGGCCGCTCTCATCGCCGTCCTCGTCTTGTCCGTCGCTTTCCATCTCGCCATTACGAGCGCGCGCTCCCAGCTGAGCGAAGTCGAATGGCAAAACCTCCGGGAGCGCCTGCTCCGTCGGGCTTCGGTCGAGACTCGAGAACCGTCACCTGAACCACCCCCGTCGGAAATCGAGCTGGAAGCGCCCGAGCTACCGACCCGCCTGCCGATTCCCGAAATGGATCCGGCGTTACTGGACCGCCAACGCGAGGCTTACGAGGCAAACAGTGTCAAGAGCGTCATGGAGCTGCAGCCGTTCCGCCAAACGACATCGCTCGAATTCACCTCGGAGTACGCGTCCGTCAGACGTGTTTCGCTGGTCAACCTCAATCCAGTGATAAACAGCTGGTACGTGTTGACGGTCGCGTGGGCAGACGGCCGCACGAGCGCCTATCACGTCGTAAACAACCGTCCGAAGAGCCAGGACCTGACGCTCGAGAACGACAACCCCGACGGTCTGACGATCGTGGACAGCCTGGGCAAACGCTCCTGTGACCTATGGTCCGAGAGAGAGCCTCTGCCCCTCGCAAGTGCTGATCAGGCCGCCGCACCTTACCTGTCGCTGTGCGACGAGGAGATCAATCTCCGGTTGCCCGTCCCGGGCCGCCGCACGACGCTCGAGTGGGCAACGGACTTTCTTCGCGACAACGTGTGGCAAGGGGAGCAGATCACGACTTTCGTGCGCCAAAACCTGTTCCAGGACGCCTACCTGGACACGTCCGTGATCACTCGAGACCCAGGGGCGTTGACCGACGATCCCGCGCTACCCGACGGCCCCGGCCCCGCGCGCTTGGACATACGTTACCAGGACGTCCGAATCGGACAAGGAGAGCTGGGTCTCTCGGTCGAGGACATGAGCAACGAGGGTGTCGTAGCGGGCAGGTGGAACCAAGCTCGGAGTCAGCCAGGCGTCTACGTCAGCGTGGTGCGGCCCGATCTCATCGACGCCGACATTTTCGCCCACCACCGGGACGTCGTCTCGCAGCTCGACGAAGTGGAAAGAGAGGCGCTCGTCTATCTCGTCGCCTTCGACCTGTCCCGATTCGAGCTGGGTTTTGCGGTAGGCACCGAGCATCCGCGGGTGGATTGGTCGGAGCGCGTGTTGAGCTCCGTTCGAGACGGTGCTCTGCCCGGACCGGACGGCATCGGGAACATCGCCCCCCTGGTGGCCACCGGCATCGTCCCCCGGTCGCTCGCCGAGCGGACGGTGGCAACGTTTACCGGAGGCTTCAAACGGGGCCACGGTGCGTTTCGAGTTTCGGATTTGGCATCCCGCAACTATGGAAGCCATTACGGGTTCGTCGAGAACGGCGCCATACTGAGCAAACTCCAGCCCGGTCTGGCGACGCTCTTCGGGCTCGATGACGGCCGCGTGGACATGAAAACATGGGCGGTCGAGGATGACGTGCTTCTCCAGAAAATGGCGTTTGCCCGCCAGAACGGCCTGCCGATCATCGAGACCGACCCCGAGACCGGCGGCCCGGTTCCCGGACGCCAGGTCTCGCGGTGGGCAGCGGGAAACTGGTCCGGGTCGCAGGATCGAAAGTTTCGCACCGTCCGGGCGGGAACCGCGATCCAGGATCTCGACAATCGCCGGTTCTTGATTTACGCCTATTTTTCTTCCGCGACACCCTCGGCGATGGCGCGCGTCTTCGAGGCCTACGGATGCCGCTACGCGATGCTTCTCGACATGAACGCGCTCGAGCACACTTACATGGCGCTCTATCACGCGAGCGAGAAGAACCTCGACGTAGAACACCTCGTGAAGGGTATGGAAGTGCTGGACAAGTCAGTCGGCGATCAGATCCTGCCGCGTTTCCTGGGTTTTGCGGACAACCGTGACTTCTTCTACGTCATCCGGAGGGCCAACGCCGATGATTTCGCCCCGTAACCTCCTGGTTGTAGCGCTCGTCTCGACCGCCGTAACACTGGCCGCTGCACAAACGCCCTCGCATCGAGAGCAGAACGACCCGCTGCTGGAACGGATTCGAAAGGTCCATGCCCTGTCTCCGGAGCAGGCGACGGCGCTGCGAGAGATCTTCCAGGGCTCCCCGTTCATCGGCCAGGGCAATCCCGCGGTCACCGTTCATCCGATGAGCCCCGAACAATGCCGCACCCGTTTGGAGCAAGCCCAAACTCATTACGAAGATTCCGAGCTCGAGCGGATATGCGGCGGCAAGTACATGGCTCCTCTCTATGATCCCGCGACGCAATCGCCTGAGGATGCACGCGCCTGCATCGACCAGTTCGAGTTCCCCGATATTCCGTGTGAGTATCCGGTCGTCTGGGTTCGCGCCCGGGAGGCCGCTCTCATCTGTGAGTCCATGGGTAAGCGCCTATGCGATGCCCACGAGTGGGAAGGCGCCTGTGCCGGACGTCTCGAAGCGCCCGATTACCGCTTCGAGCTAGCAAAAGGCGTCGACCCGGCTACGGGTATCCGCGCGATGCGAAGCGCCCATAACCGGGTTCACGACGGAAACAAGGTCTGGTCGTACGGACCCACGTACCGAACTGGCGTCTGTGCCGCGACGAGCTCCAAGACTTCCGGATGCGAAGGTGGAGGTTGGGCCACTTGCGGATCCAACACGTTTCCGACGGGGGCCTATCCCGAATGCCGAAGCCCGCTCATGGTCTACGACATTCACGGAAACGCAGCGGAGCACATGAACTTGCCCATCGACGAAAGCCAGATGGCGAGCCGTGGAAGCCACGAGCTAGGCTACACGGAAATGAAGGGCAGCTGGTTCATATTCGACCACTACAAGGCACACGAGGACGCCTGTCGCTGGCGCGCTCCCTTCTGGCACGGGAGCCCCGTGATGGACCCCAAGAGCCATCACAATTATCACCTGGGATTTCGGTGCTGCAAGACGCTCTCGACACGGTGAAGGGAATCGAAATCAATCGGTCGGTGTCTTTAACGGGGTGGCCTCTACTTGCATTAGGCGCGCGGCATCTCGAATGGCTCCCTCGTAAGTGAGCACTCCGGCCACGGACGAATCGCGCAGAATGTCGTAGACGGATCGCGGTGAGCCGTCCAGTATGACGGTCGTGCTCACGAGTCGCACTCCGTGGCTGTAGTCCGCGTAGCGCGCGCCATGGAATGTGCTCAGCGGCTGGATCGGTTGACCCGCCTTCTCGTGCCAACCATAGATGGCTACCCGGCCTTTTCGCGTCAGGAGCCGTTTCGTTAGAATCAGATCCTTCTTGTGCCCGGAAATGAGCTCGCCGAGCTCGCCGCTCCTCTGTTGCTCGATGATGCGATTATGCTCGACGAAGTACCGTGTGGAGACCATCCGGGAGCTCGGCGTCATGGGACGAGGAGCGAGCCGTGCCGATGACTGTCGATAGATCGCGTCCACGATCTTGCGTGTGGGAAGCGTGAATTGAAACTGACGCGCGGTGTCGACCGCGGCCTGGAGCCCAAGGGGCACGCGCACGAAATCGTCGTTGGAGCCGACCGAAAGGTAGTCTGGCGTCACGCAGATGATCGCCTCGTGGAAAACCCCTCGCCGGTCGCGAGACCACAAACGGACGGGCACGAGACGGCGCAAGAACTCGGGAAGGTTGCCCCGGCTAAGCTCTCGAACGATCGCCTCATCTCGCTCACGACCACGAAGGTTCCAGACAGTCTCCATGAGCTCGGAGCTGGTGGGAGCGTCCGCAGGGCGGGGTGGAATGGCGCTCGCGAGCACCTCGGAACAGGGATTTACGGGAGTCTCGTTCGAGGTCCGGCCTGGGGAGAAGAGAAGAGCGGACACCAGGGCGACGACCACCGTCTTCATATGCCTCGAGTATGGCATGGAAGGTCACCCTCGAGCGAGCGCTGTCCTGCGGCAGCGATGACACCGAGAGGCGTCGTCGCCTACCGTTGCGAAAGACTGAGGCTTGGGCTTCGAGCTTGACGCGGCTGCCCGACGCCATCGAAGCTCGATGCCTCCGGGCGCCGGACATCGACGGCGGCGTGAAACACTAGTGGTCAATGCCGTGGCGGGACCCGTAATCGATCGAGCCGCTACGGCTCGGGGCTGCTTACGGCGCGGCAGGCGCGCCGAGCTCGCTCCGCTCGCGCAGGCTGGGCTGTGTCCTTTTCATCAGCCTGCTAGCTTCCGAATTCATTACGTTTCGGCCCTCTCGGGATGGATTCCGGGCTAGCGGGCAGGAGCGCCTCGACCATCGCCCGCGCGCTGCGAGTCAAGGCTTCCGCGAGCTCCGACGGGGTGGCGGGCCCCATGCCCATGAGCCAGGCCCGGATGAGGGCGAGCTCCGCTTCAGCCGTCTGGATCGCGAGGAGCCGCGGCGGGACGAGCGGTTTCCCCCCGCTTGCGGCGAGACGCGATGCGATCCGGGCCTCGATCCGCTGGGCAAGCGCCCTCGCGATGCGAGGCGCGACGTGGAGCGACTGCGGGCCGGAGAAAAGCTCGCGGCCGAGACTCCGATTCTCCCAGAAGTGGCTCAGGAGTCCCTCGAGCGCCGTGGGATCGACCTCAGTGCTCGCGGCGGACGCGAGGGCGTCGAGCATGAAACCCATGCTCTCGACGAGCACGTCCTCCTTTCCCGTGTAGTACTGGTAAAAGGTCGACCGCCCGACATCGGCGTCGGAGACGATGTCACCCACGCGGATGTCTTCGTACCTCCGTTCCCGCACGAGATCGTTGAACGCCGAGACGACGGCGTCGCGCGTCTTTCGAACGCGTCGATCCTCTCTTTCTTTTGTGGACAAAGAGCCTCCTATGTCCCTTAAAGGACGAAGTCGCGCGAATGCCCGGACTCGCGCGGCAGCCGCCCTGGTAGATTCGTCAGAAAGTATCCTAGGAGGAGACGTCCATGCCAACGGAATCGAACGAAACCCACCGGGCAAGCGGCTTATTGATCGGGATCGGCTCGGTCCTCGCGGTCCTGCTCATGGCCCACCATCCGTCGACGGGCGGTCGCGACACGGCCTCCCTCGTCGAGGAGCTCAGTCTCGAAGCGCCCCTGACGTCGGGCGTACACGGTGGACTCATTGTCCTGATGGGCTGCCTGCTTCTGGGCTTTACCGGCTTCTCGGAGCATCTGGGTCTCGAGAAGCTACGCGTTCGCGCTGCTCTGTGCGCATACGGTCTGGGCATCGCCTTCATGATCATGGCCGCGACCGTGAGCGGCTTCATCGTGCCGGGGCTCGCCTCCCGCTACGTTTCGGAGGCCGCGACGGCCCCGGTGCTCGAGAGTGTAAGGCCGGCACTGAGGCTCTGCTTTCAGGCGAACCAGTCCGCGGCGCAGGCGGGAACGGTCGCACTGTCCATCGCTATCCTTCTGTGGTCGTGGACCCTTCTCGAGCGGAGCGGCCCCTCTCGGGCGATAGGCATTTTCGGAATCGCCGTCGGCGTCTTGCCTCCGCTGGCCCTCTTCGCAGGCCGTTTGCACCTCGACGTCCATGGGATGGGGGCCGTTGTTCTCGCTCAGGCTTTCTGGAGCGTCGCGGTCGCCATCTGGCTCTATAGGAGGCGCTAGCTGCTTCCAGACCCGAACCGCCCTGGCGCATCAAGGCAAGACACATCCTGGAGGCTAGGAACGCAATTACACCGCCGCTATTCGAGTAACGATTTCCCCTGAACAACCTGGAGCTGTGCCTGGCGGTCGACTTGACCCGGCGCGCCAAGCACCGGGAGATCTTCCCAGAAAAACCGGACAGGCTGTGACCAATTGCACAGTCCGAGCGACTATAGAGGTGCGGTGCGGGGAAGGGGGACGGAATGGGCGGCATCGATCGGCAGGCTCTTGCCAAGGACCTGTCCGCGGTCAAATCCCTGATCGAGCTCATCGAAGACATCCTGCGGCGCGAAGCTTTCACTCCAAAGGACGTCGAGGTAGGCGTGAGGCCGCTCATGATGCTCCTTCATCCTCACTACGTCCTGGCACTCAGGAACGTGTTTGGACCCGATGTCGATCTACTCGACCTCGACTCGCAAATCGAGAAGGCGCGCGGGGCGGCCGTGTTCCCTCGATAAGCCGCCAGGTCGATTCAACCGACGAGACCATGGCACAAGATTTGGAAGTCGCCGTCTTCATTCGCTTTCCCGATGCCGTCGAGGTCGATCCCGAGGAGGTGGAGCAGCGGATGCGAGATGCCCTCCTCCGGGTGATCAAGGAAGAGCTCGTGGTCCGCGCTAATGTGGTTCAAGAAGTTCCCGATAGCGAGCCGCTCGCAGGAATGCCGAGAGGCAAAACCTAGCATGTGCTCGCGCGGGTTCATTTTCCAAAGTACCCCGCATATTCTGAAATCGTCTCGTTGAGCCTGGCAGTCCTCGCCGAGCTTTTTTGACGCGAGATTGCGCCAATCGGTGGTACACTCCCCGAGCCCAACCACACCGCCCATCGGGCCGGGGTCGACCCATGGGGAGCGCTCTCACGACATGATTGTGTTTCTGGGCCTCGACGGCGTGCTCCGCCGGGAGACTGCCCCGAAGTACCGTCTCGAGGCACCCCTCGTCGCTCAATTCGAGGATCTCTTATACGAGCTGCCCGAGGTCGAGGTCGTCATCATTTCGACATGGAGAGATGTCTTCGGCATCCAGGAGCTTCGAGGGCTGTTCTCGTCTGACGTGCGGCTCCGGATCGTTTCGAGAACCCGGACCATCCCAGGGCTTCACGAGTACCCCCGGCAGGTCGAAGCCGAGGCGTGGCTCAGGGAGCATGCTCCTGACGCTCCATGGGTTGCGGTCGATGACCGCCCGGAGCTGTGGAGACCTGGGGCTCCGGTGATCCCTTGCGACCCTGCGCAAGGACTAACCGAGGGCGCTTGCTCCAAACTCCGTGCCCACATACGCAGCCGCGCTCCGAACCGAGATCTCGTGAAATAGCGTTTTCAACGCCGGAATCATTTCGAGAGTTCTTCGCGTGAGTTCCTGGGGAATTCCCTCGCTCCCGATATCTGTCTAGGGAGCGGGATAGCAACGGTCAAGCTGCACCTTCGCCACAAGTGCCCTTATGCGCAACGAAAGTTGCCGAAAGAAGAAAGAACAGAAATGGGATGTCCATTAGATTCCGTTGTTATCCGGCGCTTAACCGACGTGCCAACAACGCTCCAAGGAGTGTTGAGATTCCCCAGAAGGCCGTCCGCTAAGTAGGTTCTCGACGCTGATGTCCTCGTCTAGGTCAGGCCAGTGAATGCCCTCACCTTGACCTATGAGGCGCCAGTTGCTGCGCTCCGATGAAGACGCATGCGACAAGCGAGGATACCAAGACACCGGAACCGACACCGTTCGGCCGTCAACGAGGTCGACCGTTAGCGAGTCGTCCGTAACGACGACGCTTTGCGCCCGGGGTGGTCTCAGGTCAAGCGCTGAAGAACTCATTCCAGGCCCTCAATAATTCCTCGACATGCTCCCCGACGAGACGCTCGACTGTTCGCATTTCCACTCGCCTCAATCCGCCACTGTCCTGCAAACGCACCGGGCTGAGCCAGAACTTCGCAATTTGCGTTTCTCGCTCAACGTGCACATGCCGTCGCTCGTCTTTGTCGCCGGAGTAAAAGAAAAGCCGATACGATCCGCTCCGAAGGACGGACGGCATTCGTTTAATTTTAGAACGAGCGGTCAGTCGGCACAATCAAACGACGAGTCCGGATAACGTAAGGATTGTAACGTTCCAGGCAAGTCGTTTTATACCGTTCTACCTAAGTCAATTTCCCAGACCAATGTAAATGAAGACTTCGTGGTTTGCATGCTTGGACCTGCGCGCGCGGTCACAGAGAGGTGCATCGCATCTGGGCCCGAGCCGGGAAAGCCGCATCCGGGTTTCATTGGTGCCGGGGGACGGAATTGAACCGCCGACGCAAGGATTTTCAGTCCTTCGCTCTACCGACTGAGCTACCCCGGCATCGATGAGTTATTGAGGTAGGCCCTCGGGCATGGAAGCGCCAGCTTAGCACAAGCGGCTTCGCCGGCGGCCAAGAATTCGGGGCCCGCCTAACCCGGGCGTTTCTTCAGCTCCACGAAGATAACCACAAGCTCCGAGCTGCTGAGATTTTCCGAGTCGTGTGGCGGATCCTCGGTCCAGAAGGTCGAGCGAGCGGCCCGCTGGATCTCGGCCGCCTCGCCTTGCTCATACACGTTACGCACATGCAGGTCCGTTAGAGCGACTCCGAATCCGGCTCGATGCTGGTGGAGTGGCGTCTTCCACCCCGGCGGATACCGGAACCGAACGACCCGGACTCGATCGTTCTCGAACAACACGATGTGATGGTCGGGATCGACCCCGACGGCGTCCAGCTCCGGGGCGGGCACTTCCCCACCCTGGAGATCTTCCAGCTCGATCGAGAGGTTCTCGACGATCCCACCCTTCACCACACCTTGATGGGTCGTCGCATCGCCCCAGCTCGTCGTTCCCGCGACCAGCTGGGTCTCGATCGGCTCTCCGCCCCGCGGCGTCAGCTCGACCTGCGCGTCCCTCAAGTAGAGCGACACGCGCGGTCGATGCGAGTGCATGGCGCCGCCTTCTCCCGCGGCGAGATTCTCGCGGAGCACGCGCAGGTAGTCGTTCTCGAACTCGAGGGCGTAGTGCTCTCCATCGGCCATGACCGGGTCGAGAAACCTCCCCTCTTCCTCGACCTCGACGACATCGGAATGCGGCTGGCACGCGCCGAGCACGCACAGCGTGACGACGATCGTCCGGCTCGTCGTGCGCCAGAAGGGAGTTGGCCTAGCCACGAGATACGCGACGCGCTCCATCGTCTCAGTTGCGGCTAGCACCTTCCGCCACTTTCACGTCTCGTCCTCGCCCCGGCTTCGGGCGGGCGGTTCCGTCGTTGCTCTCCTTGGCAGGGTCGTTTCCGTTCGTCCCCGACGGGCGGCCCGCCGGCGCCGCGGCCTCGGACTTCGAAAGGCCAAGATCCTTGCGAAGCTGCGCTTCGATCTTGGCTGCCGTGTCGGGATGCTCGATGAGAAAGGTTCTCGCGTTCTCGCGACCTTGACCGATCCGCTCGCTGTCGTAGGAGTACCAGGCCCCGCTCTTCTCGACGATGTTGCTAGCCACCCCGAGATCCAGCAGATCGCCCTCGCGTGAGATTCCTTTTCCGTAGAGGATATCGAACTCCGCCTGGCGGAAGGGCGCGGCGACCTTGTTCTTGACGACCTTAACGCGCGTGCGATTGCCGACCACTACGTCGCCATCCTTGATGGAAGAGATACGCCGGATGTCGATACGCACCGAGGAGTAGAACTTCAGTGCCCGGCCACCCGTCGTCGTCTCGGGATTGCCGAACATGACTCCTATTTTCTCCCGGATCTGGTTGATGAAGACGAGGCACGTCTTGGATTTCGACGTGATGGCGGTGAGCTTCCGCATCGCTTGCGACATGAGTCGCGCCTGGAGGCCGACCTGGGCGTCACCCATCTCGCCGTCGAGCTCGGCTCGCGGCACGAGCGCCGCGACGGAGTCGATGACGACGATGTCCACGGCGCCGCTTCGTATGAGCACCTCGGTGATCTCCAGAGCCTGCTCGCCGCTATCCGGCTGCGATACGAGGAGCTCGTCGGTGTTGACACCGAGGGCCTTGGCGTAGCCGGCGTCGAGTGCGTGCTCCGCATCGATGAATGCCGCCATGCCACCGCGGTTTTGGGCCTGGGCCACCGCCTGGAGCGCCAGGGTCGTTTTCCCGGAGGACTCGGGTCCGAAGATCTCCACCACACGACCGCGGGGAAGTCCTCCTACCCCGAGCGCCGCGTCCACGGATATCGAGCCCGTCGGGATCGTCGCGACATCGAGTGTCTCCTGGGACCCCAATCGCATGATGGATCCCTTTCCGAACTGCTTTTCGATCTGGCCGAGGGCCATATCGATCGCCTTGGCACGTCCATCCTTGTCTTCAGCCATGAAAACTCCTTTCACCGAGGACGGCGTCCACGCGGCCCTCTCACTGTACAAGACGCGGTTTGTGAGGCCGATCCTCCTGTGCTGCCCGAGACTACCATATCTCGTGCCGAGCGACCAAACCGCTACCGCATGTAGGGCGGACCTCCGCGTCTGTGCTAACCTCGGCCGGATGCCGACACCGGCGGCTCATGCCCTGACGGGGGCTTCAATCTATTTCGTCGGGCTGCGGAACGACCGGAAAGTCTTTGTCGCGGCCGTGGTCGCCGCCTGCCTTCCCGACATCGACTTCGGAATCAGCTTCCTTACTGGAGTCAACTATCACCATTATTTCACTCACAGCCTGGGAGCCGCCGTCGTCTTCGCGGCGGCGGTCTTCCTCACGACCCAAGACGTCCGCAAGACGCTCGTCATCGGGGGCGCCTACCTCTCGCACGTCTTGCTCGATATGCTGGCAGTGGACAAGGTCGAGCCCTACGGGGTCGAGCTCTTCTGGCCCCTCTCGGATCGTTTTTTCATCTCGCCCATTCTCGTGTTCGACGACGTCCGGCGCGGTAACCTACGGCTCCTTCTGTCCGCGCACAATTGGCTCGCTGCTGCACGTGAGATCGCCATCGTCGGGCCAATCGTGCTCGGCCTCGGGTGGCTCACCCGGAATAATCGTAGAAACCCTTCCCGCTCTTCCGACCGAGGTAGCCCGCATCCACCATCTTGACCAGCAGCGGGCAAGGACGGTATTTGGGGTCGCCGAAGCCGCGATAGAGTACCTCCATGACGCTCAAGCACACATCGAGCCCGACGAAGTCCGCGAGCGTCAGCGGCCCCATGGGATGGTTCATTCCGAGCTTCATCACCGTGTCGATGGCTTCCGGGGATGCGACTCCCTCCATGTAGGCAAAGATCGCCTCGTTGATCAATGGCATCAACACACGGTTCGAGACGAATCCCGGGGAGTCGTTGACTCCGACAGGTGTCTTCCCCAGCTTGCGCGCCAGGGTCTCGACTGCACGGTAGGTCGCGTCCGAGGTCTGGAGCCCGCGGATCAACTCGACGAGCTCCATGACCGGCACCGGGTTCATGAAGTGCATTCCGATGAACCTGTCGGGACGGGTTGTCACCGCCGCGAGCTTCGTGATGGAGATCGACGACGTGTTGCTCGCGAGCATGACGTCGGGCCGCATGATCTCGTCGAGCTCCCGGAACATGTCCATCTTCTGATCGGCGTCCTCGATGATGGCCTCGACGACGAAGTCGGACTCGACGGTGCCAGCCATGTCGACCCCCCCGTGGACCCGACGTCGGGCTTGCGCCGCTTCTTCCTCCGAGAGCTTTTGCTTCTTGACGAGACGGGCGAGGCTGTTGTCGATGTTCTCCAGGCCGCGCTCGACGAGCTCCGGTCTCACGTCGCGCAGGTAAACCTCGAACCCGCATTGAGCGAACACCTGGGCGATACCGTTCCCCATCGTGCCCGCGCCCATTACGGCGACTTTGTGAATTTCCATCGCTACCGCACCAGTTCCACGGCGAGTGCCACGCCGTTTCCACCGCCGAGACAGAGAGAAGCGACACCGCGTCGTCCCCCTCGGTCCTCGAGCGCGTGCAAGAGCGTGGTCAGAATCCTGGCCCCGCTCGCACCGATGGGATGACCGAGGGCCACAGCACCGCCATTCACGTTCGTCTTCGCACGATCTAGCGACAGCTCCCGAGTTACCGCGCAGGCTTGGACCGCGAAGGCCTCGTTGATCTCGAACAGATCCACGCCGCCCGCGCTCCAACCTGCCTTCTCGAAGAGCTTCCGGATGGCGGGCACGGGGGTCATCATCACCCATTCCGGCTCGAGCCCGGAGATCGCCTGACCAACGATCCGAGCGACCGGCGTGAGACCATGCCTCTCGACAGCCTCTTCGGACGCCACGACGAGCGCCGCGGCCCCGTCATTCATCCCCGGCGCGTTTCCCGCGGTGACCGTACCGTCGGTCTTGAAGACGGGCTTGAGCTTGGACAGTCCCTCCACCGTCGTGTCGGCACGAATGGGCTCGTCCCGGTCGACCACGACCGGGTCACCTTTGCGTCGAGGAATCTGCAGGGGCAGAATCTCCTTTTTGAACTTGCCGGCCGAAGTCGCCGCCGCCGCCCGCCGATGGCTCTCCGCGGCGTAAGTGTCCATCTCCCTCCGTGAAACCCCGTACTTCTCGGCGACTTTCTCCCCGGTCATGCCCATGTGGAAATCGTTGTAGACGTCCCAGAGCCCGTCATTTATGACCGAGTCCAGAAGCTCTCCGTGGCCGAGCCGGAGTCCTTCCCGAAGGCGAGGCACGAGATAAGGCCCTCTCGACATGGATTCCATTCCGCCTGCCACCACGATCTCGGCGTCCCCGGCGACAATGGCCTGACGCGCGAGCATGACGGCTTTCAGACCGGAGCCACAGACTTTGTTCACCGTGAGAGCCCCCACCGCTGGTGGAAGTCCCGCACCGAGCGCCGCCTGTCGAGCGGGGTTTTGTCCGAGTCCGGCGCTCACGACGTTCCCCATGATGGCCTCGTCGATCTTCTCGGCGGTGAGATGAGCCCGGGCGACCGCTTCCCGGACGACCCTCGCGCCAAGCTCGGTCGCCGAGAGGTCTTTCAGCGCCCCGAGGAACTTCCCCGTAGGCGTACGAACAGAGCTGACGATGAAAGTCTCTCGCATCGGTTCACGTCCTTCTTCTCTCAGCGTTCTTTCGAGCGGCGAAGTATCGGGCTGCGGTTCGTCCGACGATTTCGCGGATCTCGGAATCTTGGATGGAGTCCACGACCTTGGCGACGCTCTCGGGGAGCACGGCGCCACTCGAGCGGGGGCCGGAGTCGGAGGGCAGAGATGCCATCGGCGCCTGCTCCAACCGACTCACCGTCTTGAAATTGATGCGGCGAACGAGTCGCACGCCGAGCGCGTGGTTGAGCCTCGGTACGATCCGTTGGCCGAGCTTCATGAGCATGCGTCCCCAGGCGGGATCGGTCACGCGAACGGTCAAAACCCCGTCGTTCAAGGAGTCGGGCTCCGAGCGGCGAGCCAGTTCCACGCCGACGGCATTCCTCCACCGCCTCTGGACGAGCCCAATCCCGTAAATCCTGTCCTTGGCGTCGGATGGGATGACCTGCGCCATCACGTCGGCGAGCGGGGAGTAACTTCTGGGCACGTTCGCTATTATGTCACGAGGTAATGATAGCGGCTCTCATCTTGAGCGCGGGCGAGTCACGACGAATGGGCTCTCCCAAGGCTCTTCTCCCCTTCCCACTCGAGCGTGGTGGCG
The DNA here is from genome assembly GCA_035457705.1 of Vicinamibacteria bacterium. Lineage (GTDB taxonomy): Bacteria > Acidobacteriota > Vicinamibacteria > Marinacidobacterales > SMYC01 > DASPGQ01. Next base: position 232,729 of record DATIBD010000070.1, read on the forward strand.
AGACGACGTTTCTCGAGCGCCTCCTCCACGTGCTCCAAACCTCCCGAGCCAGGCCCATTCTGGTCGTGCTGGGCCACGAGCCCGACCGAATTCGTGAGGCGGTCGACCTCACCTCGGTCCGGCAGGCCGTCAACTCCCGTTATCGGGAAGGCATGTTGTCGTCGATACAGTGCGGGATCGAAGCCCTGGCGGAATCGGACGTCGACGGCGCGCTCATCTGTCCGGTGGATCACCCCAGGATAACGACCGACGTCGTGAACACACTCATAACGCGCTTCGAGGCAACGGGAGCTCCCGTCGTCCTCCCCATCCAATCCGCGCGAAGGGGGCACCCGGTGCTCTTCTCGGCAGCGGTCTTTCCCGAGCTCCTTCGCGCGCCGAGAGCAGTTGGCGCACGGCAAGTGGTGTGGGATCATGGAGACGATCTACTCGAAGTACAGGTGACCGAGTCCGGAGTTCGTGTCGACATCGACACGCCGGCGGATTATCGCTCGTTCCGCGAGCGCAAGGGATGACGGGAGGGACGCAAGTTGCTGGAGTCGCTGTCCGATCTGACGCTACGTTTGTCACAGGAGATTTCCGCCCTCGAAGCCAACTGCCTGCGTGAGCTCGCCGCCGCGGAGAAAAAGCGGGATTTGGCACTGCTCGAGCTCGGGTCGGCGGCCAATGTCTTAGTCCGCTACCAGAAGGGCCTCGAGAAGGCCAAGCAGGTGCAGTTCCGAGCCGTTCAGGCCGCGGACGATGCTCGAACCCGAGAGATCCAGGCAGCGGAAGAGGACCGGCGCGAACGATCGGAGCTCGACGAGCGGCGCCATAGAAACGCCCGCCAGCAGGCCCTTGCCAAGAGGGACGAGGCAATCCGCAAAGCCAAGGCGAAATGGGAGCTCTTGGTCGACAAGGCGCGAAGCGCGGCTCTCGCCGAACAGAGGCGGCTCCGGCGCGATGCGGACGACGAGCTCGAGCGAGCCCTCGAGGAAGCCCGCGAAAAGTACAATCTCGCTGTCGAAGAGGCCCGCCTCGAGCGCCAATCCGACCTCCAGGATCGCCTCGTCGAAGAAAGAATGGCAATCGAGGCGGCGAACCGTAAGGCGGAGCGACTGATCACCGGCGCCGCAATCGCCTACGAGCGAGCCGTCGCCCAGGAAGAGGCACGGATGCGCAACGAGCTCTCGCCGATGCCCGAGGCACGACGCATCCAGGAGTTACACGATTGCCAGCTCTTCGAGATCCGGGAGACGTGCGAGCGTGCCAAGGAGGCCCTCTTCCGCCAGTTCACCCGCGATCGTCGCCGCAAGCGGTGATCCTCGCCTCGTCTTCGCCTCGGCGGGCCGAGATTCTCAGGGATATCGGCCTTCGTTTTCGTGTGGTGATCCCGGACGTCGACGAAAAACGCCTCGTAGGAGAGTCACCGCGACGCTACGTCAGGCGGCTCGCACTCGACAAGGCGCGTCAGGTTGCCGAGCGCTACCCGCACGAGTGGGTCGTTGCCGCGGACACGACGGTCGTGGTCGGCGACACCGTTTTCGGAAAGCCGCGCGACAGCAGGCAGGCGCGAAGGATGCTGCGCGACCTCTCGGGGCGGAGCCACGTCGTTCTGAGCGGCGTGGCCGTCGCCCGCTTATCGACCCCAATTCGGCGCGCGGCGGTCTCGCGCACTCGAGTTTTTTTTCGCAAGCTCACACGGGTCGACATCGATCGATACGTCAAAACCGGCGAGCCCAACGACAAAGCGGGAGCCTATGGTATCCAGGGCAAAGGGGCACTCCTCATCCAACGCATCGAGGGCTCTTACACGAACGTCGTCGGGTTCCCCCTCGAGACGTTCCTCTCCCTCTGGCAATCGGTTCACGGCCCTAGGCTCTTCTAGCCGATCAGGCGCGGCGCAGTATTGAAAGACCAGCCTGACACCCTCCGAGCGGTGGCCAAGACGTCTACCGCGAGATCGGCGCGCCAGCGCCGCGCAGGCCGAGCCGTGGCGGACGATTCGATCACGGGTCCCGCCACGGCAGTGAGCACTAGATTTGCGCGTTCAGCAAAACCAGGCGCGGACCGCGACTCCCGAAACGAATGAGCGAGATCGACCCGTTGTCGATGGAGAAACGACGAATCGCGCTCAAGTCGAGACCCAGGTAAGAGGCGACGATCACTCTCAACGGATCGCCATGGGAGACGACGACGACGCTTCCGGCCCGCTCCTCGAGCCGTTCGACCGCGCCGACGGTCCGCTCCCGTACGGCGAAAAGCGGCTCGATGGCATCGCACTCGTGTGCGGGATTCTCGACGAGCCGAACGAGATCTTCGTCGTCCTTCAGCTCGACCAGCGTCTTCCCCATCCACGCGGGATCGAGCCACACCTCTTCGAACGCCGGCTCGATCTGGACCTCAAGCTGGTGCGCTCTGGCGATGGGCTCCGCCGTCTCGCGGGCACGCGGCTGCGGGCTCGAGTAGACGGCTTCAATCGCTTGCGAAGATAGCCTCTCCGCCGCCCAGTTGGCCTGAGCGCGTCCGCGCGCGTTCAGGCCGATGTCGCTTCGACCCATGAGGCGGCCCTCCTCGTTCCAATCCGTCACTCCGTGGCGGACGAGAAACAGCTCGAACGCCTTCGCCTCCCTCACGGCGTCCCCGATCCGGGACGCCACGTGGGGAAACGTTCGTTCCCTTCTTCTCCGGAAAGCCGCACGAGATTCCTGCCGTTCAGATCGACGAGATACAGATCCCACTGCTCCCGGGCACCTCGCTCGGAGGTGGAAGCGATGGCGAGCGCCGCACCGTCCGGCGAGAACGCGGGATCGTAGTTGTGCGCATCGGGACGGCTCGAGACTTTCCAGGCCTCGCCCGCCCGGCGCCCTGCCATCTCTCGAAGCCAGACGTCGGCCTTGGGCGAGTCGCGCGTGCTCACGTAGGCGAGCAGGCTTCCGTCGGGGGACCAAGCGGGACGACAGCTTCCACTTCCTTCGGTGACGACGTTCCTGTTTCCGCCCTCGACGTTCGAGATGGTGACGTGCCAGGAAAGGAGCCCCTTCTCCATGTACGCGAGCCATTCGTTGTCCGGAGAAAAGGCCGGACCCAGCTTTCGGCTTCTCGTACGCGACAGCCTTCGCACGTCTCCGGTATCGCGGTCGAGCAGATAGATCTGAGCGACACCGTCGCGCTCGCCTTCGAAGACGATGCGTCGCCCATCGGGGCTGAATCGAGGGGCTCCCTCGTAGGCTTCGTGAAAAGTCAATCTCGTCACGTTACCGCCGTTCGCATCCATGACGTAGATATCTCCCGCTCCGGTGCGCTCCGAAGAGAAGACGATCGATCGGCCGTCGGGCGACCAGGCGGGATTCTGATCGGCGGCTGGGTGCTGGGTCAGCGGGCGAAGGTTCGTTCCATCGGCGTCGATTCGATAGATGTCCCAGTTCCCGGCCCGATCGGATTGAAAGGCCAGGGTGCCGACGTACGGAGCAGCGCTCGGGGGTATCGCCCGGGTCTCTCCGCTTGCGTCCGGCTCCTCACAGGCCACTGGGCTGCTGGAAGCGAGGGCAACGAGCAGCGCCCGGAAGAAGCTCGAGCTCAGTCCTTGAGCTCCGTCGAAACCACGTTGAGCTGGAACAGCTCCACGTTCTTCATCCGTTTCTTGAAGAGCCCTGAATACTCGAGCGCGTCGGCGTTCTGCTCGAGAAAAACCAGCGTCTGACGAGAAGGAACGACCTCGACCGAGAACGAGCGCGATACCAGATCGGTCCACAACGGCGCTCCCCGGTCACCGCTGTTGAATTCGTAGACCATTCTAACGAGCTGGCGTCCGGAGGCAGCATTGTCTGGTGGAACCATCAGCGTCAGAGTGATCGTGTCTTCGGCACTCTTTTCGACTCGGCAGGCGAAGCCATCGAGCGTCTCCTCGAGAACCGCGTCCTCGGGCGCGAAGGTAAACGAGTTGTACAGGGTATTCCCATCGAAGGTATCCGCCTTCTCATCGACGAAGGTGCAGGCTCGCGCATTTCCCGCGTAAACCCTCAATCGGAGCCGCGTATCGGCGGGTCGGTCGGAGGGAGACTCGAATGCATACCAGAAGGAGCGACCCGTGATGCGAAGCACGATTTCCGCACGACCGCCCTCGGGGGGTGGGCGATCGACGTCCACGACCGGCGTCGAGCCCTCGCCCGGATCCGAAGGCGACGTGGCTGCCTCGTAATCGATGCGCTCGATGACCTCTTTGGGAATTACGAGCTCGCCGTATGGCGTCTTCAAGGTGACTTCGGTATTGTTGGCGGCCACGAGAGTGCCGTGGATGACGTCGCCGTTGGCGAGGTACACGATTTCGGCGCGGGCCAGAGCCGAGACGACGATAAGATTCCCGACGAAAAAGATCACTCGTCGCATGGCCACCCATTATAGCCTCGCGATAACCGCGTGCACATGTCGAACGCTTTGAGCATTCTGTATTTCGCCGTCTCACTCGCACTCGTCGAGACGGCGCGACGAAGGCTAAGCGTCCCGGCCGACGTCACCAGAAAGGCCTTCTTCGCTCTAGCCGGCGCTTGGTCGACCCCGCTCGTCTTCCTCGTCCAGGACCCCGCCGCCCGCGCCGTCCCCTTCCTGATTCTCGCCGTGGTCACCTACGCGTCCTTTCGCCTGGAGCTCCTGGCCGCGATCGAAGACGTTGGCCCGGGCCTGGGCTCGGTTCTGTTCCCCCTTTCGTGTGCGTTGCTTCTCCGTTTCTTCGAGCCCATAACCGCGCTCTGCGGTATCGCAGCAATGGCATTGGGCGATACGAGCGCCGCGCTCGTTGGACGACGCTGGGGAACGCGCAAGTACCGCGTCTTGGGCCATTCCCGGACGATGGAAGGAACGCTTACGATGTTCCTGGCAGCGAGTCTATCGATGGCGCTGCTGCTAGTGTTCCTAGGCGAGGTCGACGCGCATCGGTCGGTGGCTTTCGCTTTGTTCGCGGGGACCGTGGCGGCCTCGGTCGAAGCCGCATCGCCTTACGGAAGCGACAACCTCACGGTGCCGCTCTCTTCCGGGGCGACGTTGTGGTTGCTGGAACGTCTGAGTCAGTAGCGCTCGACGGGGATACTCTCGGTCTCGACCACGGGCTCCGCGGATAAGAGCACCGTGCTGTTGATGGGCACGAGCGCCTGGAAATAGCGTTCCTTCACCTCGAGGGCAATCTCGTAGTAGCCCGTCGCGTGGATTTGCAGCAGCTTTCCCCTGGCGCCTTTGACGCCGAGCGCCTCATTGTAAACCCTGATTTGACTTTGAAGGTCCATGCCTCGCCTTTCGTTGAAATATTCTTCAGTTAGCGGGTTGTTCGTTTATTCTAAGGAACCGCTCTCCATCTACGCAAGCTTCGAGAGGACGCGCCGCACGATCTCCATGCCCCGGTCGACATCGTCGCGGCTCACGCTGAGTGTGGGTCGAAATCGGATCGAACGACGACCGCATCCCAGGATGAGCATGCCCTGCTCGAATGCGAGGGCGCGGAAACGGTCTCGCGCCTCGGTGTCGGGAAGGTCGAAGGCACACATGAGGCCGCGGCCACGAGCGTTGGAGACCTGCCCGGATCGCTCGTCCTGGACCTTCTGAAGCTCGCCGAGCAAGTAGTCCCCGACCTCCCTCGCGTTGTCCACCAGGCGCTCTTGTTCGATGATCTCGAGGTATCTGGCGAAACGAACCATATCCACGAGGTTGCCGCCCCAAGTGGAGTTGATGCGGGCCGATTCGGCGAAGACGTTGTTCTCCACTTCGTCGACGCGCGATCCCACCAGGATGCCGCAGACCTGGGTCTTCTTCCCGAACGCGAGGATGTCGGGAGTGAATCCGAAGTGCTGGTAGGCCCACATCTTCCCTGTGAGACCCACGCCGGTCTGGACCTCGTCGACGATGAAGAGGAACTCGTGCTCGTCGGCGAGCTCGCGCAGCTTCTGAAAGAACTCGGCGCGAAAGTGGTTGTCTCCCCCTTCGCCCTGGATGGGCTCGATGACGAGAGCTGCGATGTCATCGCGGTTGTCGATGAGGGCTTGCTCGATCTGCGCCACGGCCTCGCGCTCGGCGTCCAGAACTTCCTCGAGGTGGTCCTTGACGGGAAAACAAAGCTTGGGGTTCACGATCCGGGGCCAATCGAACTTCGGGAAATATTTGATCTTGCGGATGTCCGCGGTGTTGGTCATCGAAAGCGTGTAACCGGTACGTCCGTGAAAGGCATCCCTGAAATGGAGAATCTTGTGCCCCTTTTCCTGCTCGATACCCCGGGCAAAGTTCTTGCGAACCTTCCAATCGAATGCCGTCTTGAGGGCGTTCTCGACCGCCACCGAGCCTCCAGCGACCAAGAACAGATGCGGCAGCTCGGCGGGGATGGCCACCCGGGAGAAAGTATCGACGAACTCCGCCATCTCGACCGTGTAGACGTCGGAGTTGCTCGGGTTGTGGATAGCGACCCCGGCCAGCTTTTTCATGAACTCGGGCTCTCGCATCCCGGGGTGGTTGATGGCCACGGGCTGGGTCGCAAAAAAGGAGAAGAAGTCGAGAAACCTTCGCCCGCTCGTGCTGTCGAATAGATACGAGCCTTGACTTCGCTCCAGGTCGAAGATCAGGTTGAGCCCGTCCACGAGCATATGCTCGGACAGCGCGGCGCGAACGTCTGTGGGATTCATCGTCAACATGTTTCACCTCGAAGAAAAAAGGGGTGCTTCGGGGAAGATGGAAAAAGACAGCGAGCGGCCGGGCTACGTGGCCCCTATCATGTAAATCACGAAGAGTACAAGATGCCGCTGCGTTGTCATTAATGTTCTTGGCGCCCAATACCGGCACGGGACCGTGGTCCATCCGCCCCGCGCCAACGCTCCGGCGGGCCGCCGAAGCTTTAGCAAGGCTGGCCCCTCGCGCAGAATGCGCCGTAATCTCTGCTCACCCTTTAGTGTATCATTGCTAAAACGCTGCTCCCAAACTTGTTAGCGCCTTGACGCTCGTGCGGCAAGCTCCTTATAATCTGTTGCCCCGCCTTGGAATCGTGATGATCAAAGAGGATTTCGGAGAGCTCGACGATATCGGTTTCCTGCGAGAAGCGGAGCTGTTTCGCGATATGCCCGAGTCCGTGATCCGCACGATCCTCAGTCAGGCGGAGACCCAGTTGTTCGGGGCGGACGACGTCGTCGTCCACAAAGGCGACGAGGGTGACAGTCTCTTCGTCGTGAAATCCGGAGTCGTCGAGGTGGCGACCCCGGCGGGCGACGGTCCTCCGCTCGCCTATCTCGGCCGCGGCGATTGCTTCGGCGAGCTCGCGCTTCTAACTGGCTCCGACCGTAGCAACGACATCAGGGTCCCACAGCAAGCGGAGTTGCTCGTCATCGATAAGGCGTTGTTTCAAGACCTGATGTCCAATCACGCCGGTTTCGGCGGGCAGCTTGCCATCATACTGGCTCACCGTCTCGTCGGGCTCCTCGAAGATCTCCCGGAACGCGGACACAAGCGTGAGCTGCAAGGAGATTTGAGGTACTTCGATCTGACGACGGTGGTCCAGACCCTGATCACGTCGGCACAGACGGGTGTCATGACGTTCACGAGCAACAACGAAACGGCGGCCGAGCTTCATTTCCAGGGCGGAAACATCTACCGAGCCCGTTTCGCGCACCGGCGCGGCGACGAGGCCGTTCACAACCTCTTTCAAGACCAACCCCAAGGTGAGTTCAGATTCGAAAGCCACGAGGCGGACGAGGTCAACGAGGGGCCCGATCCCGGGATCACCGTTCCAGCGATGGCGCTGATGATGGAGTCGGTACGTCTGCAGGACGAGCTGAAGATGCTTCTCGAGGACCTCCCGACCGAGGGCACGCGTTTGCAGCGCAATCGCGACACGCTCGAATGGACGGGCGACGAGGGGCAAGCGGACGCACGGCAGCTCTGGGGTTGCCTGCACCAGCCGGTCACCTTGGCGGATCTCTTCGCGAGATCTCACGCATGCCGTTACCACGCCGCGCGCGTATTGACGCGGTTGCTGCAAACCGAGCAAATCCGTCCGAGCGTGGCCTGAGAGATGCGGAGGGCGCTACTCTCGTTTGCGGTGCTGCTCCTGGCGGCGCCGAGCGCAGTCCGAGGGGACGTTCCGAACGATCTGGTGGTCGACGTCCGTTTGTACGAGATGAGGAGCGTCAACCCCGACTTTGCCAGCATGTCGGACCTCTCTTTCTTCATCGATACCGACGGTACGAACGTCACCGAGCAGCAGTGGCTCGCCACTCTCGCGCGCCAAGTTCCCGATGCCTTCCTGGCGAAACTCGCGTTCGAGTCGCTACCGCTCGAGGGCCAAAAGGCCCGTCTCGCAGTGACCAACCGCTCCCGCACGCTTCAGGTCGAAGTCGATTTGGCCGACTATCTGGCAAGGGGCGCTTTCAACGGACGCTTCCAGGCCCGCTTCGAACAAGGAGACGAGACGCTGCGGGAAACGTCGAAAACCATCGAGCTTCGCTCGGGTCAGACCTACGTCATGTCCAGCGCCGAGCTCGAGCTCTCCGCGAGTGAGTACCTATCCCATTTTCGCGAGTACGAGAGCTCGGAGCACAGGAGCGATCTCTACAATTATCTTCGCGCCTACACGGTCTTCCTCATCGTGGCGATCACGCCCCGTGTCGCCGAGAGCGGCCGTGAAAAACCAGTCGAAGTCACGCTTCCCCGGGGCGTCGAGCTGCCCGAGCTCGTGAGTCCAGCGCCGGTCAAGCTCGTCGGTACGATCGCGCTCGAGTTCGACGTGGACGAAGGAGGCGTGCCCCAGAATCTGCGCATCGCTCGCTCCTCGATTCCCGAGATCAACCCCCTTATTCTCGGGGCTGCCGAGACCTGGCGTTTCCCCGATAACGCGGGTCGGCCGGCCCGGCTCGAGCTCACCTTCGAAGTGGATCGCTGAGTCCGGCACTGCGATAATGGGCGCGCAGTGAATCGTGCCATTCCAACTCGATTTGCTCATGAACGACCATATTCGAGCGGGCCGGGGCTCTTTCCTGAGTTTCCGTCTCAGGGGAAAATAGTTGGACCGCCACAAGCGGATTGACTCATGGAGAAAACGTTGTCACCCGACCAGCTCGTGATGGTCACGATCCTCGTGAAACTGGGGGTGATGGCCTCGATCGCGAGCCTCCTCATCCGATTCGGCGCCTTCAAACGCCTGCTCTACAAAGCGGAGCTCTCGCTGAGGGAGAAGCTCGTTTTTGCCCTTCTCTCTGGCATGCTGCTATCGGTGGGTGTCGTGGTGAGGCTGCTCTTGAACTATGGCGCCGCCGACCTGTCACTATCGGGGACCCTTCTCGTGGGCCTTCTGGCCGGACCTCTAACCGGCGCGAGCGTCGGGCTCATGGTCGGCGCTCCCGCCGCGTTCAACGGCGAGCTCCTCGCTCTTCCCCTCGGCGTCCTCTATGGAGTCAGCGGCGGCGTCGTACGCCGACTCTGTCGGACAGAAGACATCTGGAGCTTCTCCCCCCTCATCTTCCTGAACCTGTACCGCATCGGGAAAACCGCCATCCGCGACCGGGTGTTCGACTGGCAGATCGCGATCTTCGCCGTCACCCTCGCGCTCGAATCGCTCCGGATCTTCGTGGGCTCGGAAATGGATCCACCCCTCGTCTTCCATCTCTCGTCCGACAACGCCTGGGTGATGATCGCGATCTACATCAGCACTCTCGCGGCCCTCGGCATCCCGATCAAGATCTGGAACAGCGTCCGGCTCGAGCGAAAGCTCGCGGAGCAAGAGGTGCTCGTGATACGCGCCCGGCTCCAAGCCCTGTCGAGTCAGATCAACCCCCATTTTCTATTCAATACTCTGAACTCGATCGCCTCGGCGACCCGGACGAACCCAGAAGTGGCTCGCATGCTCATCCGCAAGCTTTCCAGCATTCTCAGGAAACTCCTCCAGGAGCAGGAGCACTTCATCCCTTTGAAGGAGGAGCTGGAGTTCATCGATGCCTACCTCGACATCGAATCGGTACGCTTCGGGAGCGGCAAGCTCGTCGTCGAGAAGGAGGTGGACTCGGCGGCGCTCGATTCCTACGTCCCATCGATGATCGTCCAGCCGCTAGTGGAGAATGCGGTCAAACACGGGATCGCGTCCCGGCTCGAGGGCGGACGCATCATAATCCGGGCTCGACGCTCTCTGGGCAGCGCGGTCGTGGAGATCGAGGACAACGGGAGCGGCTTTCCCGAAAGCGGCGCGAATGGCGAGGGCCTCGGCATCGGGCTGAGCAACGTCAACGAACGCCTCAAGGTCATCTACGGAGAGAGCTGTCAGCTCGAGCTGGAGGCGGCACCAGAGAGAGGAACCATCGCCCGCGTCCGCATCCCGGACGTCGACGTTTCGTTTCTGAGGGCCAGCTGAGGATCCGTAGTCCAGAGCGATGATGACTGGTTCGCTTTTCGAGCTAGAAAAAACGCAAAGCATTGACGCAGCGGCGCGAAGCGTCAGGATTCACGGGCCAGACGATATGCCGCCAAGGCCACTGCTCTTGGAGGGGAAACGGGACTGGTCAAGACTCGTCCTTTGCGCCTTTGCGACTCCGCGTCCTTCCGTTCGTTCTGAGAAATGACGTTACGAGCGCTGGTGGTCGACGACGAGGAGCTCGCTCGCCAGGAGTTGTGTTTCCTCCTGGAGTCGTTTCCCGCGGTCGACGTCGTGGGTCAGGCGGGAAACGGTATCGAGGCCGTCAGGCTCATCGAGGAGCTCTCGCCGGATTTGCTTTTTCTCGACATCCAGATGCCGGGACTCGACGGCTTTCAGGTGGTGCGCCGCCTGGTCGATTCGCCGGGTCCGCCCCACCTCATATTCGTCACCGCGTACGATCAGTACGCCATCAAGGCGTTCGAGGTGAACGCCGTCGACTACCTGCTGAAACCCGTGGAAAAGTCCAGGCTGAAAGAGGCGGTCTCGCGGGCGACGAAGAAGAAGCGGGAAGGACTGCCGATCCAGGATCAGCTCGAGCGGCTTCTCGGAGCGCTCGAGCGCGGCACGCGGCAGAGGCGGCTAGTCGTCAAGGCGGGCGAGCGCTACCTGCTGGTCGACGACTCGGACATCGTTTATGCCAGCGTCGAGGACGGCGTGGTTACCGTCGTCACCGACCAAGTGACCGGCACGTCGAACGCCCGCACGCTCGAGGAGCTCGCCGCATCTCTCGATCCGAACGTGTTCTGGCGGGTTCACCGTTCCTATATCGTCAACCTCGAGCGCATCCGAGAGGTGATTCCCTGGTTCAACCGCACCATTCAGCTCAAGATGACGGATCGCGCGGGTACGGAGATCCCGGTCTCGCGCTCGCACACCCGCCGGTTGAAAGAGCATCTGAATCTCTAGCTGCGCTAACAAGGTGACGATGTAGCCTCTAAGCGGGTCGGAGGGTCTCCAGGTATGAGTGCAGCGCCGACAGTCTAGTCTAGTCGCGATTCTGGACAACGGCGTCCCGAAGGCGGACGGAAGAACCGGCCGCTCGGGGGAAGAGACGATTCGAAACCGCTTCAAGAGCTCGAAGGTTAGCTCATGGAACGCGCGCGTAAGGAAGATATACGCCTGAAGTGCCCGTCCAGCGGAAGCGCTGGCGGCTGGCATATCACTTGCTTGGCAGAAATTTGGAGGGATCCGTATGAGTGAGATAGAACGGTGGAGAGAGCCCATCTCCTCGCTTCCGAGCTCCGATACCGTACGGGAGAAAGAGAGAGAGGGTTGGCGCGCGGTCGCGATCGAATGGGAGCGCGGCCGCAAAGACCGGGAGGAGTCGCGACCCCAACCCATTCCTTATGGCCTTCGGATATCGCCCGATTGCCGTCACCTCGAGGTCGATCCCGTGGAGAAGGAGATCATGCAGGTGATCGTGGCAATGATTGCCGCCGATTACCCTCTTTCGCGCATCGCTTCCGAGCTGAACGGCCGTGGGTTCACGTCGCGCGCGGGCTCCGCGTGGACTCAGGTCGCGGTCTTCCGACTCTTGCCACGGATCATCGAGTTCGGTCCGGAGATTCTCTCGGCGCGGGAGTGGTCCCAACACAAAGAGCGCTTGCTGTCCACGGTAACGTGAACGAGATCGGCATCAGAGAGTGCTCGACGCCGTAGGCGGGCGGGCTCACGGTCGATCCGCTCTGCTCACGCAGGGTTCGCTGAGTTCCTGATCGCCCTGCTGCGCACACGACCAAGAATTGAGGAAGTGAGGATGGAGTCCCAACCACGGTTCTAATGAGATGGCCCCTCCGGATATTCCCCCTCGGTTTCTAATTTTCTGGAGGATACCAACTCAACCCAGCCCCATCCTCACTTCACAAGGAGGGGACGAGTCAGCCGTGGCCGAATGAAATCGCCTCTTGACTGCGAATGGGACTCTACATCTAACGATCGGCGCTGTCAAGACCCTTTTACAAAAAAAACTGCGATAAGATCGCGCCTTGAATCCGAATCTCTCGGCCGCTTCCGCCGCGTGTGCCGTCACTCTCCTGAGCGGACTCCTCGCACTCCACTTTCGCGAGCATCGAGTCAGCATCTATGCATTTTGCTCCGGAGCTCTCATCGGGGGTGTCGTGTTGTTGCTGCTCCCCGACGCGACGCGCCTGCTCCAGGACAGCGAGACCGCCCTTCCCAAGGCGACGGTATGGATCGTCGCCACACTGGGATTCTTCGTTTTCTACGTGCTCGACCGAGGCGAGCATCGAAATGAGTCGAAGCGCCTTGTGGGACTCTCCGGCGGCATCGGTCTCGCCATTCATGCCTTCATCGACGGCGTGGTGATCGGTCAAGGTTTCCGCGCGGGTGAGACTACGGGAGCCGCGGTCGCATTCGCCGTCTTGCTCCACAAAATGGCCGACGGCGTCGGCGCGGTGGGCGTCATGCTCGGCACGGAGCACAGCATCCGGCAGACCCTGACCCTGCTCGGCATTACGGCGATGGCACCACTCCTGGGCATCTGGGCCCAATCCCGAATAGTGATGCCGGTGTCGTTTCTCGCTCTGCTGTTGAGTCTGTTCGCGGGAATGCTCCTGTACCTCGCGGTGAGCCGACTTCTTCCCGAAGCGATGCGGAACCAGACCGACCCTTCTTCTGTGCCGCTGGTCTTCCTCGCCGGTCTCGCTTTCGTTTACGCGGCGCACTTGTTTTCTTAGCGCCCCTCGCAATTCCCGTGCTTTTTGATGAATCACTACTGGCCGTTTCTGCCGGCGTCTGATAAAACTCAACCGAAGGAGAGGATTCATGAAGTGTGCATGTTGGTTCGTCGCGGGATTGCTCACGATCGCCGCCGTCGGGACAGCTCAAGAGTCCGTGCTCGGCAAGATCGAGTTCGAGAACTCCGGTGCGCCCGAAGCGCAAGATGCGTTCCTCAACGGCGTCCGCATGCTCCACAGCTTCGAGTGGGAGGACGCGGCAGAGGCCTTCCAGGAAGCACAGCGGATCGACCCCAATTTCGCTCTCGCATACTGGGGCGAGGCCCTCTCCTACTCGTACGGCCACCACGCCCCCACCGAGCAGGACATGGCGGAGGCACGACGTGCGCTGCAGAAACTCGCGCGCGGACGCGCTCAAAGGCTCGAAAAGGCCCGGACCGAGCGGGAAAGAATGTATCTCGAGGCCGTCGAGGTGCTCTACGACGACGGATCGATCGAAGAGCGCTCGCTCGCCTACGCGGAAGCGATGAGGCGGATCTACGAGAAATATCCCCAGGATCACGAAGCGGCCACGTTCTACGCGCTCTCGTTGATGCGCACAAAGGTCCGCGGTGTGGAGAGCCTGCGCGAGGACATGCAGGCGGGCGCGATCTCGCAAAAGGTCTTTCGCGAGAATCCCGATCATCCCGGAGCCGCCCACTACATCATCCACGCTTACGACGATCCCGCTCACGCTCCGATCGCCCTCTACGCTGCCCACAAGTATGCCGAGATTGCCCCCGCCGCGGTGCACGCCCTTCACATGCCCGCTCACATCTTCGTCCAGCACGGGATGTGGGACCACGTGGCCGAACGGAACGAAGCCTCGTGGGAAGCCTCGAAGGCGCGCGCCGACCTCAAAGGCCTCTCCCCGACGCGTTATTCGTTTCACGCACTCTACTGGCTCCAGTACGCTTACCTGCAGCAGGGCCGATACGACGCGGCGCGGGCGTGCGTCGACGAGCTCCGTCCTATCGCCAACCGAGAGGACTCCACGCGGGGACTCAAGGAGCGCTTGCTCCGCCAGGAGGCGCTCCAGGTCGTCGAGACCGAGAGATGGCAAGTCTCGGACGTGGAGGCCATCCTCGCGCAGATCCGAGGTGAGGGTCAGGTGGACGAGAGGACGGCGGCCACTGTTCTCTTCGCGAGCGGCATGAGCGCCGTGCGCACCTCGGATCTCGACACGGCGAAGAAAGCCCGCGACGGCATTCACGAGGTTCACGGAAAGATGGAAGACGCAAGCGCGGACGACAAGAACCAGGTCGCCATCATGGCCGAGGAGCTAGACGCGCTCGTGGCCTCCGCCGAAGGTCAAAGCGAGCTGGCGCGAAAGCATATGGATGAGGCCACCGCGATCGCGGAATCGATGGAGCCGCCTTCCGGGCCTCCCGGCGAAGCTTCGACCGATTCGCCCGTCAAGCCGCCCCACGAGCTCTACGGCGAGCTCCTGCTCGACCAGGGTGCGAACGAGGAGGCCTTGGTGGCGTTCGAGCACTCTCTCCTGAGAACGCCGAAGCGGACGCGCTCTCTTCTCGGCGCGGCACGAGCCGCAGCCAAGCTGGGAAACGACAAGCTGGCTGCCCGGCACTACGAGGCGATCGCCCACGTTCCCGACGCTGGCTCTGAGCTTCCCGGGATGGAGGAAGCGCGCCGCTTCCTGCAGTCGAGCGAGGATCGTTGATCGACGCCGGGCGGCTGAAGCAAAGCCTTCTCGAGATCGCTGCGTTCGGCAGTCTTCCCGAAGGAGGAGTGTCCCGGCTCGGATTTTCCCCGCCGGATCAGCAGGCGCGGGAGTGGGTGATCCGCGAGATTCGCGACGCCGGCCTTGACGTCTGGGTCGACGCCGCGGCGAACGTGCACGGCCGGCGCCGGGGGAAGGAGCCGACCCTACCCGCCATCCTGTTCGGCTCGCACGTCGATTCCGTACCCGAAGGCGGAATTTTCGACGGGACGCTCGGTAGCCTGGGAGCCCTCGAAGTGCTGCGGGCACTCGAGGAGCGTGGTATCGAGACCCGACATCCTCTCGAAATGGTGATCTGGGCCGACGAGGAAGGGGTGCACTTCGGACAGGGACTCTTCGGAAGTCGCGCAGCGACCGCGGGCCCGAAGCGCGGGGAGCTAGACCTCGTCGATGCTGGCGGGGAAAGCCTTTCCGAGTGGCTCGAGCGTTATGGTCAGAATCCCGCGGAGCTCGACTCCGCGATGATCGACCGGAAAGGCGTGGCCGCTTACTTCGAGCTCCACATCGAGCAAGGACCGCACCTCCACCGGCAGAACGTTCCTGTCGGCGTCGTTTCCGGGATCGTGGGCATCTTTCGCTTCGACGCCACCATCGAGGGCTTCGCGAACCATGCCGGCACAACGCCCATGGAAGAGCGCCGCGACGCGATGCTCTCCGCGGCCAAGCTCACTCAGGCGGTGCGGGAAGAAGTCATGGCGCGACCGGGACGGCAGGTTGGAAACGTTGGTCTTCTGCGCGCTTTTCCCGGAGCCCCCAACGTGGTGCCCGGGCGCGTGAAGCTCCCTATCGAGCTCCGCGATCTGGACGAAGCTGTCGTGACCGACGTGCTCGACCGGATCCGCCACCGGGCGACGGCGATCGCGCGCGACGATCGAACCACGATCCGGATCGAGCCCTTCGCATCCGAAGGTCCTGCGCTCACCGACGTGACCCTGCAGGATCACATCGCTCGGGTCTCCGCCTCGCTCGGCCTCGATACCGTTCGGCTTCCGAGCGGAGCCGGCCACGACGCCCAGAATGTGGCTCGTCATGGGATTCCGACCGGCATGATCTTCGTGCGCAGCAAAGACGGGGTCAGCCACAATCCGAACGAGTGGACGGACTGGGAGGACTGTGCGAGGGGGGTCGATGTGCTGTACCGCGCCGTCCTCGAGCTCGATGACCGAGCCTGAGCTCCGCTTCGGGACGGCGGGCATCCGGGGAATCCTGGGCGACGGTCCAGGGACCATGAACCGCTCGCTCGTGGTACGCGTCACCTACGGCCTGGTACGACATCTGCTCTCGATATCGGGCGCGAAAGAGCGCGGGATCGTGGTCGCCCGCGACGCTCGCAGGCTTTCCGACGTTTTCCAGGATGACGTCGCATCCGTGGCGAGCGGAATGGGTATGCCCGTCTTTTACATGGAAGGCCCTCAGCCAACTCCATTGCTCGCGTTCGCTGTGAAAGAGCTCGGCGCCGCCGCCGGCGTGGTCATCACCGCCTCGCACAACCCGCCGGAGTACAACGGCTACAAGGTCTACTGGCAGAACGGCGCCCAGATCATCCCGCCGATCGATTCGGCGATCCTGGCCGCCATCGAGCAGGCTCCCCCCGCGAGTGCGATCCCTCGCGCCCGGGAGTGGAGGCGGGTCGATCTCGAAGAGACCTACCTCGACGCCGTCGCAGGGCTTACGTTTCTTTCGGGTGCCGACAAGATCCGCATAGCCTATACCGCCCTCCACGGCTGCGGTCAGAAGCTCTTCCTCGAGGCCCTGTCACGTCAAGGTCTCGATGACGTCCACCCGGTGGCCGAGCAAGCCGAGCCCGACGGGGCGTTCCCGACGGTACGGTTTCCCAATCCTGAAGAGCCCGGGTCAATGGATCATGTGATCGCGCTCGCGCAAGAGAGAGACTGTGACATCGCGCTCGCTCACGACCCCGACGCCGATCGACTCGGCGCCGCGGTCCGCGACCGGCGAGGAGACTACGTGACCCTGAATGGAAACGAGATCGGCGTCCTGCTCGCCCATCACATCCTAAATCACACCCGCGCGAAAAAACCTCTCGTCGTCTCGACCATCGTCTCTTCGCGGATGCTCTCGGAGATGGCGCGACGGCTCGGGGTGCGCTACGAGGATACGCTGACCGGCTTCAAGTGGATTGCCAACGCCGCCCTGCGCATCGAGGCGGAGGAACGGTGCCAGTTCGTCTACGGATTCGAGGAGGCTCTCGGTTACGCCATCGGTACGGTCGTTCGCGACAAGGACGGCATCGGAGCTGGGCTGGTCCTTGCAGAGATGGCCGCGAGCCTGAAGTCGTCGGGCAAGACTCTCCTCGACGAGCTCGCCTCTCTTCATGGCCGATACGGCTACTTCGCCACCCGCCAGAAGAGTCTCGCCGACGTGGCGTCCGAAGACGTCGTCGCTCGCTTGGAGCGCTGGCGCAAGCCCGCGGCGCATCGAGAGGGCGTCCTCGTCTACGACCTCGACGAGGGAGGGCGCGTCGCCGTCCGCCCGAGCGGAACAGAGCCCAAGCTCAAGTTTTATCTGGAGGTCGTCGAGCCTTTCGCCGAGCACGCTCCCGCACGGGCAAAAGCCCGTCTCGACGCGCTCGAGAGGGCGTTCCTTGGAGCGGCTACCGGAGTCGGGTGACGCGCAGAGCCTTCCGACTTT
Source organism: Vicinamibacteria bacterium (assembly GCA_035457705.1). Lineage (GTDB taxonomy): Bacteria > Acidobacteriota > Vicinamibacteria > Marinacidobacterales > SMYC01 > DASPGQ01. The sequence continues at coordinate 250,268 of DATIBD010000070.1, forward strand.
CTAGAGGAACTTGGTCACGGGGAGAGCGACAACCTGCTGCGTCAGCTTTCGAGGTTCGGTCGTGTCATGGAGGACGATGGCGAACGAAGTGCGCGTCGAATAATCCGAGAGGAAGAGCTCGAGGTGTTTCAGCTCGGCGAGGCTGACGCGCTTCGATGATTTGACCTCTATCGGAAGAAGTCTTCTCGATTGTTCGACAACGAAATCGACCTCAGCCCCGCCCGCCGTTCGCCAGTAGAAGACACCTGGTCTCGACCGGCTCGCTTCTGCCCAAGCGTCCAAACCCGACAGCACCAGGTTCTCGAGTAGCGGGCTCATGAGAGAGCTTCCGCGAGCTTCCCGCTTGTCTGCGAGGCCGGCCAGATGGGCGCATAGACCCGCATCTCTCCAGTAGAGCTTCGGTGCCTTGATCAGGCGTTTCGAAGGGTTCACAGAATAGGCCCGTAGTCGGCGGGTCTGATAGGTGGTCTCCAGCAGGTTCAGATAGCGGTGAGCGGTGGCCTGCGAAAGTCCAGCGTCCCGGCCCAGATCTGTCTGATTGATCAGTTGTCCGACCCGATGTGCGGCTAGCTCCATCAGCCTCTTGAAGTCCGGCAACGACGCCACCTGGGACACATCGCGCAAATCACGCTCGAGATAGGTTTGCACGAACCCGTCAAACCACGCGTAACGCTCGCGCGCCGTTCGAGCCAGCACGGCACGCGGCATGCCGCCGCGAAGGACTTCCAGAGGCCAGTCGACTTTGGGATGAGAGTCCTCGCTAGCCCACTCGACGACCTCATCCGCTCGGCGCAACCGGAAGAGCTCAGTCCATGACGGCACCGTACCTTCCCCTCTCTTTTCTCCGACCGTGAACGGAGACAGTACCAAGTACACGGCTCGGCCCGAGAGCGAATCCGCGACACCGCGCATCAGGTGAAGGTTCGCGGAACCGGTCAACAGAAACCTTCCTACGATTCGTCGTCGGTCCACGTCTTTCTTGATGGACAAAAGAAGCTCTGGTACCCGCTGGACTTCGTCTAGAGTCAGTCGAGGGGATCGGGCAAGGAGATCGTGGGGTCGTCGTTGTGCCAGCTCGAGAGCATCGAGATCATCGAGAGTCACGAACTCGCGGGGCCCGGAGGCGATGAGGTCTCGAACGAGCGTTGTCTTCCCGGTCTGCCTTCCACCCGTGACGACGACTACGGGATGAGTCTTGAGCGCCGCTTCGACCACGGGAGATAGTGCCCTCGGTCGCAAACTACGACCATTCATAGCTTGAATGATAATCATTCAAGCTTTGAATAGCAACGTCATCGAGGCGACGAACGACAGGCTCGGCACCTACAGGAGAGGGAGACTGGGGTTAGGTTAGGGGCCGCCCACGCTCAGTGGCTATCGGCACATCACATCGATACCGCGCTTGCCTCTCGCGTTCTCGATGGTGACATCGGCTCTCCACAAGAAGATCAGCGGAGAGGCATTGACTACCGCGTGCTCAGGCACGCTCGAGCTCTCGCTTCAAGTCATCGAGATCGACCTTGAAGACATCCAGTCGCTCCCGGGCGAGCGCTAGCAGGAAGTCGGTTCGGTCGAGTCCCGCGATCGACCCGGCCTTCTCTTGCGAGATCCGGCCTAGTCGGTACCAATGGATGGCTGCCGCGAGGCGCAGCTCCCGGGAAAACTCGTCGGGTGATCGTCGCAGGGCGAAAACACTTCGTCCGGCAGGTCGAGTACGATTCGCGCCATGGATCTCCCAACTTCGATTCGGAAGCTGGTCCCATTCTACTCGATGCCGAGCGAGTCCGCACTCCAGGCGACTCTCGTAACACTGTTTAAAGCCCGCCCACTCTGTGCGAGCGTCCAGCCTTCGCTAATGCTTTCGCCAATGCACAAACCGCGCAGACGGTGACGACGTTAACGGTGCCTACTCCGTCTCGGGAAGCCGCACCGAGGCGGTCCTGCCCGCCGCCCAGATCCTTCCAAACGTCCGGCGAGTACTACCTCCTACCAGAAATCCGGGGGCCCGACTCGTGCCCGAGCTTCGCCGGGCGGGTGTTCGCGAGTACCGCGAGCTCGTCATAGCCCCCTATCGAGTCTTCTTCCGAATCACCGGCCGAGTCGTAACCATCCTGGGGGTGTTCGATGGTGGAAGAGACCTGGGTGAGCTCCTTTTTGAGACGTGCCCTCGAGCCCCTGCCGTTCGACGAGCCCGAGGAGTAGGCGCCCCGCCGCAAAGTTGTCGCGCCGCCCCGGCCGTCGCGGCTCGTCGAGCACGGGTCTCGTCACGGCATTGTGCACGAGCAGGGTGATGAAAAACTCAGTCTACCCTGTGCGAGCGGAGGGAGCTCGGCGCGCCGCAAGCAGACCGAGCCGTGGCGACACGATCGATCACGGGTCCGCCACGACATTGAGCACTTATTGAATGCCGACGAGACCTCGCACCGAGTCGACGAGCTTCTTGGCGTCGTAACCGATACCGTCCTTGAAGACGGTGACGACGTTACGTATCTCCGCATGACGCGCGACCGGGTCCCCGTCGATGACGACGAGATCCGCGGTCTTCCCCACCTCGATGCTTCCGAGGTCGTCATCGACGCCGAGGACCTTGGCTCCATTCAGAGTCATGATCTGGATGGTTTCCGCAGGGGTGAACTCGGCTTCCAGTAGAAGCTCGTAGTTACGCTGGTCGCCGAATCCCGGAAGAGCCCCGCCGTTTCCCGTTGGATCGACACCCGCGGCGAGGAGGCCGCCGGCTTTGAAGAACGCATATTCGAACGCCTGGGCTCGAGGAAAGAGTTCCGCCATGATGGACTCCGATGCTTGTCGCGAGATCTCCGAGCGACGGGTCAAGTATTCCTCCCGGGCCTCGGGCGCGAGCATCTCGAGCACCCGCGTCTCGAGAGGAGGCCGATCGGGCACGGACAGCTCGTAGACCGCGAGCGTCGATGTCATCGCCACATCGTTCGAAATCATGTGATCGATCGTAGCCTTGACTGGTGCGCTTCCGATGTCCAGCTTTCGTAAATGCTCACGAAAGCCGGTCGGGCACTCGTCGGGCTTCTTGTCGGGATCGTACTCGGTGTTGGTGAAGAAGCCGTGCTCGAGGCTGTCGATCCCGAGATCCACGGCCTCGCGAAACGTCACCGAGCAGAGGTGGCCGGTAAACTTCAGTCCGCGACGATGAGCTTCCTCGACGGCTGCCTTCAGCTCGGCTCGGGAGATCAGCGTGTAGGCTTTGAACCAGGTTGCGCCCTCCTCCGCCCAGTAAGCCACCACGCGTTTGGCGTCCTCCGGCGTCCCGACTTGAGTCATGAACGAGCTCGCGCCCGGTCCGGTGATGTAGGGGCCAGTAACGTGCATCCGCGGGCCGGGGATATCGCCTTCTTCGATGGCCCTCTTCATGTTGATCTCGCTATAAGGCGAGTAGCTGCCCGTGGTGCGAATGGTCGTCACGCCGCTCCCGAGATACAGTTTTGGCGCCGTCGTATTCATCTGCGACGTGCGGCTAGACGTCGTGTAGAAAGTATGGTTGTGTACTCCGACGATGCCAGGAATGACGGTGTGCCCGCTCAGCTCGAGCCGCTCGGCGCCTGCGGGAACGCTCACGCTGGAAGAGGGGCCGATGGCTGCGATCTTGCCGTTCTCGATGACGATCGTTTGATCCGCTTTGGCCGGTGCTCCCGTGCCATCGACCACCTGAACGCCCGAAAGCACGATGGTCGGTGCCTGCACGCTCACGAACTCACGGGTCGCTTCCGATAGCTGCGCGTAGGGTTGGCCCGCCAGCGCCAGAAAAATTACGAAGACGTTCATCAATCCCCTCCGTCCACTGCGAATATCAGCTTCATTCCCGTCTCCAAGTGCTCGGCAATGTGACAGTGCACCATCCACCGCCCAGGGTTCGAAAGCTCGAGCAGTATGTCGACCGTCTCGCCAACCGCCACCAGCACCGTATCTTTCCACACGAGGTTATCGTTCGGTACTCCGTTTCTCGCCAGAACGAGAAACCTCTGACCGTGGATGTGGAGCGGGTGCTGCATCGCATGGATCGCGTCCCGGTCGTTTACGAGCCGGAGCTTCGCGACATCTCCGACACGAAAACGCCAGTCGATTCCGAGGTTCTCCCGTCCCGTCGCCCTCTCCCGCAGGATCCAGGAGACTTCGCCGCTCGTCGTCGGGAAGTTCATCTCCGGCATCGTGCCGCTCCACTCGACGGGTGGAAAGTACACGCGATCGGCGCGGAGGCGTTGCATAAACGTCGGGGAAAGTCCCCTGGTCTCGAGCGTCAAGAGCAGCTCGTGGTCCACGGGGCGACCGAACGAGCTCCGGTAGGGCTCGAGATCGCGGGCCACGTCCGAATGGGTTCGCAGCGATTCGAAAGACAGAGGTCGGCCGACCCTTTCCTTCGACACGTCGACGCGCCCGAGAACCGTGTCTTCGAAAACGAAGCTTCCGAAGCCGTGCTCCTGGAGCTGCGCTCGATTGCGAAGCTCGAAGCTCCCCGCCCGGTCGAAAAGGACCTCGACAATGTAACGTTCTGCCGGGGCGATGACCACTGAGTCCGTGAAGACCTCCCTCTCATACTTCCCCAGGTCCGAGCCCACGATCTTGATTGGCGCGCCGCCGAACGAGAGGTTGAACGTGCGCGTGTTAGCGACGTTCGTGAGGAAGAACCGCACGACCTCCCCACCTTTTACCGAGATGCGGTACGAAGGCTCGCCGTTTACCAGCATGAGGTTTCCGAACCGCCCCATGAGCGCGTGAGTCGCTCGCTCCTCACCGTAGGGAAAGATGCCGTCCCCGGTCACGAGAAGGTCGTCGAGCATCAGGACTTCTTCGCGGTGAACCTCGTTGAAGAAATCCGGCGCGGGCGCCCGGACGAGCATGTTCCCATAGAGGCCCAGATCCTGCTGAATATCCTCGCGATGGTGAGGGTGGTACCAGTAGATGCCAGCGTCCTTGAAGAAAACGCGGTACTCGAAGCTCTCCCCCGGCATCACCGGTTGCTGAGTCACGCCGGGTACGCCGTCGAAGCGATTGTCGAGCCGTACGCCGTGCCAGTGAACGCTCGTGGGAAGCTCAATGTGGTTTCTAAACAAAATGGTAATCGTCGTGTTCTGTTCGACCTCGAGCAGCGGGCCGGGGTACTGCCCGTTGAACCCGTACATCACGTAGTCGTGACCGTGAATCGTTCGTTTCACTTTCGACGCCACGAGCTCGAAGGTATCCCCATCGCCGAGCGAGACCTTCTCCCGTGGGCTTGCCGGCTCGATTGTTTCCCCGCGGTCGGCGCGCGGTAGAAAAGGCTCCACGTTCGGCGACAGCGCCTCGAGCCCCGGGATCATCGTCAGCAGAGGATGCATCGGCGGATGGGGCCAATGCGATCCGTGATGGGTCGCCCTCGAGGAGGTTGCGGGAAGCATGAGGTGGTTGTCCTGCTGGATCCGCGAGCTGGGCGACGTGCCGCGCAAGACGAGTCTCCCCTCTCGCGTGGTCACGTCCCGGGACACTTCCGCGGAGACGATGACGACGAACTTGTTCATCGCGATCGGGCCGAGCGCGGGATTCTCGCCGTTTCTCACCTCTCCCAGCTTGACCATGGGGCTCATGACGGGCGTCGTCACCCACGCGACGTAGCTCGTGTAGTCGCCAAGCGAAGACGGTTCCGGAAGTGACGACAGCCAGATATCGAGCGCATAGCGGTGATGGCCTTCCGCGGAGACGGAAATGCCGAATGGCGACGGCGGGTGGCGAAGCGTCACCCGACCCTGGACGTATCTCAGGTCCGGCGTCGGGACGAGATCGATTCCGTAGATGTCCGGGTGGCCCTCCTGGGCGAGTGCGGCGAGAAGCACCAGGTGAGCCAAGGCCATCGAGCACGATCTTCTTTCGAGCTCGCGGCATCTGTCAATTTCGCCGACCCTCGTCGCACGACATCGATCTATTGCGCAGCCCCCGTGGCTGCGCTAGAGTCGAAGGCAAGATGCTTGGCGCTTCCCTGTGTCGCTGCTGTTGTCGCTGGGGAACGCGCGAGCGTCCCTAGAGCCCACCTCGCGACGTTCCCCGAGCCCAGGTCGCCAGTTACCCGTGCGCAAGCTATTTTCAAAGGGGAATCTCCGCATGAATCGTATCCACGTCATCCACGAGAACGCCGAATGGACCGCACCGTTGTTCGAGGAGCTGGACAACCTAGGTCTGCCCTTCGAGAACTGGTCGTTGATCGAGGGGCGCATCGACCTAGACCGGGAGCCGCCCGATGGGGTCTTCTACAACCGGATGAGCGCGTCCTCACACACACGCGGCCATCGTTACTCTCCGGAGTACGCGGGAGCGGTACTTGCCTGGCTCGAGAGTCATGGCCGTCGAGTCTTGAACACCGGCAGAGCCCTGCAGCTCGAGCTCAGCAAGGTGGCCCAGTATGCGGCCCTGCGGGCGTTTGGAATCCCCACTCCGCGCACGATTGTCGCCATCGGACGGCGGGACATCGTGGAATCGGCGCGCGTCTTTGGCGACGCCTTCATCACCAAGCACAACCGAGGGGGTAAAGGGCTTGGCGTGCGCTTGTTCCGAACGAGGGAAGCTCTAGCGAGCTATGTCGAAGGGCCCGAGTTCGAGCCGTCCCCGGACGGCATCACGCTCGTTCAGGAGTACGTGGAAGCGCCGGCGCCCTTTATCACAAGGTGTGAGTTCGTCGGTGGCGAGTTTCTCTACGCGGTCCGCGTCGACACCTCGGACGGCTTCCAGCTGTGCCCCGCCGACAGCTGCGACTCGGACGACAGGCTCTGCCCTGCTTCCGATGGACCGCGCCACCGGTTCCATATCCGCGACGATTTCGACCATCCGCTTGTGCCCGTCCTGCGCCGTTTTCTCAGAGCGAATGGCATTCACATGGCTGGCGTCGAGCTCATCGAGGACGAGCAAGGACGTTCGTACGTCTACGACGTCAACACCAACACGAATTACAACGAAGACGCCGAGCGCCGGGCCGGCCTGGAGCGGCTCGGCATGCGAAGCATCGCTCGATGTCTCGGTGAGGAGCTCGCCCGCGTGCAGGATCACCCACCGATCGCCAGATACGCCTGAGCTGACGTCGATCTCGTGGCGCGGGGAGGCGAGCGACCCGCAGGGCAATGTTAGTATCTCCGACGTGAAAGCTGTGGTCATCGAGGCCCATGGCGGGCTCGACCAGCTCGTTTACCGCGACTGGCCCGCCCCCGAGCCCGGACCGGACGACGTCGTTGTACGGGTACGGGTTTGCGGCCTGAATCATCTGGATGTCTTCGTCCGGCGGGGCATGCCGGGTTTCGCCGTTCCGCTTCCCTTCATCTCCGGTGGGGACATCGCGGGAACGGTGGAGGCGCTCGGCGCAAACGTCCGAGAATTCACTCGAGGGGATCGGGTGCTGGTGAACCCCTCGTCGGCCGAGGGCATGCTGGGGGAGAGTTTGCCCGGTGGCATGGCCGAGCTCGTCAGAACGCCGGCGTCTCACGCCATTCCCCTACCCGACGGCGTCCGTTTCGAAGAGGCCGCATGCCTCCCCGTGGCTTACGGGACCGCACGGCGGATGCTCCATGAGCGCGCGAAGCTTCGCAAGGGGGAAACCATCCTCGTTCTCGGGGCGAGCGGGGGCGTGGGCACGGCAGCCGTCCAGATCGCAAAAAACGTCGGGGCACGGGTCGTCGCGGTCACCAGCTCGGCGGGCAAGGGGCAGAAGCTTCTCGCGCTCGGCGCCGACGAGGTGATCGACGGTTCCACGCCCGATTTCAGCGCAGAGGCGTGGCGATTGAGCCACAAAAAGGGTGTCGACGTCGTCGTCAACTACACCGGCGGCGAGACGTGGGTTCCGTCCCTGCGCTGCCTGAAAAAAGGAGGTCGGCTCGTAACCTGCGGCGCGACGGCCGGATTCGATCCCAGGACCGACCTCCGCTACGTCTGGGTCCGGGAGCTTACGATCCTGGGATCCGACGGGTGGACGACAGAGGACGTTAGTGAGCTGGTCGGCGAAGTCGCCGCAGAACGCATCCGACCCGTCATCGATCGCGTCCTGCCGCTCTCCGAGGCAAGAGCCGCGGAGAAGCTCCTCGAGGACCGGGCCGTCTTCGGAAAGGTGCTGCTACGCCCATGACGCTCCAACGCCTTCAGCGCGCGCTCGACGAGCCTCCGTATCAGAGATTTCTGCGACTCCAAGCGGTGGCCTTCGATCCCGCCGCGGGCTCTGTCACCATAAGACTGCCCTTCCGACGCGAGCTCTGCCGTTCGTCCGAGAGGCCCGAGCTCCACGGCGGCGTCACCGCCGCCCTCATCGACATCGCCGGAGATTACGCACTCGCCGCCCAGCTCGGCCGGGGTATTCCCACCATCGACCTGCGCATCGATTTTCTGCGGATGGCGGTCGAGACCGACCTCATCGCCACCGCCCGAGTGGTCAAAGCGGGACGCACTCTCGGAGTGGTGAACGTCGAGGTGCACGACGAAGGGGGACAGCTCGTCGCTATCGGCCGGGGCACGTACTACACGAAGAGTTGAAGCGCCTCGCGCCTCATTCGCCTTCGGCGAAGCACAGAACCACTCCCCCCGCCCGTTCGGGACGAACCCACACAACATTCTCTCCGGGGTGCGGCGTGACCTGATTCGCCTTCAGACAGGCCGACGTCGCTTCGAGATCACGGACCGCGAGCTCGACGACGGCGACGCAGGGTATCGAGGGGAGCACGGCGCTCGCGTAACGCAGGGCAAACTCATCCGGGCTCACGAATGAGACGATGCCTTCGGCGAGGGCGCCCCTCGTCACGCGCTCGAACCGCCTGGAGGTCTCGTCGGGATCCATGCAGCAGACTGTCACGCCCGAGAGTCCGAGCACGCCGTTGGGATGCTCGAGCAAAGCCTCCTGCCAGAGTGCATCTCTCGTCGCGTGCTCGATGAATAGAAGCTCGGCCTCGGGAAAGGCGTCGGGATCGAGATGCACGATGCGAAACGTCCCGGGTGTGGTTTCATCTGACTGGAGACCCAGGGGCACGTCTCGTCCGATCTCGGCGGGTGCCTTCAACCCGGCGACTTCGTTTTTCCAAGCTTGGTACAGCTCTTCGGCGCTTTCACACTCAAGCGCTATGAGCTGAACGCCGTGGTACTTGCTCGCGAGCGCGGTGAAATACTCGTGATGAAGGTTGGGATCGGTTACACCGAGGATCTCGTAATAGCCGCGGTGGAACATCGCGCAGTGATTGCCGGAGCCCCAGGGCACGATCGGTCCCTCGGGCGTGATCCTTCCCTTGTGAGAGCTGGCCCGCGTGAGGCGAAAGCCGAGCCTCTCGTAATCCTCCTTCGACGACGCGAGATCGGATGTGATCAGCGCAACGTGATCGAGCCCTAGCGAGATATTCCCCCTCATCGATTGGTCTCCTTGAGTTCCGCTCCGAACGCCTCCTCGAGGATATCTTCTACCACCGCGCGGTCGACCTTGCCTGCTCCATTCAAAGGCAGGGACTCCACGACCAGGACCCGCCGAGGGTGCGCGTAGGCCGGGCCGCGATCGAGACAGTGCTTCTTGAGGGCGCTCTCCTCGAGTCCTCCGGCTCCGGTTCGGCGCATCACCATCGCAACCGGCACGTACCCCTTGACGGAATGCGGAAGGGGAACGACCGCGGCGTCGAAAACGTCTGGGTGAGAGAGCAGGAGGTTCTCGACTTCCTTCGGGTATACGTTCTCGCCGCCGCAGTTGAACATATCGTCGCATCGGCCTCGGAAGTAGAAGAACCCCTCCGAATCGCGCGAGAAGAGGTCCCCAGTGGCGAGCCAGCCGTCCCGGAGCCTCTCCGCGTTGACGTCGGCCAGGTTGTGGTAGCCGGGTGTGACTCCAGGGTTTCGGACCCAGAGCTCGCCTTCGCTCGAGCTCTCTCTGCCGGTCGCGTCGACGAGCTTCACTTCCCCTTCGGGCCAGGCCACGCCACAACTGCCTCGAGGAGTCTCCCGGCCGTCAACCGGAGGGCCGATCATGACCGGCCCCCCCTCGGTCAGACCGTAGCTTTCGGTGACCTTGACGCCGAAAGCCTGGTGGACCGCTGATATCAGCTCTTCGGGCACCGGTGCCGAGCCGATGTTCAAGCTCTCGAGACAGGAAAAATCCAGGCTGGCTATGAGATCTTCTTCCTGCAAAAGCTTCGTAAAAACGGCGGGGACCCCGCTAGCCTGCGTACAGCGGAACTCCGAAAGGGTGCGGAGAAACCGACGCGGCTCGAAATCGGGCAGAATGACGACGGTTCCTCCAGCCTGGAGGAGTGGCTTCACCGCCCCCGCCATTGCATTCTTGTGATAAAGGGGAACCGCCGCGAGCGCCCGGGCGTTCGATTTCTCGGGCCAGTATCTCTCGAGGCAGCGGACCCACCAGAGCTGTCCCTCGTGCGTCAGGACGACGCCTTTTGGTTTTCCCGTCGAGCCCGACGTGTAGGGTTGGAAAGCCGGATGATTCGGCGGAAGCTCCGTGGCATCGAGGCTAGGCTCTTGACGGAGCAGCCACTCCTCGTAGTCGAGCCATCCGGCCGGCACCGGCGGGAAGGCGAATCGATGGTCGAGTCCGAGCCGGTTCGCAACCTCGATGACGAACCGGCTGCACGATGGCTCGACGAAGGCGGCCACGCAAGATGCGTCGCGCAGAATGTACTCGAGGGCCTCCGCGCCGAGCTTCGTGTTCAGAGGCACGGGGACGACGCCAGCGCGCATCGCACCGTACAAAATCTCGATGAACTCGAACCGGTTTCCAATCGCCATGGCCAGGCGATCGCCCGGCCTCATGCCTCGCGAGCGCACGAGGCTCGCCACACGGTTCATGCGTCCGTCGAGCTCGCGGTACGTGACCTCGCGAGGAGTCGACCGCGAAAGGTCGACGAGCGCGGTACGTTCCGGAGACCTGGCGGCAGCCTTCGAGCACCAGAAGCCCATATTGTCTTCTTGCCCCACGCGTCAATCGTCTCCGTACTCGTATCGCGCGCGGATGGGTTTCTCGTCGACAAAACGATCGGGATAGAAATCTCGCACGTCCACGGTGTGCGACTTTCCGTCCAGTATCATCTCCGACATCACGAGCCCTACCGCCGGCGCGATCTTGAAGCCCATCTCGGAAAATCCAGTGCAACAGTAGAGGCCATCGACGGCCGCGAGGGGACCCATCAATCCTCTCGTGTCCGGGGTCATGGTGTGGAGCCCGCTCACGCAGCGGACGATCCCGGCATTCGCCATCGCCGGGATGCGCCGCGAGAGGAGCTCCACCTTCCCCGCCAACTCCTCCAGGCCCCGGGTGCGTAGCGGCTCGTCGGGGTCGCCCCCCCTCGTCCCGTAAAAATCTCCGACGAGCGTCTCTCGTTGCCCGTCGCTGCGAAAGTAGATTCTCAGAATAGAATCGGCTCCCGCAGCGTGCGACGGGGCGATCCCTGGCGGGCGATCGAGGATTACGACATCGTGGAGCTCAGTCTCGAGGGGAAGCTCGACTCCGACGCCTCGCAGCAGTTCGTACGACCACACCCCTGCCGCAACGACCACGATTCTCGTCTCGAACGATCCGTCCTTGGTGACGACCTCCGTGACTCGCCCGCGGCGCGTCTGGATTTCGTGAACCGGTTGGGCATGCACGTAGCGCACTCCGAGCTCTCTGGCCCGCTCGAGGAAGTCGCTTGCGACCGTCGCCGCGGCGCAGTAACCCGAGCCCGGTTCGTAGGCGGCTAGTCCGACGTCGTCCACGTTCCAGTGCGGCTCGATCTCCTGGATCTCTTCGCGCCGCACGATACGGGTGTCGGCCCCGCATTCGCGCTGCATCGCGACGTTCGCGCGCAGCAAGGGCTCCTCCGATTCGGGCACGATCCGGAAGAATCCCGTCTGACGGAAGGACGAGGGCCGGCCGAGCCAGTCGGTCCAGTGGGTGAAATACTCGAGGCTCTTCACGGCGAGACGCACCTCAGGCGGAAAGCTGTAGTGCATCCGGACGAGGGCAGACGATGCCCCACTCGCGCCCGAGGCGACGACGTCGCGCTCGATCAAGACGATACGGCCGGCCCGACGCTGGGCCAGATGGTAGGCGATCGAGGTCCCCATCACGCCGGCGCCGAGAATAACGATGTCGGCCGTTTCTCGGGTCATGCCCCAGGATATTCCACGCGCTCTCGGCAGTATTCCTCTTTCGGGCGGTTCGGACAACGGAATTCGCGCACCGGCCCCGGAGACCGATCGATCGCCGCTCACCGAGGCCTCTTTCGAAACTCACTTCCGATCAATCCATTACCGGCGCGACGGCCCTTGTCTTCCCCATCTCCATCCCTGAGTTGCTAGTCGACATCGTGGGTCGGCTCCCGAACCCGCTGCACGAACCACCAGTGGTGGCCTTCCGGATCGACACAGTGATAGCCGCGGTCCGCCCAATATTCTTCCCCGTAATCGCGTGTCTCGGGCTCCTCCAGGATTTCGGCGCCTGCAGTACGGGCCCGCTCGCAGTGAGCATCGACGTCGTCTACGTACACGCACAGACTCTGGGTGTTGGCTCCGTCGAGAGAGCGTGGGCTCGCGCAGTACGAGCGGTGCGCCCGGTCGGTTCTCCGCGTGGAGCCCACCATGATCAAACCCTCTCCGAGAACGAGCTCGGAATGCTCGATTTGGCCGCCTTCGCCCTCGACCTTGAGTCGCACCTCGAATCCGAAGCTCTGGCACAGCCAGTCTATGGCTTTGGGGGCCTCATCGTAGAAAAGCGCCGAGGAGATCCTTGGCCAGCCTTTCGGGGTATCCTTCATTGTCCCTCCCTTTCTCTTGATTCCAAAAGTCGGTAAGTAGTTATTAATCGACGCTCGAGCTAATCGTCAATTCCCCGCTAGGGCGCCGGGCGCAGCCGAGGGCTCCCCACCGTCCCCGGCCAGGATACGGCTGCGCGGTGGATGCCAATGGCCTGATGCTGTAAATTAGCCACGGCGCCGTAATGGAAATCGATGTCACTTCCGTCGGCTCGAGCGGTGTGATGCTCGTTCGCGTTCGTGGGCGCATCGTGGACGGCAAGCCCGCGGCCGAGCTGCGCGCCACACTCGACAAGCTTTCGCGCGAGCGCAAATTGCGCAACATCATCGACCTCGAAGGGGTGAGCTGGTTCGACAGCGTTGGGATTGGGATCCTCGTCCACCATTACGTGTCCATCAGCGGCCGAGGCGGGAAGCTCCTCCTGATGAATGCCAGCGAAAAGATGCGCAAGCTCATCGCGATGGTCCACCTGACCGATCGGTTCGGATGGGCCGATAACCTCGATGACGCGATTCAATGGCTCGAGAAATGAAAATCCCGATTCCCGCCAACGAGATGGCTCGGCTCGAGGCTCTTGAACGTTACGAGATCCTCGATACGCCTCCCGAGGAGGGTTTCGATGACCTGACCCTGCTCGCGTCCTACGTGTGCCGTACCCCCATCGCCGTCATCACCTTGGTGGACGAGCACCGACAGTGGTACAAGTCGGCGCGCGGCATCTCGGTGACGGAAACCCCGCGGGAGCACGGATTCTGCTCGCACGCGATCCTCGACACCGACGTGATGGAGGTGCCCGATACGCTCGCCGACGAGCGTTTCCGAACGAACCCGTCAGTGATCGGCGAGCCGCGTATCCGATTCTATGCCGGCGCGCCTCTCGTAACCGAGGATGGTCTCGCGCTCGGTACTCTCTGCGTCGCCGACCGAGCGCCGCGGTCCCTCGACATCGAGCAGCGCGGGCTCCTTACTGCCCTCGCGCGTCAGGTGGTGAGCCGAATGGCGGAGCGCCGCAAGCTCGTCGATCTCACCCGTGCCCTGGTCGAGCGCGACCACGCCCGTGGGGAGCTGGATCAGTTCTTCGAGCTCTCTCTCGATCTGCTCTGCGTCGCCGACCACGAGTACAACTTCAAGCACGTCAATCCAGGGTGGGAGAAAACGCTGGGCTATACCCGCGGAGAGCTGCTGGCGAAGCCCTACCTCGATTTCGTGCATCCCGACGATCTGGAGGCGACCCTGGAGGCCGCCTCGAGCCTCCGTGCGGGCTCGGATGTCATCTCGTTCGAGAACCGATACCGCTGTGGCGACGGCTCCTATAAATGGCTTTCCTGGAACACGGCCGTCTCGGTCGAGTCGGGTCTGGTCTACGCCGTCGCTCGAGACATCACCGAGCGAAAGCGTGCCGAAGAGGCTCTCAGGCGATATGCCCGGGATCTCGAGCAAGCGAAACGCGCCGAAGAAGAGAACGCGCGACGGCTCACCCAGCTGGTGGACGAGCTCGATCAGGCGAAGCGGTTCGCCGAAGATGCGACCCGCGCCAAGAGCGAGTTCCTTGCCAACATGAGCCATGAGATCCGTACGCCCATGAATGCGATCATCGGCATGACGGAGCTCACCCTGCAATCCGACCTCGACGAGGAGCAGAGGGATCATCTCATAACCGTCAAGGACTCTGCCGAAGCGCTCCTGGAGCTTCTCGACGATATCCTCGATTTTTCCAAGATCGAAGCCCGCAAGCTGGACATCGACCGCGTCCCCTTCTCGCTTCGCGATACTGTGGGAGCGACGGTCAAGATCCTGGAGATGAGGGCTCATGAGAAAGGACTCGACTTATCGTCGAGCATCGATGCCGCCGTCCCCGACCATCTTCTCGGGGACCCCCGGCGGATTCGCCAGATCCTGGTGAACCTCATCGGCAATGCCCTGAAGTTCACCGAGCAGGGCTGGGTCAAGCTCGACGTAAGCTGCGTATCGGCCGCTCTCGACGAAGTCGAGCTTCACTTCACGGTGGTCGATTCCGGAATCGGTATTCCCGAAAGCAAGCAGCAAATGGTGTTCGAAGCCTTTACTCAGGCCAATCAGGCGATGGCGAGGAGATACGGGGGCACCGGCCTCGGCCTCACGATCTCCGCGCACCTCGCCTCCATGATGGGAGGTCGGATTTGGCTCGAGAGCGCTCCCGGCAAGGGAAGCGCATTTCATTTCACGCTTCGATTCGGCCGTGCTACTGACGAGGCGGTCTCGGGAAAGCGAACGGAATCGGTGCAGGCGCCCCGTCCGCGGGGCGGCTTGAACGTCCTTTTGGCCGAGGACAACGCCGTCAACCGCGAGCTCGTGGAACGGTTGCTGGCAAAGCAAGGGTACACCGTCGAGTCTGTCTCCACCGGCCAGCAGGCGCTCGACGCGCTCGAGAGTCCCGGTCGATTCGACCTCGTGCTCATGGACGTCCAGATGCCTGGAATGAGCGGACTGCAGGCCACGGAGCTGATTCGAGAGCGCGAGGCGCGTTCCGGCGCCCACATCCCCGTCATCGCCCTCACCGCCTACGCCATGAACGAGGACCGTGACATGTGCTTCGAAGCAGGCATGGACGCCTACGTGTCCAAACCGATCCGTTTCGAGGAGCTGCTCGATGCCCTGGAAGGGCTCGCCGCTCGCTTCTCTATCGAGCGACGTTCCGAGGTCTCTACCTTCGACGAGAACGACGCGCCGGTGCTCGAGTTCGATGAGCTCCTCGCGGGCGTCCGAGGAGACCGGGGATTGCTCCAGGAGCTCATCCAACTCTTCAAAGAGGACTCCCACGAGATGCTGGAGACCATGGGAGACGCCATCCGAGGCCGTGAAGCAAGAAAGCTCGCAACATCGGCGCATGCGTTCATCGGCGCTCTGGGAAACTTCGCTTCGAAGCGGGCCCTCGACCTTGCGAGGGAGCTCGAGCGCCGCGCTCGCGCCGGGGACCTGGAGGATGCTTCGAGCCTCTTGCAAACGCTCGTCCACGAAACCAAGAGCCTCGAGCGGGCCCTCGACGAGGCGATGAAGGACTGAGCCATGTCCAAAGTCCTCCTGGTCGAAGACGAACGCGTCACCCGCCACCGCATCGAGAAGATTCTCCAAATGGCTGGGCACGAAGTCAGCAGCGTGGCCAGCGGTGCGGCGGCCCTCGACCGTCTCGGCGAACAGGAGTTCGACGTAATGCTCCTCGATGTCTGGATGCCGGAGATGAGCGGGCTCGAGCTTCTGAGAAGAATGGAGAAACGAGTCACCCGCCCGAGGGTCGTGGTCATCACCGCCGACAATACGCCTCAAACCGTCCTCGATGCCGTGCGGGAGGACGCCTACGCCCTGCTCGCCAAACCCATCGACCCGACCCCGCTTCTCTCGTTAGTCGAAAAGGCGGCAAGCGACCCAGGTAACGGCTCGCGGATCCGTGTGCTCTCGGCGAAACCGCACTGGGTCGAATTGGCCGTACCCTGCGATCGCGACGCCGCCGAAAGGATTCAGAGCTTTCTTTCTCGCCTCGACGCCGACCTGGAGGCCTCGGTCCGTGAAGCCATCGGCCGCGTTTTTCGCGAAATGCTCTTGAACGCAATCGAGTGGGGCGGAAAGCTCGACCCTAGCCGGGAAGTGCGCGTCACCTATCTGCGGGCGAAAAAGTTGATTCTCTACCGAATCGCCGACCCCGGCGAAGGCTTCCGCTTCGAGGAGATCGATCACGCCGCCGTGCGGAATCCACAGGACAATCCCATGGGCCACATGGAGATTCGTGAGCAGAAAGGAATCCGGCCCGGTGGCTTCGGAATTCTGATGTCTCAGTCGCTGGCAGACGAGCTCCTCTATAATGAAGCTCGAAACGAAGTAGTCTTCATCAAGTATCTCGACGCGGGCTCGTGATGTGAAGATGGCCAGGCTGGCGATCAATACGGGCGGTGGCGATGCCCCAGGATTGAACGCCGTGATTCGCGCAGTCGTCCTCGCCGCGCACCGTCAGGGATGGAGCTGCTACGGTATTCGCGACGGATACGACGGCCTTCTCGACCCGCAACGCTATGAGGACCGTGGAGGTGGTCTCGTCGCCCTCGGCCCGGAAGAGGTCCGCGGCATCACCCATCTCGGGGGGACGATCCTCGGAACGACGAACACCGGCAACCCGCTCCGCTTCCCGGTTCGCCAGTCGAACGGAGAGATCGAGGAGGTCGATCGCTCCGACGAGCTCGTGGGCAAGTTTCGCCACCACGACCTCGACGCGCTCGTTGCCATCGGAGGCGACGGTTCGCTGATGATTGCGAACGTACTGCATCAGAAGGGCATCGCCGTGATCGGCGTTCCCAAAACGATCGACAACGATCTGGACAGGACGGTCGTGACCTTCGGCTTCGACACCGCGGTCTCGTTCGCGACCGAATGCCTCGATCGACTCCACACGACCGCCGCCTCCCACCGTCGCATCATGGTGGTGGAGGTGATGGGGCGTTACGCCGGCTGGATTGCCCTCAACTGCGGCATCGCCGGCACGGCTGACGTCATATTGATTCCCGAGATTCCCTATGACCTCGAAAAGGTCGCCCAGAAGGTGCGCGAAAGGGATCGAGCGGGCGCTTCGTTCTCCATCGTGGTCGTTGCCGAAGGCGCACGGCCCCGAGGCGGCGATTACACGGTCGTCGACAAGCCGCTGGGGGCCGCGGAGCGGCTCGGGGGCGTCGGAGAAAAAGTTGCCAGGGAGCTATCGCAGCGAACGGGAAAACAGGCGCGCCACGTGGTTCTGGGGCATCTTCTGCGGGGGGGCACGCCAACCGCCTTTGACCGCCTCGTCTCACTTCGCTTCGGCGCGGCGGCCGTCCGTTGTCTCGCGGATGGTGCTGCGGGAGTAATGGTCGCCCTCGATCCCCCCACGGTTCGCCGGGTCCCCCTCGCGTCGGCGATCGGCCGCATGAAAGTCGTTCCGCTCGACTGCGACAGCATCCTCACCGCACGCGAGCTGGGGATCTGTCTCGGCGACTGAGCTCACTCCGTTTGCGTTCGAAGCTCCGCCGCGACCCGCTCCACCTCGCGCCAGACCCGGAGCAGATTGCCGCTCCACAGTTGGGCGATCTCCTCTTCGGTGTAACCTCGCCGGACCAGCTCGAGGGTCACGTTGAACGTCTCACTGGCATCGTTCCAGCCCTCGACGCCCCCACCGCCATCGAAATCAGAGCTGATGCCGACGTGGTCGATTCCCATCACCTCGACGGCGTGATCGATATGGTCCACGAAATCGGACACGGTGGCCGGCGGCCACTGGGAGTCAATCTCCGTCCGCCGAGCGTCGAACCGGGCGCGGTCTTCCGTCGACAGGCCGCTCACGTCACGCATTCCGGTGATGCCCAGCTCGGCGAACAGACCCTCCATCGCATCCTGCTTCTCCCGCGGATTCTTCACGAAGCTCCCTAGCGCCACCGTTTGCATGACGCCCCCGTTCTCCGCGAGAGCTCGGAGCTGCTCGTCGTCCATATTGCGCGGATGGTCCGCGAGAGCACGGGTCGAAGAATGCGAGCCGATCACCGGAGCTTTGGAAAGCACCACGGCATCGAGCATCGCCTTCTTCGAGATGTGCGAGACGTCCACCATGATGCCTAGTCGATTCATCTCCGCGATGACTTCGCGCCCGAAATCGCTCACACCGTCGTGCTCGCTCTCGGGATCCCCTAGGTTCTCACGGGGCTGAGAGGAGTCCGCGATGTCGTTGTGTCCACCGTGCGCAAGCGTAATGTATCGAGCGCCGAGCTCGTGATATTTGGCGAGCAGGGACAGGTCTTTCCCGATGACGTATCCGTTCTCGATGCCGATGCAGGCCACGAGCTTACCCGCGTCGTGGATGCGCGTTACGTCATCCGCCCTGTGTGCGAGCTCGATCCGGTCGGGGTACATCTCGTCGGCCATACGATGGATGGCCTCGAACTTCGTCATGGCGTCCGCCTTGGCCTTTTCGTAGTTCTGGGCGGTTCGCTCGGTCTGGCCGACGTAGACGATGAAGAAAGCCGCGTCGAGACCGCCTTCCTCCATCTTCGGGAGATCGACCTGGAGCTCACCGCGCACACCCGGGTCCACCTTCTCGGTCGCGTAGTCGAATGGAATGTCGACGTGCGTGTCCAGCGCGAGCACCCGGTCGTGTATCGCGCGTGCCCGATCGAGCAGATCTTCTTCCGGCTGAGGAGCCGTGGCCTCGGGGCTCTCGCCCGCGCCGCAGCCTGTCAGGAGAAGCAGGAGTACGAAACCGAACGGCAGTCTCGACATGAGGGGCGCAAAGAATCTAGAGCACGTCTTTGAGGGACAGCCCCTGGTCCTTGAGAACTGCCATCAAGCCCTTCTTGTCGAGGGTGCGGAGGGCGCGGGTGGACAAGCGTACACGGACGGTTCTTCCCAGCTCGGGGACGTAGACCCGCTTCCATTGCAGGTTGGGACGCTGCACCCGGCGCGTCTTGTTGTGCGCATGGGAGACGTTGTTTCCCGACATCGGGCCCTTTCCGGTAATCTTGCACTTCTGTGACATCTTCCTCGGTTCCTCCGAAAACACCACAGTTTACGTGGTCGGCGGGAACAACGCAAACCTGAGCTCAAGCGCTCGCGTTGTTCTTGCCCCGGCTGATACCGAGTTTCTGCATGAGCTCGTACAGGGTCGGTCGGCTCACCTGCAGCTCCGCCGCGGTCCGCGTCACGTTGCCGTTATGCTTCCACAACACGTTGCTGATGAGCTCGCGCTCGACCTCCTCTCGCGCCCGCTTCAAGCTGAGGGCCTTGCCCCCGAGGGCATGAGGCGTCGCAAGCTCCAGATCCTCTGTCGTGATCTTGCGGCCGTCGGCCATGATGACCGCGCGTTTGATCCGGTTCTCCAGCTCACGGACGTTGCCGGGCCACGAGTGCCGGTGGATGGCCGCCAGGGCTTCGCGGTCGAACTCGAGCGCGCCCCGACCGTTCTCCAGGGCGTAACGTTCCAGAAACACGCGAGCGAGCACCTCCACGTCCTCTCCTCGCTCTCGAAGCGCCGGAAGCGGGATGCGCACGACTGCCAGACGAAAATAGAGATCCTCCCGGAAAGTCTGGCTCCTCATCGCTTTCTCCAGGTCCGCGTTGGTCGCGGCGATGACCCGGACGTCGACCTCGATCTCCTGCCGGCCCCCAATCCGCTCCAACCGATGTTCCTGCAGAAACCGCAGGAGCTTTACCTGGAGGGATGGGGAGAGCTCCCCGACTTCGTCGAGGAAGAGCGTCCCGCCGTGCGCGAGCTCGATCCGACCCTGGCGGCGGGCGTGAGCCCCGGTGAACGCGCCTTTCTCGTAACCGAACAGCTCGCTTTCGAGGAGGTTCTCAGGAATGGCACCGCAGTTGATGGGGACGAAGGGACCCTCGGAACGTGCGCTCAAACGGTGGACGGCGCGCGCTACGAGCTCCTTTCCGGTTCCGCTCTCGCCGTCGACGAGGACCTCGGCGTCGGAGCCAGCGACCCTCCGTATCGACTTGAACACGTTCTGCATCGATTCGGAGAACCCCACGATGCCTTGGAAGGAATCCTCGCTCACGTCATTGTGAAGCTTCCGATTCTCCGTCTCCAGATCGTATACATAGCGACCGCGGCGAAGAACCACGTGGAGCTCGTCGATCTGAATCGGCTTGGTGAAGAAGTCGTAAGCACCAAGAGATACGGCGCGCAGAGCGTGCGAACGCTGCTCCTGTCCGGTGATCACGACGACTTTGGCATCTGCGTCGATCTCCAGAATCTCGTCGAGAAGGCGGAATCCTTCCTCGACTCCGTTCGAGTCGGGTGGAAGGCCTAGATCGAGAGAGACGAGCGGCATTCGATGGGTTTCGAATAACTCCATCGCTTCGGTGCGGTCCTCGGCCTCGAAGACCTCGTACTCGTCTGCCAGGGTCCACCTCATCTGTTTTCGGATGTCCTCCACGTCGTCGACGAGGAGTAGTTTCGGTTTCTCCATAGGATTCCTTCCGCCTTCAGGCGTCATTCATTTGGACCGGAAGCAGAACGTTGAAGGTGCTTCCCTTCTGTCGCTCACTCTGCACTTCGATTCGGCCGCCATGGGCCTCGACGATGGTCTTACATTGATAGAGGCCGATCCCGAGTCCGCTTTTCTTAGTCGTTTGGAACGGTCGGAAGAGCGAATGGGTGATGAACTCCGGACTCATGCCGCATCCGTCGTCGGCTACCGACAACAACACCCAGCCTTTCTCGGCCGAAGTGCGCACGCTGATATTTCCCGATTCCCCCGTGGCCTCCTGCGCATTCAACACCAGGTTCGTCAGCACTTTTTGCATCTCGGCGGAATCGATTCGAACGCTGGGCAGGACGCAGCATTCAATTGAAACACGGGCTTTCATCGACCCGTTGAGAGTCGCCACCGTCTTTCGAACGAGATGGTTGAGGTCGCAGTCGGTGCGCTTCAGTGAAAGGCCGCTCGTGAGCGACGAGAGGCGAGACGTCATCGTGTCGATCTTTCGTACGCTCTGGTCCATCATCCGCAGCACGTCATGTCGAAACTCGGGCTTGTCGATGTGAGCGGGAAGGTTCTGCATCGCGAGCGACAGTCGTGAGGCGAGGTTCTTGAGATCGTGAACAAAGAACGTCGAGACCGCCTGAAAGGCTTCCATCTCGCGCGCGCGTCGTAGGTCTCGTGCGAGCTGGCGATTGCGGATCGTGGCCGCGGATTGATCCGCAAGCGTCTTCATGAGCGCGAGATCCTCGAGACTGAACGGCTGTTTGGGAAAGCGCTCGCTCAGTGTCAGAAACCCGATGGGACATCCATCGTTTCCCAGCAGGGCCACGCTGTAGCGGGCGTCGATCTCGCGCTCGAGCTCTCGCGCAGCTTCGGGAAGTCTCGGATCACGGAGGTCGATCGGCCGGTCGAGCGTCCCCGCCATCACCGCCAGCCAGTCCCGACCGTCCGCATATCGATTCAAAGTCGCGTTGGCTTGGGCCGCTGACATCGCCGACGTCCCCCCCAAGAGCAGCTTGCGCTCCCCTTCTCGCACCAACCAGATCGTCGCACTCGGACATCCAAATGTCTCGACCGCGATTTTCGTTATCGCCGCACAAAGGGGCTCGATCTCCATGGCCGCGCTGGTATCGCGAGTAAAACGGTCCCAGATGCGGCGGTAATCGTGCGCCGGCCGGGCGAGATGCCGACTGAGCCAGCGTCTCGCTCTCAGCTGGAACCTCGTCGACAAGAAGAGAGTCGCCAGCCCCAAAGTGGCAAGAAGGACGAAGATCGCAACGGCGGGAGGCCATTGCCGGCCCCCGAGCCTGTCGATGAGCTCGACCACGCCGACCACACCAAGGAAATAGATTCCCACCACCAGCAGGGTCAGCGATCTGAAAAGCAGCGCGTCAGACGGATAGAGTTCGACGCTGGCCAGCCGGCGACGAGCAATGGAGAAAGCGATGAGGCCACACGCGAGCAACAGCGCTCCCGAGCCAATCGGGAAGAGCGTGGTCTGGACGACCGAATACAAGAGAACCTGACTGTCGAGAAACACCTCGACCCCAAATAGGGCGCCGAGCCCCAAGATCGCGAATTTGATCTGCCATCGGACACTTCCCGCCGACGCCCGGAGAGTTCTCTCGAAGTTCACCAAAACCGCGACGGCGGACATCACGAGGATCCCATGGAGGCCGACACCCGCCGTTCCCACGGGAACGAACAGTGTCGGCGTCAAGTCGGCAGCTCGCATCACGAGGGCGTGCCATCCTCCGACGACGAGCGCGCTCGGAAGCAGGAAGGCTGCGACGAGCACGAACCTCCAGCGCCTCAGGAACACGAAAGGAGTCGCCCGCGCAAACGTAAGCGCGGCGCAAAGCCAGAGACCGGGGATCGCCGCAGCGACGACAAACCGGTACCGGTGCCACATCAAGGCGTCGGACTCGCTCGCGGCGAGCGTGGACAGCACGCCAATTCCTTCGCGAGCCGCAAAGACTAGAAACCCCACCGCGAGAATGGCGTGGGCTGTTTCCTGACGGTGCCGGCGCAAAAGAAACCCCGCAAGCGACAGCGCGGCCATCGCCGACAGACAGGACAGGAGTACGTCGAACTTCATTGCGTCCAGCAAGATGCTCTACTGTCAACAGCTTGGGGGGATCGGATGGGGCCTACTTTTCTCTCGGCGCCCAACCGGGGGGGAGCTACGCCAAAAGCGTTAGCTTTTTTTACAGTCTAAAGTGCCCTTCTGTCAAGCCGTAATTGAATTTGTTTTGAGTAAGATAGCTGGGTCTCAATGCGAGTCGGAAAGACCCTCCTCATGAGCGGCGCCCTCGCCGGCGCGCTCGTTCTTGGTCGCGGCGTCCTCCTGATCCCCTACGAACCGGAGACATCCAATGCTTATGTCTGGGGAGCGTTTCACGTGCATTCCACACTCTCCGATGGTCTTTCCTCGCTCGAGGAGATCGCCGACGCCGCCAGGAAGGCACGAGTCGGTTTCGTAATGCTGAGTGAGCACGGCTCGCCGCATTCCCAAGCGACCACACTTTCCCGAACCATCCGCGGCGTGCGCTTCATCGGTGGCTCCGAGATCGGTCTTCCCGAGGGGCATCTGATTGCGTCGGATGCGAGGAGCCTCCCCGAGTACAAACTACCTCCTTACCCCCCAGATGCCACGGCGGACATAAGGGAGTGGGGCGGCCTGTCCATCATCACTTACCCGGAGGACCCGACCCAGCGATGGAGTTATTGGGAAGATGACTTCGTGCCCGACGGTATCGAGATCATCAACGTGACTTCCTACTTTCGGGCCAGCTCCGCTGCAGCAAAGTTGAAATGGGCGCTCTACTCTCCGTTCAACCGGTACTATTACATCGAGGCCTTTACTTCGCCGTCCTATGCACTTCACCGATGGGACGAGCTCCTCACGCGCGGCCCGGTGGTCGGCTTCTACGCCGCGAACGCCCACGGCGGCTTCACGATCACGGATGAGATGACAGTGCCCCTTCCCTCGTACGAAACAGCGTTCACCTACGCCGGGCTCGGGATCAGCCCCGCCCACCGTGACTCACCGGAAGAGGCAATCCGACGGGGTGAGTTTTTTTCTCTGGTTCGGGCTGCGGGAGAACCCCAGAAGTTCGAGATCGCTCGGCAAGGCGACACGATTCGTGTCGTAGTCCAGACGGCTTCCCTGTCGCCTCGCATCGACCTCAAACGCAACGGTATCGTCGTGGCGTCGGCTCAGTCGGGCGAGCTCGCCATCGACGCTAAAACACCCGGAGTCTATCGAGCGGAGGTGTACTTGCCGGAACACCCGCTGCTCTCTCCGGACGTGCCCTGGATCCTGTCGAACCCGTTATTCGTGGGAGTCGAGTTCTCCGCCGCTCGAACTCCTGAGAGCTCGTGCGCCTCTTTCACACCCTTGCCTCTCGAAGACCTCACGCTCGAAAAGGACGACGAGTCAAAGGGCTCTCTCGCGGGCGGAGAATCGGGTGAGCTCGAGCTGGACTACGAGCTTTCCCGGGCGACTCCTCAGAAGATCGATCGCTGGGTCGCGCTCGCGCTACGACGTCCAATCGATTTGTCCCGATTCAAGGCGATCTATCTGGAGGCGGAGTCGAGCGACGTCATGCGATACTGGCTCGAGCTGAGGGCGGGAGAGCGAAGCCACTACGCCTCGTTCAAGCTGGAGCCCGGCGTCGTCAACCGGATCACTCTTCCCTGGAACCGCTTCTATAGCACGACGGGTGTGCGCTCGATACCCAAGCTTTGGGAGCTCGACGCCTTGTTCGTCACCGTCAATACGTCCAACTCCCAAACGGGATTCCGATCCCAAATGACTTTGAAGAAGCTGGGGGGATGCGAGTGAAGGGGCTCAGCCTGAACCCTTCTCTTCGAGAGCCCGAGTGATGGAGCGGACGAGCTCCTTGGCGGCAGCCTCCTCGAGCTTGCCGGAATTCCACCCGATTCCGAGGCCTTCCTTCTCGTAGCGGGGAATGATGTGAAGGTGGACGTGGAAAACCGCCTGATGAGCGGCACTTCCGTTGTTCTGCAGGATGTTGTAAGCAGTCGCTCCCGTGGCCTTCACGACCGCGTGACAAATCCGGGGAAGCGCGCGGCCCAGGGCCGCCGCCGAATCGTCGCTCAATTCGTGAAAAAAGGCCTTCGACTCCTTCGGCACCACGAGCGTGTGTCCACGGGAAAGAGGTGCGATGTCGAGAAAAGCGTAAACGAGCTCGTCCTCGTAGATTTTGTGGCTCGGGATCTCGCCTCGAATAATCTTGTCGAATACTGTCGGCTCGCCGCTCATCGAGAGCCAATCTAGCATAATGAGTAGGTCATGCGCCTTTTCGCGTTCATTTCGAGCCCGCCACGCCGGCAGGGGACGGAGCGCCTAACGTTCGAGCTCTGAGGCAGCGAGTGTGGGAATTCCCAGGCGCTCAGCGAAACCTTTGTCCGCGGAAGAGCTCACGACCACGAGGCACTTCTCTGGGGCCAGTCCGTACTTCTCGATGAGCACCACACCCAGTCCGGGAAGAGGCTTGCGGCACCAGCAGGAGATTGGTGGGACATGGTTGCACACGTGGACCTCCACGCCTGAATCGAAATAAGTCCGATCGCGTCTTCCGGGCTGGAACGAAACACCGAGAAGCCGAAACCCCGCCGATGCGTATCGGTGGAGTTTCGGGCGAATCCCCTTCTCCCGCGGCTCGAAGAACACGGCGCGTCCGGACCGTGCCGGCGGCGGGTCACGCTCGAAGTCGAGCTCCTCGATCTCGACGAATCCTTCCTCCGGTCTCGGTGGCTCGAGCTCCCGCCGGTAGCGGAACTGCGCGCTGGGGGTAAAGGCGTTCGGGTCTGCCCGGGACAGTTTCCTCAACTCCTCGGGCTCGAGGAGCCGCCCGTAGCGTTGGACGATTCGCGTGGCCGCGTTGAGCTGCGCCTGCTGAAGGGAGGTCCGCAACCATACGCAACGGACGGCGACGCCGTGACGCCGCGCGGCCTCGATCACGTCGTAGCGTGAGGCGCGCCGGGGATAAGTGTTGTCCAGGACGAGCTTTCTCTCGCCCCGTCCGAGTCGGTCGTCGAGCGCTTCGAGGAGGTCCCGGAGCGTCCCGCCCCTTTCGTCTCGGTTGAGTCGACTGTAGCCGCGCTCCTCCCAGGCTCTTGCGACAGTCGTCTTGCCCGCACCCGGGTAACCTACGAACAGCACGACTTCTCCATCGGTCGTGCTCATCGGCAGGGCGGTCTTGCGCGAAACGGAATAAGCCTGGGAGAGCTCGTCGCTTTCTTCAGCGGTCAAGACCAGATCGCCAGAGCGCAAGCTGGATTCGAGACTCGCGAGCTTCGTCGCCCCGGGAATCGGGATTACCCCCTTTATCGAAAGCAGCCAGGCGAGCGCGATCTCGGCGCAGGACGCTCCGCGACGGCGCGCCATGCTCGCGAGCACGGGGTCACGCTCGATTCGATGACGGTTGCGGTGTCCACCGAGAGGGCTGTGGGCAATCAAACTGATCCCGTGGCGTTGGCAAAACGAAGCGACGCCGTTCTTCAACGGGGTCAGGTCGATGGGACTGAGGGAAACCTGGACGGCGGTGACGGGGAAGTGACGGAGAGCTTCCTCGAGCTCCTCGAGCGACACGTTGCACAAGCCGAGCCGGAGCACCTTACCTTCCCGCAACAACGACTCGAGGGTCCGATAAGTCGTCGTTCTGGACTTCACATCGATCGCGTGGAGCTGATAGAGATCGAGCGCGTCGGCGCCGAGCGCCCTCAGGCTGGCCTCGCATGCTCCTCGCAAGTGCCTGGCGCGACCATCGGGAAACCAGCCCTGGGCATCCCTGCGGAGTCCCCCTTTGGTAGCGACGATGACCTCGGCGCGATCACCACCCCAGCTCGCGAGTGCTTTGGCGATCAAGCGCTCGTTGTGCCCAATCTCGTCGGCCGACGGCGCGTAGACGTCGGCGCTGTCAATGAAGCGGATCCCGGAGTCCAGCGCGCGGTGCAGAAGATTAACGGCGTCGGCCTCGTCGATTCCGGCCCTCGAGAGACCCATGGCGCCGAAGCCCAACCGGCATGAGCCCGGAACGAGTGGTAGACGCGGCCCGCCCACGGCGGCTCACGGCTCGACCGCAAGGTCGAGAACCGAGATCTCTTTCAGCAGAGGATGCTTTCGATCGCGCTCTGAGACAAGGGGGTTGGAGATGGGCCAATCGACCCCGATCTCCGGATCGTCCCAGCGAATCCCTCCTTCTTCCTCGGGGCGGTAGACGTCGGTCATCTTGTACCAGACGTCGGCGAGATCCGAGAGCACGCAAAAACCATGGGCGAATCCCACTGGCATGAACAGCTGCCGATGGTTGTCCCCAGTGAGGATCGTTCCGAAGTATCGTCCGAAGGTGGACGAGCCGGGGCGAATGTCGACCGCCACGTCGAAGATCTCTCCGTGCACCACCGTTACGAGTTTGGCCTGTCGCTTCTGGAAATGGAGACCGCGAAGCACGCCCCGGGTCGAGTGCGAAAGGTTGTCTTGAACGAAGGAAGCGGCGACGCCCACCTCGCTGTACGGTCCGAACTTGTAGGTCTCGACGAGAAACCCTCGATCATCACCGCGGCGGACCGGCTCGACCACGCGGAGGCCGCGAATCGGAGTCTCGAGAACTCTCACGCTTCTATCGCCCTGTCGAGTACGGTCCGTTGCCGTCTCGGTGAGTCCGCGTCCTCGACGGGAATCGTGGGAAGGACACTCCTCTCAGCGCTCCTGAAGCAGCGACAACAAGTAGCGGCCATATTCGCTCGCCGAGCTCTCCACGGCGAGCCGCTCGAGCGCCTCTGCGTCGATGAATCCCATGCGAAACGCGATCTCTTCGGGGCAACAAATCTTCAGCCCCTGCCTCTGTTCGACCGACTCGATGAACATCGCCGCTTGAAGAAGGGCATCGTGAGTGCCGGTATCGAGCCAGGCAAAGCCCCGCCCGAGCTTCTCGACGTGCAGCGCGTTCTGTTCGAGGTAAAGACGGTTCAAGTCGGTGATCTCGAGCTCGCCCCGCGCCGAAGGCTTCAACCGCTTGGCCTGTTCCACGACGCGATGATCGTAGAAGTAAAGGCCGGTCACCGCATAGTGAGAAGCGGGCTTCGCCGGCTTCTCGACGAGGTCGACCGCTTCACCGTTGCCTCCGAAGCTCACCACTCCGTATCTTTCCGGATTTCGTACCCAGTAGGCGAAGATGGTCGCTCCTTCGTCCCGCTGCGCGGCACGTCTCAAATGGCTCGTGAGCTCGTGCCCGTAGAAGAGATTGTCTCCGAGCACGAGGGCGCAGCCTTTCCCGTTGACGAAGTCCTCACCGATGAGAAAAGCCTGAGCCAATCCTTCAGGCCGCGGCTGTACGGCATAGGAGATTTCCAGTCCGAGGTGACTTCCATCGCGCAGCAGAATCTCAAATAGTGGCCGATCGTGCGGCGTCGTGATGACGAGTATGTCCCGGATTCCCGCGAGCATCAGCGTGCTCAGGGGGAAATAGATCATCGGCTTGTCGTAGATCGGAAGGAGTTGTTTGCTCACCGCCGAGGTCATTGGGTAGAGGCGACTCCCCGTCCCACCGGCGAGGATGATGCCCTTCCGAATCACGGGGGGGATTGTACCCCCACTTCCCCGGCCGCGCGCAGACGCCTCCGGCAATAGAACACGGCGGCGTAGAACAGCGGCGTGTCGAGGAGCGCCATCGACCACTTGAAGAGGACGCCGTTCCAGAACAGCTCGGGGAATCGCTCCCAGGTAACTCCGGTGGTCCCTACCGCGGCCAGAAGCCCGTTGACCAGCGCCGTATCCACCACCTGCGAGGTGATGGTGCTGGCATTGTTGCGGAGCCATAGGTGTTTGCCTCGGGTCCGGCGCTTCCAGTAATGAAACAGTCGGATGTCGAGGTATTGCGCGCCGAGGTAAGCGAGCATCGACGCCGTGACGCCCAGCCATTGCAGTCCGAACACTTTCTGGAACGTAGCATCATCCACCGGGCTCCATGGGGCCGCCGAAACGCGCGAGGACAACACGACGAGTCCCATTACGAAGAGGCTGGCTACGAGACCGCTGGTCACGACACGGTCGGCGCGCTCCTTTCCGTAGATCTCCGAGAGGACGTCGGTGACGAGAAACGTGACGGGATAGGCCAGGACGCCTACCGACTGCTGGAACGAGAATCCGGATCCGAAGAAAGGCAGCTCCCATATGAAAAACTTCTGGAAGACGAGATTACAAGCGACGAGTGCGGCGATGAACACTGCCGCAAGCACGATATAGAGATCCTCGGACGCGGCACTCCGGTGGGGGTCGTTCTCGACCGCCTTCAAGCGAATAGCGACTCCGTCTGCTCATTGAGCAGGACCCAAAGTCCGTAGGCTCCGAGCGCGGTTCCAAACGGGAAGTTGAGCAGGTTCAGCGCCGAAAGCAAGATGGCGCCGACCCGAGCCCATTTCTGGAACTTGAGAAGTCCGATGCCCACGACGATGCCGGGAATCGAGAAAACGGAGATGGCGAAGAACAGGAACACGGCCAGGGCGACGAGTATGGGCGCCGCTTTCGTGGCGTCGGGCTCACCAACCATCCGGAGTATTCCCGCCAGCCCTCCGAAGAACAGAAGAGCGGCCAGAGCGCAGAAAACACCGATGACGCCAAACGCCGTGTACAGCGCGCCGACGATGGTGACATGTTGCCTCATGAGACTGGACTTTCTAAATAAACTCCGATGCCCATCGCTCGAATACCATCAAAGGAAAGAGCTGGTGAGCTCGATTCGCTCGGCTCGAGACATGTTCGGAGATCAGCCGCTCCACCGCCTCGTAACGAAACAGCTTTCGTGCCTCGACACGTTCTCGAGACAACAAATCGTTCATCAGCGGTCGCAGCCCGTCGCGAAGCCAGTTCTTCATCGGAATGCTGAACCCTTCCTTGCGCCGACGGAGGACGACTCCGGGCAGCTTGTTCGACAGCGCTTTTTTGAGGATGTATTTTCTCGTCGAGCCCCGCAGCTTCAACGACCCTGGCATCCGGAAAGCGAGCTCGAGCACGTCGGTGTCGAGAAAGGGCGCTCTGGCTTCGAGCGAGGTGGCCATGCTCATTCGATCCACTTTCACCAGGATGTCGTCGGCAAGAAAGAGCTTGAAGTCGGCATAGAGCTGCCGGTTGAGGAGGTCGTTGCGAGGCTCCGATAGTCGGGACACGACGGCGTCGGAAGCGTCGGAGGCACCGAGGGACGTCTTCAGGGCCTTCGTGTAAAGGGCCCTTTTTTCGCCGGGCCCGAGGTAGGACATCCAACGGTAGTGCTGCAGCTCGGGCGAGGCCACCGCACCTTCGAGGAAGCGCTTGGCCCGGTTGACCAGGCCTTTCTTTTTGTCGCTGGGTGGAAACCACTCGCTCACCTGATGAAGCAGCCCGAGGCTCTTCTGACCCGGAAATCGCGCTAGGTTGCGGGCGATGCGGTCGGCAACGTACCAGTCGTATCCCGCAAAGAGCTCGTCTCCCCCATCGCCGGAAAGAACCACCTTCACGTGGCGGGAGGCCAACTGGGACACGAGATACGTCGGAAAAAGCGATACGTCGGCGAAGGGCTCGTCGAGGTGGACCACGAGCTGGTCGAAAAGTCCGGCAACGTCGGGCTCGATGGTCTCGACGGTGTGCTCGGTGCCAAAGCGCTCGGCCACCAACTGCGCATAGGCCGACTCGTCGTAGCTTGCGTCCCGAAACGCGATGGAGAAAGTCTTCACGGGCCGTTTCGAGCTTTCGCTCATGAAGGCCACGACCGCGCTCGAGTCGATCCCCCCCGAAAGAAATGCCCCGAGGGGCACGTCCGCCATCATCTGAGAACGTACGGCGGCGCCAAGTGTTTCCCGGAGCTCGTCCGCCCAGGATTCCTCACTCCGAGACTCGGTGGCCTCCGCGGGAGCGTTCCAATAGGCCCAGGTTCGCACGACGCCGTCCTCGATGCTCATCGCGTGAGCTGGCGGGAGCTTGCGCACGCCCTCGAAGATCGAGTAAGGCGAGGGGATGAACTCGTAGGTGAGGAAAAGGTCGAGCGCCTGCGGATCCAGACGGCGCGGAATGTCCGCTCGCTCGAGCAGTGATTTCAGCTCGGATGCGAAAACGATGTCGTGGGTACCCTCGTAGTAGTACAGAGGTTTCTCACCCGCCCGATCGCGTGCGGCGAGAAGCCTCCGCCGGGGGCCGTCCCAGAGCGCGAATGCGAACTGGCCCTTGAGTCGCGCCACGACCCCGTCGCCCCACTCCTCGTACCCGTGAACGACGGTCTCCATGTCGGAACCGGTGCGAAACCGGTGCCCTCGCAATCGTAGCTCGTCGCCGAGAGAGCGGAAATTGAAGATCTCGCCGTTTCCGACGAAAGTCAGACTCCCGTCTTCGTTCGTGATCGGCTGTCTCCCGCCGGCGACGTCGATGATGGAGAGACGCTTCAAGCCCAGGCCGACCCCGGGCAGCGTGACGAGACCCGTATCGTCGGGACCCCGATGGTGCAACCGTTCCACCATCCGACGGATCAGAGCCGGATCCACGTGACGGCGGGCGTCGCGAGCGACGACGCCGGCAATGCCGCACATCGGTCAGGACCCGTTGAAGCGTGCGGCGAGCTTCTCCCCGCCGAGCTCGACGACGAACTTGAGGTACGGAAAGACCCGCTTCATGGCGGCGGCGTTGACGAAGCAAGGGCTCGCACAGCTCGGGCAGACCCGATCGAGCACCTCCTGACGCAGAGCGAGGTTCTCGGGGTCGAAGTAGAGCTCGTAAGGGTTGGCTTGCCGGACGTTGCCGATCACCCGAGAGTTCTCGCAGTAGGTGATGTCACCGTTCGGGTTGAGCAGGATCCCCTGGTCCATCGAAGGACAGGGCATGGCGCGCTTCATCCCGTTCTCGAACATCTTGACGTAGGCGTGATAGAGAAGGCCATCGCCGTCGGTGAACCTGGACTCGCGGACCCGTTCGCGGAAAAACGTTGCCAGACGCGGGAAGTCGTCTTTTTTGAGCTCGGTAGACTCGACGAGATCCATGTTGCCGAAGGCGAGCTCCGAGTAGCGGGCGATGGAGAAAACGACGTTCAAGTTCTCTTTCCTGCAGAGCTCGTAGATCCTCTCGCCTTCCTCCAGGTTCTGAGCAGTAAAAGTGAACGATACGCCGAAATTGAAGAACTTCTTCTTTCGCAGCTCCTGCATCGCGCGAACGGTATCCATCGCCCGTTCGAAAGCGTGCCACACCCGGCGGATCTCCTCGTGCGCGCCACCGACGCCGTCGAGACTCACGCGGGTGCCAAAGACGAAGCCTCTTTCGTTGGCGACGTCGACGATCCGGTCGAGGGTCTTCACCACCCGATCTTTGACGAAACCGTTGGTGTTGAGCGTCATTTTCCGGAGACGCGGCATGTTGTCGGCCATCAGCCGGACGATGTCGACCATGTCCTTGCGCAAGGTGGGCTCGCCGCCGGTGATACCGACGTATTCGATCGTGCGAAAGAGTCTGCTCCCGAACGTGCGCGCGTACTCTTCGGTCGTCAAGTCATCGTGATAGGGGAGCTTCCACGAGTTGCACATCACGCATTTGGAATCGCATTTGTACGAAACGTTGAATATGAGCACCGTCGGAGGAATGGCGCTGAAGCGGCCCACGATCTGCGTCTTGACGAAATCGGCAGGCAGGGACGGGAGGCTGGTCTTGAGCAGCTTGCCTACGTAAGCTCGGTCACCAAACACGGGGTCCTATTCCTTCTTTCTGCGATCGCGCACGATTTTGGCGGGAACCCCCGCCGCCACTTGGTAGGCGGGCACGTCCTCGAGAACCATGGCGCCAGCGCCAATTATAGCGTGTTCACCGAGCACGACCCCTCCTCCGACGACGGCGTGGGCACCGATCCACACCCCTTCGCCGATCTCGATGGGAAGCCCAATGCGTCCCTGCTCCGACACCGCAACGTCCAGTCGGTCTCTCATGTGATCGCCGCCCACCAGATAGACGTAAGCCGCCATCATGACGTCCCTACCCACACGGACGCGATGGGCGGAGAAGATCTCGCAGTTGAAACCGATGTTGGACCGCTCTTCCAGATGAATGTTGCCGTTCTTACAGGAAAGAATGGTGTTTCGGCCGATGAAGACGCCGTCCTCGAGGACGATTCCGTCGTTGTCGACTCCTTTCGCGTCCAGGAGCACATTGTCGTCGACGACGACGTCGTTGCCGATGCGGATCTTGTGCGGGTGGCGGAGCACCACGTTCTGGCCGAAGGTGACGTTGCGACCGGTCGCGCCCAGCAGAAGCGGATAGAGTTTGGAGCGCAGGACGAGCCCGAGGGCGCCCGGGACCCAGGCGGACAAGAGCATGACCATCTCGTAGACCACGAGAGCCGTGAGGCCGGCTCGGCCAACGACCAGCTCCGAGTACTTTTCGAGCTTCGACTTGTTCTGATCGGCGATGGCGCGCTGGGCCACGGGGATTCGCTCGTCGTTCGGCTGCACGGTGACAACGGTATCAGAGCCAGCCAGCGGAGCGGTACCATTCCAGCGTTGCGGAAATACCAGCCGGCAGATCGACCTGTGGCTCCCAGCCAAGCACCCGCCGGGCCTTGTCGATGCGGAAAGCCCGATGTTTGAGGAAGAAATCGAGCCGGCGACGGTAAAGTGGCGGCTCGATTCCGAAGGGGCGGAACACGTCCTCGCAAACCGCGGCCGCGACGCGCACAGGGCCAGCGGGCCAGTGAAATCGCGGCGGCGCCACTCCAGCCTTCTCGGCGATGAGCGCGATGAGCTCGGCAACGGTGGTGCAGCGCGCGCCCGCGAGGATGAAGGCTTCTCCCACGACCGAAGGCGTCTCCGAAGCTTTGACGAACCCTCGGGCCACGTCCTCGACGTGGGTCATGTGATAGTAGACATCGCCTCGTCCGATGAGGGGAAACCGGCCCCGAGCGATGCCGCGAAACATCTTGAGGAATCGGCGGTCTCCAGGTCCGTAGATCCCGACCGGCCTGAGAATGATTGCAGGGAGCCCGCGCTCTCGATAAAAGGAGAACAGGAGGCGCTCCGCCTCGACCTTGGTTTGCTGGTAGATGTCGCCCGGGTTGTAAGGTGAGCTCTCGTCCGCTGGGGGGTCGACCTCCCCGTGGACTCCGCACGTGCTGCAGTACAGAAAAGGCACGCCCCCTTCCGCGAGCGCTGCCTCGGCGAGCCGGCGCGTGCCCTCGACGTTGACATCGCGATACGTACGATCGGAGAGCTTGGCCTCGCGGTACACCGCCGCCAAGTGGAACACGCGCTCGACACCCGATACGGCCTTGCGGAGGTCGTCGGATTCGCTGAAATCTCCGACGAAACGCTCGACGTCGACTCCATCCAGGAGATCGAGCCTGCTCGCCGGGCGCACCAACGCCCTCACACGGTGGCCGGACGCTGCAAGAATGCGAGCAAGGTGGCTGCCGGTGAAGCCGCTCGCCCCAGTAACCAGAACTCTCAGTTACGCCTCCTGGACTCGGAGGAAACGTCTATGTTAGCCTATCCTCTTTTTTGACCATTCAACCACGGAGGACAATCTCGTAACATGCCCATTCGACGACGATCGGAAACGCTCACCTGGTTCGCATCGGTTCTAGCGTTCGCCGGATGTAGTGACACAGGCAGCTCGGGATCCGGTGGCACGGGCTCGAGTACCACGATTACCGCCCCGGGCATCGTAGGTCCGAACGCAACTACGCCCATTTCGGAGCGACAGCCCACGCTCACGGTCACCAACGCGAGCGTCAGCAGCGGGGCCACGCCGACTTACACGTTTCATGTATCGAGCGACCAGAGTTTCGGGAGCCTCGCCACCCAGGTGTCTGGTGTCGGCCAAGGATCCGGGCAGACCAGCTGGCAGGTCGACTCCCCCTTGAGCGACGGCTCGTACTTCTGGCGTGCTCGCGCCGAGGCTGAGGGTACCTCGGGTCCTTTCTCGGCGGTCGCGCAGTTCGCGATCGCGTCGGTGGGCGGAGGTTCCGGCGAGACCCTCGTCGTTTTGGATCCACTCACCGGCGGCACGACCCTCGCCACCGACCGCGGTGGAGGAACGCTTACCGACCAGGGGTGGCGCGTCGAGAACAACGGAGATTTTCTTCGCTACGAAGTCCCGACCGTGGTCGACGGCTACGTGCAGTGGGAGAACCTGGGGCTGACGCCCCGAGGGGTGAACGAGGCTTCCCACATGCTGTTCGGGATGTGGGACCCCTCCGCCGGCGCTTTTCGGCAAAACGCGTTCCGGGTCCACCTGCAGAAACTATGGAACAATCCGCACAACCCGCCATTTCTTCGGTTCCGCTGGATCTCCCAGGGGCGTGAGGCGGACGCCGGCGCGAATTTCACCGACTGGGACCCCGGAACGGTCTACACCTGGCGTGTTGATTGGGGGCCTGCCGAGGGCGCCAACACCGCGCGGGTGTTCCTGAACGGCGACGAGATCATGCAGATACGCTACAACCGTCCCTATCAACCCGACACCCACTGGATCGAGCTCGGAATCGAGGACCGCCACGAATCGGTAATCGACGCCATCTACCGAAATTTCGCTGTCGTGCGCAGGGGCCAGTGAGCCTTTTGAAACAGACGGGCTCCATTCTCGTTCTTGGCCTTGGACTCGCCTCTTGCGGCGACAGCGGCGGGTCCTCCTCGGGATCGTCGGGCCCGAGCGTTACCGTCAGCGCCCCAGCCATCGTCGAACCCATCGACGGGGCGCAAGTCACGGGTCAGGTCACGTTGACCGTCGCGAACGTGTCCGTCACCGGAGGCGGCACGCCGACTTACACGTTTCAAATCGCGGCCGACTCCGCATTCACCGACATCGTCGCCCAGGCGTCCGACATTCCCCAGGATCCCTCGGGACGAACCTCGTGGACCATCGGCTCGGAGCTCGCGAGCGGCGAGTTCTTCTGGCGCGCCAGAGCGAGCGTCGGTGGAACGATGAGCACCTTCTCGCAGGTCGGACGCTTCGTCTTCCAGGGTGGCGTCGAGACGCGAGGCGCGACGGATCGGGTGCTCCTGTTCGACCCGCTGACCAACGGCACGACTCTCGGTGACGTGGGTGGTGGCGAGTTCGTCAGCGAAGGCTGGATGGTCGTCGCCAGCTCTAATTTCATCGTCTACGACATGGAGACCATCGAGACGGGCTTTCTCGAGTTCGATATCAAGGGCCTCGACATCCGCAACCCGACCCGGGATGCACGGCAGCTCTTCTTCATGTGGGACCCCAGCATCGGCAGCGACATGACGTCGAACCGATTCCGGGTGAGCCTTCAGAAGCTCGATGGGCGCAGCTCCATCAACGACTTCTGGTTGAGGCTTCGCTTCATCTCCCAGGGAAGGCAGACCGACGTTGGAAGCACGTTCCGCGGGTGGGTGCCCGAGCGCACGTATCGAATCCGCCTCGAGTGGGGTCGGGAGGGCGAGGTCAATGTCTGCCGGCTGTTCATCAACGACATGCAGATCTTCTTCTTCCACTACCCGCGTCCGTACATTCCTCAGATCCACCGGATCGAGCTGGGGGCGGCCGGAAGGGCGGAGACTCCGGAAGGGGCAATCTATTCGAACGTCGTGATCGGCACACGCTAGGTCTCACTCCAAAGAAAAGGGGGATTAGGGGGATTCGAAAGAGATGGGGAGATGAATTTTTCTCTTATCCCCCAATCTCCCTTATCTCCTTATCCCCGTTCTTACACCAGGATCTAAGGCCAGGGCTCAGTCTCCCGGCTTGTCGCTGTCGTCGGGTTTTCTGAGAAACTCGCGGATCGCGTAAGGAGGGCTCGTTCGGCTCTCGTGGTATAGGCGGGCGAGGAGCTCTCCGAGCAGGCCGAAGCCCGTCATCATCAATCCGAACATCATGAGAAGCATCACCAGGAGAAGAGCGGGCCTTCCCCAAATCGGCTCCCCGAGGCCGAACTTGACCCACGTCAAGTAGCAGCCAAGGAGAAAGCCCATGCCGCCGATCAGCAGACCGAACGCGCCGAAGATCTGAAGAGGACGGCTCGAGTAGCTCAACAGGAACTTCACGGTCATCAGATCGAGCACGACTCGCAGCGTACGCGAAAGACCGTACTTCGAGCTTCCCTCGTTGCGGGGACGGTGGTTGACGCCGATCTCGTCGATCGAAACGCCGAACTCGCTGGCGACGGCGGGGATAAAGCGGTGCATCTCTCCGTAGAGATGGATGTTCTGAACGACCTCCGCCCGAAACGCCTTCAACGTGCAGCCGTAGTCGTGGAGCCGGACTCCGGTCGTCAGAGAAATCATCCAGTTTGCGATTCGAGATGGCAGCGTGCGGGACAAGAAGGGATCCTTGCGATTCTGCCGCCATCCGCAGACCATGTCGAAACCGGCGTCCAGGCGGTCGAGCAACCGGGGAATGTCCCCCGGGTCGTTCTGCAAATCGGCATCGAGGGTGACGATGACGGGCGCGCGGGCCCAAGCGAAACCGGCGGCGAGCGCCGCCGTTTGGCCGAAATTCTTTCTGAATCGAATGACCCGGACCCTCGGATCGCGATGATGGATCGAGCTCAAGAGCGCGAAGCTCGCGTCCGTACTTCCGTCGTCGATGAAGAGTATCTCGAAGGGCTTGTCATAGGTCTCGAGCACATCCGTCAGCTCGCGATACAGCGAGGTCAAATTCCCTTCTTCGTTGAAGACGGGAATGACGACCGAGACCTCAGGCGAGATCGAGATGTCCAGCGGATGATCGGGCGCACCAGTCCGCGTTTTGGCCTGAGAAGTCATCGGTGACGCGTAATATACTACGCCACGATCAGCATGGGTCGAGTCGATCGCGAGCACGTCAAGAAACTCGGGGAGCTGGCACACGTTTCGCTCACGGAGGAGGAATGCGGCGCGCTCACCGAGGAGCTCGAGGTCATCCTCGCCTACGCGGAGCAGATTCAGTCGGTCGACACCGAGGGCGTAAGCCCGATCTCCCACTCGGCCCTCGAGCCGGCTCTTCGCGACGACGTTCCCCGTCCCGGCCTTCCTCGCGAGCGCGTGCTCGAGGGGGCTCCCGATGCGAGCGAAGGTCTCTTCAAGGTGCCCAAAGTCCTGCCGTGACGATCTGGCGTCGGACGGCATCGGAGATTGCCGAGCTCACTCGTTCCGGTGAGCTGTCAGCGGTCGAGGTGGCTCGAGTTTTTCTCGAGCGGATCGAGAAATTCGACGAAAAACTACAGGCGTTTCTCCACCCGATGGCCGAATCGGCGATCGTCCGTGCGCGTGAGCTCGACTCCGCCCCGGCGGGCGAGCGCGGCCCGCTTCACGGAGTGCCGGTAGCGGTGAAGGACATCATAGCCGTCACCGGAAGCCCATGTACATGCGGCTCACGCATCCTGGAAGACTACGCGCCCCTGTTCGACGCCGAAGCCATCGAAAGACTCCACGCGGCGGGCGCCGTCGTGCTCGGCAAAACGAACCTCGATGAGTTCGCCATGGGCTCCTCGACGGAGAATTCCGCCTTTCACCCGACGCGCAACCCCTGGAACCTGGATCGCGTCCCGGGGGGATCGAGCGGAGGCTCCGCCTCGGCCGTCGCCGCGCGCCTCGCGCCGGTCGCGCTGGGGACGGACACCGGCGGCTCGATCCGACAGCCGGCCGCGTTTTGTGGCATCGTCGGTCTGAAGCCAACTTATGGGCGGGTCTCACGTTACGGCCTCGTTGCCTTTGCCTCGTCATTCGATCAGATTGGTCCCCTCACCCGGACGGTCGAGGACGCCGCGCTCGTTCTGCGAGCTATTGCCGGCCACGACCCGAAAGACGCGACGTCATCGACGAGGGCGGTCTGGCAGGGGAAACCGGATGGCAAGGTTTCTGGCCTCGCGCTCGGCATTCCGCGAGAGTTGCTCGACGGCACCGACCCCGAGGTGGGCTCCGCCTTCGACGCCGCCACCACCCGATTTCTCGAGCAAGGGGTTATTCTTCGTGACGTGGGCCTGCCTTCGGCAAAGCATGCCGTGGCCGTTTACTATCTCCTAGCGACTGCGGAGGCGGCCTCGAATCTCGCTCGCTACGACGGAGTCCGGTACGGTATGCGGCATGGTGAAATTGAGGGCTTGAAGGCGATGATGGGAACGACCCGCGACGAGGGTTTTGGCGCCGAGGTGAAGAGACGCATCCTTCTCGGGACGTTCGTGCTCAGCTCCGGCTACTACGACGCCTATTATCAGAAGGCGCAGAAGGTCAGGAGCGTCATCGCCGCGGACTTCGAGCGTGCTTTGAAATCGGTCGACGCCATTCTCATGCCAACGGCACCCACTCCGCCGTTTCGAATCGGCGATAAGGCGAACGACCCCCTGTCGATGTATCTGTCGGACGTATTCACGATCACCGCCAATCTCACGGGAGCTCCGGCGGTAAGTCTACCGGCGGGATTCAGCGCAGATGGCCTTCCGATCGGAGTGCAGATCGTGGGAAGGCCGTTCGACGAAAAGACCATCCTCCAGCTGGGGCGGGCCTTCGAGCGAGCAACCGGGTTTCACGAGCGGCTGCCGCCCCTTCTCGATTGAACGAGCACATAGACGGGAATCCCCGACACGAGCAACAAGAAGCCCCAATAGACGATCTCGGCACCGGCCCCGGCGATCGCCCAGAGCGAATAGACGAAAGCGGGAGCTCCGAGCACACTCGCCGCGGCGAGCCGACGGCCGTCGACGGGTCCGCGGCGAACCGCGATCATCACCTCGGCCAGCGAGCAGAAGGCGTAGGGTACGAGGGTGTTGAGGGTCGCCAAGAGGATGATGAAAGTGAATTGCTCGACTAGACTCCGCGTGTAGTTCATCGCCAGGAGAACGCTCGCGAGGACGCTCGACAGCACGAGTCCGTAAGCGGGGGTTCCCCGCACCGAAAGCCGCCCGAATACCTGAGGGAACAACCCGTCCCGGGCCGCGGCAAAGGGGATTTGCCCCTGAAGCAGGAGCCAGCCGTTGAGCGCGCCGAAGCACGAGACGACAGCACCCGCTCCGACGGCGTAGCGAGCCCAATCCCCCCACATGACGTTCGCTGCCTCGGCGAACGGGGCATTGGACGTCGCCAGCTCCGAGGGCGGAATCGTTCCCATCACCGCGACGGTACCGAGGACGTAGACCGCCGCCGTCAACAGAGTTCCCACGATCGTCGCCCTCGGAATCGTTCTCTCGGGATCGATCACGTGCTCCGACGGGGTCGTTCCCGACTCGAGACCGAGAAACGCCCAGAGCGTCAGCGCCACCGTTGCAGTGACCGCGGAGAAAGGAGACTGCTCGGTCGCGTTGAACGGGACGAAGTTGGACGGGTCCACGAAGACGAGACCCACAGTTCCAATGACAATAAGGGGGATGAGCTTGAGGATGGTAGTGACGAGTTGGACGAGACCTGCCGGATGCACGCCAACGAAGTTCACCCAGGTGAGCACCCAAAGCGTCGCCAACCCCACACCGGCGGCGAGAAGGGGGCTCGACCCGAGCGCGCCCCAGAACACCGTCAAATAGCTCACGAAGGCCACGGCGATCGCCGCGTTCGTCGTCCAGATCGAGATCCAGTAACCCCAGGCCACGAGAAAGCCGGGGAACTCCCCGAACCCCTCCCGCGTGTACGTATACGGACCGCCCGAGCGCCGCACGATCCGAGCAAGACGCGCGAAGACGAGAGCGAGAAGGCATGCGCCGGTGGCGGAGACGACCCAGCCCACGATGCTGATGCCCCCGAAGGGTCCGAGGGAGGCGGGCAACAAGAAGATGCCCGAGCCGATCATGTTGC
The DNA here is from genome assembly GCA_035457705.1 of Vicinamibacteria bacterium. Lineage (GTDB taxonomy): Bacteria > Acidobacteriota > Vicinamibacteria > Marinacidobacterales > SMYC01 > DASPGQ01. The sequence goes on from DATIBD010000070.1 coordinate 290,752, forward strand.
CCACTACGAGCGCGGTCACCATGGCCGGCCCGAGCTTCTTCGTCACGGTGAGGTCTCGGGGGCGAAGTGGTTCCAGCCCGCTGGACGAAGAGTCTCGACGGAGCCGTCGCGTCGAACGATCTCGAGCCGGTCCGTCTCAGACGTAGCCTCGCCGATCCGCGTAAGCTCGGGCTCTCCGGGCTGGCGAAGGCCCGCCAGCCGATCTTCATCGCGAACGGCGAAGAGCAACTCGTAATCTTCTCCACTCTGGAGCGCGCGCGAGAGGGGGTCGCGGCCCCACTCGCGTTCCCAAGCCAGAACCCCCGGTGACAAGGGCAAAGCGGTCTCCTCGATTCGGGCGCCTACCGAGCTCGCTCGGCATAGCCGGGCCAGGTCGATGACGAGCCCGTCGGAAACGTCGATACAGGCTGTAGCGGCTTGTCGACGATTGAGATTCCTCCCGAGCGCGATTCTGGGCTCGGGGTCGATGTGGGCGCGGATACAGACCTCGGCAAGCGAGATCGGCCCAGTCCGAAGAGCCTCCGGCACGATCAGTTCTCCCGATGCGCCGAGGGCGACGCCCTTTTTCAGGAGCTCGAGTCCGACACCGGAGGCCCCGATCTTGCCGGAAAGATAGAGCGCGTCGCCCGCGCGGGCGCCCGAGCGGCAGAGCACGCGGCGAGACAGCGTGCTGCCACAGGCCGTCACATCGACGACCATCGGTCCAGAAATCCGCGAAAGGTTGCCCCCGACGAGGCTCCCTCCCAGCCCGCGCGCCCGTTCACTCGCGCCGTCGACGAGCTTCCAGAGCATCTCGACCTCGAGCTCTCGGGGAACGGCGATCGAGAGCAGCACCGACACGAGCTCGCCTCCCATCGCCGCGATATCGCTCACAGCCACGGCAACGGCACGTCGGCCGATGAACCGAGGTGGAAGCGTCGTTCGCTCGAAATGAACCCCTTCGACCAAGGCATCCGTCGTGAGGATCAGCTGCTCATCCGCCGGGAGGGAGACGACGGCGGCATCGTCGCCAACCCCTACGGACACGCTCGCGGCAGGCGCTGCCAACCGTTTCTCGAGCTCTCTCAAGAAGCCGTCTTCGCCGAGCTCGGAGAGCTTCATCGAACCTTCGGGAGGCTCTCTTTATTCCGGCTCTGGTTCCGCGGGCGAGCCAAGGGAGCTCGAGAGTGTCGCCGCCAACTCGTCGGCCTTGGCCGCGAGCTCGGCTTCCGACTGACGACGGTCCCGTTCGGCCTTGAAAAACTCGTCGGCGATGTTGAGCGCGGCGAGAATGGCAACTTTCAACGAATCGGTGGTCGCGGTGGAACCGGCTATGGTCTTCATCTTGGTGTCGACGTAGCGGGCGAGCTCCTCGATATAGGCGGGATCTTCTTCCGCCCGAACCTTGTAACTGCGGTCGAAAATGACAACCGACACTAGATTGTCGTCCTTGGCACTCTTGTCGCTCATCGCGCGGGTTGGCGACATTCTAGGCGATGGCGATGCCGCGGACAAATGTACTCAGTGCCGTGGCGGGACCCGTAATCGATCGACCGCCACGGCTCGGCCCGTGCGGCGCTTCGCGCCGATCTCGCGGCAGATGTCTTGGCCACCGCTCGGGGCAGGCTGGACCGTTCTTTGTTCGATCAGCCTGCTCGTACTCAGTGCCGTGGCGGGATCCGTAATCGATCGACCGCCACGGCTCGGCAACTTTGCGGGGGGTGGTCCCTCGGCGAAGCCCCGCAACGTCTGGTTCCGCTGAAGCAGCCCGAATGCGAACGATTATTCGCAGATGTGCGCATATCTGATTCTCCGGGAACGGTCAGCGCGCGGCGTTCAGATCTTTCAGCTCTTCCACCCAGTTGACCACAACGTTCAACTGCTGCATCGAGGTTTCCGCGTCCGTCTCGGGGCGAATCATGAGAAAGCGCGTTCCGTCAGGAGAAATGTCGTAGTTCCGCGCGTCGTTGTTGTAGGGATCGCGCTCGTACTCCCCTTCGAACAGCACCTTCGGCGTTCCGGGATCCAGGCCGGGCCGGTAGGCGATGGGAACGACCATCATCCGGTTGCGGCTGCGGTAGAAGAGCTGATCGCCCCTCGGCGACCAGAGAGGCTCGTCGCCCCCGTCGTTCGAGATCGGCCACCGTCCCTCCCCTTGCGGAAACGGTCGCACGTAGACCTCCCGCCGGCCCGACTCGTCGGAAACGTAAGCGAGGAAGCGCCCGTCCGGAGACACGCTCGGCTCCATCTCGTCGAACGCGCTCTGGAGAAGCATCTCCTCTTTGGGTTCGGGCGAGAGGTGCAAAATACCCACGTCACCGTCACCCACGACGTAGAACCCGATTGCCGAGCCGTCCGAAAGCCAGAATCTTGGGAAGGTAAACCCTTCACGGCCCCGACCCAGGGGGACCGCCTGCCCGCTCCCATCGGCGGCTTTCGAGAAGAGACGCCAGATGGACGCGGAGCGGGTGGACGCGAACGCCACGGCTCGATCGTCGGGGCTCCACACCGGATCGGTGGAAAGACCCTCGCCGAACGTGAGCCGCGTTCGAGTGCCGCGTCCCAGATCGAGAATCCAGATGTCCCGTTGACCGGTTGCCTCATCCAGCCGGGCGAAGGCGATGCGCCTCCCGTCGTGGGAGATACGAGGAATCAAGTACGAGCCGCGCTCGTCGGTCACCGGCGTCGCATTGCCGCTGCGGTCGACCCAGACGAGAGAGCTTCCCCGCCGGTCGGTCGCCTCTACCAGGTAGGCGAGGTTCCCTGAAGCCGACACGGCGTACTGGGCGAACTCGAAATCACCATAGGTGTCCATCTCGACGTCCTGGACGACGGGGACCGGCTCACCGGTCACCTCGAGCCGGCGGGGATCGAATCCGACCGCGTAGAGCGTGCCCCTACGCGTGAACAATAGTTGTCCGGTTGCGAGATAACGAGGGGACACACCGTCTTCCAGCACCACCCGGCGCTCCGAGTCGGTGAAGCGTTTCGCCAGGATGTCCTTTCGTCCGGAGGGCCCCACGGCGTCGTACAGAAACGCTTTGCCCCCTGGGAGCACTTCCGGCCAGTAGTGCGCGATTTCGCCGCGCTCGGCGTCGAGCGCGGTCGCTTCTTCCGCCGGACCTCCCGATGCCGGAACCCGGAACACCGTCCCACGCCCGGTGAAGACGATCGAGTCGTCCTCACCCCAGCTGCCGGTCAGGTAGGTCCCCGCGAACACGCTGATGCCGACTCCCTGGGCGAGCGTGACGCGGGTGCCGGTGTCCAGGCCGACCTTCACCAGGTCGCTCCCGTCGAAAAACGCGATCCACTCGCCGTCCGGGGAGAAGAACGCGCTCGTTCCGCGCTCGGTGCCGGGGATGAGCGTGGGTGAAAGCTCGGAGAGAGCGCGCAAAAAGAGCCCCGAGCGGCCGTCCTGGGAATACCGATGCACGAGTCGTCTTCCGTCCGGGCTCACCGCGATGCGGGAGCGGACGGCGTCGAAAGCTTCGCTCTGGGGAATGGCGGTGGCGAACCGCATCACCGGCGGAGGGGACTCGCGGCGCAAGCTCCACCCCACGAGTCCGGCGACGAGGACGCCACCGATGGCCGCAACGGCGAGTCGACGTTGCGAGCGTGAGGCGGTCACGAGCTCGTCCTCGTCTTCCAGAAGAAGCCGCGCATCCCCCGCATCCCGCAAGCGGTCTTTTGGATCGTTCATGAGGGCGCGGCGCAAGACGTTCCGAACCGGGCGCGGCGTAGCATCGGGAAGGCGCGACCAATCCGGGACATTCTTCACGACCGCGGCGAGAATATCGGTGACCGTCTCGCCTTCGAACGGCTTCTTTCCCGAGAGCGCTTCGTAGAGGCAGCAGCCGAACGCCCACACGTCCGTGCGGCGATCGAGAGGCTTCCCCCGCGCCTGCTCCGGGCTCATGTACGACGCCGTTCCCAGGATAGCCCCGAGCGCGGTTCCTCTGGTGAGAGTGGGTGATTGCGACTTCTCCGCCTCGGCGCCGGCATCTTCTTCCTGGAACGCACGGGCGAGCCCGAAGTCGAGGATCTTCACCCTTCCCTCCGGCGTGATCTTTATGTTCGCGGGCTTCAGGTCGCGGTGGAGGATCCCCTTCAGGTGTGCCGCCTCGAGCGCCTCGGCGATCTGGGCGAACAGCTGACGCGCTTCCTCCCACCGAATTCGTCCCCTCTCAATGTGATCGGCGAGGGTCTCCCCTTCCACGAGCTCCATCACCAGAAACGGTGTTTCGCCCGAGCGCTCGAAACCGTGAAGCGTCGCGATGCCCGGATGGTTCAACTGCGCGAGAAGTTTCGCCTCCCGCTCGAAACGGGAAAGCCTCTCGTGGTCCCGGGCGAACGCCTCGGGAAGAACTTTGATGGCAACGGTCCGGTCGAGCCGCGCATCTTTGGCCCGATAGACCTCCCCCATCCCACCCGCACCGAGCGGTGCTTGGATCTCGTACTCACCGAGTCGGGTTCCGGAAGGGAGCGGCATGTCGTTCTCGTTCCGACGATTTTAGGAGAAATGAGGGACAGCCACTAATCTCTCGGATCGAAGAAGATCTGTCCCCTCGGTTTTGGCGGCGGCCTTCAAAGAAGACACGCTGAAGCACATCCCCTTGGTGAGCCCGAGCCGGGACCGTTAGGACTCGAGTCCCTCGACTCGGTCGAGGAGGCTCTCGAGCTTGCCTCGAATCCTGCCCCGTTCGGCGCGCAGAATCTCGATTTCTTCTCCCGACCTGGCTTTCAGCTCGTCGAGCTCGCTCCTGAGGGCCTGATTCGACTCGCGAAGCTCGGCGATGAGACGAGCGGCCTGATCGACTTTGTCCTGGAGATTCAGGAGGTGGGCCGCGGCTTCTGGCCGTGAGTCGGGTTTGTTCTCCACGCCGTGCGGCTCGTGCCCGAAGTCAGCCAGCTGCCTGGCCGAGCGCCTTCCGGGCGACGCTCGCAAGCTCCCCGAAGGCCTTGGAGTCCCCTGCGGCAATCTCCGCAAGCTGTTTTCGGTTCAAGGCGACGTCCGCCTTCGCGAGCCCGGCCATGAGCTTGCTGTAAGTCAGGTCGTTGGCGCGGGCCGCGGCACTGATGCGAATGATCCACAAGCGCCGGAAGTCACGCTTCCGGGCGCGACGATCGCGATAGGCGTAGTTTAGGGCTTTGTCGACGGATTCCTTGGCCGAACGATAGAGCTTGCTCTTCGTCCCGCGGTAACCCTTGGCGAGCTTCAACACCTTGCGGCGTCGGTCACGGCGATTGGAACCTCTTCTTACTCTGGGCATCTCTTAGCTCTTCCTCGGCAGGAGAGGCGCGATGAAGCTCGCATCCGACTTGGCAACGACCGTGGACTTCCTGAGCCTTCGCTTGCGATGTCGGCTCTTCTTCGTGAGGATATGGCTCCCGAAAGCGTGGCTCCGTTTGATCTTTCCCGTCGCGGTCTTCTTGAAACGCTTGGCCGCACCGCGATGCGACTTCAATCCCTTTCCCACCTGGACAATCTCCTCGTGGCGCTTCGAGCCGGTCAAGCCGACGACTGCTGCGCCTCTCCTTGGTTTTCCTCCCTGGCGGCCTTTATCCGTTCGACTACGGCCTTCTTCGGCGCCAGGATTTGATACATCTGGTTTCCTTCCATCCTGGATCGGGACTCGATGGTCGCGATTTCCTGCAGCTCGGAGATGAGTCGGTCCAGAATCTTCACCCCCAGCTCCCCGTGGGAGCGCTCGCGTCCGCGAAACATGATGGTCGTCTTGACCTTGTTACCTTCCATCAGGAACCGCTCCACGTGATTCTTCTTGAAGGCGTAGTCGTGCTCGTCTATCTTCACGCGGAACTTGATCTCCTTGACCTGTATCTGCTTCTGATGCTTCTTGGCCTCGTGCGCGCGTTTGTTCTTCTGGTAGAGATATTTTCCATAGTTCATGATCCGGCAAACCGGAGGGTTCGCCTGCGCAACAATCTCGACCAGATCCAAATCCCTGTCCTTGGCCATCCGAAGCGCATCTTCCGGTCTCACGATTCCGACCTGTTCTCCGTTCTCGTCGATGAGACGAATCTCACGGGCACGAATCCTCTCATTGACCCGGACCGACCTATCTATGTGTCACCTCCTCGGTTCGTAATTTATTATGCCTTTCGGACGCGTCCGTTTTCCACCGGTCACGGGAGCAGAGCCTTGTCGCTAACCAGGGATTCCAGTCTCGTCACGAAATCGGCGAGTTGCACTGGGCCCTCGTCACCGTCTTTACGGTTCCGGACGGCGACGGTGCCGGTCTCCTTCTCCTTGTCGCCCGCGACCAGCATGAACGGAATCTTTTTGAGCTGTGCTTCACGGATTTTGTATCCTACCTTCTCGTTTCGGGCGTCCACCTCTGCACGGAATCCAGCCGAACGAAGCGTTTGGAGAACCTCGCCAGCGTAGTCGTGGTGTTTCTCCGAGATGGGAAGGACGACGGCCTGGATGGGCGCAAGCCACGAGGGAAACGCCCCGCCCGTGTGCTCGATGAGAACGGCCATGAATCGCTCGAGCGAGCCCAGGATGGCGCGGTGCACGACCACCGGCCGCTTGCGCCTGCCGTCCTCGGCCGCATAATAAAGATCGAAGCGCTCCGCCTGGGTGAAATCCACTTGAATCGTGGCACATTGATGCCGACGACCGATTGCGTCCTCGACGTGAAAATCGATCTTCGGCCCATAGAACGCCCCGTCGCCGGGGTTGAGCTTGTGGGCGCCACCAGAGCGTTCCAGAGCGTGAGTCAGCGCCTCCTCGGCCTGCTCCCATTGCTCGTCGGTTCCAATCGAGCCCTCTGGACGAGTCGAGAGCTCGACGCGGAAACCTTCGAAGCCGAGCTCGGAATACACTTCACGAACGAGGTCGATGAGGTCAACGACTTCGTTCTCGAGTTGCTCGGGAGCGCAATAGATATGCGCGTCGTCCTGCACGAACGAGCGGACGCGCGTCAATCCCGAGAGCACTCCCGAACGCTCGTTTCGATGGCAATGCCCGAACTCGGAAAGCCGCAAGGGCAGGTCTCGATAGGATCTCAGGCTCGATTCGTACACCATCGCTGCGCCCGGACAGTTCATCGGCTTGATGGCGAATCGAGCCTCCTCGGAGTCGACGAAATACATGTTCTCCTGGTAATGCTCGAGGTGGCCGCTCCGCTCCCAGACGCTGGTGTTCATGATGAGCGGAGTCTTGATCTCGAGGTATCCTCGACGATCGAGCTTGCCACGCATGTAGTCGACGAGCCCGTTGACGACCCGGAGCCCCCTCGGAAGCCAGAAAGCCTGGCCGGGAGCCTCGGGGCGGATGAGGAAGAGCTCGAGCTCCCTACCCAGCTTGCGATGGTCACGCTTTTTCGCTTCCTCGAGACGGGCGAGATGCTCGGCAAGGCTCTTCTCGTCGAAGAAGGTCGTCGCGTAGATGCGTTGCATCGGTGCCTTGGCCTCGTCACCCTTCCAGTAGGCGGCGGAGCTGCCGAGCACTTTGATCGCTTTGATGATCCCTGTGTCGGGCACGTGCGGGCCCTCGCAGAAGTCGTAGAATTCGCCCAGTCGATAACAAGAGACCACGTCGTCTCCCTTTTCTTCGACGAGCTCCATCTTGAAAGGTTGCCCCATCGACTGGAACCGGGCGACGGCTTCTCTCTTCGGGATCTCCTCTCGCTCGAAGGGGACCTTTCGAGACGCGAGCTCCTTCATCTTGGCTTCGATCTTGTCCAGATCCTCGGGAGTGAACGGCTCGTCGCGGGCAAAGTCGTAGAAGAATCCGCCTTCGATGGGAGGCCCGACTCCGTACTTCGCCTCGGGGAACAACTGCATGACCGCCGCGGCAAGGAGATGGGCGGAGCTGTGTCGAAAAATCTCGAGCGCCTCGTCGTCCGCCGGCGTGAGAATGCGCACTTCCGCGTCGCGATCGATGGCCCGGGAGAGATCGAAAGACTCCCCGTCCACGAGCGCGGCAACCGCTCGGCGCGCGAGGCCAGGCGACAGATCCTCGGCGATCTTTCCGGCCGTCACACCCCTGGGGAACGTCCTCACGGATCCGTCCGGGAGTCTGACTTCGATTCCTTTACTGCTCATCGACCTCGAAAACAAAAAGGCCCGCGGCGCATGCGCCCGGACCTCCCCTTCGCCGAATGGTAGGCGCGGGCGGATTTGAACCGCCGACTTCTACCGTGTCAAGGTAGCGCTCTCCCCCTGAGCTACGCGCCTATTTAAACTCAACTTCGACGCAGTCTAGCAGCGGTCCTGTTGGCTGTCAAGACGGCAACCATTTGTTTCATATAAGGATACGCCAGAGGAGGAGGGGCGCAGCGCCGTTTCTCGTCTCTTTGACTTGTACGGACTCGAGAGGAGATAATGCTCAGAGCCCAAAGTTTCCAGCTCAGCTCGATGGCCACCAATCCGCGGCGTCCAACGGCCCCGACAACCGAATCCAGCTCCGTACCCAACCTTCTCAGCATCCTCAAAGAGGAGGGACTGCTGAGCCCTCCGGAAGAGGAACAGGCGATCCGTTTCATGCGCGTCCAGGAGCTCAGCGAGGAGGCGGCAATCCGGAGGCTGGGGACGCTGAGCGAGGAAGACATTACTCAAGCCGTGGCCCGGCACGCTGGACTTCCCTATCTCAAGATCAATCCTCTCGATCTCGATCTGGACGTCGTCACCAGCGCACTACCCGCTCCGTTCGCCCGCAAGCACACCATGTGCGCCGTCTCGAAACATGGAAACACCGTCACCCTCGCCATCGCGAACCCTTTCAACCGCGCGCCACTTCGCGACCTCCAGCAATTCGGCGGGCTGGAGGTGAAGCTCGTCGTCGCCTCCCGGCGAGACATCGAGCTGGTGAACAAGGGATTCTACGACCTCAAGAGCTCGCTCAAAGCCGCGGAATCCCAGCTGACCGAAGGACGCCTCTCGTCCATCGACGTGACCAACCAGGAGTTCCTCTCCGGCCCTGCGGTCGAGATGGATCCGACGATGCAGCCCGTGGTGACGGCGCTCGACAACATGCTGAGCCACGCCTTCGACCAGCGTGCGTCCGATATCCACATGGAGCCCAAGAGAAACATCGCTCTCGTTCGACTGCGCATCGACGGCGTGCTCCACGACGTCCACGTCATTCCCAAGATCGTCTACCAGGCGGTCGTCAGCCGGGTGAAGATGCTCTCAGGCCTGAACATCGCGGAGAAACGCCGGCCTCAGGACGGGCGCATAAAGAGGACCGAAGCGGGCAAGGAGATCGAGATCCGCGTGTCCACGATGCCGACGGTGTTCGGGGAAAAGGCGGTCCTGCGCATCTTCGATCCCGAGATTCTGCTCAAGTCGGTCGAGGAGCTCGGGTTCTCGGCGGCCGAGCTTCCTCGTTTCACTTCCTTTCTCGAGCACAGAGAGGGCATCATTCTGGTGACCGGACCGACGGGAAGCGGAAAGACCACCACGCTCTACTCGGTTCTCAAACATCTCTCGCGGCCCGAGGTCAACATCATCACCATCGAAGATCCCGTCGAGCTCGTGTACGACGACTTCAACCAGATACAGATCAAACCGGAAATCAACGTAACGTTCGCCAGCTCCATCAGGACGGTTCTGCGGCAAGACCCCGACATCATCATGGTCGGGGAGATCCGTGACGCGGAGACCGCCGAGATGGCAATCCAGGCCGCGCTGACGGGCCATCTCGTCCTTTCAACCCTCCACACCAACGATGCTCCTTCGGCGGTCACCCGGCTTCTCGACCTCGGCGTTCCCCCCTTTCTCATCACCTCCACCTTGATCGGGGTCCTGGCGCAGAGGCTGGTGCGCTCCATTTGCCTCAAGTGCGTCGAGGACTATCGCCCCACCGAGGACGACGCGATGTCGCTCAATGCTCCATTCGAAAAAATCAAGAATTTTACGTTTCGACGGGGCAGGGGCTGCATTCATTGCCGGCAGACGGGCTACCACGGCCGGGTGGGGATCTTCGAGATCATGGCCGTGTCGCAAAAGATCCGGAAGCTCGTCGCATCTCAGGCCGCGGCGCCCGAGATCGTGAGAACCGCTCGCGAAGAAGGCATGAAGGCCCTGAGGGACTCGGCGATTCAAAAGCTCGTCCGGGGCGAGACGACCGTCGCCGAAGTGATTCGCGTCACCAGCCAGTGAGTCTTTTTCCGTACTCAATGCCGTGGGCGGGACCCGTAGTCGATCGTCCGCCACGGCTCGGCGTTTGCGGCGCTTCGCGCCGATCTCGCGGCAGACGCAGCGGCCGCTCGGCAGGCTGCTAGGCTCCTTTTCATATGAAGCCTGATACGGTTCGCTCGCTTCGCAGCTCAATCGCTGACGAGCGCGGTGCTATTCAGCGGCCTCGGTGAACGACACCGCCTGGAATCGCATGACGCACGTCCGGCCGTCGCACCAGCTCGTCGGGGGCAGACCGGCCTTGATGCAAGTCTCGTCGAGGAACCGCTCGCGGTCCCAGTTTCGCTCCACCGCCACGCGGGGCAGAAGGAGCCCTCTGGCGGTGTCCCGTTCGACGATGAGCCCGTCCCGGCCGATCTCGATCTCATCGGGCCGGCACAAGCGAACGGGCGGAGTCAGCACGGTGATCGTGATCCTCACTCCGGCGAGCTCCTGTTTTCTCATCCTTTCGAAACGCGGATCCTCGGTCGCCGCAGCGACCACCGCTCGGCTGGCGAGCACCGAGAGCGCTTCATCGGAGCGGAGAAATCCGATACAACCGCGCAGCTCCCCATCTCGCTCCAGGGTGGCAAACAGCCCACCAACCGGACCGGGGGCTCGGACCTGGGCTTCTGTTGTGGAAGACTCGATACCGTAATGAGCCAATAGCTGTTTTCGGGCGAGCGCCACGAGTTTCAGTCCTTCCTCCGGGGCGACGATCATTTCCTACTCGTCACGGTAGAAAGCCGCCGACAGATATCCGACCACAGCCCCCGTATCCCCCGTGGCATCGCCAGAATCCGCGTAGCCGAGCACTTTCGACTCGTTTGCGCCGAGAATGCGTGCCGCCGCCATGATCGAGACGATCGGCCCCCCCCCGCAGGCATGACGCGGATTGTCTTCCAAGACGTCGAGCAGAGCTTCAGGGGCGAACTCACGGACGGCCGCGAGAACGGCCTCGTCGAGCTTCCTGGCGCGCACGCGGGGCTGGTAATGCGAAAGGTCGGAGCTTGCTATCAGGAGCACCTCACGCGATGACGTCGCGAGCGCTCCGGCAAGGGCCTTTCCGGCGAGGTCGACGAGCTCTCGACTCTGGTTTCCCATCATCACGGGGACGATTCGGACTCTGGGCAGCACCACTTGGAGAAACGGAAGCTGCATCTCGAGGCAATGCTCCTGATCGTGGACCTCTGGCATCGCGCGGAACCGATCCGAAGAACCGAGCAGCTCTCGCGAGATCTCGGTGTCGACGGCAACGCGACCGAGCGGCGTCTCGAACGCCCCCGCGGGAAAGACGGCGAGCGCATCGAAGAAGACGCGGTGTGAGGGACCGAGGAGAACGACGGTCTCGACTTCTCTCTCGCGCAGGATGCGATAAGCCGCGGCCGCGACTCCTCCTGAGTAATTTATTCCAGCATGAGGGACCACGAGGGCGGACACTCTTTTCCCGCCGAGGCTTCCAGGAGACTCGTCCAGCAGGCGCAGCACGAGCGTACGGAGGCTTTCCGGCTCGCCCGGGTACCACGTGCCGGCGAGGGGCGAAAGTCGCAAACGTTCGGCGCCGTCAATCATGACGCTAACGGGACAAATAAAAGCTCGCGCCGAGGACGAGAATGACCAAGACCAATACAATCAACACCAACAAGCTTGGCCCGTGAGCCTCGAGGTAGCCCATCGCTCGCTCGCCGTAACGCACGGCGAGAAAGGCTTCGCCGAAGTAGCGAACCGCGCGGCCGAGTGTGATGGCCGCGAGAAATCGTTGATACGGTAGTCCGAGCACCCCGGCCGACAACACGAAGATCTTGAACGGGAATGGCGGTGGCATTACCGCGGGCAGGACCACCGCCAGGGCACCGTAGCGGCCGAACACTCCAAATACCCGGTCGATCTTCTTCTCGGCGAACCGGCGCTCGAGCATCCGGTGACCTTTGAAACGGGCCAGCCAAAACAGGAGGCTTCCCCCCGAGGCAGAGCCGAGCACCATCATCATTGCGTAGTAGTACGCCAAGTCAGGGAAGCGGGTGCCGAAATAGACCAAGAGAACGTCGTTGACCTCGGGAAGGGAAAGGAGCGATGAATCGAAGAACGCGATGACGAAGAGGCCCAGCCCGCCGGTTAGGCTCCCGAGGTCGCGAGCCAACCCGTCCAGGGTCTCGGCGACGTTCTCCATTCGCACCGGCCATTATACCGGCGCCCGAGCTCACTCCAAGCGAACGGGAACGAACAGGAAGCTCGACTGGCCGCCACCCACTCGCTCGATGCGCAGAAGTAAATCCCCACCCGAAGGCACGTCCGCCAGGATCCGTTGGAGGTCGTCGACATTTCGAATCGTTTGTCGATTCGCCTCGATCACGATGTCGCCTCTCGTCAAACCGGCGTCGTCTGCTGGCCCGTTCGGATCGACTCCGACCAAGAGGACACCCGCGCGCGAAGTGGACCCAATCTCGCTCGCGAGCTGCTCGGTCAGATTCTGTCCGCTGATCCCCAGACGACCCTTGTCGGACTCGAGCTCGACGGGCGCGGCGCTCGCTTCGGTCTCGAAGCTCCGTCGGTCGAGGGTCACATGGGTCGTTCTCAAATTACCATCTCGATAGTACTTGATTTCGACCGTTTCTCCCGGCTTCACGTCCCCCACCAGATGAACCAGGTGCGTATTGGATTGCACGGGTTCGCCGTCGAACTCTACGATGATATCTCCGACTTCAAGCCCCGCCTTTCGCGCGGGCGATTCCTGTCCCACGAGCTCCGCCACCAGGGCCCCTTTTTGTCCCGCGAGCCCGAAGCTCCTCGCTAGATCCGGCGTCAATGGCTGGATGCTGACCCCCAACCAGCCTCGGCTGACGGCCCCCTCTGTGACGAGCTGATCGTAGACCTTCCGGGTCATGTTGGCCGGAATGGCGAAGCCTATGCCCATGCTTCCCCCGGAGTTGGAGATGATGTTCGAGTTGATGCCGACCACTTCGGCTTTCATGTTGACGAGCGGCCCGCCGGAATTGCCCGGGTTGATGGCCGCGTCGGTCTGCAGGAAGTTCGTGCGCTCGACCGTGCGCAGATGACGCCCCTTGGCACTGATGATGCCGGAGCTGACGGTAGCTTCGAGCCCAAAGGGTGTGCCGATGGCCAGCACCCAGTCGCCAATCTGCAGCCGGTCGGAATCGCCCAGCTTGGCGGCCGGCAGCGACCCGCCGGCATTGATCCACACCAGGGCCAGGTCTGTTTGCTTATCCGTGCGGATTTTGGTGGCCTTGAACTCGCGGCCGTCTTGCAGGTGCACGATCACTTCGTCGGCGCCGGAGACCACGTGGTTGTTCGTGAGGATCACGCCGGAGCGGTCGATGATCACGCCCGAGCCGGCCCCTTGGCGCGGCACGCGCGGCATGTCCTC
>DATIBD010000071.1:0-46648 GCA_035457705.1 Vicinamibacteria bacterium
TCGCGTCGCTGAACCACCCCAACATCGCCGCCATCTACGGCCTCGAGCACTCGGAAGGCGTGCACTATCTCATCCTCGAGCTCGTCGCCGGCGAGACGCTCGCCGAGCGGATCGCGCGCGGACCCATCCCAATCGATGAGGTGATTTCGATCGCGACCAAGATCGCCGAAGCGCTCGAGGAGGCCCATGAACAAGGAATCGTCCACCGGGATCTCAAACCACCCAACGTCAAGATCACTCCGGACGACAAGATCAAAGTCCTCGACTTCGGCCTCGCCAAGGCCTGGTCGGGAGACCGTGCCGGCGCCACGGCGAGCGCCGACCTCTCGCAATCTCCCACCCTCGCCCACACCGGCACCGCCGCCGGGATCATCCTCGGCACGGCCGCCTACATGTCGCCCGAGCAGGCGCGCGGGAAGAAGGTCGACAAACGCGCGGACATCTGGGCGTTCGGCGTCCTCCTTTTCGAGATGCTCACCGGGAGGCCCGCGTTCCAGGGCGAGGGGATCAGCGATGTCCTGGCATCGGTCCTGAAAGACGCGCCGGACTTCAGCGCGCTGCCCGCGAGCGTGCCACAGCACCTGCGGAAGCTGCTAGCACGCTGCCTGGAGCGCGACGTGAAGATGCGGTTGCGCGACATCGGCGAGGCGCGGATCGCGCTCCAGGCGTCGAGCCTCAAGGACGAGGCGGCGGCGACGTCGCCGGCGCGTGCGACCCAGAGCTGGCTGCCATGGACGGTGGTCGCGATCGGCATACTCCTTGCGGCGGCCAGCACGTGGATACACCGCGGCAGCACGACTACGGAAGCGCGCTGGAGCCACTTCACGAGAATCACGGAGGCGGCCGGCGAGGAGACGTCGCCGACGATCTCACCCGACGGCGGGACGGTCGTGTATGCCGCGCGCGTAAGCGGCAGCTCGGGTCTCTACTCGCAACGGGTCGGCGGGCGGAACCCGACGCCGGTCGTCGACGATCCCGAGCGGGAAGAGCGAGGAGCAGCGTTCTCGCCCGACGGGTCCCTCCTGGCCTTTCACGAGTCGAGCGCGGTCGGGGGCATCTTCGTGGCGGGCGCCACCGGCGAGTCGGTGCGGCGGGTGACCACGTTCGGGTTCGACCCGGCCTGGTCGCCGGACTCGCGCCAGATCGCTTTCGCCTCGGAGGAGGTCGGCGACCCCGCGTCGCGGGTGGGCGACAGCACGCTCTATGCGGTCGACCTCGGCGGCGGCACGCCACGAACGCTGGTCGACGGCGATGGCGTCCAGCCGGCCTGGTCGCCGTCCGGCCGGCGAATCGTCTACTGGAGCAACACGGGAGGGCAGCGGGACATCTTCACCGTCGCGGCGTCCGGCGGCGCACGCGTGGCCGTGACCGACGACCCCGCCATCGACTGGTCGCCCGTGTGGTCGCCGGACGGCCGGTTCGTCTATTTCTCCTCCGACCGCGGCGGCGCCATGAACCTCTGGCGGATCGCGGTGGACGAGTCCATTGGACGGCCGCAGGGAGAGCCGGAGCCCGTGACGGCCGGCGTGCAGGCCTCGGCGGCGCTCCCGCGGCTCTCCCTCGACGGATCGCGCCTGGTGTTCCAATCCCGGGTGGCGGCAGTCAACCCGGTCGCGATTCCGTTCGACCCGTCCCGAGAGCGCGCCGGCACGCCGACGCTGCTCGACACGCAGAACAACATCCGAATCCCGAACGACGTCTCGCCGGACGGGAAGCTGATCGCGTACTACAACATCGGCGAACACCAGGAGGACGTCTTCGTCGGCTCGCCCGACGGCCGGATGCGGCGGGTGACCGATGATGCCCCGCGCGATCGCGGGCCGATGTTCACCGCCGACGGGCGGTCGCTCGTCTTCTACTCCACCCGCGACGGCCGCTGGGCCGCCTGGTCGGTCGGCGTGGACGGCGGGAATCTGCGCCGGCTCGCGGGCGAGGAGCCTGGTGCCGTCAATGTCACCGTGTCGCCCAGAGGCGACCAGTTCGTCTTCGGCTCGGCCTCCACTCAGGCCCTCTACCTGGCGCCGATCGGCAGCGGCCCGGCCGTGGAGCTCACGGGTAGGCATGTGGACGGAAAGTACTTTTTGCCCATGAGCTGGTCGGGTGACGGCACCCGGATCGCCGGCATCCTCGCGAGCTCCAGCGCACGGATGGGGAACGCCGGTGTCGCCGTCTACGACCTGGCCACGCATGCGACGACGGCGCTCAATACCGACGACGCCTCCGCGGTCAGGTGGCTTGCCGACGGCCGGCGGGTCGTCTACTTCGCGAGCAACGGCACCGAGCTCGTCGTGCTGGACACGGTCACGCTCAGGCGCACCAGCGTCGACGTCCGATTGCCCGCCCCCGCCGTCTTCAACGAGGGGTTCGCCGTCAGCCCCGACGATCGAACCATCTACTACGGCGCGGCCCGCGCGGAAGCGGACATCTGGATCGTGGAACGTTCAGCCCCCGCCCCCCTTGACGCTGACAGCTTGCCTTGCCGATGAGCTCACCACTTCGTAATGGGCCAGTTCTTGGCCGGGCGATCTCCCTCCAATACCTGGAGCCTGCTATCCGGCGCTCCGGTGCTTACCGGGACGGGGACTCTCACCCGCTGGAGAAGCGCAGCTTGCTCACGCGGACCAATCCAGCTTACTGGAGCGCATGTTGCTCCCACGATCGCGTCAGACCGTCAGTTCTTGCCGAAGCGCTCGCCGAAAAAATCTCCGGGTAGCCAGCTCGGCCTCCCCTCTTGCTGGGCGACTCGATAGCCGACGAGGAAATGCAGACGCGCGATCGTCGCGCAGGCGTCGAAGTCGAGCCCCTGACCGAGCTCGTCGTGGGGGGTGTGGTAGAGCTGGGTGAGGTAGTGGTTGAAGAGCGCCTCGCCGTCCCTGCTCGGGTCGGAGCTCGTGCGGCCAACCATGAAGAAGATCGCGGGAATCCCCTGCTTGATGAACGGGTATTGGTCGCTGCGAATGAAAAACACCTGTTCGGGCGCCGGGTCGGGCACGAGGGCGAGGTCCAGCATGGCGGCGGCACCCTGAGCGATCTCCCCAAGCGTCGAATGCTCCGAGCCGTAGGCGATCATCTCAGCGGGCGGGTACCAGGAAGCCGAGCCGTCCATGTTGATGTTGGCCACGATGGTCTCGAGAGGCACGGTCGGGTTCCTGGCGAAGTACTCCGCGCCGAGCAGTCCCTCCTCTTCCGCGGCGGTACCGATGAAAAGGAGCGACCGGCGCGGCCGCTCCCGCAGGCTCGCGAAGGCCCGGGCGACTTCGAGAAGCGCCGCGGTGCCCGAGGCGTTGTCGAGAGCGCCGTTGTAGATGGCATCGCCGTCCGACGGCTCACCGAGGCCTTCGTGATCGACATGTGCGGTGAACACCACGCGCTCGTGGCGGAGCGACGGATCGGATCCCTCCAACCGCGCGATGACGTTGGGACTCGACAAAGCGCGATGCCGGCTCGACAAGGTGAGCTCCAGCGCGGCCGGAAGCTCCGTCGCCTCGTTCGCTTCGACGAGATCGGCTGCCGTCATGCCGGAGCCGGACAGCAGCCTCTCGACGCCCCTGGCCCCCAGGACGATGGTTCCGCGAATCTGCGGCACCGCGGTGCCTGGCGCTCCATCGGGCCCAACCCAGTCGACGTTACCGCGTCGAATGAAACGACCGAGAACCGCCCAGGGAAAAATGGCCTCCGCGTCGGGGGTCCATAACGTCACGATGCCGACGGCCCCGTGCGAAGCCGCGTTTCTCGCCTTGACGACGTTGTCCGAGTAGTAGGCCCGTACGCTCGACTCGAAATGCGCGGGGGCGCCGCGCCGAAGCGCGACGAGCTTGCCCTCGACGTTCACACCCCGGTAGTCGTCGTAACCTTCCGACTCCGCGGTCACCCCGAACCCGACGAAGACGACACGTGCCTCGACCGTGCTCGACTCTCGAAGCATCTGTCCGGGAACGTAGAAGTCTTCCCCCTCGCTCAGGCGCTCGGCCGAAGCGCCATCGCGCCGCAGCGTCACCGAGCTCCCGTCGCTCGAAGGCTCGCTGTGCCGAAAGGGGACGTTTTGGAAGTAAGTCCCGTTGTCGCCCGCCGGCTCGAGCCCGAGCGCCTGGAGCTGCGCGACGACGTATTTCGCCGCGATAAGATAGCCGTCCGTACCGGTGCCACGGCCCTCGAGCAAGTCGTCGGCGAGAAACGTGATGTGCGCTTCGATCGCGCTGGGCCGGATCACGTTCATCGCCTCGCGTGCGTCGGGGAGAGCGTCCTGGGCGAGCAGGACGCGTGGAGTCACGAGCAGTAGCCAAATGTATCCGTATCGCATGAGATTGCGCACATTAGCATTTCCCGCACGGGAAGACACGAGCATGGCGGTGACGAGCGTGAGTGGAGCTCGAAGGATCATGGTCGCGACGCTGACTCTGCTGGCTTCGGCGTCTGCCTGCCCGTTGCCCGTCGACGAGCGGGTCGTGCTCGAGAGCCACGGATGGCGGCTCGTCGGCGAATGGCGTGCCGCGGAGACGGAAGACGAGCCGGCACCGGCCGTTCTCCTGCTTCACCGCGCGGCGGGGTCGCGCGGTGAGTAAGCCTTGACCAAAAGCCCCTGGGGCTCTCCTCGTCAAGCGCCGCCCGAGTTCTGCTCGAATCCGGGTTCGACTTCCTGCAGGATTCGCCCCACATCGCTTCCGCCGCTCTATAGTGCTTCTGGTATCCCTCCACGAGGAAGTCAAGGCGACCTTCGCTCATGCACGCCGAGAGAATTGGGACGGGTACCCCGGCCCAGGAGCCATTATTTTTCCTATCCCTCATAGCCAGTTCGACGAGGACAGCCAGCCATGGCGTCGTGCCCTTTCAACCGAGCGGGGGGAGGGGCACCTGCGGCCCCCCACGCGCGTCCCGTTCAGCGCAGCCGCAAACGGATCGACGTCAGCTGCGTTGAGCCCACCGGGCCTCCGCGTCGCGCCCGCACTTCCCCCTCGCCCCGGGCACCGTCGAACCAGCCAGTGCCGGCGATCACGTCGAGCCGGCCGAGGATGCGTGTCGAGTCGACGGACAGCTGAGTCGTGTGGCCCTCGTAGCGGCAGTACAGGACGTCGTCGCCGCCGTAGTCGAGCACAAGGAAGCCCGCGAACGGCCCGCTGCCCATCCGGTAGCCGAGGGTCCCGAGCGCGCTGACCTGCACGGATTGGGGCCCGCTCGCATCGGTGCCGGCGATCCGGAAGATCCCGTAGCGGACCGAGTCCTTGATCCCGACGTTTCGCAGACGCTGATCTTCGGGGGCACCGGTCAGGACGACGTCAACTGTGAGATCGCCCGGGTTGCCGAACGCGATGCCAGACGAACCGCCGTCGGCGCGCTCCGGGCTGCCGCCGCCCTGCTGGCCATTGTGTCGGTGGATGGTGAGGTCGACGGTGTACTCCACGGAGCGACCGAGCGCCGCGCTCCGGAAGCCCGCCACCGTGCCCACACCAGTCGCGCCAGTCAGCGAGCCACTGCCGTTGATCACGTGCAGGATCGAATTCCATCGCGAGTCGCCGGCGTCGTCGCGCACCACAACGCCCTCGTAGCGGCAGGCCACGGCGTCGCCGTTCGGCCAGAAGAGGGAGACGAAGCCCGTGAACATTCCGCTGCCGTCGACGTACTCGAGGCTCACGAGCACCTCGAACGTCACCTGCTCGCCCTCGATGTCGACGATGGAGGCGAGCCGCCCCACGCCGAACTGCTCCTGCCCGACCGTGAAGAAGGTCGTGTCTTCCGGCTCGGCGGCACCGGTGTTCGTGACGAAGGCCACGTGCAGGTGCCATGCATCGGCGCCCGGCTGGGGCGCGGCAAGGACGGGAGTGCCGAGACCGGCGGCCAGGAGCAGTGCGATGAATAGATAGCGCGGCATCATCATTGAGCTCAATCTAACACAGCCGTGGAAAGCTCCCCCGAAAGCGGGGGAGGGACCCCTGCTTCGTCGAGCGCATCGAGCAGAGCCCGGCAGCCGGTGAGTGCCTGGGGGCCCACGCCTTCATGCGTCTTCACCGTCAGGTTCACTGTCCCTCTCTTGTCCCTCAACTGGATCCGCCCGATCCGCTCCATCCACGGACGGAGGATCCGAAGTCGTCGTCCGGGCGACTCCATCCACACCATCCGCCCCATCCGCAACCGTGTCTTCGATTCGATTCCAATTCCCGACGTGGCGGCTCGACGAGATTCAAGGGCGGAGTGGTTGTACTTCAAGGGAAGCGCGCGGGGCGCACGAGCTTCTATCTGACCTTCATCACGGGGCCTCGGGCGGAATCAGGCAAGCGCATCGCCGGCGTGCGTCTCCAGCTCCAACGTGACGAGGAACTCACAGTTTATGGTGTTGGGCAGGAGCGCCAGCCGGTGTTCGTCGCGGTCGCGAGCTCGAGTGCCGACGTCCGGATATTGTGACTACAAAAATAGTTTCACAGTCTGTTGGATGCGTCTACAATTGTAGTGCGGCAGGTACGAGATCGAGATTCACGAGGCGGCTGAATCGGAACTCGATGAGATGAGATCGTACGATCGCAACCGTGTACTCGACGAGATCGAAGAGCAGTTGTCGTTGGAGCCGGGCACTGTAACGAGACGCAAAGAGATATTGGAGGCGTTGGAACCGCCGTGGGACCAATTGGGTCTCGTTTGGCAGCTCAGCGTGGGAGATTTTCGTGTTTTCTATGACATCCTCGAGGCTGAGCGGCTCGTGGTCGTTCGCGCCGTTCGCAAGAAGCCAGCGCATCGAACGACCGATGAGATCCTCTAGCAACCTCGGGGACTGTCGGAGGGGATAGTATGAAGTTCGTTACGGTCCGCGATGCCAAAGCCACTCTGAGTGGCACCATCGAAGACAGCCAGGAGCAAAAAGTCGTCATCACGAAGCACGGCAAGCCGGTCTGCATTTTGATCGGGTGCGAGGGCTATGACATCGAGGATGTATTAACCATCGCCGACCCGGCGTTCTGGGAAATGATCGAGAAACGCAGGGCGAAGGGGCGCACGCGGCCTCTAGCGTCGGTACGTGAGCGGTTCGCACGGAAGGATGCCGCCAAAGCTCGCAAACGTGCAAGAAGCAAGAAGAGGACTCCCCGAGACTAGTGCTCATGTGCTCCGCCCGGAACGAGTCAGAAAAAATCCTCTAGCACGACGGATTCCGCCGCGTAAACGGATCTAGTCGTGCCCGGAGACCAATCGCTCCGGACCTATCCAAGAGATTTGAAGCCATCGTTCAGCCCGGAACCGTCCTGCGTGTCGCGGCGCGTAGGCGCCCGAACACCAAGTCGAGCTGGATGCCGCTGGATTTTCACCCTTTGCCACCGACAGCTAAAGGTCTTCGAGCTCGAAGTCCGAGGCCAGCCGCCGGATGGCTGGCACGTCTACCGTGCCGAGAGGATCCCGATCCTCTACCTCCGGCCGGTCGCAAGCGCAAGCCGGCCGGCGAATGCCGGCTCCATCAACTGAAGAGCTGCTCCACCGCCCGCTTCCCTTCCGCGGTGGCGTCGAACCAGTTCTGGTGGCCGTGGAGCTCGGAGTTGGCGAAGGCGATCCGTCCCGCGGGGCGGCGGAGCACGTCGGGCGCGGCCGGCTTGCCATTGCGGCCGAAGTAGAAGCCGGGAGCGGGACACACGTAGGCGTGGCCCCAGCGATTGAGATGATTCCGGCGACGTCCCGGCGCGCGTCGAATCCCCCGCGGGCGAAGAGCCGCATGAGCTGCTCCCGGATCAGCATCTCGTACTCGCGGTAGGTCGCGGCGAGGAGCTCGTACCGCGCCGAGGAAGCCTGCTCGCGAATCCCCGAGCCCGGCCGCTCGAAAGGCACGTAGAACGTGAGGACCGTCGGCTTGTCCGGATGGAGCGGCGGGCGGTAGTCGCCCACCACCAAGGATTGCCGCAGGTTGCAGCAGAAGCCGATCCTGTCTCGGCAGCTCGCCGCGGTGATTCCGAGATTGTGCAGCGCGCGCCATCGGTGGAGCGCGACGTTCACCACCAGCATCGGGGCGCGCACGAAATCCTGGAACGCTTCGCGGTACTCGGGACCGAGATCCGCGACAATGTACTGCGAGGACCAAGCGCCGTTCGCCATCACCACCCCGGCCGCGGTGGCGCGGGAGAGCTTTCCTCCTCGAGCGTAGATCACTTCCACGGTGCCGTCCGGAAGGTTGAGGATGCGGATCGCAGTCGATGCCATTCGGAGGCGCGTAAAGCTCCCTTCCCGGTCCAGCTCCTCGAATCGAATCCTGCCGCCGAGAACGCCGGCAAAGCCCTCGCCCTCGATGGCGTTGGGCGAGAGCTTCTTCAGCACGTGGCACATGATGCCGTCGTTACCGCCGGGAAACGCGGTCACGACAGAGAGGATCTCCTCGAGCGGAACCGTTTTGTTCTCACCGTTTCCCGTTCCCGGCATGCCGATCTGCGCCGCGCATTGCGCGGAGATGACATCGCTTCCGAGGCCTCCCGCGGCGCCGGCGAGGATGGGGTCCGCGTAGCGGGCGACGGCCGGGTCGAGCTTCAGCTCCCGGACCAGGAGCTCCTCGTACGTCATGGTGTCGAGCCACCGCGGGAGATCTCCCTCGTGGACCTTCGGGTCGGTTCGCCAACGGAGGAAGTCGCTCCGCAGCTTCTCCGACCAGGGCATCTCCTGGATCCCCGAGCGGAACGCGTCCCGCACCATTCGGAGCGATCCGTCCGGCTCGGCGAAGTAGAACCCGTGGCTCGTGAACTCGTCGGCCCAGAGCTGGAAGTAGTAGTGCTCGCGCGGCATCTCGAGCGGTTTCACCCCCTCGGGCCAGGACTGGTGCTCGAACGCCTCGGCGCCCGCGGGCAAACCGATCTCCCTCCAGTACTCGCCCCCCCAGCCCGGAGGCGGCCGCGTCCCGAAATCGTTCGAGCCCTGGGGGCCGATGAGGTGAATCCCGTCGACCATGAACTCGTTCCGCTTCGCTTCGCCTCCCGGCAGCGGATGGTTGTCGAGAACGAGGCAGCGGCCGCCGCGTTGCTTCTGGAAGAACCACGCGGCCCCGAGACCGGAGAGCCCGCCGCCCACGACGATGAGGTCGTAGCGCTCGCCCGTGTCCACCGCGCGGCTCCGCGCGTCGAGCTTCCCGTCGCGAAGCTCGTGCGCGACGTTGACCGCGTCCCAGGTGTTCCCGTGGGAGCGCGCGTAATCGCCGACCCCCCCGTACCCTTCCCACTCCGGGTTCTCCGCGGGGGGCCTGGGCGCCCGCGAGGGGAGCTCAACTGCCAGAGCAGCATGCTTCCCGCGCCGAGGAGACCGGCATCGAGAAAGTCGCGGCGGGTGATCCGCGCGTCGAGACCCAGATCGCGCTCGGCGCTGTCGAATCGGGGTTTGCTGGATATGACGTCACTCTTCCCCTGCCAAAGTGTAGTCTTCCGAGACGAGCCTCGGAATCATCGGGCTTTCTCTCTTTTCAGTCATCCGCGGATTCTAGTCTAGTCTCGACCGGACGGGGTTCGAGCGTTCGATGGTTGGCTACGGCGTGTACC
This sequence comes from Vicinamibacteria bacterium, assembly GCA_035457705.1. Taxonomy (GTDB): domain Bacteria; phylum Acidobacteriota; class Vicinamibacteria; order Marinacidobacterales; family SMYC01; genus DASPGQ01. The sequence goes on from DATIBD010000071.1 coordinate 9,486, forward strand.
AGATCGGGTTGCTCCCACGCGCGCGTAGTAGAAAGTATGCGACAGGGGGTAACTGGCTTTTCTACTGCTTCGCAGCAGAGTGATGGGAGCCCTGCGGGAACGCGGAGAGCAGGACCCGCCGGGAATATAGTTCAAAACCCGATCACCTGATTAGAGTGACCGGGCTTTTCGTTCTGCGGAGAAGAAGCCCGGGGGAATATCGCGCATCGGGCCGACGGCGGTGACGTGCGTGCATTCGCGGCGCCGACTACAATACGGCTCGAACACTTGGGGCATGAATCGATCGGAGGTCACGAAATGAGGCTCGAGAAACCCTGTGTCCCGCGGCTCGCGGCGCCGGCCGTCATCCTTATCAACTCGATCTTCGCGCTCTCGCTGATCGGAGCGGTGGAGGGCCAGGCTCAGGAACAGCCGCCGATCGTTCAGCCGGGCGCTCCCGGCGCCGCGAGTCGCAATATCTCCGCCGAGGAGGCCTCGAACCTCGCGGGCCTGCAATACAGCGCAGCCGACGTGCGGTTCATGCAGGGAATGATATCGCACCACGCCCAGGCGATCGAGATGGTCGCGCTTCTCGTGTCGCGGAGCGATAGCGAGGCGATGCGGCAGCTCGGCAAGCGGATCGAGCTCTCCCAGGAAGACGAGATCGAGATGATGCAGGGGTGGCTTCGCGAGCGGGGCCTTCAGGTGACGAGCCTGGATGCGCATCATGCCCACGGCTCCACCTTGATGCCTGGCATGTTGACGCCCGAGGAGATGAATGAGCTCGAGAATGCGCGCGGGGAAACGTTCGACGATCTTTTCCTGCGCTACATGATCAAGCACCATCAGGGTGCGCTCGACATGGTGGAGGAGCTGCTGTCGGAGCGAGGCTCGGCGCAGGACTCCCAGCTCTACGCCTACACTTCGGACATCACGGCCGACCAGACGATGGAGATCGACCGGATGGATGCCATGCTCGCCGGATTCTCGCCCGATCCGCGGGCGACTCTCGCCGCCGGGTTTCGCACCGCCCGCGACGCCGTGCTGAATCTGGAGCTGGTCGCCTCCCTTCCCAAGCCCGACGGCTTTTTCGATCCCAAGGCTCCCGCGGGGCGCCCCCGAGAGAGCGAGGAGGACCGGCGTACCCAGGCACGTAGAGAGGAGCGGAACAAGGCAAAGAACCAGAACCTGCAGAACGCGGAGCAAGCCGCCAAGACCGAAGGAGCGGAACGGGCGGAAGCAGCGCCGGCGAGCGAAGCCACGCCAGCGGAAATGGAAAACGACGAGGAAGGTTCGCTTCGACCCGGCATTCTCAACTTCGCGAACACCGATCTGGCCTTCGCCAAGGGCGTCGTGATCGAGGGCAACTATCACGGGTTCAACGCGTACAACGTCGAGGATCCGCGCTCTCCGCAGCTCCTGGCTTCTATCGTCTGTCCCGGCGGTCAGGGCGACGTCTCCCTTTACGGAAACCTCCTCTTCATGTCCGTGCAGGACACGCGGGGGCGGCTCGACTGCGGAACTCAGGGCGTGGCTGAGCCGGTGAGTGCGGAGCGTTTTCGCGGCGTCCGCATTTTCGACATCAGCGACCTGCGGATGCCGAGACAGGTCGCCGCGGTGCAGACCTGCCGCGGCTCGCACACCCACACCTTGGTAAGCGACCCCGACGACGAGGGAAACATCTACGTCTACAACTCGGGCACGAGCGGGGTCCGCTCTGGAGAAGAGCTCGAAGGCTGCACCGACGCCGATCAGGATCCGAACACCGCTCTCTTCAGCATCGACGTCATCCGCGTTCCCATCAACCGGCCGGAGGAAGCGCGCGTCGTCAGCCGGCCGCGCATCTTCGCCGACCCCGAGAGCGGCGCGATTTCCGGCCTCTGGAAGGGCGGAGATCATGGCGCGGGGACGCAGAGCTCCCGCCAGACCAACCAGTGCCACGACATTACCGTGTATCCCGAGCTGGGTCTGGCTGCGGGCGCTTGCTCCGGAAACGGCATCCTCATAGACATCTCCGATCCGGCGAATCCCGTCCGTCTGGACGCGGTCGTCGACCCGGCTTTCGCCTACTGGCACTCGGCCACGTTCAACAACGACGGGACCAAGGTCGTCTTCACGGACGAGTGGGGCGGAGGCGGACGTCCGCGTTGTCGTGCCTTCGATCCCGCCAATTGGGGCGCGAATGCGATCTTCGACATCGTCGACCGGAAGCTCCAATTCCGCAGCTACTACAAGTTGCCGGCCCCGCAATCGAAGGAGGAGAACTGCGTCGCGCACAACGGTTCGCTCATCCCCGTTCCCGGTCGCGACATCATGGTCCAGGCCTGGTATCAAGGCGGGATCTCGGTGTTCGACTTCACGGACTCCGAGAGGCCGGTCGAGATCGCCTTCTTCGACCGCGGACCGATCGACCCCAACACGCTCGTGATGGGCGGCTACTGGTCCGCGTACTGGTACGACGGCTTCATCTACGGCACCGAGATCGCGCGTGGCCTCGACGTTCTCGAGCTCTTGCCGAGCGAGCACATCTCCCAGAGCGAGATCGACGCGGCGGCGCTCGTGTCCCCGGACATTTTCAACGCTCAGCAGCAGCGGCTCATCGAATGGCCCGCTCACCCCGACGTGGCGCGTGCCTACCTGGCTCAGCTCGAGCGCGGTGATGCCATCGCGGCGTCCCGTTCCCAGGCGCTGACGGCCGCCCTGGACCGTGCGGATGAGCTGCTCGAGAGCGAGTCGACGGACGCAGAAACGGCCCGGCGGCTCGAGTCCCTCGCGACCGAGCTTTCGAGCGAGAGCGCGTCAGCGAGCGCACGGGACCGAATGCGTCTCGAGTCGCTCGCGGAGACGGTGGCGCGTATCGCCCAGAGACTGAACTGACCGAGGCCTCGGAGGCATCGATGCAGCGGATGGAGTGCCGTCGCCCGCGGCCTCGATCGAATGCACAGAGACCGATGCCCCCTTTACCGCAAGCCAGGGGAACCGGAGGAACGGAGGTGGTACAGAGCTTCCTCCAAAACAACAGCAACGATGCCGCCGACGTCGAACGGGAGAAGTTACTCCTGACGTTAACGGCGGCGGCTACCTCATCCGGACCCGCTAATAGTTCGATCAAGGTCGTCGAGCGCCGATCATCCCCACCGGCTCTGCTTCGCGGATGGGTGGTGTCGCGACGACGTAGAGCACCTCACCGGCGAAGGGAGCGCGCACCACGGCGAGCTCGTTTCCGAAGAAGTCGGTGATGGTGCCGATCTTGGTTCCTTTCGCGACCGTCTGCCCCCGCTTCACGTGTGGATAGAGAATGCCCGTCGCGGGGGCGGTCAGGACCTCGGTCGGCTCCAGGAAGATCGGATGCTCCACCGGAGCGGGTTCCCCATCGAGCATGCCGTAGTGGCGCATGAGGCTCGTCAGACCATCGACGAGGTCGCGAACCGACTCCTCGTCGCGCGTTCCCAGATAACCCGACTCCACAGTGATGGCGGGCTTCCCGCGGCTGGTGGCGGTGCGGTCGCAGTAGATGGAGTTCGCCGGATCGGTAGGGCGATCCCGGTCGACGACGATGTGGTCGAGTCCGAAGTGGAGCGCCATCCGCTCGATCTTCTCGTCGAGCGCGCTGTCTCCCGTGACCGGCATGTACACGAAGGGCCGGAGGGACTCGTTGCCGTCGCCCCCGTGGATGTCGACGACGTAGTCGCTTTGGTCGATGACCTCGGTGGTGATGGCGTAGGCGATGCGCTCGGAGACGGTGCCGTCTTTCTTTCCCGGGTACATCCGGTTCAAGTTCTTGCCGTCGACCGGGCTCACGTAGACGGTGCGATTGAGAAAGGAAGGCAGGTTCGCAACGTGAACCATGACCACCGTGCCTCGCATGGAGCCCGCGTCGAGAAGGCCCCGAAGTCGCTGGAGCGCCAGGATGGGCGGGTACTCGTAGCCGTGGTTTCCCGCCACGAGACCGAGGACCGGGCCCGGCTCGGCCCCGTGCACGACGGTCACGGGAATCTCCGTCGCCTCATCGACGCCGGGTGGAACGGCGAGGAGACCCGACGCGGTCTCTCCGCGCCGAGCCGCGATCGGACCGACCTGGAACGCGTCCGCTTGGGCCACGGCGCTCGCGGGTTCGGCGCCGATCCATATCGTCCACATCGTCCAGACGAGTAGGAAAATCGCTCGGGTCATGTCGCCCTCCTCGAAGGGGAACCCTATGACAGATGGGGAGGAGATGGCGAGCGCGTGCCGAGCTCGTGAGGGCTGCAGCGTATCAAAGCGCCTGGCCCTTCGCCGCCTGATTCTTCAGGAGGAAGGTCTTCGGAAATTTCCCCTCACCGCAGACCTTGAAGGATCCGAAGTCCTTGTACCAAAGACCGTCGGGTGCGTCTGGTTCCGACTCCCGCCATTGCTTCAAGCGGTACAAGTCTCCGGCAGTGATCTTTCGGTCTCGAAGCCGATCGAACAGGTGATCGCGAAGCGCTGGAGGGAGCACCGTCCACTGGATCTTCGGCATCCCGGGTCGTCAGGCACCGAAGACAAGCCGAGCGAGCTCGTCTTTGAGCCGCTGCTGTTCTCTGGCATTGTCCGATCGCATCAGCCGCTCGGTGAGCTCGAAGAACCGTTTTCTCTCCTGCTCCTGAGCCTCCAGACCCGATTCGATCAGGTCGACGATCACACGATTCGCACTCGTCTTCTTCGTTCGGGCGATGGCGTTCACGCGTTTGGCGATCGGTATCGGAAGGCTCACACTTTTTCTGACTGTTGTCTCGCGAGTTGCCATTGCAGCATTATACACCGGAATACACCGCTATGCACCAGGTGCGATCCGATTGCGTGATTTCCGAACGGACCTGCCGAGAGATTGGCCGTCGAACGTCTCGGGTCCGGTGGCCAGATCCCGACGTCTGTTCCACCGCTCGAACAAATCCGAGCGTGTTCAGGCCTCGAACCGCCTCCGACTCCAGCGCCGGGCCAATCGCCCGGCTGAACCCAGTCCGAGACGCCGTATAACGTCGAGGAACCGCGGGTCCGCCCGGAGGTCATCGAAGGCGGCATCCACACCCATGAACGATAACAGCGGATCTCGCTCTCGGTAGGCGTCCTCCAGGTCGGCGAAGGCTCGGTCCCAACTCTCCTTAGGAAGTAGATTCGACGGCACCTGGCGCTCCCGAGAGGGTGTTTCCCCTCACTCGGATGCCCCTAAACAATCGACTCAGAAACAGAGACCTCGCTCACGAATCGAGGTGGTGCCGGGCAAGGAAAACTGACTCATGGTCCTTCCGCCCCGTCATTCCAGCGATAGAAACGATAATAATGATGCTCCTTCTTTATCCGAGAGCATGGCGGCCCCGGCCTCCTTGCAGCAATACCAGAGCCCCGTTAGATTCACCCGCACGGCCGCGAGCTTTAAGGATAGAAGATCGGCGTCGAATAACTACTCACTGCATCGAGGCGGCGACTCGCTCCGTTTCCTCCATCACTCGGAGTAGATTTGCGCCGAGGATCTTCACGACATTCTCTTCGCCGTAGCCCTTTTCGAGGAGAGCCTCGGTGAGCCTCGGGAGCTTCGAGATGTCGTCCATTCCGAGAGGCATGGAGGCGCCGTCGAAATCGGAGCCGAGCCCGACGTGTTCGGGCCCCACGAGCTTCACCACGTGGTCGATGTGGTCGACGATCTCGGTCCAGCTGACCTGGGGAAGCTCGCCGCGCTCCATCGCCTCGCGGTCGAGCCGCTCGCCTTCCCGGATCTCGCAGGCGAGGTTGTCGCCGCAGCGCTCGCTCAGAGCGTCCACGATCTTCGTGACGTCCCAACCCTGGGCGGCTTTGGCGTCATTGGCCTTCTGACTGATGAAGGTGATCTCGTAGTTGATCTGGATGACGCCGCCCTTCGCCGCGAGAGCTTTGATCATGTCGTCGGACATGTTGCGGGGGTGGTCGCTCAGGCTCCGGCAAGAAGAATGCGACGCCATGAGCGGTGCTTTCGATACCTCGAGGGCGTCGTAGAAGGTCTTGTCCGAAACGTGGGAGATGTCCACCATGACGCCGAGCCGGTTGAGCTCGCGCACGACGTCCTTGCCGAAATCGGTGAGCCCGTTGTGCTCGGGCTCGTCGGTCGAGGCGTCCGCCCAGTGGTTGTTCTGGAAATGGGTGAGGGTGAGATAGCGGACTCCGAGCTCGCGGTACATGCGCAGCACGGCGAGGTCGTCGTCGATCATGTGACCGCCTTCCATTCCCATGAGCGCCGCGATCTTCCCTTCCCGCTGGGCCGCCCGAACCTCGGAAGCGGTGGTCGCGAGCACGAGGTCGTCCGGGTGACGGCGAACCTGCTCCCGCACGGCGTCGATCTGCCGCAAGGAGCGTTTCACGACCTCGGGACCGGAGAGCGTCCCCGGCATCCAGATGGAGAAGAACACGGCGTCGACGCCGCCCTCGCGCATCCTCGGGATGTCGACGTGGCCCGTCGAAGCCCGAGCGCCGAGGTCGAAGGCCTCGAAGATCATCTGCTGGGTCGTGTCGGCGTGCGTATCGAGCACGAGCGCCCGCGAGTGGACTTCGCGGGCTCCACCCGACGAGCTCTGAGAAGCGACACCGTTTCCGGTAACGAGCGCGCAGGTCAGAGTCAGAAGAAGCTTGCTCATGCGCGGGAGGATAACTCACGTCCTACAGGGCGATCCAGGCTGAGTAAGAAGTGCCTGAGGTTCGTTTCGCCCGGGCGGAGAAGCCACAGGCGGGAAGAGAGCGTACCTCGCCCCCCTCACTCGTATCGCAGGGCTTCGATGGGGTTGAGGGCAGCCGCCCGGCGCGCGGGGTAGAGGCCGAAGAACACGCCGACGGCGCCGGCGAAAACAAGAGCTAGGAGCGTCGTGGCCGGAGAGATGGCGATGCTCCAACCGGCGATACGTCCCACGAGCAGGGCGCTTCCGTAGCCTACGGCGACGCCGATGAGCCCTCCGAGAGTGCTGACGACGACGCTTTCCACCAGGAACTGCTTCAGCACGTCCGACCCGCGGGCGCCGATCGCCATGCGGAGCCCGATCTCCCGGGTCCTTTCGGTGACCGAGACCAGCATGATGTTCATGATCCCGATCCCGCCGACGAGAAGCGAAATGCTGGCGATCGCGGACAGAAGGAGCGTCATCACTTCGGTGGTGCTCTCTGCCGCACTCGCGATGTCGCTCTGGTTGCGTATCGCGAAGTCGTCCTCGCTGAAAGCGGGAAGCTCGTGCGCCTCGCGAAGGACGAGCCGGATCTCGTCCTGGGCATCGGGGACATCCAGCGGCGAGTAGGTGCTCGCGAGGATCTGGGGAATCCAGCTTCTGCCGGAGAGCCGGGTCTGCACCGTGGTGTAGGGAGCAAGGATCACGTCGTCTTGATCGACTCCCTCGGGCGTCTGTCCCTTGCGGCTCAGAACCCCCACGATCTGAAAGGGAACGCTCCGGATCTGGATCCGCTCCCCCACGGGATCCTGGCCGGGAAAGAGGTTGTCGGCCACGGTCTTGCCGATGACGGCCGACTTCCGCATCGTGCGAACGTCGTTATCGCCGAAGAAGACGCCCGATTCCAGCGACCAGTTGCGAATGATCGGGTATTCCGTCGACACTCCCTGGGTCGAAGTGCGCCAATTTCCCTGCCCCCCGATGACCTGGCCCCGGGTGACCACGACGGGAGAAACGGCAGAGAGAAGCGTTGCCTCACGCTCTAAGACCAAGGCGTCTTCGAGCGTGAGCCGGTTCGAGGTCGAGCCTCCCTGGCTCACCCCGGAAAGTCTCATTTCACCGGGGGTGATCACAATCATGTTGGTTCCGAGGCTCGCCACCTGCTCGGCGATCCGCCTCTTCGCACCCTCGCCGATCGCAACCATGACGATGACCGCGCCCACGCCGATAATGACCCCGAGCATCGTGAGGAGCGTCCTCATCTTGTTCTTGAGGATGCTCTGGGCCGCGACCTTGGTAAGGACTCTGGCTTTCATTTCACACCAATGGCGAGAGCACCCTGGCCGCCTGCCGCGCCGACACGCGCTGGTCCCGGAGAATCCGTCCGTCGCGCAGCTCCACGATTCGCTCAGCGTAGCTCGCGATTTCGTGCTCGTGGGTCACCATAAGAATGGTCATGCCCTCGGCGTGCAGCCTTTGAATGAGATTCATGATGTTGATCGAGGTCCGGGTGTCGAGGTTCCCCGTCGGCTCGTCGGCAAGGAGGATGGCAGGGTCGGTGACGAGAGCCCGGGCGATGGCGACCCGTTGCTGCTGTCCTCCCGAGAGCTCGTTCGGTTGGTGGTCCATCCGGTCGGCGAGCCCGACCCGCTCGAGGGCCCGCTCCGCGAGCGCGCGGGTGTCGAGGCGCCGTCCCGTACGATCATAGAGAAGCGGAAGCTCCACGTTCTCGACGGCCGACGTCCGTCCGAGGAGATTGAATCCCTGAAAAACGAAGCCTATTTTCAGATTCCGGATGTCGGCGAGATCGTTCTTCCCCAGCTCATCGACCCGCTCGCCATCGAGGAAGTAGGCGCCGCTCGTGGGATAGTCGAGACAGCCGAGGATGTTCATCAAAGTCGACTTCCCCGAGCCCGAGGCGCCCATGATGGCGATCATCTCGCCGGGCGCGACTTCGAGGTCGATGCCACCGAGAGCCACCACCCGGTTCTCTCCCGATCCGTAGACTCGGGTGAGCTTTTCAACGCGAATCACGAGGTCCTGCGGCATGTCGGCTCTCTTAGAATCCGCGTGGACCGAATCGCCTCTGCGGCTGTGGTCCGGCGAACGGGTTCGAGGTGGCGGGAGTCTGTTCGGTGATCACTCCCGAGACGGCTTCCATCCCTTTCTCGATTCCCTCCCCCGAGATTTCCGTCCACTGGCCGTCGGTGAGCCCGGTTGTTACTGGGACCATCGAGAGCTTTCCGTCGGCATCGCGGATCCAGAGCCTCGCCCCGCCACCACCGTTTTGGCTCCTCGCGGGCCGCCGTCCCCCGCTATCTCGGATCCCCGCCAGCATCTCGGCAGTGGGTCGAAATCGTAGCGCGGAGTTCTGGACCTTCAGCACATTCGTCGCCGTCTCCACGAAAAAGTCGACGGTGGCCGTCATTCCCGGAAGAAGCAACCCCTCGTGGTTCTCGACGTCGATCACCACGGTGTAGTTCACCACGTTCTCCACCAGCGTCGACTGCAACCGCACCTGGCGCACCTTGCCTTCGAAGGTGCGATCGGGGTGAGCCGAGACCCGGAAGCGGACGCTCTGGTTCTCGCGAATGCGGCCGATGTCGCTTTCGTCGACGGTCGCGAGGATCTGCATGCGCCGCAGATCGGTGGCGATGAGAAAGAGCTGGGGTGCCGAGAAACTGGCCGCGACCGTCTGTCCCACGTCCACGTTGCGTTCGATGACCGTCCCCGAGACCGGAGCGTAGATGGTCGCATAGGCCAGGTTCTGCTCGGCGCGCGCGAGCGCTATCTCGGAGGAGCTGACCGTCTCCCGGCCGACTGCGAGGGCATACTTCGCGGTGTCGTACTCCGCCTGCGAGACCAGTCCCTGACCGAATAACCTCTCGACGCGACCGAACTCGCTTTCGAGCTGCCGGAGTTGCGCTAGGTTACGGGCGAGGTTCGCTCGGGCGTCCCGGACGGCGCTCTCTAGGAGCGTAGGATCGATGCGAGCGACCACCTGGCCCTTTTCCACCCGGTCGTTGAAGTCGACGAGGATTTCCGAGATGATGCCCGAGACTTGGGTGCCGACGGCGACCTTCGTCAACGGCTCCAGCGTTCCCGTGCTCGAGACCAGATATTCGACGTCCCCCCGCTCGATCGTGGAAAAGCGGTATTGGGGGGCTCGTTCCGCGCTCCCCGTGAGCCAGTAGAAGTAGCCGGCGCCTGCGAGGACGAGGAGGAATGCGACGAGAGGCCAGCGACGCCGGGCGGGTCGTGCTCGACCGCGGCGCGGCGAAACGTCCGTTCGCGACTCGCTTACCGGAGCTTCCGGAGGCTCTGGCTCCGGGAGTGCCGCGCTCGCAACCGCCGCTTCCGGAAACGGGCCTTCTCCTGTTCGACGCATGAAGGGCCTCCCCATGACTATATGATAGACACGGGCGGGCCGCTCGAATGGTTAAGCGGATGTAATGGTTTCGCAAAGGATGTAAAGACACACCCCACTGATCTGAACGATTTTGAAGTGGTATAAGACACGAGGTTCGACGGGAGGTGCCCATGGCCAGATACACGCGATCCGAGTTCTTGCGTCTGAGCGGCGCTTCGGTGGCGGCCGGCGTCCTCGCCGCCACCACTCGCGCGCGAGCCCAATCGGGCGGCACCGTGGACGCGTCCCATCCCGACCTCGTGCTCGTTAACGGACGGGTGTCGACGATGGATGAATCGCTCCCCGGCGCCGAGGCGTTTGCGGTGAAGAACCGGCGCTTCGTAGCCGTCGGAACGAACGATGACATCCGCAACCTGGCGACAAGCGACACCGAGGTCATCGACGCCGAAGGCCAGACCGTCACCCCCGGATTCATCGACGCCCACTCCCATCCCGCATCGGGAGGAGTTCGCGAGCTCGTATCGGTGAACCTCGACCTGCGGAGCATCGACGCCATCAAAGACGCCCTGCGCGCCCGGGCCTCGACAACGCCCCCCGGAGAATGGGTGCTCGGTTTCAAGTACGACGATACGAAGGTCCGCGAGGACCGTCAGATCACGAGAGAGGACTTAGATGAGGCGGTACCCAACCATCCCGTCTTCGTCTCTCACCGTGGAGGCCACGTCTACTGGTACAACACGAAGGCTTTCGAGAAAGCTGGCGTCGACGCGAGAACGCCCGACCCACCGGGCGGTCACATCTACAAGGAGAACGGCGAGTTGACGGGGAAGGTGGCCGAGCGAGCAAACGACCTCTTCAACGATGTCGTCCCGTCGGGCAGCACGAGGGAGGAGCGGCAGGCGGGAGTCAAGCTCATATCGGAGCTGATGACGTCGTCGGGGCTCACGTCGGTCCACGACGCCAGCTGCGGATCCGATTCCGCAACCGCCTATCAGGACGCCTACCACGCGGGTCAGCTCCGAATGAGAGTCTACATGATGGTGCGGGGCGCGATGTTCGAGGGTTTGAAAACGGCCGGCGTCTACACCGGATTGGGAAACGAGTGGCTCAAGGTCGGTGGCGTCAAGTTCGGGGCCGACGGCTCCGCCTCGGGGAGAACGATGGCGATGTCCACCCCGTACGAGGGGCGTCCCGACGATTTCGGCATCCTCACCATGACGCAGGAAGAAATCCACGAAGCGGTCGAGGACGCTCACCGCCATGACTTCCAAGTCGGGATCCACGCGAACGGCGACCTCGCCATCGACATGGTGCTGAACGCGTACGAGCGCGTTCTCGAGAAGTGGCCGAGACCCGATGCCCGGCACCGGCTCGAGCACTGCACACTCGTGAACCCCGATCTCCTCCGGCGCATCAAGGCGACGGGCTCCATCCCGACGCCTTTCTACACTTACGTCCACTACCACGGCCGCAAGTGGGAAGAGTACGGCCCGGAAAAGATGAAGTGGATGTTTGCCCACCGATCGTTTCTCGACTACGGCATCCCCGTGGCACCGGCCTCGGACTACGTTCCCGGTCCGTACGAGCCAATGATGGCGATCCAGAGCATGGTCACGCGCAAGGACGTCGAGGGTCGAGTCTGGGGAGCCAACCAGTCCGTCTCGGTAGACGAGGCGCTGCGTATTTGCACCGTGAACGGTGCCTACGCCTCGTTCGAAGAAGATGTGAAAGGCTCCATCACCGCGGGCAAGTATGCCGACTTCGTCATTCTCGGTCGGGATCCGCGTGAAGTCGACCCCGATGCCATCAAGGAGATCCCGATCGTTCGCACTGTCGTCGGGGGCGTCACGATGCATCGACAGGGGTGACGCGATGAGCGAAGTCCCCAAAGACCCGAAGGGGGTCGAGATGTTCGAGAAGGTGCTGGGGAGACCGGAGCCGAAAGACAGGCCGCTCGAGGGAGTGCGCGAGCTCGCCGTCAACCACCTCTTCGCCAAGGTCTGGAGCCGGCCGGGGCTTCGTCTGCGCGACCGCAGACTCATTACGATCGCGCTCCTGGCGGCGCAAGGACGAGCCGACCAGCTTCGCGAGCACGTCCGCGGAGCGCGGCTCGGTGAGGATGGGCTCTCCCGTGAAGAGATCGTCGAAGCGATGGTCCAGGTGGCGCATTACGCGGGGTGGGCGGCAGGAGCCAGCGGGCAGGCGGTGGCGCTCTCCGTCCTGGACGAGCTGGAGGCAAGTTAGCGATCGCGACGATTCCAGCTGGAGCAATCGAACACCAAGAAGTTCGCTTCGTGATGATGCGGACCCCACCTCGAAACGTAATTCGTAGCAGCCGACCGCTTGCCCTCCTGTGTGCCGTGACCGCGGCTCTGGGACTCTGGATCAGCAGCGGCGAGATCGCTACCGTAAACGACGGCGAGATTTCGACGACGCTCGCCCTGCTGCCGTCTTTGACCTGGTTGTTGTTTCTGATCGCCGCTACCGTCCTCGTCGTGACGAAGCTCTCCCCATCGACTATCGGCTGGAGCCCTTTCCTTTTCACAGCCATTCTCCTGCTTCCCTGGATCCCCCTCCCACTACCTGACCTGACGAAGATCTGGACGGGGCATCTGGTTGGTTACGTGTGGCTGAGTGTCGTGGTCACTTATGGTGTCGCTCTTGGACCGCGGGTCCTGAGACAGCCAGCGCTGGTCCTCCGTCCGCGGCACGCCGCCCTCGTCGCGGGGATGCTCGCTGTTCTGTGCTACGGAGTGGGCGCCTCCAGTCTGGCTTCACGGCTTCCGGGCGGTGACGAGCCCCACTACCTGGTGATCACCCAGAGTCTCTTGCACGACCTGGACCTTCGTATCGAGAACAACCACGATCGGCTCGATTTCTTGGAGTATTACGACGGTCGGCTCGATCCACACTATCTGCGCCGGGGGCGGGACGGCGTGATCTATTCGGTTCATGCGCCGGGACTCCCGCTTTTCGTAGCACCCGCTTTTCTCTTGGCAGGCTATCGTGGCGTCGTCATTTTCTTGATCCTGGTTGCCGCCGCGGCGACGACGGTCGTCTGGAGGCTCGCTCATCGACTGACTGGCGATCCGGGTGCAGCCTGGTTCGGCTGGGCGGGAAGCAGCCTGACCGTGCCGTTCTTCCTCCATTCTTTCCAGATCTATCCGGATGCACCCGCCGCAGCCCTGGTGCTGCTCGGAGTCTCGACCTGGTGTTTTCCTCCGAACACCCGAGTGGGACTCGCGCTCCACTCCCTGCCGGTCGTTTTTCTGCCCTGGCTCCATTGGCGCTATGCCGTACTCGCTCTCGTTCTTGGCGCGTTCACGGGTTATCGATTGCTTGCAAGCAAAAGGCCGCCTTCACAGCTCGCTTGTTTCCTGTTGTGTCCAGCCGTGTCGCTCATCACGTGGTTTGGTTATTTCCAGATTCTGTTTGGATCGCCCGAGCCGTGGGCTCCTTATGGGCGCCTGGCTCACGGCGAGACCATCGATGCCTTGACCGGGTTGGGCGGACTAGTTTTCGATCAGCAGTTCGGTCTCCTGCCGTATGCACCCGTGCTTCTTCTAGTACCTTTAGGGTGGCTCGTCCTGGTCCGTCGGGATCGAGAAGGATCGGCCATTTCTCCGAAAGCGCTTGCCATCGGGCTCATCACGATGAGTCTGGGCTACCTGTGCCAGGTGAGCTTCTATGAGATGTGGTGGGGAGGTGCGAGTGCGCCGGGTCGGTTCGCTACGCCGGTCGTTCTGGCTTTCGGCTTGCCGCTCGCCGTCGCGTGGAAGACTCTCTCCGGGCCGTCGCAGCGGCTGCTCGCCTCGATGAGCCTGGCCGTCAGTTTGTCGTTCACCGGGATTCTGGCCATCGTCGACCGCGGACGCCTCGTATTCAACGACCGAGACGGCGCATCCCTATTGCTCGAGTGGTTGAGCGGGTTGGTGCGGATCGACCGCGTACTTCCTAGCTTCTTCCGAGACGACGCCAAGAGCGCGTTCGCCGGCGCGGCCATCTGGCTCTTCTTCTTCGCTCTCTTGGGAGCGATCGCCTACGTGCTCGACCGCCGAGGCAAACGCAGCCCGATGAGCACTCTGGGCGTTCTGACAGCGGGTGCCCTCGCCGTCATGCTCGCAGGCTCCCAGAACTGGAGGGGCTCGGGAGGCGGATTGGAAAACAAAACCGGTTCCGAGCTGGCGCTGCTCGCAAGTGCGCCGAGACAGTCGATTGGCATCACCTACTCTCCATTTCGAGTCGAGACGCCTGCTGAGGTGGTCGAGAAGCTGTCGATCCAAGACAGTTCCCATCAGACGCTCTACGATTACACGGGCGGCCCGAGTACGCTCTTTCTCAGAAACGTGCCCGCGGGCCGTTATCTCATCGACACCGAGCCGCGCGCGAGCCGGGACTCGATCGCGATCGGAGTGGGTAGGCCGCCGCCCTGGCTGCGCCACAACTCTCTGGGCCCCGCCGCACGCTCCTCGGAGCTCGTGCTGCCCGTCGACGTCAGTCGGATGCATTTCGTCCGCTCGAACCCGAACGACCGGCTTTTCCTGCGACCGATCGCTCGCATCCGCTCCGCCGTGAGCGGCCGGGCTCAGCAGGCGGCACTCTTTGGGGAGACGGAAGTCTACTTCATGGACGAGAACGCTTATCCGGAACAGGAAGGTTTCTGGGTCACCTCGTCCCGGACGGCACGTCTTTGGATCCCGGCGGCCGCGACGGGGCGTTCGATGTGGGTCGTTCGAAATGCCCCTGTCCGAAACATCGTGACATTGCGCTGGAACGATGGATTCGAAAAACTCGAGCTCGAGCCGCGCGAGCAAAGGGTGGTAACTCTCCCGCTGTCGGCGCCCGGGCTCGAGCTGGAGGTGTTCGCGCAGCGGGGCTTTCATCCCATCCGCGTGGATCCTTCGACCCGGGACTACCGGGCTCTAGGATGCTGGCTCGAGACCTATCGAGGCCCGTGAACAACGAACCCTGTCTCGCTTTGGGAAAGAGGCGAAGCGTCGGCTCTTCACTCGCAGCCATCGACCACATTGACGCAAAAGCCGTTCTCTTCCGCGAACGTGGCGTTGTCGTCGAGACCGATCGCGCCGACCTCGATCTTCACTGGCGTGTCCTGGGGGAGTGACGAAAGGTACTGAGTGGGTACCGTCACGGCCTTCCACGGAATGTCACCGGGAACCCGAATGGAGAAAGTGAGCTCGCCCGTGGGATCTCCCTCTTCGACTTCGGGCACGAGAACGATCTCCCACGCAATCACGGCCACGTCCTTCGGGTGCGCCGGGAGTACGTCTTCATCCACGAGCGCGGCGAGCTCGGCCGAAGACGCGCAGCGACCCAGGTCTTCACCCTCCGACCAGCTGATCACCATGCCATCGAAGGCCAACTCATTGGGCGCGGCGGGGAGCTCGTAGGTCAGCTCCGTATGGCCTGTCGATTTCTCGCCCCCGTCTCCCAGGGCGGTGAAGGCGTACATTCCTGCCGGCCACCGCTTCAGGAAATCCTCCAGGGTCACGATCTCCTCATCCGTATCCGCATCCGGATCCGCCCAGCACAAAGGCTCAGAGCTCTCCGCGAAAGTCTCCGTCAATTTCTGCTCCCGCAGCGGGCCCTTCGCCTGAACCTCGAAGACCTTGGCACCATTCGGGTCGTCGATCCGGGCCGAGTTCAGGTCGTCCCCGTCCATGAGGAAGTGGAAGCCAATGTCCCCATCCGAAGCGTTGATCTCGATGAGTACCTTGCATTCGCCGAAATCGTTACAGGGCACGGTGGCGCCGACGATGGTCGATCCCATGCCAAAGGCCACGGCGGCACTGACCAGCGCCACGATCACCGGAATATTGCGTTTCATCTGGCGCGTCTCCCAGGACCTCAGGTTGAATCTCTGGATAAGGCGAGACCGTTTCAATCGATTCATGTGTGTGTACCTCTCCTTGCTGCGGGCTTCGTCCACGCTTTCATCGCGGACACCTCTTCTCGGCGCGCCGTCACCGAGTAATGCAAGAAAAAGGCCGCTCCTGAAGAGGGAACGCACAGCTCGTTGTGTGCGTTCGAGATAGACTACGCGCCATCTGGGATCGGTTCAGGATTGCGTACGGGATAGGCTGTACCCAAGGTACGTGAGACTGTGTACGGGCCGGAAAAAACTACGCGCCGCCGGAGACGTCAGGATTCTTGGGTAGACCGGCCCAAAAGCCCTTCGCACGTTTGACTTGAGTCCGGCCAGTCAACTGGACTTCCACCGTTAGAGAAAAAAGTACACGTCTCGTGCCCAAAATGCACGGCATCCATCGGCGCCCTCGGTTCTTGGGCCGACCGACTATGGTCTCGCGGGCGACGCCTCGACCTTGATCCACCGAGCCGGCCCTTCGGCCGAACCCTCGCCTGCCTCATAAAGAATCTCCACCTTCACTCCTTCTACAAGGTCCTCGAATGTCCCGTAGTCGTTCTTCTCGTGGAGCCCGCTCCTGTCCAGATAGATTTCCGTCTCTTCGGTGACGTTCGCCGCGACGCTCCCGCCATCGCTCCGGACGACGATCGCTCGACGGTCCGCATCGACTTTCTCGATGATGCCAATGACGGTGCTTCTCTCCGAAAGCTGGGGAGACTCCCCTAGCGGTATATATAGTTCCGTTGCTTGCTGAGCGGAAAGAACGCTCGCGCTGGCGACGAAGCAGACGGCCGCTAACACGTTTCGCTTGCTCATTCTTCGACTCCCTTCGCGCTTCATGTTTCGACCAGAAGCGATTGCGCCTGACGAAGATGCTCGAGCGCTTCTTTCGTCGGCCCGCCTGCCTTGTCGGGTCGTTCGACTTCTCGCTGCACGAGTCTTAACGCCGCCCGCAGATGTTCGACGGCCTGAAGATGAAGCGCCCTATCGGCGAGGACGCGGCTCCCGTCCTCGATCTCGCGTGCCGCCCTGGCGAGCAGACGCCCGGCCCTTTCGGACGGCCGCGCCTTCAGGCTCGCCTCGAGAAGCTCGCTCGACTCTCGGATGTTCTCGATCGCGTTCAGGACGCGGAGGAATGCGGCGACGGCCTCGACCTGGGTCACATCCAGACGGATCCCGCTTCCGGTAGCGCCGGCAAGAAGCTGGCCTGCGGGCGATTGATTGAACGCGTCGCCATTATAGAATGCGACGGCGCCCTCGACGGTGAAGACGGCGTTGTTGTGAAAAAATGGCGGCGTATCGGCCGCTTCCACGAGTGGAGGCGTGTTGAACGTGCCGTTTCCCGGGATTCCGAAGCCGTCGTCGGGCGGGACCTTTTGCCCGGTCAAGTCGGCCGGCTGGTCGGGAAGCCGCTCGACCCCGGTATCGAAGCTCAGGTTCCCGGCGTCGGCGCCGAAGATGCTCGGATCTCCGTTGGCACCCGCGTTGAAGTGGCATGCCGAGCACTTTCCGCCATTGCGATCCAGGAAAATGTCCTGGCCGCGTCGCGCGACGTCACCCTTGAGTGGAAGGGGCAGGGATGGATCCTTCAGCCGGCCGAGCGAGAGCTGGAATGCCTCCAGGGCGTCCAGCTCCTCGTCGGTGGGAAGGCGGAAATCAACCCCCGCGATGCGGTTCAGGCTCTTCGTGAAGTGCTGGATCACGGCACCTACTGCGAACGAGCGAAGAGACCCGTCCCCAGGAGCGCCGTCCCCGGACCAGCCCGTTCGTGGTCCGTCACGGCTTGCAATGGAGTTCCGAAGCGCCAGCGTGTGAGGCACGCCTCGCATGACGAAAACGTCATCGAGATCAGAGAAGCCATCAAGATTCTCGAGGATTAGCCCGTGCTCTCGTATCAGCACCACGTTCTCGAAGTTCTGCGCCAGCTCCGGTACGCGCTCGGAAACGAACAACGGGTCGTCGTCGGGAAGAGTCGCAATGAACTCGGGGTCGATCGTGAAGTTGTTCTCCGCGGGGTGGCACGTTCCGCAAGTGCGTCCGTTGCCGTCGAACTTCTCCTCGAAAAATAGGACCTCACCCCGCTTGACCAGCTCGTCCCTCGGGTCGACCGGCGGCGGAGATGGGCAGCCGAGAGAGGCGAACCCGGCAGCAGAGAGGATCCAAAGGAAGTGTCGTGGAGAGCGCTTTCGCATCATAACGAACTCCTCGCGGTAAGCCTCGGTTCCTCACGGCGGCGACGGGAATGACGAGTCGAGCGCAATGAGCAACGCCATGTCGGCTTCGTCCTCGGGATCCGTGACGAAGCCGGTCTCCGAATGAACGGTGAGAAACCCGTCTTGTTCGATGACGAGGCGTTGGTGCGTGACATAGGCGTCCACATCGGTCTCCGGGAAGAATTCTGGCTCGTCGTCCACCACGGGACCGGCGAAGCGAGGCCACCCGAACGAAAGCTCGGGAAAATCCTGGCGAGGATAATGGATATTCGCCCAGGACGCCTCGGGATAGACGTAATCACCGTACTCGGGGTCTGGCCCGACCCCTCGTGAGCACGAGATGATGAGGTGGGGCCACAGAGAACGAATCTCTCGAAGGTTCCGATTGACTCGCGCCGGCCCCCACCCTTTGCCGTGGGCCTCGACCTCGTTTCCGAGCTCGAATACGATATTGGGTAGATCGCTCAACGCCGCCACCACTTCGCGCACGTAGCGCTCGGTCTCGGGGAACCGCCGAAACAGAGGTCCTCCCTCTCCTTCGAACTGGGTCACGAGAATCACGTACTCCATGACGGCGCCGAAAGGTGAGAAGGCTCGCAAGATCGTCTCTCGTACCAAATCGAGGTGAGCCGCCGACGGGTGAAGCCCGCTCGCGTCGACGGCGCGGTGCTTCGGCACGCGATCGAGAAGGGGGTCGCTCGGCCAAAACGATGTATCGGAGAAGACGCGAAACACGGTGATGCCGTTGGAGACGCCGCGCTCCACCCAGGCGATCCGCTCCTCGATCGAGCGCCCGAACAAACCGAAGCTCGTGTATCCTCGCCAGACGAAGTTGAAGGCACCGTCGACCACCAACGGCCGGAAGCCGTCGTGTTTCGACCGATACTCCTCGCTGCGCAGGAGGATCTCTCGCAGCGAAGCTTCGCTCAGCCCCGAATTCATTCTGGCGTCGTAGAAGCGGAGCCCATCGGGATCGGGCTCCCGCCCCAGGATCTCGAAATAGGCGTCCGCGATGACCGGCGAGAAATCTGGCATCTCAGCTGACCTCGGCGTTCTCGCGCTCGATGCCGCCGCGGGACCCGCGATCGATCCGCCTTCGCGCAAGGCTTCGGCGAACCCACCGCCACGGCTCGGCGTTCGCGGCGCCTCGCGCCGATATAGCGGCGCGTTCACAGTTGACGGTCAACGGTCGAGAAAACCCGCGATCCAGAGCCGGCACGGGAATTCCCTGATGGGCGACATTGCCGACGCGGGTGAAATCGGGCAGTTTGGCCTCCTCCGATATCGAGGTCCGCGCGCTCTGAGTTCTTTGACTCCACGATATATCAAACGCTCTCGCGAGCCAAAGAAATCGGCAACCCAGCAGATCGCTACTGTGTCGGAGTGTCCGCCGGGGCCGAGGGTCGCGAAAGAGGCAGCTCGGCCCGAACGACGGTACGGCCCCGCGCCGATTCAATGCTCAACCGCCCCATGAACTGTCGGAGCCGTTCTTCCATCCCCCTCATGCCGACTCCCATGTTTGCGAGTTGACTATCCCCATTGGAGCCGAGGAGACCTTCATCGAGACCGCGCCCATGGTCCTCGACCTCGAGGTGAATCTCGGCCTCGGTCGAGCGGATCCGGATAATCGCATCCGAGCTATCGGCATGCCGGTGCACGTTGGTTAGCGCCTCCTGAGCAACGCGAAACAGCGCGAGCTCGGCATCGGGGTCCATCCTCATAATGGAGGATGGCGCATCGAGCTCGACGTGAATTCCGCTCCGGGTGGAAAATCCCTTGACGAACGTTTGAAGAGCATAAACCAGACCCATTTCCTCGAGCATAGGCGGGTGAAGCAGATACGACATGCTCCGCAACTGCCGCGAACAATCGTTTGCGAGCTCGACCGAGCTCGCCACGGAATCCCGGAGCTCGGGAAGAAGCTGATCGATCCGCCCCAGATTCATTCCCAAAGCAGCGAGAAGTTGACCGGTGCTGTCGTGAAGCTCGCGAGCGATGTGACGGCGCTCTTCATCCTGAGAGCGGAGAAGCTGGCCGGACAAGTTACGCAACGATTCCTGCGCCTTCTTCAAGGGAGTGACGTCGACGATCACCATGTCGTAGACCAAAGACTTGTCGGCGCTTTCAGCCGAGCAGGCGCTCTCCAAGACCGAGACCGTGCTTCCGTCTCGGCGACGAGCCTTCGTCTCCAGCTCCACGTGACCATGCTCTCGGTGGAGCCGCTCGAAACGAGAGCGATGGTTTCTATCCACGAACAATTGATGGTGTACGTCGTCGAGCGCCTCCAACAACTCTCCCGGAGACGAGTAGCCGAGCATTCGCGCCAGGGCGCGATTCGCCAGGAGGGGCTTGCCGTTCGCGTCAGTGCGCAGGATTCCCGCCACGGCGTTATCGAATATGGATTGATAGTCGGTTTCCGCACGGCGAAGCTCCGCTTTGATTCTCGTCTGCTCCTGGCGAAGCTGACTCATGATGTTCGACACGTCGGTAAGAGCCGCAGCCACGGCATCGATCTCGTTTTCCGGCATGTCGTCCCGCTTTGGCGCTCCGACGTCGAAGGCCTGCTCGCGAAGCTTTCTCAGCGGTAACACCACGCGGTCCCACGCGATCTTCCACGCCACGAGGAGCGCCAACAAACTCGCTAGGCTTATGGCGGTTACCCTTCGGATCATTTTCAGACGCTCGTCGTCTCGCCACCTCTCGACGGCATCGACGACCTCGAACGAGCCCTGCAGCAGGCGGGTCATGCCGCGCTCGACTTCGGCCATCGCCGCCGGAGGAATTGTCTGCCCTCGTGAGTCGAGGATGCGCTCGAGCAGCGGTTTCAACTCGATCCAAGCCGCCGCTTGCCTGCCCAGGGCGCTCGCTATCGTCTCGGGCGGTCCGATGCCGCCAGGCTCGATCGGATCACGGTTCTCGAAAAGACCGAGCGTTTCTTCGTAGTCTCGCATCGATTCGAGCAAGGGGTCGTGCGCTCGGGAATCGCCCTCCAACCCACGCCGGACAAGGAGCTCGATGCTCCTGCAGAATTGGGGTTGCCGGAAGACGAAGTCGAGCAGAGGTGCGTACGTCTGGTGGACGGATTCGAACCGATAGACGACAAAGGCATCGACGCCGATAATGGCGGCAACTAGCCAGAAGAAGGCGAGAATCCCGGGCCCCACACCGGGTTTCCCTCGGAGGGCTTCCTTCGGTATACGGGAGTCGGCCCGGGCGAACAGTCTTCACCTCCGTGAAGCAATCTACAGCAATCCGGATGCCAAGAGCGAAAATGCCCGTAAATCACCAACGGGCGGCGGGTTGGCGAAGGCGCGACATCATCCCCGACATCGCACGTGTGTACTTTTTTCCCGGCATGTACTTTTTCTCCCGAGGTGGAAGTCATGCCGCATCGGTGCGGCTAAGCGAATCCACCTGGGTGCTTTGGACGTCGTTCGTGAACGAGAGATACCCGCTTCGCCGCCGTGTACTTCTTGCCTGCCCTTACAGGTTGTCGTGTATCGCGGCGTACGGACAATCTCGTAGCCGGCCGTAAGCTTTGCCGGGTGACGCCGAGACGTATCTCGAACGCATAGAACGAGCTAGATGTTCTTGCCTTGCGAACGGCCTCCTTCTTGCATTCATCCGCGTCGACGCGCCGAGAAGAGGTGTAGAAGATGAAGAAAGTAATGGTACTGATGACGGTGTTGGCAGCCCTTGCGATCCCCGCCCTGGCGATCCAGTCCATGAACGGGGAGATCGAGGCCCAGGGTGAGATCGTGGAAGTCTCCACACAACCGGCAACGCTTACCCTCAAGGAAGCCGCGAGCCCTCCCGAGCAATCTGGTGTCGTTCGTGAGTTCGTGGTCGATGAAGCTACGCAGCTGACATCCAGAGGGGAGGCGATCGATATCGCCGATATCCAGCCGGGTGCTCAAGCGACGGTTCGCTACGTGGTCGATTCCGGCAAGAACGTAGCGAAGTCGATCGACGTTACCACTCCCGCCACAGACTAGTATTTTTTTATTAAAGAACGGGCGCCCACCCTAGGGGTGAGGCGCCCCTTCTATCGGCGAGGATGGCTCTTTACGTCGAGGGGTCCTCATCTTCTTTGCGCTCTTCGAGAAGGGCTTCGAGCTCCGCGATCGCCTCGAGGTCCTTGGGCCGTCCCGCAGCCCGCTTGACCTGGATGAGCTTCTCGAGACCCAGACACCAACACTCGATTCCGAACGCCTCCACGCGAATGCTGTGAGGAAGGAGGTCATCGAACCTACCTCCGCCGGTAATCTCCCCGAGCAGGTCGATATCGCCGACGGAGGTCGTGAGGGTGAAATTCAGCCCCTTCCGAAGGGTTTCCGCATCCCATCGGAACGGAAGCCCTCGAGGGGCGCCTCGTAGATAGGGATCGACGCCGTCGAGGGCGGCGGCGAGCCGCACCAGGTTCTCGGAGCTGCGGGCGTAGACGACGTCCAGGTCGTAGGTTACGCGGGCCGCGCCGTGCGCCGCGCCCGCGAGACCGCCCACCACGATGAATTCCACGCGGTGCTCCACGAGGAGACGGAGCGCAGCTTCAAAGTCGATGCGACCGCTTGGAGGCGGCACCGCGCCATCCCTCGAGGAAGTCCAGCATGCTTGCGAGCTTTCGCAGGCGTTCTTCGACCGTGAGCTTCAAGTTCTCCCGGAGCAAGGATCGATCCACGTCCTTCTTGTAAGCCTCGATGACGGGATCGCGCGGGAGAAACGCCTGTGAAGCCATCTAATTCACTGTAGCACCGGGGGCGTGCCGAAGAAAATCGCCCCGCGCCTTTTCGAGCGGCTTAGGCCAGGCGCGTGAACGATCGAGAACCCCGTCGAGAACCACTGTCTAGTGTTCAATGCCGTGGCGGGGACAGGTAATCGCTGGACCGTACTTTTTCATCAGCCGGCTAACGCACGTAGCCTCGTCGGCTTCGAACCGTCAGGGGCTGCGCCTGAGGCGGAGCTCCCATCGCTCGAACCTCGATTTTTCGAAATCGAGGCTCTCCATCGTCAGCCGACGCCGGAGAGTACGCGATCACATACTGGAGTCGCATTCCTCGTGCGATCTCGATGAACAAAGGCGCGAGCTCTGCGGACTCTCGCGGGAAATAGGCCGTCCCCCCGGATACCGCAGCTACTTCTCTCAACACCCACGCCGGGTTCAGATTACTATCGAGAGGAGGGTTCTTGTAGTGCTTCTCGGAGTGGTTCTTGGCATCGACGTAGATCTGGCGGTCATGTTGCGAATAATAGCCAAGGGCGTACACGACGGCCGGACTCGACTCGATCCGCTGGCGCAGCTCTCCGAATTGCGTAACACTGTCGAGATCCTTTCCGTCGCTTAGAACGACCAAAACCTGGCGTCGGCTGCTCGAGCTCCCCAGAAGCTCGAGCGCCTGTAGAATGCCGTCGTAGAGAGCGGTTCCACCCCCTGGAGCGAGTCGATGGACGGACTCCATGAGAGTGTTTCGATCGCGAGTGAAATCTTGGACGACCTTCGTCTCGTCGTCGAAGCCCACAATCGCGATCTCCGCCTGAGAGGGAGTCTCGTCCAAGAATCGCAAAGCGGCCCCTTTAGCCTCGAGGAGCTCGACCCCCTTCATGCTACTGCTGGTATCGACGAGAAGAACGATTCCGGTAGGGACTGTGTCGGCTGCAGCGCCGTGCTCGAAGTAGGTAATCTCCTGCGGTACACCGTCTTCGTACACCACGAAGTCTTGCCGCCGTAGGTCGCCGACTGGTGTCCCATCCTTGTCCAAAACAGAAACCTGGAGGAGCACGGTTTTCGTCGTACTGCGAAAGGTTGGGCGTGCCTCCGAGGTCGTCTGAACTACGGAAGGCGTGCCGCCGCGCGATCCAGCGAGACTTACGTCGATCCGGGTGTCGTCGCGGCTCTGCGCGATCCCCGACAACAACAGCGAGAGGCTGCCGACGATCAAGCAACGCGGGAAGGGGGGAACGCTGAACCTCGTCGCTCGTCGCCGGCGCCTCTCGCTTACCGAATGAGACATGGGTTGATTTCTGTCAGGAGCTCATGTCTCACCAATTCCCGCTGACCCGAGTTGTCGACGCGGGTTCGTCGGCAACGACGATCTCCACGCGCCGGTTCCGCTGCCGTCCTTCCTCGGTCTCGTTCGAGGCGATCGGCCGAGACTCGCCGTAACCGGTCGCGCTGACGCTCCCGGCTGGAATTCGCTGAGTCAAGAGGTAGTCGCGGACGGCTTCCGCTCGCTTTCGGGAAAGCTCCTGGTTGTACCATTCGCCACCCACGCTGTCCGTATGACCCTCTACGCTGAGCGTGTATCCGTCGGCGACGAGGATCACCCCCGAGAGCTTCGCCAGCCTCTCCCGTCCCTCCGGAGTCAAGCTCGCGCTGCCGAAGGTGAACAAGACGTCCGGGATCTCGACGATGAGGCCTCGGGCGGCGTCTCGCACGGCGGCGACTCGGCTGAGGGCTTCCTCGAGCTCCTCGCGCGCCTTCGCCCGCGCTATACGGGCCTCAGCTGCCGTCTTCTCCGCCTCGAGCCGTTCGGCTTCCGCCTCGATTCTCCTCTGCTCGGCCTGGAACTGTTCGCGCTCCGCCGCCATCCTCTCGGCTTCCGCCTTTTCGGCCCGTCTGCGCGCCTCGGCGGCTTGCGCCTCGGCCGCCTCGCGGGCACGCGCTTCCATCGTTCGCTCGAGCTCCCGTTGTTCCGCCATCACTCGGACCCGCTCCGCTTCGTCCGCTGCCGCTTTGACCTGGGAGCGGAGCTCATCGAGCCTCTGGGCGTTCGCGCGTCGCTGTTCGTTGAGCGCGCTCTCGAAAGCGCGCTCCTTCGCGAGCTTTTCCGCCTCGACGGCGAGTCGGATGGTCTCGTGAGCAATGGGCATGATCGCTTTTCCTTCAGCGCCTATCTGCGCCGCGGCCTCCGTCTTGCTCAGCGATTGTCGTGCCCACGACAGCTCGTCTGCCGCGAAGCGGTCGGCTCCCGCTCGTTCGGCGAGGGCAACGGCCGTACGGGCGGAATCCAAATGCGGCCGTATCTCTCCCTTGGCTTCTCGCATGTCCTCGAGCGATTCGTTCACGAAGTCGTACTGTCCGTCCGAGCCCCGGTATTTGATTCGAGAAACCGTTACAATCGCGTTGTCGATGGTCGGCTCCGTGTTCTCCAGAGCCACGAATCGACTCGGCGTCTCCACGAGAAAATGCGGCTCGACGGTGACGAACATGCCGAACGTCTCCAGAGGCGTAGATACGTTCAGTTTGCTCCGGTTGCCCTGGAGAATGAACTCCCCGGTGTTGTCCACAAAGCCCTCGGGAGAGGCGACCCAGAGCACGTACGTATGGTAGTCACCTCCAAAGAGTGAGGCCGGTTTCATCTCGTCGAGCTCGATCTCGATCTCGGTCATTCCTCTTTTTCTCTCGACCTTCGCTTCACCGCTCGCCCGGGGCAGGCGCGACGTTCCCAGGAATTTGACCGAAATGGTCCTCCCCTCCGGATAAGTCAGACCGAGTGTTTCACGCGTCAACGTTGCCTGTGCTCCCGACGCATCCCAAACGCAGACCGTCATCACTGCCGCGATGGCGACGAGGAGCTTGGCACGCGCCGAGGGAAATCCCTTTACGACGCGCAAAGACTCATTTCGAATCATGGCATTCCTCCTGTTTTCGAACGTTCTCTCTCTCGTCATCGTCGCTGTCGACACTGTCGATCAAACGACTCCGCTCCAGAGAGCAAGGCTTGTGCCAGCCGACCACTCACTGCGTGAAAACGAAAGAGAGACGCAAGCTTAAGGTTCTTGGGGAACGGAAATTCGGAGAGTGCGACGTTCAAGGATTCGTGTCATCACATGCAACTCTTACACTTTGACCAGGGAAGATTGTTCTGCGGTCTTGTACACCGTCCGCCTTAGCCCGCTCTCCGGTAATCCCCTTAGGTCATCGTCCAACTTTCGGAGCGGAAACGGTTACCTGGCTCACCAAAGCCATACTGAACGCGCTTGGATCGCCCTTTGCAAAGTTTGTCTCCGACGACCAACGATGAGCGTTGAACGTCGAGTTTCGAAAGGAGAGCCAATCATGGGTAAGCACAGACGTTGGATCAGCGTTGGTGCGCTCGGCCTCGCGCTTTCCGGTCTAATCGCCGCGAGATTGTTCGCAATGCACGACGACCTGTCGGAGCAGACCGAGCGCGTCCGAAAGGCCGTCGCCGTGCTCGATTCCATCATGTCGGCGCCGGACAAGCAGATTCCCGCCGATCTTCTCGCGAAGGCTGAGGGCGTGGCGGTGATTCCGAACGTCGTGAAAGGCGCTTTCCTCGCTGGCGGACGATTCGGCAAGGGGCTGGTGGCGGCGCGCTCCGCGGACGGTCATTGGGGAACGCCGTCGTTCGTGGATCTCGGCGGCGGCAGCTTTGGCCTCCAGGCCGGCGTGGAAGCGACCGACCTCGTTCTCGTATTCACGAGCCCCGATGGGTTGCGTGAAATGCTCAAAGACAATCTCAAGCTCGGCGTCGATGCCGCGGCGGTCGCCGGGCCGGTTGGGCGCCATGTCGAGGCGGGAAGCAACCTCACGTTCGATTCACCGATCTACGCCTACTCTCGCAACAAGGGTGTCTTCGCCGGCGTGTCGGTGGACGGATCGATATTGAGCATCGACGACAGTGCTAATCACGCCGTGTACGGAAAAGGCGTCACCGGAACCGACATCCTCGTGACCGGCCGAGTTCCCGTTCACCAGTTGACGAAACCCTTCGTGGCCGCTTTGAACCGGCACGCGCCGCGGACCGATTCGTGAGCTCCGGATGCTGGTTTATTGACCGAATGAAGGAGGTTCTCGAAATGGATCGAACAGTTGCGTGGGTGATCGTTGTCGTGGCGTCTGTCACCTTGACAAATTGCGGCCAAGTCCCGACGGAGGAGTTGGAACAAGCCGAGATGGCGATCGCAGAGGCAAGGGCGTCCGAAGCGACTAACTATGCACCCGATGCGCTGTTCGAAGCGGAAGCCGCCCTCGATGCGGCCAAGAAGGGCATCGACACCCAAGGCCAGCGATTCCTCATCGGTCGCTCGTACGAAGAGCCAATCCGGCTATTGGCGGACGCGAAATCCGCGGCCGAGCACGCGCGCGACGTAGCGCTCGCCGGTCGAGAACAGGCGCGCCTGGACGCTCAGGATGCGCTCGTGGATGCGGAGATGGCTCTCTCGGAGGCCGAAGCCGCCATCGAGAACGGTTCGCTTGTCAAGAAGACGCCCGCGGACATCGTCGCGATAAGAACGGAGCTCAAGGAGGCGGCATCCTCCCTCGAGGCTGCGAACGTCGACTTCGAGGCGGGCAAGTACGCAGCGGCCCGAGCGCATGCGGAGGCCATACGAGCTCGAACGATGATTATCGTGGCGGACCTCATGGAAGCGAAGAAGAAGGCAACGTAGCAGGTCCCTAGGGGAGGGACGGTACACGCCGTTCCTCCCCGCCCTCCGTCCTTCAGCAGAATGTCCCGGCGAAGCCCGAGACGCTCACGCCCACCTTCCCCGGCAGAATCCTTCGTGCCGCAGCCACCATCCGATCGCGATAGTCCAGAGCCGTGCATCCCGGTAGGACGGACTCCATAACAGTCGGCAGCGCGGTGGCACGCGTTCGGGCTCCGTCCTGGCTCCCGTCGCCTTCGATGAAATGATCGATCACCACGGCGTCGGCGGCTCGCGCGACGCGCCGAAAGAAATCTTCGGGGCGCTCGATGGGAAGAAGCGGCGAGACAGTGATCACGACCCGCACGCCGGCGCGCTTTGAGCTCGGCCGCCGCCTCGATGCGATGCACCACGCTCGCCGTGGGAGGAGGAAGTCCTGGCAGGCGATCCCGGTCGCTCTCGATCGAAAGATGCACCCTCAGAGCACAGCGGTGGCGGAGCGCCTCATAGAGCTCGAGATAATCGATGACCCGGGGGCTATGCGTCTGCACGACGAGCTCGTCGGGAGGAAGCTCCACCATGGTCTCAAGAACGCGCCTCGACACACGGTACTCCCTTTCCTGGGGCACGAACGGATCCGTTGTCCCGTACGGTGGTGAAGCCCGCCATCAAGGTCACGAGGGCGTTCTTCGCCGGGGCGCCGACTCCGGCGGCGTCGTTTTGACGAGCGCTTCCTCCCCGTGAACATCCTCGCGATCGGCGAGGTGGGTGTGGAGGTCGATGAGGCGGGGAAGAAACATCACCTCGCCCAGAACGAACGGTACGCGGCGGAGCGGAAAGGCGGCTCCCTACCTCCCGGATTCGATCTCCCTCGATGAGCACCATGGCGGGAGCGAGAGGCGCCCCTCCGAGCCCGTCGATGAGACGGCCCGCTTTGACGAGCGTGGTTTGTGCTTGGGACGACACGGAGAGCGACAGTACGAAGATCGAGATCACTCAGTTCTTCATCGCGTCATGGTATCGGCGATCTGAGATAGAGTGCTTCTGGTGAAGCGCGGAGTTCTCGTTTCCATCACTCTCGGGTTGTTTCTCGGGGGTTGCAGTCGCAAGCCGGAGACTCCCCGGCATCTCGTCCTCGTCACCATTGACACCCTGCGTGCCGACCGCGTGGGTATCTACGGGGCAACGGACGTCGCAACGCCTCACCTCGACCGGATCGCCGGCGAGGGTGCGATCGCCGTCCGGGCGATGGCGCACGTCCCGCTCACCCGGCCCTCTCACGCGTCTCTCTTTACCGGCATGCTCCCGACGCGTCACGGCATTCGGGACAACATCACCCCCGCCCGTCTCCCGGACGTTCCCACTCTCGCAACGGTTCTAAAGAGCTCGGGATTCCAGACGGGCGCGTTCGTTTCCGCGGTGGTGCTCGCGGCGGGCGCCGGCCTCGAACGGGGCTTCGATCTCTATTCCGACGAGTTCGCCGATGAAGAGACCGACGCCGAGGAAGGGCCGTTCCTGAACGAGCTTCAGCGATCCGGCGACGAGACGCTTCTCGAAGCCATCGGCTGGCTCGAGGAGAACCGCGACTCGAGGATGTTCGCCTGGATTCATCTCTACGAGCCGCACGATCCCTACACGCCTCCGGAGCCCTACCTGAATCGCTACCCGGACCCATACGACGGCGAAGTCGCCTGGTCCGATGCGCTCGTGGGCCGTCTCGAAGAAGCGCTCGTGAAGTTGGGCCTTCGAGAAACGACCCTGCTGGTGGTCACGTCGGATCACGGCGAAGGCCTCGGCGAGCACGGCGAAGCGCTCCACGGCTTCTTCGTATACGAGTCCACTCTCGCGGTTCCGCTCCTGATTCGCGGACCGGGAGTCGCCCCCGGCGTGCGCATCGAGACTCTGGTGCAGGGCGTCGACCTCTTTCCCACGACGGTCGAGGTGCTCGGCATCGATCTCCCGGCAAGCACGGACGTCTCGGGCCGCAGCTTCGCGGCCGCGCTTCGAGGCAAGCGGCTCCGCGGCGAGCCCGTTGCCTACGCGGAGAGCCTCGTCCCGCTCCTGCACTTCGGATGGAGCGACCTGCGATCCATCCGGCGCGGGAAGTGGAAGTATATCCAGGCTCCCCGCCCCGAGCTGTACGATCTGGAAGCGGATCCCATGGAGCTACGGAATCTCGTCGATTCCCAGCCGGAGCTCGCCCTCGGAATGAGAGGCGCTCTGGGGGAAGAGCTCGACCGGGAGCGCGCCGTCGACGCGACCGAGACGGCTTCCGTGCCTAAGGATCTCCTCGACAAGCTCGGCGCTCTCGGCTACGTCGGATCGGGCGCTCCCATCGAGTCGTCGACCCCGGGCGCCGATCCCAAGGACAAGATCGACGAGTTTCGGGTGGCAAACGAGCTCATCCGCGAGGGCATCCTCCTTCTGCACGAAGGGGACTTCGAGGGGAGCGTCACCCGGTACCGGAAGCTCCTCACGCTCGAGATCGAGAGCTTCGAGATCCACCTCAACCTCGGGCGCGGACTTCTGGCGCTGGCGCGCTACGACGAAGCCGAGCCTCATTTTGCAGAAGCGGCGCGGCGTCTTCCGAACCAGGCCGAGGCCTGGGAGGGCTGGTCCCAGTCCCTTTCCGCACGAGGCGACATCGCGGGAGCGCTTAGGACGTTGAAGGAGGCCCAGGCGGTGATTCCCGACCGGGCGTCGCTCCATCAGCGCGAGGGGGCGATGCTTTGGAGGATGGGGCGGCGTCAGGAGGCGCGCGAAGCCTACGAGAGATCGGTTGCGATCGACCCGGACGACCCTCTCCTCCTCGCACGCTACGGTGAGCTTCTCCGCGACATGGGAGACATCGAGGCGTCGATCGAACGCCTCCGCGAAGCGACGAAGGTCGCTCCGACGAAAGCGCCGTACTGGAATTCTCTCGGGATGACCCTCGGGGGCAGCGGGCGGCTCTCCGAAGCCGAGGAAGCGTTCCGGCGGGCCTCTTCGCTCGAGCCGGAGAACGCCCGGTACGCCTTCAACGTCGGGCTCGTCCTGATGCGGCAAAACCGGCCTTCGGAGGCGCGGCCGTTCTTCGAGAGGGCTCTCCAAATCGAGCCCGGCTTCGAGGAGGCCCGCCGCTACCTCGCGGAGGCATCGTCCGCTCGATGAACGCCCGTCACGAGCGCTCGTCGAGCTCGAGCCAGATCCCGTAGCGGGGGCGAAGCGAAATGATGGGCTCGAGCTCGACCGGATGCCCTTGCGCCAGGACGAACCGGTAGCGCTGCACCACCATCGCGGGTACGAGCTGCGCTTCCATGAGCGCGAAATCCCTTCCGATGCAGAGCCGGGCCACGCCCCGAACGGGACGAACGCGAAGCGGTGTTGCTGGTCGATGCGATCGGGCAAGAATCGGTCCGGGTCGAACCGCTCCGGCTCGTCCCAGAACTCCGGATGGCGGTGCGCGAGGTAGATCACGATCTCCATCACCGAGCCCGCCGGGACGAGCAGGCCCGGATCTCGTCGGCGCGCTCGGCCCGGCGCGAAAGACCCCAGGCGGGCGGGAAGAGCCGCATCGATTCGAGGATCACCCTCCTCGTGAGCGGGAGCTCGCCGAGGTCGTGGAGGCTGGGGGTGCGGTCTCCCAGCCGGGAATCCACCTCGGCGCGCACACGGTCGGCGACTTGGGGATGCCGGCTGAGGAGGTAGAACCTCCAGGCGAGTGCGTTCGCCGTCGTCTCGTGCCCGGGCCGCGATGAGGGTCACGATCTCGTCCCGGCGCTGAACCTCGCTCATGGGCGCCGACCGCAGGCGGTGAAGGAGATCGGCTCCGTCGTCCCGCCCTCCACGCTCCCGGACGAGCTCGTAGAGATCGCGATCGACGATCCGCCGGGCGTGGAGGAATCTCCGGTTGCGCCGCGTGGGAACCCAGTGGGGAAGCTCGAAGAGGAGGGACACGTCTTCCGCCATTGCTGATTGAGCAGGGTGACGGCGCGCGTGATTCTCTCGGCTCCTTGGCCGAGGTCTGCGTGGAAGAGGGCCCTGGTCACGATGTGGAGGTTGAGTCGCGTCATCTCCCTCGCGATGTCGACCGCGTGCTTCCCAACGGGCGGCGCTGCCAAGCGTGCGCAGAGCAACGTCCGTCTCGGCGCTGAGGCGACCGGCGAGCCCTTCCAGCTCCGAGTGGCGGAGCGCCGGGTTGATGGCCCGCCGTTGCTCCCGCCAGAGCGCTCCTTCGCTCGTGAGCGGACCTCTCCCAGGACAGTTTTCATCGCCTCATAGTCGAACGTTCTCTTGGAGTAGCGTTCCTGCTCGTCGACGAGAACACGCCGGATGGCGTCGGGATGGCTCAGGAAAAAGAGTTGGGTCGCTCCGAAGCGCACTCGGACCAAATCCCCGCACTCGCACCGGAGCGTTCGAAGCTCGCCGAGGGGGTCGCGGCGCATGCGGAGAAAGAGCCGCGGGACGCGATACCACGGCGGTCCAGGACAAGGGACGCTCGCCAACACGAACCGATTCTAGGCAGCTGACACGAATTAGGACCACTCGCTTGAGGCGTGGCAGAAAGACGTTAACGATCACTGTCTGTTCCAGAAGGGGAGGTGTGGCGATGCTGTCCCGAAGACAGTTCATCGGTTGGATCGGGGGGACGCTCCCTGCCGTCGCCTGGTGCCGACCGCAAGGGACGCTTCGAGCGATCGATGCGGGGAGCGTTCGCGTCTACTCCGGACCGTGGACGGCGCTTCCCGCGACGAAGTCAGGAGTCCATCTCGAGAACCTTCATCTGCGGATGCCGGACGGGGTGCGGCTCAACGCGTTCTTGTACCTGCCAGAAGGTCTCTCGGACACCCGCAAGGTGCCGGCGCTCCTGAACACGACGCCCCACCGGAACATGCCGCGTGAGGATTCGCTCGAGGCGAGAAGCGGGTTCGCCTCGATCTTCGTCGACGTGCGCGGGACGGGAGGATCGATCGGAATTCCCAAGGACGAGTACTCGGCCGAGGAGCACGAGGACGCCGCGCACGTCATCGATTGGGTTTCGAAGCAGCCTTGGTGCAACGGCATCGTCGGAATGTGCGGGGCATCCTATTCCGCGTTCAACTCGCTCTGGGTGGCGGCGGCGCTGAAGCCTCCCGCACTCAAGGCGATCTACATCCTCGGTGGAACGGACAACCGGTATACCGACGACATCCACTATCCCGGCGACGCCATGCTCATGTCGGACAACTCGTGGGCCCTCAGAATGCTCACCTCGAACGCGATGCCCGGGGCGCCGGATTCGACGTTCGCTCCGAAGCCGCACTCGAGAGGTGGGAAACCCCGCCCTGGCTCCAAGGCTTCCTCCACCGTCAAGTGGACTCGGATTACTGGCGGCACGGCTCTCTCGCGCCTGGCTACGAGCGGCTCACCGTCCCCACGTTTCTCGCTGGAGGCTACCTCGACATCTACCAGAACTTCGTGCCTCGCATCATGAAGCACTCCCGGAACGCGGTGACGAAGGGAATCCTCGGCCCCTGGCACCACAGCATGACGACCCCCGGACCGCTTCTCGATTGGGGTGGGCTTCGTGTCCGGTGGTTCGACCACTGGCTGAACGCGAACGACACGGGATTGATGGAAGAGCCGCGCGCTTCGTTCTATCTTCCTCGCTGGCAACGGCAGAGCTTCCGCTACGCGGGCGAGGTTCCGGGAGAATGGCGGCACATCGAGGAGTGGCCGCAAACCGTTTTCGACCCGGGAGAGCGCTTGTATTTCCGCCCTGAGCCGGGACTCGGCGAAGCGCAGGTCCTGGCCAGCGATCCGAGTCCCGGTGAGGGAGGTTCGCTCTCGGATGCGAGCGGTCCGCCGTCCGCGCTGAGGCTCCGGTACTATCCCGCGACAGGCGGACGAGGGCAGTCGTTCGGACCGACGAGAGGCGAGGGGTACTACGGCATCGACCACCGGAGCGAGGACGTCTGGGGTCTTTCCTTCGACACGCCTCCACTTCGAGAGCCGCTCGAGATCCTCGGCTTCGCCCTAGCCCGCCTCTTTGTCTCGTCGACAGCGCCGACCGCGACCTGGATCGTGAGACTCCAGGACGTGGCGCCCGGCGGAACGTCCTACCAGGTGGCGCGCGGGTATCTCAACGGGACCCACCGGAGCTCCCACACTCGACCCGAGGCCCTCGTCCCCGGTGAGGTCTACGAGATCGAAGTCGAGCTGATGTGCACTGGCTATCGATTCGATGAAGGCCACCGGGTGCGGGTGGTGGTGACGAACGCCGATTTCCCGACGCTGTGGCCTTCGCCCTATCCGATGACCACGTCTCTCTACACTGGAGGACACCGAGCGTCGCACGTCCTCCTGCCCGTGCTTCCGTCGCTAGCGTATCGAACGAGCGCCGTCTATCCGCCCGTCCTCGATCCGTCTCCACGACCGAGCCCAAGAGATCGAAACGACGGCGAGAGCTGGTACCGTCTGATTCACGACGTCGAGGGCGGGACGCATACGGCCGAAATCAATCTTCCCCGCACGAAGATGAAGTGCCGGGTGAACGAGAACGACCCGGCGATCGCTTCTCTCGAGGTCTCCGGCAGCCGCGAGGAGCGGGCGTGGGACCGCAGCGTCGAGGTCCGCTCGGAAGGTGTCCTTCGGAGCACGGCCACGCAGTTCATCCTCGACATCGAGTGCACCCTTCTCGAGAGCGGCGAGGTGATCAGGTCCCGCCGATGGAAAGACGAAGTACGCCGGGAGCTGGTGTAGAGGAAGGCGGCGCCCCGGGGACAGCCCCGGGGCGCCCTGCTCAATATCTCAGAAGCTGAACTTGGCTCCCAGCATCATGCGCCGCGGAAGAGTAAAGGTGGTGGGCCTCTTGTAGCTCGAGGAGGTCGCGAGGGAGCTAAGCACCCCCTCGTAGGAATCATCGTTGAACGCGTTCAGGACGTCCAGGAAGACGCCGATCCGCGTTCCCCGCTGGTCGAGGACGAAGTCCTTCTGGACCCGGAAGTCGACGAACGTCTGGTTGGGAAGCCGTCCCACCTCGCCGCGAGGAAGCGGCTGCACCTGGGTGGGAATTCCCGTGACCGCGCGGGCCTGCACCAGACGGATTCGCGGCACGCCATCCATGTACTGGAAGTTCATACTGGCGAGGAAATCCAGCGGGAACTGGTACACGAGCTGTGTCTTGAACGTCCAGGGACGATCGGCGTTCAGAAGAGCGTAGGTATTGACGAAATCGTTCGGGTTCTGGCCGAAGGGGTTGAACTGGAGACCGCTTCTCTGGGAGTTCGAAGGGCTGTTCGAGAACGAGAGGCGACCCTCCTGCTTCTGCCAGGTGAGCGACGACGTGAGCTGCCAGGACGACATCCTCTTCACCGCCTGGACGGTGAAGGCATTGACGCTCGTTTCCATTCCGTCGGGACTCGACATGAGGAACGTCCGATCGGAGACGCTGTTCTGCAGCTGGAATAGATTGAAGGTGTTTCCCGTCGACTCCTGACCGGCAGTGTCGGTGAACGGCACCTGGCTGTAGATGCCGCCCACGTCCTGCCAGGCGGAGAAGTCCCGTCCCTCCTTGTGAACGTAGATGAAGGAGAGGCCGAAGTCGGTGAACAGCTCTCGATCGAGGCTCAGGATGAACTGGTCGGTATAGGGGCTCTTGAGGTCAGGATCAACATTCAGATTCGAGTTGTCGGTGAGCCGCTCCAGGTTCTCGAACTCGTTCGTGTCGAAGTTCCAAGTGCCGAGGTAGATCGGAGGAATGGAAGGGCCGATGATGTTTGCGAAGTCCCCCGTGGTGATGGTGCGGTGGTACCGGCCCCAGTGGCCCTTGAAGACCGTCCTCCCGTCGCCCGTGAGCTTGAGGTTGAAACCGAGACGCGGGGAGAAGTTGCTCCAGGTGAAGTAGTCGGCAGCCGGGAAGGTGTTTCCGGTCTCCTGCTCGTTCTCGTTGAGCTCGGGCTGCTCCGGGCTGTAGGCGTTACTGGAGTCGAAGCGCAGACCTAGGTTCAGGGTCAGCCGGTCGTTGACCTGGAAGGTGTCGTCGGCGAACACACCGATCGACTTCGTGTTCCCTCCGTAGCTGAACGGAAGCCGCTCGTATCCGTACCCGTACCTGACCCCGTCCACCGAGTAGTACAGGACGAAATCGTTATAGCCGTAGACGCCCCCCGCGGTCGCGTGGCCGTACTGCACTCCGAACTTGAAATCGTGGCTGCCTCCGATGAAGTCGTCCGCATAGTGAGATATCTTCGCGTTGACCGTCGTCTTGCTCACGTTGAGGATGTAAGTGTAGTACCAGCCGCCCCGGCTCCTTCCAGTGTCCAGATCGAGGAAGCGCGTCGCGACGCGAGGGTACTGTTCGTCCGCCGGACCGAGGTCGATGTCTCCGTAAAAGCCTGAGAACCGCGCGTCGAGCACGGTGTTCGTTCCGAGAAGACCGGTGTAGCTCACGCCGGGGGTGGGAGTGTTGTAGTAACGCGCGGGATAGGTCTCCACCCCCCAGGTTGGCTGCGGCGTCGTCGGAATGTAGGCGCGGTCGTGATGGTAGGTGCCGACCAGCGTGTGATTGTCGCTCAGCTGCATGTTGATCTTGCCGAGGTACTTGTCACGGTCCTGCTCTGTCGTTCCCACCGCCGGATCGACCCCGACGGGAGCGGAAGCGTCGAGCTGCTTCTGGTACGACCCGTAGAACCACACCTTGTTCTGCTTGATCGGGCCGCCGACCTGGACGGTGAAATCCTTGAACGAGTCCCGGTAGTATGGAAACCCGTTGTCGTCCTCCTCCGTTGTGTTGTTTCCGGTGAGGCCGTCCGACTGGTAATAAAAGTTCGCGTCCCCGTGGAGCGCGTTGCTCCCCTGCTTGGTGACGATATTGAAGACCGCCCCCTGGATGCTTCCGTACTCCGCCGGAGCCCCGAGCGAAAGGATCTCGATCTCCTCGATCGAATCGGTGTTCGGGGTGGCGAGGGCCTGTCCGAAGAAGTTATCGGTGATATCGGTCCCGTCCAGCTGGTAGGAGTTCTCGTCGCGAGCCGAGCCGTAGACCATCGCGTTAGTGATCGATCGCGAGGCCGCGTTCACGCCGGGCGCCGCGGCGACGAGGTTGAAGAAGCTCAGCCGCGCGATGGGAGCGTTCTTCACCCACTCGCTGTCGTAGTTGGTACCCACGTCGCTCGAGATGGTGTCCACAACCGGCGAGGCGCCGGTGACCGTCACCGATTCCGAGAGGCTCGAGAGCTGCAGGGTCACGTTCTCTTCGGTGGTCATGCCCAGGGAGACGACGAGACCGTTGCGGTTGAAGGGCGCGAAACTCGCGAGGGTGAATGCCAGGTTGTACGTTCCCGGCGAGAGGTTCAAGAACCGGTACACGCCGTTCTCGTTCGTGACCGACGTCTGGGTACCCATGACGTACTGTCCGGTCAGTTCCACCGTCACCCCGGGCAGGACCGCTCCGGTCCCATCCTTCACCGTTCCGGTGATTCCACCGGTCGTTCGCTGGGCAAAGACCGCGGTCGAAAAGACCAGCACGGTCCAGAGGCCCAGGATCACCCTCCATTGACTTCGCATGAGCAACCCTCCTTTGCTGCTGAGACACTCGGTCGGGATCGGACGCATGGGACCCCGTCGAGGGTTTCGGATCTCGACGGAGGCGAATGCTATGTTTCGACTCGGAGCGTGTCAAATCGGTTTCCGACCGTCCTCCGACGCCGAGCAAGAGGGATGCCATCTGAATT
>DATIBD010000072.1:0-26360 GCA_035457705.1 Vicinamibacteria bacterium
CGTAGTCTGCGTGGCCGGCGCGGATGAGCCGACCTCGGAATCCGTCGATCTCCAGGATCTCTGGCTCCTTGCTCCCGCGGCCGACGGCCGCAGTCGTCAGTGTCGACATAGGGTCCTCCTTTCTCGACGGTCCCATTGGACCACCACGGACCCCGGCCGGGAAGTCAAGAATCTGGACTTCTCAACCGAAGGCGGGTGCGCCATACTGGCGTCGTGAGGACGTACGGCCAATACTGCCCGATCGCTCGGGGCGCCGAGATCTTCGCCGAGCGCTGGACACCGCTTATCATCCGCAACCTGTACCTTGGCTGCGGAAACTTCAGTGAGATCCTGGAGGGCGCGCCGGGACTCTCCCGTACCCTGCTCTCACAGCGGCTCAAGCAGCTCGAACGGCTCGGTGTCGTCGAGTCGTCACCCAAGCCCGACGGGCGCGGGCACCACTACGTGCTCACCTCCTCGGGCCTCGAGCTCTTCACGGTCTGTCGGTCCCTCGGGGAATGGGGTGCCCGATGGCTCGAGATCGCCCCCGAGAACCTCGACCCCTTCGTGGCCCTGTGGTCGATGTGCAACGCGCTTCGCCGAGACCGGCTCCCGGGTCGACGCGTCGTCATCCGCTTCGACTTCACCGGCCGCCCGCGCCGTGAGCGTTATTGGCTACTCATCGAGTTAGGGGACACCGAGATCTGCAGGACGTACCCCGGCCTCGACGAGGACCTCTACATCACGGCGGAAGCCGAAGCCTTCGTCAAGTGGCACGCCGGCCAGCTCACCTGGGCCCAGGCCACTCGGGAGGGTCGCATCCAACTCGACGGCTCCCCGTCGCTCGTAAAAGCCTTCCCAACCTGGAACACCCGCAGCATGTTCGCCCGCATCAGGCCAGTCTCCCGCACCGCCAGGAACCCCGCGGGCTGACATACTGGCGGTTTGGCCTGCCGACGCTGATTGAATCACCAATAATGTGACACGACCGATCAGCTTCTGGCTCCGTCGAGACGCGGGGAGCTTGCTCACCCACAGCTTCCGTCGCTCGGGAACGCCGGAATCACAAGTTCGTCGACGCCCAGGGCGGAGAGAGAGTCTGGCACGAAACGCTTTGCCGTGGCGGACCATCAAGGGCGTCAGACCTATCTCCACGGTGGGAGCACCCGGCAACATTTGCCTGACCCGAGACAGGAGCTATATGCTGCGTGCGGCGGTTGCCGGCGCGCGGCCGATTTCTCGCGAGCGCGACTTCGGGCTGACGAACCAGCACATTGAGCCCGTCACTACCGTCGAGCCGCACCGGCGCTCCGAAGGAGGAATCCGTGCGAACTTTATTCAAGATTTTGATCGCGATGTCAGTCCTTCTCGCCGCCTGCGGAGAAGGCGACCCAGAAGCGGAAGTCTTGGGTGCGTTCTTGAGTGCGGTACAGAAAAGTGACCAAGCGGGTGTCCAACGGGTCTCGCTGACCCCTTTCGAGGGCAGCCCCGTGTCGTGGGAAATCCTCGAGCGAGGGGAAGAATCGGAGGGACCGTTTCACCTCGCGGACCTCGAGGAGCAGCTGAAGAGCAAGAGAAATGAAGTCCGTGTTCAGAAAGAAGAGCTCGCGGCCTTTATTAGCGACAACCGGGAAACGTACGAATCCTACAAGACCCAATACGCCCAGAATCCGTCGGCCCCCTTTCAGGGAGAGCTCGCGAGGTTTCACGAGCAGCGGCAGGAGAGGCTCGGGCGCCTGGCACAGCTCGAATCCGACGCCGAACAACTGGCCTTTGACGTCGAGTCGCTCAAGAACGCTGCGACGCTCTCACTGAGCACACCGGTCGACACGAGCTTCGAGGGGCAGGTCAAGATGAAACCGCTACAGGTCAGAATCAACGACGGCTCCGAAGACAAGACTTATACGGTCGTTCTGCAGCGCTACGAGCTCGTCGACACCGGGCAAAACCGGACGCCGACTCCTCGGTGGATCATCGCAGAGATCCAACCGAATAGCTGAAACGGCGAGGCTGTCGGCCGAGATCATCGTCGGGCCTCGAGCATTTGC
Source organism: Vicinamibacteria bacterium (assembly GCA_035457705.1). Taxonomy (GTDB): domain Bacteria; phylum Acidobacteriota; class Vicinamibacteria; order Marinacidobacterales; family SMYC01; genus DASPGQ01. Next base: position 2,028 of record DATIBD010000072.1, read on the forward strand.
CTGCAGTTCTTGGAGCGGCACGTAGTCAAAATTCGAAGCCGAAGAGACGCGGGCGCACCTCGCGCTAAGGAACGTCGATTTGGAATAAGTTTGGCGTCCCCAAAGGGAGTTCAATAGAAATCGCGCCCACCCACCACGAGAAAGTCCGGAACCTTGCTTTCTCTGCATGCTTCTCGGGGGACGCTTCGACCAGCACGAGCTCACCGCGCTCGGTGAGAACCACGAGGTTGGCCTGAGGCGAAGAGAATCTGACCGTAGCCGTAACGACCGCCTTTCTACCGAAGCTTTCCCGTCGACGCGGACGAGGATCGCTGGTCGAACGAGTAGGGGTAATTCTCGTGGACCATCGAGCTCGTGAATTTGTTCTTCAGCCGAATGTTGGATCAGACCTCGTGGGCGGTGAGGCCCGCAGGAAACGAAAGGCGTACCTTTTCTCCGCGCACGAGGGTGCTGTCGGCCGATGAGGAGGACTTCAACTCGTCATTTCGTCTGCAAAAGCCGTGGGCACGGCTGCGGCTTCTACCGCGCTGGCTTCGGAGGGTGGCTATCCGTCTAGCCCCCAGACCCAAAACAAGCGTCCGCCCGGCCGCCAACAACTCTCCCCGTACACCGCCATTCCCTTACTCGAGTAAAGCATCACTCCACTGAGGCTCAAGTGGACATTTCATGCCACGTTCACGACCCCCCCGATTTCCCGCCCCAAGATACAATCGACTCTCAGTTACCATCCGGTGACCACACGCAAATCGACCTGCATGATGCGATGGTCGACCTCAAAGAAGAAATACCTGCCATCAGGGGAGAGCGAAGGCGTCAGCTCCCAGCGGCCGGGCAAGCTGATACGATCCAGTTTCCGGGGGGACGACCAGTTCCCGTCTTCGCGGAAGGCGATGAAGAGGTCCACTTCCCGAGTCGACTCGATGTACCGGTTGAAGATGATGAAACGTTCGTCCGGATCGACAACGAGGTCGTTCTCCGGATCGGCGGAATTCAAGCGTAGCAAGTTGACCGGCTCCTGGTAGCTGCCAGCGACGAAACGCGAAACATAGAGGTCCATTCCGCCTTCACCCCCGGCTCGGTCGGAGTTGAAATACAGATCGTTGCCTCGAGTCAGGGAGGGATACGAATCGTAGCCGGGCGAGCTCACGCCTTCGAGCATTTCTGGCTCGCTCCAACCGCCCGGCGTCTTCTGCGACGTCCAGATGTTGTGGGGCAGGTACTCGTTTCGGCGCTCGGGATGGGAGCGCGAGTTGAAAAAGAGCCGTTCACCATCGGCGGACAGCACGGGGTGATAGGCATCGATGTCGCTCTTCCACCCCATTGGCTCCGGCTCCGCCCACTCGCCCGATTCGAACCTGCATCGGAATATCGCCGAGTAGCTTCTTCCGTTGTCGAACGTCTTCTCGATCGGATTCGAGATGTAGAGCACGTTCCCCTCGTCCGAGAAGGCGATGCCGTTCGTCGTCGTGATGGCGCCGCCGGCAAACACGATGGGCGCCGTCACCTCTTCGTGAACGGCGTAGGGATGCGAGCTCGATCGCTCGCCCTGCCGGCACCCCGCTCCGGCCGAGACGACCAGAGCTGCGGCGAGTAGACCTCTCATCAATGCGACTACCCTAGACTATACTCGATGAAATGGCGTACAAGCGGAGACTGGATCGCTGGCGCAAACAGCCCAAGTCCGGCTCGCAGCGCCGAGCCGACTCGCCGAGGCATCCAGCCGAACGTCGTGCCCGACGTCGCCACGATCTGGTTCTATTTCCGGGAGCGGGACTACGAGAGCATCAAGGCGCTCCACGAAAAGGGCCGGAAAAGTTCGCGGAGGGCGCCGCGCTCATGACGGACACCACGATGGAGGAGCGAGTCCTCGCCGGGACCTGGCCCTTCAATGGGAATTTTCTCCCCTTGCTCGAGAAGTACTACTACGACCTGAGCAGCGACAAGTCGCACCTGGAGCAGCTCGGGATCGCTTACCCAACGGTGCGACAGCCGTGAGACATCATACGACCATGACTCGTTTGTGGCGGCTTGCCTTGCTCGCTTGCTTTCTCGCTGGCCCACGCCTCGGGGCGAGCGAGTCGACACCCCTGTATCAGTCGACCGCCGCGGGTCGTTCCGCCGCCCCGGTACCTCTCACGCTTCGGGACGCGTCGCGAGACGACCGCTGGCTCGGCGTCCCGGTCCGGGACGTTCGCTTCAGCCCGGACGGAAAGAGCGTCTACTTTCGGTGGCATCCCTCCCCCTCTCCGTCCGACATTCCCGAAGCGGATCCGTGGTATCGGGTCGATCGTTCGGGAGACCTCGTCGAGCGCGTTCCCGACGATCTGATTCACTCGATTCCGTCCGAATCGCCGAGCTGGACGCTCGATGGAAGCCGCTCTTGCTGGGCCCGGGAGAAGAGCCTCTATGTCTACGATGCGAGCGCGGCGAAGACCCAGCAGGCTCTCTCGCTCGCGCTTCCGATTAAAGACGCGCGCGTTCGACCGGACGGCGCCGCTTGCGACTTCCAGGTCGAAGAAGACCTGTTTCGCTACGACATCGACCGGCGTTCCCTCCGGCAGCTGACGCACAAAGTGACGAAGCGCGACGCCCACCCGAGCGAATCGGACCAATGGCGAGAGCAGGAAGAACTATCGCTCTTCGAAAGAATCCGGACACAAAAGGAGCACGAGTCCGCCGTCTCCACATACGAGCGAGGCCTGGAGCCAGACGCACCCCAGATCATCGAGATCGAGCCCGACGTCGAGCTCGAAGACGTTCGCTTGTCCCCCGACGAGCGTTTTCTCACCTTTCGCGCACACAAACCGTCCGCGGCACGACGTCCCACGAAATACCTCGATTACGTCACACGAAGCGGGAGCTCCGAGGTTCTCGAAGCAAGGCCGAAGGTCGGCGACCTCGAGGACGAATCTCGCCTGGGAATCCTGCCATTCGACCCCAAGAGCGAACCGGAAGACGTGACGATCCGCTGGGTCGACGTTTCTTCGGTGAGCGCCGAGCCCTCGATCGTCTACGGTCCTTACTGGAATCTCGAAAGCAATCGATCCGTCGTACAAATCGTGTCGACCGGACACAGAGACCGATGGATTGCCGAGCTCGACGTCGAGACCGGAACGACGAAGGTCCTCGTCCACGACCACGACGACGCCTGGCTCGGAGGGCCACCTCCCGTCGCGGGCTATCTGGAGCCCGCCCTGCTCGAATGGATCCCGGGAGACCGCTTCGCGTTCGCTTCGGAGAGAAGCGGATGGTCTCATTTGTATCTGCTCGAGAGAGGCAAAGACCCGCAAGCGCTCACCGCCGGCGAATGGGAAGTCCGGGACGCGAAGCTCAGCCGGGACCGAACCCGCTGGCTCATCACCGGAAGCCGGGAGGATCCCTGCGACGATCATCTTTACACCATGCCAGCGGCCGGGGGCGATCTCGTCGCGTTGACATCGGAGCCGGGGCGCCAGAACGGTTTTCTCTCGCCCGACGGCGAGCGACTCGCCCTGGTCCGCAGCCAGTCTTTCCAGCTCCCCGATCTGTTTCTGCGCGATGCGCGCCCGTCTTCCGAAGAGGTGCAGGTGACCGTGAGCGGGACGGATGAGCTGCTCCGTCACGATTGGGTGTGGCCCGAGGTCGTCTCGTTTCCTCACCCGGATGGAAAGGCGGTCTGGGCTGCGCTCTACGAGCCCCGCAATTCCTCCCCGGAGCGACCCGCCGTCGTGCACATCCACGGGGGCGGCTACCGTCAGTTCAGCCATCGCGGCTTTTCCGTCTACGGCTACGGTCTGCACCTCGGCCTCCTCCAGTACCTCGTTCAGTCCGGCTACACCGTTCTCGATCTCGACTATCGGGGAAGCGCGGGCTTCGGACGGGACTACCGTACCGACATCTACCGCAGCATGGGAGACAAAGACGTCGAGAGCGCCGTGGCGGGAGCGCGGTACCTCGTCCAGGAACATGGAATCGACCCGACGCGCATCGGGATCTACGGGGTTTCCTACGGAGGGTTCCTCACCCTGATGAGCCAGTTCCGCCACCCCGGGGTCTTCACCGCGGGGGTCGCGGACGCCGCTGTGACCGACTGGGCCCATTATCAGGACCTTTGGACGAGTCGTATCCTCAACTTACCGGCGAGCGACCCGGAAGCCTACCGTTCCTCGAGCCCGATCTACTTCGCGGAAGGCCTCCGCGACCACCTTCTCATCGTGCACGGGCTCGTCGACGACAACGTCCACTTCCAGGACGCGGCGCGTCTGATCCAGAAGCTCATCGAGCTCGAGAAGAACTTCGATGTCATGGTCTACCCCACGGAGCGGCACACCATCGAGACCGAGCCGAGCCGGTACGACTACGTCCGGAGGGTGGTGGCGTTCTTTGGCGAGCACCTGATTCGCCATTAAAGATCGGCGGGATTGAACGTGTCATGCCCGTAGCTCACAGGGTCGAACACCCCGCAGAGCTCCTGGCCTTTCTTTCCGCATGCCACCCTGGCGTGAAAAAGACCACAGTTCGGCAGTGGCTCAAGTACGGCTCGGTCCAAGTCAACGGCCGGACGGTCAAACGCTCGAACCATTCTCTTCGGACCGGGGACTTGGTCTCGATTGGCTCGAAGGGTGAAGTGCGCGTCGAGGGTCTCCTGCCACAGAGAATGAAAGTATTGTTCGAAGATGCCGCGTTAATTGTTATCGACAAGCCCGAGCATCTGCTGAGCATCGCTAGCGCGACGGAAAGGGCTCGGACAGCCTACGCCTATCTGACTGACCATGTACGCTGCGGCAACCCTCGGAGTCGGGCGCGAGTGTGGATCGTCCACAGGTTGGACCGCGACACCTCAGGGCTCATGGTTTTTGCGAAGACGAAGGCGGTGAAACTTGCACTGCAGGCACGTTGGCCCGAGGTGGAGAAACGCTACCTGGCCGTCGTAGAGGGAAATCCACCAGCTGACCACGGGGTGCTGGGCTCACACCTGGACGAGAGCCGCACCTTCAAGGTCAAAAGCGCTCCTCCCAGCCCACGTACGCGCCATGCGGTGACCCGTTACCGGGTCGTGAAGCGAACCGCCAACCGTGCCTTGGTCGAACTGATCCCGGAGACGGGCCGGCGCAATCAGATCCGCGTGCACCTGGCCGATGCGGCGTGTCCGATCGTCGGCGATCCCAAGTATGAGGCCCGCACGAACCCGGCCGGGCGACTGGGACTGCACGCCAGTTCCCTGCAGTTCAGGCACCCGTTGTCCGGAGAAATTCTAAGGTTTGAATCACCTCTACCCCACGAGCTCGCACGCCTTGTGTGACGTGAGGCATTTCCTTGGAAATACCTCCGATGTGCCCCCTACCGCCGAACGATCACGTTGGGGATGCTCTTTTCTCGCATCATGTCGTTGAATGCAGCGACGTCCCTGGCGACGAGCTCGTCCAGACGGCCGCGCAACGTCGCGAACCGTCCGCGCATCTCTTCCTCGACTTCGCGCTGCTCCTTCGTGGGCGCGAAGTCGGCGAGACTGACCCCGTCCGCCAGGTAGACGAGCTTCTGGACCAGTTGGGCCGGCCAGCGAAGCTGGTCCTGCCCGCGGCCAGTGACTTTCATCTGGAAGAGCTCTTCTTCTACACCCACGAGCTTGTCCTCGAGCTCCGTCGCCGCGGTTCGAATCGATTCGGCATCCTCGCGATCCTCGAGCAGGGACGTCAGTGAGTGAAGCTGCTCGCGTACGCGCTCGATCGTGTTGATGGCACCCGCGACCTGTTCGAGATCGTTCTGGATCGACTTCATGAGCTCGGTCTGCTCGCCGATGTCGGACTCGCTGCCCGCGGTGTTCGGGTCCTTCAAGACGGTCAGGCTCTCGCTGAGCTCGCTCTCGGCCACCTTCAGCTTCACGGTGTACGTGCCCGGAGGAGCCAGGACGGCCAGGCGTCCGCCCAGGGGAAAGGGGCGGAAGCCTTCGCGGCCGACACGCACCTCGGGGGCATGGGGGGGAGCGGTGCGAAGCCGGATCTCGGAGGTCTGCTCGTTCCGTAGATCCCATCGGACTCGGTTGATGCCCGCGTGCTTCGTTCCGTCGAAGGTACGAATCGTCTGACCGCTCCCATCCACGACCGAGATCTTGACGTCACCCTCGGGCGCCGACTTCAGAAAATAATGGATCAGCGCTCCTTCGGGCGGGTTATGTCCGATGGTGGCGTCGTTCCAAGCCGTCATGGGCTCGGAGACGAAGCGGAACCGGTACGCCGCGCGAGGCGTGAAGAGGTGCTCGCTCGATGCGAGAACTTGCTCCGTGAGCTGACGGAGTGGCGTGACATCGTCCAGAATCCAGAACCCGCGGCCGTACGTGGCAACGACGAGGTCGTTGAACCGCTCCTGCACCACGAGCCAGTGGGCGGGCGCGTGGGGTAGACCCGATTGCAGCGGCAGCCAGCCGCCGCCATCGTCGAGCGACAGGTAGACCCCGTTCTCGGTTCCGAGATAGAGCATGCCCTTGCGCACGGGATCTTCCCGAACGCAGTGGGCGTAGCTGAAGACGCTCTTCGGGACGTTCGTACCGAGGGATTTCCAGATTTTCCCGTAGTCTTCCGTCTTGTAGACGAACGGGTCGCGATTGTTCATCTGGTGGAGATCCACCGTGATGTATGCGGTGCCGGCGTCGTATCGCGAAGGCTCGATGTTGCTCACCGTGCCCCAGGATGGAAGACCGCGAATTGCCTCCGTGACGTTGGTCCAGCTCTGCCCTCCGTTTCGGGTCACCTGCACTTGGCCATCGTTCGTCCCCGCCCAAATGAGCCCGCGCTCGAGGGGTGATTCGGCGATGGCAAAGACGACTCCGGCGTACTCGACGCCGATGTTGTCGGGCGTGAGACCTCCCGAGATCTGCTGCCTTTCTTTGTCGTTCAGCGTCAGGTCGGGACTAATGACGTCCCAGCTCTGCCCGCCGTTCGTCGTCCGGTGCACGAACTGGCTTCCGACGTAGAGCGTTTCGTGGTCGTGGGGCGAGATCACCAGTGGGAAGGTCCAATTGAATCGAAACTTGAGATCGGCCGCCGGCCAGCCGATGGTGGCGTCGGGCCAGACCTCGACCCGGCGGGCTTGCTGCGTCCTTAGATCGAACCGGTCGACTGCCCCGCCGATGCTCCCATAGCCCGTGCCGCTCGCCCAGATGATGTCGGGATCCACGAGGTCGGGAATCGCCCACCCGGACTCGCTTCCACCGACCGAGCGCCACATCCCGCGCGGTATCGGGCCTGGTTGCGATTCGTTGAGATAGGCCGGGGCGAGGCGGCTGTGGCTCGGTCCCCGGGTCGAGGGGCCATCCTGCCGGTTTCCGTATACGAAGTAGGGAATCTGATCGTCCACCGCCACGTGATACATCTGCGCCACGGGAAGCTGGAGGCGGAGCCAGCTGTCGCCACGATTCACGGAGATCGAGATGCCGTCATCGTGGGCGACGATCATCCGGTCGCCGTTCGTGGGATCGATCCACATGTCGTGCGAATCGCCGCCGGGCGTCTTGTCTTGGTTGAGATCGAGAATCGTTTCTCCCCCGTCCAGGGTCTTGGTCACATAGGCGGACAGGAAATAGACCTCGTTCTCGTCGTCGGGCTCGACGACGTGGCGGGTGTAATAATGCGTGCGGCCGCGGAGCTGGCGGTCGTGGCTCACGAGACGCCAGTTGTCGCCGGCATCGTCGGAGCGCCAGAGCTGGCCGCTCTCGGTCTCCCGTCCCTCGTCGGGAACTCCGTCTCCGGTCTCGATGAGAGCGTAGACGCGGCGCGAGCGGCTCGGCGCTACCGCAACCGAGACCTTGCCGACCGGTCGCGAAGGCAGGCCATGGCCCTCGAGACGTGTCCACGACACGCCGCCGTCCTTCGACCGGAAGAGACCGCTTCCGGGCCCTCCGCTCGTCCGGCCATACGTATGGATCTCGACCTGCCACATACCGGCGTAGAGAATCCGTGGATTGGCCGGGTCCATGGCGACGTCCGAGCAGCCCGTGTTCTCGTCGACGAAGAGGACTTTCTCCCAGCTCTTGCCTCCGTCTTCCGTCCGAAAGACGCCTCGCTCGGGCTGCGGTCCATAGGCGTGGCCGAGCGCGCAGGCGAGGACGATTTCGGGATTTCGCGGATCGATGACGATACGGCCGATCCGCCCGGTCTTCTCGAGCCCCATGTGGGTCCACGTCTCTCCCGCGTCCGTGGATTTGTAGATGCCGTTTCCGATGGAGATGTTGCTCCGGATGAACGTCTCCCCCGTGCCCGCCCAAACGACATTGGCATCCGAGGGGGCGATCGCCAGCGAGCCAATCGATGAGGCCGGCTGCTCGTCGAAGAGAGCGGCCCAGGTCGCGCCGGCATCGGTCGTCTTGAAGATCCCGCCAGAGGCGGCCCCGGCGTAGTAGACGTTCGGGTTCCCGGGAAGGCCGGCAACCGCTATCAGCCGATTCCCGACGGGCCCGATGTAGCGGTACTGGAGCCGCTCGTAGACCCCCGGTTGGACCGATTGCGCCGAAGCCCACGCAGCGGCGACCAGCCCGATCCACGTGGATAGAACGCGGACTCCCACCTTCATTTCTGAGACCTCCTCGAAGCCACAGAGTATGTCGCAGACACGGCCTTTGGCAGAAGCGCGACGTCGAACGGCCACCGTCTCGCCGGTGCAATTTCCCATCCGCGACGCGCGTCGTCTACGAGGCCATCCACCGATTGTCGAGAGCGAGCTGGATCGAAGAGACCTGCACCGCGGCGGAGGTTATCGGCTCGGGAGGACCGGGCGAAAGCACCTCGACCAAGAGCTCAACCGGCTGAACGACATCGTGCTCTACGCACGCTCCTACCAGGCCACGGAGAAGGGAACGCCCTTGCGCTCTTTCGAGACGAGTGGCATCAGCGAAACGGAGAACGAGGCAGCGGTTGTTCCGGGCGCGCGATCGATCATCAGGGGTGGGCTCTTCTTGGATCGGTCGGCAAGCGCCCCGAGACCGGATCCAATCGCGCCCCCAATGCCCCCAAGAGCGGCTAGACACGCCCGGTATCACAATCGGCTCCGAAGAGGCCCCTTCGCAGACCGAGGCCGCCATTAGCAAACCCACCTCCACTCCTGCCGCGGTGCCGATCACCAGCCCGTTTATGATCGTTTCTTTTCGTCGCCACTCAATCCGACGAACACGGCTCTCCGGAAGCTCGAGCTCCGCATCGTCGACCGTCAGGATGATCTTAGATTCGGTCAGACGAATTACTCGACTTTCCTGCTCCAGCGGCCTGGTTTGGCCGCAGCGTGGGGAAGAATCGGAAGGACCGTTCCACCTCGCGGATCTCGAGGAGCAGCTGAACAACAAGCGAAATGAGGTCCGCGTTCAGAAAGAAGCCACGAGATGCGGCATGAAGACTTCGAGCGCCTCGGGCCCTCGGCCTCTGTAAGTTATTGACTGGTTTGGCGTCCCCAACGGGGGTCGACCCCATTTCCAACTTGGGGCTGTTTCGCGGCGTAGCGCTGGCGGTATGCTCGATCTGAAGCCCGGCTTGCCGGCAACGGGGTCCCCTCGGGGCACGAAAATTGACGCCTGAGGTGGCTATTCGGTCGGCCGTCCACGCTTGGCGTCCTCAGCCAGCAGAACGCTCACGAGCTCCATCGAGACGCGGAAGTTTGTCTCGAGGAGGCGGGCAAGCGCCGTCGGCAGATCCACGAATTCCCTCAGCGCAGCGGCGCGAAGAACGCCGAGTGTCCCGGTGGTGCGAATGGCGCGCCGCGATGCCTCGAGTCGGCCAGCGACCTCATCAATCAACAACAAAGCGTCAGGTTCAGATTGTGCGAGGGTGATTGCTGCCCGCTCGCCCGGATCAAGGTGGAGCAGGCCGGTGTCCTTGACCACGGCGACGCGCACATCGATCCACTCGGGAAGGTTCTGGGCCCATTCCTTTACCGCGTGCGGAGCCGCGGCATCCATCAACTCGGCGATGACCTGCTGCGGCACAACGACGGTGCCGTACAGGCGGTACAGCACGTCCACGGCTCCGATGAGTGTGAGATAGTTCAGAGGAGAGCTGTCGGCAATGACAACCGTCATCGCGACGAGCTAAGAGCCGCGTCGGTGTCTTTCTGAACGTCTTCCAAGGTGAGGTCCAGGTAGACCCCATGCGCCTTCAGAAAGCCGTCCATTTCGTATCGCGATTGGATGCCGAGCAAGCCACGAGCCTGAAAGGTCGTCAGCTTCCCTGACCGTACGCCCTCGGCCGCGAGGGCCTCCAGAGCCACGCGTGCAAGGCTCTTCGGGTCAGATGCTAGCTGACGCGCAAACTCTTCGGGGATTTCCAGATGAACGTCCATCGCATCCTCCCAACCTCCCATTATCGCTCGCTTGCCTCGCATGGAGAAACGCCTCGTCACCGGAAGCGATCGCTATTGACGTGCACCCCCCCAAGTTCGCCCTCCCGGGTTGCCGTCGTGGCGGGCGAGTGCTGGCTGTCGCGTCGGGAGTCAACCCCGCGGGCGCTGGCCGTCGATCGCGCGCAACGCTCCGTCTCTTGCGCGCGCTTCCCGGTCGGCCTCGACGTTCCCGGTTCTCGAAGTTCATGATGTTCGACATTCGGTGAACCAAGCCATCTGCGCCATGACTTCCAAGCTGATGCGCCTTATGTCTTCTTAGGAGATTTCCGGTTCGATTGCCTCTCTGGGGAGCTGCGATTCACCTTCGAGCCCCGCACACGATTGCGACAAGCCCGAACTTCGGAAAAGGGCTGGCGTCCCCAACGGGACTCGAACCCGTGTTGCCGCCGTGAAAGGGCGGAGTCCTAGACCGCTAGACGATGGGGACGTATTCTGCCCAGTTTAATTTGTCCGTCAGTTCCTCGTGGATCTTTTGGTAGGCCGTGCAGGTCTCGAACCTGCGACATCCTGCTTAAAAGGCAGGCGCTCTACCTACTGAGCTAACGGCCCCGGGGAAATTCTAGGCCGTTTCGCGAGACTCGTCAACGAAACGACCGCTTAACCCTTCTGCGTGCCGGACTTTCGGCGCGCTTCGTCTCGCGAGCCCCTCCGAGCCACCGGTCGAGGACGGAGCCGCGGCCGGCATCGACGATGGTCGCGTCACGCTCGGGGCCCGTCGAGACCATCTCCACGGGGGCCGTGCAGAGCTCTTCGAGCGTCTCCAGATAGCGCCGGGCGTTAGCGGGCAAATCCTCGATCCGCGAAATCCCGGCGGTGGAGCTCTTCCAGCCCGGAAGCGTCCGATACACGGGCTTGCATTTCTCGAGCGTCGTAAGCTCGCCGGGGAAATCGTCGATGCGCCGGCCGTCGACCTCGTAGTGGGTGCAGACCTGAATCTCGGGCAAGTCGTCGAGAACGTCGAGCTTGGTGATGGCGAGGCCATCGAGCCCGTTGATCCGCTTCGCGTAGCGCACGACCACGCTATCGAACCAGCCGCAACGCCTCGGTCGCCCCGTGGACGCACCGTACTCGGCGCCCTTGTCGCGAATGGCCTCACCGAGCGCGCCCGTCATCTCGGTGGGCAGCGGACCTCGGCCCACTCGGGTGATATAGGCCTTGGTGATGCCGAGGATATAGTCGATGGCTTTCGGACTCACGCCGCTTCCGGTGCAGGCACCGCCCGCGGTGGGATTCGACGAGGTCACATATGGATAGGTCCCATGATCGATGTCGAGGAGCGTCGCCTGCGCTCCCTCGAACAGCACGTTCTTCCCAGCCTCGATCGCGCGATGGACCAGCAGAGAGGTATCCGCAATATGAGGCATGGCCACCTGGCTGAAGCGCGCCAGAACTTCGTCGATGGCCGTTCGCATCTTCTCCGCGTCGCTGGGAAACCCTAGCCTCGCTGTTTTCTCCCGTACGAGATAGTCCAGCTTGCTGCTCAGGAAATCCGGGTGACGGAGGTCTCCCACTCGCAGTCCGCGTCGTCCGACCTTGTCCTCGTAAGCCGGTCCAATGCCGCGGCAGGTGGTACCGATCCGACGGTCTCCGAGTTTTTCCTCCTCTTGGCTCTCGGCGAGCCTGTGGTACTCGAGAATAAGCTGGGCGCGATCGCTCACGTAGAGATTGCTTCCGACGTCGATCCCTCGCTCGCGCAGCATCGCGACTTCGGAGACAAACGCCTCGGGATCGACCACGCATCCGTTGCCGATGATGCAGGTGACGCCCGGGTGCAGGATTCCCGAGGGGATGATGTGAAGGATGAACTGGTCGTCTCCCACGACGACCGTGTGGCCGGCATTGTGGCCCCCGCCGTAGCGAACGACCGCGTCCATCCGCTCCGAGAGCAGATCGACGTACTTTCCTTTGCCTTCGTCACCCCACTGGGTGCCGACGACGACGAGACTCGTCATGTTCTCGAAACTTACTCCAATTTGAAAAGCAGCAAACAGGTGAGTCTACCACAAGCTTCCGGTGACGTATGATGCGGCGATGCCCCGGTACCTTCCGCGCGCGGCCGTAATCGAGGCGATCGAGCGAGAGCTCTCGATCGCCCCTCTCATCGTTGTCGCCGGAGCTCGGGGCTCGGGAAAAACAACGCTTCTGAAGAGCCTTCTCACTCGGTCGAAGGCTGGCGATCCCGTTGCCCTTATGAAGCTCGAGCCGCTCGCGTCGACTCCCGAGCTCCTCGAGTCCGAGTTTCGCCGCCTTGCGCCTCCGCTGTTTCGCGGCCCCAGGAACGCGGGAACGAACGCATTCGATGCTCTCCTCGATGGGTTGCGCCGTCGACCGAAGAGCTCTCTTCTTCTGCTCGACGACATCACGGAGATCCGGACGTTCTCTTACTTTCGCGACGTCGAAGATCCTTTGCAGCACCTCATCACGGCTCTCCAGAGTCGGGGCCGAACGGTCGCGACGAGCCGTCATCCCTTCTGGGTCAAGCGAGAGCTCCCGGACCTTCCCCTCGTCGAGATACCGCCGATGGGAGCGGCCGAGCTCTCCGAGGCGGGTTATCCCGAAGCCGAGGCATTGCACGCGGCGACGGGGGGTATGGCGTTGCATGTGCGTCGTCTCGGCGAGACCCTGGAAGCCCATGGGCTCGGAATCGAGGAGGCCCTTTCGGCCGAGCTCGAGGAGGGAGGTCGCATCGAGGCGGAATGCCGCGCCACCCTGGCCGATCTTCTCCACCGAGCTCGAGGCTACAACGCGTGCAAGGCGATCCTCCGGGTCCTTGCGGACGAAGAGGAGCTGAAGTTGACTGAGATCGCCCGTCGCATGGCCCGCACGCCGGGCTCGACACGTGATTATCTGCGGTGGCTCGAAGAGGTGGACTTGATCGAAGCCCGCGAGAAGCGCTTCTCTTATGTCGACAAGCTCCTGCGTCTGTGGATGCGGATCTATGGACGGGGTGTCATCGCAACGCCGAACGACGTACGCACGGAGGTCGCCCGGCACCTCGGCTCCCTCGCGCCCGTCTCGGTCGAGCGTTCGGCCTCGTCCGGCTACCGGCTTCCGCCGTCACCGAGCGAAGATCTGGTCGAGATCGACTGAGTTTCGCAGCCAGAAATTTCTTCGGAGACGTCTCACCATCGGCGTCCGCGATAAAAATTCCTCCTTACATACACTAATAGTGGAAGCGAAGTGCTACGCCGCCATCCATCGAGAGGCGCTCGAACGCGGCTCGTATCGCTGCCAATACCCTGGCTGCAGCGTGCGGTGTGGGCTCCACGTTCATCCTATCGAGCTCCGAAGCCGATTTGGCTCCAGGACAAAGACGGAGATGAACGACCCACGTAACTTGCTGGTTTCGTGTCGGATGCTGCACGCGGGGCTCATCGGAGTCCGCGGCAAAGCGCCGGGCGAGCTCGCGTGGCGCCGTCCGAAGTTGATGGAAACGGCGGTGCAGCGGCATGAACGCATCGCGCCCCATCGCCGGGAGCGCACCTCCCGAAGAAGAGCTCGAAGCCGCGGTCGCGTAGCTCGGGCTTCAGAACCTTACCCCGACTTCGACGCCCGGTGAGACGCCGAAACGTCGTTGGAGACGGTTACCCGGTCGCGCCAGGCGCACCCAACCACGCATTCCGGTCGCCACTCCGATTTCGCGATCCGCGGAGAGCAAATGGCGCTTCGAGAGGGCGATGGTGTGAGTGCCAAACGTTTGGCAGTTCACCCCTCGACCCAGCCGCAGATGCCAAACGTTTGGCGTTTTCTGCGTTCAAAATCTCGGACGCAAACTTGCGGCCGCGCACGTCGAAGATATGGGCCAATCGAACATCCTCGACAGGGGTCGGCGACCCCATAGGATCTACTGTGGAAAACCTGTGGAAATCTTGACCTCACGTGAGACGTAGGGCCTCTGCTAGGAAAACGCCAGAGACGGAATCGTGGCAGGTGTAACGATCGAGCACGTCAAAAAAAGTAGAGCCTAAGAGCTGCGGTTCCGCCAACCCCACACACGGCCGTCCACGTGCTGCCCGAAGGGAATGTCCTTGCGCCTTGGCCTGTCCGCGCCTTTGCGTTGATCCCGAGATCGGGAGTCTCAGTTCGCGAGCAGCTCCCTTACGTCTTTCAGGAGCCGCTCCGGTGTTCTCGCCGGGTTGAACCCGATGTGCCGCTTGCGCAGAATCCCCTCGCGATCGACGAGATAGGTCGTCGGCATGGCGACGATAGCGAAGGCGTCGTCGACGTCGGTCGTACTCACGAGATTGCGATAGGTCGCCCCCACCTCTTCGAGGTACCGGTTCACTTCGGCGAGCGAGGGCATGCGGTCATTTACGTGAAGTCCCATGACCACGAGACCGTCCTTTTGGTGATCCCGCTGCAGCTTCTCGAAAAACGGCATCGACTCGCGGCAGGGATCGCACCACACCGCCCAGAAATCCAGCACGACGACCTTGCCGGTCAGCTCGCTCAAGCGAACCTTGTCGCCTTTCGTCGTCACGAGCTCGAAATCCGGGGCTTTCTTGCCCAAGACGTCTTCGCCAGGCGTCGCCTCGATGTGCCCGGCCGGGAAGAGACCGAGCACGAGAAAAATTCCCGCCGCAGTGCGCCGGCCCCCGCAGTTCCATCCGCTCATGGCGCGGTCTCCGAGTCCTGAGCAATCGTCGCGTCGCCCGAGCTTTCCCGCTCGGCCAGGAAGCGTTCGGCGTCGATCGCCGCCATGCACCCCATACCCGCCGCCGTCACGGCCTGCCGGTAGACTTTGTCGGTGACGTCTCCACAGGCGAAAACGCCTTGGACGGACGTTCGCGTGCCTCCCGGGGTCAAGATGTAGCCCTGATCGTCACATTCGAGCTGGTCCTTGAACAAGTCGGTGTTCGGTTTGTGCCCGATGGCCACGAAGAACGCGCCCACGGAGATCTCTTGAATCTTCCCACTCCGATTGTTCTTCACCTTGAGCCCGGTGACCTCGCTCTCGCCGAGCACCTCGACGACCTCGCTATCCCACGAGAACTGGATCTTCTCGTTCTTGAAAGCCCTCGCCTGCATGATCTTGGACGCCCGCAGGGTGTCGCGACGGTGGATGACCGTGACCTTGGTGGCGAAACGCGTCAGGAAGAGAGCCTCCTCCATCGCGGTGTCACCTCCTCCCACTACGGCCATTTCCTTGCCGCGGTAAAGGGCGCCATCGCAGGTGGCGCAAGCCGACACGCCGCGATTCTGAAGCTTCTTTTCGGACTCGAGCCCGAGCCAACTGGCGGCCGCACCCGTCGCGACGATGACGGTGTCGGCGGCATACGCGCCCTTTTCCGCATCGATTCGGAAGGGACGAACAGAAAAGTCGACTGCCGTGGCGTTCTCGAAGAGCACCTCCGCGCCGAATCGCTCGGCCTGCTTGCGAAACAGCTCCATCATCTCGGGGCCGGTAACTCCTTCAGGGAACCCGGGGTAGTTCTCGACGTCGGTCGTCAGCATGAGCTGGCCCCCGGGAATGCCGAGATCGGGCTTCGCCCCCGAGCCCGCGAGTACGAGCGGATGGAGCTCGGCCCGAGCGGCGTAAATCGCCGCCGTGTAACCGGCTGGCCCGCTTCCAATAATCAGGATGGACTTTCTCACCAGACGGACCGTAGCAAATGAGCGGGAGGCCGGTCAAGACGAAGGGCCGTGCTATCCTCAATAGGCTTTGGAGAGACGACAAAGAGGGCAAAGAGCGGGGTCGTCACGCGCCTTTCGTCCCTCGCGGGCCCGCGGACAGTGTTTCCTCCGGGACGAGCACACGATCGAGCGGATCATCGACGCGATTGCCCCCGAGTCGGGAGAGACCCTCATCGAGGTCGGCGGGGGGCACGGCGAGCTCACCTACCCCCTCGCAGGACGCGGGGCGCGAGTGGTCACCATCGAGTCCGACCCTCGCCTCACCCCCTCTCTCGGCGCGGGTAACGGAATCGAGGTCATCGAGCAGGACGCCTTGACCGTGGACTTCGAGAAGCTGCTCGACGACCGCGGCCTCGGTGTCGTCCGGCTCTGCGGCAACCTTCCTTATTCCATGGCGGCACCGATCCTTCTGAAGATCCTTTCAGTGGACAATCGCTTCCGGGAGTTGACGCTCATGTTCCAGGACGAGGTCGCCGCGAGGTTGATCGCCCGGCCCTCGACGAAGGCCTACGGCTCGCTGAGCGTCGTCGCCCAGCAGGCGGCACGAGTCCGCGTGCTATTTCGCATTCCCCGGGAAGCCTTTCGACCGCGGCCCCGAGTGGTCTCAGCCCTCGTACGCTTGGAGCTCCGACACGAGGGCGCACCGGAGATCGGCGACGAGCGCACGTTTCGCACGCTCGTCCACTCGCTCTTCGCTCACCGCCGCAAGACGATCGCGAACAATGTGCGCCAGCTGCAGGGGAGCTCTCTCTCCCGCCAACGCCTCGTCGCCGCCCTGGACCGTCTCGGAATCGATCCACGACGGCGCGCGGAAACGCTGAGCGTCGAGGACTTTGCGGCAATCAGCGTAATAATCTCCTCGCCGGCGTAAACCTTTTCTGGTAGTATTGAAGCAGTTTCTCAACCTTATAACGCTAAACCCCTGTCAATAATGGTCAAATCTGCACAGACAGGCGCGATCGAGATCGTCCCTCTCGGCGGGCTCGGTGAGTTCGGCCTGAACATGATGGCTTACCGTCTGGGAAACACGATGGTCGTCGTGGACGCGGGACTTCTCTTTCCGACTCACGATACGCCCGGCGTCGACGTGATCGTGCCCGACACGAGCTACCTGGACGCGCACCGGTCGATATTCAAAGGGGTGGTGCTCACCCACGGGCACGAGGACCACATCGGGGCCCTTGCCTACCTGCTGCGCAATCACCGCGTCCCCGTCTATGGGACCCGGCTCACCCTCGGAATCGTGAGAAGACGCCTCGAAGAGCACGGGCTTCTGGCCGAGACCGACCTGCGGGACGTCGTCGCGGGCGAAAGCATCCGCATCGGTGATTTCGACATCGAGTTCATCCAGGTGGCACACTCGCTCGCCGACAGCGTGGCGCTCGCCATCGCCACCCCGATGGGGTTCATCGTGCACACCGGGGATTTCAAGATCGACGACGGGGTTCCCGTGGGCCCTCCAACGAATTTGAAGCGCTTCGCCGAGCTGGGGCGGCGCGGCGTTTTGTGTCTCTTGTCCGACAGCACGAACAGCGAGGTCAATGGTCGCACGGGATCGGAGAGCTCGGTGACGGCCCCGCTCGATGACATCGTCAAGGGGGCGCCCGGCCGGGTTCTCGTATGTTGCTTCGCGTCGAGCACGCACCGCCTTCAGGTGACGATCGACCTGGCCGCCAAGCACGATCGCAAGGTGGTCCTCACCGGACGGAGCATGATCGAGAACGTGATGACCGCCGTCGAGCTGGGCTATCTCCGCGTTCCTCACCGGTTGCTCTGGCTCGCCGAGGACGCCGACAAGCTCCCGGCGCGCGAGCAGCTCATCATTGCTTCGGGAAGCCAGGGCGAGCCGGGCTCGGCGTTGTCCTCCATCGCCCAGGGCTCACATCGGCACGTCGCACTCGAGCGCGGGGACCGCGTGATCCTGAGCGCACGAGTCATTCCCGGAAACGAGCGGGCTGTCAACCGAGTCATCAACCAGCTCTTCCGCACGGGGGTGGACGTCTATTATCCGCCCGGCTCCCCCGTTCACGTATCGGGCCACGGCAGCGGAGAGGACCTCCGAATGCTTCTCGACGTCGTGAAGCCCGAGCACTTCGTTCCCATACACGGTGAGTGGCGCCAGCTCTACCATCACGCCCGGATCGCGCGTGAGAGCGGTGTGAACGAGCAACGAGTCTTCATCGTCGAGAACGGAGACGTTCTTCGATTCGAGGGCAAGGGGGGCTACGTATCCGACAAAGTCGATACCGGTCTCGCCCTCGTCGATGCCAGTGGTCTCGGTCTCGTCGACGATTGTGTCGTGCGGGATCGGCGTCGCCTCGCGGGCAGCGGTGTCGTGGTTCCCTTCGTGCTTCTTTCGGAGAACGAGCCCATCGTGTCCGACATCCTGAGCCGGGGGTTCATCGACACCGATGAAGGCGAATCGATTCTCACCGAAGCGCAAGACTTCATGCTCCGCGCCCTCAACGAACGCTCGCCGTCGGAGGGAGACTCGGAGCGGGCTATCGAGGAGCTCGTCCAGGCCACGCTCCGCCGTTTCTTTCGCCGCAAGGCCATACGCCGCCCGGTGATCCTTCCCGTGGTGGTTGCGACGGAGGGATCGTGAGTCTTCTCGTCGCGGCTTTTTTGGGAGTCGTGCAGGGTCTGACCGAGTTTCTGCCTATCTCGAGCTCGGGACACCTGGTGATCGCGCAGCACTTCGTTCCCGGCTTCGACCAGCCCGGCGTCCTTTTCGAGATCGTTCTCCATCTGGGCACGCTCCTCGCCGTGGTTCTCTACTTGCGCGCCGATGTCTCCTCGCTGCTTTCGGGTCTGTGGCCTGGAAGCGAGGGGCGGACGGGGCGGCGGTTGATTCTGTTGCTCGTCGTCGGAACGCTCCCCGCCGTCGTCGTCGCGCTCACGCTCCGCGATTTCGTGGAGCAGAGCTTCGAGAGCCTATCGGTCGTTGGAGTTTGTTTGTGTGCGACCGGGCTCCTGCTCTTGTACTCGGCACGGCTCCACAAGGAGCAAAAAGAGCTCACGGAGCTGGGGCTTCTCGATGCTCTCGTGATCGGAGCGTTCCAGAGTATCGCCCTCCTTCCGGGGGTGTCCCGATCGGGAACGACCATTGTTGCCGGGCTCGGGCGCGGCATCGTGCACGGTTCGGCGGCCCGTTTCTCGTTCCTGCTGTCGCTTCCGGCGATCCTCGGAGCCGCGATTCTCAACATTCCCGAAGCGACCCAGATCCCCGAGGCCGCGCTCGGCGGCTATGTGGTTGGATTTCTGACGGCTTTCGCCATAGGCTATTTGGCCATCGGAATCGTAATCAAGTTCTTGGCGAGTCGAAGGTTTCACATGTTCGGCTACTACTGTCTCGCCGTGGGAGGTGCGGTTCTTGTCTCGGTCGCGCTCGGTCTCGCATAGAAGCGACGTCGCGGGATTCCTCCCGTCGGAGCGGCTCTCTGAGGTAGCGGGGATCGCCATGATGGCGGTCTGTCTCATGCTGCTCATGAGCCTCCTCACCCACTCGGCCGACGATCCGGCCTGGTACTTCAAGGAGACCAGCTCGCGCTCCACGGACAACCTGATCGGTCCGGTCGGCGCTTTTCTCTCCGAGGCCTTCCTGCAAGTCTTCGGTCTGGCGTCCTACATATTGTTAGCCGTCGTCTTCTTCTCCGGCTGGCGGCGGTTCTGGTCGGCCCCAGTGGAGCTGCGCCCAAGCCACGTCGTCGCTCTGGCCGCCGTCGTCGTGAGCCTTTGTGCCCTTCTTGCGCTCGCGCTCGGAGAGATTCCTTTGTCGGGCGAGCTGGCCCCCGCCGGCGGGGCCATGGGGCAGCTTCTTGCCTCGTACCTCGTTTCCGCGCTCAACCCGATGGGCGCATTCATCCTGCTCGTCACTTTTCTCTTTTCCTCGCTGGTCGTGGCCACCCACTGGTCGCTCTCGAGCGCCTTCAAGGCCTTCAAGACCTGGCAGAAAAAGAAGGCTTCGGATCTGCTCACCGCGTTTCATCGACGCCGGGAAACCAAGCGAAAGGAAAAGCTTCGCGAGCGGGTCGTCAAGAAGCACGCCAAACAGGCCAAGGAAAAAGCCGAGCGCGAGCAAAACAAGAAGGCAGCCGCCGAGGTGGTGGAGAAGAAAGACCCGGCGGTAACAGCCACCAAGCAGGAACTCCTCCCGTTCACGCCCAAAAAAGGGCGCTGGAACATGCCTCCCCTTACGATCCTGGAGGCGCGCCGGGACGAGATCGAGACCAACGAGAAGGACCTCATGGAGCGGGCGAAGCTCCTCCAGCAACGGTGCCGGGAGTTCGCCGTCGAAGGGCAGGTGCAGCAGATTCATCCTGGTCCCGTCGTCACTACGTTCGAGTTCAAGCCCGATGCCGGTATCAAGTACAGCCGGATCACCTCGCTCGCCGATGACCTGTGTCTCGCCTTGCAGGCGGAGTCGGTTCGAATCGATCGAATCTCGGGAAAGTCGACCGTGGGGGTCGAGATCCCCAACCGCCAGCGCGAGATGATCGGCATCCGGGAGATGCTCGAGTCCGAGGTGTTCCAATCGAGCCCATCCCGAGTCAGCCTGGCCCTTGGCAAGACCATCGATGGCGCCCCCTACGTCAGCGACCTCGCCAAGATGCCGCATCTCCTCATCGCTGGCGCCACCGGAAGCGGAAAGTCCGTACTGCTCAACAGCCTCATCTGCTCCATCCTGTTCAAGTCCAGCCCCGACGAGGTGAGACTGATCGTCATCGATCCGAAACGGATCGAGCTCGGCGTCTACCAGGATGTTCCCCACCTGCTGACGCCGGTGGTCACCGACCCCAAGAAGGCCAGTGAGGTCTTGAAATGGGTCGTGATCGAGATGGAAAACCGCATGAAGATGCTCGCGAGCGAGGGGGTTCGGAACATCGATCAGTACAACAACATCCTCCGAGGGGCGCTGGAGGCAGGAGAGAAGAAAGAAGACGAGCAGGGTGAGCCCCTCAGGCCGATTCCGTATGTCATGGTCGTGATCGACGAGCTCGCAGATTTGATGATGATCTCCTCCGCCGACGTCGAGGAGGCGATCACCCGGCTGGCTCAAATGGCTCGGGCCGTTGGAATCCATCTCGTGCTCGCGACCCAGCGGCCTTCTGTGGACATCATCACCGGGGTCATCAAGGCGAACTTCCCCACACGGATCGCTTTCCGTGTGGCGTCCCGAGTGGATTCGCGGACGATCCTCGATTCGAACGGTGCCGAGCAGCTTCTCGGTCGCGGCGACATGTTGTTGCTACCGCCCGGCTCGGCTCGGCTCATCCGGCTCCACGGCCCGTTCGTCTCCGAGGCCGAGGTCGGCCGTCTCGTTGCTTTCTGGCGGCGGGAGGGTAAGCCCGATTACAATGAATCGATTCTACAGGCCCAGGAGCAAACTGAGGTCGGAGCCTTCGAAAAGGACGAGCTCTTCGAACGGGCGGCCCGGCTCGTGGTCGAGACGCGAGTGGCGTCGGTCTCCCACTTGCAGCGCCGGCTGCGCCTGGGCTACAGCCGCGCGGCACGTATCGTGGACATGCTCGAGGCAGACGGGATCGTGGGCCCCAACGAGGGCTCGAGCCGCCGCGAGGTGCTCGTACCCAAGGACTACTTCGATGAGGTGGATCGGCAGCTTCGTTAAGGTACTCGCTCGCCTTATCCGCTCGTTCGCCCGCGGAGGGTGCGGCCCAGCTTTTCACCGATCTGCCTTCGCTGCCGCCGTGATCGCCGTGCTCTCGTCCGCTGGGGAGGCCGCCCAGGGGTCGTCGGCGAAAGCCCTCTACATGGCGGCGCAGAACGCGGAGCAAAGCCTGCATCGATCCCAGGAGCTCCTCGCCAACAAGTCCGAGTGGATGCGCGTGGCAAAGCTCTACCGCAAAGTCGTCGCTACGCACCCGCAGAGCGGGTATTGCGACGACGCCCTCTATTTCGAAGCCGAGCTCTACCGCGAGGTCGATCGCCGCTTCGGAGCCGACGACGCTGCCGTACAGCGAGCTCTGGATGCCTATCTTCTGCTCGCGAACGGGTATCCCTCGAGCAAGTGGGCGAAGAAAGCCCGGCTGACTCGCGGCAAGGTCTATCTGGAGCGTCTTTCCGACCGAAAAAACGCCAGCATCGAGCTGCGCAAGATCACGTCCCTCTGGCCGCGGAGCGCCGAGGGCCTCGAGGCGCAACGTCTCCTCGACTCGATGACGAGCCCCCAGCGGGCCGCGAGAGAAATGGACGAGCTTCCTCCAGGCGTTGTCGCGGTCAAGAACATACGCCACTGGACGAGCAAGGAGAAGGAGTACACGCGCATCGTCATCGACCTGGAGGACGAAGTGTCCTTCGCCGAAGGCCGGGTGGAGGAACCCGACCGAATCTTTTTCGACCTCCGAGGCACGCGGCTGGCGAAGGACCTGGCGGCGCGCAAGTTTCTCATCGAGGACGGATTTCTCCGCCAGATCCGCGTGGGACAGAACCGGCCGGACGTCGTTCGCGTGGTGCTCGATTTCGACAGCATCAGCGAATACAAGGTCTTCTGGCTTCCTGACCCCTATCGCCTCGTGGTCGATATCCTCGGGACCGAGCCCACGGCGAAAGCACCTTCGGCGTCGGTCGCTGACAACGCCCCCACGACTACGCCTCGCTCCACAGATGCCGGCCCGGGAACCGCGCCGGAGACGACCTTGAGACTCCCTCCCTCGCCAACGCGCGACGGCTCCTTGTCGGTCTCCCGTCAGCTCGCCCTTCACGCGAACCGCGTGGTGATCGACCCCGGACACGGTGGGCACGACCCCGGGACCTCGAAAGGCGGGCTCGTGGAAAAGGACGTCGTGCTGGACATCTCGAGGCGCGTGGCGAAGCTGCTGGAGGAGGACTTCGACGTACTGATGACCCGCGATTCGGACATCTTCATCCCGCTCGAAGAGCGCACCGCGATCGCCAATACGAAGGGTGGTGATCTGTTCGTGTCCATCCACCTCAACGCGGCGAGAAGCGCGCGACCGAGCGGCACCGAGACCTATTATCTCAACCTCGCCACGACGCCGGACGCCGCCGAGGTCGCCGCACGGGAGAATGCCGTCACCACCCGCCGGCTGGGAGAGCTCCAGAGCCTTCTTCAGAAAGTCATGAACAACAGCCGGATCCTGGAATCGCGCGACTTCGCCGCTCACGTGCAGGATACTCTGGCGGAACAGCTCTACACTTCGACGAAGGACACCAGAAATCGAGGAGTCAAGACTGCTCCCTTCTACGTGCTCCTGGGCGCACAAATCCCTTCGATCCTCGTTGAGGTCGCCTACGTGACCAACGCGAACGACGCTTCCTCGCTCAACAAGACGGCTTTCCGCCAAAAGGTCGCGGAATCGATAGCGGCGGGGATTCGAAGCTACCACACGAATCTCGCACCGACCGTGCGGACCGAGACCGCGGCGGCTCACGCCGGGTCGCCCTCACCCAACTGAGCTTCCCGAGCTCTTTGCCCGCTTTCGACTTCGCGGCTAAAATCACATCATGTGGATCGAGGTCTTGCTCGCGCTTCAGGCGGCGCAACCCGAGATCAAATTCTTCAATCTCAAGGATCCGAACCCCGAGCCCAGCCTGGGGTGGTTCATCCTGAACGCATTCTTCTTGGTCGGCGTCGTCGTGGTAGTCACGATCGCCATCGGACTCGCCTTCGGAAGCTTTCGCTACTGGCTCCTGTCGAAATTCCCCAACAACCGATTCAACGGGGCTCCAGCCGATGACCCTGCCGTGACCTTTCGCCTGACCGACGATTAGCCTAGCCCCCTAGCATGTAGCAGGGTGACGATGAACTCAGCTCACCCTGCGCGAGCGGAGCGAGCCCGGCGCGCCGCGCCGAAAGCAGCCCGAGCCGTGGCGGCTCGATCGGTCACAGGTCCCGCCACGGCGCTGAACACGGGAAGGGTGATGGCGAACTCAGCTCACCCTGCGCGAGCGGAGCGAGCCCGGCGCGCCGCGCCGAAAGCAGCCCGAGCCGTGGCGGCTCGATCGATCACAGGTCCCTCCACGGCATTGAGCATTAATAATGCCTGATGCGGATTCGGGCGCGGACGCTCGACCCGTTGGCTCGGCGCGCGATCACCTGGTCGCCGTGCTCCGCGCCGGATGGTATGTCGAAGGCGATGCGCTCGTAGATCAGAAGCCACCCGCGGCCGCGGCAGCTCGCGCACCATCCGAAGAAGTCGAGCCCGCTGCCGGCACAGCGAAGGCACGGGGTATCGCGCCGATCTTCGATCACAGCCCTTCCGCCCCTGAGCGCTTCGGACGGGGTCATGATGATATCGAGCTGCACGCCGGCGGGCGGCGGCGAGAAGATCTCCTTGAAGCCCCCGAGAGGTGATAGCG
>DATIBD010000073.1:0-39560 GCA_035457705.1 Vicinamibacteria bacterium
CCTCACGATCGTGCGGGCCGGCCAAGCGTGAGTCTCCGCGAGCCGGCGCAAGATTCCATTCGATTCGGCTTCCGCATGCGCGCGCTCGACGCTCGGGGCCAGACGTCCGACGAGGAAGAGCACGTTCAAACGACGAAGCACTTCCTCCACCCTGTAAGAACGAGCGAGCGCGGCGCCCGCGAGCCGTCGCCGAACGGGGGTCCAGATCTCCGCGCCTCGAGGAAAGTCAAACTTCCGTGGCATGACACCGATGACCGTGAAAGCCTCGACACCGCTCGTGTCGCCTTCGAGATCGATGGTGCGACCGACGACGTTGAGGGCTCCTCCGAAGCGCTCCTGCCAGAATCCGAAGCTCAACACCACCGCTCCGGCCGCGCCGGGCTCGTCGTCTTCGGCGCGAAAGGTCCTCCCCAAAAGAGGGCGCACGGAGAGCGTCTCGAAGAAGTTGGTGGAGACCCCGGCTGAGGATACGGCGTAGGCGTCGCCGGCTCCGGTCAGGATGTGCCCCCAGTTCACCGAGGAGAACGCCGCCACATCCTCGAATGATGCGCTCTCTTCTCGAAAGTCGGCGAAGTTCGAATAGGAGACCTCGATGAGAGGGCGATCCCGCTCGAGGTCTTGCTCCCACATCACGAGGACGTCTTCGGGACTCTCGACGGGGCTGCGAAAAAGCACTGCCTTGACCACTCCCAGCAGTGCAGCGTTCGCGCCGATGGCGAGCGACAGCACCGAAACGGCGGTTAGACTGAACGCGGGGTTTCTCACCAATCCGCGCAACGAGAGTCGAAGCTCCTGCCAGAGACCGTGCATCATTTTCTCAGAACTCATTGTAGGATACGGAGCCAACCAGGAGAGGTGAACATGGGAGTCATGAAACGGCGCGATTTCGTACGATCCGCGGCCGCGGGCGGCCTCGCTGCCGCCGCGGCGGGCGCGCGAGCTTTTGGCGCGGCGCCGGCGATCATCACTCAAAAAGCCCTACGCCCGGTCGTGATTTCCGATCGCAGCGGGATCGCCTACAAGAACGGGGGAGAGAAGAGCTGCGTCGAGACCGCGTTCGAGAGGATCGTTCGGGGGGAAGATGTCCTCGACGCCCTCATTGCCGGGGTCAACATCGTGGAGAACGATCCGGAGGAGCCAGGCGTCGGTTACGGCGCCGTCCCTAACGCCGACGGAGTGGTTCAGCTCGATGCCTCGTGCATGCATGGTCCGAGAAAACGGGCGGGCGGGGTGGCCGCAATCGAGGGTGTTCGCACTCCGTCCCTGGTCGCGAAGGCGGTGATGGATATCACCGATCATCACCTTCTCGTCGGGAAGGGCGCCCAGGACTTCGCGAGAAACCTCGGCTTCGAGATCGAAGACGACATCACCACCGACGCGTCCCGAAAGCGCTGGCTCGAGTGGAAGCAGCGGATCGACCCCGAGCACTATCTCGACCCGGAGAAGCGGGCCATCCGGGGCTATGAGGCTGCGCTCCAGATGCTGCGCGAAGGGCTCCTGGAAGAGAGCCATGTGTGGGGAACGATTCACTGCAATGCGATCAACTCGCGGGGAGAGATCGCGGGCATCACCAGCACGAGCGGGCTGAGCTTCAAAATTCCGGGCCGGACGGGCGACTCTCCGATTTTGGGCGCCGGGATCTACGTGGACAACGACGTCGGAGCTTGCGGATCGACGGGGCGCGGGGAAGCGAATCTCTACAACCTCACCTCGTTTCTCATCGTGGAGAACATGCGGCGGGGAGCTCATCCCAAGGACGCCGCGCTCGAGGGATTGAAGCGGATCCAGGCGAACACGGTCGAGAAGAGGCTTCTGAACGGCCGCGGACTCCCGAATTACAACATCCGCTTCTTCGCCTTGAACGCGAAAGGGGAATACGCCGGCGCGACGATGTACCGGGCGGAAGAGACGATTTTCGCCGTCTGCGACGAGAACGGCCCGCGCGAGGAGCCCCTTGAGCCTCTGCTCGAGGGAGCCCCTACCGATTGACATTATTAATGATCGCGCGCGCGGTGCTGGCCTCGTGGCTGGTTCTGCTCTCATCGATTGAATCGGCCGCGGAGGGGAAGGATGTCTCGGCGTCCGAGATCGACCGATGGATTCCGGGCATTCTGAGCGCCTCCTCGGTCCCCGGTCTTTCGCTGGCCGTCGTCCGAAACGGAGAGATCGCCTTTGCCGCCGGCTACGGCGTGAAGGACGAGAAGAGCGCTCCGGTCGCGCCCGAGACGATTTTCGAAGCCGCTTCCCTCAGCAAGCCCGTCTTCGCTTACGGAGCGCTACTCCTCACGCGGGAGGGAAAGCTCGATCTCGACGCACCGCTGACGAGTTACCTCGAGACCGCCTTCATCGAGGACGACCCGCGGTTGGAGCGGATTACGGCGCGGCTCGTGCTCTCTCATTCGACGGGATTGCCGAACTGGAGGCCGGGGAGGTGGACGGACTCACCCGGGCCTCTCCGCATCGAGTTCGAGCCAGGCTCGCGCTTCGGCTACTCGGGTGAGGGCTACGAGTACCTGGGACTCGCGATCGAGCGCATCACAGGGGTCTCGATCGAGGACTTCCTTCAACGCGCGGTGTTGAAGCCCCTCGGAATGCTCGATAGCAGTTATGTCTGGCAGGTCTCCTACGAGGAAAGTTCGGCAAAAGGTCACGATCGGAGCGGGAAGCCGGTCTCGAAGTTGAGACCGAAACGGGCGAACGTCGCCGCGAGTCTCCACACCAGCGCTCGAGATTACGCTCGGTTCCTGCTCGCCATGGTCGATTCGACACGTACGGACGTCGTGTCATCGATGATGAAGGAGGAAACGAAGATCGACGCCGCGCTTGGCTGGGGACTGGGCTGGGGGCTCGAGGCGACCGAGGCGGGACGGTTCTTCTGGCACTGGGGAGACAACGACTCCTTCAAGGCGTTCGTCATGGGCTCGCGACGGGATGGATCCGCCGTCGTCGTCCTCACGAACAGCGCCAACGGCCTACGTGCCTGCCAGGCAGTGGTTCGTGCCATCCTCGGACCGGATCACCCCGCACTGGCGTTTCCGATGCTGCAGTACTGAGCTCGTGGGCGAAGGTGTGTTGCCGAGCTTGGTGGCGCTGCTCATCGTGGCGCCCGTGATCGACCGACTTTTCCCTTATAGGGGCTCCAACGTGGCGGCGACCCAAGTGTAGTAGAGACTCGTCGTCGCTTCGAATCCGGAGTCGGTGCCCACGAAGAGCCACACCGATCCGCTGCGATCAGTCACGACATCGACGCTTTCGGCTCCGCTCGAGAGTTGCTCCAGCTCCCATCGCGGTGACTCGCCGCACGCGACGCTATTCGCGACGTCGCCAACGACGACGGCGTTCGGGCCGGGGTTCGTCTGCTGTCCCTTGTCGACGTTCATGCGGAGGAGTTCGCCGTCGAGGACCGCGTCGGGCTCATCCGTCGAGGCGCCCGCCTTGACGGTGACATCCTCGCCGGGTGCTCCGCCGACACCCACGCAACCGCGGGGAACCGCCGTGGCAATCTCGAGGTTGAAGCGCACCCGGTAGAGCCGGTTCGCGTCCAGACCGCCGATACGACCCTTGTAGTACATCCATAGATCGTCGCTGTGGTTGTTCCCCGAGATGTACAGCGCGCTTCTGCCGGAGTCGAGCGAATCAGGAAGCGCGCGCCAATCCGCTTCGAGCTCATAGAAGTCTTCCTGACCGGCGGGATAGTCGGCGAAGCCGGCGACCCATCCCTGGGGCCCAGCGGCGAAGTCGAGTCGGAAGGTCTGAGCGTCGTCTCTCGAGCAGCCGACGATTCCGGCGAGGAACGCCAGCGACCCAACGGTACGGAGGGTGAGGGAAGTCATAGAGATCGTTAGGTCGCGAGCTTCTGAAAGCTCGCGGGTTTCCGCGCGCGACATAGAAACGGAGGACGGGACAGGTGCGATAGACTGTCCCATATGTCCATCCCGTTTTTGTATCTTTTTCTGCTCGTACAGCCCTTCGCAAGTGAGCTCGTCGTCGTAGGCGGCGAAGGAAATCACTGTCGGGAAGACCCCGGATGCTTCAATCGACTTCATCCGGACATCCCCATGGCGGCCCGCGCCCGTCCCGGGCAAACCATACTGCTCAAGATGCGAAACGCGCTCGACGTCAACCTGGACCCGGCAGTCTCGGCCGATGAGCCCTGGATGGAGGACTCGGCCTTGGGAGCGGTCCATGCGCTCGCTGGACCGGTGCACATCGAAGGGGCCGAGCCGGGAGACGTTCTCGCCGTCACCATTCTCGACATCGACCCGGGACCATTCGGGCTCACGATCGTGAGCGGCATCGGCTTTGTCTCCGACGTGATCTCGGAGCCCCTCCAGGTGCTGTGGCGACTGAACCGTAAAGAAGCCGTGAGCGACAGCCTCCCCGGGGTTCGCGTTCCCAACGCTAGCTTTCCCGGCGTCGTCACCGTGCTTCCCGGGCGCGAGCAGCTCGACACGATGCTCGCCCGCGAGGCCGCGCTCGCCGAGGCCGGTGGTTCGGTCTTCACGCCTCACGCCCCCTACGCGTCGCCCGCCGAGTTATGCGGTCCGGAGGGCTCCCATGAAGCCGAGTGTCTCCGCACCATCCCGCCCCGCGAGCACGGCGGCAACATGGACATCCGCTACCTCGGGGTCGGCGTCACGATTTACCTCCCGTGCTACGTGCCGGGATGTGGCCTCGGAATGGGGGATATGCATTTCGCTCAAGGAGACGGCGAGGTATCGGGTACCGCCATCGAAATGGACGCCGACGTTGCCGTGACGACAGCCCTCATCAAGGACGGCCCGCGCCTCGTCCGCGGTCCGCACTACGAAGGGCCGGTGCGCCTCCTCGACATCCCGTCACGACGCTTCTACGCGACCACCGGGTTTCCGCTGAAACGTAAAGGCGAGCTACCCCCGGACATGGCGTATTTGAAATCCGACGTCGCCGCCGGACTCGAGAACCTGTCGAAGGACGTCTCGCTCGCGGCGCGTAACGCGCTCTTGGAGATGATCGACTACATCACCGAGACGTACGGGATGACCCGCGCCCAGGCGTATATCATCTCGAGCGTCGCCGTGGATTTGAGGATCGGCCAGCTCGTCGACGCCCCCAACGTGGGAGTGACAGCCCTTCTTCCGCTCGATATTTTCGAAGCTCGGTAGCCGTCGTTGTAGTGGCTACGGAATATCGAGCTTGGATATTAGCTCGCGGAGTGGTCGTCCAAGATTGGGTAGGTAACTTCCGGCTCCTCACGACGAGCGCCGATGAGTACGGGGGCCGCCTGCCCCTACCAAGTGTGACGGGAAGTGGGTGATGGCTGCCCTGTACCTTTCCTCCGGAGTGACAGGACGGAACGGTAACAGGCGGAGCCACTAGAATCTCCGGTCGCCGCTCCACCTGACCAGGCGCAAAGTGCCTGCGCGGTCGGGTCAGTTTGCGACCAGTCAAATCTGCTTGTAACGACCTGGTAGTACCGCTAGATTGTCTCGATGCCACTTCCGTCCAGCAACTCTTCGGCTCGCTCGCTGATATCGCCTCGACCACTATGTCCAGCTCCGAGACTCCCGTGGAGTCCGGGACTTGCCGTGCCGACGAGCATAGTCGGCCACGGCCTCGCGCACTCGCTCGGCCGTTGGCCGATTTTGTTCGTGCTAACTCCTTGAGCCGGCTGTACTCGCGTTCGATCAGATATACCGTGATCTTGACGAACATAGGGGTATGTTAACCATATATGGTGATCTCTGTTTGTCAAAATGCAGTTCCGGTTCCGCGAAGTCGGGCTTGTAACTCATCTGTGCTGCCGCTACATTCACCCGGATGTCGCTCGCCGTCGGAACCCGCCTCGGGCAATATGAGATCGTTGCTCCCCTCGGCAAGGGAGGCATGGGCGAGGTGTATCGCGCTCGGGACTCCAAGCTCGGCCGTGATGTCGCCATCAAGGTCCTTCCCGAGGAGCTCGCGCGAGATGCGGATCGTCTCTCCCGATTCGAAAGGGAGGCCCGCCTCCTCGCGCAGCTGAGCCATTCGAACGTCGCGACCCTCTACGGGCTCGACGAGGCGGAAGGGTGTCTCTTCCTCGCGATGGAGCTCGTGGAAGGAGAGACCCTCGCCGAGCGCATTGCGCGCGGGCCGATCCCGCTCGAGGAAGCGATTCCCATCTTTCTTCAGATTGCCGACGGGCTCGACGCCGCGCACGAGAAGGGGATCATCCATCGGGATCTCAAGCCGGCGAACGTCAAGCTCACGCCGAGCGACGAGGTCAAGATCCTCGACTTCGGCCTCGCCAAGGCCTACGCCGACGACGCACCCGAGGCGGACAGCTCGATGTCGCCGACCATCACGAGAAACGCCACCGGGGCCGGTGTCATCCTCGGGACCGCCGCTTTCATGAGCCCGGAGCAGGCCAAGGGCAAGCGCGTCGACAAGCGCACGGATGTCTGGTCGTTCGGGGTGGTTCTCTACGAGGCCCTCACGGGGAAACGCCTGTTCCAGGGAGAGACGGTCTCGGACGTTCTCGCGGCCGTGCTCACGAGATCGATCGACCTCGCCGCCGTCCCAGCGAGCGTGCGCCCCCTGCTGACGCGCTGTCTCGATCGCGACCCCCGAAAACGCCTGCGCGACATCGGCGAAGCGCGTATCGCGCTCGAGATGGGGCCGAGCTCGGAGAGCGAGCATCGGGGTCGAAGTCGCCTTCGCGCCGCCATCCCCTGGACTCTCGCTGCTCTTTTCGCGCTCGTGACGATCGTTCTCGGCTTTCGTGATGTGCCTCGGAGCGAGGTCCCCGTTCGGCGTTTCAGTGTCGACTTGCCATGGCACACCACGCCCAACTGGACCGACTTCATTGCCCATATCTCTCCCGACGGGAAGTACATCGCCTACCAGGGGCGCGTCGACAATGACGTTACGCTGCAGCTCAGGCCGCTCGACAGCCTCGAGGCGGGGCCGATCGCGGATGCTCGCGAGCTCGGCCCCTACGAGCTGACCTTCTCCCCCGACTCGGAGTGGGTGCTTTTCGCGGACAACTTCGAGCTCTACAAAGTCTCGATCCGCGGCGGAGCGCCGCAACTCGTCGCGAGCTTCGAAGAGCGGCAAGCCGGGCTGAGCTGGGGCGAGGAAGGCGACATCCTCAGAGGCTCGGGTCGAGGGCTCTACCGGCTATCGAGCGAAGGAGACGGCGTGGAGCTCCTGACCACGGTCGATACGAGCGTGGGCGAGGCGGGGCACTTGTACCCGCATCATTTGCCCGGAGGTAAGGCGGCTCTCATGAGCGTCGTCTTCGAGGAGGGCGATCCGAGGCTCGCTGTCGTCGACCTCGAGACCGGGCGCCACCGCATCTTGCCCGTCGTCGGCGAAGTGCCGATCTATTCGTCGACGGGGCACATCCTGTACCGTCTCCACGCCCAGGAAACCTCCTCGGTTAACGGGGTCGCCTTCGATCCTGAGAAGCTCACGGTCGAATCGGATCCCTTTCCGGTTCTCGAAGACGTCCGCTACGGCCCGCAGCTCTCCGACGACGGGACCATGCTCTACGTTCCGGAGCGTGGCGATTCGAGTGCGCGCCTCGTCTGGGTGGACCGCCAGGGCCGGCCGACGCCGGTCGACGTCGAGCGTCTGGACTACTCCCACCTCGACCTCTCGCGCTCGGGCGACGCGGCGCTCCTCAACATCGGAGACGACGTCTACTTCGTCGACCTCGACCGCGGGACGCGCCGATTGCTCGGGTCGGGATCGTTTCCTATCTTCAGCGTCGATGGCACCTACGCCACGTTCCAGCGCTTTCCCCTCGGCCTCCATCGTCAGCCGTCGGACGGAAGCTCCGAGGGGGAGCTCCTGTTGAAAACAGACGTCGGCGTAGGCACCCTGGTTCCGAGCTCGTGGAGCCCTTCGACCGGTGAGCTCGCGTTTTTCGACTCGGCCTCCGACGTCTGGATCCTGCCGCCCGACGGCGAGCCCGCTCCGTTTCTTTCCACCCGGCACAACGAACGTTCCGCTCGTTTCTCGCCGGACGGCCAGTGGGTCGCCTACGTCAGCGACGAGACGGGAGCCTATCAGGTCTATGTGGTGCCCTACCCGGGCCCCGGCCCGAAGACCGCGGTCTCCATCGACGGTGGCCTGTCTCCCATTTGGTCTCGGGACGGCCGTGAGCTCTTCTTCCGGCGGGGCAGCAAGCTGATGGTGGCTTCCGTCGCCTACGATCCCGCGATCCGTTTCGGACATCCGGTCGTGCTCTTCGACGGCCCATACAACCCCGACTTCATGGGGCATCAGCGCTACGACGTTTCGCCCGACGGCAAACGCTTTCTGATGGTCGAGAACAGCGACGACTTCCGTATCATCATCGTGCAGAACTGGATCGAAGAGCTCGAGCGTCTCTACGTGGAGCCGTTCCCCGGGCCGCGAGCAAGGGTCCAGATCTCGACGCGGGGCGGACGCTCGCCGCTCTGGTCGCGCGACGGTCGGGAGCTCTTTTACTGGCAAGGCGGTTTCTCCGAAGCGCAGCTCATGCGTGTGCCGGTGGTCTCGAACGCCTCGGAGAACGATGGGTTCCAGGCCGGGGCTCCGCAGAGGCTCATGGACAACCCCGTGCAAGGCACGCCAGTGCGGGCGACCGACATCTCGCTCGACGGCAAGCGTTTCCTCAGGTCGCAACTCGTCCCTGGAGAGAAAAGAGCTCTCCCGGACATCCGAGAGCTCCGGGTCGTCGTCGGCTGGTCTTCCGAGCTCACCCGGCTCGTGCCTTAGCTCGAGGTGGATCTGTCGAGCTCGGTTGTAACTCGCCGCTCGTACCGCTAGATTCTCCCGATGCCACTCGCCCCCGGAACCCGCCTCGGCCCATACGAGATCACTGCGCCCATCGGCAAGGGCGGGATGGGTGAGGTCTACCGCGCCCGCGATACGAAGCTGAATCGAGACGTCGCGATCAAGGTCCTTCCCGACGCTTTCGCCACGGACGCGGATCGCATGAAGCGCTTCGAGCGCGAAGCCCAGGTGCTGGCGTCGCTCAACCATCCGAACATCGCGGCGATCTATGGGCTCGAGAACAACGCCCTGATCCTGGAGCTCGTAGAGGGCCTGAGCTTGGCGGAGCGTCTCGGACAGGGTCCCCTTCCACTCGAAGAAGCGATCCCCATTGCGAGACAGGTGGCCGAAGAGCTGGAGGCGGCTCACGAGAAAGGAATCATCCACCGGGATCTGAAGCCCGCGAACGTCATGTTGAGCGGTGCGGGAGACGTCAAGATTCTCGACTTCGGGCTCGGAAAAGCGCTCGAGAACGAAGCCACGAGCGATTCGGAGAGCTCCCATTCTCCCACGCTCACCCGCGCCGCCACAGAAGCGGGCGTCCTCCTCGGTACCGCCTCTTATATGAGCCCCGAGCAGGCACGGGGGAAGACCGTCGACAAGCGCGCCGACATTTGGGCGTTCGGTTGCGTGCTCTTCGAGCTGTTGTCGGGGCAGAAAGCTTGCCACGGCGACACGATTGCCGACACGCTCGCCGCCGTTCTCAAGGACGAGCCCGATTGGAGCCGATTGCCCGCGACGACGCCCTCGCAGTTACAACACCTTCTTCGTCGCCTCCTGACCAAAAACGCTCGTGACCGGTTGCGGGATATCGGCGAAGCGCGCATCGCTCTCGCCGCGACCGGAGCTGACGAGGACAACGAGACGGGAGCACGTCCCCTCGTGAGCTCGAAAGCCGTCTTCGCGCTTGCGCTCCTCGCGGCGACGGTCGTTGCTTTCGGGGTCTTTCGTCTCGCCCCACCGCAACCCGAGGCGCCCCTCTTGAAGTTCGAGATTCCCGTCGATGATTTGGAAACCGATTTCGGTGCTGCGCCGCAGCTTTCTCCCGACGGAAGCTCCGTTGCCTACGTCGCCGCCGGCCGACTCTGGATCCGTCGCTTCGACGAGCTCACCCCGCGTGAGATTCGCGACACGAGCGGAGTCCACGAGGTGTTCTGGTCTCCGGATGGCGCGTGGCTGGCCTATGAGGTGAACGGAAAGCTCTGGAAATCCCCGCTGACGGGCGGTGAAGCCTCCCTCGTGTGCGACATCCCTGGGCAAGGCCGGATCCTCGGTGGTGTATGGACGACAGGCGACGACATCAAGATGGCCGTCTGGCGTGGTGGGCTCTATCGCGTCTCCGCGCGAGGCGGCTCGCCGGAGGTTCTGTTCGACATCGACCCGGAAACCGAGGTCGACTTCCATTCCCCGTCGCTTCTTTCCGATGAGCGAAGCGTTCTCGTTGCCGCCCATCGAAAGGACGGCGCACTCAGGCTCGTCGTGCTGGCAGAAGACGGGAATAAGAAGGTTCTCGAGACTCCCGTCCATTCCCCGGACGTCACGTATGCGCCCTCGGGCCATCTACTGTACTCCGGCGAGACGGGCGTGTCGGCGATGCCGTTCTCGCTCGAGAACCTCGACCGCATCGGAGAGCCGTTCTCGCTGGCCTCCCAAGGAAGCCAACCGCGTGCCTCCGCAAACGGGACGCTCCTCTATGTTCGGGACACAGGCGACGCCGGGAAAAACCAGCTTACGTGGGTCGACCGCGCGGGAGCCGTCGTCAGCCACGTGGGTGAGCCTCTAACCGGCCTGCAACATCCCACGCTGTCACCGGACGGTCGCGCCGTCGCCGCTTGGGCGTCCGTCGACGACAACTACGACATTTGGACGTTCGACGTGGCGCGAGGCGTCTCCATCCGGATGACCACCGACGCCTCCCCACAAGGCCACCCCTTCTGGTCGCCATCGGGAGACCAGATTTTGTATACCGACAGATTTCGTAGCGGCGAGGGCGGGTCGATTCATTCGATCGACTCGAATGGCGCCGGTGAGAAACGACAGTGGGTGCCCGATGGACAGAACGCCGACCTATCCCGGGACGGCCGGTTCATCGCGTACGTCAAAGACGAACGGGGAAACAAAGATCTGTGGTTTGTTCCTCTCGAGGGCAACGAGGCGCTCACGCCGTTACCCTTCGTTCAGAGTCCTACGCACGAGAGCCACCCGGTCATCTCTCCCGAGGGGAACTACCTCGTACGCATCGGATGAGTCGGGTCGCGACGAGATTCTCGTACAGGGGTTTCCGAGCGGCGAAGCAAGGCGGCGCGTGTCGACGGGTGGTGGGAGCTGGCCACGATGGAGCGCCGATGGTGACAAGCTCTTCTATATCGAAGGCGGAGATCTCTGGAAGTCGAGGTCATCACCGAACCGTCACTCGATTTCGGCTTTCCTGAGAAGCTCTTCGGGCTCGATACGCTCGATGTGGTCGTCGACGCGAGAGTTTCCGAGGACGCTCGGCCGTACGACGTGTCCGGTAACGGCGAGCGCTTCCTGGTGGTGCAACGAGTCGACGCCGCTCGTCCCCAGCAGAGCATCGTCGTCGTCCAAAACTGGCTCGCGGAGTTCGAGGACCGCGATTAGTGATCGACTTGACTGGGTTGTAACTTCTCGCCCCCAAGATTAGATTCTCTCGATGCCACTCGCCGCCGGAAACCGGCTCGGTCCGTACGCGATCGTCGGTCCCATTGGCAAAGGTGGAATGGGCGACGTCTACCGGGCTCGCGATACCAAGCTCGACCGCGACGTCGCGATCAAAGTTCTTCCCGAGGAGCTCGCGGCGGATGAAGAACGGGTCGCACGGTTCCAGCGTGAGGCGAAGCTCCTCGCGTCGCTGAACCATCCGAACATCGCAGCTATTTACGGTCTCGAAGAGTCCGATGGCGTGAAAGCGCTCGTCCTTGAGCTTGTCGAAGGATCGACACTCGCGGAGCGAATCCGGGAGGGCGCCATCCCAGTCGAGGAAGCCGTCGCCATCGCCAAACAAATAGCGGAGGCTCTCGAAGCCGGACACGAGGTCGGTGTCATCCATCGCGATCTGAAGCCCGCGAACATCAAGCTCAAAGAAGACGATACGGTCAAGGTCCTCGACTACGGGCTCGCGAAAGCGCTCGAACGAGAGGCGCCGAGTGGAGGTGATGCGGAGCTATCCCAGTCGCCCACCCGAACACGCCAGGGCACCCAGGTCGGCGTGATTCTGGGAACCGCCGCCTACATGAGCCCAGAGCAGGCGAAGGGAAAGCGCGTCGACAAACGAGCGGACGTCTGGGCGTTCGGCGCGGTGCTCTACGAGATGCTCGCGGGTAAGCGTGCGTTCGCAGGTAATGACGTGTCCGAGACCCTTGCTCACGTCATGATGAAGGATCCGGACTGGGAGGCCTTGCCTCCGGAGACACCTGGCGCCCTCCGTCAGGTGCTTCGGCTGTGCCTCGTGAAAGACGCGAAGCGGCGCGTGCGCGACATCGCCGACGTGCGGCTCACGATGGAGGGGGAGTTCGAGACCGAGGCCGAGTCGAGCCCGGGCGACCCTGTGCGGACTAGCAGACGCCCCTCCTGGGCTGTGGCGGTCGCGCTGGCGTTGGCGCTTGCGACCGCCACCGGTGTCGCGGTTCGGAGTCTCGAGCCCGAAGCCTCGCGACCGATTTCACGGCTTGCCATCCCGCTCCCCGCGGAAATCCTAGCGTCCGGCGGGAATGGTAGACACTTATTGGCATTGTCTCCGGACGGTAGCCGCCTCGTTGTTAGAAACGACGCTACCAACCAGCTGTACCTCCGCGCTATGGATCAAAGGGACGTGACTCTCGTTCCGGGCACCGAAGACGCTCTCAATCCCTTCTTTTCTCCGGATAGTGAATCGGTGGCGTTTTGGGCGGACGGCGAGCTCAAGAAGGTCGCCCTCGGCAGGACTGCGGCCGTGACCATTTGCGAAGCGGAGCCTCCGTTCGGCGCTCGTTGGAACGCTGACGACACGATCGTGTTCGGGCAGACGTCCGGCATCTTTCGAGCGTCCGCGAATGGAGGGGCGGCCGAGGTTCTCGTTTCCATGGAGGGAACGGGGAAAGTCGCCCATGGCCCACAGGTCTTACCCGGGGGAAACGACGTGCTCGTTACTCTCGGGGACGGTGGCGACTGGGACAACCGCGTTCGCGATTCAAGGACCGGCTCGCTCCGGAGCTCGATGAGTAATGTACTGTTTCGACACAGATGTGTTGAGCAACCCACTCGCTCCCGGAACACGCTTTTTCCCGTACGAGACCACAGTCCAATCGGCGAGCGGTATGGGTGAGGCCTACCGGGCGTCGGGGACCCCTCCGAGATTGGCCGTCCTCCTCAACTGACATCGAGCGCTGCCCGAGTAGTTTCAGAGAGCTTGGATGCGTAGGGTCAACGAGTCGGGTCGATAATCGGCAGGCCTTGGAAGCGAGTGAAGTCGCGATCGGTCGTGCAGATGCTCGCCCCGTTCTCCATCGCGAGGGCCGCCAAGACCGCATCGGTGACCAGCGGACCCGTCACCTGCGCGTCCACCAGCAACTCCCCAAGAACCTCCCAATGACGCTCGCCGGCTGACACCAGCCTAACGGAAGGCGCTTCGAGCCAGCTCGCCACTATGGCGACCGCCTCCTGCATCGCAAGCGGCTTTTCGAAAGCTCTGTGATTCGTGCCGATACGAAGAAAGGCCCATACCGTCAGCCAGGGCAAGCCTACGGGGGAAGGTGAATCGAACGCAGCCTCGACCCACTGTCGACAAGCCTCGTGGTGCTTCGAGCTAGGGTTGTGCGCATACAGAAGAACGTTAGCGTCGACGAGAATCAACGGTGGGACGGACCTTCGATTTGCTCCAGAAAATCGCCGATGTTGTCGAGGCTCAGCCCGGGGCGCAAACTTCCCATGTCGCGCACATGAACGCGGAACGGGCCCTTCGGGCTGCCGCTCTTCTTAGCGAAGAGACCTCTCCGAAGGTACTC
Organism: Vicinamibacteria bacterium; assembly: GCA_035457705.1. Taxonomy (GTDB): domain Bacteria; phylum Acidobacteriota; class Vicinamibacteria; order Marinacidobacterales; family SMYC01; genus DASPGQ01. The sequence goes on from DATIBD010000073.1 coordinate 13,782, forward strand.
GTTGACGATTTGCTTGAAAGGCTTGCCGGTCCGCTTGGTTTCGGCTTTGAGCTTCGCCGCCACATCGTCGTCTAGAGTCAAAGTTGTTCTCACCTTTCTGATGTTAGTGTAAAGACATCGTGATGTCAACATGTTGATGTTAGCGATGCATCAAAGCCGTCGCCACGTTTCGTTCTTGCGAAGCTCCCTTGAGCCGCTCTCGACCAAGTTGCGGCTGATTTCACTCCCGAGAACTCCAAAATCCCGCCTCGTGCCGGGCGTGTCTCAACTGCTACGGGAGGTGGGTATCGAACCCGCAAACCTTGCGCTATGGGTTTTCCAGCGATACAAAACGACTATTGACCGGTATGTCTCGCGCGTCTACGTCATGGTGCCCGTCGAGAATGTCGATAGCCGTCGAATTCGAGGGCAGTCGGGGCAACGCTTGGCTGCCAAAGAGCCGTCTCATCGTCCGTAGTTGCCACTCGGAACGATTGCTTGTTCTTATTGGAAAGACTAGATTTCGCTGATGCCATTCACCCCGGGGGCCCGAATTCGAGATTCTTTGTCAGCACCACCGACGTTTCTTGAAATCTGCGACGAGTACGCATCATCAGCGCGCGGAGGGCCACCAAAGAAGAAACCCTGCTATTCCGACAGCACCTCAGAGAAACCGATGAGTGACGAAATTCGTGAATTGACCGATGAGGATTTCCGACGCGCCATTCCACGGAAACAACGTGAACGCATCATTCGCGGGCAAATCGATCCAGAGAAAGACATCGTCGCGCTCCGCCGTTTCGCCGGCTTGACCCAAGAGGAGTTCGCCGAAGCGCTGGGCATCAGTGTCCATACAGTGCGCAACTGGGAGCAGGGTCGTCGCTCTCCCGACGGTCCGGCTCTTGCGATCCTAGGTATCGCTGCTCGTCATCCGCGTGTGCTGCGCGAGAATCTAGCGGCGTCAGCCTGGTCAGTCAATCAGAGGTAAGTCATGTCTGGCACCGAGATCGGAAAGCTGCCATCGGGGTTTGTTGCTTTCGTCAAGCGAGATTGTCCGACGTGTGAGCTCGTCGTTCCCGTCCTAAATCAAATAGCTTCCCGCGAAACCCTGACCGTGTTCACCCAGGACGACCCGGAGTTCCCACCGGGGGTCGAGCGCCGCGACGATACGTCCCTCGAGGCCTCGTGGCGGAACGGAATCGAGACGGTGCCGACGCTCTTGCGCGTAGAGGAAGGCGTCGAGCGAGAACGCGCCATCGGCTGGCATCGCGGTGAATGGGAAGCACTGACGGGAATCCAAACGCTGGGCTCGGGTCTGCCCGAGATGCGCCCGGGCTGCGGTTCACTCAGCGTCGACCCCTCACGCGAGCCCGAGCTTCGGGCCCGATTCAGCGGCTCGAGTCTTCGCGCGCGGCGCGTGGAGCTCGCAGCACTCGACGACGAACAAGAAACGATGTTCGCGCGTGGCTGGAGCGACGGCCTCCCGCTGGTACCGCCCACCGAGGCGCGCGTCCTCGCGATGCTCGCGGGAACGACACGCGCTCCCGATGAGATCGTCGCCGTGGTCCCACCGGATCTCGTCGAGTGCACCGTCGAGAAGGTTGCGATCAATGCGGTACTTGCCGGCTGCAAGCCCGAGTACCTCCCCGTCGTTCTCGCCGCGGTGGAGGCCGCTTGCACCGACCGACTCAACATGCACGGCGTTCTCGCCACGACGATGGGCGTGGGCCCGGTCGTCGTCGTGAACGGTCCCATCCGGCGCGCCATCGGCATGAACTCGGGGATGAACGTATTCGGGCAGGGCAATCGCGCAAACGCCACCATCGGACGGGCACTCCAGCTCGTGATTCGCAACGTCGGCGGCGGGCGGCCCGGCGAAGTGGATCGTGCCACCTACGGCAACCCCGGAAAGGTCGGGTTTTGTTTCGCGGAAGACGAAGAAGGCTCGCCCTGGGGGCCGCTGTCGGCCGATTTCGGAGCCGAGCCCGGAACGAACACCGTGACGGTCTTCGCGGGTGAGGGGCCACGAAACGTGATCGACCAGATGTCGCGCGAGCCCGAGTCCCTGACTCGAAGCCTCGCTGCAGCGCTCGCGAACGTTCAACACCCCAAGCTGATGCTCGGCTACGACGCGATGCTCGTCATCGGCCCCGAGCATGGGCGAGTGTTCCGTGAAGCGGGCTGGAGCAAAGAGAAGCTCAAGGAACGGCTCCACGAGCTTCTCACCTTCCCGTTCGAGGAAGTGGCGCGAGGCACGAACGGGATGGCCGAGGGCATGCCCGATGCCTTTCGTGGCCGAACCCTTACCAAGTTCCGACCTGGCGGTCTTCTCGTCGTCTATTGCGGCGGAAGCGCGGGTCTCTTCTCGAGCATCATCGGCGGCTGGGCGAGCGGCCCGAGAGGTAGCGAGCCAACCATGAGGGAGATTCGAGCATGAGCAACCGATCCGACCTGAGAACACTACTCGACCCGACGAGCGAGCGACGACCGAGCCTTCGCCAGCGAGCCGCTCGCATCGACTCCATCGAGGGGCGCACCATCGGCCTACTCGACATCAGCAAACCGAAAGGCAACGTCTTTCTCGACGAGATCGAGCAGGCGCTGAAAGAGCACGGCGCCAGCGTTGCACGGTACCAGAAGCCCACGTTCGCGAAACCGGCGCCCATCGATCTACGCCACGAGATCGCGACCCACTGTGACGCCGTCATCGAGGCCCTCGCCGACTGAGGGAGCTGCACGTCGTGCAGTGTGCACGACACGGTAGATCTGGAAGACCGCGGTGTCCCCACTGTCTTCGTCGCGACCGAGCCGTTCGTCGATGGCGCCGAAGCGCAGGCGAAGGCGCTCGGCGCGGATCCCGTCGGGGTTTTCCTGCCCCATCCGATTCAGGATCGCACCGACGATGAAGTACGGCGCCTCGCTCGAGAAGCTACCGAGCGAATCGTCGCCGGTCTCGTGAGCCGTTCCTGAGACGGCCAACAACGACCGCGCGCTCGAAGTGCCACCTGGATGCAATCATCCACTCCACCTTGCGCAGCCAGCCGCCTGCGCCAAAAGGGCACTCGCGTCGAACCGCGTTTGTGCCACAACCCACCTGTGCCGGCAGGTCGGAGTCAGTTCGGGTTCCGTCACATCGATTTGTATGTTCCCTTCGCAATCGCTAAATTCTCCCGATGCCCCTCGCCGCCGGAACCCGGCTCGGCCCCTACGAGATCGGCGCTCCCCTCGGCAAAGGAGGGATGGGCGAGGTCTACCGCGCCCGCGATACCAAGCTCGGCCGCGAGGTCGCGATCAAAATCCTTCCCGAGGAGCTCGCGGCGGATGAGGAACGGGTCGCGCGGTTCGAGCGCGAGGCGAAGCTTCTCGCGTCGATGAACCATCCCAACATCGCCGGCATCTACGGTCTCGAGGAATCCGACGGCGTCCAAGCGCTCGTTCTGGAGCTGGTGGAAGGACCGACGCTCGCCGAGAGGATTGCTCGAGGTTCTATCCCCGTCGAAGAAGCCATCGCCATCGCGAAGCAGATCGCCGAAGCGCTGGAAACGGGTCACGAAGCCGGTGTCGTTCACCGCGACCTCAAGCCCGCGAACGTGAAGGTGAAAGACGACGGCACGGTGAAGGTGCTCGACTACGGGCTCGCGAAAGCACTCGAGGAGGACGGACCGAGCGGTTCGGACACCGAGTTGTCGCAATCGCCGACGCTCACGAGGCAGGGTACCCAGGTCGGTGTAATTCTCGGTACCGCACCCTACATGAGCCCGGAGCAAGCGAAGGGCAAGCGCGTCGACAAGCGAACGGACATCTTCGCCTTTGGTGCGTTGCTCTACGAGATGCTCTCGGGTAAGAGGGCCTTCCCCGGCGAGGACATCTCCGACATTCTCGCCGCGGTCCTCAAGACGGAACCGGATCCCGAAGCCCTCCCGCCCGGCCTGGACCCGCGGCTGCGCCGTCTTCTCGAGCGTTGCTCCAAGAAGGACCCCCGTTATCGGCTGCGCGATATCGGGGACGCGCGCCTGGAGCTCGAAGAGATCGCGACAACCCCCTACACCGCGTCCGTGGCTCCGGCGAGCTCGTCCACCGGAGCGTCGGGGTGGCGACGTGTGCTTCCATGGGCCGTCGCCTTCGCGGCGGCGGTGGGTGCTATCGCTTCGTACGTGCGAAAGCCGCCCGCGAGACCAGCGCCGGCTCAGGTGCAGATCGAGTTGCCGCCGGGCGTCGTCCTCCCGGTGGACACCGAGCACCCGGTGCTCGCCCTATCCCCCGATGGAAACCGCCTGATCTTCGTGGGGGAGCTCGAGGGGGTGCGCCGCCTTTATCTTCGTGAGCTGGCTCGAGGGGAAGCGCGGGTCATCACCGGGACGGAAGAAGCGGCGTCGCCTTTTTTCTCTCCCGATGGACGGTGGATCGGCTTCCTCACCAATGAGTCCATAAAGAAGGTGTCCCTCGACGGCGGCGTGCCGATCGCTGTCCATCCCGATTCGGGGCCGTTCGTGAATCAGGGCAGCACGTGGAGCAGCACGGACACCTTGTTCACTGTGTGGAGCCCCAACGACGGGCTCAGCCGTGCCTCCCTCGCTGGCGATTCGCTCCGGGTCGGCGAATATGAGTACGTGACCCAGTCGGCAACGGCCTGGCCGAGTGCCCTTCCGGGTGGTCGCTACGTCCTGTACACGGACACCAGCGAGGGCTCGACTGACGAAGCATCGCTCGCCGCGTTGGATGTCGAGACCCTCGAAAGCCGAACTCTCGTACGAGGAGCCACGAGTCCTCGTTACGCGACGACGGGGGATCTCCTGTTCGCGCGGGACGGCGCGATCTATGCCGCCTCTTTCGATGCCTCGCGGGCCGAGGTCACCGGGGCGGAGCGAAAGCTCCTCGATGGGGTCATGTCCTCGAAGAACGGAGCGGCCCAATTCACGGTGGGCGGATCCGGGACCCTGGCCTACGTTGCCGGGGGAACGGCACTGGGGGACGACGAGCTCGTCTGGGTCGACCGGGACGGGAACGTGGAGAGCATCTTCGAGAGCGGTCAACTCTACCAGCCCCAGCTCTCTCCGGACGGACGACGCGTCATGGTGACGAGTCGAACCGGCGCCAACGTCGACCTTTGGGTCTACGACCTCGAGCGTGCCACCTTTACTCGCCTCACGACCGATCCGGGTGAGGATGTAAGCGGGGTATGGAGCCCGGATGGCACGGCCCTCGCCCTGGCCTCCGAGATCCAAGCCCCCAATTTTTTTCTCTCGCTCGCGTGGATGCCCGACCTGAGCGCGACCCCGGAGGTGCTCGTACCGAGCACGGACGACACGAACTGGTCCCTCCCTTCGTCGTGGTCCCCCGATGGCCGCTTCCTCGCCTTTACGATGGTCCGCGACGCCGTCAAGAAAGACGTATGGCTCTATCCCATCGGAGACGGGGGTGGGGGTACGGACGGTCCTATTCCGTTCCTCGACAGCCCCGCCAACGAGCGCGACGCCGCGTTCTCGCCCGACGGCAAGTGGATCGCTTACGCATCCGATGTCTCGGGTCGCAATGAGGTTTACATTCGGTCGGTTCTGAAGGAGAAGCCGGAGGTCACGCTGGTCTCGTCGGGCGGTGGGGCGGGGCCGATATGGTCCCGCGATGGCCGGGAACTGTTCTACCGGCTAGGCTACAAGGTGATGGCCGTTTCGATCGGAGGGGGAGACAGGATAGAGCCGACCACACCTCGGGCCCTGTTCGAGGGACGCTTTCGCCTATCCGCCGGGGAGGGGGGAGGGAATTATGACGTCTCCCCCGACGGTCGCTTCTTGATGGTGCGGGCGAAGGATCTCGTTACCCCCGACGTCATCCACGTCGTCTTCGACTGGCCCGAGGCGCTCGCGGGAGACTCGCGAAACGGAAACTGAACCGATTCTGTAGCGGGGCCCTTGCGCTTCCCGCATAGTCACCGCGTTCAGGTCGCCACGACCCAGGAGACCCGTGCACGGCGCTACGGCCAGGCCCTCAGGGGCTCCCGAGAGACCTGCGCTTGGCTGGTACGATCACTTCTCTTCGAGTATCCGCTTCCAGAGCCTCCTGCATTCGGCGGGCAGTAGAGACACCGACCGATCTACCTCCGATTTGATATCGTCAGCGCGTTCGTGACTTTCCAAAAGAGATTGTATGTCCCAGGCATCCTTCGGGCCCCCAGCGTAGAGCTTGAGTAGCACCAGACCGGCCGGGCGCGCCACCTTCACGGTGACTTCGCCCATCGACATCGGCTCTGCAGATTCGATGATGTCGGCCTGCCAGGCGTAGCGCCCCACGACGACATCCACCGTTCTGTCGCCGGAGACGGAAACGCGAATACTTCCGGCAAGGGGATCCTCAAAATCTCCCTTCAGCAGCCGGAGCGTTGCGCCGTCTTGTTCGAGCTGTTCCCAGAGCGCTCTTTGCAGTGAGTTTGCATCCACCGTAAACAAATCGATATCGGCGGTCGCGCGGCTGACGCCATGAAGGGCCATGGCCGCCGCGCCGATGAGAGCATGATCGATGCCCGCTCGCTCGAGAACAGCGACGACGTCGCTGAAGAGGCTCATTCGATGATTCCGCGCATGACGCGCGACGGACGGCGACCGGCCTGGCCCGAGTTTTCGAGGCGACGGCGCGCTGCGACGCGATCGAGGCTGTGGGCCTCCGCGTACGCATCGATGGCCCGTTCGCCGAGAGCGAGAGCTTCGGCGAGCCGCTCGGCAGGCGTCATCCTCCGGATGCGCTCGCGACTCTCCTCTCGCAGACGTTCAGCTACGGTGCTCATCGGTGTAAGTATAACTCTAGTCACCTTTTCAGGCTGCTAGCCATGCGGCCTGCTGCGGCACGCGCATTGTGAGAACCTACGCCAACGGGTCGGGATCAGGATCGATCACGTCGGCTTATTTATTCCCGTCTTTGCCGCTGAATTCCCCCGGATGCCCCTCGCCGTCGGAACCCGCATCGGTCCGTATCAGGTCACCGCACCCATCGGTCGAGGCGGAATGGGTGAGGTCTACCGCGCCCGAGACACAAAGCTCGGCCGGGAGGTGGCGATCAAAGTTCTTCCCGAGGGGTTCGCGAACGACGATGAGCGCGTCGCCCGATTCGAGCGCGAAGCGCAGGAGGAGGAGAGTCGATGATGGCGTCGAGGTAACGGCGACGCCCAACGGGCCGTCGCTCGAGCTCGGAAAGCCCGTCCTGTTGTTCGATCTTCGCCTCCCAGGAGCCTCGGGCGAGCCCGAGATTTACGAAAGCGGCGGCAACAGCGGCGCCGGTTACGACGTCCTTCCTGACGGGCGCTTCGTGATGACGCGGCACCCCGACCGGTCGACGTCGCGCGAGATCGTGCTCGTGCGGAACTGGCTCAGCGAGCTGGAACGCGCCGGGTCACGACAGGAGTAGGCTCCCGCGATGAAACGAGCCCCCATTCTCCTCGTTCTCCTCAGGGCTGGCTGCCAGCAGCCCGGATCCCGCGACGCGGCCACTCCGGCGAGCAACCGGCTCGTGGACCCCGCGCCCGACAGCGATGGGTTGCTTCGCGTCCTCGTGATGCACGACATGGAGGGGCTCAGCGGCCAGGATGATCCGCGCACGTTCACCTATCAGTACGGTGAGTTGTATGCGCGCGGACAGGAGTACCTCATAGGCGACGTGAACGCCGTCGTCGCGGGTTCTCTTCGACGGCGGCGCCGACGAGGTCCACGTCATGGACGCTCATGGCAGCGGGAATCGCGAGCCGGACCTGCTCGCGGACCAGCTCGACCCGCGAGCGCAGTTCAACTATCGGGACGCGCCGCCGTGGATCCGCGGCTTCCTGGACCCGAGTGGCTACGACGCCGTCGCGATGGTGGGCATGCACGCCAAGACCGGACGCGGCGGCTTCGCTTCGCACACGTATGCTCACGGCATCGAGATCCGGATCAACGGCGCGACCGTCACGGAACCGGAGCTCTACGCCTTCTCCCCGGGGATGGGCGGCGTGCCCGTGATCTTCGTCTCTGGGGACGATCGCCTGGCCGAGGACCTTTCCACGATGCCCTGGATCGAGTACGTGACGGTCAAGACCTCGACGAGCGCATCGACGGCGGACCTGCGTCCGGTGTCCGAGGTTCGCGAAGAGCTTCGTGCGGCCGCCCGGCGCGCGCTCGAGCGTCGCGACGAGGCGAAAGCGATCCAGGCAGGCGTCCCCGTGCGAGCGTCGGTGCACGCCGTTCCTCCCGCGAGCCTCGCCGTGCTCGAGGGGGTCCCCGGCGTCGACTATGAAGACGAGACGGTGAGCTTCACTGCGACTTTGTTCGAAGAAGCCAACGTGACCCTCGGCGCCGTTAAACACCGGGCGCCCTTCGTCAAGTGCTGCGAGTTTGCCTCACGAAGGACGCGAGAGAGCGCGTGCACGACATCGCCGACGTGCGCCTCGCGATGAAGGGAGCGTTCGAAACGGAGGCGAAGGCGCAACCGCGCGTCTCCGGGCCGGTCGGTTGGCGGCCCTCCCGGGCTCTCGCTTTCGCTTTGGCGCTCGTGACCGCTGTCGTCGTTTGGAATCTCGAGCCCGAAACACCACGACCGGTCACACGGTTTACGATTCCGCTACCCCTGGAGCAAACGGGGGCGCGTGGACAGCTGCTTGCAGTGTCTCCGGACGGTAGCCGCCTTGGCGTTGTCCTCGCCGGCCAGCTACATCCGCGCCATGGACCAAACGGAAATGACTCCGGTCGCAGGCTCCGAAGGTGCTGTCAATCCGTTCTTTTCTCCCGACGGGGAGTGGGTGGTATTTTGGGCCAACGACCAGCTGAAGAAGGTTCCCCTCGCTGGGGGTGCCACCGTGAGCCTATGCAAGGCTCAGTTTCCGTACGGCGTTCGTTGGGAGGCCGACGACACCATTGTGTTCGGCCAGACTTCCGGTGTCTTTCGGGTATCCGCCCGTGGAGGGGCGGCCGAGCTTCTCGTCCCCGTGGAGGGAACTGGGAAATCGCCCATGGCCCTCAAGTCTTACCCGCGGGTAAAGACGTGCTCTTCACTCTCGGGACCAGCGGCAACTGGGACGACGCGCAGATCGTCGTCCATTCGCTCGAGACCGATGAGAGCAAGGTCGTAATCGAGCGTGGAAGGGACGCCCGCTACGTGCCCTCGGGCCACCTCATTTACGTCTTGAATAGAACCCTCATGGCCGCGGCCTTCGATGTAGACGCGCTCGAAGTGACGGGGGGTGCCGTGCCGATCGCCGAGAGTGTCGTGGAATCTGGGTTTTCAGCGGTCGCCGCCGCGTTTTTTGCCGTCTCGGACACCGGTTCCTTGGTCTATGCACAACGGGCGCGACAGGACCGCCGCATGCTCGTTTGGGTCGACCGCGACGGAAAAGAGGAGGCGCTTGCGGCCGCGCCGCGCGATTATAGGTCCCCTCGCATCTCTCCCGACGGGAGCCGCGTGGCCCTCGTTTTGTTGGAGCAACAGCAGGACATCTGGGATCTGGGATTTTGCCAGGGAGACGCTCACGCGCTTCACGTTTCATCCCGAGACGGACAACGACCCGCTTTGGACTCCCGACGGGCGGCAGGTCGTGTTCCACTCCCATCAGGAAGGAGGCGGGAGCGTTTTCGCAAAATTCGCCCGTGGCACGGGAGAGGCTGTGCGCCTGACAAAAGACCCGCGGCATCAAACGCCTCGCTCCATATCACCGGACGGCACAGCGCTCCTGATCGAGGACCGCAATGCCTCCGAGTTACTGGATGTGTCGCTCGTCGCCTTTCCGGAAGGAGGGGACGGGCAACCTCTCCTTCACTCGGAGTTCAACCAAGAAGACGCCGCCTTCGCGCCCGACGGACGCTTCTTCGCCTACGCATCCGACGCGTCCGGCCGGTATGAGATCTACGTCCGACCGTTCCCGAATGTCGAAGACGGGATTTGGCAGGTCTCGAGAGACGGTGGGACCCAACCCGTTTGGGCCCGGGACGGGCGCGAGCTGTTCCACGCATCTCCCGATGGCAAACTGATGTCCGTATCCGTCGAAATCGGTGAGGACTTTACCTACGGCAACCCGGAGACCCTCATTGCAGGAACGTACTTCGCAGAGGGCTACGATATCTCTTCCGATGGCGAGCGCTTCCTGACGATCAAAGAAACCGAAGCGTCCGCGACGGAGCTCGTCGTGGTCCTCAATTGGTTCGAGGAGTTGAAGCGTCTCGCGCCCACCCGCAACTGAGTGTCGCGTTCGCGTGCGACGAAGTTGGCGGCTAGCGGCGCGCCAGGCGCTGGAACCGCGCCCAGTCGTCGTCGGGAATGGGGTTCGTGAACTGAAACTTGTAGTTCTTGCCCCCGCCTAGCTTCAGGCGGTCGGATTCTCGGGTCCTGAGATTCAAGACCCAGCGGTTGTCTCTTTCCAGAGAAAGCATGTCACCAAAAGCCCATTGCCATGCATGGTCTTCGGACGCGAAGCCAATCCCCCCCGGCTCGAGTGAGAGGGTCCCGTTGCATCCCCCGAAGCGATGATTGTGCGCGGCTTGGAACGACAGCGGCAGGCGGCTCTGCCAAATCGCGTCATCCACGGCCGCAAGAAGCTGCTTCGCTTCGGCGTGGGAAGGGTCCGTGCTAAGCAGCGCTTCGAGCGCCTGCCGGCTTGCCGCAAGCTCGCCGCGCTGGTAAGCGAGCCTCGCTTCGCGGAGCTGTTGAGCGTCGCTCGACGGCGGGGTCGGGTTCGCCGGTAGCTCGCTCTTCTCCACGGGTTCGGGTTCGGGCGCGGACGCCGATTCGGCGGACGGCCGCGGGGCGGCCTTCGCGACAGGCTCGGGGGACGGATTGGCGATCCGTTCCTCGACCCGATCGAGGAGCTCCTGGGCCCCCACCAAGTCAGGACTTCGCTCGAGGAGAACCTCGAGCGTCGCTTTACTCGCTTCGAAGTCGTCCGCGGCGAAATCGAGCGCGGCTTCCGCAAAAAGCTCGGCGTCGGTCGGTCCCTCGCTGATACGATCGGGCGCGTCGGCCGCGGCTGGCGCAGCCGACGTCTCGAGCCCTCCTGCGGCCACCGTCGCGCTGCGAGTCGACTCGTCCCGGTCGCTCGCACGGCCGCGTATAAAGAAGATAGTTCCGAACACCGCCCCGCCCACGACGGCCGCTGCGAGTAAGAGCCGCACACCACCACCCCGGGTACGCTTCTCGGCGACTCCCGCGGGGTGCACGTTCCGGGACTTGACCGATGCCCGCGGCCCTGGCGGCGGCGGTGGCGGTGACGCTTTGGCAGCAGACAGGGGCGGAGGCGACGGTCCTCCGGAAAGTTGGGGGGCCATCGCTACCTTGGAAACGACCTGGTCCACCGACAACCGGAGAGGTTCACCATCGGCCCCCATCGCGAGAGCGCGCTCGTCGAACTGGAATGCGCCTCCCGTTTGAGCGAAGAGGGAGCGGAGAATGGATTGCGCCCGCTCTCGCTCGGTCGCCGCGATGTCGCCCGGGGCGATCAGTCCCATCTCAGCCAACGTCGTGCCGAGGCTCTCGCCCGTCTGTTTCATCACGGTCGCCGCGAGCTCGATGTCGACGCGTTTTATTTTGCCCGCACGTTCGACCGTCTCCGCGAGACTCTCACCGGGGGCATCCGAGTCGACCCGGACGATGTAGCCTTCTCTCAAGAAGATCGACTTTGCGACGCCGTCCCGGTGGACGCGAAGCACGCCCTCTTTGCGGTTTGCGGCGAGATCCCGGAGCACGCCTGCGAGTACACCGGGGGTGAGGCCGTCGCTCATGCGCCCCTCGCAACGCCGTTTTGGTTCGAGTGAAGCTGTGGCATATGCACGCCAAACGGTTTTCCGGGCAACCTGACAGGCCGCTCTTGGATTATCTGTGTTTAATTAAAGTTTACGGCTCGTTGACCCGGGAATCAACTTAGTCGTATACGGGGCACCCCCGTACCGGAGACAGAGAACTCAGTGGCGCTCGGCAAATCAACTCGAGCGTCCCGACGTGCTCCTCAGTTCCAGGTCATTCCCTTCAGCGCCGTGAGGTTCAGATTGCCGCCGCTCAGCACGCAGGCCACCTTGCTCCCCGCAGGGGGCCGAAGGGATTTGGTCAGCAGGGCTGCAACAGTGGACGCCGCCGCCCCCTCGGCCACCAGCTTGCATCGTTCCATGATCCAGGGAATCGCAGCGAAGATCTCCTGCTCATCGATGGCGAGGATGTCGTCGACGAAAGCACTGCAAATCTCGAATGTGTAGGCGCCCACGGTCTTGACCGTGAGGCCATCGATGACGATGGGGATCTTCTCGAGCGTGACGCGGCGTCCCGCCTCGATGCTGCGTTTCATCGCCGGCGCCCCCTTCATCTCGACGCCAATGACCTTGACGTCCGGTTTGATCAGCTTGACGATCTGAGCGCAACCTGAAATCAGACCCCCTCCGCCAATGGGCACGACCAGGATGTCGAGGTCGGGTACGTCTTCGATGGTCTCGTATCCCACGCCTCCCTGGCCGGCGACGAGCAAAGGATCGTCGAAGGGGTGGACGTAGGTGAGGTTTCGCTCTTTCTGGAGCTCGAGGGAATGCTGGTACGCGTCGTCCCAGACGTTTCCGTGCAGGATGACCTCGGCTCCGTAGGAGCGGGTCGCCTGAACCTTCGCTTCCGGCGCTCCGTGGGCCATGACCACCGTCGCCTTGACCCCGAACTCTCGCGCGGCTCGAGCGACACCCTGTGCGTGGTTCCCGGCGGACGAGCAAATGAGGCCACGCTCTCGAGCCTCTTTCGGCATGTGGGCCAGCACGTTCAACGGGCCGCGGACTTTGTAAGAACCCGCCTTCTGAAACATCTCCGCCTTCAGGTAGACGTCTGCACCCGTCATCTGGCTCAAGGTCGAAGAGCGGAGCACGGGCGTGCGATGAACGTACGGCGCGGCGTTCTCTCGCGCCTCGTCGAAGTCCGCTCGCGTCAGGTATTTCATTGAAGGTCCTCTTCCTCTGCCGTCAGGGCATGCTTGTTTCGTCGAACGTTGAGGCTCCAATAAATCACACTCAAGACCGCCAGAAAAACGAGCATGGCCCGGATCTCGCGCTCGGGCAGGTTCGACAGGAACCACAGGACAGCGACCGCGGAAGCGCCGGGGATGAGGTAGCCACCGGGCATCTTGTACATTCCCGGTTCATCCACTTTACGCATTCGATATTTGATGACGGCGAGGATGACTCCCAGGTAGATCAGCAGGAACGAAGCACTCGCCAGAACCGAGAGCTGCTCGAACTGCCCGGTGCTGGCAAAAAAGCACGCGAGCGAGGCATAGCTCACGACCGCGACGTGAGGTGTCGCGTAGCGGCTGTGGATTGTGGCGAGAAGCTTCGGCGGGATGACGTCGTCTCTGGCGGCGGCAAATATGATTCGAGGCATGTTGAGAGCGAAGCCGCTGAGGTTGCCGAACATCGAAAAGCAGGCTCCCACGATGACGAGGGAAGCTCCCAGAGGCCCGACCATCCTCTTGCCGACCTCGGCGAGGGGCGCATCCCGGAAGCTCGGCAGCGCTTCCCCGAGGACGCCTTGCGCCGTGAGCTGGATGAGCGTGTACAACAGCACGACCACGAACGCGCTGAGGAGAACGCCCTTCGGGATCGTCCTCTGTGGGTCCTTGATCTCGCCGCTGACATTCAGGCCCGTCTCGATTCCAACGAAGGCGAAGAGCAAAATCATCGACGCTTGGCCGAGGTCTCCGAACGATGGCGCGGCTTCCCAAGCGAAGTTCGATGCCGAGAACGAAAGCCACCCGAAGAGCACGAGGAATAGGAGCGGCGTCATTTTGGCCACGGTATTGAACTTGACCAGAAACAGACCCCGTTTGACCCCCATGATGTTGAAGTAGGCGAAACCTCCGAACATGACGACGAAGAAGAGCAGCCGCACTCCCTGAGTCTTGAAAGCCGGGAGGAAGTACGAAAGGGTATCGGCCAACGCGTTGGCGACCGCCGCGTTCGCCATGATGGCGGCGCCGAATATGAAGAGGTTCGTGGTGAGGAAGCCCGCGAACCTGCCAAAAGCGACTTCGATGTACGCGTAGGCCCCTCCGGTCGTGGTGATTCGGCTTCCGATCTCGGCGAAGCAGAGCATCATGAGCACGATGAGAATGCCGCAGAGAACATAGGCGAGGACACTCGCCGTTCCCAACTGAGCGGCGACGATCGCGGGCAGAACGAAGATTCCGGCGCCCACGACGATGTTGACGGAGTTCGAGACGAGACCGAATACGCCGATTTCCCGCTTCAGGCCTTCGTTTTCCGTCATCCTCGAATCATGCGAGGCGTCTCACTTGAGCTGTACGAGCTTCTCGGGATCGATGCGGATGACGAGGTAGGTAATGGTCTCCGTGATCTCGCTGAAGCCGTGCGCCACGCCGGCGGGGATGATGACGATGTCGCCCGGCCCGATTTTCTGGCTCTGGCCTCCCACGATGACGCCGGTGGAGCTCGGGCCGGTGAGCGTCAATACGATCTGTCCTTGGGGATCGAGCGGTTCGGCATCGGAGAGACTCTTCGCCGTGACGAGCGTTCCGCTGCCCGATACCACGTGGTAGACCTCGCCTTGTTTATGATGCTGGATCCCGTCCAGTCTCGTTCCCGCCGCCTTCGGCGGGCGTTGAACGACGCCGACGCCGAGGTGGCCGTCACCGGCATCGACGTGGCGAATCTGCTGATCACTGACGCGTCCGTCGGGAGCGGCATCGATGGTGGCAAGCACCTCGGCGGCGCTGATGTAGGTAGCCACATCCGTGGTCGGCTGCGGCGCAGCCGGGCTCGCGACCGGCACGGTGACGAGGACGAACAATGGAAACAGGACGGGTAGCAAGGGCTTTCTCCAATTTCGGTGAGTTTATCCTTGTGATTGGGCCAAAGGCTAATCGCTGTCGGGGCGCTTGTCGCCGGCGTGCCTCTCGCTTCTCGGCACCATGAGGGCGGCGGAGCCGAGAATCACGCCGGCCACGGGTCGCGCCAGGCTCGAGTCCGGGATTGGACTAGCAGAAGGCTCAGCTCGTCCGGACAAGAAATTTGCCTTTTGTTCTCTTCGGTTATCCGATCGCATGGTATTCAATGGTATATAAAGTGAAATGGCCTTCGTGAAGGCTGAGCCGGGGGATGATTCCGGCAAGCGGTCCTGGAGCGAGCCACGAAATGGGTTCAGGATCTTGGAAGGACGCTCGACTATCTCGAAAGTCGTGCCGACATCGAAGCGGGCCATCTGCCTCTGACGAGCGCCGAGCTGATCCGCGAGACGCTCGAATGGCTCGACCGCCACCACGGTCCCGTGGTTCGATGACGGAGTGAAGGATCGTTTGGCTAGACACCTCGTGTTCTGCGCCGTGGCTCTATCACTCGCCTGTGGAATGGTGGGCGGCGTCGAAGCGCAGAGTCAGAGTCCCGAGAGTCTTATTCTCGAGAACGTTCACGTGATCCCGATGGACGGCGAGCGCGTCGTTCGCCACGTCCGCCTCGTCGTTCGAGGTGGCGAGATCGCCGCGATCTTGCGCCCTAGCGTCGGTGTCGCACGCGCTCCCGAAGGTACCCAAGTGGTCGACGGCCGAGGGGGCTTTTTGATCCCGGGCCTTTGGGACATGCACGTCCACGTCGAAGACGAATCTGATTTGGCGATGCTCGTCGCCCATGGGGTGACGGGAGCTCGCGACATGTTCGGCTCTCCGGAGCACCTGAAGCTGCGGGAGCTCGTGCGCTCGGGTGAGATTCTCGGGCCGGATCTGGTCTTGGCCGGTCCCATCATCGAAGGGGAGCCTCCGCCGGAGCTCGCGTCGGTCATCGCGACGGAGGGACGGCGGATGGTCGCGACGTTCGAAGACGGCTCGGCGGCGGTTCGCGAGCAGCACGAAGCCGGATACGACTTCGCCAAGGTCTACAATAACGTTCCCGCCGAGGCGTACCGGGGCATCGTCGAAGAGGCGAAGCGGCTCGGCATTCCGGTCGCGGGCCACGTTCCGTTCGAGGTCGGCCTCGAAGGGGTGATCGCACACGGACAGGCATCGATCGAGCACCTACGCGGTTACGTTTGGGAGCTGGTCCCCGCGGAAGCGCCTCAGCAGCCCGGAGCCGATCTGCGCTCCCGGACGCTGGCATGGAACTATGCCGATGCGAGCCGGATGAAGGCGCTCGCGGCAGAGACACGCGCCGCGCGTATCTGGAACACGCCGACGCTCACGGTAGGGCTCATCTTCAAACCCGCGGCCGAGATCGAGGCCTACCTCGAGGGCCCCGAGGGCACGTTCGTCGAGGACGATTGGAAGAGCGTCCTCCGAGATCGCACGCAGATTGCGTGGCTGAGTAATTTTTCTGACGAGGATTTCCGGTCCGCGGAGAGAAGCCTCGAGGTGCAGCGCGAGCTCGTAGGTCATCTCGCGGAGGCCGGGGCTCGCCTTCTTGCCGGCACCGACCGTTCGCCGTGGGGGCTGTCGTTGCATGCAGAGCTGCGAGAGCTCGTCGCTTCGGGCCTCACGCCTTACGAAGCGCTGGCCTGTGCGACGGTTTATCCGGCCGAGTACCTCGAACGCGACGACGGTACGGGCCGCGTCGCCGTCGGGAGTCCGGCAGATCTGGTGCTCCTCGAGGCCAACCCGCTCGAAGATATTTCGCGCACGCTTCAGATCGAGGGTGTTGTGCGCCGCGGTCGGTGGCTCGACCGCGCTTCGCTCGACGCGCTCATCGAAGCGACGAAGGCCCCGTGAGGAGCTCCCGTGGTGGCTTTCACCACCGAGCCGCGTATTACCAGCTTCGCCCGCGGCTTGACAGGCGTCCATCGCGACGCTAGTCTACCCTAGACTATCTAAGGTAAGACGAAGTGACGAAGACGAAATCAGAACTCCTTCACGGCACGCTCGAGCTCCTCGTCCTCCGTATCCTCGAGAGCGAGGCGATGAACGGCTATGGGATCGGCCGACGCATAGAAGACCTCACCGGGGACGCTCTCTCCGTTGACGAAGGTTCCCTCTATCCCGCGCTCTACCGGATGGAGGAGCGGGGTTGGCTGGCCTCCTCCTGGCGAGTCACCGAGAACAAGCGAAGAGCGAAGTTCTACCGGCTCACGAGCGCCGGCCGGCGAAGGCTCGGGAGCGAACGCCGCAACTGGTCCGAGTTCGCCACCGCCGTGAAAAAGATTCTCGAATCTTCCTGAGGCTGAACCTCGATGCTCTTCCGAAAGCTCCGACGCCGGCTACGCGGCTGGCTCGTGCCGGACTCCGTCGACGCGGAGATCGATCGGGAGATCCGCTTTCACTTGGAGATGCGCGCCGCCGAGTACCGGGCGAAAGGCCTTTCGCCCGGAGACGCGGTGAAGGCCGCGGAGAAACGGTTCGGCAAGGTCGAGCTCGTTCGCGGTGAGTGCCAGCGTCTGTCCCGTATTCATCCGTCCCGAAAAGGAGATGCGTCCGTGAGCGTTCTCTTGGCCGATATCCGAGTCGCGTTCCGCTCGCTCGTCAAGAGCCCCGGCTTCACCGCGGTGGTCGTGGCGACCCTTGCCCTCGGCATTGGCGCGAACACCGCCATGTTCAGCGTCGTCGAAGGAGTTCTCCTGCGGCCCCTTCCTTTCGCGGCGTCCGACCAACTGGTCATGCTTTGGCAGAACGATCGGCTGCGGGGTACGACCCAGGAGAATTTCTCGATTCCCGATTTCTTCGACGTCCGGGATCGAAACGAAGTGCTCCAAGGGTTGGCGCTGCTCTGGACGCCCTCCTTGACGTTGACGGAAGCGCGCCAGGATCCGCTCCTAGTGAGCGGAGCGCGGGTGTCGAAGACCTATTTCGACGTGCTCGGGGTCACTCCGGCGCTGGGACGATCCTTCCTGCCGGAGGAGCGAGAGCTGGGAGGAAATCCCGTCGCGATTCTGAGCCACCGGTTGTTTTTGTCGCGCTTCGGGGGCGATCCGACGGTGATCGGGCGGAGGATCGAGCTCGAAGGCGTCTCGACGGAGATCGTCGGCGTCATGGCGCCTGAGTTCCGCTTCCCCTCAAGAACGGACGTCTGGCTTCCCGCGCAGATCACGGAGACATCCGGCTCCCGGGGGAACCATGGAGTCCTCGTGGTGGGACGCAGGCGCGACGGGGTGAGCCTCGAGCGGGTCAATGCGAATCTCGAAGCCATCGCAGCCTCCCTAGAGGTCGAGTACCGGGACGACAACGAAGGACGGGGAATGTGGGCCGAGTCGATGACGGACGCGACGGTCGCGTCGGTGCGGCCATCGCTTCTCCTCTTGCAGGGAGCCGTCCTTCTCGTGCTCCTTATCGCTTGCGTGAACGTCGCCAATCTTCTCGTCGCGCGCGCCCTGTCCCGACAGCAAGAAGCGGCGATCCGATCAGCGATGGGGGCGGCACGATCCGTCCTCGTGCGCCAGTACCTCGTCGAAGCACTCCTTCTGTCGCTGTCCGGAGGTCTCCTCGGGCTCTTCGTGGCGTACCGAGGGATGGACCTCCTTCTCGCTTCGCTTCCTCCAAGCCTCCCGCGCGTGTTCAATGTCGGAGTCAACGGAAACGTTCTCCTGTTCTCATTGGTACTGAGCGTCGCGACTGGGGTCTTTTTCGGTCTCGCACCGGCGCTTCGGCTTTCGCGCGGCAATCTCGTGGCGTCCCTGCGAGAGGGCGAGAGGTCGGGGGAGAGCTCCGCGAGGCAGAGGGCCCGCGCGGTGCTCGTTACCTTGGAGATTGCTGGTGCCGTCGTTCTCGTGGTCTGCGCGGGGTTGTTGATCGAGAGCTTCCGGACACTCCTTCGCGTCGACCCGGGCTTCGACGCCGCGAACGTCGTCTCCGTTGACATCCAGCTTCCCGAGACCCGTTATCCTCAAGATCGCGACTCGTGGCCTCGATGGACCGAGGTGCGTCAGTTTCAGAACGCCCTCCTAGAGCAAGCGAGAAGCACCCCGGGGATCGACTTTGCCGCTATCGCCATCAACGGCCCCCTAGACCCGGGTTGGACGAGCCGGTTCGTCATCGAAGGCCGCCCCGAGGTCGCGCCGGGCCAACAGGACGAGGTCCGCGTTCGGGTCGTGAGTCCGGACTATTTCCGAACGCTGGGGATTCCGATCCTCCGGGGGCGAAGTCTCGAGCCGGGCGACGATCGCGACGACTCGCCGCCCGTAATCGTCGTCAACGAAGCCTTCGTCCGGCGCTACTTCGTCGATGAGGAGCCCCTCGGCGCCCGGCTCAGTCAATGGGGCCTGACCCGGGAGATCGTCGGGGTCGTGCGAGACGTGCGATTCCGAGGGCTCCAAGAAGAAGCGCAGCCCGCCATCTATCCCACGTTCTCGCAAGCCCCGTTCGCGGGCTTTTCGCTCCTCGTTCACACGCTGGAAGAGCCGGAGGCAGTCTTCGCGCGGCTCCGGGCCATCACGGCTGCGCTCGACCGGGATCTCGCGCTCTCCGGCTTCACGACCCTCGAATTGCGCCTCGCGGCCTCGGTCGCCGAGCGTCGCTTCACGATGAACCTCTTCGGCGCCTTCGCGGGGCTCGCGCTCCTCCTCTCGACCCTCGGGATTTACGGCGTCATGTCGTTCTCCGTGGGCCGGAGGCAGCACGAGTTCGGAGTTCGCATGTCTCTCGGCGCGGCCCGGCGCGACGTCCTTCGTCTCGTTCTGACGGATGGGTCGAGGCTCGCCCTACTGGGCATCGGGCTCGGTCTTCTCGTCGCGGTCTTCGTAACTCGCTTTCTCCAGAGTCTCCTGTACGGCGTGAGCCGGTTCGACCCCGTGACCTTCTTGGTCGTGTCTCTCCTCGCCGCGACGGTGACGATACTCGCTTGTACGTTGCCTGCCCTGCGCGCTACCCGTGTCGATCCGCTCGTGGCGCTCCGGCACGAGTAGCTCTTCGACGGGACCCATGGACCTACTTGCGCAACCTGAACGAGCTGGAGGCTCGGCCCCCACGAGGGAAGGAGGGAGACGGACGTATTCTGACGGCCGGTTGGAATCCCGTGTTCTCTCCCGACGGCGATTGGCTGACGTGCCTATCTCGCCCAGGCGTACGCCTCCACACGGGGATCCGCCCCGGCGCTCAGCACGCCCGTCTCCGGGTCGATCGCGATCGCCGCGAGCGAGCCCAAAGACCACGGCTCCAACACCCGGATCTCGTGGCCCTTGGCCGTCAGGACGCTCAGAACCTCGCCGGGAATCCGCGATTCGACCGCCAGGTCGTTGGGCGAGCTCACGTTGTGCGGGAAGACCGACGAGGGGAAGGCGCGGGTCGACCAGCGCGGTGCCTCGATCGCCTGTTGGATGTTCATGTCGAAGTCGACGACGTTCATGAGTGTCTGCACCGTGCGGTGGATCTGATCGTCCCCGCCGGGGCTGCCGATGATCATGAACGGCTCGCCGTCTTTCATCACGAGCGTGCTCTGCAGCGTCGAGCGCGGCCGCTTGCCGGGCTCGAGGGACTTCGCCTCACCCGGCTCCAGCGAGTAGTAGTCACCCCGGCAGTTGAAGATGAAGCCGAGATCGCCCATCACGACACCGGTGCCGAACCCGCTGTGCAGGCTGGGCTCGAAGCTGACCATGTTCCGTTCCTTGTCGATCACGGCGATGTAGCTCGTGTCCTTCTCGGAGTAATCCGCCTCGCCCAAGTTCACGCGCACGTCGGGCTTCGGTCCCAGCAGAAGAGCGTCCTCGCTCACCTGCATGAACTTCTCGGGTTCCCCGGGGCGAACCTCGGTCGAGGCCTTGTCCAGATCGATCAGCTTGCGCCGCTCGACGGCATAGTCCTTTGACAGGAGGCCGGCGAACGGGATTTCAACGAAGTCGGTATCGCCGAGCTGCTCGCGATCTGCGAAGGCGAGCTTGAGCGCTTCCGCGCTCACATGGATGTAATCGGCGCTGTTGTGCCCGAGCGCTCTGACGTCATAGCCCTCGAGGATGTTCAGCATGAACAACTCGGCCGGTCCCTGGGTCGAGGAGCGGTTCTTGTACACCTCGAATCCGCGGTAGTTGGTCGACACGGGCGATTCAACCTGCCCGCGGTAGCCGGCGAAGTCCTGGTAGCGGTACAGACCTCCGTTCTCCTCGGAGAAGTCCGCCATGGCGCGAGCGATGTCACCCTTGTAGAAGCGGTCGCGCGCCGCCTTCAGCGCCTCACTCCGTCCCCTGCCTTTCGCCTCTTGTTCCGCCTCGACGAGCTTTCTCAGCATGCGGGCCGCGTCCGGATTGCGGAAGATCTCGCCGGGCTCGGGGGGACGCCCGCCCGGGTAGTACACCTTCATCGTCGTCGGGTACTTCTTAATCTTCTCGGAGCGCCTAATCGCACGCGCGAGGCCCTCGCCCATTGGAAAGCCGTTCTCAGCGACGTCGATGGCCGGCTCGAGCACCTCGGCGAACGACATCGTGCCCCACCGGTCGAGCATCACGTACCACGCATCGATCACGGCCGGCATGGACGCCGACAGCAGGCCGTCGCTCCTGGGAATCTCGCCGTCGTTGTGGTCGCGGTACCAGTCGATGGTGGCGAGGGCGGGAGCGGTGCCTTCGGCGTTGATCGAATACACCTTCTTCTCGGCTGCCACGTACACCAGAACGACGGCGTCGGCGCCAAGGCCGTTCGAATCCGGATCGACGAGCGCGAGCACCGCCTGACCTGCAACCGCGGCGTCGAAAGCGTTGCCGCCCGCTTCCAGGATCCGCACCGCAGCCTCGGTCGCTTCCGACTTCATCGAGGACACCGCGTAGTGCTTCCCTCGGATCACCGGGCGCATCGTACTTCCGGCGATGCTGGTGCCCTCCCGAGGAGGCGACACCTGGGCGTGTACGGCGTGAACGCTGACCAAAAGGCAGACCAGAAGGCTGCCAGCAAAGGACAAGTGCGTTCGGCGCATCGTCATGACCTCCGAGACGGTTCGCGTCTGCCCGATGGTGCTTCCGCGTCAGGGAGCATGTCAAGCGACTCGCGCGCGAGCGTCTCGCCGGGGCGCGGCAGCTCGGCGCGGCGGAGGCCGCCGACACCGGCGCGAAGCCGTCCCAGATCCGAGTCGACGCCTGCGTCGGCCTCCGGCTCGATAGCGCGGGGCGGTCGTCGTTCATTGACGGCGACAGAGCGCCTCCTCCTGAAACTTTCTCTCAATGACACGATAACTAGCACACGAACGGGGTAGCGGGAAACTCCTTACCCTCTGCTAAGATTCCGGCCCAGTCTACTTTCCGAGGAGGTGTAGTCGATGCGTTCGAAGGCGAGGGTGTGGCTCCTGGGGTTCATACTGGCAGCCGGCTGTGAAGGAACTCGTGAAATCCCGGAGGAGGAATCGACCGCTGCGGAAGAAATCCCGCGGCCGAGTGGCCTGGTCACGCGGAAGCCGGGCGCTTCGCCAGGTTACATCCTCTACGCGCCCCTTCTTTCCGACACGACTTACCTCATCGACGCCGACGGGCTCGTCGTCCACATGTGGAAGAGCCCCCACGCGCCGCAGGGCTCCGTGTACCTGACGAACGACGGTCGCCTCCTTCGCGGCGCGCGGGTGGAATCGAAAGTCTTCCGGGGCGGCGGCACGGGAGGCCGCATCGAGGAGTACGACTGGGAGGGCGAGCTCTCTTGGAGCTATCCCTTCGCTACCGACGACCACGTCAGCCATCACGATATCGAGCCCCTCCCCGGCGGAAACATCCTGGCGATAGCATGGGAGCGCAAGACCGCCGAAGAAGCGAAGAGAGCGGGACGCCGTCCCGACGTCGTGCCCGAGCAGGGCGTTTGGCCCGACAAAGTCGTGGAGATCGAGCCTCGACGTCCAGAGGGCGGGCGGATCGTTTGGGAATGGCACGCCTGGGACCATTTGATCCAGAATGTCGACCCTGAGCTTCCGAACTACGGGGACCCCGCCACGCACCCTCATCGCATCGACATCAACGGAGACGGCGGGCCCAAGGCAGTCGATCCGGAAGAGCTTGCAGAGCTGAAAGCGCTCGGCTATGTGAGCGAGGATACCGACGCGTCCGACCTGAGCTCCGACTTGTTTCACACCAACGCGGTCGCTTACAACGAGGCGCTCGATCAGATTGGCCTCAGCACGCCCAATTTCAGCGAGATCTGGATTCTCGATCACGGCACCACCACCGCCGAGGCCCGCACCGGCACGGGAGGGCGCTTCCGACGAGGAGGAGACCTCCTCTATCGCTGGGGAAACCCCGCGGCTTATGGCCGCCACGAGAACCGTCCGCGCCAGCTTTTCGCTCAGCACGACGTGCGATGGATCCCCGATGGCCTCCCGGGAGCGGGGCGCCTCACCATTTTCAACAACGACGTTCCCGGTCCGGGCGAGAAGAACTACTCCCAGGTCGTCGAGATCGCACCCCCGGTCGACGAGGAGGGCCGCTACCTCACTTCCGACGGCGGACCCTTCGGCCCGGACGAGCCCGCCTGGAAGTACGAGGCTCCTGACCAGACCTCGTTCTACTCGGACTTCATCTCCGGAGCGCAGAGACTCCCGAATGGAAACACGTTGATTTGCCAGGGGCGGGACGGGAGGATCTTCGAGGTGACTCCCGACGGAGAGATCGTTTGGGATTACTGGACGCCGTACTCGGGCACGGTGACGCTCGCCGACGGTTCGCAGCCGCAGCCCGTCGAGGGGTTCACCTACGCCGTCTTCCGGGCGACGAAGATACCCCCCGACCATCCGGCGCTCGAAGGACGCGAACTCGCACCTCTCGACCCGCAGCCCGTCCCGATCGCGCGCGAGTACTTGGCGGAGGAGCCGGAAAAGAAAGAGTCGCGCTAATCGAGCTCGCCTCAACGGGGCGGCACGAGCCGCTCCAGCTCTTCGAACCAGTCGAGCACGACGTGGATCTCGGGGCGCACGTCGGTAGGCTCGCTCTGGATCATGAGGAATTGCCGTCCATCGAGCGACACGTCGTAGCCAGATTCGAAATCTCCTGAGAAGAGTCTTGTCGGCTCTCCGAAAATCCCGTCGTTTGCGAACGAGACGACGTACATTTCCCGCCCGCGCCGATAGAAGAGCTCCCGGCCGTCCCGCGACCACGCCGGCTCGCTCCCGCCATTCGTGGAGGCCCGGCGTTTGCGACCGGGACCGGGGAAGGGTTGAACGTAGATCTCCTCCTGACCCGACTCGTCGGAAACGTAGGCGAGCCACCGGTCGTCGGGCGAGAACCTGGCCCCGTACTCGTCGAACCGCGTGCCGACGACCTTCCGCCTCTCGCCGCTCCCGTCGAGGCGAACGCTCTCGATGTCCCAGTCGCCGGCCTCGTTCGGTCCCTGGCAGACGGCGAGCGTTCCATCCGAGGATATCGACGTGAGGTTGTAGCAAGGAGCGACGTCCTGGGCTTCGCCCGCGGCGTCGAGCTCCTGGCGGAAGATGCGCGCATCGGATTGGATGAACACGGACCGACCGTCCGGTGCCCATACGCCCTGCAAACCCACGGCCGTCGTCAGACGCGTCAACGTCGCCGGGTCGGTGTCCAGAAGCCAGATGTCCGGAGGGGCATCCTGGGGCTCGAGACTCGCGGCGATGAGCTCGCCGTTCGGCGACAGCCGCGGGCTGGACCATGTGGCGCGCCTCCGGGGGCCGAAAGGCCGGCCCGTTCCCTCGCGGTCGATCCACGAAAGCCCGGTCTCGGGCTTGGTCTGCCCCGAGACGTAGACGAGCGTTCCGTCGTCCGAGAGGTCGTAGTACGCCTCGCCCGCACCGCCCTGACCCACGTTCTCCAGAACGGGCACGGGGGAGCCGGTGAGAGAAAGCCGTTCGAGATCGAAGGGCGCTGCGAAGACGGTCCCCTTGCGGGCGAAGAGAAGGCGTCCGCTCTTCGCATAGCGCGGGAATCTCCCATCCTCGACCAGGACCCGGGTCTCGCCCGTTTCGAGTGAGAGGATCACGATCGACGGAGTACCCGATCGAACGGATCCGAACAAGATGGCCTTCCCGCCCGGCAGGACGTGCGGCCACCAGGCGCGCGTGCGCTCATCCACGGCGTCGTCAAATGACAGTGTCGTCGACGGACCGCCGCCCTCGGAAATCCAGATGAGAAGCCCATCGATGGAGGCAAAGATGCGCCCGTCCCGGGTCCAGGTTCCTCCCAAGTGATCCGCTCCTTCCATCTGTACCAGCGTCACCGGAGCGCCGCCGAGGACGGCCACTTTCTTGAGCTCGCGCCCGGCGGAAAATCCGATCCACTCTCCGTCCGGTGAGAAAAACGGCATGCGCCCGTTCCGCGTTCCGGCGATCGGCTCGGCCAGGTCTCGATCGACGGGCCGCAGGAAGAGTTGCGCCTCCCCGTTGCGGACGCCCGCATAGACGACGTCGCTTCCGTCGGGAGAGATCGCGACCAGCGGTCCTTCGATCCCTCCCACGAGAAACTCGTCGCCGGGAGGAAGGTTGATCGAAAAGCGCTGGACGGCGCGGGGCGGGGGAGTCGGTCGGACGAGCAGGAAGGACGCGAGCGCTCCCGCGATAGCAGCGCCCGCGATGGCGAGAACCAGCGTACGCGATTGCAGGTGTGTCTCGGCAGCGGGCGGTGCGCTCAGGCTCTCCTCGAGCTCGAGCCCCGCGTCGGCGATGTCGTGAACGCGTCGATCCGGATCTTTCTCCAGACACTTCTTCATCAATCGACGCAGCGCTCGAGGGATCCCGCGTGGAAGGGCCGACCACTCCGGCTCCCGCTGCAGGACTTTCGAGAGCACGTCGGCGACCGTCTCTCCCTCGAAGGCTCTCCGCCCCGCGAGGGCCTCGAAGAGACAGCATCCGAAAGCCCAGATATCGGTCCTTTTGTCGACGGTCTTCCCTCGCGCCTGCTCCGGACTCATGTAGGACGCCGTGCCGAGGATCGCGCCGAGCGCCGTGTTCTTGGTCAGCGTCGGGGATTGCGAAGCGC
>DATIBD010000074.1:0-150969 GCA_035457705.1 Vicinamibacteria bacterium
CAACTGCCGTAGGCCTCCTGCATCTGAGCGTAGAAATTCGCGTAGTAGGAATCCAGCGTGTCGATCAACATGCGGTCACGGAGGCGGAGACGCTCGATGCGCGCCATCATGGGATCACCCTGGGCGGGCAATCCCGCGACGGAGTAACGGTCTTTCGCGGATACGAGGTAGTTGGAGAACGGGGTGGGCGCAAGATCGGAGGCGAACCTCAGCAAAGTAATTTCACGAATCCGGGTGACGTGTTTCTGGTCGACCTTCCTACGTCGGGCGAGGAGGTCATTCGCGATTCGGTTGTAGAGCTCTTGAAAAGGGTCGTTCGCGAGGTGCCGGACGTTATAAACGCTCGCGTCGGCTTTCGACTTGTATCGCTTGTCGAGCCAGACCATACCACGCGAGTCGATGACGCGGACGTCGACCTGGAGCTCGGCGCCGGTGGAGGACGAGATGGCACCCGAGATCGTGAGGTCGTCGATGCTTGCGGCCGGTCCGACGCGCACCGCCCCCCAGAATCCGGTTTTCTGCAAAGTGCGCGCGAGGTGGACCGGTATGTAGAGGGCCTCGGCTTCTCGGACCTCGGGGAAGATTCCAGCTTTCCTGAGCTCGCGAAGGGTTTTCTCGTCGGAAAGACCGGGGTCGAAGGCCAGAACGTCGACGTCGAGGAGGCTCGCCTCGGAAATTTCATTCGAAGTCTGGACCAGCTCGACGTTCTCCTCTGCAAGCGCGGTCGAAGCCGGAACGAAGACGGAGGGCAAGAGCCCTGCCAGGACGAAGCGCGGGGTCCACATCGTCTTCTTCATATCTCTCGCGCGAGACCATCGAGCCCTGAGACGTCCTCAGAGACTAGCTCAATTCTAGTGCAAGTCTCGAGCCAGAAGCGAGCCCGCCGCCGCTTGCGTCGGTAAACACCCGTCACCAAACGAGAAGCGCGCCGCTCGGCGAGATCAGGAAGTCTGGCGAGCGTTAACCTGTGGAGGTCGATCGGGTAAAGAGGTGTCCCAGGAAATGGGCGTGACGGCGGCGCGGGTGAAGAACGTCGAAGCAGCGAGTTGCCGACGTCCGAGGGAGGCGTCGGAGCAGCACGGCTCAGGTGCCGGTGTCCCGAGAGCGGTGGAACGAGACCTAGAGGCTAACGATCCCACCTACTGTGTGGGCGTCGATACCGCGCCCCACAGCATGAAAAAGAAACAGATCGCCTCGCCCACGAAGAATATGACGTCCTGCCAGCTCGTCTCCATCAAAAACCTCTCCGTCTGCTCGAAACGTCTTGCCTCTTTCGACCAAGACGACGGTTCCGAGATGGATCTCGGGTCACTCCTCTACGTCGCCTTCGCCCGGCACGCAGCGAGCGCGAGCTACCTTTGTTCTTCTGTTGTACGCTTATTGTAGCGCAGACCACGACGGTAACACACCTGACCTGCTTCGGGGCAAGCGTTTGTTGCGTGGGATTACGGTTGGCGGATACCGATCATAACGTTCGAATAGATCGCCTGCTCGAGAGATTCCGCCCTTGGCGCCATTCCGAGCTCGACCCAGTGCGGGTTAGGGCGATAGATGGGGTCGTAATTACTGCTGAGGATCTCGACCCCGTCCATCAACACCTGCACCCGTTGATTGCTGACGATCTCGGGAAATGCACCCCATTCCATTCGAAAATGGTAGACCCGCGACGGGTCCCAATCGAAGAAATCGATTCCCGTGTTGGTTTCCTGGCCGTTCGAGATGAACCGAAGTCTCATATGCCAGCGATCCACGGTTCGCGTGTCGTACTTGGCCAGGTGAACGCGGAATGGGTTGGTCGTGTACTCTCCTTTGGAAGGGTCCCACATGATCATCAGGTTCCGCTTGTCCGAATGAGGGTTCGGATTCCTCAGATTCGTCACGTCGAACTCGACGTAACCGTTGGGCGTCGTCGGAATCACGTAACGAATGTAGGAGAGCGCGTCGGTCGCCATCCAACCCTCTTTGCGGAACACACCGCCTCCAACCTCACCCACCGAAGTTCCGCTGAGCAACGGGTCGGAGACGTAGATGAGATTCTCCGGCGTCGAGGTGATGAACCCGCCGACGACCTCGAAACTCGCGGGTTGAGAGAACGGACCCTCCAGGTTTTCGGCGAAAGCACGCGCGCGCCAGTGATAGAAAGTGTCGATCGACAGTGGCGTATTGATCTGCCACGAGGTCGTTCCCCCCCCGCCCTCGGGAATATCTCCGCCGAGTGCCACCATGTTCGAGAAGTCGGAGTCGGTCGCGACTTCGAATCGATACCGCAGTCCGATAGGTCCGGTCGCGTTGCCGACCCGAAGCGTTGGTTGCGGGTTGGATACGGCCGAACCCGCAACGGGGTCAAGGGTCGTCGGGGCGGTAAGCGTGAGGGACGGTTCGGTGCTGTCCGGACTACACGCCCAGGGGGCAACCCCAACCGAAGCAAGGAACACAAGCACTAACTTGAAGTCATTTCGCATGTCTTGCAGGAGAACGTATTGGTTTTGTTGGTGAATTTTGTCTTGATTGAAACTATCACAAACTTCGGGTTGCGACAAACGTTTTCGACTTCGTGATAAGAGTGATCGGGAATCGAATGCCTCGCAAGACCGTTGCCGTCCTTTACGACGTCTGGTGGCCTCACGACCATCACGGTCTTCCATTCGTTGGCGACGGCTCGGAGCCGCCCGAAGTGCACGAAGAGGTTTACTGCGCGTTGAAAGCCGTCGGCTATCGCCCGGTTTACGTCGTTCTCGACGGCGCGACCGAGCGACTGACGCGGCTGGCGCGCACCCCGGCTTCCGCGTTCTTCAATCTCACTGAATCCTACGGGGGCGACGACACCAAGGACCTCCACGTCGCGGCCTATCTGGAGCTTCTCGGAAAACGCTACACGGGCAACGGACCCCGTGCGCTCCACGTGGGGCAGGACAAGGTGCTGGCCAAGAAGCTGCTTCGTTTCCACGGAGTCGAGACGCCAGATTTTGCCGCGGTCGGCGCCGGAGCGAGGAACCCGCGGGTCGACCTTCGGTTCCCTCTGATTGTGAAGCCCTCCCGGGAGGATGGCTCGATCGGGATCGACACCGGTTCCGTGGTCCACGAAACGCGAGCCTTACGGGATCGCATTCGATACGTCCAACGCGCTTTCGGAACCGTTCTGGTGGAACGCTATGTTCCGGGTCGCGACATCTACGTGGGGGTCATCGGCAACGACCCGCCCGAGCCTCTTCCTCTAGTGGAAGTCGATCTCTCGCGCCTGCCCCGAGGCGTTCCCCGGATCGCCGGGACGGAGGTGAAATGGTGGAAGGGGACGGAGCTGTACCGCTCGACGCCCGCTGTATTCCCGTCAGACCTTTCCCCGCGGCTGACGCGGCGCATGCAGAACGTGGCGGTCGAAGCCTACGTCGCTCTCGGTCTCCGGGACTACGGGCGGGTCGATCTCAGGCTCGGTGACGACGGCACGATCTACGTTCTCGAGGTGAATCCCAATCCGTGGCTCTCGTCGCAATGCGAGCTCATCATGGCCTGGACGAAGACGGGCCGAAGCTATGAAGACCTGATCGGCCACCTCGTCGAACTTGCCTTGTCCCGCGACCGTTGAGAATATAGGGATCGCCATGCGAACAATGAATCCCACTTTGAACGAGAACGTCTTCGTCAAGCTCGCCCCGGCCCGTACCGCCGTTGGCGACGCCATGAGCGTCGCTGGAACGGTGAACAAGACGGCCATCTTGCTGATGCTCGCCCTATTGACCGCCGGCTGGACCTGGAACCTGTACGCCGCGACTGGCAACCCCGCCGCCGTGTCTCCGTGGCTCTTCGGTGGTTTGATCGGCGGGCTCGTCGCGGCGCTGGTAACGGTCTTCAAGCAGACCTGGGCTCCAGTGACGGCCCCGATCTACGCGCTTCTCGAAGGTCTCGTTCTCGGCGGTGTATCGGCGATGTTCGAAGCGAGCTATCCCGGTATCGTGGTTCAAGCCATCGGTCTCACGTTTGGAACTCTTGCCGCTCTCCTGCTTGCTTATAAGGCGGGTCTCATTCGCGTCACCGACACGTTCAGAAAAGGCGTCGTCGCGGCTACCGGTGGAATCTTTCTCTTCTATATGGCTTCGTTCGTGCTGGGGTTTTTCGGAGTCAGCCTCCCGTTGATCCACAGCTCCGGGACGTTCGGTATTCTGTTCAGCCTCGCCGTGGTGGGGGTGGCCGCGCTCAATCTCGTTCTCGATTTCGACCTTATCGAGCGGGGCGCCTCGCGGGGCGCGCCGAAATTCATGGAGTGGTACGCGGCGTTCGGCGTGATGGTCACTCTGGTATGGCTCTATCTCGAGCTGCTGCGATTGCTGGCCAAGCTCAGGGACCGGCGTTAGGCGAACCTTCGAGTCGTTTACCAGATCCAGACTTTGACTTCTTCGTCCCTGCTCCTTACGTGAACCAGGTCGGTTCGCGATACCGATGCCAGGGCACTCAGGACTCGGGAGACTTCGACTTCCCCTCCCTGGCAGCTTTCCACGATCTCGGCGACCATCTCCAGAGGAACACGCACAGAGACTTCCTCGTCATGGGTCGTCACATCGATGGCGAGCTCGTCGCCGAGCTTTTCGATGAGCACATGATCGCCGTGGTCGTCGACCTCGACGAGCACGGAGTCGGGAGCGTTCTCGAGCTCGTCGAGGAGCTGCAGGACGAGCTCGGAATATTCAGAGACCTCGTCGGGAAGAGTTACGTAGGCGGCCTCCTCGGGGGCAAAGCTCAGGGCGGCGCGGGCGACGAACAGAGGCACGGGGACGATCAGGCGCGGTCCGTCCGACGTCTTGACGTCGACGACGAGACAGCTGGAGCTAGCGAGCGACCCGACGACCAGGACGGGCACCGACAACAGCACGAGGGCAGCGGTCTTGAACATCGGTTGCTAGTCCCGCTCGTCGATCCACACGCGGACTCTGGTGCCGCGATCTTCGACGCGAACCACATCGCCCCGCAACGATCTGAGCTCGTCTATCGCGCCTCGAACGTCGAGCTCGTCTCCTTCTCCGGATAGGAGACTGTCCACCACCGACACCGGCACATCGACGTGAACCTCGCCGCCGTCCTTGCGATCGGTGAGGTCGATGCGAACCTTGTCGCCCTCGCGGCGTATGGCTACGTTCCCGTCTCGACCCTCGACAGACACGAGCTCGGCATCGCCAGCATCCTTCAGCTCCCTCCAGGCGCGTCTCAAATCGGCGATATCGATATCGCAATCGTGAGCGTGAATTCGTCCTCGAGAGACGACCTCCGATGGAGCCGCATCGAGCGCCAGCGCAACCACGGATAGCGGCAGGTTGACCTTGACTCGCGTGTCCGCCGCGGTGCCTTCGTCCACCTCGACATGGATCCAGGGTGTCTGAGCCAAAACGGGGCTGGCAGTCAGCGTAGCCACGGCGACGCCAGCGAGGGCAAGAGCGCGGTGCAAGGGCACGATCATCGGTTGATTCCTCCCATCCTATCTATCGCCCATTACGGATAACTCGCACGGTAAGTTCGAAGAAAATGCGAGGCGTCTCCAATAGAGCGGGGCTACCGCCTCGGAATGAGCGTGTTACGATGCCGAAGGAAGATCCGGATGGAACCGAGACGACGTTCGTTGCTTTATCTTCCCGGTTCGTCCCGGCCCATGATCGAGAAGGCAGGACAGCGCGGGGCAGATGTTCTCGTTCTGGACCTCGAGGACGGGGTGCATCCCGACCACAAGGACGAGGCCCGGAAAATCGTGAGCGAGTGCTACCGGACAACCGATTGGGGCGGATCCGAAGTCTTCGTCCGCGCGAACGGGCCGGACACCGCGTGGGGTGACGCCGACATCGAGATGCTCACGAGGTTGCGGCCCGAGGCGGCGGTTCTTCCGAAATGCGAGAAACCCGAACGTATTGCTGGCCTCAGGGCGACCCTTGGCGACGTCCCGCTCCTGCTGATGGTGGAGACGGCGCGCGGGGTCATGGCCGCCCAGGAGCTGGCGAGCCTGCCGGGCGTGATAGGGCTCGTCTTCGGTGCGGCCGACTACCGGGCGAGCCTCGGAGCGGGGCGGCTTCCGGAAGAGATGGAGCTCTTATTCGCCCGGAGCCAAATCCTTCACGCAGCGCGTGCCGTCGGGGCGCAAGCCTTCGACACCCCCTGGTTCGAGTACAAGGATCTCGACGGCCTCGAGGCCAGCACTCGAAGGGTCCGCGAAATGGGATTCGACGGTAAGACCGCGATCCACCCCGCTCAAGTGCCGGTCATCCATCGCGTCTTTCAACCGACCCTCGACGAGATCGCGCGCGCCCGAGGCATCGTCGAGGTAATGCAGAAGGCCTCGTCGCAAGGGAAGAACGTCGCGACGCTGGGGAACGAGATGGTGGAGGCGCTCCACCTAAGACAAGCGCTTCGCACCCTGGCGCGGGCTCGTACCGAAGAGAGATGACCGGTTTGGCGGTCGTTCGTTTTTATGAGTGATCGGGCCGGAGCCCTCCTCGAGCACCTCGAGGAGCTTGCGGGTAGTCGAGGCAAAATCCGGGTCCTTTCCGACGAAGGAGTATCCCCGGCCCTATCGGTCGTGACATGGGCGGACCTGCCCGAGCCCGGGCACACGACGAGCTGCACGATCGGCTTGTCCTTCGTGGATTTCGCCGAGTGGACGGAGTCACGTCCGGAGCTGTTCATTTCCGTGGCCTCGAGCGATCCGGCATGGGGGCTGGCGGTCGGCCGGACTGCCCTGAGATATCGGGGTGAGTATGGTTTTTGCGTGGGGCAACCGGTCGAGTTTGGCCGGCCCATTTCGGAGGCGTCCGACATGACGGCGTTCCTGCCGTTCTGGCCAGTGACCTTGCCTGCGGACCTGGCACGGCTCACGCTGACCGATGGCTCGAAAGTGAGCCTCATCGAGATGATCCCCCTTTACCAAGGGGAGCTCGAGATGATTCGTCGCGGAGGGTTCGGGAGCTTCATGAACGCAAATCCGGACATCTATGACGTTCGACGGCCGGATCTGTCGCGGCGCCCGGGGGCTTTCTAGGTGAGCGAACCAGGCCATCGCGACAAACCGGCACATATGTGCCGGGGAGAGCGTGCTGGACTAACGCTGCAGCGCGCGCCGCCAGTTCAGCTGAACGGCGTAGTTATAGGCGTGGCGGTTATTCTCCGTCGATCGGCTTGCCGGGGCGTCACGAAACGCACCGATGGGAATACCCTATCGCAGCGTCAGCACCTTCTCGACCGGTGCCAGGCACCGCGTGTCGTCGCAGGCCTGATACACGAGAGTCACGGAAGATGCGTCGGCACCGAGCTCGCCCGCGAGCGACACCGTTCCGTCGTAGACGGAAACGGCTTCGTCCGAGAAGGAGAACGTCACCTCCTTGCCCGGCGGATACATGACCCCACGCACCTCGCCCTTCAACTCCGTCGGTATCAAGTAAGAAGACGAGGCAGGATTGGCATTCACGTGCCAGCCGGGCTCGATGTCGAGCTCCAGGCGAAATCGCCGCCAGCCCGACCGCGGCTCCTCGGGCTCGATGCGCGTGCGAACCAGCCTGGTTGCCAGGGACTCCGGTCGTTCGCGATGGAGCCTCTCGACCGACAGGGCGAGCGTTTTTGCCGCGGCGGGATAGGTCTCGAGCTCGTTCGCGAAGGCGCGCATGGCCGCCTCGGCCCGCTCGCGATAGACCGCCTTGCCCGTCAGCTCCGCGAGATCGAGCAGGGCTTCGACCGCGATCCCGTTTCCCGAGGGGATAGCGCCGTCGAGAGCGCTCTTCGATTGGACAAGCAGAAGCGGCTCCGGCGGTGACTGGTAGTAGCCGCCCTTCGGATCCCGCAGGCGCGATTCCATCTCCTCGGCGAGCCCTTCGGCGGTCTCTAGCCATGCCGTCTCTCCGGTGGTCCGGTGGAGCGCGACGAGTCCTTTCATAAGGAACGCGTAGTCATCGAGAAAGGCCGGGATCTTGGCGACGCCATCGCGCCACGCGTGCAGGAGCTTTCCGTCAGAAGCCCTGAGCTCATCGACGACGAAACGAGCGGCGCGCTTGGCAGCTCGCTCGTAGCGAGGCTCCTCGAGCAAAGGCGCTCCCTTCGCCATGGCGGCGATCATCATGCCGTTCCAGTCCGTGAGTATCTTGTCGTCCACGAGCGGAAACTTCCGCTGTCGGCGGATGACGCGCAGTTTCTCCAGAGCGGGCTCCATGCGCTCGAGAAGCCTCTCTCGCGAGATGCCGAGTCGTTCCGTGTGCTCCTTCAGAGGCGCCGTCAAATAAAGGGTGTAGAGATGGCCTTCGAAATTGGGCTCGGAGTCGAAGCCGAAGATCGGGCCGATTAGAGATAGCTCGTCGTCGGTGAGAGCCGCGTCGAGCTCCTCCTTGCTGAAAACGTAGTAGGCGCCTTCCTTGCCGTCGGTCTGGGCGTCGATGGCCGAGAGAAAACCCCCTTCCGCGCCCGTCATCTCCTGAAGGACGAACTCAAGGGTGCCTCGGGCGCGTCGCGCGAGCTCCTGATCCTCGGCGATCGCCGCAGCTTCGAGATAGATCTCGGCGAGGGCAGCATTGTCGTAGAGCATCTTCTCGAAGTGCGGGATGCGCCATTCGCGATCGGTTGCGTAGCGATGAAACCCGCCGGCAAGGTGGTCGTAGAGCGCCCCCTCACCCATTCGGTGGAGAGTCGTGAGCAGCATGTGGCTCGCCTGGTCGTTTCCCCGCTTTGCCTCGGCCAGAAGAAGAAACAGATCCGAGGGGGTAGGGAACTTCGGGGCCGGCGAGAACCCTCCCCACTCCCCGTCGAAACCGCTTGCGAGCTGCTCGTATCCTTTCTCGACGCTCGCTAACTCCGGAAGCTCCGCCGAAGGCTCGGCCGCCGACGAGACCATCTCTCGTATGGCCTCGGCAATGCGCTCCGCGGACTCCTCGATTCGATCGCGATCGCTGTCCCACATCTCGCGTATCCGACGGAGCACGGTGGGAAAACCGACGGCCTGTCCCCGATCCTCGGGAGGGAAATAGGTCCCAGCAAAGAAGGGCTCGAGATCGGGGGTGAGAAAGACCGAATTGGGCCAACCACCTCGCCGCGTCATGAGCTGGGTCGCGGTCATGTAGATCTCGTCGAGGTCGGGTCGCTCCTCCCGGTCGACCTTGATGCTCACGAACCCCTCGTTCATCAGGGCCGCGATCTCGGGATTCTCGAAGACGTCATCTTCCATTCGGTAGCACCAGTAGCAGGTGGAATAGCCCACCGAAAGGAAGATCGGCCGGTCGAGCTCCCTCGCCCGGGCGATGGCTTCTTCGCCCCACGGATACCAATCCACCGGGTTTCTCGCGTGCAGCAGCAGGTAGGGGCTGGACTCGTGGATCAGCCGGTTTGTGCCGGGAGGCGGCTCCTGAGAGCGGGAGCAGGCGACGGTCGAGATCGAGAACAGGAGCGCGAGCGTCGATGACGGCATGACGTTCTCAAGTTAATGCCCGGGCGACCGCGCGTGCAAACGGCTTGTCCAAGGCGTCGCGCTGTTGTAGCTTTGGCGCATCGAAGGAGGAATCGGAATGGGACGACGAGCGCTTGCGCTCGGTTTGCTCTCGAGCCTCTTGGGCTCCACGAGTGGTGCCGAACGGATCGACCTCGTGCTCCGCGAGGGAACGAACCTTGCGGCCGCACGCGCTCCGGACGGAAGCTACGTGCTCGACCTCCAGGGAACGCTCTGGCATTTGCCGCCCGAAGGAGGAACCGCCAGCCCCCTGACCGATGGAATGGGAGACGATCGACTTCCCGACGTGACGCCCGACGGTTCGCGGATCGTCTACCAGTCCTACCGAAACGGCACCTGGGATATCTGGGCGGTCGACTCCGATGGGTCCAATGCCGTCGCCCTCACCGAGGGAAGCGCCGACGACCGCGAGCCAGCGGTTTCGCCCAATGGAGCCCGAGTCGCCTTTTCCTCCGACCGACTGGGTAGCTACGACGTTTACGTTCTCGATCTGCAGTCGGGTGACATCGTGCCCGTTACCGAAGGCCCGGAGAACGATTACATGCCCTGCTGGTCCCCGAAGGGTGATCACATCGTTTTCGTATCCGAGAGAGAACCGGCCGGTCTCTATCGAGTCGACGTCTCGGGCCCGAGTCTTGGCCAGCCGACGCTCGTGGCCTCGTTCCCCGGGCGCATCGCCTCTCCCTCCTACAGTCCCGATGGAAGTCGGATCGCGGTAAGGGTCCTCGAGGACCGGTCGAGCTCCCTCGTCATCGTCGCGGCTTCGGGAGGTAGTCCATCGAAGGTCGCCACGCCGCCCGACGTCTATCCCTTTCGTGCCGATTGGGTCGACGAGAAGGCCCTCGTTTTCACGGCCGCAGGCTCGCTGTGGCATCAGGCGGTCGACGACACCGAGGCCACCCGAGTCCTGTTCGAGGCCAAGGTCACGCTCGACCGTCCGGCCTACCGAAGGCGCTCGGTGGAGTTCAGCGACGAAAGGGTGCAACGCCGTGTGAAAGGGTTCGTACGTCCGGTGATATCTCCCGACGACTCGATGATCGCTTACGCCGCACTAGGCGACATCTGGATCGTGCCAACCGAAGGGGGACAATCCATTCCCATGACACGGGACGAGCACCTCGACACCGACCCCGACTGGTCACCGGACGCCAGCCGGCTCGTGTTTTCTTCCGACCGCGCGGGGACGATGGACATCTGGATTCGGGACGTCGTCGAGCCCCCTGGCTCGGGCGAGAAAAGGCTCACCACGTCTCTGGGAGCGGAGCTTTCTCCGGCATGGTCACCCGATGGGAAGACGATCGCCTATCTGGACGATCGTTCACGCTTGCATGTGGTTTCCGTCGACGGCACGGAGGATCGCACGCTGACCGAAAGCCGTCGCGGCGCCTCGATGCCGACTTGGTCCGCGGACAGCGTGCACGTCGCCATGGCGGTTCACGTGCCGGTCTCGACGCGTTTTCGCGAAGGAATCAACCGCATTCTCGTCGTGG
The DNA here is from genome assembly GCA_035457705.1 of Vicinamibacteria bacterium. Classification (GTDB taxonomy): domain Bacteria; phylum Acidobacteriota; class Vicinamibacteria; order Marinacidobacterales; family SMYC01; genus DASPGQ01. The sequence goes on from DATIBD010000074.1 coordinate 10,948, forward strand.
ACACGCGCACGGGTGAGTCGCGTCTGCTCGACCAGCCGGACGGAAGCTTCGGCACGAGGGATGGCGACGGTCCCGTTTGGAAGCCGGACGGGACGGCGATGGCGATGGCAATGGACGGCGCGCTCTGGGTCCTGCCGGTCTCGCTCGACGGGACTCCCCAGGAGAGTCCGCGTCAGATCGGCGGTGAGGCGGTCGACTTCCCCAGCTGGTCGAAAGACGGCGAGCGCCTCGTCTATGTCAGCCCGAGAGGAATCAGCGAGCTCTCCGTGGCGCCGAGCACCGTTCGCGATCTGGAGTTGGGTCAAGTCTACGAGGATGTTCCCGCTGGCGGTCGATTCGTCGTCCGTGATGTGCGCGTCGTCGATGGGACGGGAGGGCCCGCCCGCGACCACATGGACGTCGTGGTGCAAGGAAACCGCATCGAGAGCGTCGAGCCCACCGGTGCCTTCGTCGACCCGGACGTTCGGGTGGTGGATGGATCCGGAAAGACGCTCGTCCCCGGACTCATCGATATGCACACCCACCTGAGTCTTCCCGCCTGGGGAGCGCGCCAGGGAAAGATATGGCTCGCCCACGGAGTCACGTCGATTCGCACTCCGGCTGACGCCCCCTATCGCGTTCTCGAGGAGCGGGAATCCATCAGCGCGGGACGCCGGATTGGCCCCCGGATCTTCTACACCGGTGGCGCGATGGACGGAGATCGAATCTACTATACGGGCGCTCTCGCTGTGGGCGATCCCGAGGAGCTCGAACAGGAGCTGGCGCGAGCGCGAGAGCTCGACTACGACCTCATCAAGACTTACGTACGTCTTCCCGACGAGCTCCAGAGCATCGTTGTGCGCACCGCGCACGCTCAGGGTGTTTTCGTCACGTCCCACGAGGTCTATCCCGCCGTGGCGTTCGGTATCGATGGGATCGAGCACATTCGTGGCACCTCGAGACGCGGCTTCTCACCGAAGGTCTCCGATCTCGGCCGGAGCTACGACGACGTCATCGAGCTCATCGCGCGCTCGAAGGTCTACTTCACGCCCACGGTGTTGATCCACGGGGGTTGGGCTCTTGCACGGAGCCGCGAGCCCGAGCTTCTCGAGGACCGCCGGATTCAGCTCTATCCCCCTTTCTTTCAGGAAGATCTTCGAAACGCCGAGCCGGGAGATTTCCCCACCGAGGCAATCGAGCCCTACTTCGCGACGGTGTCGGCGATCGCCGAGCGTGGGGGCAACGTCCTCGCGGGAACGGACTCGCCCATCGTTCCCTATGGGCTCTCGCTCCTCGTCGAGATCGAGCAGCTCTCGGAGGCCGGGCTCGGGCCGCTCGGCGCGATTCGGAGTGCCACCCTGCTCGCCGCGCAGGCTCTTGGAGCGGCCGCCGATCTCGGCACCATCGAGCCCGACAAGGTCGCTGACCTCGTGCTGGTCGACGGCGATCCCACCGCGAACATCCGCGACCTCAGAAAGACCGAGGCGGTGGCGATCGGCGGGCGGCTTTTGACCGTCGAACAGCTCTTGCGTTGAGCCGCGGAGCTTTCTAAATATGTTTCTACTCTTGCCGGCCAGGCGTCACGCGATCCGAGATAGATGCGACGAGCTTGGCCAGGTACGGCAGCCCTTCGACAAGGCGCGCGCCATGCCAGGAGAGCAATTGTCCATCGACAATGAGTATCCGACCCCGGAATCGGTCGGGATCCCGGATTTGCGAGAGTAGCTCGGTTGCGTGCTCCTCCGTGAAAGGGAAGGGCTCCGTGCTGAGGAGGATGACGTCAGTCGACGAGGATTCCAATTCCTCGACCGTCATTTCGGGGTAACGTCCTCTCGTCGGAGCGGCGTTGATCCCTCCGGCTTCCGAGAGGAGGGCGTCAACGAACGTGTCGGGACCCACTGCCATGTAGGGCCTTTTCCAGATCAGGTAGATGTAACGAAACGGCTTGGCCCGAAGGGCCTGGTGTCGGCGCTCGATTTTCGAGGCCAGCTCCTGGGCCGCTCGATCGAATCCGAGAAGTTTGCCGAGGTTCCTCACGTCTCGAATGGCGGAAGGCACATCGCGGGGATAGAAGACGAACACGGGTACGTTCTCGCGAAGGGCCAGCACGTCTTCTCTTCGATTCTCTTCCCGGTTCGCCAGCACGAGGTCGGGCTCGAGAGACAGGATGAGCTCGAGGTTCGGGCTCTTCGTGCCGCCGATTACCGGCAGGTGCTCCCGGGCTCGTTTCGGATGGACGCAGAACCGGGTGACGCCCTCGAGCCGATCATCCGCTCCGATGGCGAAGACGGTCTCCGTCGTAGAGGGAACCAGACTGATGACACGCCGGGGGGGACCATCGAGCCGGTGACGCCATCCGGTTGCATCGACGAGGTCGACAACGGGGGCCATCGGCTCATTTTAGGCGTTTTCTCGGGGGTTTTGGCGGTTCGGGGCTTGCGTAACGGTGCCGTCGCGAATAGAATGTTCGGCGTTTGGTATTCGGTCGATACACGATTCAACTTAGGAACCCAGGTAGCGACGCGAGCTGATTCGGGTCGCCTGGTTTGATGCTATGTGGTCCCGGATCCTTCCTTGGTGAATGGATCCATGTCATGCAAATGTTCAGGAAGATAGGAGACTTAAAGGGATGTCCGTTAAACCCATGACCAAAACCCAAATCGTGGCCCACTTCGCGGAAACGATGCAGGTGCAGAAGAAGCAGAGCGCGCAGTTTTTCGAGGCGCTGTCCGACCTCGCCATCAAGGAGACCAAGCGGTCAGGTCAGTTCGTGATCCCTGGCGTCGGGAAGCTCGTGAAGTCGGTGCGCAACGCGCGCAAGGGACGGAATCCTCAGACTGGCGAAGAGATTCAGATTCCGAAGAAGACGGTGGTCAAGTTCCGGGTAGCCAAGGCTTGCAAGGACGCCGTCGTTCCCCCCAAGAAGTAGCTGCATTCCCACGGCGCGATGCCAGGAGGGCTCTGCGATCAGAGTTCTCCTGGCGCGCGGCGTCACCGCGATAGTGGGACGTCGTCCATCTTTCTTATCTCATCCCGAGCTTCCGTCCGGGTAGGCTCGACGTCGATCGCGTTCTCGAACTCGTTTCGCGCGCGAGTCTTGTCGTCCAGCCCGAGAAAAGCAAGGCCCCTCAAGTAGTGGAGCTCGTAGCGGAAGCCAACGTCGGTGGAGAGGTCCCCGAGCGAGTCGAGCGCCCTGTCGAACTCCCCCCGGGCCAGATGCAGGCGCGCCCGAGTCAAAAGAAAGCTGACGTTGCCGGGCGATCGCTCGAGGGCTTCCGCGATGGTCTTCTCCGCAAGATCCAGCTCGATTCCCTTGTCGGCGCAAAAGCGCGCCAGGAGGTTCCCCAGGCTGGCGTTTTCCGGTGAAGCCGCGACCAGCTCTCTGAGCCCCTTGACGTAGGCTTCATATTGTTCGCGGGCCAGACCCGTTTCGCCGATGGTCTCGTAGTAACTGCCGAGGAAATCACGATAGCGGAACGGCACCCATTCAGGTCGCTCGAACAGAGTCATCAGGATCCGAGCCGCCTCTTCTCCACGATTCTCTTCCTGCAGCACATCGACGATCTTGAGTTGAACGTCGACGTTGTTAGGATCGACCTCGGAGACCGCGCGAATGTAGGCCCCGAAATTGGTTTCGTCCATGGTGTCGGGGATATCGATCGTTCCCTCATCGTGAATGGCGCGGAGCTGATTTCCCACGACCTCGAGCGCCGCCCGATGGCCGCCGTGATAGAGTTCGAGCATTCCGGTGTCGATGCTGATGTGCTTCCCATCGAAACGCGACTCGATGACTCCTGAAGTGAGGGTGTGTCCGACCACTAGCCGCTTCGCCTGGAGGTGGCCGAGCACGGTATCCACCTTGGCCCGTTGGGCCTGCTGGGCAGCACGCGTCAGGGGAGTGTGTGCGAGCCCCCGGTATTGCAGAGGTGATTCGGCATCGAATGTGAGACCGTCTTCGAGTGGCAACTCACCGGCCAGCTCGCGGGGAACACGCTGGTTCACTTCTTCGATGCCGATGAGGGCAAACTTCTCGTTCCAGTCTCCGTGGGAAAAAATGATCCCGTTGATCTTGACCGCCACCTTGTGGGACAGAATCCACTTGCCGTAGCGTCCATCCTTGGCGAATGCCTGACGGTGCTCGACGTATCCCAGGGGGTACTGTTCCTCGAAGCTCTGACGTTCGTCTCCCTTTTCTGGCGGATCCTCACCCTTGTTCTTTGCCTCGCGCCGCACCGCTTCGTAGTAGCGTTCGAACGTTTGATCGCGAAGCTCTCTCGAGTCCCGGTCCGCAAACGCGGTGAACTCCTCGTCGGAGACGAGGTCCAGGATCCCCACGATGTTCATCGCCTCGTGGTTCCCGATGAGCGCATGGATGTATCCGCCGGCATCCTTCGCCTGTTCCTCGAGCTTCATGAGAAGGTCCATCGCTTTTCTGGAATGGGGACCACGATCGACGACGTCGCCGTTTTGTACGAGATGCGTGTCACCGCCGATCCAACGCTGGTTTTCGTCCACCAGGCCGGCATTCTGCAACACCGCGACGAAGTTGTCGTAGGCGCCGTGCACGTCTCCCACCGCCACTATGCGGCGAATGCCGTCCCATTCCCACTGCTTGTCGTCGGCTCCGGCGGACAGAACCGCCCACGACAGATACAGGACGAAGTAGACGAGAACTCGCCTGGTGACGCGCCAGCTCCACCGAACCCCCGCGTACGTATCGTCCACGTGAGCTCCGCACCTTCGACCGGCGCCGATCACGGTTCGTTCTGCCATCTGAAGACCGCGTCGAAAACACCCTGCAGCAAGTCGATGCGGTCACTCAACAAGTCGAACAGCGGTTCTCGATCGATCCACAGGGCTTGTCCGCCTCCAGAGACTCTCGCCGTCGCTTTCCATTCGGTCCCGGAAAGCGTCTCATGGATACCGATTGCCGCACCCGGCAGGCCGCGGGACGTGCTTCCATCTTCGTTCTCGAGGCTCAGCTCTCCCGAAAGGGGCAGGACGATGAAGGGAGATTCTCCCACCGAGAATACGGTTGATCCGGGGACCAGGGGCGCTTCCCGGGTGATGCCGGCGAGCTCGTAGAGCTCCTCTCCCGTCGCGCGAACCAGGATGGGCAACGTTTGCAAGTACATCACTTTTTCGACCGTGGTCAGCGGTCGGGTCTTCGTCTCGTAGTGGAAGGCTCGCGAAGACGCGGTCGTCCCGTCCGCTGCCGAATCGAGAAGCATACGAAAGACGCCTTGAGCGAGCTCGATGTTGGCGGACAGCAGCTCGCGGAAGTCCTCCGCCGGCATCACCAGTGCGACGGATGCCAGCTCGGTCGTCGCCGTGTCCCGAAGCGTCGTCCCCGTCAGCACCTCCTGGAAGCCAAGCATCGCCGGGGGAGAGAGGATATGACCCTCGCCGTCGGTTCCGGCGATCCGGAGTCGACCCTGCACCAGGACCTGGATGTACTCCGCTCTGGCTCCGCGCTCCTGAACCACCACGTTCTCATCGTAGCGCACCTGGCGAGCGATCATGGAGATTCGAAACAGCTCGTCTACCGAGGAGAGGCCGAACAGCGGGATCTGGCGTAGTTGCCGGGCGACGTCGACGGCGGGGACGGGCGACAACAGCTCAAACCGCATGGGCTGGTACTTCTTTCTGCCGGTAAGCGGCCAGTGCATGAGAGGCCGCTTCGAAGACAGCAAAATCCTTGGCGTCGCGATACTCCAAGACTTGCTCTAGATCCTCGACGAGTGACCACATCTTTCTTTCACGCACGATATCGATCGCCGTCGCGGCGATGACGACGTCATCGTCGTAGACGAGTCGCGTCAATGACTCGAGTGGTCCCCTGATGCGCGTTTTCAAGAGCACGTTGCCTTTGCGAACTCGTTCTTCGTTGGGAACATCGTCGATGATCGGCAAGAGCCGCTTGCGGACCGCCCCCGCGAGCATATTGTCGAGAAACTCGACCGCGCTGGTTCGAGCCTTGGAATCTCCCCGTTCGATAGCGATGCGGGCCGCGTGGATGTCGCTGCGATCGTGAATCAGCCCGAGGAGCCGGAAGATCCGGTCGAGCTGCCGGACCAGCTTTTCCCCCAAAGCCCGGTCGAGAAGACTTTCTCGAGGCAAGTCCCCGTGCTCGAACAGCTCGTACCGAGCGCCGAGATAGCGGTAGTACCGCGTCGACTCTTTCAGCAGCAGCTTTTCGATGGGCTCTCGCGGCATCTGCAGATCGGGCCGACGTTTCGCGATCGTCTCGAGGGCTACGATCGCCTTGTATCTCAGGAACCCGTCGTCGCTCGAGAGAGAATCCACGAGCGCTTCGACCGACGCATTCGAGGCAACGCGGGCGAGGGTTGTGGGAATGTGCCTTCTCACCCAGGTGTCTTCCTCCTCGTCCAGGAGAAAGTAGCGGAGAGTGGGCACCACGGCCTCCCCGTAGCTTACGAGCGCCGCGCGTGCCGCGTTCTTCGACCGCGGGTTGCGTAATAGAGAGACGAGCGTGGGTACGAAGAGGAGGTCCGAATCACCCAGCTGCCGAGCACTTCGAATGGCTTCCAATGCCACCTCCGGGTCGGCATCGTTCATCAATCCCACCAGGAGTCGTCGAAAACGGGGATCCGTCGTACGCGAGATGGCGCGGGCCGCCTCGCGTCGCGGGGCGACCATCGCTTCCCGGTCGTCGAGCGCTAGCCGCAAAAACAGGGACTCGGCCTCGTCGCGGTCCTTCGGATCATCGCTCTGGGCGAGTGCCAGGGCGGCGGTCGCCACGAGTCGAGGGTCATCGGAGTTCAGGTAGGGCTTTACGAGCTCCTTCACCTCGCCGCCTCGGACTAGGGCGAGCACCTCGACCACGGCGGCGCGGATGTCGGGATCCTCGTCGGCCAGCCCACGTTCCAGCGCCGGCAGCCAACGTTCCACGAGGTGGGGCGATGCGTTCTTCACCGCGTCGACCGCTCTCGCCCGGACCACCGGGGAGTCGTGGCGAAGCAATAGGGGCGAGATGAGGTTCCGCTTGTCGAGCGCTTCGAGCAGCTCGATGGAGCGAAGCACCCGCTGCTCGTCGAGGCTGCCGAGCTCTTCCACCAGTGTTTCCACGGTCGCGGCGTCTCCCGCTTCTCGGGTGAGTCGTTCCGGCTCGAGCTGCATCGTTTCGATGCTGCGCCGGAAGACCGCCATGTACTCTCGCTTCGCCCGGCGAGTGAGAACGAGCCACAGGCCGCAATAGACCAGGCTTAGCACGCTCAATTGCCACCAGACGAGATTGAAGAGCTTGATCGCGATGAGCAGGATGACCGAGCCGATTCCTTTGCCGATGAAGCGGTCGGCGACCACGTCGACGAAGCTCTTGGCCTTGAGTTTCAGCTCCGTGGGGAGGGGGAGAAACAGCGTTTCCCTCGTGGTCTTGTCGAGCGAATACCGCAGCGCGCTGTCGGATACCCTTGCGACGCTCGAGGCCCAGAGAGCCTTGTTCATCAGGATTATGAGCGCCGTCGCTCCCAGACTGACGGGCAGAACGGCGAGAGCGAAACCGATTCCGAGCAGGCTGTAGACCCTGGAGGTGAGATAGACCTGGATGAAGAAACCGATGAGCGAGATGTAAAGGGTGATCTCGGCGAGAAAACTGGTGATTTGGTCCTTGCCGGTGACCTCGGCTTCGGCCGCCATCAGAAGCTGCACGTCGAGGGTCGCTGCGCCGAGAGCCGAAAATCCGATGACCAGCGCGATGAGCTGCAGGTGCCGGGAGCTCTTGAGCATGGCGAGGGCCTCGCCTCCACCCAGGCTCTCGGTTTCGACCTCGAACCGGCCTTTGCCCTCGAGCTTGGTCCGCCGCTGGATCTCGACGATGATGAAGAAGCAGACCACGAGCACTCCCGCGCTGAACAGAATGAGAGTCTCGGTTCCTACCCGCTCGACGAGGAGCCTGGTCATGCCGGAGCCGGTGATCCCACCGAGACTGGCGCCGCCGCCGATGAATCCGAACACGCGCTTGGCTTGGCGGGCGTCGTAGATGTCGTTTGCCAGCGTCCAAAACTGGCTGATGAGGAAGATCCCGAGCAGGAGCCGGCCGAAGAAAAAGAACGCGGCCGAGACCCAAGCCTGGCCGGTCTGAAAGAGGAACCAGAACGCGACCAGCAGCGAGACGACGAGAACCTGCGTCCCGGGGAGCACCCAAAGCTTGGGTACTCTGCCGACCCCGCGGCTATAGTAGCTCATGATGAAGCCCATGGTGAGGCCGGCCAGGAGATAGACCCAGGGCGTGTTGTCCGCGCCGAAATCGTCGATGAACTTGGACGCGGCGGAGGGCTTGATGTTGTTGTATGCCGTCATCGCCAGGAAGGAGTAGACGAACATGAGAAGGCCCGTCGTCGCCTCGCCCTCCCGGAAGGTCACGACCGGCGATAGCCATCTTCGCAGAAAGGAGTCCATAGGATGTCTCTCGCCGCCAATGTTATGACATGGCGAACGGTAGCTGCCAGTGCGTTGCGTGATCGAAGCGGTTATCGCGGCGGGAAGGAAGCGAAAGCTACTGCGCGGGGAGGATGACCGTCAACTCGTTGCCCCGCTCGGACGATCCGACGCTCCATTCGCCGTGGAAGCGCTGAACCACGCTGTCCACGAAGGACAGCGGCCAGGCGACGCCTAGATGCTCGAGGGCACGAGCGATCTGGCCTGGCTCGCGCAGGCTTCTTGCCGAGGCGGCGTTGTCGGCGACGAGGATGTAGGCTTTGCCTCTCTCGAATCGAGCGGAGAGCCGAATACGCCCTCCTCCGTAGCCCTCGAGCTCCTGCTCCGATCTCTCGACGAGTGCGGTGAGTACGGAGCGCAAGAGGAAAGCGTCCGCTCTGACTCTTGCGGAAGGTGGAGGCTCCTCCGTCTCGAGGGTTACTTCGTTTCTCGAGAGGCTTCGCTCGGTGCAGGCCCTTACGCTTTGAAACACGGGCCCGAGGGGGATGAGCTCGCTCTTCGGAGGCTGTCCTCCCTTGAACCCAATCGCGGCCTCTCGATATTCCTGTGCCAGGGAGACGTCCGTTTCCAGCGCCCGCACGTCCGAGGCAGCGGACTCGGACAACGACGACGAGCTCAGCTTTTCGAGAGTCGTCGAGAAGCGATCGAGAGCCGGTCCGATGGAAAGAAGCGCCAGCTCGGAGACTTTCCCGACCAGTGCCGATTCCTCGAGCCGCTCGAGGCGAGCGCGAGTGATGCGGCTGGTGACGAGCTCCAGCACCAAGGCGAGGCCGGATCCGATCCGTTCCAAATGGGACGAGCTGCCGGCGGGAAGAGGTGCCGAGGAGGGCGACAGGTAGAAGCAGGCGAAACCTAGAGTCTGTACGGGATTACGGATGGGAATGACGATGACCGAAGCGACGCTTCCCTCGCTGCGGTACAAGACCTGCTCGAGCGGCCCGCCATCTCCCTGGGCGTGCACGATGGGCCCCTTGCTCTCGAGCAGACTCTGGGCCAGAGGCCGACCCGCTGAGTCCAGAAGAGAGAAGAGCGGCTCGCGTCGAAGGCCATGAAGAATCGCTGGGACGAGCTTCGTCCCTCGCGCGAGCGAAAGGGAATGGCTGGTCGCCGAAAACCCCTCGGCAATTCGCATGAGGAGGCTCTTCAACACGTCGTCGGGCGACGCCCCCCCGGCGAGTGACTGAGCGGCCTCGAACGGCTGTCCTATATCGAGGAGGTGTCGTTGCACCGAATCGCGCTGATCGCGCATTTCTTCGAGAGCGCTCGTTAGCTCGACGGCCGCCTGGGCATAGCTGTCGACGAGCGCCTCGGCGGCTAGAGGGTTACTCGCAGATGTTGCTGCCGAAGGCGTCCCTCCCTCTACCAGACGCGCCACCGGGACTTTGACCGCGACGCGATTCGGTTGCTGCAAGCCTCGATTCATGCGGAGCCCCGCCCCTGCCGAGCCCGACGTTCCCATTCGATCGACGAAGACTGGAAAGGTGTCGCTCCCTGAAGACGGCGTCCAGGCAAACATCGTTCTCATCGAGTCCGCGAGCCAGTCGTCTATCGAGCGCCCGTTCTTTACACCGGCCCCCAGCTTGAATCGCTTGGAGATGTCGTCCATCGTCGATCGGAGCGCCGCGGCAAAGGTCTCGAGCACACCGCTCTCGCGAATCGCGACTGCGGGGAAGCTTCTGGTCTTTCGTGCGTTCAGCGTCCTCTCCATCGCTTCGAGTGGCGTGACGTCGGGAAGATCTTGCTTGTTGTACTGAAATGTCATCGGAATGGTAGCGGGGTCGAGGCCGTGGTCGAGCAGGTACTGGTTCATCTCCCTGAGGCTCTGAAGCGTGTCCTCCCACCGGTCGGTCGCCGAATTGGCTACGAAGACAATCGCGTCGGCGCCGTTCAGCAAGAGCTTTCTGCTCGCCGCATACATCCGTTGCCCCGGCACCGCGATCACCTGAAAACGGAGATCGTAGCCGCGAAACGAGGGCGTCTTCACCGGAAGGAGGTCTAGAAGGATTGTCCGGTCCTGCGTCGACGTCACCGAGACCATCTCGCTTCGCCTGGCCGGATCGGCCCGCCGATGTAGAACGACGAGGTTCGTCGTCTTCCCGCCGGCCGCCGGACCGTAGTAAACGATCTTCACCCGGACGACCCGTTCCCGGTGGCTAATCTCGACCAAGACGCCTCGTTCGCAGGGTTTTTTCTCGAGTAGAGTAAAGGTCAGTATAACCCACCCGATCGGTCAGGGCGTGATGATGAGATCGCTCGGTGGCTCACGGAGTCCGACGGGAAGCTCCGGAGTGGGCGCCTCGGAAAGGGTCTTCCCCAGCAGCCGCTCCACGACGTCGAAGTAGCGCTCGCCCCGGCTTCCATGGGAGACGTGATAAGAGAGCGCGTGCAGCATCGCCCCTAGTATGGCGAGGACGTCTTTGTCGCTCACCGGCGGCGCCCCTGGAACCTCATTGCGCGAAGCGAAGAGACGCAGTAGCCAATCGGCGTGAACCTGCAAGTGGGGCGAGCTAACCGAATGGTGGTAAACGATTCCTTTCGTCTGGGTCTCGACCGTCTTCATGACGGTCTCCATGACATCGCTGAGAGACGAGTCATCGAGACTCGCAATCCCTCGCGATGCGGCCGGGCCCGGCGAGCCCGCACGAAGCATCACGTGGTGAAGAAAGAAGAGAAACTCGGCCTGGGGCGTCTCGAGGGCGAGGAAATGCGCCAAAAAACGAGAGTCCTCCTTGCGCCGGGTCTCCGAGACCCATTTGGAGTCGTGGGAGCCGTGCAGGTAGGGACACTCCGGAGGGCAATTGATCTCGACGCGTCGTTTCGTGCCGCAGCAGCGCGAGCAAATCAGCTCGCCTCCACGCGCGGGGCAGCTTCTTTTTCCTTTGACTTTGGAGCACGACCAGCAAAGCGGCATAGTGATATCGTATCTCGACCCACGCCGCCTATGCGCTTAGAGTACTCAATGCCGTGGCGGGACCCGTGATCGATCGGGCCGCCACGGCTCGGCTGCTTACGGCGCGGCAAGCGCGCGCCGGACTCGCTCCGCTCGCGCAGGGTGGGCTGAGTTCTTCATCACCCTGCTAGTTCGGGATGGACTTGGCTGCGCTCGCTATCTCCGACGCGTTCGAGAACCGATGCGACGGTTCTTTCACTAGACATCGCGCGAGAATGAGCTCCAACTGAGGTGGGGCATCGGGCACGAGTTCGCGAAGGTGGGGAGGGGCGCCGTTCGTGCAGAGGGCTTCGTTCTCCGGGTGAAAGCCGGTGAGCGCGTGGAAGATGACCGCGCCCAACGCGTAGATGTCCGCGCGCGCGTCGAAGAGGCCGCCGTTCAAGAACTCCGGAGAAGGGTAACCATCGGCCCGACCGAGCTGAGGGAGTCGGAGCGCCCCGAATCCCAGACCACTGAGCCGGAGCTTTCCTCCCTTGCCCACGAGGATATTGGTTGGTTTGAGATCCCGATGCAGAAGATTCCTCTCGTGAGCGTGGCCGAGAGCGAGCGCAAGCGTCGTCAATAGGTCGCGGGCCTGCTTCACGCTCAGGCGCTTGCTTTTCGCGAGGAACCTCTTCAGGTCGAATCCTTCCACGTAGTCGGTGACGACGGCCCGTGAGCCTTGGATCTCGATGAAGCCGAGCAGACGCACCAGGCCGGGATGATCCAGAGAGCGGGCGACTTTCGCTTCGGCGAGAAACTGTTGGACTACGTCTTTGTCGCGGAGCAGCTCTTCTCTGACAATCTTCACGACCACGGGGCTCTGGGTACGTTTGTCGAAGGCCTTGTAGGTCGTGCCCAGGAGTCCCTTTCCGAGCTCTTCGAGGAGCTCGAGGGCCGAGCCCTTGGCGGCCGGGGTGCGTTCCCCCGTCGGCGTCGCGGAATCCGAGGTCGGAAGCAGCGCGGCGAGTCCCGGGGCGTAGGATTTCGGCACCGTCGGAGGCTTGGATGGCCCAGGAGAGCTCAAGCGTGCGATACGCTCTTCCACGTCCCCATAGCCATAGCGCTCGGTCATCACTTTGCGAAACATATCGATGGCCTCGTCGAGCTTGCCCATCGTTTCATAAGCGACACCGAGCCAGTAGTAGTGACCGAGATTCTGACCGCCAATCTGCTGATCCCCGAGCAGGCGCGTCAGTTTCTCCACGGCGAGCCCGGGGAGGTCCTTGTCGATGAAAAGGCGAGACAGGATGAGCGTCGCTGAGTCGTAGTGCTCGTGGTCCGAATCCACCTGCTGGAGGAGCCGTATGGCACGGTCGGCGTGATTCTGTTCATGTGCCAGCTTGCCAGCCTCGTAGAATTGGCCCGATTTCTCGTAGAGCTCGGACGCTTTCGTCAGGTCCCCGATGTCCTCGTAGAGCCTGGCGGCTTGTTCGAAGTCGCCTCCTCGCTCGAACATCGCGGCGGCCTCGCTCTTCTTGTCGGCGCGAAGAAAAACGTTCGCTGACTGGATGGGGGCGCCGCTCTGTTCATAGCATCGCGCGGCCGCTTCGAGGTTTCCCGCCGACTCGTAGAGCTCCGCGGCGCGGAGGTTGTCACCGCCCTCGAGGAACTTGGCCGCCGCCGTGGCCGTGTCACCTTGCTGGAAAGCAAGCTCGCCGAGCAGGAGCGCGGCGCGCTCCGTTTCGCCCGCCCTGTCGAAAAGCTCGGCTGCGTCCTGGAGCTTCTCCTCGCTCAGGAGCAGCTCGGCGGCGTCTCGAAAGCGTCCCTCTTTCTCCGCCAGGCTCGCCGCCTGCGCGGTGAGTCCCGCTCGCCGGTACAATTCCGCCGCCCTTTGGGGCACCCCGCCCTTTTCGTACAGCTTTCCAGCGTACAGAGCCGCCTTCGATTCCTGGTTCGACCCGGACGAGATCAATCCTCCTCCGCCCAAAGAGTTCGTCGCCGCCCAATGTTGCTCGTAGTTCTCGGCGGCTTTGATGTGATCGCCGATCTTCTCGTAGCACTTGGCCGCCTGCACGAAATAGGAGACATCCTCGTAGAAAGCCGCGGCTTTCTCGTTCAGACCACCCTGGGCATAGAGCCTCGCCGCATCGATCTTCTGGCCGTGCTGCTCGTAGAGCTTGGCCGCTTCGACGGGCTTACCCACCTTGGCGTACATCTGTGCCGCCCGCTTCCAATCTTCTGCCTTCAGATAGGTTTCCGCGGCCCGTTCCCATTGCTCGAGCTGTTCGAAGAGTGAGCCGGCCGAAGCGAACTCCTCGGCTTCGACGTAGAGCTGGATCGCTTCGGGATACCACTCCGCCTCCTCGTAGAGACGCGCGGCACCCACGACGTCACCTTTTCGCTTCAAACGGTTGATCTCGCGCTCGAACTGCATGAGCCGGAGCTTCTCACCCCCGACGTTGTCGAGGACGCGATCCCAGACTCCCATCCCCTTCAGCTTCCCGAGAATGCGAGGAATAACTACCCAGGCGATCAAGACGATGACGACGGCCGGCAGTAAAATGTCCACGACCGGTCCTGGCAGTATGCTACGGAGAAAATCCATGTGCGCAGCAAAAACCCCGTTTTCTCGGAGGCGAGAAAGATACTTCAATTGTCGCACGCGATTCGAAAGAAAGTCAAAGCGCGTCATCAGTTAGCCACCGTCGAGGTACGGCCGGAGCGGATACTTGATTCGCTTCGGCTCACGTTTGGTCGCGGTACACGACGCGAGACCGCGCCTCGGGGATGCCGCGGCACGCGGGCCGACGCCACGAAGGCGGTTGACAAGCCGGACACCTGCTGTCTAACTTAGATTCGCTTCACTCATGACCGACGACGCGCGAGGACTCGCCGAGCGCTACGGATATCCCTACTGCGACCTCAGTCATTTCCAGGAGGACGTCGCGCTGTGGCAAGGGATTCCAATGGATTTGATCCTGCGCTATCGCTTCGTCCCACTGAGGGAGGAGGAGGGACGGCTCGCGATTGCGGTGGCGCATCCTCAGAACTACCGCCGGCTGGACGAGCTGGAGCTGACCCTCGGACGTCCGCTCGCGATCGAGGTAGCGAGCGAGAGCCTGATCGAAGCGATACTCGCCCGTAATGAGAGCTCGAGCTTCCTCCTCGACGAGGCCTCGGAAGCGCTTCGGCTCGATGGAGCGGCCGAGGAGCGCAACGAGGCGGAGCCCGACGCCGAACAGGAGAGCCAAAGTCCCATCATCAAACTGGTTCACTCGCTTCTGGTGAACGGCATCGAAAGGCGAGCCAGCGACATCCATATCGAGACCAAGGAAAAGGAAGTCGTCCTCAAATACCGAATCGACGGCGTGCTCTATCCGGCTATGGAGCCGGTCGACCGACAGCATCACCAGACGATCGTGTCGCGACTGAAGGTCATGGCCGAGCTCGACGTTGCCGAAAGACGCGTGCCGCAGGACGGCCGTTTCAAGCTTAAGATAAGAGGCCGGCCGATCGACTTTCGCGTCTCGATCATGCCGAGTATCTACGGCGAGGACGTCGTCGTTCGAATCCTCGACAAGGAATCCATCAGCGAGCAGTTTCACGAGCTAAGGCTCGACCTTCTCGGTATCCCCGAACGCGAGCTCAAACGACTCAGGAAGTTCATCCGCGAGCCCTACGGAATGGTGCTGGTGACGGGTCCTACTGGAAGCGGGAAGACCACGACGCTCTACGCTGCTTTGTCGGAGATCGCGTCGCCCGAGCAGAAGCTTTTGACCATCGAGGATCCCGTCGAGTACCGCATCCAGAACGTAACCCAGGTACCGGTGAACGAGAGGAAAGGCCTCACCTTCGCTCGAGGGTTGCGCTCGATCTTGCGCCACGATCCCGACACCATCATGGTGGGAGAGGTGCGCGATCCGGAGACCGCGAGCATCGCGGTGCAGGCGGCGCTCACCGGCCACCTGGTCTTCACCACGGTCCACGCCAACAACGCGTTCGACGTGATTGGGCGCTTCCTTCACATGGGGGTGGACCCCTACAACGTCGTATCCGCGCTCAACTGCGTGCTGGCTCAGCGGCTGGTTCGTCGCGTGTGCGAGGCCTGTCGCCAGCCGATGGAGGTTCCCGAGGAGGAGCTCGAGCTGTCCGGGCTCGGCAAGTCGGCGGGCGAGCGGACCTTCTTCGCTGGCAGGGGTTGTTACTTGTGCCTGGGGACGGGCTTCCGCGGGCGTACCGCGGTTTGCGAGCTGTTGAGCCTTTCCGATCGCCTGCGCCAGCTCATTCTCGAGAGACGGAGCAACGCCGAGCTCAAGCACGTGGCGCGCGAGGAAGGCATGATCTCGCTCCGGGAGCACGCACTCGAGAAGGTCTTTGCCGGGACCACCACGCTCGGAGAGATCAACAAGGTCACGTTCGTCGACTGAGTCCAGCACGCTGCCCGAGCTCCAGGCTCATACATCGATTCGTCACCCTGCTAATTAACTAGCACTCGCCGTCGCGGTCTGCTGATAACCCTTTTGGTTCGAGCAAGGCCCCCTTTTGGTACAAGTTTCTGGGTGAGTCGACCGACCAGCTCGCCCCAGTCGCTTGTGTAAATTGCGGATCTCGCGCGGGTTACGTCTTTTCGCCGAGGACGGCGTCCCGATGTGCACGCCATTTGCATACGGGAGGATTTCAGAGGGGTGCGAGATGATGCTTCTACACGCGGAGACACCGGCGGAGTTGTTCAGGGAGCTCGTGGAGAAGGCCATCGCCCGCCAGGGCGTGTCGTCGAGCGAGATGTCGTCCTACTATCTCGTTCAGCTGCTGGAGAAATTCGTGTTCTCGGAGAAGCTGTACGGGGAGCTCGAGATAGGGAAGAGCACGCCTTTGGCGGAGATGCTCCTCGGTGCTCTCGCGAGCAAGGGTCGTCGACGGGTTGATCTCTTCCGTTTCACTGGTGACGTGGCGCTGTTCGTTTCGGGATTTTTTTCCGACAGCCTCCAGCGAAAACGCGTCGACCTCGATTACTATGTCCGCATGGGTGGATATGCCTACGCCCGAGCCGCCCTCGGGAGTGACCAAGAAATGGGCTTCGTCTTCTCCGAGCTCTCGGCCAAGTTCGCACGATTCGTGGATGTGCTCTGCGAGGTGAGCGAGGAGAGCTCACTCGCGCAGGAGGCAGGTGTGCTCAAGCTGTACGAGAAATGGCTCCAGACGGGGAGCAGGAGGAGCGAGCGTCTGCTCCGGGCGGAAGGTATCCTGCTCGATCGGGGCGCACGGAGATATCACTGAATGCTCGACGCCATACTGACAAAGATCGACAGGGTCTACGGTCTCGACCTGGGTGTCGATATCGCCGATTTTCTGATCGGGAAGGAGATGTGCGCCCGGCTCGGCGTCGAAGCTCGGAACGGTTCGGTACTCGTGAAGGACAGTCAGGGGGCGGTCGAGCTCGGGGTTTACATCGGGGAAGAACAGCTCAAGTGTCTGGAGTCGATCGACCTCACCGCGGAGCTCAGTCCGGTCGTTCTCGAGCATCTTCTCGTCGGCATCGAGGAAGTGAGCCATTTCGCTTACCTGGTTTTCAGCACGTCGAGGCGGCGGCCGGTGACGCAGCTCGAGCTCGAGCTTCAAGCCGAGGTGGACAAGTACGTCACGTCGATGTTGCTCCTGGCTGCGAACAACAGCGGTCGCGTTCCCAGCAATCTCATGGATCGTCTGTTCAGCGATTTCACCCCGCGCCAGGACCTCGATTCCGAGCAACGTGAGCGTTATTGGGCAGCCAGCTCTCTGGCCGCTCGTTACTGCTCTTACGTCGTCCAAGCCTCTCTCGAGACCCAGGAGTTCGGTCGCCTTGTTCCCGAGCTCAGGAGCTTCTATCGGCTCAATCAGCGAGGGAAGATCGGGCACATCCAAAACATCGTATATTCCGCCTGAGCTATACTCCCCTCTGGATGAAGAGGGACGAGCGCGCCGTGCTCTTCGAGCGCGAAGCCCTTTCTCCCGACACCTGCTTGCTTCACTTTCGCTCCGAGAGCTTGTTCCGAAGCTTCCTTCCCGGCCAGTTCACGATGGTGCGGCTTCCCGAGGCGAGTGGTCTCCTGCTTCGTCGGCCCTACTCGTTCTGTGATGTTCGCGCCGAGCGTTCTTCTTTCAGTCTTCTCGTCAAGGAAGTCGGGGCGGGAACGAGAGCTCTCGCTCGGCTCGCCATCGGAACGAGCGTCGATTGCCTCGGACCTCTCGGATCCTCGTTTCAACCTCCACCGAACGGCCGCACTCCTCTCATCGTCGCCGGAGGCGTCGGGATCGCACCCTTCCTGGCTTTTTGTCGGATGCTAGCGCGCCGGGGAGTGCGCGCCATCGTGCTTCTGGGAGGGCGGACCTCGGCGGATCTTTATCTCCGTGACGAGTTCGTGTCGCTGGGCATGGACGTCCGCTCGGCGACCGAGGATGGGAGCTATGGACACGACGGTCTCGTGACCGAGGTGCTCGCGGAGGTTCTGAAGGAGGAGACTCTGTTCGAGCTCTACTCCTGCGGGCCGACACCCATGCTGGTGCGAGTGGCCCGGATGGCGCGAGAGCGAGGCCTCCCTCATCAGGTGTCGCTCGAAAGACGCATGGGCTGCGGCATGGGGTGCTGTCTCGGCTGCGTCGTATTCGTCCATTCCTCGAATGAGTACGTGAGGTGCTGTACCGAGGGTCCGGTTTACGACGCCGACGAGGTGGCATGGGAGAGAGACCCGTATCCCCTATGAGCTTCGAGCCCGATCTGCGTGTCGAGATCGCAGGGATTCGTTTCCGCACGCCGCTCATCGCAGCGAGCGGGACCTTCGGCTATGGGACCGAGTATTTGGATGTGGCTGACTACCGGGCCATCGGGGGAATCGTGGTCAAGGGGCTCTACATGGAGCCGCGTGAAGGTTGCGCCCCGCCCCGGATCTGGGAAACGCCCTCCGGCATGCTCAACGCCATCGGGCTTCAAGAAGTCGGAATCGAGCGATTCGTGAGCGACAAGATGCCGCGACTGAGAGAGCTCGGCGTCAGCATCCTGGTCAACATCTGTGGAAGCACCATCGAGGAGTACGGAAACCTTGCGCGCATCCTCGACGATGTGGAGGGCGTCAGCGGGATCGAGCTGAACATCTCCTGTCCGAACGTGCACGAGGGTGGGATCCTCTTCGGCTGCGATCCGGACATGGCCGCGCGGGTCACCGAGAGGGTTCGGGAGAGCACCCGCCTGCCGGTGATCCCGAAGCTCACTCCTGTCGTGACCGACATCGCTGACATCGCCCGCCGCGTGGAGGCGGCGGGGGCCGACGCCCTTTCCCTCATCAATACGATTCCGGCGATGGCCATCGACGTCGAGACGAGAAAACCGAGGCTCGCGAACGTTGTCGGAGGCCTGTCCGGGCCCGCCATCCGGCCCATCGCCATCCGGCTCGTCTACCAGACGGCGCAAGCGGTCGACATTCCGATCATCGGGATCGGTGGCATCTCCGGCCCCGAGGATGCGCTGGAGTTCTTCCTGGCGGGGGCTACGGCCGTTCAGATCGGCACGATGAGCTTCGTCGATCCGTCGGTATGGCGCAAGACGCTCGATGGTCTCGAGGACTACTGTCGTCGTCACCGGGTCGACCGCCTATCCGCCCTCACCGGTAGTTTGGTCGCCGACGTCAAGGCGGTGCCCACGGGGTGGTGAAGAGGCCCCAGCTGGTCGTTGCCATCGACCTCGATCGACTCGAAGACGTGCTGCGTCTGCGTGACGAGCTCTCTGATTTGGTGGATTTTTTCAAGGTCGGGAAGGAGCTCTTCACGGCCTGCGGACCCCGCGTGCTGGAGGAGCTGTCCCCGGCCCGAATCTTTCTTGATCTCAAGTACCACGATATCCCCGCTACGGTCGCCGGTGCGGTTCGAGCCGCTGCGAGCCACGGCGTCGATCTGGTCGACGTTCATGCCATGGGCGGTAAAACGATGATGCGGGCGGCAGCCGAGGCCGCCGCGAGCTTCGGCAAGAGGCGTCCGCTGGTGCTCGGGGTGACGGTCCTCACGCATCTCGTAGACGAAGAGCTCCAGGAAGTGGGACTCGGGCGTTCGAGTACAGAGCAGGTGGTCCGTCTAGCGCAACTCGCGGCGGCAAGTGGGCTCGACGGCGTCGTGGCTTCGGCGTGGGAGATCGAGGCGGTGCTGGAGGCGACGGAGGGGCGACTCGCGATCCTAGTTCCCGGCGTTCGCCCCGCCTGGGCGAGCGCGACGCACGATCAGAAACGTGTTGCCACGCCGAAGGAGGCGGCCCGCCGTGGCGCTTCCTATGTCGTCGTGGGTCGTGCGATCACCCGCCAGCAGAACCGGCGGGAGGCGGCGTCTCGTATTCTCGAGGAGCTCGAGAGTCGGTGATCGAGCTCGAGCTTTTGTCTCGTGCGGGCTGCGGCCTCTGTGAGGAGATGAAGGCCGCTCTCGAGCGGGCCCTTCGAGGGCTCGACGTCCGCATCCGGGAAGTCGATGTGGACGCCGAGCCCCAACTGAAGATCCGCTATGGTGACGACGTCCCCGTCCTGCTAATGAACGGGGTCAAGATGCTCGAGCACCGGGCGACGGACGACGGAATCCGGGAGCTTCTCGCTACTTTGCGTCGATCCTGAAGTGGGCGCGACGGTTGCGCTGCCAGCAGCTCTCGTTGCTTTCCGTGCATTGTGGACGTTCCTTGCCGTAGGAAACGTACTTCAGTCGGTTCGCGGCGACGCCCAGCGATTGGAGGTATTCCATCGCTGCTCGGGCGCGACGCTCACCGAGCGCCAGGTTGTATGCGACCGTGCCACGTTCGTCGCAGTGGCCCTCGATTTCGATGACCGTGGTGTTGTAGCTCAGCTTCAACCAGTCCGCATTCTTGGAAAGAGCGGCCCTGGCATCCTCGCGAAGGTCTGACTTGTCGTAGTCGAAATGGATGTCCGTGAGATTCCTCTGGAGGTCTGCGATCGAGGCTCTGCGGAAGAGCTCCTCTTCTGTCGGTGCCGGCGGTGGCGGTGGTGGTGGCGGCGGCGGTGGAGGAGGCGGCGGTGGAGGGGGCTCTTCCACCGGCGGCGGGGGTGGCGGCGGCGGCGGCTCCTTTCCGCAGCCGAGAAGCCCCAGAACGAGCGAGCTGAGGATGATCAACATTCCCAGGGAGGCCATCGAAGATCTCTTCACGTACTCACCTCCTGCGCGGTTGGTCCTTCGGGAAGGCTTCTCGATTACGGTCGCGCAGCTCGAACACCGGAGCGTCGAGAAGCCGTTTTCAAAGCGCAAATGCCAATCGCGGTATGACCCCGATTGGCGGGGTAGTCTAATCATCCAAAACCGATGTTGTCAATTAAACAATGAGGGGCGTCGATGCGAGCGTCAGATCCTCTGTCGGCGGGCCGGGGCAAGGATCTTGTAACGTTTCATCTTTTCGTGAAGCGTCGTCGGATTCAATCTGAGCTCCTGTGCCGCGCGCTTCTGGCTGCCGTCGACGCGCTCGAGCGTCTGGAGGATGATTCGTTTCTCGATGTCGGCGATGAGCTCCCGCAAGGAGACGTTTTTCAGTCGAATCGGCTCGGGAACCGTGAGCGAAGGGGGGGCGCAGAAATGTTCGGGCAGCGTCGTGCCGTCGAATTTTGCCGCCGAGGCGATGGACACGGCCCGCTCGATCAGCATGGCCAGCTCGGCCACGTTGCCGGGCCAGTCGTAGTTGGAGTAGTTCTCGATCGCCGACGAGGGAATTCCGAGAGGCTTCAGACCGAATCTCTCGCTGAATCGCTTGAGAAAATGATCGACGAGCAGGGGAACGTCGCCGCGCCGCTCCCTCAATGCGGGAATCCGTATCGTGATCCTCGAAATCGCTCGGAAAGCGTTTTCGTCGAAGCGGCCCTGACGCACGAGCTCGCTCAGCGACGGCTTTGCCGAGCCGACGATGCGGAAGGGGAGAGGCTTCTCGAGGAAGCTCCTCAGGCTCATCTGATCGACCGCGTCGAGCGTGGTGAGCTCGCCGAGATAGAGCGTGCCGGGACGCGCTCCGTGGATGTAATCGCCGCCGCCTGCGACCGAGGCCTCGGTTACCTCTTCGAGCAGCCGACGCAGGTCTCCCGCGGGAACGCTCGTCAGGTCTAGCGGGAGAAACGTCGAGCCGGGATTTCTCCCGTGCCGATGGAGCAGCTCCGCGGCAAGCCTCCTTCCCGTCCCGTCTTCGCCCGAGAGAAGCACGCTTCCGGTCGAGAGGGCCGCGGTCGCGATCGATTTGCGCACTTCTCCCGACTGCGGCGTGCACCCCACCCAATCGCGCAGGCTCACGGCGCTTCCCAGCTGGCGCTTCAACGTCCGGTTTTCCTCGAGGAGACGTCGATAGACGAGCGCTGAATCGATCGCCATCAGGAGGGTACTGCGGTCGAGCGGTTTCAAGACGAGACCCGCGGGACGCTGCCGATAGCTGGCGAAGGACGACCAGGGGGTGTCAGGCGTCACCATGAGCAGGATGGCCGCGTTTTCGTCGCGTTCCCGAAGCATCTCGACGACGCGCCAGGGCGGCTCCGGCGACGCGTCGGCGTCCACGACGATCACGGAGTATTGTCCGGCGACGATTTGGCTCTGCGCCTCCGTGGCGCTGTCCCGGAGCGTGATGGGGAACGATCCGACGAGCGCTTCCTCGGCATCCCGGGAAGCACGGCTGGATCCGATCAGCAGAATCGATTCATCCGACATGCTCTTCCACAGTCGTACTTGAAGAGGTTAGACGCTGGTTCGGTCCGCGAAGTTCCGTTTCCGAGGAGAGTGTTCCATTCCGGACGCTGTTCAGCGGCGAACTCCTGCACCTCCGGCACATTTTCTTGACTCGCAAATTCGATGCCATGAGCTTCGTTCAGTAATGTCGCTTATCTAAAGGAGCTCGGCACCGGCTTGTCGCTCCCGGTCTGGGAGTTTCTTTACATCCTCCGAAGGATTTTTACACCCGGCGCCCCACGACTGTGAGCTCGGCTACGCTCTCGAGAAAATAGCGATGAACCCGCGGGTCGTCCGTCAGCTCTGGATGAAAGGTGCTCGCAAGGATCCGCTCTTCGCGCACCAGGACCGGCTCGCCGCGGTGATGGGCGAGCACGCGCACGCCGGGTCCGAAGCCGCGGATGACCGGGGCCCGGATGAAGACCATCGGGAGCGGCTCGTCGCCGAGCTCAGGGCAGGCCTCGCGACTCTCGTGACTATCGATCTGTCTGCCGTAGCCGTTCCGCTCGATGCTGACGTCCAGCAGGCCGAGCGATGGCTGACAGGGCGAAGTGACGTGTTTCGCGAGGAGTATCACACCGGCACAAGTACCGAACATCGCCGCCCCCTCGTGGTAGAGCCGGCGAAGGGGCTCCAAGAGCCCTTCCTCTTCGATGAACTTCAACATGGTCGTGCTCTCGCCCCCGGGCAGCACGAGCGCACGAAGACCTCCTAGCTCGTCCGCCCGTCGCACCTCGCGTGAGGCCGCGCCGATCCGCTCGAGCGCTCGACGGTGCTCGGCATAATCGCCCTGGAGGGCGAGCACGCCGACGACGGCTTCGTTCATGGCCGCTCTACCACCCTCGGGTCGAAAGGAGGTCCTTCTGGTCGAGGGTCGCGACGTCGATACCCGTCATGGGCTCGCCCAGCCCTCGGGAGACTTCAACCAGCACCTTGGGATCGCGGAAATGGGTCACGGCCTTGACGATTGCGGCGGCTCGCGTGGCTGGGTCCTCCGATTTGAAGATGCCCGATCCGACGAAGACGCTCTCGGCGCCGAGCTGCATGCAGAGGGCCGCATCGGCAGGGGTCGAGACGCCGCCCGCGGCGAAGTTGGGAACGGGAAGCCTGCCTTCCCTCGCCACGAGTCTGACGAGCTCGTAAGGCGCACCCAGCCGCTTGGCCTCGGCCATCAGCTCGTCGGGCGTCATTACCGTCAGGCGCCTCAAGTCGCCGTTTACCTTCCGCAGATGCCGCACCGCCTCGACGATGTTGCCCGAGCCCGCCTCGCCCTTCGTGCGAATGAGCGCCGCGCCCTCGCCCACCCGCCGCAGAGCCTCACCCAGGTCTCGGCAGCCGCAAACGAAAGGAACTTCGAAAGCGTGCTTGTCGATGTGGTTCTCCTCGTCGGCGGGTGTCAAAACCTCGCTCTCGTCGACGAAATCCACGCCCATCGCTTCGAGGAGCTGCGCTTCCACGAAGTGGCCGATGCGAACCTTCGCCATGACCGGGATGCTCACGGACTTCATGATCTCCTCGATCTTGTCCACCGAGGACATGCGCGCCACCCCGCCGTGTTTGCGGATGTCGGCGGGCACGCGCTCGAGCGCCATGACCGACACCGCGCCGGCGTCCTCCGCGATCTTCGCCTGCTCGGCGTTGGTCACGTCCATGATGGCGCCGCCCTTCAGCATGTCCGCCAGTCCGGTCTTGAGCTTGAGAGTCGGGTCCGTCATCTGATACCTCCTAGATATGAAATGCGGGCATTTGCTCCCGTGATGGCGAGCTTCCCCTTCCACTTTGATCACCGAGGCGTCGCAATGCGGCGCCCAGTCGTACGACACCTTCTTCGATCCGTTCGACGGGTACTCGGGAAATCGACAGCCGAAGGAAGCTCTCGCCGCCGCCGGCGGCAAAGAAATGGCTTCCCGGTGTGAAGATCACGCCTTCTCGAGCAGAGTCCTGCAAAAGCGACTCGGCGGACAGGCCCTCCGGGAGCGTAACCCAGAAGGCGTAGCCGCCTTCCGGGGTCGTCCAGGACACATCGTCGGGAAAGTGCCGTTCGAGAGCTTGAACGAGCCTTTGACTCTTCTGCCGGTAGATCGCGGCCAGGCGCTTCAAATGCCGGTCGTAGTGCCCCCGCAGGCAGAACTCCAGTCCCGCCGCTTGCAGAAGGAGACTCGTGTAGTAATCGGCAATCAGCTTCGAACGCTCGATGGCGGCGACGACCTCTCGGTCGGCAACGATCCAGCCCAACCGCAAGCCGGGAAACAGGCCCTTGGAGAAGGTACCGATGTGCAGTACCGAGCCCCGCTCGTCGAGCGCCTTGAGTGGCGGCAATGCCGCCCCGTCGAACCGAAGCTCGAAATCGAAATCGTGCTCGACTACGGGCACCCGGAACCGGGCCGAGACCTCGAGCAGACGTTTTCGAGACGGAAGATCCAGGGTTATGCCCGTCGGGTTGTGAAACGTCGGCATCGTGAAGACGAAACGCGTTCTCGAGTCTCGATCGAGAGCCGCTTCCAGCGCGTCGAGGTCCACTCCCCGTGGCGTCATGGGGATGGCGACGGTCTGGGCCTGATACTGGGCCAGTAGCGGAAGAACGATCGTGTACGTGGGGCTTTCCAGGACCACTCGGTCGCCCGGGTCGAGGAGGCTCCGACAGATGAGGTCGAGTGCCTGCTGCGAGCCGTTCACGATGAGGACGTTGTCCGGCTGGGCGGCAACCCCACGCTTTCGGAGACGTTCGGCGATGTAGTCTCTCAACGGCGGGTAGCCTGCCGCAGGACCATACTGCAGGAGCTTCTTGCCTTCGGTTCGAAGCACGTAGTCGAGAACGGATCGGAACGGCTCGACCGGGAACAGCTCCTCATCCGGAACGAGCGATGCGAAATCGATCGTATCCGGATGTTCCTCCGGCACTTTTGGGGCGGGGCGAACACGCTCGGCGGCGGCATGCGCCGAGCGCGAGAAGCGAAAGAGCATGGGATCCTTGGCCTCCGGCTCGCGATGGGCGACGAAGGTCCCCTGGCCGACATGAGAGCGGACCCGGCCGCTCGTCGAAAGCCCGTCGTAGGCGGCGGTGACCGTGTTGCGATTGACGCCCAGCGCGGAGGCCAGCTCACGACTCGGCGGAAGCTTCGTTCCCGGCTCGATGTAACCCCGATCGATGAGCTCCGAAAGCTTCTTCTGGAGCTGTTCATATAGGGGGACGTCCGAGCTCCGGTCGAGCTCCAGCTCCAAATGGACCATGCCAATGAGATACCAATTCCACGGTTCTGCGTCAAATGTAATAGTCCAATTGGCTCATTAGGGGGCCAATCGTGACCGATTGGATGGTCTCCGGGTTTGGCTACACCTAGTCAGCGCGTCGACGGGTACGTGGGAGGGTGGCCTAGTTCTTCACGCCGAGCTCGTAGATTTTAGCTTCTATGAACAGATCCAGCAGCTCTCGGTCGATCTTGCCGGAGCTCGCTTCGGACTCGAGTATCGTGAGGGCTCTTTCCGTGGGCACGGCGGGCTTGTAGGGGCGATCCCTAGCGGTGAGCGCGTCGTAGATATCGGAAATCGTCATCATGCGAGTCTGAGGCGGGATGTCCTCCGCGGGCAGCCGGAGAGGATAGCCGCTTCCGTCGAGCTTCTCGTGGTGGCTCCGGGCTAGATCGGGAACACCTTTGAGATCCGGAGTCCAGGGAATCGTCGAGAGGAAATCGTACGTATGGTCCACATGGGACATGATCATCCTGTACTCGGATTCGGTAAGGCTGCCTCGGGCGATGGTCAGCGCCGTGATCTCGTCGGGCTCGAGAAACGTTTGAATGCTCCCATCCACGTCCTCGTAGCAAAGCTGCCCGAGCTCGATCAAGCGGTCGAAGTCAGAAAAACGCACCACGTTGGGTTTGTTCGCCGCTTCGACGGCCTCGCGCGCCTCGTCCACCAGCGCGAGCCGCTTTCGGAGCTCCTCTTTGGTCTGTTCGATCTGCTCCGGTGTGGCTTCACCGGCGAGCAGCCCGTCCAGAGCGCGCCTTAGATACTGGGCCTCCAGAGCACGCCGGATCGTCTTGAAGCGCTGTCGAACGGTCGATAGCTCGCCGTGATACAGCTTGGTCGCTTTGATGAGGACACGCTCTCGCACACCCACTTTCCCGAAGTCATGAAGGAGCGCCGCGTACTTGAGCTCACGCATCTGGTCGGAGCTCAATCTAAGATTCGCGTAGGAGCCGCGGCCGCTCAGGTTGACGACTCGCGCGAGCTCCGTGGTCATCGTGGCCACCCGCCACGAGTGGCCCTTGGTCGTCGAATCCCTACTCTCGATGGCTTTGACCGCCGCGTCCACGAATCGGCGGAAAAGGTGCTCCTGTCCCAGGTGGAAGCGGTTGTTCTCGATCGAAACGGCGGCCTGGCTCGCTAGCGAGCGTACCAGGCGCTCGTCATCCTCGTCGAAGGGCAGGACCTCATCATCGAAGGTGGCCCGCCCCTCGAGCCGGAGGTGACGCGATCTCTTCTTGTTGATGAGCTGGAGAACACCGGTAGTCTCACGCTCCCGATTCTGCATCGGCACGACCAGGACGGAGCGCGTGCGGTAGCCAATCGCCTCGTCGAAGCTGCGGTTGATGGCGAACGGTTTGTCGGCCGGCAGATCATAAGCGTCGGGAATGTTGAGGGTCTCGCCCGTCAAGGCGACGTATCCGGCAATGCTGTCGGGGCCGATCGTGAGGATGTCCTCTTCGAACTCGAGCTCGCGGGAATCGTTCTGGGCGAGACGAAAGCGCAACCAGCGACCGGTAAACCGCTTCGCGCGGCCTTCGGGAAGGGGTACGAGCTCGTCCAGGCTCGACACCAGGAAGAGGCTTCCGGCATCGGCGCTCGTGATTTCTCTTGCCTTGCCCAGAATGAGATTCAGCAAACGCTCGTGATCGTGCTCGGCGGAGAGTGCGATCCCGATTTCGTGAAGCTCCTCGAGCTGGCGGGCCTTCTGCTGCGCAGCCGTTTGAGAGGCCTCGAGAGAGAGCTGGTTGTCGAGAAAGCGCGTCGCGCTATTGAGCTTTCGCCGAAGCTCGCGTTGGCCGGGGTTTCGCGGAACGAGGTCGAATAGAAGCTCGTCGAGCTCACAGCTGCCGGGATCCGCGGAGAGCGCGATGACGGGCAGTACCACGCCGGCCGTGCGAGCAGCGAACGCTCGCACCGCCTCGTGATGCCGGTGAAGAAGTTCCTCGTCGATGAGCAGTACGCCGAAGGCCCGGGCGTCCAGTTCTTGGATCCGTCTCACACAGAAACTATCGAACACTTCGGAGTAGTCTTCGGGAGACAACGATCCGGGCTCTGTCGTCCACAGCAGAATGGGGTGCATTTCGCCTCTCGTGCTGCCGTCAGGGGGGATGAATCGTATGCTACCGACTGGGGGCGGTTCGGTCAAGCCGGACCGCGCCGGGGGCAAGCCTCGTGGCCGGCCGATGTGCTTTTTTTTCGGCGAGGGGTCCGCCTGATTCCCGGCCTAAGCAGACGAATTTCACAATTACGCTGACGTATCGTCCGCATCGGACGGCTTCGAGGATAGGAGAGTGAGCCCGGAGGGCGAATAATTTTCAGAGGAACCCAAAGCCGCAAAGTCGCGGAGGCGCAAAGAGAGGCCAGGAGTTCGCAAGTTGCTGTCTTCGCGCCGTTGCGTTTCTTGGATCGTCGAATACGCTATCGTTCTTCTGAAATACAGTACTAAGGTCGCCTAATCGCTCGAGCGGCTCGTTCGAAGATGTCGGTGAGATCGGCCGAGCCTTCCCAGGTAAAAATGGCACGAGGTGGCGCTGGGGTTTGGGGTCGGTCTCGGAGCTGAAGGCACCAGACTCCGACGTCGTGCCAACGGTCGAGTTTGTAGCCGATACTCTCGAACATCCCGACACGGCAGAAGCCCATCGATTCATGCAAAGCGACGCTTGCGGCGTTGGGAAGAGCGATGACCGCTAATGCGGTCGTGAACCCCTGCAGGTTCAGACAACCCAGTAGCGCGGCGTAGAGTCCCCGGGCGACTCCCCGTCGTTGGTGCTTCGGGCTGACATAGACGGTTGTCTCTACGGACCACTGATAAGCGGCTCGCGCCCGGAAAGGCGACGCGTAAGCAAAGCCCAGGATCGCGGCTCGGTCTTCGCACACGAGCCAGGGTAGTCGTTCCAACGTGAGGCGTATGCGGTCACGATACTGTGCGAGATCGGGCGGTGCGAGCTCGAACGAGATGGCGGTCTCCCGAACGATTGGGGCGTAGATCTCGAGCAGCGCCGGCGTATCGTCATCGCGCACCAGTCGAATCTTGGGACTCATAATCAGTGGCGGCGCACGAGACGGATCCCGAGAATGATCAGCGCCGCGCCGCCGAGCTTGAGAGGCCCCACCGGCTCGCCAAGGGACCACCAGGCGACGGCGAGGGCGGCCACCGGGGTGAGGTTGGCATAGATCGCAGTCTGGGTCGGGCCGATTCGTGACACGGCGAAGTACCAGAGAGAGTAGGCGATGACGAGGGCAAAGACGAAAGAAAAGATCGTGGCCCCCCACGCCGAGGCGGGCACGGCTTCCGGGGAGACTTCGAACAGGCGGGGAAGACCCAGGGGAAGCAGGAACGTCGTTCCCAGCGCCATGGTATAGGCATTCGGCTTGAAATGTCCATAATAGTCGACGACCGGCTTTCCCAGCACCGTGTAAAGCGACCAGCATAGAGTGGCTCCCAGAGTAAGCCAGTCACCGGACGCCCCATGACCGAGACGGTGCGAGTCGCGCATGACGAGCCCCACGCCAACCGCCGAGATCGCGACGCCGAGCCAGGTGGTCGATCGGGGTCGCTCCACTCGCAGCAGGACGCTCAGAAGAGCGACGAATACCGGGGTCATGCCCAGAAGCATCGCCGAGCTCGAGGCGGTGGTCTCGTGAATACCATGAATGAAGAGGAGCTGGTAAATCGTGTGTCCAATCAGCGCGAGGAGCAGGAGCCGAAGGAGATCTTGCCGTCGCAGGCGGGGACCGCCTCGGAGGCGAGCGAGCACGAGTAGCACGGCCGAGGCTCCGATGAGCCTTACGGAATTGAAAGCGAGAGGCGAGAGGTGAACGAGTGCTGCCTTAACGACGCTGAAGTTGACCGCCCAGATGATGACCGTGCCGACGAGCGCGGCGTCGACGGAGGCGGTGCGGCCCTCTTCGCGCAGGCTACATCATCCGCTTCAGAATTCGTTCGCTCTGCTCTTTGGTGAGTCCGGGCTTGCGATGGGCGATAGGTCCACCCTCGTCCAGCACCGGCTCGAGCTCGTGGAGCGTCGGAACCTCCTCGTTCTTGAAGAACAAGCCGGTGTAAATCCTGTCGCCCCATTCCATCGCTTTCTCGCAAGCTGACTTCCAGTCTGTGGGGTCGTGGGCCTCGTCCTCGAGCTTCTTGATACGGCCACGGAAGAAGTCGTAGGTGTTGTCGTGGTTGAACGTCACGCAGGGGCTGAATACGTCGACGAGGGAGAACCCCTTGTGAAGGATCGCCTCGCGGATGAGAGTCACCAACTGCTTTCCATGTCCAGAGAATCCTCGTGCCACGTAAGTCGCGCCGTTCATGATGGAGGACGTGATTGGGTTGACCGGGCGCTCGAGGTTACCAAAGGGGGTCGACTTGGTCTTCATGCCCAGGCTGCTCGAAGGGCTTACCTGTCCCGTGGTGAGCCCGTAAATCTGGTTGTTCATGACGAGGTAAGTCAAGTCGACGTTCCGTCGAGCCGTATGGGCGAAATGGTTCCCTCCGATCCCGTAGCCATCGCCGTCGCCCCCGGTCGCGATCACGGTGAGCTCGTGGTTGGCAAACTTCGCCCCGGTCGCAACCGCTAGAGCGCGGCCGTGCAGAGTGTGCATGCCGTATGTGTTGATGAAGCCGGGAAAGTTCGACGAGCAGCCAATGCCGGAAACGCAGAGCACCTCGTGAGGTCTGCGGCCGAGCTCGGCGAGCGCTTTCTGAACCGCATTCAGGAGGCCGAAATCGCCACAGCCGGGGCACCAATCGGGGTCGACTTTGCCCTTGAAGTCTTTGGGCTTCAATTCCGTCAGGGTCGTGGTTGCCATTTGCCTTGTCTCCCTATCTTTTTCTCAGACGAGTATCTCCTGATACGGCACGAACACGTCGTGTTCGACGTCTTTCTTGTCTCCCAGGTGATCGAGCACGCCGTTCACGACGTGGTGGGGTTGGAATGGCTCGCCGTCGTATTTCCGGATGTGTCCCTGCGCCGTGATACCCGTTTCGCTCCGCAGGTAACGATAAAACTGGCCCGAATGGTTGTTCTCCACCACGAGGATCTTCTTGGCTTTCGAGAGCGCCCGAGTTACGGCGTCGGAGTGGAACGGTTTGATCCATTTGATCGAAAGCTGATTCGCCGTTACGCCCCGCCCTTCGAGGAGCTCGCGGGCTTCGGAGATTACTCCGTGCGTCGAGCCCCAGCCTACGAGGGTGACGTCGGCATCGGCCGGACCCTCGATCGTCGGCCCCTCGACCCTGTCGAAGAAAGACGAAAGCTTGCGAGCCCGTTTCTCGACCATCTTGCGCCGCTTGTGCGGATTGGTGAACTCGTCGGAGATGAGTACGCCGTCCTCGTCGTGCTCGTCGGTCGCCACGACGTGCACGTAGCCCTCGAGCCCGGGCACGGCCCGAGGGGAAATGCCCGTACTCGTGTCTTTGTAGCGCTCGTAACCGTCGCTCGCATTGCCGTCCAGGATGAGGCTGCCGCGCTCGATGGGTGGCTGCATGTCGACTTCGTCAGGATCGACGCTGAACGTCCCCTCGGATATCAAGAGATCGGAAAGGACGATTCCGGGGCATTGATAGGAATCGACCAGGTTGAACAGCTCGGGGATCGTGTCGAATGCATCGAGGGCGTCTTTCGGGGCGACGACGATTCGCTCGAAATCGCCCTGGCTCGCGCCGAGCACTTGCCACAGGTCGCCCTGCTCGGTCTTCGTCGGAACCCCCGTCGACGGGCCAGCCCTCTGCACGGTGACGAAGACGACGGGGATCTCCATCATCGCCGCTGCCCCTAGCGCCTCGGTCATCAGCGCGAACCCTCCGCCCGATGTGCCGCACATCGCTCGCGCACCCGTGTGCGCCGCTCCGATGACTACGTTGGCAACGCCGATCTCGTCTTCGATCTGCCGGACCATGATCCCGAGCTCGCGTGCGTTCTTGGCCATCCAGTGCAGGATGCCCGATGAAGGGCTCATCGGATAAGCCGCGTAGAATTTCACGCCGGCCGCGGCGGCTCCCATCGCGAGCGCATCGTTTCCCGTCCAGACCGCGAGAGGCTTCTTTCCTTTCGGCAGCGGTTTCTTGAATGGATGGAAGCGCTCGTTGGCGTAGTCGAAACCTGCTCTCGCCATGCTCACGTTCTCTTCGACGACTTCCCGGCCCTTCCTTCCGAATTGGAGCTTCAGGGCCTCGTCCAGCACTGAGAAATCAGCGCCCATCAGGTTCAGCATGGCACCGAGGGCAACGGTGTTTTGCACGAGCTTGTTCCGGTTGTCGTTCGCCAGCTCCTTGACCGGCAGGCCGCAGAGCTCGACGCCGGAAGCGACCTCCGCCGGACTCACGTCGTCGCTGTTGAAGATGACGTGGCCTCCCTCGCCGAGATGTCTGGCGTGGCGCGTCATCGTGTCTTGGTTGAGACAGAGCAGCAAGTCGAGCCCGTCTCCATGCGTCAGGACTTCCTCATCGCTCACGCGGATGGTGAGCAGGATGTGCCCCCCGCGAATGATGGACTGGTAGGCGTTGTAGGCGTTCAGGTGAAGACCGCGGCGCACGAAGATTCGCGCCAGAATGTTGCCAGGTGTCGCGATGCCCTGGCCGGCCGCCCCGCCGATGGCGAAGGCGAAATCGTACCGATTCGACATGTTGCCTCCGTAGAGCCGTTATCGAGTCGCGAAGTCCGAGTCTCGAACCGCACCGTCGCGCGCATGGTACCACCGAGGTGGGCTCGCCGAAAGTTCCTTCGAGCTCTCCGCTCCGGAACCCGTTATTATGGGCGAATCACTGGTGAAATGCCAACTCATTCGAGCGTCAGGATTCTCGACTGGTCGACTGTTGTCGTCTTTCTGCCGAGGCTCCGCCTCAAAACCGACCAGGTCGGTCTCGGGCTGCTTACGGCGCGGCAATTTTGCGGCGGGAAGCCCTTCGCAGCAGCCCCGCAATATCTCGTTCCTTCGAAGCTGCCCGAATGCCGATGATTGTTCGCACTCCGTGCTCACATCTGATTTTCCGGCGGGATGTCCTTCGAAGGAGCCCCGGAACACCTGATTCCTTCGAAGCAGCCCGAATGCGGGCGGTCCCCACGAAGGAGTCCGATGCCGACGATTGCGCCGATCTCGCCTGCGCCTTGGGCCACCGCTCGCCTGGCTGGGCGGTACTTCTTGTCAGCCTGAAGTCGACCGACGGTCGCCGCTGTCGCTTTTCGGAGTTTTCGACTGTAGACTGTTGACATCAACTTTGAACCTTGAGGCTCCGAACAAGGCCGACCGTGCCGGTTTGAGGCGGAGCCGCGCTGTACCGAACGGTTAGATGCAAGATCGCCTGGCCAGAAGCGCCGTCAATGTCACGGTTGCGATGGCAGTGTTTGCTGCCGCATTCGGACTCTACGTCTTCACCGGCCCTTCGGACGTTGCCTGGATGTCCGGCGCAGAGTACCAGAGGCGTGTGGTGCAGGCAGAGATCGGCGACGGTCCTTGGCATCAACCTCTCTTCGTCTTGCTTTCGCAGCCCTTCCTAGCGCTCCCCTGGGGCGGACTCGCCCAGCGCGCCAACTGGGCGGCAGCGTTCTTCGCGGCCGGCGCCTGCTTGTTCGTTTACCTGCTGATGAAAATGCTGCTGCAGATGGCGCCTCAGTTCATCGCGCGCCGCGTTGGAGTCCTTGCCGCCGTGACTCTGGGGGTCTCCCATACGTTGTGGATGAGGGCAGTGACGCCGGGGCCCGAGCCGCTCGATGCCTGTCTGCTCGCGGCGATGCTCTTCTTTCTCATCCGTTTCGCCAACGTCGGGGGAGCGCGCAATCTCTACGCCGGAAGCGGCATCCTCGGGCTCTCGTTCGTCAACAATCCGCTGACGCTCTTCGTATCGCCAATCGTCCTGCTCTACGCGAGGTTCATTCAACCGCCGGTGACGAGAAACGTAGGGGCCGTGCGCCTGCGGGGCTTCGTCGTCTTCCTGGTGGCCGCCTCGATCGGGCTCGCGCTGACCGCGTCCAGCTGGTTTGCCAGGCAGGCATTCACCATCCCTGCCGAGCAATGGGCATGGTTGACGTTTTGGAACCGCATGAGCCTCACCTGGGATGCGCCGCTTCAGGAATCGCTCACGCGATTCGCGACCATGCTTCTACTTAACTTTCCGCCGTGGACTGCCCTCGTTGGTCTTCTGGGGCTCTTCGAGCTCTTCCGTCGCCAAAAGTACGTGTTCTGGCTGGTCTTTCCGATGTTCGTCATATACGGCTTTCTCGTCGTGACACTCGACCTGGAAGCGCCCATCCCATCCTATTTGGCGGTGTGGATGCTCTTCTCGGTGATGGTCGGGTTCGGGTGGTGGAAGCTCCTGGCGGGTGGGAACTGGCAAGGATTCGCTGCCGCCCTGCTGTTGTCGGCCTCACCCGCCCTCGTCTATCGTTTCGCCCCAGTCGCGGTCCGCTACGCGAGGACGGAGCTTCGCGTCCGAGCGCTCCTGGACGTTCCTCTCGAGCTTCCCCTCGATCCGCTCGCGTTTCAACTCAATCCCGACCGGCGGAAGCTGCCGGAAGCGAGGGAATTCGCCCTGAGCGCTCTCCGGGCCCTGCCGGAGCACGCGATCGTGATCGCGCCGTCTCGGGCGAGCGAGCTGGTTCTAGCGCCGGTGCGTTACCTTGCCGAAGTCGAGGGCGAGAGCACGACTCGCTTCGTCTCCATCGGAGCCGACGCAGCAACCCCTCTCGGGACCCTCACCACGGATCTCGAAACGAGTCCCGTGTTCGCGATGGGACTTCACCCGGCTCATGAAGCCGTAACCGCACTTCTGGCAACGCACCATTTTCGGGCCGAAGGATTCTGGTTCCGACTCGTATCCATTAACGACTCGAGCCGCGTTCTAGACGACAGACCTCTTTCAGGAGTCCGGGACGACGCTCTCGATGACTCGCACCTCGTCGGAGTCTGGTACGGCCACGTGGAGCCCCAGGGTTACCCGCTCACGCTCCATATCGTCGGAGGACGGGGGAATCTGTCCGGTACCGCCGTGCTCAACGCCGAGGGCGCTCGTCCCTGGCAGGCGTCTTTCACCCGGCTGTCATCGACCGTTGGCACGGTGCTGGGTAGCGCCGAGCTGGGAGAGCCCAACGGCGATAAACTCCACTTCCACGTTGACGCTCGCCAAACGGGCAACAAGCTGAAGGGCTCCTGGAACGTATTCGAGATTCCCAGGCTTGCGGGAACCTTCGTCGTGTGGAGGCAGGAGTCCAAGCCGTCGTTGACGTCTCGACGCTGAACCTCTCAGCCCGTTTGCTGCTTGCGAAACGCTTCCGGCTGGATGCCGTACTTCTTCATCACGTCGTAGAAGTCCTTGCGGTCCTTCTTTGCCAATCGCGCGGCCTGAGAAATGTTCCCCTGGCAGATGCGGAGCACCTGAGAGATGTACTCTTTCTCGAACTCCCGCTTGGCATCCTTGAAGGACTGAAACTTGTTCGACGAGACGGGAACGTGGAAGAAGAGGTCTTCCGCGGTGATTACGTTGTTCCGCGTGAGCACCATCGCCTGTTTGACCTTGTTCTTGAGCTCGCGAATGTTTCCCGGCCACTGATAGGTCATCATCTTCTGAATGGCCGCCGGGGAGAATCCTTCGACTCCTCTTCCGAGCTCCTTGTTGAACTCCGTCAAGAAGTGGTTGATCAGCAGGGGGATGTCTTCCTTCCGCTCACGCAGAGGGGGCAGGTGGATGGGAATCACGTTCAGTCGATAGAAGAGATCCTCGCGGAAGCTCTTCTCGGAGATCGCCTGGATGAGGTCCTTGTTCGTCGCCGCGATGACGCGTACGTCCACCTTGATGGCCCGCGTCGATCCAATCCGTTTGAACTCGCCGTCCTGGAGGACGCGCAGAAACTTCACCTGCAGTGGCAGAGGCAGCTCGCCGATCTCGTCGAGGAAGAGTGTTCCGCCGTGCGCTTCTTCGAAGAGGCCTTTCTGATCGCTCCGGGCGTCGGTGTAGGCCCCCTTGACGTGGCCGAAGAGCTCGTTCTCGATCAGATTCTCGGGGATGGCGCCACAGTTCTCGACGACGAACGGGCGATCGGCGCGCTTGCCCGTGTAATGAATCGCGCGGGCCACGAGCTCTTTGCCGGTCCCTGACTCACCATAGATGATGACCGGCACGTCGTTCTGGGCGACGATCGAGATCTGGGTCAAGAGCTCTTCAATCTTGGGGCTTGCCCCCACGATGAAGTCCGACTTCCGCCGGCTCATGATCTTCGACCGCACCTGCTGGACTTCGTGGGACGTCCGCTGTCGGTCGACCGCCTTGCGCACCCGGCCGACCAGATCCTCGACGTCGAACGGCTTGGTCAGGTAGTGGTAGACGCCGTCGTGCATGAGGCGAACGGCTTCGTTGACGTCGCCGTATGCGGTCATAACGATGATCGGGATATCCGGATTGAACTGACTGATCGAGCGGGCGAGCTCGTCACCCTTCAGCTTGGGCATCCTTACGTCGGTGATGACGAGGTTGAAGACCTGCTTGCGGATCAGATCGAGGCCTTCGTCTCCGTCTGCGGCGGTAACGACTTGATATCCCTCACGTTCCAGCCGAGTCCGCAGCATGCGCTGCATACTCGGATCATCATCGACAACTAGCACCTGCGGCCCGGCGGGCTCCTGCATCAAAGCGGCTCCATCTGTTGTTTCTAGGGTGTGGGGAAAATTATACATCACCGACCTCTTGATGTGAACTCCAGGTTAAAGGTGTGAACTCCAGGTTAAAGATAGGGTGAGAGCTCTTCCGGAGCCCCAAATGGGTCGAGGACCCGCTGACGAGAAACCGCTCCCGGAAAGCCATTGCACTTCTCCCAAGCGGCGAGCCGCACAATGCTCCCGTTGCGCCGAGGCGACCGAGACATGGGTATTTACGCTGCAACTCGCGTGCCAGAGGCCTTTTCGTCGTCATCGCATAAGCCAAAATGAGAGAGCATTTTACAGCATTTATGGGGGGGCTCCCAGTAGGTGCCCTCCCACGTCTTGGGTGGATGCCACCATAACGAGACGCTCCGGCAATTAAAGCCGCCATGAGATCCGCCAGGACGCCTTGCCCGCGATCGCTAACGCTTTGAGTTTTCGATATTTGGACGTAAGACTCAGGCTCTCCGATCCCGGCTGAGGCGTGGGGATTTCCCCTTGTCGTGACGGAGGGACTCCTCGGCTCCCGCGCAAAGCCTAGACGGGGTCCGGGCGTCAACGTCCCATTTCGTAGACGAGGTTCAGAGTGATCCGTGATGGACGGCTCGTGTCTCGGGCGATCTCTTCAGGCGTCCGCCCGGGGCTTTCCCAGGCGAGGCTCAGGCTCATCTCCCGATTGAGAAAGACGCTCGCCTGTACCTCTCTTGTGACGGAACGGATGACGCTGGAGAACGTCTCCTCGCGGTACGCGCCTTCGATCCGCACGAAATCGACATGGTCCTCGCGCGCTCTCCAAGGGGGACCGAGGGGCCAGGGAAGCGCTATGAACAGGCGATAGGTTCGACCGCTGATCGCAGGAATGACGTGCTCGTCCCATTCGATGAGAAAACCGAGCTGCTCTACGTTGCGCTCGCGTACCTGTGCGCGATACAGCGCATCGATTGCGTTCGAGAGGATCTCGCGGGCCCCCGAGATACCAAGCCGCTCTCGCAAAGCCCGGAGGCCGTCGGTGTCGTACACTCGCCGCTCGTTGTAGCCGAGCTCGAAAGCTTGCCGCTGAAGCTCGCGAACCCGCTTCGCCGCATCCCCCCCTCTCGTGAACGTGTGGCGGCGGCCGAAGAGGACGAGCCCGGTGCCGTAGACCTGTGCGAGCCTCACGAGTCCAGGCTCCCAGGTTTGCTGGCTCGCGGCCGTCGCGAGCAGGCGCGATCCGAGTCGGACGTCGGCGCCGAGGGCAACGTCGCCGACTCGATGAGGCAGTCGTCCCCTCGTGCGTTCATAGCTCGCTTCGGCCTTCAGCTCGAGTGGTGCCCGAGTCCAATGCGTGAGCATACGGAGGCGTTCCTTCGTGACATCGAAGCCCGCTTCCGTCCGCAATCGAGCCGCCTGCGCGTCCGCCAGGAGCTCCAGATGGGTTCCTCTCTGGTAAAGGAGGCCGGCGGATGTGAAACGGTCCTCCCGGGTCCTTGCTTCCGAGCGTGGGACCAGGCCGGTTGCGATGAACGCGCCGATCCGTGGCGGCTCGGGGACGCTGTCGTCGAAGTCCTCGCGAAATCCGAACAACAGCTCGAAGTCCTTCGACAGTCGCAGCGCGCCCTCGGTCGCGAGCTTCCACGAGCCGCCTTCCTCCACGGCACGAGCTTGCGCGAGGAACCGGCGGGCCCGGTAGCCTCCCTCTAGCACCGAGCTCTCGTCGTCCCGGCTCGCGCCCATCTCGATCCGCGCGGTGTCGAAAGAGAGCCCCAGTCTCTCGCCCACGACTTCGCCTCCAATGAAAGAGGATGCCCCCATTCGCACCCGGCTCTCGAAGCTCGAGACGACTCTGCCATCGTCGGAAAAGGCGTAGCGAAGATCCACCAGCCGGAACGGGCTCGCCTTGTCGCTCATGGGGGGTAGGCGCAGTTTGCCGAGGGGGTAATCTGGGTCGGCACCGACCAATGCAAGGGCCACGAGGGCGGGATCTAGGAATGCCAAGTGGAGGATCCGATCGACGTGGAGCGGATGCGTCTTTCATCCTCATCCGTTGGAAAGTACAGCGTTATGTCGGGGAGGAGCTCGCGGTAGGGCACGAGCTCCGCGCCTGCCGCAGCCATCTCGACCCGTGAGCGCAGCAGAGCGACTGCTTCATGAGATTCGACGACGGGCTCGAAGCCTCCATCCTCCGTACGACCGAGATCGACGAGTCGGAACGCTCCCGGATCGAAATCGAACAGATTGAACCAGTAAATGCGCTCGGTGCGCGGAATCGCCGCCCGGATCTCGTCGAACGTCCGGGTCATCCAGTCCAGGTGATGCTCCGTGCCGGCGGCTCCCGATTCCGTGATCCAGGTCGGGTGTTCCGACAGGATGCCGAGATCACGGATGAAACGCGTGCTGTAGACGTGGTAGGCGACGCGGTCGCAGTAGTTCTCGAGACCCGATTGAATCATCAGCCGGGCCCGAAGAAGTCCTTCCGCCGAGCCCACCGGCGCGGCAGCGACGATCGTCAATGACGGGTCGTCCTCCTTTAGATGGAAATAGGCCGGTCTCAAATAATCGCGAACGTAGACGTCCGGTGGCAGGCCGGTAAAGTGCGTGGGCTCGTTGAGGACCTGAGCCGAGAATACGCCTGGGCTGCCCGCGAAACCGGGCGCCGCAGGAACGAAATCGTCGAAGATGGCGACGTAGGTCTCGAGCACCTCGTCACGGGTTTGGGGGTTCGAGATTGCCTGCAGCAGATCGAAACCGGTGAACTGGCCGATGACGCCGAGTACGTCCATGCCGAGGGCGCGTGCGGCTCGGACGTAGGGGATCGCAGCGAGGAAATCCGGACCGAATCGATCGAACGAAATCGTGACACGGATCTGCTCGAACCCCAGCTCATACAAGGCTCGCATTTGAGCATCGACCAACTCGGGAACGATGAGGGGAGGCGTTCGCCCCGCGTTCGCATCCAAACGTCGAACGGGCTGGACGTTGATACCCCCGTTCACGCGAGGGACGGGGAGCCGATCGCGAGACGCACCGAGGCCGAGTACCGCCGTGGCGGAGAAGCCGAGAAAATCGCGACGCCGCATGGATAACCCACTGTAGCACCGACGAGAACCCGGCAGAGCGCGCGGGACTACCCGGTATCGATCGCTCTCGGATGATCGTGTGCGGCTTGTCCCGCCCCTTCGAGGGACCGATAAACGGAGCAATAACGGCTCGCGCCCTCGGCCATACCCAAGCGATCCGATGCGGTTTGGCGGCAGCGCTCTCGAAGCTCTTTCGGCACAGCGTCTCCTTCGAGCAGAGGCAAGACCTTTTTTGCCGCCGCATCGAGATCGCGGTCGGTGAGCCCAGGCAGAAGGAGACCACATTTTTCTTCGCTGAGAAGATGATCGAGGTCGCCCACTCCGGTGTTGGTGACCACGGGTACGCCGGAGGCGAGAAACTCCCCGAGCTTCGCGAACGACGAGGCCTTCGCGGCATAGCTGGGCCTGATGAAGAAGACGCCAAGTCTGAAGACTGAGAGCCACCGCGGGATGTCAGACGGGGCGACCGTCCGAACGAAAACGTCCCCGTCGTCGAGACCTGCGGCTCGCGCCGCTTCGTAAAGGGGGCGCGGGGCGTGCGGCGTCAAGTAGACGAACATTGCTTCCGGTCGATATTTCTTCACGTGGAAAGCGAAGCGGAACATCTCGGAGGCGAGATAACGACGGTTGAACGAACCGATGTTGCCGAATAGCAGCCTGTTCTCGAGCCCAGAACTCGCCAGGAGGGCCCGATCTGGCGTTTGCAGTGAGAACCTCTCGAGATCCACACAGCAAGGGATTACCGAGACCGGCTTTTCCGGGACACGACGTCTGGACGCGAGCCTTGCCTTCGCCTCCTCGTCACGAAGGACCGCCTTGGCTCGGTCCGTGGCAACGACGACGTAATCCGAGCTTTCGAGGATCATTTCCTCGAGGCGCTTGCTTACCCGATACAAGAAATGGGTGGAGCGAAAGAGACCGAGCTCCACTCTTTCCTCGGGCCAGAAGCCCGGCATGTCGAAGATCAGCTTCCCACCGAAAGCCAGCTTGACCGCGAGCCCGACCAGCGCGCTCGAGTAGCCGCAAGTATGGAGACAGCGGGGCTTGCGCTCGACCGCGACGCGCATCGCGGTGGCGGCCCCTCGGACAAAGTCCCAGCAGGCCATCGGGATCGAGCGAGTGTCGCGGTGGCGGAGGGGTCTCCAGGTGATGCCCCGCGCCTGGAGTCTGCCTCTCATCGAGGCGGTCCGAACCTCGTCTCTTAGTGCGTCCACCTCTTCAAATGAAACGACGGCGATCGTGAGGCCGTCGCTCGCCAAACGCTGCAAGAGATCAGCGTTTCTGGCATGCCCCATCGGATCGAGAAGGCCATCGAACGTAATGTAGAGAACGTCGGCCGGAGAGGTGGGGGTCGTCACGGTGGGTTGCACGTCCTATCCGAAGCACCGTTTCGCCCTTGCGGTTCTATACCGCACCTTCGACGTTACGGCTTGCATCCTTCCTAGCAACCCCTATGCCATGTGGACTTTCGCGATTGTCTCGCTGTTCCGGAAAGGGCTTGGGGGAGAATTCACCTCATTGCTGGGGGGCAAAAATCCAGGGGTTTGACGGGAATCTCCTACGCGAGACGCCGTGATGGCCGGACCCCTAGCGACAGAGATACGGCCAGCAACGAACTAATCGGCCACGGGTGAATAACTTAGAGATCCTCTGCTGGGTCCGGCACGATCTGGCAAACCTCTTGCTATATATCCCAGCGAAGTAGGAAGCGATAACAAGCGGCCTACGACGATCTTCCGTTGCCGCCAGCCTTGGCGCGGCCCGCTCCGGATGGAGCGCTTGCCCCGCTAGGCGGCACCGAGCGCGGTGGGGTCGGAGTGGGTGTGAAGGTCGATTCCGGTAACGGTCCCGGGCTTCGGTTTGTCACATCCAGGTTGGGGGCTCCGACCCTACCCGCTTTTTCTTTTTGCTCTATCTTGCTCGGGATTGCGCCGCCTTCCAAATATCCACGCATTCCTTGTAGTTCTCCGCGATCGCGTCGATCGTCTCCTTCGCGTTCAGGTCTCCCTTCAAATGACGCGAAAGCGGCTCGCTGAAGTTCGTGCGACCCACGGCGAAACCGATGAACCCCTCGACAGGTGCCGACACTTCGAGCCACTCGTGAACCTTTTCCTTGTTCGAGCCTCGTCCGAGGAGGATCGCACCCACACGACTCCGGGCGGCGCCCGAACGAACCTGCTTCGAGACCTCCTCCGCTTGATTTCGAGAATCCAGACCCTCGATTTTCCAGATGTCGGGCTCGACGCCGAAGTCCTGTATCTGGGCGATGGCCTCGACCATGTGCTTGGGTCGAATTTCCGAATCGTACCGATCGCCCGCACTCTTATCG
Source organism: Vicinamibacteria bacterium (assembly GCA_035457705.1). Lineage (GTDB taxonomy): Bacteria > Acidobacteriota > Vicinamibacteria > Marinacidobacterales > SMYC01 > DASPGQ01. The sequence goes on from DATIBD010000074.1 coordinate 52,238, forward strand.
GCCTCGGTGACCGCTGGCACGAGAAGCTCGAACATCAGGTAGTGGTCGTTCCACGCGTGAACGTAGTCGGAGAGAAGCTTCAGTCTTCCAAGCTGCTCGCGATTCTCGATCGGGTCGTCTTCGGGATGGTATCGAACGAGCACCTTCACAATGTCCGGTGCGAGGAAACGGAGATGGTCTTGCCATCGTGCTCCGTACTCGAAGTCGAAAACGTTCTGGCCGCTCTTTTCGACGCAAACCGACGCGGGAATACCTCGGGCTTTGGCATCGGCGATGATGTGGCTGCCGAACTGGCCGTCGACGAGTATTCCGACCTCCTGGCGCGGCACGCCCATCTCGATCGCGCGAAGTAGACCGCGATAGATGATCGTCTTGGCCGCCGACACCGGCACGTGCTGCTCTTGATCGGGTGAGATAACGGGCGCACCCTTGAAATCGAAGAAAGTCTTGGTGAAGCTGCCCCGATGGTCGAAGGGCTGAACGAACAATGGCCGGTCATAGCCAATTTCTTTCATCAGTCAATCCTCCCATACCGTGTCGGTGGGGAGGGTAGTCTACGCGGTGATGCGAGCCGACGCAATCCCAGAGCCCGAGGGGACGGAAGGCGGATGGGACGGACAGCGTGGAACTGTCGCTTTCTGCTACGATGGGACATGTTGTTGCTTCTTGCCCTCTCTTTGGCAGGGGTCAGCGAGCAGTCGCTCCAGGAACGGATACTCGCCGCGAGAGACCTCGTTTCGCCCGCTCTCGTCAACGTCCAGCCCATCACCGACGTCTTCTCCTCGGGCGAGCGCCGCAGCTCGACCGGCGTGGGAAGCGGTTTCATCCTCGACGAGCGCGGACACGTCATCACCAACTACCACGTTGCCGGAAAGGCGAAACGGCTGATCATCACCCTGTCCACCAGGGAGCGCGTTCCCGGCGTTCTCGTCGGAGAAGACCCCCTCACCGACATCGCGCTCCTGCGCCTCGAGCTACGCCCGGAGCAGAAGATTCCGGCCACCGTGGAGCTGGGCGATTCGGACGCGCTCGAGGTCGGCGAGCAAGTGATCGCCCTGGGAAGCCCCCTCGCCCTCCAACGCTCACTCTCCTTCGGCGTGGTGAGCAGTAAGGATCGCTATCTCTCCGATGATTTCAAGCTCCCCACCGGCGAAAGAACGGGCTCGTTCAACACCTGGATTCAAACCGACGCGGCGATCAATCCGGGTAACAGTGGCGGGCCCCTGGTGAACCTGAAGGGCCAGGTCGTCGGGGTGAACTCGAGAGGAGCGTTCGGGGCATCGAGCATCGGGTTTGCGATACCCGTCAACATCGTCAAGGAAGTGGCTCGAGAGCTCATTGCGCACGGGCGCATGACGAGAAGCTGGCTCGGGCTCACGTTTCAGCCTCTGGAAGAGCTCGCCCAGTTTTTCGAGGCCGAGCCCGTCACCGGGGTGGTAATCAGAAGCGTGGATCCCGATTCGCCCGCGGAGCGAGCGGGGATACAGGCGGGCGACCTCCTTGTCTCCTACCGTGGCGACCGTCTTTCCGCTCAGTTTACCGAGGAGCTTCCCGCGATTTACAAGACGATTGCCGACACCCCGGTGGGAGAAGAGGTGGAACTCGTGGTCGCCCGCGGCGGCACCGAGATGAACGTGGTGGCAACCACGGAAGAGCTTGGCGAATCGAGCTCGGACGAGATGGACTGCTCGAGCTGGGGGTTCACCGCACGCGGCATCACCCGTGAGACCGCGCTCGAGCTCAACTTGCCCGATAGCTCGGGAGTTTTCGTCGCCGGAGTCAAGCCCAACGACGCGGCTTTCCGCGCCCAGCTCTTCCCGGGAGATCGCATCGTCGCTCTCGAGGAAGAGCCAATCGGGAACCTGGATGACCTTCGAAGAATCTACCTCGAATACGACGGACAAAGACGAGACAAGATCCTATTGACAGTAATGCGGCGGCATTCGCGGCGCTGGATTCTCATCGAGGCGAGTTATGATGATTGAGCTTCTCGTTTTGTTTCTCCTGGGGGCACCCCAGGAAGATTCCGTCGCCGAGAGACTCGCCGGCATCGAAGAGCAATATCGGGAAAGCCTCGTCAGAGTCCGCTACCGTCAGCAGGTTCGCAGCTCAACCGCCGAGCCTCCCGAAGAAGAGGAGCTCACCACGACCGGGGTCATCGTCTCTTCGCGAGGGGTGGTGCTCACGAGCGCGATCGTTTACGAGCCCTTCAACCAGATGCCTCACGGCGTGGGGATTCGTTTCCCCGCCTCGGTGGGGCGTGCCGAGGCGCAGATCGCCAACGCTCGCGTGCGACTCGTCGACGGAAGCGAGTACGACGCGACGCTCCTCGGACGGGACCAGGAAGCCGAAGTCGCTTTCTTTCAGATCCTGAGCGAGGAGCGCGAGTTCGAGCCCGTTAGCTTCTCTTCCGTGCCCGACGCCGTCCAGGTCGGCGAACAGCTCGTGGTCGTCAGCCTGTTGCCGGAGCCGCTCGGAGCGGTATCGGTGGAGCTCTCTCGAGTTCAAGCCGTAACCGGCAGACCGAGGTCGGGTTTCGTCTTGGCGACGGGGGCGGCGGATCCCGTGGGTTCTCTGGCCGTCCGGCTTTCGGGAGAAATCGTGGGGTACTTCGACGCGCTCACGGTGCCCGTTCCTGACGCGCGCTCGCGAAATCCGCTCGCGTTCGTGACGATGATGCGAGACCTGCCGAAAGGGGTTGGCCGCGGCTTCGCGCGGCCCGCCAGCGAGCTTGTCGACGCGAATGTGAGTCTCACCCAGACGAGCCCGACGCGGCGCGGCTGGCTTGGCGTGGAGATGCAAGCGGTTTCCCCGGATCTCGCCGCTCACATGGATCTTCCCATAGGGAGCGGCGTCCTGCTCGGTTACGTATACCAGGGCTCGCCCGCAGACAGGGCGGGTCTTCGAGTGGGTGACGTTCTCGTCGAGCTCGGCAAGAGCCCGATCGATGTACAGCGCGACGAGGACATCGGCACCCTGGCGGAGAAGATCCTGCGCGCGGGGCCGGACGCAAGCATGGATATCTCATACCTTCGCAAAGGGCAACGGATGGAAACCATCGCGCAGTTGGCGCCAGCGCCCAGGTCGTCTCGAGAGGCGGAGACGCTCGAGGTGGAGGAGCTCGACCTGCTCGTGCGGGAGGTGACGTACGACTATCTGGCAACCCGTTTTCTCCAGCCCGACCAGAGAGGCGTCGTCATCGTCGAGCCTCCGGTCAGTGTGAGCGGGAACACGAACCGCGTTGCACCAGGAGACCTCGTGGTTCGTCTCGGTGAGCACGAGGTGTCGGATCTCCATGAATTTCGGGAGGTGCTCGAGACGATGCGGAACGAGAAGCCCGACGAGGTGGTGCTGTTCGTGGAACGGGGACGAGAGAGCTTCTTTTTCGCGGTGAAGCCCGACTGGAAATAGTGTCAGCTGCGGTATAGGACGACGAGCGGGGTCACCACTTCCCAGGGCTTGTGCCCCCCGTGGGTGTGTCTCTAGGCGCACGAGACGCGATACGAGTAACTCATGGCCACCTTCCTATGGAAGGCGTTGCGGTCAACTAAGGCGAGGTCCTTGACGAGAACCTCTTGATTGATCCATCCTTCGGGCGGCGGTGATTCGCGCCGAACCTCTTCGGCCCTCCCCCAGCGAGGGCCCCTTCGCGAGAAGCGAGAGGCAAAGGGGGGCATACTCCCGAATCGGCATTCGCTGAGCTCTGTTCGCATAGTCGCACGGGCTTCACTGCTGGGGAGGTTGCCGGGCGGCTCGAACGAAGGAGTTTACGATGCCGAAGAATAAAGATCTCAAACGCCTCACACGCTCCCGAATGCTGAAAACGGGCGAGGCCTATACGACCGCCCGTGCCCAGCTCATTCAAAAGAAAACGCGCTCCGACACACACCCAGACTTCGCGAAGCTTGCCGGCATGAGCGACGACGCCGTCCGCGACAAAACCGGCCGCTCATGGGCAGAATGGGTGCGCCTTCTCGATGCCAGAAGAGCCGCCTCCATGCCCCATCGCGAAATCGCCCGTTTGTTGCACGACGCGTTCGGCACACCCGGGTGGTGGGCGCAAATGGTGACTGTCGGTTATGAGCGCATCCGCGGTTTGCGTGAGATCGGTCAGAGGCGTGGTGGCACGTACGAGGTCAGCAAGAGCAAGACGCTTTCCGCTCCCATCGCCGAGGTCTACCGAGCGTTCAGCGTCGCCCGTACTCGCAAAGGCTGGCTGTCGGGAATCGATATCAGGGTGCGTACGTCCGTGCCCCGGAAGTCGATGCGCGTCACGTGGGAGGACGGCACCCGGGTCGCCTTTTATTTTGTCGCCAAGGGACCCAAGAAGACTCAAGTCGCAATCCAGCACGAGGGCTTGTCGACGAAGTCCGCCGCCACGCGAACGAAGGAGTACTGGACCGCACGGCTCGAGGCTCTCGCCCTGCTCCTCGAAGCCGGTCGGTCTTGAAAACCTGTCCGAGTCAAGCGTTGCGCTCGGTCGACGAGGACCATCGCCCTCCGACTATTCCGGCTCGCCGCATCAACTCGGCGTGAGCGTCGTGAGGTCGGCGATGCGTACCGGCTCGCCCGACTTCACGCTCTTGCGCGCCGCGATGCCGATGAGCGCCGACAGGACACCCTCGCGAAGTCCCGCGCGTTGGCCATAAGGATCGGGGCCGTCGGGATTGCGGAAGATGTGATCGAGCATTCGAGGATCGCCGCCAGCGTGACCGCCACCCGGGTGCGGGATGCGGTGGAAATTCGTCTCGCCGAAGCTGTCGGTGATGCGGAGCTCGTCGTAATCCTCGCTCCCCCACGGCTGGCGCTCTTGAATCCAGGCTTCGAGACGGCCGTCGGTGCCGTTGAAAGCGATGCGGTAGCCCTCGTAAGGCGAGTACGTCGTACACGAGTAGCTTACTTGCACGCCGTTGACGTAGCGGATCATCGCCGCCATCTTGTCGTAAATGTCGATCTCCTTCGACCATACGCATCCGTCCCGGATGTAGCCGTCGTGGTGCTCGTTGTCGACGTAGAGGCCGACGAGGTGTGGATCTTCGAGGATATTCCAGTAGTAGTCGCAACGATCCCGGTGCGGGCAGCCGCGGCAATGCTTTGACCGAAACTCGTGGTTGCTCCCGTAATGCTCGAGCGCACCCTGCGCGTATACGCGCTCGGGCTCGGAGTCGATCCACCAGTTCAAAAGATCGAAATGATGACACGCCTTGTGCACGAACAACGTTCCACTGAACCGCTCCTTTCCGTGCCATCGGCGGAAATAGGATGCGCCGTGGTAGACGTCGAGATACCAGTGGAAGTCCACCGACGTCAGCCGGCCGATGCGTCCTTCCATCAGCATCGCTTTCATCCGTTCGCGATGGGGCGCGTAGCGATAGTTGTGGGTCACGACCAGGTTCCGACCCGTCTTCGTCTGGGCGTCGATGATGGCCTGGCACTTCGTCTCATCCGTCGTCAGCGGCTTTTCGGAGATGACGTCGGCACCCGCTTCCATCGCTCCGACGATGAATTCGTCGTGAGTGGCGTCGACCGTGGTCACGATGACGCGATCGGGGGTCGTCGACTCGAGCATCTCATCGAAATTCGTGAAGGTGGGGCAGCCGACGCCGATGTAACCCTTGGCGTACTCGAGCCGTCCAGGATTGATGTCGCAGAGGCCTACGATTTCCACGACGTCGTCATAGTCTTTCTTGAGCGTTCTGCCCCACAATTCCGAGCCTCGGATGCCGGTGCCGACGAGCGCGACCCGAGTCTTCCGCATTGACGCCTGGCGCCCCAAGATCGCAACCCCGCTGGTGACAAGGAATTCTCTTCGTGAAATCATGACCACCCTTGAGCACGATCGTACGTGGAGAAGGCGAGGAGAAGATGCGCGTCGTGATCTCCCCGTACCGCATCTGCCCTATTGGCGCTCACAGCGATCATCAGGGCGGGCCAACGTTGGGGATGGCGGTGAGCGCTCACAGCGCGTTGAATTATACGACGGCCCCGATCATTCGGCTTACGAGCGACAACTTTCCCGGTGAAGTCAGAATCGAGTGGGAGAGGCTCGAATCCGTCGACGACCATGACGATTGGGGTCGTTACGTCGCCGCGGCGGCGCTCGCGCTGCGCGCGCGCTTGCCGGGCTCGCCCGCAGGGATTCGAGGCCGCATCCAAGGGACGCTTCCCGGCGGCGGGTTGAGCTCGTCGGCCTCCGTGGTGCTCGCCTACCTGACTGCTCTAGCCGACGTCAACGGCATCGAGCTCTCTCCGCCGGAGCTCGTGCAACGGTCGCTGATTGCCGAGCGGGATTTCGTCGGCGTCAAAGTCGGGGTGCTCGATCCCGCCGCCATCGTGGGCTCCCGGCGGGGGTGTATTCTCGCCATCGATTCCAGAAACGCGAAGTGGGAACCCATCCCGCTCGGTGACGGAGCCCCTTCATTTCAGATCGTCGTTGTCCCGAGCGGATCCACCCGCAACCTAGCCGGGACGAGCTACAACGCGCGTGTCGACGAATGCTTTGCGGCTTGCAGAAAGCTCGCCTTTTACGCTGGACGAGACGAAGTCGTCGGCCTCGACGATCTCGAGGGCGAGGTCTTCGAACGTTTCGGCGCCCGACTTCCCGGACGTGAATTCCTCCGCGCGCGACACTTTTTCACCGAGAGAGCCCGCGTCCGGCGCGGCATCGAGTTGTGGAAGCAAGGGGACATCGAGGGGTTCGGTGCGCTCATGAAGGCGTCCTGCCAAAGCTCGATCGAGAATTGGGAATCGGGCTCACCCGAGCTCATCGAGCTTCAACGGACGCTGAGCGATACGAAAGGTGTTTACGGATCGCGCTTCAGCGGTGCCGGCTTCGGCGGCTGCGCCATCGCGCTCGTCGGCGACGATGCCGAGCTCCCCATGAAGGCCTTCACCGTCGAGAGCGACGACGGAGTCCGCATCTTGTGAAGGCGATTGTCTTGTGCGCCGGTTTTGGCACCCGCATGTATCCGTTGACCCGGGATCACGCCAAATCGCTTCTCCCCGTTGCTGGAAAGCCCATCGTCGGCCACCTCGTCGATGGGCTCGAGGAGACGGGGTGCTTCGAGCAGATCGTCGTCGTCGCTAATGCACGATTTCACGATCGATTCGTCGCCTGGGGCGAGGACCGGGTCGTCGTCCTCAACAATGGCGCCACGCACGACGAGGTGCGTCGGGGGGCGGCGCGGGATCTCGCGTGGGCGATCGAACAGCGCGACGTTCACGAGCCCGTGCTCGTCGCGGCGGGCGACAATCTGTTTCGAGATACGCTTGAGCCGCTCGTCGCCGACTACCTCGCGAATCCCCGCAACTTGATCCTCCGGTACCTCGAGCCCGATCGTGACAAGCTGAGGAGGACGGGCGTCGCGGAGATCGACGACGCCGGACGACTCATCCGGCTCGTGGAAAAACCCGAGAGCCCACCCACCCATTGGGCGTGCCCCGCGCTCTACCTGCTGCAAATCGATGCCCTCGAAAAGCTCGGGCGCTACGTCGCCGAGCGCCCGTCCGCCGACGCACTCGGGAGCTTCATCGCCTGGCTCGCACCGCTGGTTTCGGTGTTCACTCACGAGATGCGAGGAGATCGTCTGGACGTGGGTGATCTGGATGGATACGCTGGAGCCCAATCCTGGCTCACGAATGACTAGAGCGATGCGTTCTGCGATTTCGTTGCTCGGTGTGCTGGCATCCGGCGCGGTGGCTGGCCGGCGAGGGGATTCCACTCTCGAGCCCCCGGGTACCGGCGAAGCGACACTCGATGTCGAGCCGGATGGAACTGAAATCGTCTTCGGCGTCGTCACCCTCTGGCTACTCGCAAGCGTCTTCGCGATTTCCTGCGGCGGCGGCAACGGTGTCCGCGTCATCAAGCTCGCTCATGGCCTGCCGACGAGCCATCCGGTCCATGAGGCGATGGTGTTTCTCGCCCAGCGCGCCGCCGAGAAATCCGGCGGCAGGATCCGAATCGACATCCATCCTGCCGAGCAGCTCGGCACCGAGCGCGAGTGCATCGAGCTCCTCCAGATGGGTGCCTTGGGGATGACCAAAGTCTCGGCGAGCGTTCTCGAGAACTTCGTACCGCTTTACGCAGTATTCAGCCTTCCCTACTTGTTCCGCGACGAGGCGCACAGGCAGAAGGTGTTCCACGGCGAAATCGGCAAAAGGATACTCGAAGCCGGCGAAGAACAAGGCCTCCGCGGTCTCACGTATTACGACGCCGGCAGCCGGAGCTTCTACTCGAAAGAAAAGCCGATCTCGAGCCCCGCCGATCTCGACGGTCTCAAGATCCGCACTCAGGAATCGAGCCTCGCCATCAACATGGTGAAGGCGCTCGGAGGCGCGGCAACCCCGATCGCCTGGGGCGAGCTCTATACGTCCCTCCAACAAGGCGTCGTCGACGCCGCCGAGAACAACCCTCCCAGCTTCTACCTTTCTCGACATTACGAAGTCGCGCGTTACTACTCGCTCGACGAGCACACCGCTACCCCTGATGTGCTGCTCATCAGCGTTCGGTTGTGGCATGAACTCTCACCCGAGGAAAAAGCGGCGGTGAGCACCGCCGCCGAGGAATCCGCGAAGCTGCAACTGCGCCTGTGGCGCAAGGCTACCGAGGAGGCGCTCGAGGCGCTGCGCGCCGCTGGAGTCCATGTCGTCTCACCCGACAAGGCTCCGTTCGTCGCCGCGGTGGAATCGATTTACGAGCCCTACCGCGGCGAGCCCGAGCTCGCCGCGCTCATCGACGACATCCGGGCCGTGGAGTGAGCCGTCTCAAAGCTTGCGTCGACCGCACCCTCGAGGTCGTCCTCGCGGTGCTCATGACCGCAATGGTGCTCGTCGTGCTGTGGCAAGTCGCCACCCGGTTTCTCTTGCGGGATCCGAGCTCGGTGACCGAAGAGCTGGCTCGCTTCGGACTCATGTGGCTCGGCCTGCTGGGTGCGAGCTACGGTTTCGGACGGAACGCTCACCTCGCGATCGACCTCATCGACCCCGAGCACCGCAGCCGTGGGCTCGATGCAATCGTGGCGGCGACGGTAGTGTTGTTCGCCGTAGCCGTGATCGTCATGGGTGGTTTTCGCCTCGTGGAAGCCACCCTCGCGCTGGGACAGACTTCCACGGCGCTTCGATTCGAGCGAGGCTATGTCTACCTCGCCTTGCCTTTGTCAGGGGTACTCGTCGTGTTCTACACGATCGAAGCCGCATTCACATACCATTTACATGGATCCAGTTAACACCATCGTCCTCGTTGGCACCTTCGTCGCGCTGCTCGCGCTGAGAATACCCATCGCCGTCGGCATCGGCCTGTCGGCGTTCGTGGCGTTGCTGATGACGATGGACTTCTCCACGGCGACGATCTGTGCCGCCCAGCGGATGGCCGCTGGATTGGATCGATTCACGCTCCTCGCGATTCCATTTTTCATTCTCTCTGGCCAGCTCATGAACCGAGGCGGTATCGCCAGGAGGCTCATCGAATTCGCCCGGGGCGCCGTGGGCATGCTTCCGGGCGGGCTCGCCTACGTGAACATCGTCGCCGGCCTGCTCTTCGGCGCCATCTCGGGCTCTGCGGTCGCCGCCGCCGCCGGAGTCGGCGGGTTCATGGTTCCGAGAATGAAAGAGCAGGGTTACGATGCAAGCTTCGGTGGCGCGGTAAACGTCGCCTCGGCGACCACGAGCTTGATCATTCCGCCGAGCAATATTCTCATCGTTTACGCACTGGCTGCCGGAGGCGTTTCCATCGCGGCACTCTTCGTGGCCGGGTACGTGCCCGGGCTGCTCGTCGGCCTGCTGCTGATGATCGTGGCGGGCACCATCGCCTGGCGCCGGGGTTATCCCGTCGAAGCTCGTGTGGGTCTTGCCGAGCTCGGACGGCGATTTCTCGCCGCGCTCCCGAGCTTGTTCCTCGTCGTCCTCGTCATGGGCGGGATCGTGGCCGGGTGGTTCACCGCAACCGAGGCGGGTGCCGTGGCGGTTCTGTACAGCTTCATCCTTGCCGTGGTCGTCTATCGCGAGATCCCACCCCGCGCGATCCCCGTGGTGCTGGTAGAGGCGTCGACGACGACCGCCATCGTCCTGCTTCTCATCTCGGCTTCCATGGCGTTCTCGTGGGTGCTCGCCTACGAGCGAATCCCCGAGCTCATGGTCGCCGCCTTTGCCCCTTTTGAAGGCAGCACGATCGCCACGCTTCTCATCATCAATGTCTTCCTTCTCGCCATCGGCACCGTCCTCGACATTACCCCGGCGGTGCTGATATTCACCCCGGTGCTGCTACCGTTGGTCACGGCGGTGGGAATCGATCCTGTGCACTTCGGCATCGTGATGGTGCTGAACCTGTGCGTGGGCCTGTGCACGCCGCCGGTGGGAACCGTGCTCTTCGTCGGGTGCACGGTATCGGGGTCGTCGATCGCCGAGGTGAGCCGGGCATTGATCCCGCTCTATATGGCGATGGTAGCGGCGCTTCTGCTCGTTACGTTCTTTCCCGAGCTCGCCCTCGCGCTTCCCCGCTGGCTCGGGATATGAAGAGGCATCGAGCGTAAAGTAAACAGCCCCCGATCTCGGATCATCCGTTGACCCACCCTTCGGTTCGAGCTAGTCTCGAACCATCTTGGAGCCAGATCGAATCGTCGTTCGCGGAGCGCGACAGCACAATCTCAAGAACGTCACCGTCGAGATACCCAAGAAGAAACTCGTCGTTTTCAGCGGAGTTTCGGGCTCGGGGAAGTCCTCTCTCGCCTTTGATACTTTGTACGCCGAGGGCCAACGTCGTTACGTCGAGTCTCTCTCGAGCTATGCCCGTCAGTTTCTCGGACAGATGGACAAGCCGCTCTACGACACCATTCGCGGCTTGTCGCCGACCATTTCCGTCGATCAGAAGTCTTCCTCTCACAACCCGCGCTCGACAGTGGGAACGATCACCGAGATCTACGACTACCTGCGGGTTTTGTTTGCGCGAATCGGCAAGCTCGTCTGCCATCGCTGCGGAAGCCCGGTTGCGAAGCAGACGCCGCCGCAGATCGTCGAGGAGCTTTCGAAGCTCCCGCCGGGGACGCGATTTCTCATCCTAGCGCCCTGGGTCGTGGGACGGAAGGGCGAGCACAAGGCACTCTTCGAAAAGGCCCGCCGGGGCGGGTTCACCCGCGTGCGGGTCGATGGCAAGGTCCACTCGGTCGAGGATGACATCGTCCTCGACAAGAAGAAGAAGCACGACATCGAGCTCGTCATCGACCGGCTGGTGGCCAAACCCGAGCTCGCTTCGACGTCTCGCTCGAGGCTCACCGACTCCGTCGAGACCGCGCTGCGCGAAGGTCGCGGCGTCCTCGTCGTCCAACCCGAAGACGGTAACGAGCTTCTCTTCTCCGAGCACCAGGCCTGTCACCGCTGTGGCATTTCGTTTCCCGAGCTCTCTCCCCAGCTGTTCTCCTTCAACTCGCCCCAGGGCATGTGCCCCGACTGTCACGGGCTCGGAACCCGGGCGGAAATGGACGAGGGGCTCATGGTGCCCAACCCTTCGCTTTCCATCAATGAGGGCGCGGTGAGACCGTGGGGCGTCATCGAGGAAAAGGGGGGCTGGCGAGCTGCCGTGGTGCGCTCTATGGCACGCCATTTCGGCATCGATCTTTCGATTCCCTGGAGCCAGCTTTCCGTGGCCGAACGCCGCATCATCTTATATGGCGCCGACCGGCAGCGGATCACGGTCCGGAAGGGCAGGCGGTCGTTTCAGACCCGCTTCGAAGGACTCGTGCCCATCCTCATGCGCCGCATGAAGGAGACGGAATCCGAATCCGTCCGCAAGCACTACGCCCAGTTCATGTCGGACAAGCCCTGCTCGACCTGCCGGGGCGCACGCCTCAGGCCCGAGGCCCTGGCGGTTCGTATCGCGGGAAAGTCGATCACGGAGCTTTCGGCGAGCTCGATCGACGATGCACACCTGTTCGCCACTACTGTGGATCTCGCGGGGACCGATGCGCTCATCGGCGCCGAGCTCCTGAAGGAGATCATCAATCGGCTTCGGTTTCTGCGGGACGTTGGGCTCGGATATCTCTCCCTGGATCGACTCGCACCGTCACTGTCCGGTGGCGAATCACAGAGAATCCGCCTCGCGAGCCAGATCGGCTCCGAGCTCACCGGTGTCGTCTATATCCTCGACGAGCCCTCCATCGGCCTTCACGCCCGCGACAACGCACGCCTTCTGGCCGCGCTCCGCCACTTGCGCGACATGGGCAATACGGTAGTCGTCGTGGAGCACGATCGGGAGACCATCGAGGCGGCCGATCACGTCATCGATTTCGGCCCGGGCGCGGGCGTGCACGGAGGGGAGATCGTCGGCACCGGGACCGCCCACGAGCTCACGCATCAACAGAGGTCTCTCACCGGCAGGTATCTTGCCGGAGAGATGAGTATCGAGATTCCCTCGCAGCGTCGCAAGCCGGCGAGGCACCGTCTTTGGATCCGAGGGGCGACCGAGAACAATCTCAAAGACATCGACGTCGAGATCCCCCTCGGTGTGCTCGTCGGAGTCACGGGAGTCTCGGGCGCCGGCAAGAGCACCCTGGTGAATGACATTCTTTATCCCGCGCTCGCACGAGCTCTCAATCGCGCCGAGGCCGCTCCGGGAAGCTGCCGGGGAATCGAGGGGATCGAGCACCTCGACAAGGTGATCGACATCGATCAATCCCCGATCGGGCGTACGCCCCGGTCCAACCCCGCGACCTATACGAAAGTTTTCGACGAGATTCGCGGTTTCTTCGCTACGCTTCCCGAAGCGCGGGCCAGGGGCTACCAGCCGGGACGATTCTCGTTCAACGTGAAAGGCGGACGCTGCGAGCGATGCTCGGGGGACGGCCTCATACAGGTCGAGATGCATTTTCTCCCCGACGTTTACGTTCCCTGCGAAGAATGCCGGGGCCGCCGGTTCAACGATTCCACACTCGAGATTCGATACAAAAGTCTTTCCATTGCCGACGTGCTCGACCTCACCGTCGCCGAGGCCGCGGAGTTGTTTCGAAACCATCCCGGGATCCGACGCGTCCTCGACACCATCGAACAAGTTGGACTCGGCTATATCAAACTCGGGCAGAGCTCCCCGACCCTTTCGGGAGGCGAAGCCCAGCGGGTCAAGCTCTCGCGGGAGCTGGCCAAGCGGGCCACGGGCCGTACCTTCTATATATTGGACGAGCCAACGACCGGCCTGCATTTTCACGATGTCGCGCGGCTACTGAGCGTTTTGCAGACGCTCGTGGACGCCGGCAACACCGTCCTCGTCATCGAGCACAACCTCGACGTCGTGAAGGCCGCGGATTATCTCGTCGATCTCGGGCCCGAAGGCGGCGATGCGGGAGGACGGGTGGTCGTGTGCGGCACACCCGAAGAGGTAGCCTCGGATTCTCGGTCTCATACCGGAAAGGTGCTGCGCAGCGTTCTCGAAAGAGCCGTGCTCGAGGCTTCGTGAGGCTCGTTCTCGCCCTCGTAGCCGGTTTATCGGCGGGCGACATCCGTTTGCTGGGGCAATCGGACGACGTTCGATATCTTCCTCTGCTGGAGGACGCTTGTCGTGCCCAGCTTGCTGGGCCGTTCACCCCGGATGTGGAGGAGGAGCAGGTCGAATGCCTCGAGGCGATTCGAAGGCTGGATCCCGAGAAGGCGGCGAGCTATGCCGAGGAGGTGTTGGAATCCGTTCCGGATTCGTGCCGTCCGTTCTGGTCCGCGCTCCGAGTCCTCGCCAGTGCGGGCGATCTCGGGATCATCCGAAGAGGACTTACCTCCTACTTCGAGGAGCCCACCGAGTGGCGAATCGTTCTCGCCGAAGCTTCCCGTCGTGACGTCCGACTGCGCGACTTTGCGCCCTGGGCGTCAGGCGGAAGGCACGATTCGGAGCGGCTCCTCAGATCGAGGCTCGAGCAGAACCTGGGCCGCGCGCCGCCGGAACCGAAGTTCGGGGTCGCCCCTTCGCTCGACATAACCGACGTCGTTAGGCTGCACCAGCAAATCCTCGCACTCGACTCGGACGCGAGATATCGGGTCCTTCGCGTCCTCGCCGCCCGAGACGACGATGCCCTCGTTGGGCTTCCAATCGACCGGCCGGCCCTCGATCGCCTCTATCCGTATCTCGTCGGATCTCGTCATCCCTCCCTGAGAGCGCAGATCACAAGGACCGACCGAGCTCGGGGAGAGGCGCTCGCCGCCCTGCTTCTCTCGAAGGTCGCGACCGAGGAAGAGAAACGTTCCGCCGTCGAGTCGATGACAGATGCTTGGCCGCGAGCGCTCGTGACCAGGGGGGTCTACGAAGTGATGGAGTCTCTGGTCGGAGCGAGCCGCGCGCTCGATCGAGCCGGCGTCGGCGGCCTTTCCATCATATCGCTTCCCGAAGCGCGTCTCCGCCTGGAAGCGATGGCCACGCCCGAGGCGATCGACGGATTGATGAGGCGCGCCGATCGCGGCCTTGCGGTACCAGCCCTTTCCGATTTGCGCCGGCTTGGCTCGCCACCGGTGCGTTACGCGGCGGAGAAGGCGTTGCTTGCGTTGGGCGCACCCGGCTCGACTACTTTTCTGAAGTCGAGAACCGAGCTCGGGGATCTGCTTCCGATCGTGATGAAGGCACCGCTCAAGGGAGAAACCCTGCTCGAGCTGATTTCGCCGGTTGCCTCGAGCCCTTCTCCGTCGCCTGAGGCGCTCGCGGCGCTGTTTCAGCTCCACGACCGGCATCCCTCGGTGGTGCTGAGCTATCTCGGCGAGGAGCCCGGCCCTCTCGCCGAGCGTTTCCACTTCGTCCTGTCGCTTTCCGGCGACCCGAGACGGCTGCCGATCCTGGTCGACCTCGCCGTCAACCAGAGCGCACCCGCGAGCCGAGAAGCCGCTTTCACCGGCCTTGCCGAAGCCGAGCTCGGGTCCTACGAGAAAAGGCTCCACCGGCTCGCGGGGCACCCCGACCGCAGCGTGCGTTTTCGCGTTGCGGCCGCGCTAGCTCCATCTGGGGAGTCATGGATCGTGCGCCTGCTCGTCGCCGAGCTGGACGAGAGCGAACCAGCGGAGGTGGAGCGAGCGAGACGCGCGCTTCAGAGAATCGCTCCAGAGCGCGCCCGTGGCGTTCTCGAAGAGATGATAGGGGACGGTACCGCGACGGCGTTCGCGGTGAACGCCTTCATCTCTCTCTCCCCAGAAACGATTCGCGAGGATCGGGGGCTCCAGCGCCGCATCTGGGAGCTCCTCGAAGAGGGAGTCGCCCTTGGGACTCCGCTCTCTCTTATCGCCGCTTCGCATCTTTCGCATCGACGAGCGCTCGCGGCCGTCCGGACATATATCGAACGTCGCTGATCTTGCTGCCCTGCGAGATCGCGAAAGGCGCCGCGACCGAAGAAGCTCGACTGTGCTAACCTGAAAGGTCATGTCTGGCTACGCCTACCAGAGGGGACAGATTCGTTTCGGTGGACCGCTGACGCCCGGAGTCAAGATCATCATCATCGCCAACATGGTGGCGTTTCTCCTGCAAGTGATCATCCGACCGTTCACCGAGTGGTTCACGCTCCAGCCGCCTCTGGTCCTACCCTGGAACTTTCAGATCTGGCGGGTGGGGACGTACATGTTCCTGCACTTCGGCACCTGGCATCTGTTCTGGAACATGCTCAGCTTGTTCCTCTTCGGCGGCGCCATAGAGAGCACCTGGGGAACCCGATCGTTTTATCGGTACTACTTTCTGTGCGGTCTCGGGGGTGCGCTCTTCGCGTTCATACCCATTGGTCCCTTCCACAACGTATCGATCGCCGGGGCCTCGGGCGCGGTCTACGGAATTCTCCTCGCCTACGGAGTGCTATTCCCCAACAATAGAATCTACGTACTCTTGACGTTTCCGGTCGAAGCGAAGTATCTCGTCGCTGTCGTCGGATTCATCTCTCTGGTAAGCGCGCTCACGGGACAGGAGGGAGTCGCTCATGCCGTGCACCTCGGGGGTTTTCTAACGGGGTACATTCTCCTGCGCTGGGCGGGGCTGGCCCGACGGACGAGCGCCTTCGCCCGGACCGACTTCCTGGGCTCGTTGCGTGAGGCCTATCGACGCTGGCGCATGAGGCGCCTCAAGCGTAAGTTCGAGGCCTACTACGAGAAGCGGGCCGGCCGCGACGATCGCGACATCATTCATTGAGCCGGTTTGACAAGCTTCCGGGCCGGTGGTAGCGTCCGGTTCCTCTTCGCTCAGGAGGTCGGCATGAAAGTCAGGGCGCTCCTCATGCTCCTGGTTCTCGGTCTCGCCGCGCTTTCGGTCGCACAAGGCACTGCGATTCGTCCCGAAGAGATTACTGCCGAGCGAGTCGGTCAAACCGTGGTGGTGGAGGGCCGAGTCTACAGCAGCAACAAGACGTCCGCGGGCATCCATCTCTATTTCGGCGCCGACACGAGCACGGCCTTTCAGGCGCTCGTGACTTCGGCTTCGTTTCACAAATTCAAGGTCGACATAGAGAAGCAGTACTCATCACGAAACGTGCGGGTTACGGGAAAGCTCGAGCAGGATAGCGGCCGCTTTTTCGTTCGCATCGAGGAGCCGTCGCAGATCAAGGTGGCTCCTCGAAAGCGTGGAACCAGCTGAGCCGTACGCCGCGATGATAGGGGTCATGCGTCCCCGATAGCGATCGGCCGTTCTCGGTCCGCGCACCATTCCGACCAGGAGCCGGGATAGAGCTTGGCGCCCGTGAGGCCGGCAATCTCCATGGCGAGCAGATTGTGGCACGCCGTGACCCCCGACCCGCAGTAGGAGACGACCGAATCGCCCCCCCCCTCGATGACCGCGCTGAACCTCTTCCGGAGCTCTTGTTCTGGGAGAAATCGACCACGTTCATCGAGGTTCGTGGACGAGGGAAGATTCCTGGCGCCGGGAATGTGACCGGCGACCGGATCGAGCGGTTCGGCGTCGCCCCGAAACCTCTCGGGCGCCCTCGCGTCGAGGAGCAGATGGTTTTCTAATGTCTTCCGCAGGGCGTCTACGTCGATGCGCATTGCTTCGCGAACGCGAGGTTCGAAACGGCGCGGCGAGCGGCGCTCGTGGTTGCGCGCGAGCGGCCCCCCGCTCGCCTCGTATGCGGCCAGGCCGCCGTCGAGGACGGAAACGGCGTCGTGTCCCAGGAAACGAAGCATCCACCAGAGCCGGGCGGCGATTTGACCGCCCGCGGTGTCGTAGACGATGACGCGTACCGCTTCATCGATTCCCCACTGGGAGAATCGATCGGTCATCTTCACGATCGAGGGAAGCGGGTGTCGTCCGTTGGTGCCGCTCGGTGGAGCAGAGAGGTCTCTATCGAGATGCGCGTAGACTGCACCGGGGATGTGGCCAAGGAGATACTCTCGCTCCCCGCGATGGGGCTCGGCGAGATAGAAGCGGCAATCGATCGTGGCCCAGTCCGTGTCATGGGAATGCGCAAGAAGCTGGTTGGCGGCAATCAAGGGTTCCATGCTCAGTCCTTCACTAGAAGTGCTCAATGCCGTGGCGGGACCCGCGATCGCCCGGCCGCCACGGCTCGGCCTTTGCGGCGCTTATTCGCACTGCGTGCTCACATCTCATGTTTTCGAAGGAGCCCGATGCGGACGATTATTCGCACTGCGTGCTCACATCTCATGTTTTCGAAGGAGCCCGATGCGGACGATTATTCGCACTGCGTGCTCACATCTCATGTCTTCGAAGGAGCCCGATGCGGACGATTCGCGCTGGCGTCACGGCAGAAGTCTTGGCCACCGCTCGGCAGGCTGGGCTGTATTTTTTCATCAGCCTGCTAGATCGATGAGAAAGGCATAGCAAAGCGCCGATTCCCGAAACTGCTGGAAGCGTCCCGATTCTCCATGGTGGCCCGCCTCCATGTTCGTCTTGAGCAGGAGTCGATTCGAATCGGTCTTGATTGCTCGAAGCTTGGCCACCCACTTGGCAGGCTCCCAATAGGGGACCTGGGGATCGTGGTAACCGGCGGTCACCAGGAGGTGAGGATAGTCCTTGCGTTCCACGTTGTCATAGGGCGAGAAGGACAGCATGTAATCGTAGAACAGCTTTTGTCGGGGGTCACCCCACTCGTCGTACTCGCTCGTCGTGAGAGGAATGCTGTCGTCGAGCATGGTGGTGACCACGTCGACGAAGGGTACGTGCGCAACGACTCCACGGAAGAGCTCGGGCCTCATGTTGATCACAGCGCCGAGTAGAAGCCCCCCGGCGCTGCCGCCCCATCCAAAGAGCTTTTCGGGGTGCACATAGGATTCAGATACCAGATGCTCCGCCGCGGCAATGTAGTCGGTAAACGTGTTCCTCTTCTGAAGAAGCCGCCCCGAATCGTACCAGTGCCGGCCGAGCATCTGGCCTCCGCGCACGTGGGCGATGGCATAGACGAAACCTCGATCGAGGAGGCTCAAACGAGCTGAGGAGAAAGTAGCATCGACGTTGATCCCGTAGGACCCGTAGCCGTACAGGAGGAGAGGAGGTTTGCCCGAAAGCTCGGTGTCCTTGCGATAGACGAGAGAGATCGGCACTTTGGCACCATCGGATGCGGTGGCCGCGAGTCTCTCGGTAACGTAGTGATCCGGATCGAAATCCCCTACGACCGATTCGCGCTTCAAGAGCACGCGCTGTCGCGTTCTCATGTCGTAATCGAAAAAGGAGCGGGGGGTCCTCAGGGAAGTGTAGCCAAACCGCACCAAATCGGTGGCGAGCTCGAAGTTGTCCCTCAAATGCAATTGGTAGGCAGGCTCTTCGAACCAGACCTCGTGCTCGCCGGAGTCGTCCCAGGGTATGACCCGGATCCTTTGCCGGCCATCGCATCGCTCCATGAGGACCAGGAAGTTGCGGAATAACTCGAAATCCTCGACAAAGACGTCCTTGCGGTGCGGCACGACGTCCTCCCAGTGATGAGAAGACGGTGTGACGATGGGAGCCTTCACGAGTTTGAAGCCGACCGCCTGGTGGTTCGTGAGGATATAGAAGTGCTCGCCGTGGTGGCTTACGGAGTACTCGCGTCCATGGAGTCTTGGCTCGAGGAGCCGGAGCTCGCCGTGGGGAGCGTCGGCATCGAGATAACGGTACTCGCTGCTCACGGCGTGCTCGCATGCGAGAAGGATGAAGCGTCTCGACTTGGTCGCGAAAACGTGCAGCTCGTAGGTCTCGTCCTTTTCCTCGTAGACCAGCTCGTCCTCTGACGGATCGGTGCCGAGAACGTGGCGAAACAAACGATGGGCACGGAGAGTCTCTCCGTGTTGTTTGGTGTAGAAGATGGTGCGGTTGTCGTTCGCCCAGGCCAGATCTCCCGTGACCGCGGGGAGAACCTCGGGGAAGAGCTCCCCGTTCGCGAGGTTCTTTAAGTAAACGGTGTACAGGTGCTTGCCTTTCGTATCAATGGCATAAGCCAGATTGTCCCCGTCAGGGCTCAAGCCCGACAGGAACAGTGAGAAGTAATCGTGCCCGGAAGCGAGGGCGTTTGAATCGACGAGGACCTCCTCGGGCGCGTCGAGTGAGCCCTTCTTGCGACAATGCACCCCGTACTCGGCCCCGGCCTCGAAACGGTGATAGTAGACATAGCCTTCACGAAGATAAGGTACCGAGCGGTCGTCGGGCTGGAGCCTGCCGGTGATCTCGCGGAAGAGCGTCTCCTGGAGCGCGTTCGTGTGGCTCATCGCGGCCTCGGTGTAGTCGTTTTCTTCCTGGAGATATCGAAGCACCTCCGGATCGTCACGCCGGTTGAGCCAGTAGTACGGATCGACGCGGAGGTGTCCGTGCCGAAGGAGCCTCTTGGGTCTCGTTCGCGCAATCGGAGGATTGGCCATTCCTAGCCATTTTACGGAAATCCCGGCTCGAGGCGGGCTCGAGCGCGGCGGTGGCCGCGATCGGGGGCCGTCGGAATTGCCTCGCTATAATCGCCTCACTCCTATGGACCCAATCGCTCACACACTCGTTGGAGCGGCTCTGGCTCAGACCGGAGCCCGAAGGAAGTCCGCCTACGGTAGCGCGGCTCTCCTCGTCGGCGCGAACCTCCCGGACGTCGACGCGCTCTGCCTGTTCGCGGGAGCGGACACCGCCCTGCTCTTTCGTCGCGGCTGGACCCATGGCATCCCCGCGATCGTGCTCTTGCCTCTTCTTCTCGCTGGATTCCTTTGGGTCTGCGGACGCCGCTCGAAGCGTGACAGACCGCCTGTCCGCTTCGGGGCGCTGCTGGGGCTTTCCTACCTCGCGGTAACGACCCATCCGGCGCTCGACTGGCTCAATACGTACGGCGTGCGGTGGCTCATGCCGTTCGACGATCGGTGGTTCTACGGGGATACGCTCTTCATCATCGACCCGTGGATATGGCTCATCCTGGGTGGTGCGGTGTTCCTGAGAAGCTCGTACGGTCGGATCACCCTCATCGGCTGGACAGGGTTTGGGTTCCTGGCTTTACTGCTGATGCTCCTCGTCGTTCCCGGTCTCGCCGCCGAGAAATCTCTCTGGTTTGCGTCGGCGGGCGCAATTGCGGTTCTGAGAGCGAGATGCGGTGCGATCGGCGAGCTCCAGTCGCGCCGCTTGGCCGTGGCAGCGGTGGCCGTGGTCACCGTGTACATCGGGGCCATGACCGCCTCGGCGCGTTACGCGCGCGACGCGGTCGAGAGGACGCTGACAACGCGCGGTCTGGACGTCGGCCGGCTCATGGTGGGTCCCGTTCCGGTTACGCCGTTCGTCAAGGACGTGGTCGTTGAAACGCCGCAGGGCTACCGCTATGGCGAAGCACGCCTTTTTCCCGGATTCGAGCTCACTCTGGAACCAGGGTGGCTTCCGCGCTCGGAAGCGCCCGTCGTTCGGCTGGCGAAGCAATCGCCGACGGTGCGTGGTTTCGTGGACTGGGCACGATTCCCCTTTGCGGAAGTGGAGGAGAGCGCGTCGGGAGCCACCGTCTATCTGCTCGACGCCCGGTATACCCGTTCGAGGTCGGTCGGGTTCGGAACGGCCCGAGTGGAGCTCTCGCGAGAGCAGCTCGAGACTGCCGGCAAATAGGGGTGACCGATGTTACTTCACTGGACTCATTACGATACCATCTCACGACAGCAGCGAAGATCCGAGGATGCACGAATCAATCTCCCGATATGAAGCGTCGAAGGCCGTCGTCGAAGAACGAGACACGCCTGGTTCGAAGAGCCCGGGTGGTTCGGGCCTGTCTCGGCGCTCGCTCCTGAAGTCGGCCGGCCGTCTCGCGGTGGGGTTGCCGTCCACCTGGCTCCTTGGATGCGAGCCGAGACATCGAGATGTCAACCGCTGGGGCTCTTCCACCCTCGGGTCTTCTGGTTACGTCATCATGGAGGCCTTCGTTCAGGCGGTGAATCGGCGCGGTAGGACTCGAAATTCCTCCTTTGCCACCGCGGGCGCTGCGGAAAACTTGGCGTTGATCGCGAATGGAAGCCTCGAGTTTGGCCATTCGACCTCGGTGGACTGGACGGTAGCGGCCAGCGGAACGACTCCTTACCACTCTCCCATCGTCTGCCAGCAGCTCTTCGCCTACGCGACCTGGCACATGCCGCCCGTCGTCCGGCGCGATTCGCGCATCGAGGCCCTCGCGGATCTTCGCGGACGAAGGTACGCTCCTTCGACACCTGGGAGCGCCGCCGCCTTGATGCATCACGCCCTGATGAAGGCAGCGGGTCTCTACGACCAGATCCGGTGGACCTACGGATCGTGGACCGAGATCTATGATGCGTTCACCTCGAAGCGCGTCGACGTCGTCCCCGGTGTCATCACCAACGACGCCATCTCCCCACGACTGATCGAGGCCGAGGCGGTCGTGGACGTCATGCCGCTCGAGATTCCCGCCGAGGTCATGAAGAAGGCCCAAGAGATCAACGCCGGAATCTTCGCGGCGACGAAAGGACCGGAAGCCTGGTCGGCCATCGAGGCACCAATCGTTTTCCCCTACTCCATCGGAATTCTGGCCGCCGCTCGGGATACCACCGCGGAGATGGGCTATGAGATCACGAAGGCGATTTACGACGACGCCGAGCGTATCCGCAGCCTGGGGGTGGCTCTCCGATACGTCGACCCCGAGTTCGCTCTCCGCGGGTTGATGGCAGCCTTCCCCGTGAACGCCGGAGCGCTTTCGTACTTCCACGAGAACGGCATCCGAAACGACGCGCTTGCAATCGTCGCCGACCCGTAACCAGGCAACCTCGTGACATCTCGATCCCTTGGTCAACGGGAGCTCTCGTCGGAACGGGGGGAGTCGTCGCCTGTCGCCGCTCTCCTATGGGTCGTCGCCGTGGTGGGCGCCACGCTGCATTTGCTCCAAGCCCGCTACTTTTTGGTCTCCGCCTGGGAGTTCACGAGCTTTCACCTCGGGTTTGCTCTCCTGCTGATATTCCTGTACCTGGCATCGAAGTCGGCGTCGCGCTCACGGTCGACGGTGATGATCGTGCTCGCGGCGTGCTCGGTAGCGACGACGGCCTACGTTTTGACGCAGTACGAGAGTCTGATATCGACTCGGGTCTTCAGTCCGAGTTGGCTCGACGTTTTCGTCACGATCACCCTCGTCCTGTTGACTCTGACCGCCACGGTCCTGCAGTGGGGTCTCACGCTTCCCCTGCTGGCCATCGCTTCCGTGGCGTATGCGTACTTTGGCAACTACGTCCCGGGCGATCTCTTCTTTCACGGCGGGATCGACTTCGTCCGATTGATGTCGTATCTGGCGATCCCGTCGTTTCAAGGAATCTTGGGCTCGTTGACGGGGCTTTCGGCGACCACCGTCTTCGTGTTCATGGTCTACGTCGGCATGCTCCAGGCAACCGGAGGCGTCAAGCTCATTCTCTCCGTCGGGACCGCCTTGGCCGGCAAATCTCGATCCAGTCCTGCTCTGATATCCATCATCAGCAGCGGATTCATGGGCATGGTGTCAGGAAGCACGGTGGCTAACGTCGCGAGTACGGGGACGATGACGATTCCGTTGATGAAGCGTTCCGGTTTCACCGCAGAAGAAGCGGGGGCGGTGGAAGCCGTGGCTTCGCTCGGTGGCCAGTTCACTCCGCCCATCATGGGCCTGACCGCTTTTCTGATCGTTGGCCTGACGGGCATCCCATACAGCACGATCATTACCGCAGCGGTCATACCGGCAGTTATTTACTACGCCTATCTCGCGTTCGTGGTGCACTTTCGGGCGCGCTGTCGTCAACACGGCTCCGCGCCTCGGGCGCTCCCGGCACCGGGCGAATCGCCCGATGTCTTACCCGTCCGGCGGGCCCTCCGCGCCTACGGTCATCTCGTCGTCTCGCTGGGAGCGTTGGTCTATGCCCTGGCCGTGCAGGAGTCCCCCGCGACCGCGGCGACGCAGGCCATCCTCATCATCGCGGCGGCCGAGCTGCTGAAGGGATTCGTGAGCGGACGAAATGCTCGCGGAGCCGGCCTCCTTGCCTCGACGCGCACTGTTGTGAAGGGAATGAAAGAAGGCGCGTTGCTCGGAGCCCAACTGGCGATCATTCTCGCCACGATCGGCATCCTCACCGACATCGTCGTGATCACCGGTTTCGCTCAAAAGCTGTCCTTTCTGATTCTGAGTTTGGCGAAAGGCGGGCTCTGGATCCCCTTGCTGCTGTCGGCGTTGGCCTGTCTCCTGTTCGGCCTGGGGCTGCCCACGCCGGCCGCCTATGTCCTGGTGGCGCTCTTCGGCGTTCCCGCGCTGCTCGACGCCGGTACCGCCTTGCTTCACGCTCACATGTTCGTGTTCTACTTTGCGAACATGTCCGCGATCACGCCTCCCGTGGCTCTCGCTCCTTTGGTCGCTTCCAAGATAGCGGGGGGCAGTTACTTCAAGACGGCGGGGGTGGCCCTCCAGCTCGGTTTGCCTGGGTTCGCCTTGCCTTTTCTTTTCGCCTTCTATCCTGATCTCTTGATCCAAGGAGGAGTGCAATGGACCCAGATCGTGCTGGCTCTATCCTCGCTGGCTTCGGTTGTCCTTTTGAACGCTTCCGCTACGGGGAATTTCTACTGGCCGCTCTCCTGGACGGAGCGCGGTGTCTTCTTCGTCATCTGCCTCGGATTTTTCAGCATGGATTGGAGGCTTGCTTTGACGGCAGGAGTTGCGCTCGGCGTCGTTGTTTTAACGAGGATGGTCAAGTCCCATCCCGTCAAACGTCTTTCCTCCTCGGCTGATCGATAAGGAAAAACCGATGAAGATCCTCTTGTTGGGAACGGGCACTCCCGCCCCCTCTCTCCGCAGGCAGAGCTCGAGCTACTTGATTCAAGTGGGAAGCGACGTGATCGTCATGGACCATGGTCCCGGCGCTCACCACCGGCTGCTGGAAGCCGGCTATCGATCCACCGATGTGACGCACCTCTTCTTGAGCCATCTGCACTACGACCACATCCTTGACTACCCGCGACTCCTGATGCAGCGGTGGGATATGGGTGCCGGAAAGATACCCGAGCTCATGGTCTACGGTCCCGAGCCTCTGGAACGGTTGACCGAGCAAATCATCGGCCCAACTGGGTTCCTGGGACCCGACATCGACGCACGTCTGAATCACCGGGCGAGCCAGGATGTCTTTGAGTCCCGAGGTGGTGTGCTGCCAAGGAAACCGCCCCGCCCCATCGTCAAAGAGATCCGCGTGGGAGACGTCATCGAGCACGACAACTGGAGCGTTCGCGTGGGCAAGGCGTCGCACGTACAGCCGTTTCTCGAATGTCTTGCCTACCGGCTCGAGGCCGCCGAGGGAAGCGTCGTCTATTCGGGCGATAGCGGGGGAGCACCTGATGAGATGGTGTCGCTGGCTCGAGAGTGCGACGTGCTGATCCACATGTGCCACTTTCCGACGGGATTGGAGAAGAGCGAAGCCTATCGACTCGCCACGGGCAACCACATGGACATCGCGGAAATCGCCGCCCGGGCGAATGTCGGGCTCCTCGTTCTCTCGCATCTGATTCCTCTGCTCGACCGACCCGGGGTCAAGGAGCGGCTCCTGTCGGAGATCAAGGACGTTTTCGTTGGCCCGGTCATTCTCGGGGAGGACCTGATGGAGGTTCCCCTGCGTCTCGACTACCCACCACGCGTCGACTGAGCCGCGACATCATCCGAGAAGAATAGCTTCGTCACTTCGGGTGGCGGCGGTGGGGTCATCTTGCTCACCGCCACTACCAGCAGGAGCGAAACGAACGGTCCGAAGAGCGCGGGCCAGATCCCTCCGATCCAGTTGTCGAGCGAACCGTGGGCGACGAATCCGGCGAGGTACCAGCCGACGCAGGCGATCGGTCCTCCCACCATGCCGGCGATGCCGCCCTCGCGGGTCGCCCGGGGCCACCAGATCCCCAGCAGGAACGGAAACGTGAAAGCCGAGGTCATGAAGCTGAAGGACATCGTGACGATCCAGAAGATGGCCGCGGGAGGTCGGATGGCGACCAGGAGCGCCAGCGCGCCGATGATGAAAGTCACCCATCGCGAGATGCGGAGGCCTCCCGACGTATCGAGCGTCCTTCGGCCGTATTTGCCGTAGATGTTCTCGACGACGAGGGATCCCGAGATGAGGAGGATGGAGTCGATGGTCGACATCGTCGCTCCCAGGACGGCGGCCACGACGATGCCGCCCCCGAGGGGAGGAAGAAGCTCGGCGACGAGCGTCGGGACGGTGAGGTCGGGCTGTTCGAGATGAGGCAGGAGCGCACCCGCGGCAATCGCGATGAGCGTCGCGCAAAGGTAAACGAAGCTTTGAAAGAAGACCGAGTAAACCATCGCCCGCTTGAGAGTTCGGTCGTCCCCGGGGATGAGGAATCTCGTCACCGAAGCCGGCGAGCCGATTTGAAAGAACCCCCAGACGAGAAAATCCGAGACCACCCAGAGCGCGGGCATCTTTCCCAGGAACGAGATGGCCTGGGGATTGACTTCCCGGTAGACGCGGTGCATCTCCGAGAATCCGCCGGCCGCGCTCACGGCCACGGGCGCCAGAATGGCGAAGCCGACGATCATGATCACTCCTTGGATGAGATCGGTATAGGCGACGGCGTACATTCCACCGAGGACTGTGTAGAGCACCACGATGCTGCCGAAGACCAAGAGTCCCACGAGGTAGGGTGTCCCGAGCAGCACCTCGAAGACGTTGGCGGCTGCTTTGAGCTGGGCCGCGATCAGAGGAATGAACGCGACGAGCATCACGAGGGTCGCGACCAGCCCGGCCGTCTTGCTGTAGAAACGAGACTCGAGAATGTCGGCCAGAGTTACGCTTTCCAGGCGGCTCGCGATCTTGCGAAGGCGCGAGCCGAGAAGCACGTAGCTGAACCACGGGGCGGCGGCCGAGGAGACCCCGGCCGGTGAAAAGCTGTAGCCGTAGATCTTCTCCGTCCCTACCGCGCCCATATAGGAGCTTCCGCTCATCTGCGTCGCGGAGAACGAGAATCCGATCGTCGCCGGGCCGAGCTTGCCCCGGGCGATGAAGTAGTCGGCCCGGGAGCTCGCCCGGCGCTTGAACCGGATGCCGAGGCCGAGAAGCGATGCGAAATAGACGACGAGGACGAGGATGTACTGCGTCGATGGACTCACGTCATTTGCCGGTGAGCACGTAGAAGATCGACGCGGCGATGACGTAGGGGTAGCCGAAATAGACGACGATCCACACACCCCAGTCGAGGTTGGCGGGCCCCGGCGGCCAGTCCACGACGAGAGCGACGCTCCCGCCGACGAGAAAGATCGCCATCAGGACGAGCGAGAAGACCGGGAGGCGCGGTCTCATTGCCACACTTCCTCGAGAACGCGGAGAGCGTTTCGCCCGAGCGCCTTGGCGATGTCTTCGTCGGAGTAGCCGTGCTTCACCAGCCACCGCAGTATGTTCTTCGACGCCTCCGTCGGATTCTCGACCCCTTTCACGTAACGGACCTCCTTGTAGCTCGGCGCCCCTCCCTCGTGAGAGGCATCGATCGACAGCGCATCGGAATACACATGGTGCAAGCCCACGTGATCGCCGTAGAGCGTATCCGGACCGAAGGCGACGTGGTCGATTCCCACGAGATCCTTGACGTACTCGAAATGCTCCATGTAGCTGTCCAGGTCGTGACCGGGGCGGCTCCTGGTCATGGTCGTGTGAGGTGCGGCTTCGATCCCGATGACGCCGCCTTTGCCGGCACAGGCCTCGAGGACTTCGTCGGGCGCGAGCCGCTTGATATTCCACAGGGACCGTGCCCCAGTGTGAGAGAGGAAGATGGGTTTGGTGCTGGCTTCTATCGTATCGAGCGTTGTCTGCGGGCTTGCATGGGCGCAGTCGATAGCCATTCCCACGTCGTTCATACGTCGAACCGCTCGCCGGCCGAACGCGGTGAGCCCGCCGTCACCCGGCTCCTTCAGGCCCGTTCCAAGAGCGTTCGACTCGCTGTAGGTAATGCCCATCGCCCGGATACCGATGCCGTAGAGGATCTCGATCCGGTCGAGCTCGTTCTCGATCATCGCCGCCCCCTCCTGAGCGGGGATCAGGGCGATCCGGCCTTTGTCGTGGGCACGGTAAATGTCATCGACGTTCTCGCACCGGATGACGAAGTCCTGATGCGCGAGATCGCACAGTCTCATTCCGACGTCGAAGATGACGTCGGTCCATTTCCAGCCGCTCTTCGATGTGATGATCGCGGTGCCGTCTTGAAAGTTGTCGAACAGCGCGTCCCAGTAGGAATCGGTGAGGGCGTCGTATGCGGTCACCGTCCGCCCCTCGCGGTCGTAGGCTCGGCACTGTCGAATGTCCTTGGGAAAGAGGTGCGGGTGCTCGTGGAGCGAGATGATGATGAGCCGCTCGGCGAGATCGAGCGTGCGGCTCTCCTCGTCCGCGGTTAGCGGCAGGAGGTAGGGCTCGAAGGGCCCTTGCCCTTCCACTAGATCGAAATCGCGGAAACCCCGGTCCGCTTTGACGTATTGGTAGGAGCGATAGGATGTGGTTTTGCGGTGGATGCCCATCGATCGGCCTCCTGCTGGCCGGCCATGCTACACCCGTCGCTCGCCGACGACTAGCAGGCTGGTGAATCCCGACAAACGACTCGACGATTCGTCGGCGCGAGCCGACCGTTCTCACCTTTGAGCCCGGCCATCGAAACGTTCTCCGCTGTGGCGAGTGCTTCCGCTTCGCGCGAAGAGGATCTCTGCTTCTGCAGGCCAAAACCCCTGGGGCTCGTCGTTCACGATCGCCTGCCACATCGTTTCCGCCTCGTCCTGCTCGCCGCGAAAGTGATGTTCCATCGCAATGGCGAAGCGGATGATGCTGTCGGCTCCTGGCAGGAGCTCCTCTTCGATACGTGCCCCCTTGAAGAAGAGGACGGCGTCGTAGTAGGTGAAGTTCTCGATGAGCTCGAGACCTTCCGGTACCTCAGCGACCACGGCTCGGGCTTCTTCGGCTTGACTCAGCTTGCGATGCGCCAGGTAGCGCCAGTACGCGGTCGACACCAGGCGGTCGGCGGACTGGCCCAGGGGTTCCGAGGCGGCGCGTTCCATCCCGCGTAGGGTCGTCTCGTAGTCTCCGAGGGCGTAGCTCGTCTGGCCGAGGTAGTAGTGGATGTTGGATTTATAGGTGCCGAGGTACTGATGCCTCGCGTTGACGATGCCGTCGGGCTCGAAGGAGTCGAGCTCACTCTCCACGAGCTCGGCGGCACGGCGATAGTCCTCGATGGCGCCGTCGAGATCGCGATAGCGGGCCCGGTGCCGGCCGCGGAAGCGGTAGAGCTTGTAGCTCCGTGGATACACTTGGAGTCCTCGGGTGAATACGGAAATCGCCTCCTCCCATCGCGTGAGGTAGCCGAGTCTCCGGCCGAGCCAGATGAACGAATCTTCTCTTCGGGGTGCGACCTCGAACTGCGCTCGCGCGATCGCGAGATCTTCCTCGAGCCGGGCCCGAGTCGCGGAGCTGAAGCTCGGCTCTCTTAGCGACATGCCGAGGAGCGTTCGCCCTCTCGCTTCGTCCGGCCCAACGCGGACCGTGATCGAGCGACCGCCGCCGCCGAGCGGGTTTCGCTCGTCGACGATGATGACGACGGGCTCCGCGGAGCCGTTCGCCATCTTGGTGGCGGTGAGGCTCGCCCAGCCGTCAGCGATCTGGAGGAACCCGAGGTTCGCGTCGACCTCGACGCGCTCTCCCGTCTTCGGATGCGGAAACGCGAGGCGCCCGCGGGCGACGCCTCTGTCATCGGACCGGACGTCGATATCGAACGCCTCGGTGTCGAGCCTGAGGTGGGAAGAAACGCTCGTCATGGCGTGGCTCGGCATATGGAACGAGCGGCGCAAGGCGCGGCCCGACGCGCTTCCGGTGAGCTCGCCGTCGCGCAGCGCGAGTCGTCCGTTCACGAGCACGTGGCGAACACCAACGGGCGGCGCGTTGGGGTTCTCGAACGTCGCGTGGTCGATGATGGTCACGGGGTCGAAAATCGCGATATCCGCCGCCATGCCGGGGGCAATGAGCCCGCGGTCGACGATCCCGATCGTGGCTGCCGGGAGCCCGGTCATCTTGCGGATCGCGTCCTCCCACGTGAGGTGCTTCCGCTCCCGGACGTAACGTCCCAGGACCCTGGGGAAGGAACCGAAGTAACGCGGATGGGACGCGGGCGCGTCGACCGCCCCGCAGTCGCAGGCAATGGAGGTCGTGGCGCCCTTCATGATGGCGACGAGGTCGGACTCGGCGCCGAAGCGCAGGATGGCTCGGGGGTTGGATGCTTCGAGCGCGCGCACGACCGCTTCTCCGGGGGAGACGTCACCCATCTCTCTCATGAGGTCGACGAGCTCGGCGTCGAGGTCGGGCACGTAGACGCCTTCGAACCCGCCGAAGCGGGCGTTCATCGCTTCTTCGGACTCGATAACGATCTTCTCGCGGAGCACGGGGTCGCGGAAGCGCTCGAGCATCTTCTCCCGGCCGCCGTCCTGGGCCCAGCCGGGAATGATGAGCGCACCGAGACCGCTCTGGCCCGCGAGGTAGGGGTACACATCGGCGGCGGCCAACTTTCCCGACGCAGTGGCCGCGTCGATGAGGTCGATCAATTCATGGGCCGTGCCCTGTTCGTGCCCCTGTGCCTTCATGTGGGTGACGATGGGAACGAGGCTCGTGCGGGCACCCAGGGTGAGCGTTTCCATCACGCCCACGCGCGAGCTGAAGTGGGTCTCGGGTGTCAGGCGATCGTGGTTCGTGAAGTTGGTCCGAAAGAGCTCGGCGGCGCTCACGACCGCGGCCACCTCATCGGTCGTCGCGAAATAAGCGGGCTTGTAATCGAGACCCGCCGATACACCGAAAGCGCCCGCTTCCAGGCCCGCGACGATGAGGGTGCGCATCTCGTCGATTTCCTTCTCGGTGGGTCGCCGGTCTTTGGGCCCAACGACCTCGGACCATACACGATTGAACCCGATGTTGACGCCAACATTCACGGCTAGACCGCCGTTTGCGAGCTCTTCGAGCTGCTCGTCGACGTCGAGCGGTCCGCCGCCGTCCGCGTTCAGGATTTCCGTCGTGACGCCCTGAACGATCATGTTCGACGCTTGCCGGAGACCGCTCGGGGTCGCGTGGCTGTGCAGGTTGATGAAGCCCGGTGTGACATAGAGACCGCTCACGTCCAGCTCGACCGCGGCGCGAACGCCCGACAGATCGCCCAGGCGCGCTACGGCGCCACGGTGAATCGCCACATCGCCCTCGTAGGCGGGTGCTCCGGTGCCGTCCAGGATCGTGCCGCCGCGGATGAGGAGGTCGTAAGTCTCCGGTTGCGCCTGGAGCGAAGCTCCCAGGGCTGACGCGACGATGAAGACGAAGAAGCTCTGCCGCCACATGATGGGCGGATTCTACAAAGCCGGCCGCGGCAAGAGCCAACGTCGGAGTGCCCTCGGACGCTCGCTCGGGCGATGAAAGCCGCGCCGTCCGCCTGTCCTGGGACGGGGAATATCTTTCAGGGAAGTATCATCTGGGGGACGTCAAGAAGCCGCGCTCAGATCGTGCAGCTCATGTCGGCGCCGCAGCACTGCGGCGACTTGATCTTGCCGTGTCCCTCCGGGCACTTCGCGATGTCGACTTTCTTTCCGGCATCGAGGGTCAGCGTATCGTGCACTAGCTCCGCGCCACATTTGCCGCAGGTCATCGTACCGACGCTCATCCCGCACTTCTCACACGTATACATTGCCATCTTCTAAGGTCTCCTTATAGAAAGCTACGTTGGAGCCGATCTTGTCATATTCCACCTGGGTTGTCATGCTTGCGGCTCTTCAGATGCCGGCGCACCGTTGGGCCATTGCCGCCAATGTCTCCGGCTCGGCTATGGTGGCACCTATCTGATAGGCTTCGTCGTCGCGCTGGCGGGTCGACCCTGAAGCGCGTACGAGGAGGAAACGAGATGCGGCTACGCGAGAATTCCAGGTTGTTCCTGCTTGTGAGCCTCGGCTTCGTGGCGGGCGCCTGTGCGCCGCGCGGGACGGAGGAGCCAACAGCAGGCGCGGCGGACGTGGACGCGCCTCGCTCGACGAGCGCCGGCGTTCCCGCCTTCGATTTCGATCCGAGCTGGCCTCAGGCGATGCCCGATCAGTGGATCATCGGCTCGGTGACGGGTGTGTTCGTCGACGCGAACGACCACGTTTGGATAACTCAGCTTCCCGAGACGCTCACTGACGAGGAGAACGCCGCGGCGAAGGAGCCTCCCCTGGCCACCTGCTGTGTGCCCGCTCCGACCGTGATCGAGCTCGACGCGCGGGGCAAAGTCGTTCAAGGCTGGGGTGACCCGTCACAGGACATCTCCATCTACCCGCGGAATCCGCATGGCATCTTCGTCGATCACAATGACTTCGTCTGGATCGGCACCTTCCGTCACCATCGAGTCATGAAGTTCACGCGAAGCGGCGAGCACGTCATGACCATCGGAAAATACGACGAGAGCGCAGGAAGCAACGACAAGGCGCTCCTCGGCGGGCCAGCGGGCATTTGGGTCGACCCGACGACGAACGAAGCTTTCATCGCTGATGGCTATCGGAACCGGCGCGTCGTCGTATTCAACGGTGAGACCGGAGAGTACCTCCGTCATTGGGGCGCCTACGGTGAGCCGCCTGACGACGATTACGAGTTCGACTACGCGGCGCGCGGTGCGGACGACGAACCGCCACGGCAGTTATCGACCGTGCACGGTCTAACCGGTTCCTCCGACGGCATGATTTATGTGGCCGACCGGCGCGGCAATCGCATTCAAGCTTTCCGCCAGACCGGCGAGTTCGTCATGGAGGGCACCATCGAGCCCACGACGCGTCTGTCCGGCTCGGCTTTCGTCATCGTGCTCTCTCCCGATCCCGAGCAGCAGTGGCTCTACCTCGCCGATGGCACGAATCACAAGGTCTGGATCCTCCGGCGCGAGAACCTCGAAGTCATGGGGTCGTTCGGTCAGGGCGGTCACTTCGCCGGCCAGTTTCTGCGACCCCACGGCATGAGCGTCGACTCGCACGGAAACCTCTACGTTGGCGAGGCCTCGACCGGCCGCCGGGTGCAGAAGTTCACCTTGCGCTGACGCTGCTGCAGACGGAGAACGCCGTCACGCCCGACGTCGCTCCAAAGGTAACTGAGTGAACGTCATGATCCAGTTGGTTTCCCATTCTCCGGTACGCTCGTCGAGATAGGCCTGCTCCCACGTAGCCGAAGTGCTGGTGATGTCTTTCCAGAGAAAACGCATCTTGACCGCACGTTCCCGGTACTCTTCTTCGCCAGCGAGTTCCCCTCGGCCATTCTCGAATTGTGTCAGGCCAGCGAACGAGTTACAGAATTCTTGGTGGATCAACCACTGTGTCGTCGAATCTCATCCAATATTCGGAATGTGGGAAACGTCACGGCCGGGAAACACCGGCCCGGATGCAATACTTCCGTTCTCACGCATGAAAATCATGACGACGTTCGCGTGTCCGCAAGCAGGAAGCCGTCGGCTCTCTCACTACAAGATCCTGGAGAGGCTCGGCTCCGGTGGCACGGGCGATGTCTATCTCGCCGAGGACACCCAGTTGGATCGCAATGTTGCGATGAGGATGCGCGGACCGTACCAACAATGCTCGGTCAACTTCTTACGAACACGAAACGCTGCACGACATCGATATCGTTGCCTTTGTCGTCTGTGAAACCTACCGTCAGCTCCATCTGCCGCCCAACTTTGATCGTCGCTCGAAAGAAGAAGGTCACGCCGACGGTTTCTGTCGTACTTCCTTCGAGGCGGTTATCACCGGCACCCTGGATGATTTGGTCCGCACCAATTTCCTGAATCTCCTCGAGCTCGCCGGTTGCCCGGAACACCGCGAGACGCGCGAAGTTGATGTTGGCGCCGAGGCCGGCTGTCTCCCGCATCGTCAGGTCGAACGTGAACAGGTTACCCATTCCGCTCGCGAACGCCTGCGGGTTGTTTATTTCGACCTCGATGTTGGCCATGGATGGGGTCGGAGGCGGTGGCGGCGGAGGAGGTGGAGTGGGTGTGGTGCTCGTGCCGTCTCCACACCCGGAAAAAAGCGCGAGAAGCGCGAAAACAAGAGTGACTCTGTGGAACATGGGACCCTCCCTTCGTGCGCGTGGTGTTGTTTCGAACCGTTCTCACCTTGACAATGGCGACCGATGTCAAGACGTTTCAAAACTGCGCTCCGCCATTGAGTTTGAGGCCTTACCGAAACCACCATGCCGATTGGCAGATCCGCGGCGGCGGTGTTGCGGCGCGAGCGCGCTTGCCGCGCCGTAAAACAAGGCCGAGCCGTGGCGGCCGGGCGATCGTGGGTCCGGCCACGGCATTGAGCACTTTAGACGCGAACGGGTTTCGTTCAGTTAGAACCGGCCGATGAAACGCTTGCTAATCGAGTTCACGATCGTCATCGCGTTCGAGGTTTTCCTGCCCGCGATCGGCGCTTCCCAGGAGTTCGACATCTTGATCCGGAACGGGCTCGTCATCGACGGCACGGGTAATCCCGCGATCCGGATGGATATCGGGATCGACGGATTGTCGCGATGGGACCGTTGCGCGGGGCGCGAGGGACGCGCACCGTCGATGCTTCGGGGCTATACGTCGTGCCCGGCTTCATCGACGTGCACTCCCACGCCGACCGCGCGCTTACGTCGGATCATGTCGAAGCGCGACGCGGCGCGAGCCTCGTCCATCAGGGAATCACGACTGTGCTCGGCGGTCCCGACGGCCGTAACGCGGCCTGGCCGCTGAGCGCCGAGTACGCAGCCTACGAGGAAGCGGGGACCTCGATGAACGTCGTTCCCATGGTCGGCCACAACACTGTACGGCGTGAGGTCATGGGTGACGATTACGAGCGTGAGGCGACTGCAGAAGAGATCGCGCGGATGAAAGAGCTCGTGCGTCCAGGAATGGAGGACGGTGCGTGAAGACTTTTTCGCGGACCTCGAGTACCGGCCAGGCCGCTTCGGCACACCGGCTGAGGTCCTCGAGCTCGCGAGCGTCGTGGCTGAGTACGACGGCTTCTACATCGCGCAGCAACGAAGCGAGGCGGTGATGCCGCTTTCACGTCTGCCGTCCATGCTCGATGGGTGGCCCGTCGACGGTCTTCAGGCCCTCGAGAAGACCATCGAGATAGCGAGACAGACCGGCATTCGGGTCGTGGCGAGCCACATGAAAGGCGTGGCCGCTCGTCGTTCGGCCGTTCCGCTCACGACGTGCTCGTGGTGAAGCGAGCGCGCGCCGAGGGCCTTCGGGTCTACCTCGTCGTCTATCCTTATGAGACTTTCGGCGGCGGGCCACGTCCGATGATTCCGCGCTGGTGTCTGGTCGACGACGGCGTCGACACGTCAGGGGGGGCGCGATGCTCCGACCTACGAGCTGGAGGGCATTTTCGATCGCGCTCGTGAGAACTTGATGCGTCGCTGGAACGAGACCGAGACGCGAGAGCTCATCGCCCGAGACATCGCCTGGATCGTCGATCACAACGGTGGCGCGGAACGCGTCGTCGTCGTGGACTACCCCGAAGCGAGCTTCAAGGGAAAGACGCTTTGCTCTCCTACCGCGCGGAGACCGCGCTCGGCGATCGCTTTGGCTTCGTCGGTCTTGTTACCCCAAACGCACTGGTAAGCCAGCTCCCAGCAAATACGGGCAACGAAATCGCTGCTTCTCTCCGCCTCGAAGATGGGGAGTGCCGTTTTCCAATCGGCGGCTGCGTCCTCCCACAGCCCTTGGGCACGTTTCGCCGTACCTCGGTGGAACAGGAGCTCTGCCCGCGCGGTCGGCTCGATGTCGTCTTCCAGCTCGAGCGCCTTGTCGAAATGCCCGATCGCCCTGTCCGATGCCGCCGCATCGAGTGCTCTTCGACCGGCCTGCTTCAAGTAATGGCTCGTCTTCGTCGGATCGGCGGCGCTGCCCGCCTGGTATAATGATGCGCCACGTCGGCGGCGTGATCCTCCACCCTCGCTCCATAGACTTTCTCGAAGGCCTCCGCCACCCGAAGGTGCATGCGTTGGCGTCGTGGAAGCTAGACCGCTCCCAGTAACGTCTGCTGAATGAGCTCGTGGACGAACTCACTCACCGCTCTCGCACCAGCAACCGGTGCGATCAGTCGTGCCGCTTCCGCTTCCTCGATGGCATCGAGCACCTCGTCCGAGTCAGAACCGTCGACGGCTTCCAGCAATGCCATATCGAAACGGCGTCCAAAGACGGCGGCCTTCGTGAGGAGCTTCGGGGTCGAATCGCCGAGTCGCTCCAGGCGGCGACCGATGACGAGGCGCACGCCTTCCGGCACCTCGAGCTCCGTCACATCGAGGTCGTCCTTCCACCGGCCTTCTTCGTCGAAGAGCCGACCTTCTTCGGACAGGTGGTGAAAAACTTCCTCGACGAAAAAGGGATTGCCCTCGGTCTCCTGATAGATAGCTTTGACGAGCTGCTCGGGAGCGGCGTCACCACCGAGGGCCACGAGGAGATCGGCTACGTCCTGTTCCCCCAGACGCTTGATGACCATGCGCCGCGCCTGATGTTGGCGCACGAGCCGCGCCATGGATTTCTCGAAAGGTTTACCGACGTCGAGCTCCACGTCCCGGTAGGTGCCGACCATCAACGCGGGAAGATCCCTCAGGTGGGATGCGAGGTGCTCCAGGAGCAGCAGGCTCGACTCGTCGGCCCAGTGGAGATCGTCGAGGAGCATGACGAGAGGCGTCTCTCGACTGAGTCGTTCCAGGAACTCGAGAACGTTGTTGAACAAGTACCTTCGCTGCTGCTCGGGCGGGAGCTCGACGGGCTCCGGGATGTCCGAGAAACGCCTTCTCAGGTCGGGCAACAGCCGCGCGATCTCCGAAGCCGTGTCACCGAGCGCTCGACGCAAGGTCGTGCTGTCCACGAGTCGACAGAGCTCCTCCAGGATTTCCGCGGCCGTAATAAACGGTGCGCCATCCTCCTCGTAAGCATGACCGGTAAGGCCGAGAAGCCCACGCCCGCGGCCCGCTGCAAGAACTTCCTCGGCCAGGCGGGTCTTGCCCACGCCGGGCTCTCCGCCGAGTAGCACCAGCCCGCCACGGCCTTCCAATGTGTCGTCGAGCATCCGATCGAGCTCGGTCCGTTCCGAATCGCGGCCGACGAGCGGTGTGCGCGTCGCGGTGGATGCAGGCTCCGCCACGTCGTCGCGCGCCTTCACCTTCAATCCGGCCTTTTGGAGCCCTTCCATGAGGGGCTCGAGGAGGCCACTGGCGAAGTGCCAGCTTTCAATTTTCTGACGGGCGTGCGACGCGAAGTCGGGATCCAGGGTGAGGAGATCGCGGACGGCCTCCTCGGATTCGGCGCGACGGCCCAGGTGGCCGCAGGCGGCGGCGACGACGAGATAGGGCCAGAATTGACCCGGCATGTTCACCTGCTTGGCGTGCCCCAGAGCTGTCTCGTAGTCGCGTTGGTGAAAGCTCTCCCAGATAGGGCCGAAGTGATACCAGCCGGCGTGATGCGGATTGAGCTCCATGGCGCGGCGTGTGATGCCGGCGCCGTACTCGAACTCTCCGGCGTGTACGATGAGCAGGCCCAAGATCCCTATCGTGTTGCTGTCTCGGGGATTGAGCGACATGGCCCGCTCCGCCGCGGGCCGGAATGCCTTCAAGTCGTGACGAAAGAAGTGACTCTGCGCCAGGACCTGGTAGCCGAGCTGGCTCGTACGATCGATGTCAACCGCACGCTGAGCGGCGGTGAGGGCTCGGCTCAAAGCCTCGGGGCGGACGTTGAATCCGAAGCTGTGCTCGTCGAGATAGATCTGCGACAGGCAGGCCCACACATCCCCCTGCTTCGGATCGCGGGCGACAGCCTCCTCGAGACCGGCCCGGAGCCTTTCGTGCTCGGCCGGCGTGATCCGCTGCCGATAGCCGTAAAGCTTGATCAGCCATTCCCATGGCGCCAACTGGGACTCGGGCTTCGATTGGAGACCGGCCTCGATCGAGCGAACGAGAACCCCGTAGCTGTCGGCCACGGTGGCCACGACTCGGTCGGTAATTTCGTCCTGAACGGTGAAGATTCCAGCGTCCAAATTCCGGTCGAAGCTCTCCGCCCAGAGGTGCGTGCCGGTGAGCGTGTCGACGAGCTGGACGCTGATCCGGAGGGTGGGACCGGCTTTGCGCACCGTACCCTCGAGCACGTAACGCGCACCGAGCTCCTTACCGACGCGCCGCACGTCATCGATCGGTTCCTTGTAGCGGATGGTCGAGTCACGTGAGATGACGAAGAGGTAGGAGAACTTCGACAAACCCGTCGTGATGTCCTCACTCAACCCTTCGGCAAGAGTTTCCAGATCGGGGTCGCCTGCGCGTGGCTTGAAGGGAAGCGCCGCTACCCAAAATCCCTCGACCCGCTCCGCTTCGCGAGACGCTGGAGCCGCCGGGCTCGCGGGCGTGGAAGAAGCGTCATCCCGCAAAGACTGGAGCGCGTTGTGAAGATCGCGCGCGGACTGGAAACGATCTTGCGCGCTCTTCTCGAGACAGCGCGCAATGATTTGGGCCAGGCCCTGTGGAAGCTCGGTCCTCGAGTCCGTCACGTCCCGGGGCGTATCCCTCAGGATCGAAGAGATGAGCTCGGCCGCGGAAGTCCCTTGAAACGGACGGCAACCGCTCGCCATCTCGTACAAGATGATCCCGAGTGAAAAGATGTCCGTGCGATGGTCGACGCGCTTGCCCTGCACCTGTTCGGGAGACATGTAGGGGACGGTTCCCATCACCAGACCTTCTCGAGTCTGAGCTTCGGTGACGAGATCTTCGTCATGAAGGTCGTCGTTCTCCGAGCCAAAGATCTTTGCGAGTCCGAAGTCGAGGACCTTCAGCCGTCCTTTCTCGGTCACCATGATGTTCGCGGGCTTCAGGTCCCGATGCGTGATCCCTTTTTCGTGTGCCGCCGAGACCGCATCGACCAAAGGCAGAGCGATCTCGAAGAAGTGTCCCAAAGAAAGGCCGGCTTCCGGGATCAGAGCCTCGAGCGCTTGACCCTCGACGAGCTCCATCGTCAGGAAATGAACCCCTCCGGCTTCTTCGACGGAGTAAAGGGTGACGATATTGGGGTGATTGAGAGCGGCTACGGCACGTGCCTCGCGAGAAAAGCGTCCAATCCGGTTAGGGTCCGAGGCCATCTCGGCGGGAAGGACTTTCAGGGCCACGTCGCGACCGAGCTTCGTGTCGCGAGCCCGGTAGACTTCGCCCATCCCACCGACGCCGAGAGAGCCGGTGATGCGGTAGTGAGCGAGGAGGGTGCCGATCATCGGCCGGCCAGCTTCTGTCCCCGGGTGAGCGAGGCAAAATCGTAGAGGCCGCGGGCGACCGCCCGGGCGCGCCTGTCGGCCACATCCCTCTCCATCCGCTCCACGATTGCTCGAAACTCCGAGCGCGCGCGCAAGCGAGCGAAGGAGGGATGGCGCTCGAGCGACTCTTCGTACTGATCTCGAATGGCGTGGATGGCCGCCATGTCGGACGGCACAGCAGGAAGCTCGTTTCCATCCGCGAGCTCACGCCGGGCCCTCCCGAGAGCGCGGTCGAGGAATCGGTCGGCCGCATCCGTCTCTCCGCGCTCAGCGAGCAGGTAGGTGTAGACCGTGCGGTGAGACTGATGCGAAAGCCGCCTTCCCGGCAGGAGTCGGGGGCGTCGCGGGGCAAAGAGACGGCTCCATCATCGTCACCGCGTTGAAAAGCGAGCATGGACAGAAGAAATTGGACCGCGGTCAGCCTTGTGCCAGCCGTGTCGGGGCGCGATTGTAGCTTTTTGGCTCTGGTGCGGGCAAACTTGCGGCTTATCGTCGGGAAAGGTTGCCCGGAGCTCGCATGACGTGGCTGGCCTAGCCTTCCCTCATAGCATTCGCGCCGCGTCGCCCGAGGCACGAAAGGCGACGGCACGCAGCCTGTCTGCCTCGCGCTTCGTGAACCGGGCCCAACCTCCGTCGTCGATGAGATCGGCGCTGGAGAAGTCGGCCTCGAGGATTCCCCCTGCGCGTCTGCCTTCGCTGCAGGAAGCGATGCGCGAGCTCGTGAGCGATGACCCGTCCGAGCGCGCGCGCCTGTCCGCTATCAGGCTTTCAGGGCAACGACGTGGCTCTTGTTGATGGCGAGATACCGGTACCGCTCGACGGAGTCGACGAACTCGGCCGATAGGACGTTGATGAATCGTCGTGAGTCGTTGAGTACCTCGGAGAGCTTTCTGTCGGTGGGAACGAGGATGTCTCCCTTCACGGTGGCTGCTGGCTCTCTCAGTTCCACGGTGATTCGTCGCCGCTCACCTGCCTTGCAGAGCCAGGCCGGATTCTCCGGCTCGTCCAGGGCTTCGACGTAGCTGAGCGAATCTTTTGGGATTGCCTGAAAACCACGTTCCTCCCCGGCCGAGTCCTCCGCCTCACGGATCAGAAGAAAGGGCTCCACGTTGTTCAAAATGTCCGAGATCCGTGGGTGGGTGGTGCCGGCATCCTTCGCAAACAAATCCACATATCCGATGATGCGTTTTCCCGACGCATTGATACGGAGCTTAACGATTTTCTCTTTGATTGAATTCGTCATCGTTGTCTACCCGTACTATGAAATTGGAATCGTCGCTCAGCGGCAGGACGACTCAGCCGAGGCCCGACCCGGATCGTGGGGTTATGAAGCTAGGATAGTTTACCACGAGGAGGGATTTCCTGCCTCATCGCTCCCCGATGGGCTTGTCGTCGGTCTGAAGCGCATCCTCGTCGACCCAGAAAGGCTGTCCAAAGGGACGCTCCTCGGGCCAGATCTCGTTGAGGGTGTCGGCTTCGTAGAGGACCCCGCCTTTCATCACGTAGAGCATATCGAGCGTGTTCTCGATGGCATCGAGGGGATTCGAGCTCAGCACGATCAGATCGGCCAGTTTTCCCGCTTCCAGGCTTCCCAGGTCCTGCTCCGCGCCGAGAAAGTGCGCTCCGTCCGCAGTCGCGATGTGCAGCGCTCCCATGTTTCCGAGCGCCGACGCCGCCATCCACACCTCCCAGTGAGGCGCGATGCCGTGCTGCTGGCCGTGTGAGCCGATGGCGCCGTGGCCACCCTGCTCGATGATATCGGCCAGGCCCTGGGCGATGAGTGGAAAGCTGTAGTCCGTCTCTGGCCTCAACATCCGGCGTCTCGTGTGAGGCACGAGCTGCCGCCAGGGGAGCCAGCGGCGCTGCTTTTCGTCCTTCCACACGTCGTACTTCTGGAAGAAGTACTCCTCGTTCCACGGGCCGGGCCCCCCGACAATGAACGTGGGGGAATAGACCGCGCCCGCGAGACCAAAGAATTTGGCGGCGTCGCCATAAATCGGCATGTAGCTCATCGGGTGCTCCCATCCCGTTTGTCCGTCCATAATCATCGAGAGGTTATACGCGAGGTCGCTCCCTTCGGCGGTAACCATCAATTTCTTCTTGCGGGCGATGTCCGAGACCCACTGCCTCTGGTCGCGGCGGGGCTGGAGGTACTGCTTGATGGCCGTCGCGCCCCAGGAGGCGAGCCTTTCGATGTTCTGCTCGGTAACCTCGTAGCTTCTGAGCTCGTTCTGGCGCGGGCCGTCTCCGCGATAGAGAGGATCGCCTGTCGAGAACGTCCGCGGGCCGACCATGAGCCCCGCTTCGATGAGCTCGGCGGCGGGAAAGACGTTCTGGGACCACATCGAGTTGTCGAGGTTGGTCGTGACACCGTACGCGAGGTAGATGGCTTTTTCGAAGTCGCGCGCCGGATGGATGCCCCGGTGCTCTTCGTGATGGTGAGCGTGCATGTCGACGAGGCCGGGGATGATGGTCTTTCCCGACAGGTCGATGGTTCGGTCGGCTGCCGACGCATCGCATGTGCCCACGCATGCGATGCGGGCGCGATCGACGACGATGGTGGCGCTCTCGTACACTTGACCATCGTGCGGGGTGATGACGCGAGCGCCGACGAGCGCGATGGTCCCGCCAGGGAGACGTCGAGGTACGCGCAATTCGATTTCCCTCGTCTCCGACTCGCCGCTCGTCAAATCGTAGACGAAGTGCCGGTTGGCGCTCCCGTACTCGAGTTGGTTCGCGCCGAGCCAGCGCGGATAGAGCCCACCCTCGAGACTTACCTGCGTCACGGGCACGGAACCCTTCCTTTTGTCGATCTCGATCGGCAGTTTGCCCGAAGCGTCATAGGGAAAGGCGGCGACGTAGACGTTGTCGCCTTCCTGAAACGCGACGCGTTTCCCGTCGGGCGATGGCACGATTTCGTCGGCAAAATGAAATTTCAAATGCTCTCGCCGATCCGTGCCGTCGGGACGGACGGAGACGAGCAGTGTGAAAGGGATCTCGTTCCCTTCCTGTTTCTCCGAGCCGGGCTCCGGATAGAACAGCCGTCCGTCGGGACCGAACGACGCCCTCACGATCTGGGCCCGTGAGCCGGTTGGCTCGACGCGAACGAGAGATGTCGAGTCTCCGCCAGAGGCGGGAATTGCGACGAGATCGTAATAGGCGTTCATCACCCACGAGGAGTGGCGCGCGGTGGCACCCGAGCCTCGGGCCACGACGAGGGTCGACCCATCCGGGCTCCAGACAGGATGCACGTACTCTCCCGCGGCCCGGGTGAGCCGTTGCGGCGTACCCCCCGAGGCTCCGACGCGGTACAGGTGGCCTCCCTCTTCGACGTCCCACGTCGTGAACGCGATCGAGCTTCCATCGGGAGACCACGCCGGAGCGTACTCGAAGGGCTCGAAGCTCGCGGGGGTCAATCTTTGCGGAGTGCCATCGCCCGCGACCGTCCAGATCTTCCCGACGGCTTGAAACGCGATGGTGGCGCCATGCTTCGTGGCCCAACGGAGGAAGCGAGCGGGGAAGGGATCATCGCTCACGCGAAAGCTCGCGCGCGTCATCTCCGAAATCGTTCGTTCGACCCGCGCGGTAAACGGAATCGTCTCGACGGTGCCGCTTTCGACGTTCAGCTTGCGGAGCTTCCCGCCCTGGGAGATCACGATGAGGCTTCCGTCCGAGGACCAGCTATAGCCTGGCAGGACCCGAAGGGTCTTCATCCCTTCGGCCATGTCCACTTCGATCGGATCCATGAGCAGACGTTCGGCGCCGCTCATGAGATCGCGTCGCCACAGGGCGGTGCGTGGACCAAAACGATGCCCTTTGTACGAGATCGTCCCATCGGGAATGCGTCTCGCGAAGCTCAGGTATCGTCCATTGGGCGAGACCTCCGCGGCGTAACCGCCGCCGCTCGAAGATCGAACTTGCTGCTCCGCTTGGCCCTCGGTCACGGGGGTGATCGTGCCCGTGGCTCGCTCGAGCCGCCGAATCTGCGTATACCCTTTGAGTGGATCGCGATAACCCGACGGAAGCGGTGGCGCATCGGCCGCGTGGAAATACACGAAGGCACCGTCCGACGAAACGGACGGCCAGGCAGCTCCTGGCACGTCCTGCCCCACGAGCTCGACGCCGGTGCCACCCTCCCGGTGGTACATCCAGAGACCGTTTTTGGTCGGCCGACGCCGGTCGCCGAGCTCCTGCCGTCGAACGATGACGTAATCCCCATCGGGCGTCCACACCGGCTCGAAGACACGGACGTTGTCGTCCGTGAACACAGCGCGCGGGTTGCTTCCGTCGGCGTCCATGATCCAGAGGTTGTTCTGTCCCTCGCGGTCGGAGACGAAGGCGATCCGCGCTCCGTCGGGCGAGATGGCCGGATGGTAGTTGGTCGCGACGCCGCTGTCCTGAGTCAGGCAGGTCGCCTCGCCGCCGCCGATTGGAAGTCGGTACACGTGAGCCAGCAGGTCGAAGACGATCCACGTGCCATCGGGGGAGACGTCGACGGACATGAATGTGCCTTCGGAGGTCGAAAAAACGATGTCGCGGGTCTCGCCGCGGGCGAGAGTGACGTCCCATTGTTTGTCGATCTCGGTGGTCTCTTGAAAGGACAGCGCGAGCGC
Source organism: Vicinamibacteria bacterium (assembly GCA_035457705.1). Taxonomy (GTDB): domain Bacteria; phylum Acidobacteriota; class Vicinamibacteria; order Marinacidobacterales; family SMYC01; genus DASPGQ01. The sequence continues at coordinate 95,508 of DATIBD010000074.1, forward strand.
AAGAAGCGAAGCGAGCTTCATTTTTTCCTCTCCCAGCAAGGGTCTAATCATAACCTCCCGGTCGGGTTAGAATGGCCTTGGAACGGATGGGGAGAAGAGGTTCGCCATGAAAACCGTAACCAACAAGACTCACTCCGCGATCAAGGTTCCGCTGCCGAGGGGCAAAGCGCTGCACCTCGGTCCGCGAAAGACGGGACAAATCCGAGATACCGATGCGTCTCACCCGGCCGTCAAGAAGCTCGTCGAAGCTGGAACCATCGAGATCTTCGAGGGCAGCCACCAGGCGACTGGCGCGGCGGGACAAACGACGGCTCCGCACGAGTCGACCCACGGGTTCGGTGGGCCGAGCGTAAGACAGAACAAGGGCGATCGCTGACCCACTCGGACAAACCCATCACTCCGTCTCGGCTGGCCGCGCCGCCCTCCGCCACCTCGATCAAGGTGATGGTGCAGACCTCAAGAGTTGTTCGTCAACACAGTTACACGTATACTGTGTTAAATGAAAAACATAACTCTAAGTGTCGATGAAGAGGTTCTTTCCGCGGTACGAAAATATGCTGCGGAAAGAAACTCGTCCGTGAACGGCCTGGTTCGGGAGTTTCTCGGATCGATTGCAGAGCGGGAGGACAGGGCGAAGAAGGCGCGCAGGCGAATCCGGGAGCTGAGCGAGAGCTCCGAGGCGCGGATCGGCTCGAAGACGTGGAGTCGAGACGAGATCCATGCGCGCTGAGTGTTTCCTGGATACCAACGTTCTCGTATACGCTGCCGCCGGTCGTGGACGTGAGGAGTTCAGGCGAGAGCGAGCGCTCGCGCTGATCGAAGCCGGAGACGTTGGCGTTTCCGCCCAGGTTCTTCAAGAGTTCTATGTCACGGTGACGCGGAAGATCGAAATCCCGATGAGCTCCGAGCAAGCGCTGGAATGGGTCGAGCAGTTCGAGGCGTTTCCGTGCGTGTCGGTTGACGCGAGCCTCGTGAAAATTGCGGCCGAGGTTAGCGAGCAGTTTCGGATCTCCTATTGGGACGGCGCCATCCTATCCGCCGCTCAACTGCTCGGAGCTGAGACGCTGTACACCGAGGATTTGAACGATGGCCAATTGTACGGAGCGGTTCGCGTCGTGAATCCGTTCGGGATTGACAGACGATAGCCCTACATCGGGGAGCTGAAAGCGGTTTCAACGTCTCCCGCATCGTAGGGAAGACCGGAAGGTCACCGTCACGTCGAATAGCCTGGTACACTATGCGTTTTGCGAGCGGGCTTTGTCCTCGTTCCACCAGAGGAGAAACGATGTGTGTTAATCGGTCGAGCTGGATGCTGGCGGTGGCGGTCATCGCGGCGGTCGCGGCGAGCGCGGGTAGTCTCGAGGCCCAGTCGACGACCACGAACCCGTTTCGACCGATCGTGAACTGGGGCGAGCTGCCCGACGGGCGAACGTTCGGATCCACCAGCGCGGTGGACATCGCTGCCGACGGCAACATCTGGGTCGTCGAGCGGTGCGGCGCTAATACCTGTGTCGGCTCGGACGTCGATCCCGTCCTGCTTTTCACGAGGGAGGGAAAGCTCCTCCGCAGCTTCGGCTCGGGCCTGTTCGCCTGGCCGCACGGCATCGACGTGGACGGCGACGGTAACCTCTGGGTCACGGACGCCTGGCGTGAGGGTGCCACCGACACCGGACACGTCGTCTACAAGTTCAACCCGAACGGCGAGCTCCTGATGACGATCGGCGAGCCGGGAGTACCGGGCGATCCGCCGCGGCACCTCAGGCGACCTTCGGACGTCCTGGTGGCACCGAACGGCGAGATCTACATCGTCGAGGCGCACGATCAGTCGGTGAATCGGGTCACGAAGTGGGCGGCGGACGGAGCCTACATCGAGACCTGGGGCGAAACGGGTTACGGGCCAAAGCAGTTTCGCGATCCGCACGCGCTCGCCATGGACTCGCAGGGCCGTCTCTTCGTGGGAGATCGCTACAACAACCGCATCCAGGTCTTCGATCAAGAGGGCAACTTCCTCGCCATCTGGACGCAGTTCGGCCGCCCGAGCGGTATATTCATCGACGCGAACGATCTCATCTACGTCGCCGATTCGGAATCGAGCCCGGCGCCCGACGAGTACATGGGAATGCGAAACGCCGGCTGGGAAAAAGGAATCCGAATCGGCGACGCGCGCACCGGCTGGGTGCGCCACTTCATCCCCGACGATCGCGTCAACGTGACGGGCTACAGCGGTCCTGAAGGGATTGCCGTGGACGACGAGGGTAATCTCTATGGAGCGGAGGTCACGCAGCAACGTGTCGTGAAATGGGTGCGGTTTCGCCCGTAGCGCATAGACGCGTCATCTTCTGACGCCTCGACTAGGCGAAGGTGAGCCCGTGCAGCGTGCTACAATTCGCGGAGGAGGAAGCAGGAAGTGAGAGTGAAAGACCATGGAAGCGACCACCGACCCGCGCGGCACCGAGGTCGGTAGCTATTTCATCGCGAACTACCCTCCCTTCTTCTTCTGGAGCGCAGATCATCTCTCAAAGGTCGAAAAAGTCCTCGACCGGAGCCCCGATCCTTCCGTCCCCCTGGGGCTATACCTCCATGTTCCCTTTTGCCGGAAGCGCTGCAAATTTTGCTATTTTCGGGTTTACACCGACAAGAACGCGAAGGACGTCGAGCGTTACGACGAAGCGCTCGTGCGCGAGATGGAGCTCTACCGAGACCGCCGTGCTCTTCAAGACCGAGCTCTGCGCTTCGTCTATTTCGGCGGCGGAACACCCTCCTTCCTGAGCGCGAAGCAGCTCGGTAACCTAGTCCGCGGTCTCGAGCGATCCGTCTCCTGGAACGACGCGGAGGAAGTGACCTTCGAGTGCGAGCCGGGGACCTTGAGCGAGGCGAAGCTTCGCACCCTGCGAACCATCGGCGTCAGCCGTCTGAGCCTTGGCATCGAGAGCTGGAACGACGACATATTGCGCGAGAACGGCCGCGCCCACCTATCGGCCGAGATCGAGCGGGCGTGGGAGTGGATCGGGGACGTTGGCTTTCCCTATGTGAACGTGGATCTCATCGCTGGCATGGTGGGGGAGACTGACGAGACGTGGGATGAGAGCGTGTCGCGAACGCTCGCCCTCGCCCCCGACAGCGTCACGATTTATCAGATGGAGCTTCCCTACAACACCGTCTATTCAAAAGAGATCCTCGTCGAGGGAAAGCGCATGCCGGTGGCGAGCTGGGAGCAGAAGCGAAATTGGTTGAGACGAGCCTTCGAGAGATTCGAGAGCTCGGGCTACGGCGTGTCGAGTGGATACACGCTCGTCAAGGATCCCGAGACGTGTAATTTCAGCTACCGTGACAGCTTGTGGCACGGATCCGATCTCGTGGCTCTGGGCGTGGCGTCTTTCTCCCATGTCGGCGGCGTCCACTATCAAAACCTCGATCGTTTCGAGAATTACGTGGAAGCGGTTTCACGGGGGAAGCTCCCTTTGCGGCGCGCCTTCGTCGCCGGCGAGCGGGAGAAGCTCATCCGCGAGCTCATCCTGCAGATGAAGCTCGGCCGCCTCTCGAGGAGTTACTTTCGGAAGAAGTTCGGACGCGACATCCTCGAGGATTTCCAGGATCCTCTCGGTGACCTCCAGGAGCGCGGGCTCCTGACGATCGAGGGAGACGCGCTTCGGCTCAGTCGCGAGGCGCTCCTTCGCGTCGATTCGCTCCTTCCGCGGTTCTTTCTCCCCGAGCACCGGAGCACGCGCTACACATGAGCTCGGCGAGACTTCCGAGCCGGGCCGAGGTCGTCGTTCTCGGCGGTGGTCCTGCGGGTGCCGCCACTGCCACGCTTCTCGCCAGGGCGGGTCGCGACGTGATGCTTCTCGAGAAGGAGCGATTCCCTCGGTTCCACATCGGGGAGTCTCTGATGCCCGCCACGTACTGGATCTTCGAGAAGCTGGGCATGCTGCCGCGTCTCCGCCAAAGCGGCTCTCCGGTGAAGGCGAGCGTGCAGTTCGTGTCCGCCGAGGGGAAGGCCTCGCGCCCGTTCTATTTCTTCGAGCGCGATCCGCGCGAATGCTCTTACACCTGGCAGGTGGAGAGGGCATGGCTCGACTCCGCCATGCTGGAAAACGCCGCCGAGAGTGGCTGCCACGTGCACCTGGGCGCGTTCGCGCGGGACGTGATCTTCGAGGACGCGCGGGTCGTCGGCGTCGAGGCGAGCATGGACGGAGGCCCTCATGAGCGCATCGAGGCCGATGTCGTCGTGGACGCCACCGGCCTCACCTCGATCGTCTCGCGACGGCTCAACCTCAGGCGCCGCGACCCCGGACTCGGAAAGGCCGCCGTCTTCGCGCACTACGAGAACGGTCGTCGGGATAGCGGAGTCGACGAGGGGGCGACGATCGTCCTCCACACCCGCGGGAACCGCGGATGGTTCTGGTACATCCCTCTCTCCGACAATCGGGTGAGCGTGGGCGTCGTCGCGGCGCCGGAGGACCTTTTCATTGGGGGGCTGTCGCACGAGGAGGTCCTCGACCGGGAAATTCGTGATTGCAGGGGGATCGCCGAGCGCCTCTCGAAGGCGCGGCGGGTCTCGAACGTCCACGTCGAGAAAGACTACTCCTACCGGGCTGACCGCGTGGCAGGGGACGGCTTCGTCCTCGTCGGCGACGCGTTCGGCTTTCTCGATCCGATCTACTCCTCGGGCGTCTTCTTGGCGCTCGCTTCCGCAGATATGGCGGCTTCGTCCATCGACGACGCGCTTCGAGCTCGAGACACGAGCGCTGCCCGTCTGGGCCAATTCGGACCGAAGCTGCTCTCGGGGATGGAAGCGGTGCGCCGGCTCGTGTACGCCTTCTACACCCCGGGGTTCAGCTTCGCGACCTTCGTCGGAGAGCATCCGGAGCACCGCGACCGCATCACCGATATCCTGATCGGCGACGTCTTCAAGGACGATGTCCACGAAGTCTTCGCGGATCTCGAACGCTTCATGCAAGCCGCGCCGTACCGCTAGCTGTCTGACGGCCAACGGAGGATGAAGCCACAAAACGGTTGCCAGCATCGCCTCTGCCAAAGCGTGGACGTTATTCGGTTGACTTGCGGTCGCGTGGGTCTCGAATGGAAAGCTCCTCGGTGGAACGCTGCCCCTGCGCACCGAGGGCCACGACTCCCAGGATCGTAACGAGGATCATCGGTGTCGGGCCCATCTTGATCCACTCCGCTCGGCGCGCGGCCTGGGGTCCGTGCCATGGTCGCCATCGGTAGCGCCGGCTATCTTCTATCAATGGACGGACGTGTAACGCGCAAGGTCGAGTCGATCTGGTCCACCGCTGACGCGCGCCGCCGCGCGCTCGACATCCTTCAGCGGTACCAGGGAGACGGATCCGAGTCTGGGCAGACGCGCATTCGACTCGCGATGCTCAAGTTGGCCGCGGGGTCTCTCGATGAGCTCGAAGAGCTCCTCGAGGACGCCCAACGAGACTTCCGAGACGTCGTTGCCGCGGCCGAGTATCCCGAAGCCCTGCGCTCGAGCCACTTGCGAGGCCCGCACCTTTCGCCCGAGGAGCAGCGCGAGCTCGAAGCCATCCGCGAACGCGATCGGCTGCAGTACGAGCGTTGGCTAGACGAATGATCAGGACTTCTCCACTACGAATACCAGGTGCCACCGGGTGAACTCAAATCGCCTTCTCTGAGAATTCTTGAGAAGTTTTGACCTCCTCTCTGAGGACTTCTGATTCTCCCGCCTGCTACATCTCTTGCACTCAAGGAGGGTGCGATGCGTGGTGCTTGGCTGGCGGCGATCCTCGGAGGGAGTGTCCTAGCTGTCCCGGCACCAGTGGCCACGGGCGGGGAGTGGAACGATCTGAGAATCCTCTGGCGTGACCACCACGGGCTCTTCCGCGATTTCGAACAGGCTCGCTCGGAAGCGGACGCGGTCTTCCGCCAGCTCGGTGTCGGTGGCTTGGGAAGGGGAGCCAGAAGTGGAGCACGCCGAGTCGGAAGTTCAAATTCAGGTTGTCGTCATGCCCTCCGAGCCGTCCGGTTGGAGGCTTCCGAAAAATGCGATGGGAGTCGTGCTCCTCCCCGACCGAAGCCCGCAGGAAACGGTGTACCTCTTCTATGCCCCGATCCTGAGGAGTCTCGGTATCGCAAACGACAACGGGTCCTTGTTGAAACCCAGGGAGCGTAGAGACATCGCGCGGGCCATCGGGTGCACGTCGAGCCCAAGGCGATGCGCGTGCTCGCCGAGCTCGCCCGTCACCCGGGCGAGGACGTCACGCGGGAGTCGCTCATGAAGGCCGTCTGGGACGGAGGCTCTGTAAGCGGTAGCGCACTGACGAACGCGATCTGGGAGCTTCGCCAGGCGCTCGGAGACAACCGGAGCGAGCCCGCCTTCATTCAGACCGTGCCGGGGAAAGGATATCGCCTCGTGGCGTCCGCGACCCCGGCCCGCGACCGAAGGGTGCCAAGCCCGCGAAAGGTCACCCTACTCTACGCACTCGGACTCCTTCTGGCGTTTCTTCTCGGGCTCGGCGTTGGCGCTCTCTGATTCGATCAAGCCGCGCCCGCCAAGGCAAGCGGTAGAGTGATGGTCGCTCTGGTTCCGCGGCCCGGCTCGCTCGAGATCTCCAGCAGTCCCCCGTGCTCGGTGATGATGCTCCGGGAGACGAAGAGCCCCCAGCCCGTTCCGACGCGAGCGCCCTCCGGGCGAAATGCCGGATCGAACAGATAGGGCAGCCGCTCCACAGGAATTCCCTTCCCGTCGTCGTGCACCTCGAGCACGACGTGCGAACCCCGGTTGGCGGTCGTGATCTTGATGGTGCCGCGGGCGTCGGTCGCCGCGGCCGCGTTCCGCAACAGGTTGGAGAAGACGGCGCTCAACTGTTGAGGTCGACACTTCAACGGTGGAAGCGGTTTCAGATCGAGCTTCACGCCAGCCCTTCCGCCGAGCTCGCCTCCGAGAAGGGCCACCGTGTCGACCCAGAGCTCGTTCAAGTTGACCATCTGGATCTCGGCCCGGTCGAGGTTGGTGAAATGCTTGATCCGATCGATCGTATCGGTGAGCCTCCGCAAGGACTGACGCGCGGTCTCGGCGACGCCCGTGGCGACTTCCTCGAGCTGATCAGGCGGCACCTTGTGACCCGCTTTGCCGATGAGTGACACGAGAGTATCCATGGAGCTCCGTAACGCCCCGAGCGGAGAGTTGAACTCGTGACTCAAGGCGGCGGCGAACCGTCCTAGAGACCGCGCATTCTCCGCGACGACGAGGCGAGCCTGCGCCGACCGGAGCTCCTCGAAAGCCTTTTCGGCGTTCCTCCGTGCCCGGTAGGCGGAGGCGCGCTGTCGGTAGAGGATCGTCGCCAACAAGGTGCAGATGAGGGTCACGATGAGGACGCTGACGATGGGGATGGCGCCCTGTTCGGCCCGCTCAATCCCGGCCGCCATGGCCACGGTGATTCCGAGGCCCATCAAAAGGACTTGTAGAGGCTTCATCGGGAAAGCCGAGATCGCGACGAGCATCACCACCGTCACTTTGATCGTCGCGAGGTGCGCGGCATGGACGGGGTCGGAAACGGTGCTCATCAGTCCAAAGATGGCTTCGAGGGATACGAGAAACCCCGCTAGAGCCCCGATGAGTCGGTAATAGGGTTGCAAGCTCGGAGCGAACGAAAGGCCGAGCGGGACGAATGCGAGAGCCAGCGTCGGCAGGCTGCGCTTCAGGGTGAAGAGAGACATCCCGGGTACTCCGATGAGTCCCATCAAAACGACGAGGAGCGGGGCGCCGATGGCGATTCCCGACACGATACGGAGGCCCGTGAGCGACAAGCGCTCGAGCTCCATCCGGAATTCGATATCGCGCTCGTCTTGCGGGAAGACGAGCTCGCGCACGTGAGTTGTCGTCATGGCGCAAGTTTAGTTGCGCGCCGCCCAACTGCAAGTGGCGAGAGGGATGCGGACTCGACGGCGTTGGCGACATGTTCCTTCGCCGGTGTCGGCGGCGGGTTGTGTCTAGATCTCGTGAGGCGCGCCGGTCGTTCTCGAGGCAGCGCCTAGCCGAGACTGCTAGCGACGAACACGCTTGACGTCGCCTTTTCGACGACTCCGTGATCGCCGTCGCGTTCGACCTCTACCTTGAGGGCGCCACCTCGATCGCGTCGCCGAGTGAGCGTGACGACTTTACCGGGAGGCGTTCTCACTGGATCCTTCGGCGCCCAACTCCGAAGTGATCGGTGCTGGCCGCTGGGTTTCTACGGCTGCAGATTGAAAGGAGCGACGAACAGGTCGTCCAGGTCTGCAATCATCGGAGTCGTCGCGGTAGGAGCGCTGAAAAGTTCTGGTGACCAAGGTTCACAGCCGCCTGAAGTCAAGCGTGAGTTGAGGGTGACCATATTTTTGGGGGCGTTGTCGGGAAGCTGGTAGACCTCTCGGTCGGCGTTGACCAAGAAAAGGCCACAGCTCGGTCCGAATGGACTCGCGGTCTGGACGCTCGCGCGCACATACGGGGTGCCGGTACAGTTCGCTGTGGTGAAGTATCCGGCAGAAGGCGAGATCAGTTCGCCGGCTTGGAACGACAACGGAACCGGGCAGTCTCCATACTTCAACACGACGGTCACCGAGTTCCCAGAAACAATAGCCTGCCCAACGACATTCTCGGGCGTGTCGCTGTCCACGATGACGGCCCGCGGCAACTGAATCGACGATTCTGGTTCGAGCGTTTGCCCAATCGCGAATTGACCCAGGATAGCAGCCGCTACAACAACGAGACTCGTCCAGAGAGAAATCCTTGCGGTCATTGATGCGCCTCCGTTTTTTGGGTCGAAGGTGCGATTCTAGCACGGATGCGGCTTTGGTGCGGCCGGGTCGTCGGTCCCGAGGTCGTCCTTCTCGGGATCCCCTGGGTCGGGAAGGAGCATCCCCCTCGGGGAGTCGTTCCCGGGAATCCGAGCCGGAAGAACGGCCGCTCTGATCATGGCGGAGAGCGCGTGCGGCTCCGAGCCGAGCCCCCGTCGCACCGAACGCCGGAGCGAGGTTCCGGCTGGTCGGAAGCCCTGCCGGTGAAGAGCCCGATCGTGCCAGATGTCTAGACAGAGGGTTGCGCCTCACCATGACGTTCGAGTTTCCTTTGGAGCAGACTCTCGACCATCGCGGAGTGATCAGGGTTTCAGGTTGCCTTCGCTTCCCGTGCGTCCTCGAGCGCCGATTGCAGCACGAAGTACGCGGGCTTGGGTGAGAGATCCTCGTTCACGATTCCGAATCCACCATTTCCCTGGCTCGGCCCATCCCAATAGTGAAAGAAGAACAGCCGGCTGACCCAGGTCTCGAGCCCGAGCGTCTGCAGAATCTCCTCGTAATACCGCGGTTGGTCGCCGTCCCGCGTACGGCGTCCGGTTTCCGTCATCCAGAACGGACGGTCGTCGACGCCGTTCTCCCGCATCAATGTGCGAAGCGAGGGTCGGAAGAGCGCATCGGTTCGAAGCTCGACAATCGACGCGAGTCCGGTGGCGGCGTAGTTGTGGTGGTTGATCACGTCGAGGAAGCTCTTCGCCAGCATGGCCTCATCGAACCAATCCCGCCAGCTTCCAACGTTCGCAAGGCCAGGTCCTACCACCTGGCACCCGGGGCCAACTCGCCGCACTGTCTCCGCACCGGGCTCGAGGATCGACGTCCGGTACTGCCGGCGTGTCCCGTTCCAGAACTCGCCCAGGTTCGGCTCGTTCCAGAGCTGCCAGAACCGCACGCGTTCGCCGTGTCGATCGACGCTCCGATGAACGAACTCGACCCATCGTTCGGTGGACGAGGGGGGATCGGCGATGCTCGGTGCGTCCGGGCTGGACGACGCCCACTGGGGGGTATAGGCGAGGGTGGCGAGGATCTGAAGGCCGAGACTCGACGACGTCTCGACCACGCGATCGATCTCGCCCCATTCGAATCGTCCTTGCTCCGGCTCGATGCGAAACCAATCGAAGTCCACGCGAATCCAGGACACCCCGAGGTTCGCAGCGATGTCTTCCAGGATGCCGTCGGAAGGAACGTGCGCGTTCAACCCGACCCGGTCGGCGAACCCGAACCCGCCAGGATTCCTCTCCGCGAACTCGGCACTGCGAATCAGCTCCTCCCGCATACGGGATTCCCTCATGCCCTGGTTCATGAGCCGGTCGTAATGGGCGAGACCGCCAACATCCGCCGCCCGGCCGAGAATCTCCTCGTAGGCGGACTCGATCAACGGTCCAAAGTCGGGCAAGCGTCTCTCAACGAGACTTCCGTGAAGTCTTCCGGCTCCCCCTCGCCTTCGTCTTCTTCGCGGGTTTCCTGGCCGCAGTGAACCTCTTCGTAAGTGGGGCCCCCTCGCGGCTCGGATGCTTGTCGGCGTACTCCGCGCTTCTCAGAAGCGACTCCCGCATGTCCGCTTCGGTCAGCCCCGCGTTCATGGCGCGGTTGTAACTGTCGAGCCCGCCGGGATCGGCAGGTCGGCCCAGGATTCTCTGATAAGCGAGATTGATGACGCGGGTGAAATCAGGCACTGTCCGCTCCCTCCAGGTATCGAGGTCCTAGCGCGCGTTCTCGAGCTCGATTATCCCCAACGATAGTTCAGTAGTGCCTGCGCGCCAAACGGCAGGTCGACTCGGAATTTCGGATGAGCGTGCCGTGAGAAGAAGGAACGTGGCGAGGAAGGAATGAAAAAGAGAGCGCCGCAGCATAATGGAAGCTCGCGGGTTCTCCGCGAGCTTCTAGTTTCGACGTGCTTGAACCAGAGATAGCCGTACACGAGGCTCGATGACAGCCAGTCGTCAACGCTCACCCGAACGAAAGCCAGAATAGGTCGTTGGGCTGGACTCAGCGTGGTGTCGCGCGCATCCTTTCTACCTCGACGACGCACCTCAGCCACTTCCGAAGAACCTCACGGTCCACTGGGATGCGGTTCAGCATCCACTCCTAACTAACTGATGCTGTCGTACCAGCCCGTGATGTCCGCTTCGCCGTGGCGAGCTCGGCTTTTGCCAATCAGTCTTTTTTCGAGTTCTTTTTTCGAACGACATCGATATTCTCGAGGGTCGCGCCGTTGTTGCAGGCGAGGTGTGCCTCACAAAAGATGTCGCTCGCTTTTCCACCCTTCACACAGACGAGACCCTTGCCCTCGAAAGTCGGGCAGTTGGCGTCCCCCGCGAGGAAGATACCGCCCGCCTGGAAGAGCGGAGCGTCCGTGGCGTCGGTCGCGCACTCGTTCGTATCGCCGGGCGCGACATCTGGCGTTACGGCGTGGCAAAGAGCGTCCTTGCGATCGCGACCAGCCGGTATGGGATTGAAGCCATAATAGAAGCGGCAGTTGACCTCGACGCTCTTTCGACCGAGGTTCGTGCAGGAGACGATGGTCTCGCAGCTCTGCGCCATGTCGGCTTTGCTGTTGGCGTAGAGTACGAAACCCACCTCTTCGTAGCCCTCGGGGCATTCCGGAATACCCTTGTGGCCTCCGCAGTCTCCGGAGAAACAGTCGGCATCCGGAACCTGTGCCGCCGCCTCCCGGCCGAGCGCGCCGGTGACGACGATGTAGATCAACGCGAGCCACAACGATCGCCTCGAATCTGAATTCACTTCGTCTCCTTTCTAAGGGGATGCTTGTTGTGCGTCACTCCCCTCCGAGCGGACCAGATTAGCCAAATTCGCGCCGCGGGCGCTACCGAGGCACGGGTCTCTCTGACCACTCCCTGTCGAAGGCGCCGAGCAACGCCTGAGCTACAATTGCCGTTCTTATTCCCGGCCGAGGAGAGCCTCCGGTCCCCACGGTCGCATCTTGCGCTACACGGGAAAAGGAACGACACGGGTGAGTAACTTTCGCATGGTCGCGTATCTTCTTCTTGCCAGTATGCTTCTAGTGGATGGTGCAGCGTCTCCGGAACCGGGAGGCAGAAGCGACGTCCTATACCAGGTGTCCACGCTCGGCGAGCTCCTCGTCGGCAACTACGACGGCCGGCTCTCCTTTCGTTCGCTGAGTGGCCACGGGAACTTTGGACTCGGCACTTTCGATCGATTGGACGGAGAGATGGTTGCCTTCGACGGGCAATTCTTCCAAGTTACGGCGGACGGTGTCGCGACGCGTGTGGCGCGGAGCGCGACGACCCCCTTCGCCGCCGTGACATTTTTCCAGCCCGACGATGTCTTCGAGCTCGAGGGACCGATACCCTGCAGCGAGCTGCGGAGCACGATCGCGAGTCGTTTCCCCTCGGAGGAGCTCCTCTACGCGATCCGAGTCGACGGAACTTTCACGCGCCTGCAGACGAGGAGCGTTCCCGCGCAAGAAAAACCCTACGTCCCTCTCGAGGAGGCGCTTCGGGGTCAGATCGTTTTCGACTTTGCCTTTGCGGACGCGACCCTGGCGGGATTCTGGTTCCCTTCGGACTTCGCGAACGTCAACGTGACCGGCTTTCATTTCCATGCTTTGACGAAAGACCGCACGACGGGCGGCCACGTGCTCGACTGCGAGGCCTTGGACGTGACGGTGGCCATCGATCACACCGGCGAATTGCAGGTTCGCCTCGGAACGCCAGAGGCTCGCGGGTCGAGTCGCGAGGGACTTCATCCATAAAAGCTCGAGGAGGAGAACATGAAGATGCGCCGATCTCCGGTTCCGCTGCGAGGAAAGCTCATTGCTTTCGTCGCCCTTTCGGCGGCGGCATTTTCGCTTGCGCGACTTGCGGGCTCGACGAGCGAGCAGAGACCAGCGAGCTTCGACAACAGGAGTCTCCAAGGGTCCTATGCGCTCGTTGGCGTAGGCGGAGCGCACGACGCCGCGAGCGTCGGTCTGACGCGGTTCGACGGTGCGGGAGGCGCGATTCGCAAGCTCGTCCTCAACGAGTCGGATCCCGACGGCGACGGCCGCCTGATTTTGACCATTGCGGCGACTGGGACATACGAGGTCACTCCGCACGGTATGGGTACGGCTCGGTTCGTGAACGAGCTACCGGACGGCTCGCAGGTTCCTTTCACGTTCGATTTCGTGATTACCGAGGCGCAAAGCCGAGGCTCCGGACGCTATCTCGAGGCGCTGGCGCTCCACATGGTGCAACGCGAGCCCGGTATCGCCGCGAAGCTCGTCACGTTCACGCTCACACGCCTCACGGATTAGCTTTGCTACAAATGCCCGCGACACCGTGTCTCGGAGTCGGCGCCGGAAATAGACGGCATCCAGAAGGCTGAAGAGCGCGAGGTTCGCGGCGATTCCCAGGCCGAGCGTGAGGCTCGCGAGAGCGACGAACCCCGGCCGGCGCGAAAGCGTCCGAGCGGCATGTACCAGGTTCAAGGACGACATATCGCCGAGCGGGCCCGTTACAAAGAATACGCCGTCCCGGGGACTAGCGTTCCGTTATCTTGGCGAGCCGCAGCGCCTCCTCCAGATTGAGCCGCGCCTGAGCATAGTCAGGCTTCAGAGCGAGGGCGCGGCGGAGAAGCGGAATCGACTTGTTGATGGCGCCTTGCTGGAGATGGAGGAAGCCGAGATTGTTATAGGCCTCGGCGTAGTCCGGATCGCTCTCGATGGCGCTCCCGAACGCCCGCTCCGCCTCATCGAGACGGCCCGACCGCGCGAGAGCGATGCCCAGGTTGTTCCGGGCGGGAGAGTATCCTGGGTCGAGCTCCGCCGCCTTCTGGAAAGCCCCCAAGGCGAGAGCATCCTCCCCCCTCCGGGCGAAGGCGTTACCGAGCCCATTCACGATCTCCGCGCTCTTCGGATCGAGCTCACTCGCCCGGCGATAGGCGGCGAGCGCCTCGTCCAGACGATTCTCCTCGAGGAGCATGTTCCCGATATTCAGATGGACTGTTGCGTTCTGTTCATCGTCCCGCTGAGCCTCCCGCAGCACGGCCCATGCCGCGTCGCGTTTTTTCTGGCGGAGGAGTGCGTCGGCGAGAACCAGGCGCAACGATGAATCCGGCCCGCGAGAAAGTCTTTCGCGCACGAGCCTTTCGGCCTCCTCCGCGCGTCCCAGGGCGAGGTTCACCTCCGCGAGCAGGAACACTGCTTGCACCCGGTCGGGATCCAGCTCCAGGACTCTCCGAAAACCCGTTTCCGCTTCGACGAGCCTCCCCGAACCCTGGTGGGCGCGCGCCAGTCCGTACGAGGCCTCGACGCTTTCGTCTTCCCGGGCGAGCGCTCTCCGGAAGACCTCCTCGGCTTCGAGATACTCCTTGCGCTGCAGGTGGATGTTCCCGAGCATCAGGTAAGCGAGCATGACGCCCGGGTCTTCCTCCAGCACTTCGTGGAGAAGGGCTCTCGCGCCCTCGATGTCTCCCGCCTCGCTGCGATTGCGGGCTTCTGTCATCCTGCCGAAGATCCCGATTTTGTCCTTGGGGTCCGGGAGAGTCTCCTCGGCGGCGGACGATGCCGAGGTCGAAGTGATGTAGCCGAGCGATCGGAGCTTTCGCTCGGTTTCCGAATCCCTGCCTGCGGTCTCGAGGCGGGGACTTCCGCCGGAAGCTCTCAGCCTCGCCAGCTTCTTCGCGAGGGCTTCGACCGGCTGGGGCTCTTCCGGAGCCAGATTCCTCGTCTCGCCTGGATCCGAGCTCAGGTCGTAGAGCTCGCGGGTCGGGGCCTCGATGAACTTGAAGCGCTCGGTGCGAAGGCCGCGCAAGGGAGCAAAGCCGTAGTGGATCCTCGAATAGTGGGACTCGAAGTAAGCCTTGAGATCGAGATCCCGCTCGCTTCCCTCGAGGAGCGACGCGAGGCTCACGCCTTCGACTTCGGAGCCGGGCTCGAAGCCGAGAAGCTCCAGCACGGTGGGCATCACGTCGATGGTTCGGACCTGGGCGGAAAGCCGCGTCCCCGGGGCGACACCGGGGCCCCGAACGATGAGCGGAACCCGGATCGTCGCGTCGTAGACGAAAAGACCGTGGGTCGCTTCCCCGTGCTCGCCGAGAGATTCCCCGTGGTCGCCCAGGAGCACGATGAGGCTCTCCTCGTAGATCCCGCGCTCTTTCACGAAGGCCACGAGCTCACCCACCTGCGAATCCACGAAAGCGATCTCCGCATCGTAGCGGGCGACGTCGTCGACACCGCTTCCAACGAGGAAGCGGGAAGGCGGGTCGTAGGGCGCGTGGGGATCGAAGAAGTGAACGAAAGCGAAGAACGATTGATCCCCCCTCCCCGCGATCCACTCGAGCGCCGGGCGGAGGACCTCGTCCGCCGGCCTCTCGTGACTCCCGAGCGCGGTCGCGCTCTCGCTCGGGGCGTCGAAGTGGTCGAAGTAGGTATCGAACCCCTGGTCGATTCCGAAGCGGGCGTCGAGGACGAAGGCACCCACGAACCCCCCGGTCGCGAGCCCCTGCGCTTTCAGCTTCTCGGCGAGCGTCGTCTCCGAGGCGGGAAGACGAAATCCGAAGTTGTCCACCATTCCGTGGCGGAGGGGAGTGCGACCGGTGAAGATCGACGAGTGCGCGGGAAGGGTGAGAGGGACCGCCGTCGCCGCGTTCTCGAAGAGCGCTCCCTCCGCCGCCAGGGCATCGATGTTCGGAGTCCGTCCCGGCCCGTATCCGTAGCATCCCAGGTGGTCGGCGCGAAGGGTATCGATGCTGATGAGGATCACGTTGCGGGGATGTCGGGTCCGCGCGCAGGAGAAAAGAGGGAGGGCGAGGGGAAGAACGAAGAAGACGGCGACCTTCTTCACGGCTCCGCCTGGATTCTCGACTTGAGAGCCGCGATGAGCCGCTTCACTTTGGGGATGTCCTCCCGATAGCGCTCGGGCGGCGCGGTCTCGACGAAGCGGTCGAGGTAACTCACCGCCTTCTGAAAGCGGTTCATCTTGGTGAGGAGAGTTCCCAAGTTGTAGAGGGTGTCGTACTGCCGGGGATCGAGGGTGAGCGAGCGCTCCCAGTTCTCGACGGCCTCCTCCTCCCGGCCGGTGCTCGCGGCGGCGACACCCAGGCCGTTCCAGGCGGCGGCGAGGCGCGGGTCGATTTCGAGGGCTTTGCGGAGCTCCTTCTCCGCCTCGGCGTAACGGCCCCGGGCGAGGTGGACGGATCCGAGGTTGCTGTAGGCACTCGCGTAGCTTTCGTCGAGATCGAGGAGCTTCCCGAAGGTCTCGATGGCCTTTTCCGTGCGCCCTTCGTGCGCGTAAGCGAGGCCGAGGTAGTTGTAGGCCTCGGCGTAGCCCGGGTCTTCCGCGAGAAGGGACTCCAGAATCTCGATGGAAACAGCCGTGTTCTCCGCTTCCTGCAGGTAGAGGCCGAGGCGAGCCCTCATAGCGATGGTGGAAGCCCCGTTCGCGACGGACGCCTCGAGCGCGGCAATGGCCTCATCCAGAAGGCCCGTCTCGCGCAGCACATAGGACAGATCGTCGTAGGCCTTGGCCATCGAGGGACGCGCGGTCACGATGGCTCGCAAGAGGCGGATAGCCTCCTCGCTTCGCCCCGCGAGGTGGGCCGCAAGCGCATCGTCGAGCCGATCGGAGAGCTGAACGAGCCTCTTGGGATCGTCGCCGGGACCGTACGACCGCTTCGACGCCACTGCCCCCGGGCCCGTGGCGTAACCCAGCGTCTGGAGGCGACGGCGCGTCTCTTCGTCGACCGCGAGCCGGCTTTCTACGACCGCGCCCGCGCTTTCGAGCTCCGCGAGGCGTGACGACATTTCCTTCACCAAAGCGGGACGCGCGGGGGCGAGGTTCTCGGTCTCGCCCGGATCTGATTCCAGATCGTAAATCTCGGGGATGGGAAGCTCGATGTACTTGAGATTTTCGCGGTAGAGCCCCGTAAGCGGGGCGAAGCCGCGGTTGAAGTTGAAGGCCAGAGCTTCGAAGTAGCTCTCGCTCCCCGAGGAACGCTCCAGTCCTTCGAGAAGCGGAACGAGGGAGACTCCCTGTGAGTCAGGGAGGGGCTCGAGCCCCGAGAGCGCCAGAAGGGTGGGCGCCACGTCCAGAAGACGCACTCTCGAGGACACCCGCCTCGGAGCGAGAACGCCCTCCCAGGAGAAGATCAGCGGAACCCGCAGGGTGGACTCGTAGGCGAACATCCCATGGGTGCGCTCGCCGTGCTCGCCGAGCCCTTCACCGTGATCTGAGGTCAAGACCACGAGAGTGTTCTCGATACGGCCTCGCTTCGTAAGCTCCTCGAGGAACTTTCCCAGAGCTTCGTCCACGTACGCCACTTCGCCGCGGTAGGGCTCGGAGGCGAACTTGTCCCGGAACCGAGTCGGAGGCTCGTAGGGCGCGTGGGGGTCGTAGAGATGGATGAAGGCGAACCAGGGTGCGTCCCGCGGCTCGGAGAGCCACTCGAGAGCCGGACCGAGGACGGCGTCCGCACTCCGTTCCGAGATCGCGAAGTCGGAAAGCGCGCTCGTATCTCCGTAGAAATCGTCGTAGAGCTCGAACCCCTGGTCGAGGCCGAAGCGGGAGTCGAGAGCGAAAGAGCCGACGAACGCCGCGGTCCGGTAGCCCGCGGCGCGATAGGCTTCGGTCAGCGTCCGTCTCTTCCCCGAAAGGCGAAAAGAGCCGTTGTCGCGAACGCCGTGGGCAAAGGGGTAGGCCGCGGTGAAGAGCGAAGCGTGCGAGGGGAGGGTGATGGGGACCTGGGCCACCGCGCGCTCGAAGACAACCCCCGCCTTCGCGAGCGCGTCGAGCCGCGGCGTTCCCGGGCTCGCGCCGTAGGCTCCGAGATGATCTGCCCGGAGCGTATCGATGCTGATCAGAAGGACGTTGGGCGAGGGTTTCGGCCGGAGACTGCCGCCCTGAGAGTAGAGCACTGCGAGGACGACGGCCCCTGCGAGGGCGGCGGCGATACCGATGGGGCGAAACCGCGCCGGTTCCGCTCGCGCCGGAGCACCGGGTGCACTTCGCTTCTTTTCGCGCCTCCTGGACACCACTTCATCTTACTCAATTGGTGTTGCTGCGACCCCTGAAGACAAAAGAAGAGCCGGCGCCCCGAAAGCCGCCGGCTCGATTTCACCCGACGGTGAAGCTTACCAGTTGAAGCGCACGCCGAAGCGCACGATGCGCGCCGAGAGAATGTCCTGCACCCGGTTCGCCGTGGTCAGGTTCTGCCGGCGCTCTCGCCCCAGAACCGTGGGCTCGTTGAACAGGTTGAAGATATCCATCATGGCGCTGAACCTCTGGTTGCCGAACGTGAACTGCTTCTCGACCCTGAGATCCGCAACCCACAGGTGCTCGAGACGCGTGTCCCCGAGGGTATTGAACAGTACCTCGGCGCGGCCGGCGCCTCCGGGGCGCGAGGCGGTGCGGAAGGTCTCGGGAAACACGAAGCCTTCGCGTCCGTTCAGCTTGCCCGCGATGTTGATGCCCCACCCTGCCTGGAACATCGCGTCGAGCTTGAAGTTCCAGCGGGAGTTCATGAAGAAGCCGCTTTTCCCGCTTCCCGAGCTTCCGTAGTAGACCTGCTCGCCGTCGCGGATATCGATGTTGGTCGGATCGAACACCGCGGCGTCGCTTTCGAAGTACTCCCGGTGATCGGAGAAGGTGAAGCCGGCGTTCATCATCCAGCGATCCGCGAGCCGCTTGGCGGCGGTGAGCTCGATGCCCTGGAAGCGCTGGTGGTAGTCGGGCCAGTTGGTGATGAAGTCTCCCGTCTTGCTCACTCCTGGGGCGGGCCGGTAATAGGTGATGGTCTGCCCCTCGAACGTCTCGGTTGTCGGAACGAAGTCGTCGCGGGTCGTTCCCACCCAGGGCCGATCGATTCCGGAAACTCCTCCGTCGGGGTACCAGTCGTCCCAGAGCATGTTGGTGAACTTCTTGTAGATGTAGTTGACGCCCACGGAGAACTCCGGCCGGATCTCGCGCTCGAATCCGACGATGAACTCGTCGGTCACCGGGGCCGAGAGGCTGGTATCGATCTGGTTCGGCGACTCGAGCGAGGTCGGGTTCTCCGGATCGATGTTCGCGTTATAGAGAACCACCGAGGAGTCGATCTCGTTTCTCTGCACGAACGTGTCGCCGTTCAGGTCGGTCCAGGGGTAGTCGATCTCGGCGTAGAGCCCGGCGTTGATTCGATTGATGATGCCGTAAAGATCGAGGATGTCGTAATACCGGCCGTAGTTGGCGCGCACGATCGTCTTTCCGTCTCCTGTGAGGTCATAGGTGAACCCCAGGCGGGGGGAGACCGTGTTCCAGGCATCCAGAGCGTCCGTACCCGCGAAATCGACCGCGGGGAGAAGGTCCGGAGCCACCGTGTTCTCTGGAATCCGAGAGGGGTTGTTCTGCCCGGTCTGGTAGTCGTAGCGAAGGCCGAGCTTCAGCGTCATGCGGCCCTTGGTGAAAACGTCCTGGATGTGCAGGCCGTGATAGTTCCCTTCGTAGTCGATTGCGGCCGACCGGAACATCCAGGCTTCCACCGGGACGCCGCCGTCGAACACCGCCCAGGCGTCGCCTCCATAGGTGGTGAAGGAGTCGACGGGAGTCTTCTTGTACTGGTATCCGAACTTGAACTCATGGTCGCCGCCTAGCGCGTTCGAAAGGAAGTAGTTGCCGTCGAGGTTTCCCACGTACTGCGGCCGCGTGGTCTGGTAGTCCAGGTAGGACCGGGCGTAGGCCCCGGTGCTGTAGTCGTAGGTCGTCTGCACGTCCCGGAGGCCGGGGTCCTGATAGTCGAGGGCGAAGCCTCCATCCACGTAAGCGAAGCGGCCCGTCATCATGAAGACGGGGCTGAACGTGTGCGAATCCTCGAACTTCCAGACGTAGGCGGGCCCGCTCTGCTTCCAGGTGGTCTCGATCGGATGCAGGTCGCTTGCGCCCCGGGTGTCGCGCGTCTTGTTGTTGTAGCCGAGGAGGAAGTTGAAGCGGTTGTTTTGCGTCGACTGAAGGTTGAACTTGATATTGAAATTACGCAGGAGAGTCGGGTCATCGTTGAGGCAGTTCTTGTCATTCGGGTCGGTGCAGCCCGGCTTCAGGAAGCCGACGACGCCGCGGTGAATGTCCTGGACGCCGTAGTCTCCCCAGATCCAGGCCTTGTCCCTCACGATGGGGCCGCCCACGTCGAACCCGTAGTCGAGGATGTACTTGATGGGCGAGCCCGCGCCCGCTCCCTGGGCCTGGAGCTCGGCATCGACGTTCTCGCTCTGGAGCGAGCCGTCGGTACCGTAGAACGCCGCCTGGCCGGAGAAATTGTTGGTTCCCTGCTTGATGACGAAGCTGATCTGTGTCCCCGACGTCTGCATCGAGGTGTCCTGGCCGCCGGTGGTGATGTTGATCTCGTCGAACGCGCCGAAGTCGTAGTACATCGGGGTCGCCCCCTGGGCGGCGTTGTCGGTGATGTTGACCCCGTCGTAGTTCCAGATGTTCTGAGTGAACGAGGTCCCGCGGGTGACGAAGACGGACTGCTGGCCCGATTCGTTCCCGCCCACGTTCTGCCGATCCATCACCATCCCCGGCGTCTGCTCGATGATCACCCAGGGGTCGCGCGCGCTCGGGATGTTCTCGAGTCGAGCCCGGTCGAACGTCTGAGGAATGCCGGTCTCGCGAACGTCCACGATGGGCGATTCCCCGGACACGGTGATGACCTCGGTGACCTCGGCGAGGCCGAGCTGGATGCTCACCGTCACCGTGGCGCCCGCATTCAGTATCAGATCTTCGCGGACCACGGTCTGGAACCCGGCGAGCTCGCACTTCACGCTGTAGGTTCCGACCGGAAGATCGGCGAAGCGGTAAGCCCCTGTCTCGCTCGAGATCGCGATCTGGGGCTGGAGAAGCTTGGTCCCGGCGAGTGTGACGGTGACGCCGGGAAGCATCGCCCCCGTTTGATCCATCACCCTCCCCGCGATCGTCCCCGTATAGACCTGCGCAGTAGCTGTGCCCGCGATCAGGAGGGCCGCCACCATTATGAGAAATGGAAGTTTACTTTCTTGATTCATTGAGGCACTCCTTGGTTTCTATGGGTTAGACCGAGCAAGAAACATGCCCCAGGGTTTTCGGGCCTCCAGATCCAGTAAGACATTCAGATTCAATAATTACAGTGGCTGTACTTACCGACCGGAAATTCAATTGAACCGTTGTGATCCGAATTTTTGAGTTTTTATTCAGTAAATTGGATTGACAAATGGATAATTTGAAGTCCGATCTATTCATGTGTTGGAGCCAGGGAGCACCGACTCTTCCACCGGCGACGGGTGGAGCTCGACGAGATCTCTGATTCGCAACAACTCTCAGACATCGAACCGCGAAGCTCGGAGCATTTCCCACTCGTCTCCGCAGGCCATGGCGACAATTTTGGCAATCACCTTGGGCTGGATGGGTGATGAAGGGAAGGACGGAAATTTCCCGCCACAATCACAAAGGCTCGGTCTTGAAGGCCCTCCGGATCAAAATTCTTGGAAGAGGGGAATGCCGCCCGGACGTTTGCCGCCGGCCTCCGCGCCTGCGACTCGAAGTTATGCTCGAATCTCGTCGGCGACCGTTCCGGTCACCGATCGGTCGCTCCCGCGGGCTGGAGCTCGAGTCGACTCTCGGTGACCGACTCGATCTTCTCTCGCGTGTAGAAGAGCGGGAAATATTGATGCTTCACCCAGAGCTCGAACAAGTCCCGGTAATGGGGGTCGTCTGGATTGCCCGATTGGCCTGGTGAGTTGGTGGCAATGGAGTTGTCCCAGTCGGATGCATCCAGGATGACCCGGAACGTCGCGCCCGAGGTCTGGTTGTCTCCGCTACCCGTATTGTTCAGCGTCGAGTCATAGCCGCCTCGCGGAGCCGGGCCGACATCGAGCTTCGCCCGCGTGGGCTCGTCGACCGCTGGACTCAGCGCGTGCTGGATGGCGACGTGCTTGAAATTTTCCTGCCCGTACTGCCAGTTTCGTGTATCAGCCCCGAGCCGCTCGGTGAGGTCGGAGAGGGCGCCCGAAAGACTCGCCTTCAAGACGGCGTCTCGCCCCGCGATGGGGTCCTCGCCGAAGCGTCCGTCTGGAGCGACCAGCCAGTCGATGACCCGTTTCTTGTTCAGCCGGCCGATGAGCTCACGGGCCGGCTCGGGAACGACCGTGCTCGCGACCTCGTCGAGCAGACGCCGCTCGAAGCTGACGTAGATCGCGGCGGCCACCGATCGTTTGTCGACGACGAAATCCCAGTCGAGGAGCAGGTCCCGTGCTTGCCGCGAGCGCGAGTCGTCGAGCTCCAGCTCTTTCAGCAGAGGCACAATGCTTCGAGCGGGAATGGAAAGCTCGTCGTGCTGGAAGCTCATCATATCGACGATGGTGAAGCGCCGGCCCGAGGAGAGGAGCTCGTCCACGCGAAGCCCGCGGATCTCGTCACCCCAGCTCCAGTGAAGTGCCTCGGGATAGGGATAGCCGTCCGGCACCATGAAATTGTTCGCCGTTCCCCAGTATCCTTTCTCGGGATTCTCGACCCGGGGTAGGGCCGTGATGGGCAAGAACCCATCCCATTCGTAGCGCCCATCCCCGGGAACGGGAACGAGCCCGCTCCAGTTCGGCCGGATGGGAGATATCCCGACGGCCTGATAGCCGATGTTCTTGTCGACGTCACCCCAGATCATGTTCTCCGCGGGAATGCGGCTGTAGGAGCACGCTTCGACGAACTCCTCCCAGCTCTTCGCCTGATTCATTCGGAGGCTCGCAAGGTAGGGCGAGTTTCCGATCTCCATCCAGGCAGCGCGCAGCGCGTAGGCTTTGTGGTGCTCGCGGTCCTCGAAGAGGACGGGGCCGTGGCGTGTGTACTTGAGCTCGACGGTCTCGGGAGACTCCCCCTTGATGGGAATCGCCTCGCGAAGGATCCGCATCTCCTCCCAGCCCTCGAGGTACCGGTACTGGTTCGGGTCTCGTGGGTTCGTGTCGTATACGTAGAGGTCTTCGTTGTCCTGACCGAAAACGGTCAGACCCCAACCACCGTATTCGTTGTGTCCGATGGAGATGCCGGGGAGAACGGGCTCACCGCCGCCGATCACGTTCCACCCGGGGGCAACGAGGTGAACGAAATACCGAAGCGAAGGTACCGCGAGGACACGGTGCGGATCGTTCACGATGTAAGGAAATCCCGTCTGAGTGAAGCGACCGCTCACGACCCAGTTGTTGCTGCCGATGTCGTCGGTACCGTCTCCCGCCGGCAAAGCTGCCCGCGACACTGTGTCTCGGAGCCGGTCGTGCGATCGGGCATCCGCCCGGTGCTCGGCCACGATGTCCTCGGGCAGGAACTCGACCGGGCCACGGAAAGCCTGATAGAGCCCCAGAATCTCATCTTTCAAAAGCGAACCGTCGATTGCGGGATCGAGCCCGAGCTCGGGCTCGCCCGGCCGATACCAATCGAGCTCTCTCACCTTCTCCGCCCCGATGACGTGCACCGCTTGTCCCGTCCGAAGCTCCGAAGTGACGTTCGAAAGCAATCCTTGATGTCGGGAGATCACGTCCGCCGCCGTCCAGCGCCGGGGCTCGATGCCGAGGAGCTCGAACTCGATGGGCAATCGAGCGGGCCCGACCAGCACCTCGTCCACGTAGGCGTTGATGCCTTCTACGAACGCTTCGATGATCGCTTTGCCCCGCGGATGATAATGATTGAGCTCCTGGTCGAGGTCTTTCCGGAACCGGTGGAGTCGCGTTCCGATGTCGCGCTGGAGCTCGCGCCTGCCGAGGATCTCGGCGACCGTACCCGTCGCTTGACGGCGCCACATCTCGAACTGGAACAGGCGGTCGCGCGTCGCCTTGTACCCCTGGGCGAAGAACAGGTCGTGCTCGTTCTGCGCGTAGATGTGCGCCACACCCCAGCGGTCCGTGAGTATCTCGACCGGCTCGAGGAGGCCGGCGACCGAAAGCGGCTCGGCCGCCGCCAACGGACTGAGGACAAGAAGTGCGAAAAGGACATTCATGAGAGATCTCGTTTTCATTCGTTCGTGGTGGGTGCCGAGCCCATCAGCTTGCGCTCGAGAAAATCCGCCGCTGCCCGAAAAGCCGCGAGCCAGTTGCGGTGCAGCAGAAACCCGTGCACCTCGTCGGGAAAGACGAGCTGTTCGAACTCGACCCCCTGTTGCGAAAGAACCTCGGCGAGATCGACGGACTCGCTGAAAGGAACGTTCCGGTCGTCGTCCCCGTGAATGAGAAGAACGGGTGAGCGCCAACCTTCGATGTGTGCCATGGGAGAGGATTCGAACGCGAGGCGGGCGAACGCCTCCCGCTTCGTTGCGTCGTAGCTAGGGACGAAATTACGTATGACGGCGTTCCAGTCGTGCACGCCGTGAACGTCGACTCCGGCGGCGAACAGGTCTGAGGCGCGGGCGAGCCCGAGTGCGGTGAGATAGCCGCCGTAGGAGCCTCCCCAGAGCCCGATCCGATCGGGCGCCACATCGTTCCGGCTCCTGAGGTAGAGACCGGCGCCGAGCACATCTTG
Organism: Vicinamibacteria bacterium; assembly: GCA_035457705.1. Classification (GTDB taxonomy): domain Bacteria; phylum Acidobacteriota; class Vicinamibacteria; order Marinacidobacterales; family SMYC01; genus DASPGQ01. The sequence goes on from DATIBD010000074.1 coordinate 119,783, forward strand.
GAACTCGCTGGCCCCCTGGGCTCCATATTGGAGCGCTTCCCGGAAATCGAGACCGTAGCCAATGCCGCTTCGATAGTTGACCGACAAAACGACGAAGCCGCGGCTCGCCAGGTACTGATTGAGCGCGTACGCGTTGTGGTAGTAATCCATGTAGTGCCAGCCGAGAAGCATCTGGCGTCTCGAGCCTCCGTGGAAGAACAGGACCGCGGGATGCCGCTCGCCCGATCCGCGCGGCGGCGCGAAGAGCTGTCCGTGAATCGTCATCCCATCCGCGCCGGAGAAGGTCACCGGCTCGGGCTCGACCAGGGCCTCGCTCGGAAAGGACCGCGGTGGTGCGAGCGCCCGGGGAGCGCCGTCGCTAGCCTTGATCATCGCCTGCGCGGGTCGTCTCGCGTCCGATGCCAGATAGGCGAGCGCGCTTCCATCTCCCGCCACGACCGGTGACCACTCGATTCCCGTCCCCGACGTGACCGCCTGGGGAGGGCCTCCTTCGATCGAGACGCGCCAGAGATGACGGCGGTCGATGTCGCCCTCGTTCGAAGAGTAGAAGAGCTCGCGACCATCTCGCGCGAGGGTCACGTGCTCGACTTCGAAATCCCCCGGCGTTAAGAGCGTGGGACGGCCTCCGTTCACCGGAACCGAATACAGATGCGTCCAGCCCTCACGCTCCCACGGAAAGACGAGGCGATCTCCCGCGGCCCAGAGAATCTGGTTGTCGGCCGCGACGCCTCGAAAGGCGCTTCCGCGACCTTCGTCCGCCTTCCAAACCTCCCGGCCTCGATTCGCCGCGATGTCGAAGACACGGAGGGACCACGGAAGCGCTTCGCGCCTCGAGCTGAAGGGGAGAATCTGGCGCTCGTTCGGCACGCGTACGAAGGCGAGCTTCTGTCCATCGGGTGACCACACCGGATCGCCGTCGCGGCCGAGCGCCGGATCCACGTAGGAGATGGTTTGCGACTCGAAGCCATACACCCCGACGAAGGAATGGTCGCCCCGGTCGCTGACGAACGCGAGTCGCTTGCCGTCGGGTGACCAGCGAAGCGATTCCGGCTCGCCCCTCGTCTTCGCCAGCTCTTTCGGTTCACTTTCCCCGACCGAAGGAACGGTCCAGATTCGATCGTCCTTCAAGAACGCGATGGTCTTCCCATCCGGCGAGAAAGCCGGTCCCGATCCCTCGGAGAGATGGCGCGGCGCTTCGCTTCCATCGACGGCAACGATGAAGAGGGCCCTTTTGGCGCCAGTGGGGCTGCTCAGGGGATTGGGGATCTCGCCATCGCGATTGGGGTCGCCACCGCGCACGAAGACAACGTGATTACCGCCTGGTCCGATCGCGAGCTCGGCGATCTCCTGGCCGTCGTCCACCTCGTAGCGGGTCACGGCTCGGGCCTCGTATTCCGGCCCGCTGGCAACCCACAGGTTTCGCCGTCCCGCGTCGTTCTCGACCCAGGCGAATATCTGGTGGTTGGGAGCGGCGACGAGAGAAGTGGGAAACGGCGAGCTCAGGAGCTGCTCCAGAGTGACATCCTGGGCGGAGCCGACCGCCGCGGCCAGCAGGAAAACTGCGCAGGAAAGGCGAGTTCGCGTCGACATGGGTCCCTCCCCTTGAAAGCGACGATGGCGAAGAATGATACCGTCGGGAGGGCTGTGCCGACAAACGCCGATTCACTCTCGTTTTGGGCGACACCGCCCGCTCCGAGACGATGCTGTCGCGGAGGCCGCCTCTGACGCACCCTGCGTAGAATGGTAGCTCGATGAAGACGACCATTTCCGGCAAGGGGCAGCTCGTCCTTCCGCCGGAAATCCGAGAGCAGGACGACATCGAACCGAGTCAGGAAGGGAACGGCGCCTCAGGACGAATGACTCGTGGATTGGCTCCTGGCTTGTTCTGAGAAGGGCTTTCCACCTCTATCGGAGTCCGAGTACATCGACACGCTTTGAAGCGCCTGGTCGATGCGAGCTTTCGAAGGGAAGGTCAGGCCATCGCCGCCGATCCCGCGCGGATGACCGCCCTCACCGTCGCTGGGTAGCTTCGGGCCCAGCTATCGAGGAGAGCGCGATCCAGCCCTTGCCAGTTCCACTCGTCGAGCGCGGTCCGCCTTCCGTTGCGAAGCTCGAGATAGACGAAGTCAAGAGCAGCCTTTTCTGGGGTCGCCATCGGCACGCCTCCTTCGAGCACGTACCCGAAGAACAGCGAAGGCTTGATCTGCTGGAACTGAATCTCGCCCAGTCCGGTATGGAAGCGCTTCGTTTTGTTCGTGGTCACGCAGGTGAGCAGGTGCGGTGCTTGGTCGGCGATGCCGTGAGCGAATAGGGCGGAGGAAAGCGATACGTAGGCCGGCGGGTAGAGGATGCCGGCCGCCTCTTCGACGGTCGGAGGCCCCTCGGCCCGCAGCAGGTTCGCGTAGAGTTCTTTGCCGACCGGTGCTAGCCAGCGGCGCCTCGCAAGACGATAGGCGGACTGCCGTGCGGCAGGCTCGGAATGGCTTGCGATCCGTGCGAGCTCGCCAAGGCGGTAGAAGGTCTTTCCGGAGCGTAGGACGCCGACCCAGTCCTCGAGCCGGAACGAACCGCTCACATGCGCGGTGGTAGGGCTCATAACAGTCCCACCGCTGCGACCGCACGCCTGAGCAGGTCGCACGAGCGGCGCCGGATCGCCTCGTAACCACCCTTGGCCAGTTGAGAGCGATGGCGGCTCGGCAAGAACCGCTCCATCTCGGCGCGCAGGTCCGCAGCGGCGGCCGCGGCGAGACGCGCCTTGACCCGTTCTGGATCCGGTGCGACGTCGTAATCGTCGAGCTTGGCTCGGAGAAGGCCCGAATCGATCGCAGTTCCGAGAACCGCGTCGAGGTACCAGAGGTCGAACAAATCCCTGCCTTTCAGGTACCGGCGCCCCAGCACGGCCGTGACTTTCTCCACCAGAAGCTCCTCAGCCTCCAGGGCGTTCACCAGCGGCCGGCGCTGCAACAGATCGAGCTCGCTGCGTACTGGCAGCACCGCGGGCCGATGGGTCGGAAAGCATGCGAGCTCGATCTTGACCCGGATTCGCCGCCCGAGGGACCCCGGGGTGAACTGGTACCAGTATGTCGACATGAGGCCGGCGACGCGCGGAGCTCGCCAGGCATGTTCGCCGGTACCAAGGATCTGGACGACCAGCTTCTCCGTCGGCTCGCGGACACGGGCGACGATCTGCTCTGCGGACACAGCGTCGAGCGTCGTACCTGCGAGGTCGAGATCCTCGGAGTACCGGTAGGCACCGTGGACCAGATGCAAACAACTGCCGCCCTGAAACGCCATGACCTCACTTCCGGGACGCGCAAAAAGCGCGTCGAGCAGGATCACGTGCAGAACCTCTGCAGCCACGGTTCCGAGCGGAAGGCCCTCAGCGGCGGCGCGCTCCCGGAGCAAGGCGATCGACATCTCGCTTCCAATTTATGACATAACCGTCTCAATTCGGAAATGTTTTGTGTGGCCGTGGACTGTGGCGGAGGGGGGGATGTTGCGGGCTCCGGCGACGCGGCGCTAACGACCCTCCGAACGGGTCGCGGGCCTTAGGGGCGAAACTGTCGGATCCGCCAGTAGTGCTCGCGGAAACGCGCTTCGATACTTGTAGCCAGCTCACGGGCGCCTTCCTCGAGTGTTTCCAGATCGCGCCATCCAGGTCCCCGTTCAGTGATGGCCAAGCCGAGGGATTGGCCCGGTAGCCAAATAGCGGCACTGATACACCGGTTCGTGTCCTCCCAATGAGCTCCCACGAGCACCGTGAAGTCCGCTTCCTCGGCGGCCGCGATCTCGAACCAGTGCGCGCGGGCCAACTCGTGCTCGACGAGTCGCAAGAGCCTGGAGCCGACGCGGCGTTCTTCCGCGTTCGCCTCTCCGGGGATGCACATCATCAAATGCGGGGCAAACGTTTCTGGATCGGGAAGGGCGACGGCGAGCTTCAGTGGAGTCTCAAGCGTCTCGGGAGGCGTCCGATCGAGGTGAGTCTCACGATCGTAGGTCATCGAGAGACGGAACAGGGCATCGCGCTGCTCGATCTCGATCGAGACACGGATGTCCGGCTCGGTCCAGGTGTAGTCGCGGCGCAGAAAGCCGTCGTCGTTCAGGCGCCACTCGTCGTACGCCTCGCCAATAAACTCGAAAGGTCTTCCGTAGGCGCGAAGAATCGCCTTACCGGCGAGCTCCGCGTCAGCGAGCTCCGAGGATGTGTATCGAAACTCCACCTGATCGAGAAACTGCGAATTTCCCGGCGCCGCTCGGGTAAAGAAGAAGACTTCACCGCACCGGCCATACTCTCCGACGTAGCGGCCGTACATGGTCGGGAGCTCGTACTGGGTGTTGCCGATATCCAGAGCTTCGATCGGATCCGGCCAGAACGTGCGCAGAGAGTCGACGGTCCAGTCGTCCCACTGGGCGACACGGGGCGCATGAGCTCGGCGGTTCGAAACGGCTCACGGCAAGCCGATTCGTGCGCCCTGGCGGGCGATGGTGGCCGACGCCACCAGGATGAGAAACATTGCGGCGGGAATCTCCCGCCCGAGCAACGTGCCTGGCTTCACGATTCCAGAATAAAAGGTGCTCGAGGGTGCGGCAACCATCAAACCCAGCGCCGTCTCGTGACAGCTATCGTTTTCTCGCCGAGGCCCGAGCGCGCACGAGATGGGTCAGGAGCGCGTTGAGAGGCGCGGGTACGGACAGTGCGCGGGCGCGTTCCACGAGTGCGCCGTTGATGGCGTCGATCTCCGTCGGCCGGCCTCGTTCGAGATCCTGGAGCATGCTGGATTTGTTGTCCTTCGTCGCCTGCGCGACGGCGCGAAGGGACTCGAGGATCTCGGCGACATCCAGCTCGATTCCCGAGGCCCGAGCGATCGCGACCGATTCGCGCACGATCGCTTCGAGCACCGACGCGAGCTCCTCGTCGAGGAGCTCGCCCGTGCGTTTGGACAGGAGCGCGGTGACGGGGTTGACGGCAGCGTTCAAGATGGTCTTCGCCCACAGGTCGCGCCGAATGTCGGGTACCGCGCGTGCGGGGATGCCCGCGTCCACGAACGTGCGTACCACGCGCCGGGCATCCTCGAGGTCACTACCGGCAAAAGGGGCGAACAGAGTCTCGCGTTCACCGGCGTGAAATACGATGCCGGGCTCGACGTAAGTGACGCCCTGGTTGATGACCGCACCGAGCACTCGCGGGACGTGCTCGGCGAGGATTTCCTCGTTCCCCAAACCGTTCTGGAGCGATACGAAAAGTGCCTCGTTCCAAAACGGCCGAAGAGCCTCGACGGCGTCGCGGGTATCATTGGATTTCACCGTGACGAGCACGACCTCGGGGGCCGCGACTTCGTCGATGTGGGTTGCCGCCTTCAGGTCGGTCGCGACTAGCTCCGTTATGCCGCGGACTTCGAGACCTCGTCGGCAAACGACGCTGATGTGGTCTTCTCGACCGACGATGGTGACGTTGCAGATTCGGGAGAGGCGGGCGGCCACGAGGCTTCCCACCGCCCCGGCGCCGAATACTAGCAGGCTGATCAAACTACGGCCCAGCCTGCCGAGCGGCGGCCAAAACGTCTGCCGCGAGATCGGCGCGCAGCGCCGCAAAGGCCGAGCCGTGGCGGCCCGATCGACCGCGGGTCCCGCCACGGCACTGAGCACTCTAGGATGCGTGGACGCGCTGTGATAGAAGCTTCGGGCATGAGAAGCGATGCTATCAAGAAAGGAATCTCACGCGCGCCCGCCCGCGCCATGCTCAAGGCCGTCGGTCTGACCGACGAAGACCTCGCCAAGCCTCTCGTGGGGGTTGCCAACACCTGGACCGAGTTGACGCCCTGCAACTTCCATCTCCGTGAGCTCGCTTCGAAGGTCAAGGAGGGGATTCGTGACTCGGGGGGCACTCCTCTCGAGTTCAACACCATTACCGTCTCCGACGGGATCGCGATGGGCTCGGAGGGGATGCGGGCTTCGCTCGTGTCGCGGGAGATCATCGCCGACTCCATCGAGCTCGTCGTCAATGGGCATCTTCTCGACGGCGTCGTTGCCATTTCGGGATGCGACAAGACCATACCGGGTACCGTAATGGCCCTTGCCCGGCTCGATCTCCCGTCGCTCATGATCTACGGCGGGTCGATACAACCCGGAAACTTTCGGGGAAAGGACGTCACGATCCAGGACGTCTTCGAGGCGGTTGGGGCTTGCGCCGCGGGCGTCATGACCCGACAGGAGCTCGAATCGCTCGAAGGGGTGGCCTGCCCGGGCGCGGGCGCCTGCGGCGGTCAATTCACCGCCAACACCATGTCGACGGCCATGACGTTTGTTGGCATCTCTCCAATGGGTGTGAACGACATCCCGGCCACCGATGCGCGCAAGGCGGAGGCGGCCTATCGATGTGGAGCGCTCGTCATGGATCTCCTCGGGAGCGGCTTTACCGCGAGGCGCATCCTCACGCGGCCGGCTCTCGAGAACGCCATCGCGTCGGTTGCCGCGACGGCTGGCTCGACCAATGCGGTGCTCCACTTGCTCGCCATCGCTCGCGAGGCCGGTGTCGACCTCGGCCTGGACGACTTCGATCGCATCTCGGCGAGAACGCCGGTGATCGCCGACTTGAAGCCCGCGGGACGTTTCACCGCCCCGGACGTCGATCGCGCCGGGGGTGCGAGACTCTTGGCAAAGCGGCTGCTCGAAGGGAGGTTGCTCGTCGACCAGCCGACGGTGAGCGGCAAGAGCCTGGCGGAGGAGGCCGCGAGCGCCGTGGAGAGCGAGGACCAGCAAGTCATCCGTGCGCTCGAGGCGCCTTTGAAATCGCGGGGCGGCATTGCGATACTCCGCGGCTCGCTCGCACCCGATGGCTGTGTCGTCAAGCTTGCCGGGCACGAGCGGACCCGACACGCGGGTCCCGCCAGGGTCTTCGACGCCGAGGAGGCAGCGTTCGAGGCCGTTCAAGCGCGCCAGATCCAAGCGGGCGACGTCGTCGTCATCCGCTACGAGGGGCCGAAAGGTGGCCCGGGCATGCGGGAAATGCTCGCGGTCACCGCGGCGCTGATCGGGCAGGGGCTGGGCGATTCCGTCGCGCTCGTGACCGACGGACGCTTCAGCGGGGCCACCCACGGATTCATGGTCGGCCATGTGTCGCCCGAGGCGGCCGTCGGAGGCCCGATCGCACTCCTGCGCGACGGCGATACCGTCATTCTCGACGTCGATTCCAGGCGCCTCGACGTCGAAGCCGACCTCGACGAGCGGCGAAGCGCGTGGCGGCCTCCCGACAATCCCTACGCCAAAGGCGCTCTCGCCAAGTACCGAAAGCTCGTCGGCTCGGCGTCCGAGGGCGCGGTCACCTGCTCCGAAGGTTGATGGCACATCGTCTCAGAGCGTGTCGCCTGTCAGTTTCCCTGGCTGCAGACGGGACACATGAGGTCGGATCCGGGCGACGGGATCGGATGCTCCTCGTTGTCGAGCCCGCCATGGGGACCTCCGAGCTGGTGATAGAGCTCGCATTCGCGGTCGAAGCGATCCTTGCGCGTGGGGACGAGCTCGAAGTGGAAAAAGCCGTAGCGGCCGACGAACTCGGCCAGAGCCTTTTTCAAATCGGAGTCGGCTCGTCCGATGCGCGCCCCGATTCCTTGGTCATGGCCCACGACGAAGATCCCGGCCGCCGACGGGGGCACGCTCGTCTCCATGAAATCGAGGTCGAGCGGGTACCTAGGCGAAGCTTCCGCCAAAGGTGCGCGTTGTTCGGGCTCCTGTCGGAGGAGCCACTGGATCACCTCCGCCGATGGGGCCGGGACTCGGATGAACCGGAGCCCATAACCGTCCGGCTGTGAGGACCGTCGCGCGGCTCCGCGGTTCTCCCATGCCACGACGGCTTCGACCTCGACGATGCGGTCGAGCTCGGGTATGTCGATGGCCATCGAGAGCTGCGCTTGAGGAAGCAGGTTCACCCCCGTGGCCACGTAGGCGCCGCCCTCGGAAAGCGTCATCAGCCTTCCATCTCCGTGGTTGAGCGCAGCCCGAAAACGCACGTAATAGCCTTGGGGAAAGACAACGCGTCGAGGGGACATTTGCATCGAAAGCGACTCCAGATAATGTACAGGTAGCATTTTCGCCGCGAGGGACGCAAGATTTCGTTGGGAATACGGCCATGCCTCTCAAAATGAGATCGACGGCGTTCGAGCACATGGAGGCGATTCCGGCTCGGTTTACCTGCGAGGGGCGCGACGTATCGCCGCCGCTCGACTGGTCGGATCCTCCAGAAGGAACGGTGAGCTTCGCCCTCATCGTAGACGATCCCGATGCCCCGGATCCCAGGGCGCCGAAGATGACCTGGGTCCATTGGGTGCTCTACAACATTCCGAAGGGCGTCCATTCGCTTTCCCAGGGGACACGAGATTTCGGAGGCGGTCTCTCCGGCCAAAACGACTGGAAACGCACCGGATATGGCGGTCCCTGTCCCCCGATTGGAAAGCACCGGTACTTCTTCAAGCTGTACGCGCTCGACGCGGTTCTCCACGATCTCGCGACCCCGACGAAATCCTCGCTCGAAAAAGCGATGAAAGGGCACATCCTGGGAAGCGCTCAGCTCATCGGAACCTACGAAAAGACTAGGTGACCTCGGCTTTTGCGAGCCACATGCGTACCGCTTCACAGCGGACCGGGTTCGGCCGGGCTATGCTCGGGGCAAGGACGAGGGCCAGGTTTCTCTGGAGCCCGAAGGAGTGAGCGCGATGCTCGATTCAGTCATGACGGGCCTCTTGATGCTCGGGGCGGCGACCCAGAGCGAAGTGTCGTATCAGGTGATTTCGGAGGAGAGCCGCATGACCATCGAGGTGGGCAGGGCAGGCTTTCTCAAGATGTTCGGCCACGATCATCTCATCGAGGTTGGAGCGCTCGAGGGGAGCGTCTCGTGGAACGCGGAGTCGCCTCGAGAATCTCGTTTCATCCTCGAGGTCGATGCGTCTTCTCTTACCGTCGCCGACGCCGAGCTGGGCGAAGACGACCGTGCGAAGATCCAGTCGGACATGGAGACCAAGGCTCTGTTGCTCGGCGAGCACCCGATGATTCGATTCGAGTCATCCGCCACGAAGCTCGTGAAAAAAGACGAAGGCATCTACCGTCTGGAGATAGCGGGGAGCCTCAGTCTGCGCGGCGTGGAAAAGGACCTAGTGGTTCCCGCGAGCGTCGAGATCAAAGGCGATCGAATGTTCGCTCGAGGAGCTCTCGAGCTTCCGTCCGACGAGTGGGGTGTGCCTGAGATTTCCGTCGCGGGAGGCTCGGTGAAAACCAAGAAAGAGCTCAAAATCGCGTTCGAGATCGTTGCCCGTCCGCGAGAGACCTCCTCGTCGTCGAGGCCAAGCCCGGATCTCGTCGACTCCCGCGAGGGAGCGCCTGAGCCTCCTTGAATCTCAGGAGAATTTCAGGTAGTCTTTCCCTGTTGGGGATGGGGACCCCAGCAATCCCGCCTCAGGACTCAACTCGAAGTGTGGGGGAGTTGTCGTCATGTTCTCTTCATGTCGCCTTTGTCAAGGGCCAACGGACAAGTGGCAGGATTTCTGCAATGATTGCGCGACGCGCAAGGCGCGGCCACAACTGCGCCTCATCCAGGGAGGAAGAAGCGACGGGGAGCGCACGGACCGGGAGTTGCTGAAGTCTCACCTTTGGCTCCAGCCCGTGTCGTCCGACTCCAACGCCTCCTGAGGGCCTTTGCCGCCGGTCTGCACCTCGAACGGTCGAAGCGCGAGTCGGTCAGGGCAGCGGATCCGGCGTGAGAATGGAGAACCCCTCGAAGGGGTACTCGCGATCGCCGTCGGTAAGGATGAACTTGGCTTCGCCGCGGGTGATGGATTCCAGCGCTTCTTTCATCCGGCCAAGGTAGCCGCTGGCGACCACGGGCTCGTTGTGCGACGGGAGTAGCCGATCGACCTCGCTGGCTAGCCCCGAGAGCCGCTCGGCCGTGGCCTCGTAGGCCTCGATATCCGAGCCGGGGAGGTGGGCGTAGAGGACGGCAGGGTAGAACGTGTCCCCGGTGAAAAGCAGGCGGTTGTCTCGATCCAGCAGGCAGATGGCGTCCGGGGCATGGCCCGGCGTCAGCAGCACCTCGAGCTTTCGATCGCCGAGGTCGAGCGTCGTGCCGTCCTCGACGGTCTCGTCGATCGAGAACGGCTCGATACGGTAGAGCTCCCGGTCGAATCCCGGGGGAGTTTCCTTCCAGATCCAGCCCTCGCTCACGAACTCGGCGACGTCCTCGTGCGTACGTCCGCCGGCATTGGTCCGGGTAAAGTCGGTGTCGGTTCCCCACACGGTGTCGAACTGAGAATTGCCTCCGACGTGGTCATAGTGCGTGTGCGAGTTCAGGACGATGGGTTCGAGCTCCGTGAGCTCGGAAACGGCGGTTTTCATGTCTCCGATGCCCAGTCCCGTGTCCCAGAGGAGCGCGCGCTCGGAGCCGACGACGAGGTAGGAGATGACTTCCTCGAATTGTCCTGGCTCGTAGATCGCGTAGATGCCCGGGAGGATTTCGTAGACCTCGAACCAATCCTGGCTCGACGTAATCTTCTCGAAGCGGCCCCAGGCCGGCCGCGGGAGCTTGTCCCACCAGTTGTCCTTGCCTTCGCCGCGATTCTGAACGAGCACGTTGTCACCGGGACCGCACGAGCCGGCGCAGGTGGCCAAAAGCGATGTCACGATCAGGCCTCTCACGCGCCCCAATTCTAGCTAAACTCCCGCTTCGCGGAGAGCTCGTTTCGCGCTTCGGGTGATCAGCGCGGTGACCAGCAGCGTGGCGAGGAGTCCCACCACCTGGAGGACAAGTCGCAACGTCTCGGCGCTCTGAGCCCCCGAGGCAGCCTCGAGCCCGCTTCTTCCGAGCGTTCCGAGGTATACGTAAAGAAACGCGCCCGGGATCATCCCGACCCAGGACGCGAGCGTGTACTGGACGAAGCTGACGCTGGTGAGCCCGTAGGCGTAGTTCTGGAAATTGAAGGGGAACACGGGAGACAGACGGGTCAAGAAGACGATTTTCCAGCCTTGCTTCGCGACCGCTTTGTCGATCACGTCGAAGGAGGGCTTCTTCTGAATCCAGGTCTCCACGCGGTTTCTGGCGAGGTGGCGTGATACCAGAAACGCGAGCGCCGCGCCGGCGGTTGCCCCGAACAGGACGGTGACGAAGCCGGGAAGAAGACCGAAAGTCGCTCCTCCGGCAAGCGTCAGCAGCGACCCGGGAAGCATCAACACCGTTGCCACCGCATACATCAGGGCAAAGACGAGCATACCGAGAGCCCCGAGGCCGCTCACCCATAAATTGAAAATTCCCAGCCATCGGGAAAGCGGCAGAAGGCGTATAGCCACAACCACGCCCACGACTGCCAGGATGGCGAAGGCATACTTCAGCGTGGTCTTCGAAAGCGCCATCAGGCTCGCCTCCTCCGATAAATCCAGCGAAATATCGAGGCGACCGTCGGTGTGAGCTTGGTTCGCTGATAGGAGTCGGCCACGCGCTGGACGGATGATGACAGCGTCGGGTAGGCGTGAACCGTGGCGGATAGTTTGGCGAGACCGATGCCATGCTTGGCCGCGACCAGCACCTCGTGCATGACCTCACCGGCGTGCGCCCCGACTACGGTCGCTCCGAGAATCCTGTCCTTGCCTCTTGCGGTGAGCACCTTGATGAATCCCGTCGTCTCGCTATCGGTGATGGCTCGATCGAGCTCCTCCCAATCGTAGCGAAACACATCGTAGGGTACGTTCTTCCTCTTCGCCTCCTCTTCGATCAAGCCGCATTGAGCGACCTCGGGATCCGTATACGTGACCCACGGCACCCAGCGGTAATCCGCCTTGGTCTTGAGCCAGGGGAGAAGAATGTTGCGGACCACGATTCGGGCCTGATAGTCGGCGGAGTGCGTGAATTGATAAGGCCCGGCGACGTCCCCACAAGCGAAGATGTGCCGCTGCGACGTGGTGAGCGTCGCATCGACCTTGATGCCTCCCCGGTCATACTCGACGCCCGCCGCCTCGAGACCGAGTCCCTCGACGGACGGTTTCCGGCCCGTGGCCAAGAGGATGGCTTCGGCGCCAAGAGTCTTCTCGCCTCGATCCGTCTCCACGGTAACCGCCGTGACGCTCTTGCTCCTATCGAAACGGGACGCCTTCGTGCCCGTCATGACTTCGATGCCTTCCTCCGCGAAACGTTTCCGAATCAGCTCGCTGGCATCGAGATCGTCTCGAGGGAGCAGGCGGGGGAGAAGCTCGACGAGCGTCACCCGGACACCGAGGCGGCTCATGACCTGAGCGAGCTCGCATCCGATAGGACCGCCTCCCAGGATCAGAATCGACCCGGGTGCTTCGGGCATCTCGTCGAAGATCGTTTCGTTCGTGTAATAGGGAACGCTGTCGAGCCCCGGGATCGGAAGGACGAGAGCCGTGGTTCCGGTGGCGACGACGAAGTTGCGCGCCCGAAGGCGCGTATTGTCGGAGACCAGCACCTCATGGGGCGAGACGAATCTCGCCTTGCCGAGAAAGACGTCGACCCCTAGGCTCTCGAATCTCTCCTTGGAATCATGGGGCTCGATTCTTGCCCGCCGCTCACGCATCCGCGCGAAGACGTCCTCGAAGCGAAAGCTCGGCTCGGTGCGCTCGATCCCCATCTCTTCGGCGCGCCGGATGCGGTAGATCAGCTTCGCCGACGAGATGAGGGATTTCGACGGCACGCAGCCGTAGTTCAAGCAGTCGCCACCCATCTTCTTCGCTTCGACGAGAGCGGCCTTGCCGCCGAGTCCCGCGGTGCCGGCGGCCGTCACGAGACCCGCCGTTCCCGCTCCTATGACGACCACGTTGTATCGGTCTCGAGTCTGCATATTCGTCGAGCCTCCTCCGGCTCGTGCCACGACGGCAGGGTCAGCCCGCCTCTAGTCTATGACGGTTGCAAGAGGCGGCGACGATGGGTGAGCATGGCGCCGGTGATCCTCGGCATCGATGAAGCAGGCCGCGGTCCGGTGCTCGGGCCACTCGTCGTGGCGGGCGTGGTCTTGAAGTCGCAGGCGGCTTCAGCGCTGACGCGACGTGGAGTGATGGACTCAAAAGAATACGGAGCGGGAGAGGAGGCCCGGGAGAAACGTCGCGAGCTCGCCCATCACATTCGGCGTGTGGCAGAGAAGGTCAAGATCGAGGTCTTCGAGCACGACGAGGTCGATCGGTACACCGATTACGGGCTCCTGAACGAGCTCGAGCGCAAGGCGGCGGTCTCGATCATCGTCGAAGCAGGCGTCGTGAAACGCATCGTTGCCGACGGGGAGAAGGTCTTCGGACCACTCCGTCACCGATTTCCACACCTCGAGGCTCGGGACTTTGGCGAGCAGTACCATGTCGCGGTCGCCGCGGCCTCGATCGTAGCGAAAGACCGGCGGGACACGTTGTTCCAGGCCATTGCCGACCGCTACGACGCTGAGTTTGGACCGGTGCGTGGCGGGGGCTACGTGAACTCTGCGACGGCTGAATTTCTGAGACGCTACCACGCCCGATATCGCCGCCTTCCGGCAGAGACGCGTCGAAGCTTTCGCTGGAAGGTGCTCCACGAGCTCGAGCCCAGGCCCCTGCCCTTGTTCGAGGAACGGTAAGGACGAGCACGCCGGTTTGGACGTTTTCCTTCGGCATCTTATACTGGCGTCGGGAGCCGGACGAACCCTCTGCGGGAATTGAGATAGAGATCTGAATTTGGCACGAACCGCTCCTGTCTTTCTCGCCGCGCTCCTCTCAGGAACCCTGAACGGAGCCGAGAGGCCGAGTCGATTCGATCGTAAGTCGCTCGAGAGTCACATCGAATTCCTGGCATCGGACGAGCTCGAGGGTAGGGGTAACGGCACTACCGGATTGGAGCTCGCCGCCAGCTACATCGCCGGCCAGTTCGAGGCGCTGGGCCTCTCTGCGGTCGGAGACGAAAATACCTACTTCCAACGGTTCCAGGTGTCGATCGGGCACCATTTGGCCAAACCGCCTCGTGCCGTTCTACGAGTGTCAGGCCAGACGCGCGAGCTGGCGCCAGGAGAGGATTTCGAGCCTCTGACGTTCAGTGCCCCTGGTGACGTATCCGCCGCGGTCGTCTTCGCGGGATACGGGGTGAGTGCACCCGAGCACGACTATGACGACTATGCGGCGATCGACGTCAGGGGAAAGGTCGTTCTTGTATTGCGGTACGCGCCCGGAGGTTTCGATGAGCGAGGCTGGCACGCCACATTCGTCCGGAAGACACGCGTCGCCGCGAGCCACGGCGCTCTCGGCGCCATCATCGTGAACGGGCCACGTCACCGGCGTGACGATGAGCTCGTTCCGTTTGGGGTCGATGTGGGCGCCGAGCGAATGCCGATCCCGGTAATTCATATGCGCCGCGAGCACGCCGAATGGGCGCTCCAGGCAAACGGGTCGGACCTTCGAGGCCTCCAGAAACGGATCGACACCTCGCGCGCACCGGCGTCCTCCATGCTCGAAAGCGTCGAGATCTCCCTCTCGATCGATATCGAGCAAACGTCGGCAGAGGTCGAGAACGTCCTCGGTTATCTGCCACCGAGTGGCGGTCGGCGAAGCGGCTTCGACGAAGAATGCATCGTCATCGGAGCCCACTACGACCACGTCGGATTCGGTGAGAAGGGCAGCCGGGACTATCGTGCTCGAGGCAAGGTCCACAACGGCGCCGATGACAACGCCTCTGGCGTGGCGGGTGTCATCGAGCTCGCGCGCTTGTTCTCCAAGATCGAAGATCGGCCCCGAGGTATCGTCTTCGCCGCTTTCGCCGGTGAAGAGATCGGGCTGCGCGGCTCTTCTCATTACACGTCCCATCCGGTGCTGTCACTTTCGAGCACGGTTGCGATGGTGAACCTCGACATGATCGGCCGGCTGCGGCACCGTCGTTTGTTCCTTGCCGGTCTCGATTTGGTCCCCGAGCTCTCGGACTTGGTGCAGAGCAGCCTCGATGAAGAAGGCCTCGCCCTCTCGAGGCGATTCTCGGGGGCGGATGCGAGCGACCACGCGCCCTTCGTACGCGCCGGTGTGCCCTCTCTCTTCTTCTTCACCGGCCTTCACGGCGATTACCACAAGCCGACGGACGACCCCCAGTTCATAAGCTATGAAGGGATGGAGCGCGTTCTCGAGGTGAGCTATCAGCTCGTGGATTACCTTCTGCACGCGCCGAGTCGGCCGGCGCGTCCGATGCCCACCACAACGGATGATGATGGGCCAACTCCTTATTTCGGTGTGGGGGTAGACACCAACTTCGCGGGCGATGGGGTTCGCTTCGCCTACGTCGCCAGCGGCGGCCCAGCCTCGGACGCGGGGCTCTTGCCAGGCGATGTCCTGGTCGAGATCGACGGGCGCCCGGTGAAATCGAGCGAAAGGGCGTCGGTCATCCTCCAGCAGTTCCGGCCGGGCGACCGAGTGAGCGCCAAGGTTCGCCGCGACAAGCAGGTGCTCGAGGTCGTGGTGAAGGTCGCGAAGTGGCCCTGACCGGGGTTCAAGAGGCGCTTTTTCGGGCCGTCCTGAAGAGCCCGTTCTGCTCCAGGTAGCGCCGAAGGTGCTTCACGTGTGACCACATCGCCGGCTTGAGCTTCGCGTTGTACAGAAGAGCCGCGGGGTGGTACAGAACCATGAACTGGATGCCGGGGTAATCGTAGAGCGTGAAGAATTTTCCGGCTTCGTCCCCCATCTGGAAAGTCGACTTGGACTTGTCGACGTGCTTGAGGGCCGTGGCCCCGAGGAGCAGGATCACCTTCGGCTTGACGAGCTCGATCTGGCGCTTCAAGTAGGGAATGCACTCCGCCGCCTCTTCCTGCTTCGGGCTGCGGTTCTCGGGCGGGCGGCATTTCACGACGTTGGCGATCAGCATGTCGCGGTTCGTGTCGATTCCGACGGCGCTCATGATCTTGTCGAAGAGCTGACCCGCCCGGCCCACGAACGCGAGACCCTGGCGGTCCTCTTGCTCGCCCGGTCCTTCGCCGATGGTCATGATGTATGCCCTGGGGTTCCCGCGGTCGACGACGATCGTCGACCGCCCGCGGTGCAGAGCGCACTTGGTGCAGTCGCTCGTCTCCAGCCGCTTCTTGAGCTCTTCGTAGCTCGTCGCGCCGAGAATCGTGTTGCTGCCGGGATCGAAGAGGTCGAACTGCATCGAATCGTGTTTGTGAGGTTCGCGTGTATTTATACCATCGAAGGCGACAGGATGCACGGAGGAAGTGGGTCGAGGTCTGAGCACTCTCTCTAGTACTCAATGCCGTGGCGGGACCCGCAATCGATCGAGCCACCACGGCTCGGCCTTTGCGGCGCTTCGCGCCGATCTCGCGGCAGAAGTCTTGGCCACCGCTCGGCAGGCTGGATTGTAATTTTTCATCAGCTTGCTCTGGTCGGAACGGCACCGACCGTGATAGAAGGCGCGTCATGAAGCGCCCAAACAAGACAGAATCGCGCCGGCAGCTCCTCAAATTCCTCGCGGGGAGTCCGGCGCTCGCCTATGTGGGATTTCCCGCGTTCACGACGATGCAATCGACGCGCCGCTACGCGGGCCGGGGCGATGGCCTCATCGCATCGCCCGACGATGCCATCAACGTCTTCGACTTCGAGCGCGTGGCGGAAAAGGTCCTTCCGGCGGCACATTGGGGATACCTCGCCACCGGGACGGACGACGACTTGACCATTCAGGCGAATCGAGACGGGTTCACGCGATTCCAGCTTCGCCCGAGACGGCTGGTGGACGTTCGTGAGATCGACATGTCGGTGGACGTGCTGGGAACGCGCTGGCCGACGCCGATCGTCATCGCCCCCACCGGCAGCAACGGTGCGTTCCATGCCGACGGCGAGATTGCGGTCGCCCGCGCGGCGAAGGCCAAGACCCACTTGCAAATGCTCTCGAACGTCTCGTCCCACTCGGTGGAGGACGTGAACACTGCTCGAGGGGAGCCGGTATGGTTTCAGCTCTACCCGCGCGCCACCTGGGATGTCACCAAAGCGGTCGTCTCGCGGGCCGAGAGAGCGGGCTGTCCCGCCATCGTGCTCACCGTCGATCTCCTCGGCGGGAGCAACCGGGAGACCGTGAAGCGGTTTGCGATGAAGGACGAAAGGGAGTGCTCGGTCTGTCATCTGGAAAAGAGGAACACCCCGAACTACGACGGGCTCGAGCTTCCCGACAACGACGATTACCCCGAAAGCCTCACCTGGGACTACGTGCGCCAGGTTCGTGACCACACGACGATGAAGGTCCTGATCAAGGGAATCGTCACCGCCGAGGACGCGCGTCTCGCGGTCGAGGCGGGCGTCGACGGCATCATCGTCTCGAACCACGGCGGCCGCGCCGAGGCGAGCCGCCGCTCAACGATCGAGTGTCTCCCCGAGATCGTGGACGCCGTCTCCGGGCGCATCGCGGTATTGATCGACGGCGGTTTTCGCCGAGGGACCGACTTCTTCAAGGCTCTCGCCCTCGGAGCCACCGCCGTCTGTATTGGGCGGCCCTACCTCTGGGGCTTGTCGGCCTTCGGGCAGGCGGGTGTGGAAGCGGTCCTCGAGGTGTTGCGCCGCGAGCTCGAGATCGTGATGAAGCAGTCGGGAACGACATCGATCCGTGAGATCACCCCGAGGCACGTCGTCGCTGCGACGCGTTAGCCTCACTCCCCCCAGGCTTCCACGAGCTTTCGGGCGATCTCGCCAATCGTTTCCTCGACCTGCACGAAGTCGCCTCGATTCTGGTTGACGTACACCGAGACCACCGTGGGTCCCCCGGGATGGAAGAGAATCCCGACGTCGTTTCCCGCAATGGGAGGCCAGTCGCCCGTCTTGTGGGCGACCTCGATACCTCGTGGCAGGTGTCGGGGGAGCCGCGAGGCATAGAACTGCCGCTTCAGGATCGCGATCATCTCGTCGCTCGATTCCCGGCTGGCGAGCTCTCCCGCCAGAAGCTGCTCGAGAAGCCGGCCGGTCTCGCGCGCGGTCGTCCGGCCGAGCCACTCGTCGGAGTTTCCCTCGAATGCGAACGATCGCTCGAATGCTCCCTCGTCGGAAGGAAAGCCTTTCTCGAACACCTGGGCGTGGGATAACGACGCGTTTTTCGGATCCAGGAGCACCCAAACCTGGCGGAAGAGCTCCCCGGTCGTGCGGAGGAGACGAGTCTCGTAACCCCGATCGGCAAGAAGTACGTTCACGCGCTCGAGACCCACCTTTTCGATCAAAATGTCGGTGGCGGTATTGTCGCTGGTCACGATCATCTGGGTTGCCAGGTCCCGGTAGGTCGGCGTCAGCCCGGGGGCGAACGTCTGCAGGAGGCCGCTACCCCGTCTCCGGTCCTCGGGTCTCACGAGATAACGCTCGTCGAGACCGAGCTGCCCCGCGTCGTGGTCCCTGTAGGCGAGGACCAGGATCGGAACCTTGATGACGCTCAAGGTGTTCATCGGCTCATCGGCGCGGATAGCAATCTCCCGTCCACTGGGAAGATGCTTCGCGTAGAGTGAGCTCTTGGCTTCGAGGGCGTCGAGCATGCCCTTTAGCTCGCGGGTGAGGGGAGACTCGGGCTCGGATGCCGGCGCGGAGGGTATCGACGTGTACGCGATGGACGCGATCTTCCAGGTTCCGTCCCGTCGCACGAGAGTGAAGTAATCGACTCCGGAAGAAACGACTCTCTCGTCTCTCACGATCTCGAAGTCGGCGCGAACGAAAGCGAGGGCGCTGTCTTCTACCCGCACCTCCACGTTCGAGAGAACCTCGCGGAACGGTCGGTAGTCCGGCGCCTCCCGGAGCTCCTCGAGCCACTCGCGCGCGTTCACCGTGCGGTGAACGAAGCCGTCTGCCGTCGAGCGTGCCGTCGTGACGTTTGCATCGGGTGTGAAATACTGCTCGAGCGCGTAGTGGCGGAGCCCTCCCAGAAGGTCGAGAAAGTGCTCGACGGAGCGGCGGACCTCGGTGCTTTCGTCGGCGGAGGCCGTGCCGGCAAGGACGAGGAACAAGCACAGGTGCTTCATCGCGTCTTCTCCTCGAGGCGGATTCTACCGCCGGCCGATTCGCCGCTGCACGACCGTTGAGGTCAGGCTCCGGGAATCGAGGCCAGGAGCATGCGCGTGTGCTCGTGCTGGGGATCGGTGAAGAGATCGACGCGCGAGCGCAGCTCGACGATCCGGCCGC
The DNA here is from genome assembly GCA_035457705.1 of Vicinamibacteria bacterium. Classification (GTDB taxonomy): domain Bacteria; phylum Acidobacteriota; class Vicinamibacteria; order Marinacidobacterales; family SMYC01; genus DASPGQ01. The sequence goes on from DATIBD010000074.1 coordinate 138,908, forward strand.
GATTCATCACCGCGACCCGATCGCTGACATGCTCGACGACCCTGAGATCGTGCGCGATGAAGAGATAGGTGAGCGACAGCTTTTCCTGCAAGTCCAGCAGCAGGTTGAGGATCTGAGCTTGCACGGAAACGTCGAGAGCGGTGACGGGCTCGTCGGCGACGAGGAACTCCGGCTCGAGCGCGAGCGCCCGGGCGATGCCGACGCGCTGGCGTTCGCCTCCGGAAAGCTCGTGGGGGTAGCGTCCCGCGAGCTCGGTCTTGAGGCCGACGAGGTGCAGCAGCTCGATGGCCTTGTCGGCGCGCTCGGCGCGCGAGCCGATGCGGTGGATGGTCAGGGGCTCACGAACGATCGACCGCACGGTCATCGTCGGATTCAAAGAGCTGTAGGGATCTTGAAAGATGATTTGCATCCGGCGGCGCAACTTCCTCAGAGGCTCGCGTGGCAGGGCCAGCACGTCGACGCCGTCGAAACGAACGCTGCCCGAATTGGGCGTCAGGAGCCGAAGGATCAGCCGACCCAACGTGCTCTTACCCGAGCCCGACTCGCCGACGAGGGCGAGGGTTTCCCCGCGCATAATGTCCAGGCTCACCCCATCCACCGCTCGGACGTCGTCCACACGTCTTTTGAGAAGTCCTTGGCGAACGGGAAATCGCTTCACCAGGTTGCGGACCTCGACCAGCGCGCTCACGAACCGGCCTCGATCGCGTCCAGGACGGCCTGGTTTCGATAGCATGCGCTCCGATGGTCGCTCGAGCCCTCCACCCCGGCGAGAGAGGGGACTTCACCGTGACAGGGCTCGAACTTCACCGGGCAACGGGACTCGAAGGCGCAGCCCCGGGGCAGCGAGGCCAGATGCGGGACCGTTCCGGTCAAGGCGGCGAGCCGCCTTTTTCCAGAAGCCGCGCCACGCGATCGCGGAAGCGACTCGAAGAGGCCCTTGGTATAAGGATGTTGAGGAGCCTCGAGGATTCTGGACGTGGTCGCCTCTTCCACGATCCGGCCCGCGTACATTACCGCTACCCGTTCGGCGTTTTTGCGCACCAGGGCCAGGTCGTGGGTGATGAGGAGCATGGCGAGCTTGCGCTCCTCCTTGAGCTTCTGGAGCAAATCGAGGATCCTCGTTTGCAGTGTCGCGTCGAGTGCGGTCGTGGGCTCGTCGGCGATGACGAGCTCGGGATCGCACGAGATCGCCATCGCGATCAGCACTCTTTGTTTCATCCCGCCGCTCAGCTGGTGGGGATAATCTTTCACCCGGCGCTCGGGCTCGGGAATCTTGACCTCCCGCAGGAGCTCGATGGAGCGATCCCGAGCCTCGGCTCGCGACATGGTAAGGTGAGTCCTAAGGGTTTCCGACACCTGGGCGCCGATGGTACGCACGGGATTGAGCGCCGCCCCCGCTTCCTGAAAAATGAATCCGATCTCCTTACCGCGGATTTTCCTGAGGGGCTCGCGGTCCATCTCGAGGATGTTCTTCCCCTTCCAAAGAATGCGACCGTTCTCGAACCAGCCGCTCGCGGGAAGAAGCCTTATGACCGAGAAGGCCAGCAGCGATTTGCCCGACCCGGATTCGCCGACCAACGCCAGGGTCTGGCCCTCCGATATCGCGAGCGAGACGTCGTTGACCGGTCGAATCAGTCCCGTGTCGGTCGGCAAGCACGTGGTCAGCCGTTCGATCTGGAGAATTGGGGTGGCCATCTCGGAGGGATCAGCCAGGGCGGTGCTCCCCGAAAACGCGGCGCATGCGATCGGCGATCTCGCCCAGTGTGGCACGAGCTTCCACCGCTTCCAGAATCACGGGAACGAGATTGCGGTCCATGCTCGCCGCGCGCTCGACGGCATCGAGCGCTTCCGATGCCTTGGACGCGTCGCGTAGCTGACGCAGGCTGTGAAGGCGCTCGATCTGGGATTTTTCGACCGCGGCGTCGATCGAGAACGGCTCGATGGATATCGGCTCGCTCGATTCGAAAGCGTTGACACCCACAACGATGGCTTCTCTCGCCTCGGTCGCCTTCTGAAAGCGATAGGCGGACTCGCGAATCTGCTGCTGAGGCCAGCCCCCTTCGATGGCGCGAAGAGCGCCCCCCCTCCGGTCCAGCTCCCCGAGAATCGCTTCGGCCTCGGTCTGAATCTCATCGGTCAGCGACTCCATGGCGTACGAACCGCCGAACGGATCCACGGTTCGCGGCACTCCGCTTTCGTAGGCGATCACTTGCTGTGTGCGTAAAGCGAGCTCAGCCGTCTCTTCGCTGGGCAGACCGAGGGCCTCGTCGAGAGCGTTGACGTGAAGCGACTGCGTGCCCCCGAGAACGGCGGCGAGGGCCTGGAGCGTCGATCGGATGACGTTCACGTTGGGCTGCTGGGCCGTCAGCGTGGAGCCGGCCGTCTGAGTATGGAAGCGGAGCATCTGCGCGCGGGGGTTCTTCGACGAGAAACGCTCGCGCAGGATCTTGCCCCACATGCGCCGCGCCGCCCGGAATTTCGCGATCTCCTCTAGGAAGTTCCGATGGGCGTTGAAGAAGAAAGAGAGTCTTTGACCGAAATCGTCCACGTCGAGTCCGGCGCCCACCGCCGCTTCGACGTAAGCGATACCGTGGCCAAGCGTGAAGGCGAGCTCCTGCGCTGCCGTGGCTCCGGCCTCACGGATGTGGTATCCGCTGATGCTGATGGGATGAAACCGCGGGAGCTCTCGTCTGCAATAGGCGATGACGTCGGTCGCCAGACGCATCGAGGGACCCGGCGGGTAGATATACGTTCCTCGCGCCACGTACTCCTTCAAGATATCGTTCTGCACGGTTCCCGAGAGTTTTTCGGGAGCGACGCCTTGCTTGCGACCGACGGCCACATAGAGTGCGAGGAGAATGCTCGCCGTGGCGTTGATGGTCATCGATGTGGACACGCGATCGAGGGGAATTGCTTCGAACAGCGTCTCCATGTCCTCGATCGAATCGATGGCCACCCCGACCCGGCCCACCTCGCCTCGGGCGAGGTCGTGGTCGGAGTCGTATCCGATTTGGGTGGGCAGATCGAATGCCACGGAAAGCCCGCTCTGCCCCTGGTCCAGGAGATAGCGATAGCGGCGGTTCGACTCCGAGGCGGTCGCGTACCCGGCGTATTGCCTCATCGTCCACAAGCGGCCGCGGTAGCCCGAGGGATGAATCCCGCGCGTGAAGGGCGGCTCGCCCGCTCGACCCAGTTTCTCTTCGGGACGCCAGTCGGCGAGGTCCTCGGCGCTATACTGCTCTTTCACTGAAGAGATGCTAGCCTCGATCTCCCGTCGGTGCCAGTCCGGAACCTCGCTCATCCGAGCCAGCCGAGCGCCACTGCCGCAGAACTTCGTACAGGGCGATTCCCACCGTCGTCGAGAGATTCAACGCCCGGACGTTGTCGTTCTGCATCGGTAGCGAGACGAGCCGATCCCGATGGCTGTCCCGTAGCTCGCGGGATAGTCCGCGAGTCTCCGAACCGAATACGAGAACCACGCGAGGAGGGTACTCGACGTCCCAGAGGGTGCGCTCGGCGTCGGGGGTGAAGAAGAACGCCTCCCCGAGCTCAGGGATCGAGCTTTCGAAGGCGCTGAAGCTGCTCCATGTCTCGACCGACACTTGCGGCCAGTAGTCCAGACCCGCACGGCGCACCTCTCGGTCGTCGAGCGAGAAGCCGAAGGGCTGGATCAGGTGCAGCGTGGCGCCCGTCGCGAGGCACGTGCGGCCCGCGTTGCCGGTATTCCAGTGGATCTCCGGCTCGACGAGCGCGACGTGCAGCGCCCTAGCGGGGTGATGGAGCACAGACGTAGCGACAGAAGACGACGCTGCCTCCCCAGACCTCGGAGCGGGAAAGGTCGAGCGGACAGATCTCGTCGTGCTCCTCGATGTCGTCCTCGAAGAAGAGCGGACAGCGATGGGCGGTCAAGGTCTCGGTCCGGCCCGTGGCAGGGGTGGCGTAGGTACGCGAGTGGGCTACGAGCTCGACGTCGTAGGTGTCGGCCCAGCTTCGCAGATCTTTCAGCAAGAGCTCGACGCGACGACGCGCCTCGGCGGTGGTAATCTCCAGGTCCTGGGTGGCTTGTACGATGGCCTGCGCCTTCTCACGAAGCTCGGTGCGCTCACTGTTCGCCGCCTTCTCCTGGCTTGCCGTCAGAGCAGTGAACAGCAAGAGGAAAGGGACCATGGAGACGAAGCTTAAACGAATAACCCCAAAAGCGTCCACGACGAGCATCCGATAGACAGGAATGAGCTCATCCCGGCTGTGTTTCCTCTCCGCGCACGAGCTCGCCCGCCTCGTGCGCGCGAAAGAGATTTCAGCGGTCGAGTTGCTCGAGGCACACCTCGAGCAGGTCGAGCGCGTCAACCCGAAGGTGAACGCCATCGTGACTCTCGTTCCCGAGCTCGCTCGTGAGCGCGCGCGTTTGCTCGACGAGAAAGCGATGCGCGGTGAGAGCCTCGGTCCACTTCACGGAATTCCCCTGGCCGTCAAGGACCTGGAGCTGACTCGAGGCATTCGTACCACCTTCGGCTCTCGTATCTACGAGACCTTCGTCCCCGAAAGGAGCGCGCTTTTCGTCGAAAGACTCGAAGCCGCAGGGGCCGTCATTCTCGGCAAGACCAACACTCCCGAGCTCGGCGCCGGTTCTCAAACGTTCAACTCGGTGTTCGGGCGCACTCGAAACCCCTACGATCCGACCCGGACCTGCGGCGGAAGCAGTGGCGGTGCGGCCGTCGCCCTCGCGTGCGGGATGGTCCCTCTCGCCGATGGGAGCGATCTCGGAGGATCGCTCCGGAATCCGGCCGCATTCTGTAACGTCGTAGGCCTTCGGCCATCGCCCGGCCGCGTGCCGCGCCACCCGGTGATCGATCCCTGGAATAGCTTGAACGTGCTCGGACCGATGGCGCGTAGGGTGGAGGATGTCGGACTGCTCCTCTCGGTCATGGCGGGTCCTGATCCCCGGGACCCGATTTCTCTCGCCGAGGGGGGTGAAGTCCTCCGCGAGTCGCTCGAGCATGACTTCCGGGGGACGAGAATCGCCTGGAGTCCCGACCTCGATGGCTTGCCCGTGGCGCGCGAGATCGTGGAAGCTCTCGAGGAGAGCCTGCCCGTGTTCTCGGAGCTCGGTTGCGAAGTGGAGCGGGCGAGCCCCGACTTGCGCGAGGCGCCCGAGGGTTTTCAGGCGCTACGGGCACACGGCTTCGCTCTCGCTCATGCCCATGAGCTCGAGGAGCATCGCGCGCTGATGAAGGACACCGTGATCTGGAACATCGAGAAGGGGCTCGCGCTGACAACGAGCGACCTCGTGCGCGCCGAGCGAGGGCGCGCCGCTCTCTTTCATCGCATGCGCGAGTTCATGGAGTCCTACGAGTTTCTCCTCCTTCCCGTTACCCAGGTGCTCCCTTTCCCCATCGAAGAAGAGTGGGTGCGCGAGATCGAAGGAGTCACGATGGAAACCTACATCGACTGGATGAAGAGCTGTTACTTCATCAGTCTCACGTCGCTACCCGCTCTCTCGGTGCCGGCCGGATTTTCCGAGGCCGGGCTTCCCGTCGGGCTCCAGATCGTGGGCCGTCACCGGCGGGAGCTAGACGTTCTCCGGCTCGCCCGCGCCTTCGAGGAGGCGACCCGGTTCAACGAGCGACGACCGCCGCTGGCGCTTTGAGAGGCGGTCCGATCAGCTAGGCAAACCTGTCGAACGCGCGACTGAATGAAAATGGCCCGCCCCAGACGCGTCAAGGCATGCCTACCAGAAAAGAGAGCCTCGCGCTTCGTCAGGTTCAGGCCTGTTGAGTGACGTGGCAACAACGACTAGCACACTGCCTCAGACTACGAGGCTCGTCCGAGTTGGTCCATAACGCGGCCGACACGGGCTAGCAAGCCCGATGGCTACCTTCTCGGTTCATACCGCATCGCCACTGCCTCCGAGCCGAACTCCAGCCGGCTCACGAGCTTCAAGTCGACACGCTTCGATAGCCCCGCAAACAACGTCGGCCCATGGCCCACTAGCCTGGGATGCACCACGAACTCGTACTCATCGATCAATCCCAGCTCCGCCAACGCAAGAGGGAGCTTCACGCCTCCCACCATCAGTCCCTTACCCGACTCCCGCTTGAGCTGCTGAACGGCCTTTCCCAAATCCCCGCGCACGAGCTCCGCGTTCCAATCGACCCGTTCCAGGGTGCTCGACACGACGTACTTCTTTGCCGCGTCGATCGTCCGGGCGAAGGGTTCCATCCAATCAGGCCGCGCTCCCGCAGGCGCTGGCCCCCGAAACGCTGCCTCCATCATTTCGTAGGTCACCCGGCCAAAGAGGAGGGCATCGGCCCGATTGAGGTTCTCGACCGCGTGACGATGCAAGTCTTCGTCCGCGATCATTTCACGATGATCGCAGCACCCGTCCAATGTGACGTTGATGGAATACCGAAGGGGTCGCATTGCCTAAACGTACCTCCGATAGGGTAGACCGGCAACTATGCCCACCCCCGACCGCGCATTCGTCACCTCAGCTCAACCAAGCGCCGGGTTCGAGGGCTCAACCTACATCAACGTCTCCGCGGGCGGGGCTCCACGTTCGGCCACGGCCCATAGCGATATCCATGCGTCAGCGCGTAGAGACCCGGCTGTTCTGCTTCTTGGCTCCGAATGACACAAGGCCCGACGACCCAGCTATAGTCGATTCCGCTGTCGAACGAACAGTCGATGACGATGCCTGCTGCCACGGCAATCGCATCCAATGCCTCCTTGTCGGTGGGCCAGATCCAGGACACGGTCACAGCACGTTCCCGCAGTTCTTCGGACTCCCACTCCGTAAGTTGGGGGATGACTTCGTTTTCTTCGAGATCGTGGATCACGACCTCGAGCGATGCATCTTTGTAGGCGCGCGGAAGGCTTCTTGGCGCGTAAGTAGCTCCCGGCGGAGTAACGGAGACTGCGACAAGGATTGCCATCAGGCCCAATACGAGAACCACGACAAACACTGTGCGATGAGATTCACGGAGGACTTTCTGCAATACGCTTGCACCCATCGTGCTCTCTAACGCTGCGTTCAGGGGCGCCTTCGTCCCGAAGGCAATGTCCTGTCGGTGGAGCTCGTCATCTGACGAAGACTTCTGCGCCGGCAGTAGCAACGTAATGTTATGTGGTCAGTTTCGAAGCGTAAACACGGGGTAGCGGAGCCATGTGTTCTTCTAGCTCGTCGTCGACACAACCCATGACTTTGTAAGCTTTTCCAGCTCGGGACCTGCCTCTGGCCACCGGTACAAAATTGCGGGGTCGAAATCAGCGCCGTTAGGCCAAACCAGCGTATGAGCCTCGGCATCAATTCGCACCTCTTCGAAAAACGCCTGGTCCTGAAGCCACAGAGTTCACCATGCAGGACGGGCCGGAAATCGATCACCTGCGACGTTGCGTCCTCGAACTCCACCCGGAGCGTAACCGCGCCACGATCTCGAAATCTGTGACCTTGTGGATCTCATGGCTCATGGTGTCGCTACCTCAATGGTTCAATCTCAGAAGGCGGCCGGCCACCAGCACCTCATTCCAAACACGAACGATCACGCGACTTCGTGTTGCAACGCGGTGTTCAGCGGCGCGTGGGCTATTCAAATCGTGGCAAACATGATGGCCTACCCATGACGAATGCACCGCAACCGTTGGTCGACCGCTCATTCGATTGACAACGACCCGTCATCGATGTCGCGCAGCAGCCGGCGCATGATCTTTCCAGAGGGCGTCATGGGGACAGACTCAACAAACTGGATCCCGCGTGGCACCTTGTAGGCGGCCAGGTGCTCGCGGCAGTGAGCGACCAGGGCGGCCCGTGGCACCTGGGCGCCCGGCTTGAGCATCACGTAGGCCTTGGCGAGCTCACCCTTCGCTTCGTCGGGGACGCTGCCCACCGCAGTGAGCGCGACCATCGGGTGCATGCACATCACTCGCTCGATCTCCGCCGGGTAGACGTTGAACCCAGCGGTCAGGATCATGTCCTTCTTCCGGTCGACGATCGTCGCGTAGCCGTCGTCGTCGATGCTTGCGATGTCGCCCGTGTGCAGCCACCCGTCGGGCCGGATGGTCTCGGCAGTCGCCTCCGGGTTGTTGTAGTAACCCATCATCACGAGGGGGCCGCGGTACATCAGTTCGCCGCGTTCGCCCGGCGACATCTCCTTGCCGGGGTCCTCAACGTCGACCACGCGAAACGCGTTCCCCGGATAGGGGATGCCGATCGTGCCCGGTTTGTTCGGGCCGTACACCGGATTGGCACTCGTAGCGCCCGCAAGTTCCGTCATCCCCCAAACCTCGTGGACCGGACAGCCCGTGCGCCGGGTGAACTCGAGTGACTTCGCGGCCGGCAGGGTCTGGCCGCCAACCCAGCAACGGGTCAGGCTCGACAAGTCGTACTTGTCGAAATCCGGGTGCGCGAGCAGGTAGTAGTAGGCTGTCGGCACGCCGTCCATGATTGTGGCCCGATGTTCGGCAATGGCGCTCAAGACGACGACCTCGTTGAAGCGGGGAATCACGATGAGGGTCGACCCGACCATCATGGCCGCGTTCATGACGCAGCTTCCATATACGTGGAACAGCGGCAGCGCACTGATGACCCGATCGTCTGCGGTGCGCGCCGCCATCAACGCCGTGCCCACCGCGGCGCCCACCACCGCCCGATGGCTCTGCATCGCCCCCTTGGGACGCCCCGTTGTGCCCGATGTGTAACAGATCACCGCGAGGTCGGAGGGCAGTCGCGGACGAGGAGCGAATTCGGGGCTCGCGCCGTCCAGCCATTCACGGAGCAGTGTCGCGTCCGCGACAGGGACTTCGTCCCACAGGACGAGGTTGAACCGGCCACCCTGGGCCATGAGTCCGCCAAGCAGCTCCCGCTTGTCGGGCGATGCGATCACCGCGCTCGCCCCCGTGTCGGTGACCGCGTACTGCACCTCGTCCGCAGTCAGCATGCTGCTCAACGGGATCACCACGGCGCCCGCCTTGGCGATCCCATAATACGAGACGAGCCACTCCCAGGAGTTCGGGCCGAAGAGACTCACTCGGTCGCCGGGCTTAACGCCGCTCGCGACCAGGCCGTTCGCCACGCGGTTCGAAAGCGAGTCGAGCTGGCGAAAGCTCAGGCGCTGTCCGTCGATGATGAGTGCGACGCGGTCGCCATGTTTGCCTGCCGCCTGCGGAAGGATCTCCGCTATCGTCGTGACCATGTGGGCTCCTCGCTCAATCGTCCAGCTAACGTGCCGCTCAGCCGCGAGCGGCACACTCGACACTCTCTCCACTCCGACGCCTGTCGCTCGTCAACTGCAGCGGCCGGCTAGGCGGCGACACGCGGAGGCGTGGATCCCCGACTGAATCTGCTCACACCTTGAACACGGCTCGAGCCCACACGCTCCACGTGTCGCTGACTGCGAACTCGCACGAGGCGACGTAAACCACCGCCATAAAGGTATAGCCCGCAACAAGCCATCGATCGATGGTCTGCGCCAAAGCCGAACGAACCACGACGAAGAGTGCGCCGAGAGCGAAGATGGGGCCGAAAATCCCGACCCACCCCGCTTCGCCGAACACCGGAAACAGGACAGGCATCCGTACGGTGGCGCCTGCGAGAATGCTCAGACTCGCCAGCATCATCATCGCACGGTGTATGCGCGGCCGCTTCCGGGAGAGCACACCAGCAAGAACGAACAACGTGAAGAGTGCAACTTCGGCCAGCATCACCATCAGGAACTGGCGATAGGCCATGCCCCAAAACGGTGCGTTCGGAACCGGGCGAACGGACTCGACAGCCAGCATGAACCCGCTGAAGGAGACGACCATCGCCACTCCCGCCGCACCCCAACCGAGCTTCATGTGAACCCGGAGCCGTCGGGCGGGCACGAGCACCGACTGGGCAAGAAACAGAACCAGCCAAGCCGTCATCGCCGCGCCATGAACGAGAACCAGAGTCGCCAACTCCGGCGAGATCTTCCGCCCTGCCATGCCTTCGCCCCGTAAGTAATAAGGGTGAAAGCCGGCGAGCATGACCATCAGCATGCTGCCTGCGGCAATCGCAAAGAAGTAGCGCGCCGGGTGGGCAGGTGTCGTTCGTTTACTCGTCTCGTTCTTCGCGACGTCTCTTCGAACCGTGGCTGCTGAACTCATCTCCGCCGTTTTCTCCTTCATGCTCGAGACGCCGGTGGGTGACCCGAGGAACGAGCGGGCTGCATAGCACGCCGCCTAGGATAAACGACGGAACTTAACGAAGCCATCGCAGGTCATGTGAACGAGGTCGGTATCGAAGAGGGCCACGTCCACTCCGACCGCTCGTTAGCCAACGGGTTATACGGCATTGCCATTCTCCTCCTCCTTTCGCGATCTAGCGTTCTACTCGCTTCACGACGAAGGTCCGAAATACCTTATCGTGCCAGGCCTGCTTGTGCTGGTCCCAGATCACCCAGAGGAAACCGAGATACAGCGGTATGGCCGAAATAGAGATCGCGAAAAGATTTCGGAATAGCGCACGGATGAAGCCAACCGGTTCGCCGGCACTGTCTACCACCTTAAGGCCCCAGAATTGTCTTCCCCAAGACTGACCGCGCTTTCCAACGAGGTACGTCATATTGAATAGGAACCAGAACCACAGGACCAAGTCGCTGACACCGTAGTCTGTGCCGTCATCGAGAAGGCCAGTCTCCAATCCAAGAATGTGTCGATCGATCAAGAAATAGACCGGCAACGCGATCCCGAGACCCAATAGAGCATCGACAAAGTCGGCACACAGGCGATCTCCAAACGACGCGTAGCCCCACTCCACCCTCGCAATGGTGCGCTCGGTCATGCCGCCCAACGCCCGGGATGAGCAGCGGACGACGTCATCGATCGCACGTCGCCGTTCGTCTGCTCGATCCCGATGTTATACGTCCTTCTCAACTCGGACTTTCCAATATCCGGGGCGTCGCTTTAGATGAGCGACAGCGACGATGACGATTCGCTCGGCCTCAATCGCGTACAGCAACCCGAAGGGAAACCGCCGCAATATCCTTCGACGGAAATTTTCAGATACGACGGGACCACTCTCGGGAAACGCGAGGATGGACTCAATAGTGTGTTGGACTTCGTCGAGGAAATCCTCACCCAGTCCCTCGCTTCGGCCTTCGTAAAACTTTGCCGCCTCATTCATTTCCTCCTCGGCATCCGGGAGGAACTGATAGTCCTTTATTTGAGGCGTGCTTTGGCCTCGCGAAGAACTTCCTGGCCGGGTCGGGCGGTCGTTAGCCCTTTACGATAAGCGGCGTACCGGCGCTCGGCCTCCTCAATCCACTCGGCCTCGAAGTCGCCCACCGGTGGCTCCTCCAGGCTCTCGATGAGACGACGGGCTAGCTCTGCTCGGTCCTCGGCTGGTAGTTCGAGAACTTCAACCTCGAGCTCATCCTTCCGTTTCGCCATACGCCCTCCCCAATCGAATGCTGCCTTTATTTTAACGCTGTCGTGGAGTTGAGGCACGAGTTCGTGTAACGCTGGGCATAACCTGCGAAACGTGACTGATGAATGACGGCCCGCGCAGCGGGCCCACCTCTGGTTCATGCCCTTGTTAGCCACGCTCCCCAAAGCAGGCGCATTACTACGCCACATTGATCCTTTGGCGGAATCTCTGTTGCGCGTCTGCGAGGTTGCGCACGAGTTCCTCGGGGGTGGGACTGTAGAGCCACGGTAGTTCCATTACATCCCCCTGACGCCAGTCCGTGGAATCCAAGGAGTGCTTGAGCACCAGATAGGCGTGGTGCGGCTGGAACGGGTTGCCCACATCCACTCGCTCGATGACGTTCCAGGGATAGAAACGACGAGAAAAATGCCTTCGAATTCTCACGCCGTGAGGACCGGCGCTCACCCAAGGAGGCCACAGGGTCGTTTCGAGCACAAAGTAGAGAAAACACAATACGCCCAACTCATCGATCAGAGACCAAAGCGCAGCCCAGGGACTCACGGCCAATATGCTTCGCAGTTTTGGTCTACGAAAAACTGTGTCGGTGGACGAAGTCACGATTCTCTCTTGCTGTGGCTAACTCTTATTTCAAGCGACCGGTGCCGGGAAAGTATCGCGG
>DATIBD010000075.1:0-2089 GCA_035457705.1 Vicinamibacteria bacterium
GGGCTGAAGCGAACGTCCCGGACCGGGACGCCGAGCCAGCGGTCGTCTCGCGACGCGTCCCGAAGCGTGAGAGGAGCCGCGGTGGCAGAACGACCCGCGGCGGTCGATTGGTAGACAGGTGTCGACTCGCTTGACCCGAGACGTGGGCCAGCGAGAAGGCAAGCGAGCGAGGCAAGCCGCCACAAACGAATCATGGTCGTAGGATGTCTCACGGCTGTCGCACCGTTGGGTAAGCGATCCCGAGCTGCTCCAGGTACGACTTGTCGCTGCTCAGGTCGTAGTAGTACTTCTCGAGCAAGGGGAGAAAACGGGCCATCTTGTCGGCGTTCATCTCGATGGGTGGCTGCGAGCCGTCCGGAATGAGAGAGGTCCAGGTGACGTGGGCGGTGTCCTCCTCGAACTGCGCCCTTGCGGCCTCGACGTAAGCGGGCTCCGTGAGCAAATCGAGGACCGTGCCCGCAATCGCCTTGGCTCCGGCGACGACCCCTTTGTGACCGAGCGGCGTCGCGGGTGCAACCGCCGATGACCAGTGGTGGAACGTCGCGCCGGGAATTTGAGAGGGAAAGCTAAGCCGGACATAGGGAACGAGCCAGGTCACATCACCTGCGTCCGTGGAGCTCGAGCCTTGCGTCGCCTCGCGAAGCGGTGAGATTTCGGTGGAGAGTCCCTCTTCGGGGACGTTCAGCTCTTTCTGGAGCGCTTTGGCCAGCGCAATGTCGTCGGCCGACCATTCGGGCATGCCCACGAGCTCGATGTTTTTCTGCAAAAGCTCGGCGAGAGCCTTGTTTCCATTGAAGGGCCATGTCCCGGCGAGGACGCGCTCCTCCATCGTCGTGTCGGTCATGAGCGCGGCGCCCTCTGCCACTTTCCGGCCCTTTTCGTGGAGCGCCTTGATGCTCTCGTAGTCCCGCTCCCGGAAATAGAACCAGATCGTGGCGACGTCGGGCACGACGTTAGGCTGGTCGCCGGCACGTGTGAAGACGGAATGCGAGCGCTGCTCCGGCCGAAGATGCTCGCGGGCGAAGTTCCATCCGACCTCGGTGAGCGTGACCGCGTCGAGCGCACTCCTTCCAAGCCAAGGACTCGCCGCACTATGAGCCGTCTGCCCGTGAAACGTGAACTGCGTGGACACGAGCCCCATGTTGTTGACGCCGTAGCTCGTTCCGAAGTCCGAGCCGATATGCGCATCCAACATCACGTCGAGACCGTCGAACACGCCCGCTTTTGCCATGAAACCGCGGCTCCCGACCAGCTCCTCGGCGACGCCTGGGAAGACCTTGATGGTTCCCCGGAGGCCGAGCCGCTCCATCGTCTTCTTGAGCGCCATCGCGGCTCCGGCGATCACCGCCTGGTTCGTGTTGTGCCCCTCGCCATGCCCGGGAGCGCCCTCGACCAGGGGCTCGTGGTACGCGACACCCGGTTTTTGAGACTGGACGGGCAGGCCGTCGATGTCCGCCATCAAGCCGATGACCGGTCGTCCCTCGCCGAACGTGGCGACGAAGGCCGTCGGGATTCCCGCGACGCCACGCGTCACCGCGAAGCCTTCTTCCTCCAGGAGGTCCTCGAGTAGCTTCGCTCCGCGAAACTCCTGAAACCCCAGCTCGGCGTAGCTGAAGATGGCGTCGCCGATCATCGCCAGACGGTTGCGGTCCTCCTCGAGGAGATCGAAGAGGGTTCGCTTGGCCGCGGACTCGGTCTGCCCCGCGCTCACCGTGCGGTTTGCCAGCACGCCGAGGAGAGGGAGCAAGAGGATCCAGCGAGGCTTCGTGGGCATGAATCTACCTCCGGGAGCGGAAGAATACCGCTTTGCGGGGCGATAGGACAGGCGACGTCGACGAGGCCGGAGCTGCCATCCCGGCGATTCGCGCTTGGCCGACCGGGATCAACGCCCTGGCGGCTCGCCGCGAGGCCCATCCTTCCGACGTGAGCCCAGCACCGGAAACGCCAGCGCGATCGTCTCGTTTTAAGCTGCGTCCACGACGAGGACAAGAGTGTCGGTACCGGAATTGCAAGCGGTGCCCGCATGGGCGATGTAGAGCATCGCACGTAAGCGCAAGAAGAACTGCTCAGCAGCGATCACGTACCCTAG
>DATIBD010000076.1:0-13043 GCA_035457705.1 Vicinamibacteria bacterium
CGGTCAAGGCAGCTTCCTGCATGCGCAGCGTACTGCTCCAACAGGCGTGCGTCCGATGCTGCGACGATGCCCGTCTCCAGAAGTACGAGATCACCTGGCGCGAGCGCGCGGGCCGGGATTGTAAGAGCCTGACCCTCCTCGGGTCGAAAGCCGCTCCCGAGGTCGTTAGGTCCGGCTCGGCAAGTCATTCCTTCAGCACCTGGTGCACGAGTGCGATCACCGTGGAGCCTTCTCCCACCGCCGACGCCACGCGCTTTTGGTTCCCGGCCCGCACGTCACCGACGGCGAAAACGCCGGGAAGACTGGTCTCCAGATAGTGCGGTGCCCGCGTCCTGGGCCATCCCGCAGCCCTCAGCTCGTCTCGAGAGAGAGCCGTGCCCGTCTTGACAAACCCCTTGTCGTCGAGAGCGACGCTGTCCGAGAGCCATCGCGTTGCGGGCTCCGCTCCCGTCATCACGAACAGGTGGCTCACAGCACGGCGCTCGAGCGCCGCCGTCCGGTTGTTCCGCCAGCACACGGCCTCCAGGCGATCGCGGCCTTCGACGGCTACGATCTCGCTGCGCGTTCTGAGCTCGATGGACGGGCTCTGCTCGATGCGACGGATGAGATAGCGAGACATCGTCTCCGCCAGGCCGGCCGCGCGCACGAGGATGTACACGCGCCGCACCGACTGGGCGAGGAAGACGGCGGCCTGGCCGGCGGAGTTTCCACCTCCGACCACCATCACCTCCTCCCCGCGGCAGAGCTGGGCTTCCATCGCTGTGGCCGCGTAGTACACGCCCGCCCCCTCGAAGCGGGCCAGATCCTGGACGGCGAGCTTCCGATACGAGGCCCCGGTGGCGATGATGATCGCTCGCGCGGTCACCGTCGACCCGTCCTCGAACTCGATGGAGAACGCTTTCCGCTTGCAGAGGAGGGCTCGCGCCTTTTTGGCCACGGACACCTGGGCCCCGAACTTCTGAGCCTGGTTGTACGCGCGGCCCGCAAGGTCCTGACCGGAGATACCCATGGGGAAACCGAGGTAGTTCTCGATCCGCGAGCTCGAGCCCGCCTGCCCCCCGGGCGCTGTGGACTCGACGACCAGAACGTCGAGGCCTTCGGAGGCGCCGTAGACCGCGGCGGCCAGTCCCGCGGGTCCCGCGCCCACGATGACCGCGTCTCGCACCCGCGCCGAATCGATGGGAGCGTTCATGCGGAGGCACTCCGCGATCGTCTCGTTGGTCGGGTTGCGGAGGACGGTGCGACCCTCGAGGATGAGGACGGGTAGGTCCGCGCCCCCGACCCGGAAGCGGTCGAGGAGCCCCTGTACGTCCGCGTCCTGCTCGAGGTCGATGTACGTCAGCGGTTGCCCGTTGCGGATGAGGAACTCCTTGATGCGGAGCGTCGCCCCGGAATGGCGCGAGCCGAGGAGCACCAGGTCCGTCGATCCGCGGGCGATAATCTCGAGTCGGCGGAGGATGAACGCACGCATGAAGATGTCGCTCAACTCGCTGTCCGTTTGCACGAGCGCCATCAGCTGGGCGCGGTCGACCTCGATCACTTCCGCGTCTTCGCGCGCGCGGTTCCGGGCGAGGCCGCGGCGGCCGGAGAGGACGGCAATCTCCCCGGTGAAGGACCCGACTTCGTGGATCACGATGATCTCCTCGACGTCGCCGACCATCCTCACCGTCTCGATGCTGCCGGCGGTGATCACGAAGATCCGCCCGCTCTCGCCCATTTCGAGGAGAACTTCGCCGTCTTTCACGCCACGTCGCCGCCCGTAAGCGGCGACCCGATCCATTTGCGCCGGGGTCAGCCTGGGAAACACGTGCTCCGGTTTGGACCCGAGCCTGAGTTTCCAGGGGGCTGTGTCCTCCACCATCTTGTTCCCGCGAATTCAGATCGCGCTCATCCGGCGCGCGTCTAGATCGGCGGCGAGAAACCCGTTGATGTCGGCGTACGGCTCCAGATCGGCGAAACCTGCGAAACTGCCCGCCGACTTCAGGGTCTGCGCGGCGCGCACGAAGCCGGTCCATGCCGCAAGGGCCAGCGCACCGCCGACGCTGATGCGCCTGACTCCGAGGGCCGCGATGTCGCTTACGCCCAGCCCGATGTCGCGGAAGACGAGGAGGTTGAACGGTTTGGGCTGGACCGCTTCCACGAGGATCTTGATTTCGTCGGACTTCTGCGGACCGGGTGCGAAGAGCACGTCGGCGCCCGCCTCCGCGTACGCCTGGAGTCGGCGAACGGATTCGCGGAGAGGGTCCGGATGGCCGACGTGATAGCACTCGGCTCTTGCGGTCAGCAGCACGTCGCTGCCCGAGCGATCGATCGCCCGTCGCGCGGCGCGGATACGGTCTACCGCAAGCGGTAGTTCGTAGAGTGGCGACGACTGTTCGCCAGTGTAATCCTCGACCGACAGACCTGCGACACCGGTCGCACAGCACCGCGCTATGCTGTCCGCCACCTCCTCCGGTTGAACCCCGTACCCCGACTGAAAGTCGGCATTGACCGGAACGTCGACCGAGGCGGCAATCTCAGCGATATGCGCCAGACACCGGTCGCGGGAAACAGCGACGTCGGAGTCCGGCAGTCCCTGCGAAAATGCGAACCCGGCGCTGGTCGTCGCTAGGGCCGGGAAACCGAGGTGCTGGAGATACCGCGCTGAGCCGACGTCCCACGGATTCGCTATGACGAAACAGCCATGCTCGTGCAGTCCGCGGAACGCACGGCGACGGGCGTCATACGCGGCGCGCCGACCCGATTCCCCGGTCCGGTCAAAGTTGGAGGTCGAGATCTGTGGGTCATGGTTCATGACGAACCTCCGTTTTGGCCGACGAGTTCGGCCTTCAGTAGGAGAGACCGATCAGCGTCTCGATGTGTGACACTTGCTGGGACCGTCCGCGAAGGCGGTCCTCTCTCTCGAGGAATAATGAAACCTGGTCACACATGGATGCACGAACCGACGTTCCGCAGCCACTAGGCGTCATGTTGGCGCCGCTCGAGACTCGTGCTGCGACGTGGGTCACCAAGCCTCCGTCTCGGCCTACCGCAGGGCTATCTGCAACGAACTCTCATGGTGGTCGAGACCGTTGCGGTGAGATCTCATGGCGCAGCGGCTCCACAGGGCTGTCGCCGATCAAGGAGGGCACGCGTTTTACAAGCGAAATCCTTGCCCGTCCACTCTTTGCCAATGGCATCTGTTTTGCTCTGTCTTCGTGTATGAATCAACCATATGAAAACGCCAGGTGCTCACCACCGCCTTCTGTCCGCGGCTCCTGCACATCAATACAAAACACGACCGTCCGCGTCGACACCGGTGCAGACGATGATGGTCTCTCGGCCTTTCTCGGGGCGCGACGGCGTCTGTTCGGCATTGCCTATCGCATGCTGCAGAGCGCCCCCGAAGCCGAGGACATTGTGCAAGACGTTTGGATAAGGTGGCAGTCGACTGACCGCGCCGCAATCCGAGACCCCGCGGCATTTCTGGCCACGACAACAACGCGTCTGGCAATCAACGTTATCCAGTCGGCTCGTTCGCGCCGGGAAACACCCATCGAGTCATCGTTTCCGGAACCGGTGGAAACCGGCGCCGATCCTGAGTTGCGAGCAGAGCGAAGCGAGGCGTTACAGAGTGCAGTCCTCGTCCTGCTGAAAAGGCTCTCGCCTGCGGAACGGGCAGCCTACATTCTTCGGGAAGCGTTCGATTACCCCTATCGTGAGATCGCGAACATTCTTTGCCTCGAAGAAGCCAATTCTCGACAGCTCGTGACCCGCGCTCGGCGACACGTCGCCGAGGGTCGACACGCTACCGTGAATTCGGCCGAACAACGGTGTTTTCTCGCCGCGTTCGTCGCAGCCGCCCGAGAGGGCGCTCTGCAAGCGCTCGAGTCTCTTTTTTCGTCGGGACCAACTACGGCACGGCTGGAAAGGCGAACGGGCAGCACTGGTTGGACCGACGGTCGTGGAGCCACTGCAGTGCCTCATCCTCGGCCACGCGGGACACTGCTGCCGCAGTGTGATGTGAAAGTGGCGTAGCCCTCGGCAAGGCCATCCCCCACCCGCCTTGGCGCGGGCCCACACGAAAGTGTGGATGGACATCGAACCCCGCAAGAGACATGAGCTGGAAGTAAGAAGACCAATGCCCGACCCGGACAACAGTCCCCGCAGAGCCGAAAGACCTTCGGTTGTTGATTCCCGTCGGGATGTGGTTCTAGAATCGCTCAAAGGCATCATTCGTCAATTGAGCCCGTGCGGTTCGCTCCAAGCCTAAAAGGCACGATGATGCCGTGAGGGTCGTCGTGCAGCTTTCGGGATACTCCCTCGATCGCCTCCGTGATGACGGAGAGTTCATTCTGTACCGGGCGCACGCGAAGCAAATAGACCTGCCTCCCGTTCTACTGCTGGTCCCGGCTTCGATTCGGCCCAGCGTCGAGACACTCAAGAAGATCGATCACGAATACTCATTGAGGAGCGAGCTGGACTCGGCCTGGGCGGTGCGTCCGCTGGACCTTTCCGAGCAAGGGATGGCGCTCGTACTCGAAGACCCCGGCGGCGAAACTCTCGATGAACTCCATTCGGGGGCGATGGAGATGGCGCAGTTCTTGAGCTTCGCCGTCGGTCTCGCAACGGCACTCGGCGGGTTGCACGAAAGGAAGCTGATTCACAAGGATGTGAAGCCGACCAACGTTCTGGTTGATTCCGCGACGGGTCAGGTCCGGCTCATGGGCTTTGGGATCGCTTCCCGCCTTCGGCGCGAGCACCAGGCCCCCGAACCTCCCGAGTTCATCGCCGGGACACTTCCTTACATGGCTCCTGAACAAACCGGGCGAATGAATCGCTCGATCGACTCGCGAAGCGACCTGTACGCACTCGGCGTCACGCTTTACGAGATGCTGACGGGTAGCCTGCCTTTCACGGCTTCCGAGCCGATTGAATGGGTGCATTGCCACATCGCAAGGCATCCGGTACCGCCTCACGAGCGAGTGAAGAGTGTGCCGGCCTGTGTCTCTGCGATCGTGATGAAACTGCTCGCCAAAACTCCGGAGGAACGCTACCAGACTGCGTCCGGGGTGGAGAGCGATCTTCGGCGCTGCCTAGTTGAATGGGAAGCGCATCGAGGCATCGCGGATTTCGCGCCGGGCCAACACGACGCCCCAGATCATCTGCTCATCCCTGAGAAGTTGTACGGGCGAGCGGGCGAGATCGAGACCCTCCTTGCAGCGTTTGATCGGGTGGTAGCCGGCGGTAGACCGGAGTTGGTACTGGTCTCCGGCTATTCCGGAATCGGCAAATCCGCCGTTGTCAATGAGCTGCACAAACCGCTGGTGCCTCCGCGTGGCCTTTTTGCATCGGGTAAGTTCGACCAGTACAAGGGCGATATCCCCTATGCCACGCTCGCGCAGGCCTTTCAGAGCCTTATCCGACCGCTTCTGAGTAAGAGCGAAGAGGAGTTGAGCCATTGGCGCAATGCCCTGCATGACGCGCTCGATCCGAACGGACAATTGATGGTGGGTCTGGTCCCGGAATTGAAGGCGGTTCTTGGAGAGCAGCCACCGGTTCCTGAACTTCCGCAGCAGGACGCGCAGCGCCGCTTCCACCACGCATTCCGTCGATTCATCAGTGTATTCGCGCGGCCGGAACATCCCCTGGCCCTGTTTCTCGACGATTTGCAGTGGCTCGACGCGGCGACGTTGGACCTGGTGGAGGACCTACTAACGCAGCCGGACGTGAAGCACTTGCTGTTGATCGGCGCCTATCGGGACAACGAAGTGGACCCCACACATCCGTTGACGCGCAAGCTGCAAGCCATGGGCCAGGCGGGAGCGTTACTACAGGACATCGTCCTTGCGCCTCTCACTCGTGAAGGCCTGGAGCAGTTGATTGCAGATTCTCTCCATTGTGAACCTGGGCATGCCGGCCCACTCGCGGAATTGGTTCACGACAAGACGACCGGCAATCCATTTTTCGCGATCCAGTTTATTTCTGCGCTGTTTGAAGAGGGCTTGCTCACCTTCGATCATGTCCAAGGGCGATGGTCCTGGGATCTGAATCGCATTCACGCCAAAGGGTACACCGATAATGTGGTGGACCTCATGGTCGGGAAGTTATCCCGCCTGGTCCCCGCGACCCAGAACGCACTGAAACAGCTCGCCTGCCTGGGCAACAGTGCAGAGTTCACGATGCTAGGTGTCGTCCACCAGGACGCAATGGAGCGTCTGCATGCCCAACTTACAGAAGCAGTCGGGGCGGGTTTTATATTGCGGTCCAAAGATTCTTATCACTTCCTTCACGATCGCGTTCAGGAAGCAGCGTATTCTCTCATCCCGCAAGAATTGCGCGCTGAGACGCATCTCCGCATCGGCAGGTTGATGGCGTCACACACACCTCCAGACAAACTGAGGGAAGGAATCTTCGAGATCGTCAACCAGCTCAACCGAGGCCTTCGCCTGATCACCTCGATTACGGAGCGTGAACGCATCGCAGAATTAAATCTCATAGCGGGGAGGCGCGCAAAGACGTCAACGGCGTATGCCTCGGCGCTTACTTACCTCCACGCGGGGCGGGGCTTGTTGACAGACGAGACTTGGAACCATAACTACGACCTGATCTTCTCGATCGAATATCTCTTGGCCGAGTGTGAATTACTGACCACGGATATGGCCGCCGCAGAAAAGCGGCTCTTTATGTTGGCCGAACGGGCGAAGAGCGCCCATGATATCGCTCTCGTCACACGTTTGCGTCTGACGCTCTATACGGCTTTGGATCGCAGCGATCGCGCCGTGGAGGTCTTCCTTGAATACTGGAGAGGTCGCGGCACGGATTGGTCCCCGCACCCTACCGAAGAGGAAGTACGGCGAGAATACGACCACATCTGGTACTTGCTGGGACACCGACAAATCGAGGAGCTCGTTGACCTACCCTTGAACACCAACACAGATGTGCTCGATGTTCTGGATGTGTTCACTGGCGTCGTGTCACCCGCGATGTTCACCGATGCGAGATTTTTTGCCCTCGTGATTTGTCGGATGGTCCGTCTCAGCCTGGAGCACGGCAACAGCGACGCGTCCTGCTACGCCTATGTATTGTTGGGGGCGCTTGCTGGATCTCATTTCGGCGACTATCGCGCCGGGTACCGGATTGGCAAGCTTGGTTACGATCTGGTGGAGCAGCGTGGATTGCGCCGCTATCAAGCCCGCACCTATCTGGCTATTGGGACTCGCGTCATGCCATGGACGCGGCACGTCAAGAGCGGGCGCGAGCTCCAGCGTCGCTGCTTCGACGTCGCGAACAGGACCGGCGATCTCACGTTTGCCGTATACAGCTGCTTTTGCTTGTACGCAAATCTTCTCGCGGCGGGAGACCCTTTAGACGACGTGCAAGGTGAGGCTGAGACGGGTCTCGAGTTCGCCACGAAGATCCGGTTCGGTCTCGTCATAGATATCATCACCACACAGCTCGGGCTCATCCGGACACTTCGTGGCTTGACGGCGACATTCGGCGCATTCGATGACGAGCGCTTCGACGAAGTTCGCTTCGAGCGCCATTTGGCAAGTGACCGCGTTTTGGCGCTGCCGAAATGTTGGTATTGGATCCGAAAGCTACAAGCACGTTTCTTTGCGGGAGACTATTCTTCAGCGATTGAAGCGTCTTTGAATGCAGAACGCCTTCTCTGGGCATCCCCCTCCTTCTTCGAAACGGCCGAATATCACTTTTACAGCGCACTGTCGCGAGCTGCGGCTTGTGATTCTGCAACGAATGGCGATCGACAGCGACACTTTGTGGCTCTTGCTGCTCACCAAAAGCAGCACGAGATATGGGCGCAGCATTGCCCGGAGAATTTTGAACACCGCGCCGCACTGATAGGCGCGGAGATGGCGCGGATCGAAGGCCGTATCCTCGAGGCCGAGCAGCTCTACGAGCAGGCCATCCGCTCGGCACACGACAACGGTTTTGTCCACAACGAGGCAATCGCCTACGAGCTCGCCGCACGATTCTACGCCGCGCGTGGTTTCCAGAAGTTCGCAGACGCATATCTGGTCGAAGCCCGGTATTGCTATCAGCGCTGGGGGGCCGATGGCAAGGTAGCGCAGTTGGACCATTTGTATCCTCATCTCAAGAAGGAATGGTCGATCTCGACGCCGGCGAGCACAATCCTGGCGCCCACCGAACTGCTGGATCTGGCCACCGTGATCAAAGTCTCGCAGGCTGTCTCGGGCGAGATAGTGTTGGAAAAGGTGGTCGACAGCATCATGCGCGCGGCGATCGAGCACGCTGGCGCCGAGCGAGGTCTCTTGATTGTTCCACGATGCGATGAACTGCAGATCGAGGCGGAGGCGACGACTACCGAAGGTGATGTCACCGTGCAGCTCCCGGACGGTCCTGACGCTGCAGCCGCGGTGCCGGAGTCGCTCGTTCGCTATGCGATGCGCACTCAAGAGAGCGTGATACTCGAGGATGCATCATCCGAGAGTCCGTTCTCTGCCGATCGCTACCTCGTTCAGCGCCGCCCTCGCTCCGTTCTCGCTTTGCCGTTGATCAACCAGGGCAAACTCATCAGCATTCTCTACCTGGAGAACAATCTGACGCCCAACGTTTTCACTCCTGCCCGCATTACCGTGTTGAAGGTGCTTGCGTCGCAAGCAGCCATCTCACTCGAGAATACGCGGCTCTATCGCGAACTTGAAGATCGTGAACGGAGGATTCGGCGTCTGGTCGATGCCAACATTCTGGGTATCTGTCTCTGGAACCTCGAAGGTGCGATCCTCGGGGCCAACGAAGCGTTTCTGCGCATGCTGCAATACGGTCGTGACGATGTCGCCTCAGGCCGTCTGCGTTGGACCGACTTGACGCCCCCCGAGTGGCGTGAATACGACGAATCCGCGCGAGCGGAACTGAACGCAACCGGGCTGGTTCAGGCATACGAGAAGGAGTTTCTCCGGAAGGATGGCAGCCGCGTGCCGGTGCTGGTGGCCGGCGCACTGTTCGAGGAGGGTGGTGGCGAGGGTGTTGGTTTCGCTTTTGACTTGAGCGAACAGAAGCGCGCCGAGGAGGCATTGCGCCGGAGCGAGAGTTACCTTGCACAATCGCAGCAACTGGCTCATATAGGGAGTTGGGCGTGGGAGATTCCTCGCCTGAACGGGTTGTTTGCGTCCGAGGAATGGTATCGGATACACGGCTTCGATCCCAAAGACGGTATGCCTACCCGGGAGCAACGCTTGCACGGAGTTCATCCTGGCGACCGGCCCCGATATGAAGCGGCGATCGACCGAGCCATCGCGAACAAATCAGAGTACGACGTAGAGTACCGAGTCCTGTCCACGAGCTCGAAAGAAAGACACATTCACTCCGTGGGACACCCGATTCTGAGTTCCAGGGGGGACGTATTGCAGTTCGTGGGCGTGGCGATGGATGTGACCGAGACCAAGCAGGCGGAAGGAGAGCGTGAAAGACTGCGTCGAGTACGAGCGGACCTTGCGCATGTAACTCGGGTGAGCACCATGGGCGAACTGACCGCCTCGCTGGCGCACGAGATCAAGCAGCCCATCGGGGCCGCCGTTACCAATGCCGAAGCATGCTTACGATTAATCGATCGCCCTGAGCCCGACCTGCCGGAGGCGCGCGAAGCCGCTCTGGAAATGATCCACGACTCCAGACGTGCAGCCGAAATCATCGATCGCGTCCGTTCGCTGTATCAGAAGGGTTCTTCTCAGCTGGAGACGTTTGACCTGAACCAAATGATTGAAGAGATGGTCATGATGATGGGGGATGAAGCCAATCGGCATGCGGTGACGATTCGCACCGATCTTGCTCAGGGACTCCCCAATGTCATGGCGGACCGTGTGCAGTTGCAGCAGGCGTTGATGAATCTCATGCGCAATGGTATCGAGGCGATGGAAAGTACGGGAGGTGAGCTCAGGATAACGTCGGAGCCGACCCTGGAGGATCAACTGCTGATCTCGGTCAGGGATGCGGGAGGGGGACTACCCATCGAGAATCTGGATGACATTTTCAACGCGTTCTTCACCACGAAGGCTCGAGGCACAGGTCTGGGATTGGCGATTACCCGTTCCGTCATCCAGTCGCATGGCGGTCGCATCTGGGCCATGGCGAACTCCGAAGGAGGGGCGACGTTTCATTTTGCGCTACCCATCAAAGAGGCAGCCACCGCATGACCTCCGCCGATTCACCTACTGTGTTGATCGTCGACGATGATACCCGTATGCGTGCGGCGATGCGGCGGCTATTGAAGACGGTAGACCTGCATTCCGAGTCGTTTGCAACGCCAGAGGAGTTTCTACGGCACGACCTCCCGAAAGGCCCCTGTTGCCTCGTCCTGGACGTGCGGCTTCCTGGACTGAGCGGCCTGGAAGTCCAAAGTAGATTGATCGAGATGGGAGTCCGCATCCCGATCGTTTTCATCTCCAGCCATGCAGACGTCCCCATGACGGTGAAGGCGATGAAGTCAGGAGCAGTGGAGTTTCTGACCAAGCCTTTCCGGGATCAGGATCTCATCGACGCGATTCAGCAAGCCCTGAAGAGTGACGGCGAAGCACGGCAACGGCAGAGCGAGATTGTGGAATTGCAGGAACGTTACGCGAGGTTGACCGCGCGAGAGCGCGAGGTAATGCGTCTCATCGTCTCAGGCATGCTCACGAAGCAGATTGCCTCGACACTGGGCACCACCGAAGTCACCGCGACCGTCCATCGAGGGCAGGTGATGCGCAAGATGCGGGCCAACTCCCCCGCTGAACTGGGAAGAATGGCAGAGAAGCTCAAGCTGCCGGAAGCCGACTAACCTTCGGATCCATTGATCGCCGACGCAACCACCCCCATGACCATGCAGGTCCTTTATACATACCTATAAGCGACCTTATCACAATCAATAATTGCGTTTTCTGGCTAGCGGATCGATCCTGTATCTGTGACTGGAGAGCGGAAGGGAAAAATGGTCGTCGTTATTGAAGACGACGGATCGTATCGAGTTGCCGTGCAACGTTTGTTGAAATCGGCAGGTATTTCAGCGCAATCGTTTGACTCCGCCGAGGCTTTCTTGAGCTCTGGCCAACAACACGAAACTGGGTGCCTGATCGCCGATATCAGAATGCCGGGGATGTCAGGGCTAGACCTCCAGTTCAAGCTGAA
Source organism: Vicinamibacteria bacterium (assembly GCA_035457705.1). Lineage (GTDB taxonomy): Bacteria > Acidobacteriota > Vicinamibacteria > Marinacidobacterales > SMYC01 > DASPGQ01. The sequence continues at coordinate 11,125 of DATIBD010000076.1, forward strand.
CTCCGATCATTGCCCGATCCCGACCATCTTCATCACCGCGCACGGCGACGAAAAAATGCGGCTCCAGGCAATGCGAGGCGGCGCCGTGAAATTTCTCGCGAAGCCTTTCGACGGAGAAACTCTACTCGAGGCAGTTCGAGCGGCGCTGAGAAGTTGACGGCGGATCCTTGTTGCCGGCTCGCTTCTAGTGGGAGGCACGTGTGGGCTCTCTCAACAGCCTTGGGTGTGCTGAACAAGACGAAAGAGGCCGCGAATTCGCTCAAATCGTAGGCGCTAGCGCAGCTCTTGAATCCGTGCTCGCCGAAGTCGAGCGAGTGGCACCAACGGATTCCACCGTGCTGGTCCTGGGAGAAACAGGTACGGGCAAGGAGTTGATCGCGCGCGCTATTCACAATATAAGCCGACGCTGCGCACACCCGTTCGTGAAGCTGAACTGCGCGGCCATTCCCTTCGATCTGTTGGAGAGTGAGTTGTTTGGGCACGAGAAAGGGGCCTTTACAGGGGCCGTAGCACAGCGAGTGGGTCGCTTCGATATGGCGGATACCGGCACTCTCTTCCTGGACGAAATCGGGGATTTACCCCTGGCCCTGCAACCGAAACTGTTGCGCGTTTTACAGGAACAAGAGTTCGAACGACTGGGAGGCAGCCGCACGCATCGCATCGACGTCCGTCTCGTGGCCGCCACTCATCGCGACCTGACCCAGATGGTCGCACGCAACGAATTCCGCAGCGATCTCTACTATCGGCTGAACGTGTTTCCTATCTTCATACCGCCCCTGCGGGAGCGCCGGGAGGACATACGTCCGCTGGTCCTGCACTTCATAGAGGTATTCTCGAGGCGCATCGGGAAGCGGATTGAGCAGATACCACAAACAGCGATGAACGCGTTCGCTGCCTACCAGTGGCCCGGCAATGTGCGCGAACTCCAGAATCTGGTTGAACGGGCCGTGATCCGGTCGGACAACGGAGTGCTTCCGAACCCCCTTTCGACATCACCGGCAAATCGCCTCGACATCGCACTCGCGGATGTGCCTCCGACACCGGTCTCGCCCTCCGACATGCCAGACGTCATTTTGACGGACCGCGAATGTCGAGAGCTCGAGCGTGCGAACCTGATGAAAGCGCTGGACCGCACCGCTGGTCGCATTTATGGCGAGGGCGGCGCCGCCAAGCTGCTTGGCATCAATCCAACGACCCTCGCATCGCGTCTACGGGCCCTTAAGATCACACCGGCGAGGCCACGGAGGATCGCCCAGCGACCGGATTAGAGCGAAGAGCGACTTATTCGAATAGTTTGCCAGCTGTCGAGAAGTCGCGGATAAGAACGCGATGGCAGCTAGTCAGACTCCACCCTCCAATCTGAGGTCGTTTCGAACTGACTGCCCTGGTTCGCATCGAGTAGCGGAGGGCGACCTCAACGACGAGAGTTCTAAGGTGTCACAACAAGGTTCGGTCCGCGGTCATAGCTAGTGCCCGCCGAATGGACGGAGGGTACTTCGGTCGAGGAACGAAGGGGTGACCATGACGAAAAGGGTGGTTAAGTTGCTCTTGCTATATCTCATCCCAGGGACGCTGATTGCGGAGGAGGCCAAGGTCACAACGCTATTGTCTAGAGAACTGACGAACGTTCCCGGCCGGGAACTGTTAATGATCCTCGTGGAGTATGCACCCGGCGGGACGGACCCCATCCACCGACACAACGCCCACGCGATGATTTATGTGCTGGACGGCACCATCGTGATGCAGGTAAAGGGCGGAGAACCAGTGACGCTGACCGCAGGCCAAACCTTCTACGAAGGCCCCGAAGACGTGCACGTCGTCGGAAAGAACGCGAGCACCACCAAACCCGCAAAATTTCTGGTGGTCTTCGTGAAGGACAAGGGCGCTCCTCTGCTGGTGCCAGCAGAGTGATTGGGATC
>DATIBD010000077.1:0-39606 GCA_035457705.1 Vicinamibacteria bacterium
TCGTCGTCGAATCCTGCGGCCGGAGTAGCGTCGCTTACCGATGCGGGTCTCATACGTCGACGGGTCGCACGGGAAGTAGTCGCAAGGTTGTCCTTTCGCCGATAACGGTTAGAAGCGGTCGTCGTGAACCACGTGGGATGCCACTCCCGCGCCGTTCTAACCGTTAGCACACTGCCGACAACCATCCCCCTACTTCCCTCCAGCGCGAAGAAGCCCCACGATGAGCTCGATCATGACGCGCGTGACAATCGGCCTTCTTACCTGGACAGCCTGGATCTTCGTTGCGGCCCTTGCCCAGGGTGCGGAGGCGGGACGCTGGCACAGCATGCGCCCGTGTTGTCGGGCGACCGGGAGGACTCGGACTTCGACCCCGCAGAGAGCAGGTTTTGTTCCGGCAGAGCGGGTTTATTACGTGCGTGTGCTCGAGATTCTTGAGCCGAGGCACCGCTCGTCACGATGAAATAGCAAGAAGCGAGAAACCGATGAAACATATAGAATCAAACGGCCGTTCGTCACCTAGCCTGGAGGACTAACATGATCAGACCCCTGACCTCGTTCCCGGCGCTGTTGCTTGCGGCGTTCGCGGCGCTGCCCGCCTACGCCCAGACCGGGAGCACGAAACCCAACGTTCTCGTCATCTGGGGTGACGATATCGGGACCTGGAACATCAGCCACAACAACCGCGGGATGATGGGCTATCAGACGCCCAACATCGACCGGATCGCAAAGGAAGGGCTGTCCTTCACCGACTACTACGCCCAGCAGAGCTGTACTGCGGGACGTGCCGCGTTCATCGGCGGGAGCGTGCCGGTGCGCTCCGGCATGACCAAGGTCGGGCTTCCGAGTGCCCCAGAGGGCTGGCAGATGACGGACGTCACCATGGCCACCGTCCTCAAGTCCAACGGTTATGCCACGGGCCAGTTTGGCAAGAACCACCAGGGCGACCGTGACGAGCACCTGCCCACGATGCACGGCTTCGACGAGTTCCTCGGCAACCTCTATCACTTGAACGCCGAGGAGGAGCCAGAGAACGAGGACTACCCCGGGGACATGGTGCTCGCAGACGGCCGGAGGTTCCGCGAGGCATTCGGGCCCCGCGGCGTGCTGCACTCCTGGGCAGACGGAAACGGCGGCCAGCGGATCGAAGACACTGGGCCCCTGACCAGGAAGCGCATGGAGACCATCGACGATGAGACCGTGGCCGCGGCGAAGGACTTCATCACCCGCCAGAACCGGGCGGGCACGCCGTTCTTCGTCTGGTGGAATGGCACCCGGATGCACTTCCGCACGCACGTCCGGCCCGAGCACCGGCACGAGGGCAACGACGAGTACACCGACGGCATGATCGAGCACGACGGGCACGTCGGCGAGCTGCTCGATCTCCTGGATCAGCTCGGGATCGCGGACAACACGCTCGTCATGTACTCGACCGACAACGGCCCCCACTACAATACCTGGCCCGACGCCGGCACGACGCCGTTCCGCGGCGAGAAGAACTCGAACTGGGAAGGCGCCTATCGCGTGCCCGCCTTCGTCCGCTGGCCCGGCCATTTCCCCGAGGGTGTAACTCTCAACGGTATCGTCTCCCACGAGGATTGGCTGCCCACCTTTGCCGCCGCCGCGGGGGATAACACCGTCAAGGAGAGGCTAAGAAACAGTGTCGCGCTGAACGGTCGTAACTATCGCAACTACATCGACGGCTACAACCAGCTCCCCTACCTCACCGGCGAGGTGAGCGAATCCCCGCGTCACGAGTTCATGTACGTTAACGACGACGGCCAGATCGTCGCGATCCGCTACGACGCATGGAAAGCCGTCTTCCTCGAGAACCGCGGCCAGGCCTTCGGCGTCTGGCGCGAGCCGTTCGTCGAGCTGCGGGTCCCGCTACTCTTCAACCTCCGGCGCGACCCCTTCGAGAAGTCCCAACACAACTCGAACACCTACAACGACTGGTTCCTTGATCGCGTGTATGTACTCGCGCCCATGCAACAGCTCGCGGCAAGGTTTCTCAAGACCATGGTGGACTACCCTCCCAGCCAAGCCCCCGGCTCGTTCAACCTCACGAGGGTTATGGAGCAAATCGAGGCCTCGATGGGAGGGCGCTGAGCGAATAGGTCCTCGACTCTGCGATGCGGGAGGGCGCGCCCCAATCGGGCCGCAGGCTTGGGAGTACTGGACGATAAGGGAGGATGTACATGATCACGACTAGACGGCCTACCGAGAGCTTGCTGTTCGTGCTCATTCTGCTGGCCGGCGGTTGTACCGCTCCCGAGACGCCAGCACCCTCCGTTGAGGCTCCCGGCGATCCGCTCCCGTCCTGGAACGACGGTGCTTCCAAGCAAGCCATCCTCCAATTCGTCGAGGACGTGACCACCACAGGCGGGGCGGCGTTCGTGCCGCCCGCGGAGCGCATCGCCACATTCGACAACGATGGCACTCTTTGGAGCGAGCAGCCGGTGTACTTCCAGGCGCTCTTCGCCCTTGATCGGGTCCGCGCCCTGGCAGCCGATCACCCCGAGTGGAATGACACCGAGCCATTCAAGAGCGCGATCACTTTCGACATGCAGGGGCTCCTGGCCGGCGGAATGGAAGGCGTCGAGAAAGTTCTACTCGCAGCGCACTCGAACGTGACCGCGGACGAGTTCGCCGGGTCGGTGCGCGATTGGGTGGCGACCGCGAAGCATCCGCAAACGGGCATGCCGTTTACGCAGATGGTGTACCAGCCCATGCTCGAGCTTCTGGAATACCTTCGCGCCAACGACTTCAAGACCTTCATCGTCTCTGGCGGCGGGATCGACTTCATGCGGGTGTTCTCCGAGGAGTTGTACGGCATTCCCCCCGAACAAGTGGTCGGATCGTCGCTCGGTGCCGAGCTCGAGATGCGCGACAGCGTACCGACGATCGTCAAGAAAGGGCAAGGCCTTTTCGTGGACGACAAGGCGGGTAAGCCCGTCGGAATCTATCAGCATATCGGACGCCGGCCGCTCTTCGCCGCGGGCAACTCCGATGGCGATCTGCAGATGCTCCAGTACACGACCATCGATCGGGGCGCTTCCGACACCACCCCCAGATTCGGCATGATCGTTCGCCACACCGACGCCGATCGCGAGTTTGCCTACGACCGCGATTCGCACATCGGTCGCCTCGACAAGGCGCTCGACGAAGCGGCTCAGAGGGGCTGGATCGTCGTGGACATGAAAAACGATTGGAGCCGGGTGTATCCCGACTGAACGTCTCAGGGACTGTATTCGGTGGCGGACGATGCGGAGAGTACTCGTGCCAGGTGTTCGTCCGGCGTCGAAAGCGGTGGTGGAGGAACGGAAAGCGTCGGCCCGACCGCTTCGAGATGAGGACTGCCAGCGTGCGTGAAGGGATCGAGCGAGCGTTTGGAACGCCGGGGCATCTGCGAGCGGCTCGAGCTTGGGCTCCTCGATGAGCCACCGGTAGTTCCTTCCCGGGTGGTCCTTCACGCGATCGGCGACATAGGCAACGTCACCCAGGAGGGCCGCGATCTCGGTCAAATGGGTCAGATCCCGATGTGGGGTGCCGCGGTACTTCTCGAGGACGCGCCGCCCCTCTTCCACTTGGCCTCGCTCGGTCGCGACGCGAGGGCGATCTCGAACATGTCCCTCTCATGGTTTTCGGGTGAGCGGGAATACTCCTCTCGCCAGATCGCTTCCGCTCGCTCGAGCTCACCCGTTCGATAGTAGGCATCACCGAGGAGGAGAGCAACGGCGGGGATTTTCGGGCGCAAGCTCGAGTGTGTGCGCCGCAGTATCGAAACAGCTTTACTTCACGGAACAGCCGCTCGCAACAACCCCTGGTTTCTTAAGGTTACGGGACCTCGTTTGGCGAGCGTTAAGCACGTGGTTTGTGCGACGTCCGTCATCGGTCCCTGCACCGTGCCAGGTCGAACACGTAGTAGCCATCGAATGCGAGGCGATCATGGCAGGACCCGAGAGACTCGAAAAGAGGCTTGTGCGGGTGCGCGGCGTAGGTGGACTGGGGTACCACGAAGTATCGGTAACCCGGAGACTCATCGAGAGCTTTCTCGAACAGCGATACCGAGTTGACTTGATCGCGGATCCTGCAGCCGGCGTAATATGCATCGCGAGCGTCGAAAGGTGAGACCGAAAGGATGCCGTCGTTGGGCCCGACGAGCCGGTGAAGCCTCATGCCGAACGACGCCGGATCGGCTCGAGACGTTTCGATGCGATCGATTCCCCGCGCCACGGATGAGACGGAGAGGGCGACTGTCGCTGCCAGGATCGCGGCCGTACGTAAGCGCCGAGCGCTGTCGGGCAGGAGCTGAGCCGTCCAGACGATCGCGCGGCCTCCCGCGAGCGCGAGCCCTGGGGCAAGGTAGGTCATCCAGTAGTCGTGAACAAAAGCCCCTATGGGGAAGAGCACGACGTGGGCCATACCCCAAAGAAGGGCGAGAAGAAGATAGCTCCTCTGGAGCCTCCCTCCGGCGGCGGCGACACCGACGAGGGACAGAACAAGAAGTGGCAGACCGTAGAGCTCCCGGAAATAGCTCGATTCCTTCCCCACCCATGCGACGGGGTCGGGAGCGACCATTCGGTGTCCCGGAATGTGGTTTCGAGTGACCCGGATGCCGCTCCAGAAGAGGAACGAGTCGGTACTCGATTGGATGGCGTGCTGCTCCGGGTTGGAGGCAACCCTCTGCGAGTAGACGAGGAACCCGAGCACGAACACGAGCGAAGCGGCGGGAAGGGCCAGGACCCACCTCCTCTTCTCGTGCTCGAAAACGAGGGCGTGGACTGCGATGAGACCCGTCATATAGTGAATCGGCCAATCGAAGCCCGCTCCCAGGACGAACGCCGCGACCGCCAGAAGCGGCCGTCTCTCCTGGTAGGCGATGAGTAGCAGGAGCGCAGCGAAGGTAACCGGTGGGCCCTGAGGATCGACGTGCGTGGCGTAGACGACCTCCATGGGAACGAAAGCGAAGATCGCGGCCGCCACGATTGCGGTCCTGTTCGACCAGAGACCCGAAGCGAGGCGAAATATCAGCAAGATGCTGCCCAGGCTGAATACCAACGGCACGATGCGTGCCGACCATTCGTGCTCGCCGAAAACAAGAAAGCTCAGGGAGACGAAAAGGCCGATGAGCGGTGGATGGCTCAGATAGTATCGCCACTTCTCGACTGGGACATTTCCCGTGGAGGTGATGGGAGCGAAGCCGGTCGCCAGGTACCCGTAGCGAAGGTAGTTCCTCGCGATGTTGCTGTAGAATGCCCCTCCCCAACCGTCGTGGTCGCCGTAGCTCCAGTGCCGCTCGATGGCGTGGACGCGCGCGAGAGCCGCTACCACGACGAGCAGTAACAGGATGCGTTTCAAACCCGCCCTCTCTCTCGGGGCGCCTCAAAGCAAGCACCTATGATAGACCATGAGCGCGCTCGTCTCCCAGCACCTCGAGGGACCGGGTGGCTCTTCGCGGCGATTCTTTTCGTCGCGGCCGGGCTTCGCCTCTGGGCCGTGGACTTCGGACTCGACATCGAGCGCGTACGCCCCGACGAGGAGTTCGTCGTGGGAAAGGCCATGGCCATGCTGGAGTCGGGGGATCTCAATCCCCACTTCTTCCATTACCCCGCACTTCTTCTTTACGTCGACGCGGCCCTCCTCGGGGTCTTCGAGCTTTTCGCAAAGGCGGGCTTCGACCCGCGTCTCGTGGGGCGATTGCTCTCCGTCGTTTGCGGTGTCGGAACTGTGGCGGTCGCCGGCGTCATGGGAACGCGTCTGTTCTCGCCAAGGGCTGGGCTCGCAGCGGCGGCGTTTCTCGCGGTGGCCTACCAGCACGTTCGCGAGTCCCATTTCGCCACCACCGATGTCCCCATGGTGTTCCTCGTCACCGTTTCCGTCGCCTTCGCCGTCGAAGGGCGCCGCTCGAAGCGCCACCTCTGGATCCGATTGGCGGCGGTCTCGGCCGGTCTCGCGGCATCGACCAAGTACACGGGAGTTCTCGCGCTCTTACCGTTGGCGCTGGTGATCGCCACGCTGGATGAACGCTCGTGGCGGGAACGTGGGGGTGAGCTCGTCATTTGTGTCTTTCTCGCGTTCGCTGTTTTCGCTTCGACGTCACCCTACCTCTTTCTCGACACGGAGGGCGCCCTGTCGAGCGTCAACGAGCTCTTTCGCGAGACCTGGGGCGAGCGCACCCTCACCGTCTGGAATCCGTGGTATCCGGTCACGTTTTCGCTGCGATATGGTCTCGGAATCCCGCTCCTCGCGCTGGGAATCGTCGGCCTGATGAGGACCGCACGAAGCCCGCGTGCCCTGGTGCTGCTCGGCTGGAGTGTTCCGTTTCTCGCGGCGGCGATGGCGACCCCCACGGCGTTTGCGCGGTACGCTCTCCCCATCGTCCCGCCGATCGCGCTTGCTGCCGCGTTTTTCCTCGAGCTCTTGCGGGCACGGGGGCTCGTGTGGATGGCTCTTTTCTTGAGCGGAGCGATTCCCAACGCCCACGCTTCCGTGTCGTTCGATCGGTTGCTATCGCGCGAGGATACCCGAAGCCTCGCGAGGAAATGGATTCAGGACCATCTGACACCAGGCACCCGAGTGCAGATATGCTGGGGATACGGTGCCCCCAGCCTTCCGCCCGACTTTCCCGTGCGTTGGGTCGGCTCGCGGCTCGGCGCGGTCCGGGCCGCGGAGCGCGATGGGTTCGACGTCCTCATCACGCACGAGCATCCGGCGCTCGAACGCTACTCGAGGGTGGACCGGAGCCTGTCCCGGAGGCTCGGGGCCGCCGTCCTGCTGCAACGATTCGACCCCTTCGCGCCCGGTAAATCGCCCGGCATCTACGACGCCGTGGACGCGTTCTATCTGCCGTATTCGGGATTCCAGGGCGTCGAGCGACCGGGCCCACGCGTCTCGGTGTGGAAGCTTTCTCGGTGATGGAAGCTGCTCGGGCCTGCTTCGCGCGGCGAGACGGCGGGCCTGACGTGGCGTCTTCGAATCGCTGAGGCGGCAGGTGCCTCACATCCAGCCGAGGCGTGTAGAATGACGGGAAAAACGCCCTTCTTCGAGGCACAGGTGGAAACGGCTCGGGACCGGAATGGCATCCGATTCGAGCCTCCTCCCTTCGTGCTCCCCGTTGCTCTGGCGGTCGCGGCTCTGATCGCTCACTACGGGACCCTCGACAATTACTTCCTCGGCGACGACTACACGATGATCGCGGTGAACTACGCGAGGAGCCTTCGTGAGGAGCTCGCCCTCCTGGCCTCGGATGAGATCAGAGATGATCGAGATGGCCGCCGTTCGTTCTTTCCTTCGCGGTCACTACCGACTTTCGCAGGGGCTTCGCCGACTGGCCCGACCGGTTACGCGAATGGCTCTCGCGAGCTCCCGGTGCCGGCCGAAACTCCATTCGGTCCGAACGACCGAGGAGGCCGGAACTGTCCAGTCCGGTGGGTGGCCGCGGCAGCTTCCCGGGGCGCGGCATTCGCGTCCTGCAAAGACGCTCGTCGTATTCCTGGCCGCGTGTTTTCTCTCGCCCGTTAGCTCCGCGAATGTAGCTTCCGAGAACGCGTGTTCGGACGAGCTTGCGAACGCCATTCCTTCACGATCGCCGAACGCCCTCACGGGCTCCGAGCTCATGAAGAAAGTATGGGACCTGCAGGGCCGCGAGCGAGACGAAGTGATCTTCCAGGAGCTCAGACACGGCAGCCTTCCCGGCTTCTTGCGACATCTGAAGGCAGTACGCCTGGAGTCTCGCGATCGGCGAGGTGTGATCCACGAGGCGGTCATCTGTGTGATGCCGGATTACCTGGCCGTTGGTTCGGACGACGATTTCGTTCGGGTGCCCCTCGGTTTTCGCGCGGCGGTCGACACGGCTCGTCAGTTCGAGTCGATTCTTCCGACGCGCAAAATGGTGGACGCGATCTACCGGCAGGCGGCACGTCGCCTCACCCCACAACCCATGAAGCCGACGTCCCGTATGGTTTCCACGCAGTACTTCGTCGAGCACAACCGGACCATCGAGCGCCAGCGAGGCGACGTGCTCGGCGTTCTCATGTCCGGGCACAAGAAGGACCTGATTCTGACGAAGCGGCTGCTGACGCGAAGGAGGCGAGTCGCCATCTACGGCTGGCACGAGAAGCCCGGCCGGCCCATCCAGCCCCTCAGCACCGTTCATGGCGCACGTTACGCAGATTACAGCCATGGCGTGCGGCTCGTGAGCGCGACGGTTCTGCTGGATGGCTCTCCGCGGTCCGTCTACGAGATACTGCGAGATTCGAACGTAGCCCAGGTGCTTACGTACGAAGGAACGATCCGAGACGCGGCTCGGATTATGCGTGCCGAGACCGCCACGACGAAGAAATCCACCGACTGAGGACAGCTTCCGAAGGGAACGAGCTCAACGAAAGAGATAGGGCCCGTAGAACTCGCCCAGCCATTTTCGAAACTCGAGAAGCCAAACCGCAAGAAACGCAGCGAACACCACGCCGATCAGTACCTGTCGGAGCGCCGGGCGCGCGATCCGACTCGTCCCTCTAGCGAGCAGAGCTCCCCCGGTAATCGACAGCAGGCCAGCGGCCCAGTAGAGCTCCTTCTGTTTGAGGAACAGGTCGATGAAGACGTAACGCAACGCGTAGGCCACGATGGCGGAAGCAAGCCAGCCATAACACAGCAGACGAAGCGAAGGCGAGGAAACTCGACGAATCTCGGTTGCCGCGCCGATTCCCCCGATGATGAGCAGAGGGGCACTCAGGAAGGTGAGCGCCCGCGCGGAGGCCGAGGCCAGCAGGGGGCCGCCGGTCGATGCTTCCGGCAGCGGCGCGTGGGCTCCGCTTGGCAAAACCGATACGAATAGATCCGCGATGGCTCGGGGATGGTAAAACAAAAGCGACAGGGCAAGTCCCGCCAGTCCCGCAGAAGCGAGCGCGATGGCCCCGTTGCGATCGAGACCTCCCACGAACGGGGCTAGCAAAAGAGAACAACCGACGAGAAGCCCGATGTGAAGAAACCCAGCCGTGTAGGACGCGAGAGCCGCGGTGATGACGAGTGTCGCGCCGACCCAGTTGCGCTTGTCGCCCACGGACAGACCGACCTTGGCGAAGTACAGGACGACAAGAAGGTCCAGGAGCCGGCCCAGAGTCGCCGGCCCCTCGAGGAGCAGAAGACTCCGTGTCAGGCTGGGAATCAGCACGAAGATGCCACAGGCGTAGATGGGAGCTGCCGGGGCCGCACTCGCCCGCCTCGCCAGAAAGGCAACCGGAAGAAGCGACAGCGCGCCCAAGGTTGCGTTCGCGAACAGGATCCAACGGTCGGGAGCGTGGACCAGCCAGTTTCCCAGATGCACGATCGTATGAAAGACCGGCGAGTACGGAAATGCCCGGCTGGTGCCCGCGACCTCGGTCACCCCAAGAGAATGCGCCATCTGATAATCGGGAAGGCGCGTCCAGAAGTCTTTAACCCCTCGATGATAGAGAAGCTCGACCAGCGTCTCCTGGACCTGGATGTCGTAGAAGTAGTAGCTCGGATGAAAGACCCACGCCGAGCGCAGGAGAAGAACCACGAAGACCATTGCGAGAACAGCCGCGCTCGCCTGTCTCCAAAAGAGCTTCACCAGACCGATGATCCCAACGCCGGCAAGAACGGGGGCCGTGCTCGCCGACGCGAAACGAAGCGCGGCGAAAGCGTCGAACGCGCTCCAGGTGACGAGAGCGACGGCGGTACAAACGGCCGCTCCCAGAGATCCTGCCCAACGCGCTCCGGCGAGGAGCAAAGCCAGGAAGGCCCCGACGAGCAGGAACGCAGCCGAACGAACGACAGACGCCTGCGGCCAAAGGCGACGCGCATTCCATTCGACCGCGCTCAAGAACACCGGATCGGAGTCTTCCGCGTCGCAGCGCAGTCGAAGTACCGCGCGAATCCGTTCCGAAGGAAGGGCGAGGTCGATTCGCTGGGGTGCGGGGGAGGCCACAAGAGTCATCTCCCGTGGCTCACCCGCTTCGAACGCCGCCCGCAACGAAACTCGCTCGCCACCCGAGTACCGTACCCACAGGGATACGATCCCGGGCCCTTCGACCGTAACCGGGAACCGGATCACCGAGCGACGGGCCAGCGCGCGCCAGACGCGACCCTTCTCGAATCGCCATTCGCGCGACAGACCGCTCCAGCCCGGATTCCAGCCGGGACGCACTCTCAGAGGGAGGGGCCCGTGGAGCATCAGCAGGGTGAGCGGCAGGGCAACCGCGCCGAGAGCGATCGCCGTGAGAAGAACGCGACGAGTGGAGCTCGCGGCGAGCGGCCCAGGAAGCCTCATGCCCGGGCTGACTCACCGTCGTCCATTCGACGGCCCTACTGAACGTAGCCGAGACTTCGCAATCGTTCGAGCTCTTCCGCGTCGAGCGTTCCGGCTTCCTGATCGTCGCTCGGAAGCTTGTTCGCCGCGGCCCACTCGCGCCAGCGCTCGAGTTGCGTCGAGAGCCGCTCCACGATCTCAGGATGCTCCGCCGCCCGATCGTGCTGGTCCAAAGGATCCTTCTCGCGATCGTAGAGCTCGAACTCTGGAAACCCCGGCGGGCGTTGGACGTTGTGAACGAGCTTGTAGCCATCGAGAACGATGGCGAACGCATCGACGCCACTCTCCAATTGGTCGATTCGCCTCTTCCATTCCGAGATGGCGGGACGACTCGCCCATCGTCGGCCCTCCTCGGGAAGGAACAGCGGGACCAGGCTCGTCCCCTGCATGCGCTCGGGCGGGGGGATGCCGGCGAGCTCGAGCAAGGTGGGGGCGACGTCGAGCAACTCCACCGTCTCCTCCACGACCACACCGGAAGGAATGACTCGGGGCCAGCGCAAGATCAAAGGGACGTTCGTCAGCTCGCCATAGACGTTATCTTCGTGAAAGCCGCCCCCGTGATCGCGAAACTCCTCGCCATGGTCACTCAAGAAGACGACGAGCGTGTCCTGCTCGAGTCCGAGCTCTCGAAGCCGCTCGAGCACCCTTCCGATCTCGACGTCGGCGGCGCGTATCGATCCGTCGTACCAGGCGAGCTCGCGCGCGTTGAAGACGTCGGGATCGAGACCGGCTTCTACGAGGTCCTCGCGATGAGGAAGCCTGCCGTTCCGTTCCTGCTTTTCGACGAGCGGTTTCACCTTGTCCATACTTTCCTTGAGCCACTGGGAATCGCCGGGCTCGCCCCAAAGCGCGTCGTAGGGACGGTAGGGCTCGTAAGGACTATGCGGATCGATCGGATGGAGAAAAACGAAGAAGGGCAGGTCGTGATGCGTCTCGAGCCAGTCGAGAAGCCGGTCGACCAGCGGGCGCGCCGTCTTGCTCCGGCTCTGACCCTCCGCCACCTCGATGGAGCCGCGCTCGTGGAGGACTTCCAGACCCTGATGAAGGTTGTTGGCACGCCCCGAGAATCCGTTACCCGAAGCACCCCAGGTCGCGAACCCTGCTTCCCGGAAGGATTCCGCTAGCGTCTCTGCCGAGGCGGGAAGCTTGTGGAAGAGCTCGTAGACCCCGTTCGACGAGGGATAAGTGGAGGACAGGATCGAAGGAACCGAAACCTTCGTCCATGCCCCTTGAGCGATGGCATTCCGGAAGCGCACGCCTTCCCGGGCCAAGGCGGCGACGCTCGGAGCCGTCTCGCGCTCGTAACCATAGGCCTCGAGGTGATCCTGCCGAAGCGTGTCGAGCAAGACGACGAGCACTCCACGGGGACGCGGCTGGCTCCCGGGCGACGCGCTCTTCCCAACGCTTCTCCCACGGATCGCCGGCGCGCCCCAGAACCCGATCGCCCCGGGCTCGAGGGCCTCGAGTCGCAACGACAACGTCGTTTCCCGTGAGGCCAGCTCGGAAAGATCCATCGTCACCTCGTGCCAGCGATTCGGCGTGGTAATTGTCCGACGAACAAGCAACCGTTCCTCTTCGCGCTCCGCCTTGGCAACGACGGAAAACGTCACGGGACCGTCCTCGACTGTGCCGATAGCAAGATCCAGGACCGGATCCGGGGGAAGCGTCACGGTGAAACGAGCGTCCTCCGGTGAACGGGTCACGATGGTCTCGCGGTAGATCTCGGAAAGACCTTGCCAGCTGACGCCCGAGGGGATCTTCGCGAGATGCTCGCGGCGGAACACGAGGCGCACCGATTCGATCTCGAAATCGGCAGACGCGACGTCCGTGGGTTGCAGCAAAACGTGCCGAATACCGGACGCTGGAAAAGAGGTCCGTGCCGCGGAGCCGGCGCCGATCGTATAGGTCTGCATCTGCTCGCCGGGAAGAAGCGGGGTCGAAAGTGGCATGGGGAATCGCTTGACTCGGCTCGCCAGGCGATCGAGATCGACCTCCTCGTCTTCGCTGAAGCTGACCGCGAGGTTCGAGCCAGAGGATACGCGGGCTCGAATCACCACTTCTTGAAGCACGTCCGTTGGATCTACCCCCGCAGGACGCTCCAGCTGCAAGATGGGCACGTCGGTCGAGGAGCGTCCGGTAAGGCGCCCCTCGCGAACCGCGGCCTGGGCGATTCCCGGCCCGGCCTTCCACGAATGGCCCGGCTCGTCGAAGCGCCACTCCGTCGGCTCGGGCGGCGCCGTCGAGGCGCCGCTCGCGCCAACGACGTTTGCCGAGGGGAAGGCGTCGACGAGCCGAATCACGGCCGGCGTCTTCGCGGACTCACCGCAAGCGATGACCAGCGTTGGGATCGACATCCAGAAAGTCAAAGACGCACGCATGCCTTTACTCCTTTGGCTGGGCATCGGTTATTTCAGGTGTCGCTCCATGTACTCGAACACCATCGTCCACAGATGGATGACCTCGTCGGTCCCTCGGATCCCGTGGGTCTTGTTCGGGTAGAAGAACTGGTCGAATTGCTTGCGGTTCTTGATGAGGCCATCGATGAGCTGGATGGAGTTTTGAGGATGGACGTTATCGTCGTGGGTGCCGTGAATGAGAAGCATGCGCCCCTCGAAGTTGGCAACGGCCTCTACCGAGGAAGCCCTCCGGTAGGCCTCCGGATCCCCCCAAGGCGTTCCCATGTAGCGCTCGGTGTAAATCGAATCGTAGAGATGCCAGTCGGTGACCGGGGCACCGGCCACACCAATCTTGAATAACTTGGTGTGCGTCATGTGAAACGTCGTGGTGAAGCCTCCCCCGCTCCAACCCCAGACCGCCGTGTTCCTGGCATCGACGTAAGGGAGCGAAGTCAGGTACTCGACCGCCGCCTCGTGGTCCGCGACGGCGAGCGGCCCGATATTGTGATCGCCGAGAACGGCGTATTTGTGGCCCCAGATCGCCGAGGTGCGGTCGTCGATCTGGGCCACCACGTAGCCCTCCTGAACGAGGAATTGGTGAAACAAGTACCGGCTGCCGGCCCAGGAGTCCCGAATGGTCGGCACTCCCGGCATGCCGTAGATATAGACGACCAGAGGGTATTTCTTCTCCGGCTCGAGCGTCCGCGGTTTCATGAGAAGAAGACCGATTTTCGCTCCATCCGGCGAATCGAGAAGCTGCCACTCCGGCTCCACGAGATCCAGGTCCTCGAGCGATCGCGACTGGTGAAAAGTATGTTCGCCTTTTCCGCTCAGCCGTCGAAGCTTGGTCGCGCCCGGGTCGGTCATCGAGGAGAACTCGTCGAGGTAGCTCCTGCACCGCGGGTCCAGGTCGATGTCGTGCGTGCCGATCCCGTCGGTTAGCCTCTCGAGATTGGAGCCGTCGAGATTCACCCGATAGAAGTCTTTGCCGATGGGATTGTCGCGGTTGGCGGTGAAGTAGACCACGCCATTCGCCTGGTCGAGCCCGGCGATGGAATCGACCTGCCAGTCCCCTTTGGTGAGCGGAGAGGCCAGTTTCCCGTCGCGGTAGAGATAGATATGGCGGAAGCCCGAGCGTTCCGACGTCCAGAGAAAGGCATTGCCCGACTCGAAGTAGCTCAAGTCGTCGCTTACGTTGATCCAGTAGGGGCTCTCCTCCACGAGAATCGATCGGGACCGGCCGGTGTCGGGATCGACCTCGATGAGCTCCAGTCGCTCCTGATCGCGATCGAGGAGCTGGACGGCGAGACGGTCGGCGTCGACCCAGTCGATCCGGGGGATGTACTCGTCGGCACGGTCGATCCAAACGGTGCGCGCCGTGGCGACATCGACGATGCCGACGCGCACTCTCGGGTTGGGATCGCCCGGCTTGGGATACCGTTGCAGATCGACCGTGGCCCGGCGTGAGACTTCCTCGGTAATGGGATAGGTCGGAACCAGCGTCTCGTCGAGCTCGAGATAGGCAATGTGACGGGAATCGGGCGACCAGGAATAGCCGGTCCGGACATCGAGCTCCTCGGGATAGACCCAGTCGAGATCCCCGTGGAGGACGTTCTCGCTTCCTCCAAACGTCAGCCGGCGCTCGGGGGCTCCCTCTACGGAGACGACCCAGAGGTCGTGCTCGTACACGAAGGCAATCGATCGTCCGTCGGGAGAGAATTTGGGGTCGACAACTGGTATCTTGTCCGTCGCCAGTCGCCTCGTCTCCTGGGTCCTAACGTCGTGAACGATAATCTGTCCCGAACTGGTGAAGAGCAGCGACTCGCCCTCGGGAGCCCAGTGATAGTCGGGGACTTGGAAGCGGGTCCTCCGAGTGCGCTCGCGCTCGTCGGTCGTGGCCTCCGTGGCAGAAGGCGCCATTGCCCGAAGCTCGCCGGAGCCAACCAGAACGCGCTTCTCACCAGTGGTGGTATCGAAGAGCCAGAGGTCGCGCCCGGTTTCACCCGCCGACAGGAAGTAGCTCAGATTCCCATCGGGCGTCCATCTCACCTCGGATGGGGAAGGAACGGAGAGTTCTTCCCCGAAGATTGCCTCGATCGTGAGAGCTCTCGGCTCGGTCTGGAGAGAAGCCAGAAAGACGAGAATCGCGAGGGACGGCATGGGTCGGGACCTCCAAGGAATCCTCCGCTACGGATGGCTGGGCGTGAGCTCAGAACATCCCCAACTGGAGCTTGGCGGCTTCGGTCATCTTTTCTGGCGTCCAGGTTGGCTCCCAGACGACGCTTACCTTGACCGATTTGACGCCCTCGAGGCTGGCCACTTTGGTCTCCACCTCGGGGGGCAACGAGCCCGCCGCCGGGCATGCCGGAGACGTCAGGGTCATGTCGATGGACACATCACCTTCGTCGTTCACCTGCACGTTATAGATCAGACCGAGCTCGTAGATATCGACCGGAATCTCGGGGTCGTAGCAGGTCTTGAGCACTTCGACGATCCGCTCCTCGAGGCTCCCGTTTTTCGGCTTCGCTTCTTCCATCGTTTACTCCGTGGAGACCGCCTCTTCCTTGCGCGAAAGCGCCGCACGCATCGTGTGCCAGGCGAGAGTCGCGCATTTGACCCGCACCGGATAATCGCGCACGCCGGCAAAAACGGCAAGCTTTCCCAGAGTTTCGTCGTCACTCTTCCCGGTGACGAGCCCGTGAAAGCCCGCGAAAATCGCTTGCGCCTCCTCCTCGGTCTTGCCCTTGAGTACCTCGGACATCATGGACGCCGAAGCCGTGGAGATGGCACAGCCGGCGCCTCGAAAACCGACGTCACGGATGACGCCCTCGTCGACGACGAGGTACAAACTGAGGCGGTCGCCACAAAGCGGATTCTCGCCCTTCGCGCTGTGCGTGGCCTCGGTCAGCTCGTGGAAATTTCTCGGGTTCTTGCTGTGGTCGAGAATCACTTCCTGATAGAGCTCGCGCAGAGCGGGATCCACGCTCACGCGAAAACCTCCCCGACCAGCCGAATCCCCGCGACCAGACGATCGATGTCGTCCCGGTTGTTGTAGAGCGCGAGCGACGCCCGAGCCGTCGCCGGAACCCCGAAGCGATCCATTACCGGCTGGGCGCAGTGATGCCCGGTCCGCACCGCGATGCCCTCCTGATCGAGGATGGTGCCAACGTCGTGGGCGTGCACTCCCTCGACGACGAACGACAGGACACTCGCTTTGTGTCTGGCCTCACCGATGAGCCGGAGCCCGGGCAGCTCTTTCAAGGCCGCCGTTCCGTAGTCGAGCAGCTCCTCCTCGTAGGCCCCGACGGCCTCCAACCCGATCGTGTCGAGATAGTCGATGGTCGCCGCCAGGCCCACGACGCCGGCGATGTTCGGAGTTCCTGCCTCGAAGCGGAAAGGAAGCCGGTTGTAGGTCGTTTTCTCGAAGCTCACCGAGCTGATCATGTCACCTCCGCCCTGATAGGGCGGCATCTTCTCCAGGAGCGCTTCCCTGCCGTAGAGAACGCCGACTCCCGACGGACCAAACATCTTGTGGGCCGAGAGTGTGTAGAAATCGCATCCGAGCGACTGAACGTCGACGCGAAGATGGGGCGCCGCCTGGGCGCCGTCGATCAGCACGGGAATGCCTTTCTCATGGGCCAGCTCGACGACTTCCCGAACGGGGTTGATGGTCCCGAGCGCGTTCGACACGTGTGCCATGGCCAGGATCTTGGTCCGGGGACCGAGAAGGCGCCGGAGAGCGTCCATGTCCAGGTCGCCCCGGTCGTCGATGGGAACCACCTTCAGATGGGCTTTTTTCTCGCCGCAGAGCATTTGCCAGGGCACGATGTTCGAATGGTGCTCCATGTGGGTGATGAGCACCTCGTCGCCCTCGGCGACGTTGACCCTGCCCCAGGTCTGGGCGACCAGGTTGATGCCCTCGGTCGTACCCCGAACGAATATGATCTCCCGCTCGGAGGCCGCACGAACGAACCGCTGGACCTTGAGGCGAGCGTTCTCGAAGGCGCGCGTCGCGCGCTCGGAGAGCTCGTGGACGCCACGATGGATGTTCGAATAGTCGTGCGAATAGAAGGCGGAGACCGCATCGATGACCTGCCGCGGTTTCTGGGCGCTGGCGGCGCTATCGAGATAGACGAGAGGCTTTCCCTTGACGCTCTGGCGGAGCGCGGGAAAGTCGGCCCTCACCCTTTCCACGTCGAAAGCACCGCGGACGCTCCGCGTCGCTACCTCAGACATCACGCCACCTCCGGAAGAACGAGCGAGTTCACCGCCTGTCGCAGAGTATCGATCTGAATCCGCTCGGTCACGTCGGCCAGGAAACCGCGAGTCAGTATTTGCCGCGCATCCGAGAGCTCGATCCCGCGCGATCTCAGATAAAACAGCGCGTCGGCATCGAGCTGGCCGATGGTCGCCCCATGGGCGCATTTCACGTCGTCGGCGTTTATCTCGAGGCGCGGATTCGTGTTCACGAGCGCGTTTCGTGAAAGCAGCAGGTTCTTGTTCGATTGCTGCGCGTTCGTTTTCTGGGCCTTGGGCCGCACCACGATGCGGCCATCGAAGACGCCGGTGGACTCCTGGTCGAGCACGCCTTTGTAGAGCTCCCGGCTCGTGCATCGCGGAGCGCGGTGGTCGATCAAGGTGTGATGATCGACGTGCTGGGTCCCCCTGACCGAGTACAGGCCGTTCAAGCTCGTGTCCGATCCCTCGCCCTCGAGAATGACGCGGATGTCGTGCCGCGACAGACGAGCCCCGAGCGATATGGAGTGATCGCGAAGCACGGCGTCTCTCGTCTCAACGACGGACAAGCTTCCGATGTGAAAGGCCGCTGCACCCTCGCGCTGCAGCTTGTAGTGGTCCAAGACGGCTCCTTCTCCGATGGCGATATGAGTCACGGCGTTGGTCCAATAGACCGATTCATCCGAGCCGACATAACTCTCGACGATTCGGAGCTCGCTCCGCGCCTCCGCAAGGATCGCGTTGAACGGATGGCTCATCGTGCTCGTCTCCGTGGAGAGGAACACGAGGTGAACCGGTCTCTCGACAACGGTGCCAGGGCCGACGTGAATGAAGGCGCCGTCGGTGAAGAACGCGCGGTTCAGATCGGCGAACACGGTACCGTCGCCGCCCTCACGAGGCAAAACAGGCCGGATCGCTTCGGCGTCGTCTTCGAGAACCCGAGCCAGGCTCCGGATCTGGAGGCCCACCGGGAGCCCCGAGATCGAGCTCAGCTCTCCGGAAAACCGGCCGTTCACGAAAACCAGCTCGTGGCAGTTCGACCCGCCCAGTCGGTAGTCCACTCTGGTCCCCGCGCCATGCGCGTGACGGCCGGGGAGACGGAACTTCTGGGAAGCAAGGCCGCGCAAGCTCGTGAAACGCCAATCCTCCTCGCTCGTTCGGGGAAAGCCGCGGTCGAGAAAACGTTCGAGCGCCTCCGCCCGCGCTCGGACCAGCCACGATGGCTCGCTCCCCGAAGAGCGCTCGTCGAAGGCAACCCGATAGCCGTCGAGCCCGTCAGCCATCTCAGCCGACCTTGGTCTCGAACAGAGCGTACCCTTCTTCGTCGAGCCTCGTCGCGAGCTCCTTGCCTCCCGACTCCACGATGCGCCCGTCGACGAGGACGTGCACGAAATCGGGCACGATGTAGTTCAGAAGCCTCTGATAATGAGTGATGACGAGCATCGAGCGCGCCGGGCCCCTCAGAGAGTTCACGCCCGCGGCAACGGTCTTGAGGGCGTCGATGTCGAGCCCCGAGTCAGTCTCGTCGAGAATGGCGAACCTCGGCTCGAGCACCGCCATCTGGAAGATCTCGTTGCGCTTCTTCTCTCCGCCGGAGAAACCCTCGTTCACCGGCCGGTTGACCAGATCCTCCTCCATGCCGACGAGCTTGATCTTGTCGCGCACCAGCGCGAGGAAGTCCATGGCGTCGAGCTCCGGCTGACCCCGGTGTTTGCGGATCGAATTGACCGCGGCCTTGAGAAAATAAGTGTTGTTCACTCCCGGGATCTCGACGGGATACTGAAACGCGAGGAAAATTCCTTCGCGGGCACGCTCCTCGGGCGACATCGAGAGCAGATCTTTTCCTTGGTAGCGCACTTCGCCTTCGGTGACCTCGTAGGACTCCCGTCCCGCGAGAAGCTGCGAGAGCGTGCTCTTCCCCGAGCCGTTCGGCCCCATGATCGCGTGCACTTCACCCAGACGAATGGTAAGGTCGATGCCGTGCAGGATCGTTCGGCCCTCGACCTTCGCGTGCAGGTTTCGGATCTCGATCATCGGGGTCTCAGCCAACGCTTCCCTCCAAACTGATGCCGAGAAGCTTCTGGGCTTCCACGGCGAACTCCATGGGAAGCTCGCGAAGGACTTCGCGGGCGAACCCATTTACGATCATCGACACGGCGTTCTCGGTGGAAATGCCCCGCTGGTTGCAGTAGAAGAGCTGATCTTCTCCGATCTTCGAAGTCGTCGCTTCGTGCTCCATCTGGGCGGTCGGGTTCTTGACCTCGATATAAGGAAACGTGTGGGCGCCGCACTCGTCCCCGATGAGGAGAGAATCGCACTGCGAGTAGTTCCTCGCCCCTTCCGCGCTCGGCATCACTTTGACCTGGCCACGGTAGGTGTTCTGACCGTGCCCCGCGGAAATCCCCTTGGAGATGATTGTGCTTCTGGTGTTCTTGCCGATATGGATCATCTTCGTGCCGGTGTCCGCCTGTTGATAGTTGTTGGTAAGAGCGACCGAGTAGAACTCACCAATCGAGTCGTCGCCCAGCAGAACGCAGCTCGGATACTTCCAGGTGATGGCCGAGCCCGTCTCCACCTGGGTCCAGGAGATTTTGGAGCCTCGGCCCTTGCACTTGCCCCGCTTGGTAACGAAGTTGTAGATGCCGCCCTTTCCGTTCTCGTCGCCGGGATACCAGTTCTGCACCGTCGAGTACTTGATCTGAGCGTCGTCGAGGGCGACGAGCTCCACGACCGCCGCGTGGAGCTGGTTCTCATCACGCATCGGCGCGGTGCAACCCTCGAGGTAGCTCACATAGCTTCCTTTCTCGGCCACGATGAGCGTGCGCTCGAACTGACCCGTCTCCGACGCGTTGATGCGGAAATAGGTCGAAAGCTCCATTGGGCAGCGCACTCCCTCGGGAACGTAGACGAACGATCCGTCGCTGAACACCGCCGAGTTGAGTGTGGCGAAGTAGTTGTCGGTGTAGGGCACAACGCTACCCAGATACGGGCGTACGAGCTCGGGGTGCTCCTTCACGGCCTCGGAAAAACTGCAAAACACGATGCCGAGCTCGGCGAGCTTGCCTTTGAAGGTGGTGGCCACCGAGACACTGTCGAACACGGCGTCGACCGCCACTCCCACGAGGCGTTCTTGTTCCTGGAGAGAGATTCCGAGCTTTTCGTAGGTTCGCCTGAGCTCGGGGTCGACCTCGTCCAGGCTCTTCGGCCGCACCTTCTGTTTGGGAGCCGAGTAGTATCGAATGTCCTGGTAATCGATCGGCGGATGATGAACGTTTGCCCAGGTGGGCTCCTTCATCGTCAGCCAGTGCCGGTAGGCGGCGAGCCTCCACTCCAGGAGCCACGAGGGTTCTTCCTTCTTCTCGGAGATGGTGCGAACGATCTGCTCGTCGAGCCCTTTCGGAAACGTATCGGCGTCGATCGCGGTGATGAACCCGTAGGCGTACTCCTTCTTGACGAGCTCCTTGATGTTCTGAATCGATGTCATTCGTTGCTCCGTAACGGGACCTTTCCTAACTCAATGTTGAATGACTGGAAGCTGGACCTCCGTGCCGGCCTCGCGATAGAGGTAGTCCTGGGTGCAGAGGTCGGCGATGGTGACCCTCTTCAGCGTGCGCAGAACTTGGTCGCTCAACCGCTGAAGCGGGCTCTTGACGTTGCACGTATCGAACTGCTCGCACGTGCCGAGATCGCTGATGCACTGTGTGATCGTGAGCGGCCCGTCGATGGCCTCGATCACGCGGACGACGTCGATGCTCGAGGCGGCCGTCTTCAGACTGTAACCACCCTTGATGCCCTGATGCGACTCCACGATCCCCTCCCGTGCAAGGCGCTGAAGGACCTTGGCCAGCAGGTCGGGCGGAAGCCCGTAGCCGCCGGCGATCTCTCGGGCGCTCAACGAGCTGCCGGACTCCTGCCGCGCCAGGTGCATGAGAGCGATGAGTGCGTAGTCGACTTTCTTCGATAGTTTGAGCATCGTCTAATTACGACCAATTTGGTCGGACTTATGATATACCGGCCACACGTTCCTGTCAAACCCCTAAATACCGTAGTGTTAAGTACATATGAAAATCGGATTGATTCGGTCGGCTTTTGAGGATTGGCGCGGAGTGTGGTAGGCTATCGAGCGCGCTGATGAAGCTGGAAGCTGGCTTGGCCGTTTCGCTAGCTTTCACCGGACTCGCGTTCGCGCAGCCGACGATTGCTCCCCTACCGGAGACGACGCTTCTCTCCGGCTCCCCGCTCCACGTCTCGCTCGACGGGTCCGACCCGAGCGGTACCCCCCTCCGATATAGCGTGACGACGAGCGATCCCGCGCTCGTCGAAGCGCGCATCCTCGAGGGTAATCGGAGTCTTCGCATCGCAGTCGCCAACTTCGGCACGATGCTGTTCGAGCTTTTCGACCAGCGCGTTCCCCGGGTGACGAACCGAATCGCGGAGCTCGCCAACAGCGGCTTCTACGACGGCGTCGTCTTCCATCGGGTGATCGACGGCTTCGTCATCCAGGGAGGGGACCCGACCGGCACCGGCAGCGGCGGTTCGAGTCTCGAAGCCTTCGCCGATCAATTCCACGTGGAGCTCCAGCACAATCGAACGGGGCTCCTGTCGATGGCCAAGGCGGGCGACGATACGAACGACTCTCAGTTCTTCGTAACCGAGGGTGCCCAGCGACATCTCGATTTCAACCATTCCATCTTCGGCGTCCTCGTCGAGGGCGAAGACGTCCGGGAACGGATCAGCTCCGTCGCCGTGGACTCCAGCGACCGACCGATCGAGGCCGTCGTGATGCAGCAGGTGCGTACCACGATAGACGAGGAAAACGCGGTGTTGATGCTCAAGGCTCCGGAAGGCTCGACCGGCGCCGTCGACGTGACCGTTACCGTCGTCAACGACCGGAGACAGGAATCGCGAGTCACCTTCCGTATCAACGTGATCGCCGACACCATCAACAGCCCGCCGTTTTTGGCGGACATTCCCGAGCTCTCCACCGCCGTCGACACCCCCGTTACCTATCAGCTGCAGGCGATCGACGTGGAGGGGGATCCGGCGAATTTCCTGGATCAAGTCGGTTTGAACGTGAACGGTCTTCCCATCCCGGTCGTCGCGCATCCAGACCTCCGATACCAGGTGGACTTCGACACGGGTCTTCTCACCGTGACGCCTACGGCCGGTCTCAGCGGCCGCCAGTTCTTTACCGTGGCCACGGCCGTTTCCGTCCAGGCCGTCGATTACCAGGTCGTCCCGGTCGTCATCGAGCCCTGAGCCCACGCGGGCGGTTGTAGCGAAACGGGAGCGCAAGCTCTACACTTTGCCGGCATGGCGAGCCCAGAAATCCTCGAATGTTTCGACAACCCGGCTCCCGGGCGTGACTACGTGATCGAGCACGTCAACGAGGAGTTCACCAGCGTCTGCCCGATCACGGGACATCCGGACTTCGGAACCATCACGATTCGTTATTGCGCCGACCGGCGATGCGTCGAGCTCAAGTCGCTCAAGCTCTACTTCCAGGCCTACCGCAACGAGGGCATCTACTTCGAGGCGGTGACCAATCGAATCGCGGACGACCTCAACGAAGCGATGAAGCCCCGCTGGCTCGTCGTCCAGACCCTTTGGCGGGGACGCGGAGGCATCCGCTCGAAGATCACCGCCACGCGTGGCGACGTCCCTGAAGCACAGGCGCCTTAGCAGGCTGATGAAAAAGTACATTCCAGCCTGCGCGAGCGGAGCGAGCCCGGCGCAATCGTCCGCATCGGGCTCCTTCGAGGGCATGAGATGTGAGCGCGGAGTGCGAATAATTGCCGCGCCGTAAACAGCCCGAGCCGTGGCGGCACGATCGATTACGGGTCCCGCCACGGCATTGAGCAGTGTAAAGACGTGACAGCCAACAGACTTCTCGCGCGGCGCGATCCGTTTGTCCAATGAGCACCGAGCTCCTCTATCGCTTCGGCACGGCGGCCGCCATCGGATTGCTCGTCGGCCTCCAGCGCGAGTTCGCCTACGTCGACCAGGAAGAGTCCACCCTGGCTGCCGGCGTTCGCACCTTCGCTCTGCTCGGGCTCACCGGATGCACCGGGGCTCTGCTCGCCGACGAGCTCGGCTCCCCCTGGGGGCTCGTCGCACCCATCTTTCTGGTAGGAGCGCTCGTGGTCGTCGCTTACCTGATCACCGCGAAGCGCGGTGACGTCGGCATGACGACGGAGATCGCGGCCATCGTGACGCTCCTCGCCGGCGCTCTGTGCTACTTCGATCGGGAAGAGTTGGCCGTAGCTCTCGGCGTGGTGGTGACCCTCCTCCTCTCGTTCAAGCTCGAGATCCACCAGTTCACGCGCCGCCTGACGCGCGAAGACATCATCGCCATCGTCAAGTTCGGAGTCATCACCGCCATCGTGCTTCCCGTGCTGCCCCGAACCGGTCTCGGCGAGCCGCCGTTCGATGTCCTCAACCCGCATCGAATCTGGCTGATGGTCGTCCTGATCTCCGGTTTGAGCTTCCTCGGCTACGTGGTGATGAAGCTCATGGAATCGGAGCACGGCATCGCTCTTACCGGTTTTCTCGGGGGGCTGGCCTCGAGCACGGCGGTCACGTTGACGTTCTCACAGCGAAGCCAGCATGAGAGCGGTCTTTCCCGAATCTTCGGAATCGCGGTCCTCATTGCCTGGGTCACGATGTTCGTCCGCGTCGTCGTCGAAGTGGCGGTCGTCAACCGAATCCTTCTCGACTCCCTCTGGATCCCGATGTTCCTTGCGGCGCTTTCGGGAGCGCTCTACTGCGTGTTTCTCGCCCGATCGAAGGGTGGAGAGCACGCCGACCACAACGTGGATTTCTCGAACCCGTTCGAGCTGGGACCTGCGATTCGCTTCGGCGCTCTGTACGGCTTGATCCTGCTCGTGTCTCGAATCGCGCAGATTCATTTCGGCCATGAGGGGATCTATATCTCCTCCGTAATCGCGGGATTCACCGATGTCGACGCCATCACCCTGTCCATGGCCGAGCTGAGCCTGCGGGAAGGAGGCCTTGACCCCGCCGTAGCCTCACGAGCCATCACGCTGGCGGCCATGGCGAACACCGGCGTCAAGGCGGGCATCGTCCTTGTCACCGGGAGTCCCGAGATCAAACGGGCGGTCGTACCGGGCTTCTTGCTGATTCTTTCCACCGGACTCGGAGCCGCTTTCTTGATTTGAAGTTTCGACGGGGGCTTTTTGCTCGAGCCTACCCGCTTCGAGCGCGCCCTTGGTAACGCGAGCGCAGCTCCCGTCTCATGACCTTGTTCGATGCCGTTCGCGGCAGCGACTCGACCTCGACCACCTCATGAATCTTGAAGAGCGGGTTGAGCTTCGCGGCGATCGAGCGACCGAGCGCTTTCTGGAGCTCATCCCCTGTGTGGCCCAAGGCGGCAGGAACTACGAACACCACCAGCTTCTCGGCTCCCCCTCCTCGTGGTTGAACCCCAACGGCGGCGCTTTCGTGCACGGCGGGGTGCTCGTTTACCACCCTCTCGAGCTCCAGTGACGACACCTTGATGCCCCCGAGATTCATCGTGTCATCCGCGCGGCCCTGTGCTCTGAAATAGCCCTTCGCCAGCACGGCCATCTCGTCGCCGTGTCGACGCAGCGTTTCACCGTTCGGTCCCACGGGACAAGCTCGGTAGTAGACATCGTGATGGTCCCGGTTCAAGAGCCGCTGGGAGAGCCCGAGAGAGGGCGGAACGAGAAAGAGCTCCCCGGTCTCCCCTTCCGAAGCCTCGTGGCCTCGGTCGTCGAGCACGTAGAACTCCGTGCCAATGGCCTTCGCCGAGAACGTGCCCGGCGATGCCGGGTGGAGGACGGTGCCGGTGATATGTCCTCCGCCGATCTCCGTCCCGCCGAGATACTCGATCACCGGCGCTCGGTACTCCGCGCGACTCATGAGCCAGAGAGCGTCCTCGGCAGTCGAGGCCTCGCCGGTGGAGCTGAAGACGCGAACGCCGGCGAAGTCGCCCTCGCCGACGCTTTCGGACTGCCGCCAGTTCCGCACGATCGCCGGGACGACGCCCAGCATCGTGACGCCCGCCTCACGAACGAATCGGGTGAAGGACTCACCTGCCGGCGCACCCTCGAAGAGCGCGATCGTCGCTCGGTTCAGAAGGCTCGAGTAGATGAGCCAGGGCCCCATCATCCAGCCGATGTTCGTCGGCCAGCACACGACGTCTCGCGGGTGGATGTCCTGGTGGAAATGTCCGTCCAGGGCGCACTTGAGAGGGGTCAGTTGCGTCCAGGGGATGGCTTTCGGATCCCCCGTCGTCCCCGACGAGAACAGGACATTGGTGACGTGCTCGGGCTCCGTGATCTCGATGACCGGCCGATCGCTCGAATCGAGAACGTCGGACCAGGCGACGTCGCCGGCCTCGAGCCGCGCCTCCCCGATGACGATCGCCCGCCCGCCTCCGAGCGACCCCAGAGCCTCGCGTACCTTGGGGTAGAGCTCGATTCGCCGCCCGGCTCGGCCGTAGCTGGAGACGGTGACGACCGTCCTGGCGCCCGCGATCTCCATACGCTTTGCGAGCTCGCCCGCGGAAAAGCTGTCGGCGATCGAGACGACGGCGCAACCAGAGCGCACCAATCCCAGATAGGCGATGACGCACTCCGGCGTCATCGGCATGTAGAGCGCGACGCGGTCGTTCGGCACGTGCCCGAGCCCCTGCAGTCCGTTGGCGAACCGCAAGGTCTGGCGCTCGAGCTCGTGATAGCTCATCGTTTCGACCGCTCCGCCGTCCTCGTGCGCGAATACGATCGCGGCGGCTTCGGGGCTCGCCGAAAAGCAGCTCGCGACGATGTTGAGTCTGGCGCCTTGTAGCCATAGCGGATCCTCGACTCCTCGGCTGAGATCGAGGACGCTACGGGGTCGCTCGGTGAATACGATCCCGAGTCGAGTGATGACGCGATCCCAGAACGCCTCGCGGGACTCGACGGAAAACCGGTGGAGCGCCGAGTAGCTCGGAAGCGACACCTCGTTCATGAACGAAGCGAGGTTGGATCGCGCTACAGTCGACTCGTCCGGCCACCAGGCGACGGGGGGCCCCTTGGAGGACGGTCGATCGGCATGGAAATTCCGAAAACGCCGCCAATGCTCGCTGAAAGGATACCGAGCGCCGTGACGAACGTCCTCGACGAAACTCCTCCACTCCGCTTCGCCCATGACGCCTCGATCGTGGATGATACATTCATCGAGGAGGGGTCCGAAAATGGGCACCACGGAGTCTTACGAGGCCATCGTGATCGGAACGGGGCAGGCGGGAAAACCGCTTGCGAGAAGCTTGGCGCAGGCCGGGCGGCGTACCGCGATTATCGAAAAAGAGGAAAAAGTCGGTGGAAGCTGCGTGGTCAGGGGTTGTACACCAACGAAGACGATGGTGGCGAGCGCGCGCGTCGCCTATCTCGCTCGCCGCGCCTCCGATTACGGCGTGTCGACCGGCTCCGTGTCCGTCGATCTCGACAAGGTGCGGGAGCGGAAGCGCAAGATCGTCGATCAATTCAGCGAAGGGAATCGGAAAGGGCTCGAGCAGCAGGCCAACCTCGACTTGATCTTCGGTGAAGCGAGCTTCGTCTCCGGGCGCGAGATTCGAGTTGCTCGGCCAGACGGACCCGAAGCTCGGTTGGAGGCACCCCTCATCTTCATCAACGCGGGTGCCCGGCCGAGAACCCCCGAAATTCCGGGCCTATCGGATGTACCCTTTCTCGACTCCACGTCGATCATGGAGCTCGCACGGGTGCCCGATCACCTCGTCATAATCGGAGGCGGTTACATATCCGTCGAGCTCGGCCAGATGTTTCGCCGTTTCGGCGCGCGGGTCACGATCGTGCAGCGGCAAGAACAGCTTCTGCCGCGCGAGGACGAGGACGTGGCTACCGAGCTGGCGACCATTCTCCGGGAGGAGGGTATCGATATCCTCCTCTCCTCCACCCCGCGGAGCATTGCTCGCAACGGTGAGGGAGGTACGAATGTGGTCGTCGACAGGCCCGAGGGAGGACAGATTCTTTCCGCCTCGCACCTGCTCGTGGCAACGGGCCGCGTTCCCGACACGGCGGGTTTGAAACTGGAGGCCGCGGGAATCAAGGTCGATCCACTGGGTTTCATTCCAGTCAACGACCGGCTCGAGACCACGGCCGAGGGCATCTATGCACTGGGGGATGTCAAGAGCGGCCCCGCGTTCACTCACATTTCCTACGACGACTACAGAATCGTCGAGAGAAACTTGTTCGGAGACGGTACAGGAACCATCCGGGGTAGATTCGTTCCCTACACCGTCTTCACGGATCCGGAGCTCGGAAGAGTGGGACTTTCAGAACGCCAGGCGAAGGAAGATGGCCTCAATTATCGCGTCGCCAAGCTTCCAATGAGCCACGTCGCCCGGGCGCTCGAGTCGGACGAAACACGCGGATTCATGAAAGCCGTCGTCGAAACGAACACCGACAGGATCTTGGGCGCGGCCATACTCGGCGTCAACGGCGGGGAGGTGATGAGCGTCATCGAGGTAGCGATGATGGGAGGCGTATCGGCGAGCGGTCTGCGTGACGGCGTTTTCGCGCACCCGACGCTTTCCGAGGCGTTGAACAACCTCTTCATGAAGTTGTGACGGAGAAGGTGGATCGAGAACGGGTTGAAATGACGTCGCAAACTGGTCGAGCTCGAATCTCACCGCAGCAGCTGGGAGCCGCTCTCGCGCTGTCCACCGGCCTGCTCGTCGTCAACCTGCTCCCGAACCCGGGCCTACCGGTGGCGGATGACGACGCACCGGGTCTCGACGCTCACGTCTATCTCGCGATGGCCGAATCGCCCTTGACCTTCACCCGAGCTCCGTACGCCTATCGATTGGGAGTCCCGCTCGTCGTTCACTGGCTTCCCTTCCCGCACGAGACTTCATTCCTCGCGCTGACGCTCGGCGGCCTGCTGCTCACCATGGTGCTCGGGTATACGTTCTTCCGCGTTATCGGATTCGACCATGTTCTCGGCTTGCTGGGTGTTACTTTTCTTGGGACCGCGCCCGAGATCCCCATCTATCTCGGGAACCATTTTCTCGTCGACCCGCTCGCCCTGACGTCCATCGCGTTGCTGCTCCTCGCCATCGAGCGTGGCCTCGACGACGGACCGATGGCTTTGCTCCTCCTCGTGAGTACTCTCATCAAGGAGAGCGCCTTCTTTGTCGTGCCGGTCCTGTACCTTCGTCTTTCCGGCGCTAAGGTTCTTGATCTGCGAGCTGCCTGGCGCACCGTGGCCGTGTCAATACCGGCGATAGTGGCCGCACTCATCTTGCGTTTCTGGTGGGTACCCGACTTGGTGCTGTTCCCCTACTTGACTCCCTGGTCGGTCGATCGCGATCCGTGGTTTGGCTCGATGGAATCCTACCAGGCTTTGTGGAGAGGTCTCTTCAGCTACCTCGCGCTTCTCGCCGTCGCCAACGCTTTCGACACGAACTGGCGCCTCTTCGCCCGTCGCTATTCACCCTATGCGTTGCTCGTCGCGGCGCAGCTCATCGTGCCGATGAACCAGGAGAGGCTTTTCTACTTTGCGTTTCCCGTGGTCGTGTCCCTCGCGCTCGTCGAGTTCGAGCGCTTGCGATACGAACTGCCGCAGTGGGCGCCGCTTCTGATTACCATCCTGGTGTTCTGCTATCTCTTCGTTCCCGATCAGCCGGCCTATCCGATCGCGATCGTCATCCTGGGCCGCCTCCTGATCGAGCGCCGTCGGACGCGCGAGGAGTCCCTATGAGCCGCGGCAAAAAGTGGCTGACGTTGTCGTCGTGGCTCGGTTGCGGGGTCGTGCTCATCACCTTGTGGACGGGTCTCGACCCGTATCGCCGCCCGCCCATCGAGGGCGCCTATGGCCCACACCTCCGCAACTACTACGCCGCATCCCTTGCCAAAGCTGAAGAGCTCGAGCATGCGCGCGCGTATGAACTCGTTCCGGAAGACTCTTGGCATTTGCTGAGCGGATGGGAAGAGACGCTGTCTACCTCGAGCCCACCGAGAGCCCTGGGGACACAGCGGCGGGTCCAGCTCCTCGTGCCCGTCGCGCGACCGCAGCCGATCACGATTCGCCTCGATATTCGGAGCGTTCCGGAGGCTAACAAGGAGCCCGAGCCCATCGTGGTGGAATTCGGGTTGAACGGCGTTTCCGCGGGCCGGGTCCAGGTGTCGGGCGGAAGGGCCACCGTGCTGTCGTTCGACGTTCCCGAACCCGCGGTCTATCGAGGCGACAACGTCGTCTTCCTGTATCGCGTCACGCGCCGGGCGGAGTCATCGCCCTGGCTTTCGCTCGGCACGGTAGACGTCTTGCGCCCAAAAAGTTAAAAGGACGCCGTGACAGGACAACTCCTCGCCGTCGGCTCCCTGGCTTCTCAGCCTGGCGGAGGCGTGGTGCTTCGCCTGTCCCGATCCAGGGAGGCGGAGGTTACCGGGTGCGCGCGAACCTGCTGATACCCGTTACCATCCTTCTCGCCTCTGCACAGGCAGCGGCGACGGGCTCCGCGAACCGAGGAGAGCTGTTCGCCGGCATTGGAGCGTCTCGTGTCGGCAGCGACGAAGGGTCGCTTGGCAGCGGTCCCTATGTCCTCGGCGGAGTCGGATTCCGTCTCGCAACCAGAGCGTCAGTCGAAGTGGACGCGTTTAGGGCGCAGCATGAACGCGAGATTGCGGGCGGGCCGCTCGAGGGGACTGCCACCGGCGTTCTCGGAAATGTGGTGTACCGGTTCTCGGAAGGGCGAACGCAGGTCTTCGTGATGGGGAGCGCGGGACTCCTGCGTTCCGAGACGACCCATACTTACCCGGTCCGTGGCACTCTGACCACATTCAGGTCGGAGGACAACGGCTTCGCCTGGGGCGGTGGAGGAGGAGTCAAGATTTTCTTGACGCCACGTTTCTCGCTCCGACCCCAGTTGCGTCTGGTCTTTAGCGAGGCAACTGGAGTCATGGGACTGGCCGCGGCGTCCATAGGGATCGGCTATCACTGGTAGCTTCACTTCGAGCACGATGTCACCCAACGACTCATCGACAGGGAGAGTCGGTCGTCGAGCGCGCGCCGAAGACCGACCCGACTTCGCGAATCGCTTCGTCGGGTCCCGCGTACCCTCGGCAGAGGCGGAAGGGCATAGGCGGCACCTGAATCAGGGATGCTAAGATGTCAGCCGCGGAGGCTCGACCGTGATGAAGAAATATCTGCCCGACGTTCCCTCTCGAGACGTCACTCCCCCGGAAGTCTTCTTCGACCGCAGGCGTTTCATTGCTTCGCTGGGGATGGGCATGGTGGCGGCTCCCTACTTTCTGCAGGCCGGTGAGCCCGATCTGCTGACGACGCCTTACGAGAACGCCAAAGTCTTCCCCGCGCCGGCCAACGCGAAATTCCAGGTGCCGGAAGCGGTCGAGCGAAAGGACCTGACGCCTCGCGAAATTGCCGCGGCGCACAACAATTTCTACGAGTTCCTACCGGGGCGCGGGGGCCCGGTGTGGCGCCACGCCGGGGAGTTCGAAGTGACACCCTGGAAGCTCGAAGTCTCCGGGGAGTGTGCCAAGCCGCGCACGTTCGATCTCGACGAGCTTCTCGCTTTCGATCAGGAAGAACGCATCTATCACTTCCGCTGCGTGGAACGGTGGGCGATGAACGTGCCTTGGACGGGCTTCCCGCTCTCCAAGCTTCTCGAGGCGGTCGAGCCGAAGAGCTCGGCGAAGTACGTCAGATTCGTCAGCGCGGTCAAATCCAAGCAGATGCCCGGCGTGCGCGAGGCAAACTGGTACCCGTGGCCCTACCACGAGGGGCTGCGCATCGACGAAGCGACGAACGAGCTCGCGCTCGTGGCAACGGGCGTCTACGGCAAACCGCTCCTCAAGCAGCACGGAGCGCCCGTCCGTATCGTCGTACCGTGGAAATACGGTTACAAGAATCCCAAATCGATCGTGAAGGTGGAGCTGGTCTCCAAGGAGCCCAAGACCTTCTGGCAGATTCAGCCCCACGAGTACGGCTTTCTTTCGAACGTCAACCCGTTCATCCCGCACCCACGCTGGAGTCAGGCCGAGTCACTCTGGCTCGACAATGAGGACCGCTTTCCGACACCGCTATTCAACGGTTACGAACGATACGTTGCCGCGCTTTACCCCGACGAGCCGCGGACTCTCCAAGACCCGCTGGAGCCAGGGCAGAAAGCTCGCTGAGACTTCGTCGTCCTGGCTCGTCGACGTCTCAGGAAATCTCGAAGCGGAGGAAGAGGCCGACGCCTTTGGGGCGTTTTCCGTAGACGAACTCGAGCTGCTCGTCGACCCAGTAGAGATTGGCATAAGCACCCACGCCCCATCGCGCATGACCGACTCGAAGAAAGTCGAACGCATACCCCGAGCTGAGCTTCGATACGGCGTAGATGTCGTCGTGCCTGCGATCGGCGGCGATGAAGAGCTCGTCCTTTTCGGCCCACTCGAACCGCGCAAAGATCGCGTGGGCAGAGGCGATCCGAACGCTGGTCTCGGCGAGAAGAGCGTTTTGATGGGGTGAGACGCCGGGCGTGAAGTGTATGTGCACCCCCGGCGGGAGCGACGACGGGGGCGCGGTGAGCCGCTCGGTATCGTTGCGACCCCAGGCGACTGTGGTCTGCCAATTTCCCCCCTCGAGGGGCCGATTGTGGGTCACGGACGCGGTCGTTCTAACGACATCGAGACCCGGGTGGAGACGACCGGGTTGTGTGAGCTTTCCCGCGCTCGCCTGGAGCGACCAGTTTCGTTTCGGGTTCCAGGTGACGCGCCCGGAGTAAGAATCCAGACGGAAGCGCTCCATGTTCCAGCGATATTGGTCGGGCTCTCGACCGTTGAAGACCGAGCCTTCGACTCGGAGCGAATCGACGAGGTCGAGACCGAAAGTCAATACTCCATAGCTGATGTGGGTGGCATCGAGCCAGTGATGCGTCAAGGGGGCGACAGGATTGACGGCAGACGAGAGTCGGTGCATGAACGCGGATGGACCGAGGGCCGGATCCCCTACCGGCGCGAAATAGAGGTGCACCGGCCCCTTTCGAAACTGCACGGCGATCTCCATGAGCAGGTCGTGCGGGTGCTGTCGGTCGAAGAGGGGGTTCCGGCCATCGGCCGACTCTCCGGTCTGCAGCAGTAGCGGGTAGCCGTCCCCACCCAGCGTCGGCTCGAGCGAGCCCATGAAGCGCAGACCGAGCTCCCCGCCCCAGAGCTCGCGGCCCGCATCGAGCAAGACCATGTTCGTCGAGAACGTCTCCTCCCGCCCCCGAGGATTCGATTCCGTCTGGAACACGAGATTCAGAAAGCCGTGAATCATCAGGTGCCAGTCACGGGCGCTAAGGTGCGCGCCCTCCATCGGCGTCGAATCGGGAAGGCGGCTCGTCCCCGATCCCGTTCGCGGCTGAGCCTCACCGGGCGCGGACAGAGCCATTGTGACGAGTAGCAACGAAGTCTTTTGCGTTAGACTCGCAGCCATCATGCCCTGGTTTCGTCTCGGTAGCGTCTTCATGTTCCTGGCGGTGGCACTCGGAGCTTTCGGCGCCCACTCTCTTCGGCAGCGACTTTCACCCGAGATGCTAGCGGTCTTCGAAACAGGAGTCCGCTACCACTTCTACCATGCCCTCGGCCTTTTCGCCGTTTCCTGGCTCAACGAGCGCCAAGCGAGCCCCCTCGCCTGGGGAGCCGGATGGGCGTTCACCATCGGCATCCTCGTCTTCTCGGGCTCACTCTATATCTTGAGCGTGTCCGGCCAGCGTTGGCTCGGTGCCGTTACGCCCCTTGGCGGATTGGCATTTCTCGTGGGGTGGGTTTTCCTTTTCCTGGCCTCGTTCCGTTGAGCTTTTTGCTTAGTTGGCGTGAAGGGAAACTTGGTTGCATAATGGGAACCTCTTGTTCAATCGAACCAATGTGCCCGCGGGCCACTGGCCCCGGACGTCAAGGAGAAAAGCACAATGAGACTTCGTTCCGCAGTCGTTGCCGCGGTCGCCTTCCTGTTCGTGGGAGTGAGTGGAGCCGCCTTCGCACAGCAAGCTCGTATCGACACATACCACAAGGCGCTATCGGGCAAGTTGACCGCGATGGTGGCACAAGGCCAATCCTGCAAGGTAAACATGAACGACTCCACCGACGGAGAGGGCACGGATGCCGAGATCCGGCTCACCATGGGCATTCGGGAGTTCGAGTCATTCGCTCCGATCGCGGTGCTGGAAGCGGCTGCCATCCCGCACAAGTTCCCCGCGGTGAACATCTACGTGCGGCACGAGGCCACCGGCCGCGTCGGACGCATCAACTTCCGGGACGCCGAGCCGCTCGCGGCATCTTATGCCGCGGGAGAACGCGAGAAGGCCATCGAAGAGATGAAAGGCGCCATCACCTGGCACTGATGAACTTACATCGTCGCGGCGAGGAGAAAGTTCCTCGCCGCGATACCCTAGTCCCGCTACCCCTCATTCGTTTCGGGCGGGCAGACCCCAGAGCTGCCGCGTGTTCCCGACCACAGCCGATCGCACTTCCTCTTCGTGAATCCCTTTGATCTCGGCGATCGCCCGAAGCGAAATTACCAAGTTCGCTGGCTCGTTGCGCTCACCGGGGACGGGCCCGAGAACCGGGCTGTCGGTCTCGAGGAGGAGGCAGCGGAGCGGCAGTCGTTTGACCAACTTTTGCTTTTGGGGCGAGCGCACGATCGACGGAGGTACGGAGAAGTAGTACCCCGCCTCGACCGCCGGCATCGCTTTGGACGCGCGACCGTCGAACGCGTGGAGCTGCACGCGCCGGGCGCCACGTTCCAACAAACAGGCGACGGTTCTCTCGCCCGCCGAGCGTGAGTGCACGTTCAACGGCAGATCGAGCTCGAGCGACAGATCGATGAAACTCTCGAAGCTCGCCCGCTGCCTCTGTCTCGCGTCTTCGTCCTCGACGCGCCAATAGTCGAGCCCGACTTCTCCGATTCCCGCCAGTTGCTGGCGATGCTCTCGAATCCACTCGACGAGCTGCCTCGCCTGAGCGGTGTCAGGGTACTCCGGGTGAAGACCGGCGAGCGGTCGAACCATATCGGGGTGCACGGCGGCGAGCGCCAGGTTCGCCTTCGCATCCTCGAGGGTCTCGCTCACGGCGAGGACGAAGCCCACGCCGGCCGCCCGGGCTCGAGAAAGCACGGTGTCTCGATCGGAATCGAACTCGCTCGCCGTCAAATGCGCGTGGGTGTCGACGAGCCAATCGTTCATCGGTGCATTTTCCATTACACCAGAACCTGGCGCGGTCGCCTTACGGGACTCTCGCAGGCCAGAGCCCTCGGATGTAGACCGTATCTTCCGAGACGCGGTAGTAGACGATCCAGTTCCCGGCAAGGAACCAGCGATGATTGCGGAACCGCCCCTTCATTCTGACAGGAAACATCCGAGGGAAACGCTCGAGGAGCGATACCTTTTCCAGGATGATCTCGCGCTCACGTTCCGGCAGCGCCAACAGGGTTTCGAGAACACTCTCCGGCCAGAGGACCTCGGCCATCAGCGTTTGGGGCTCTTTTTTCGGGACCGCCTCTTGGCCTCTCGATGAGAGACCAGTCGTTTGCGCCGGATATCATCCTCGGAACGCTCCATCATCCGCTGGAACTCTGGATCCTGCTCGATCTGGTCGAGACGTGAGTCCAACTCCGCGTAGAGCTGAATAGCTTCCCGCACCACGAAGCTGAGGTTGCCCGCGCGGTCGGCGGCTAGCTCCTCCAGGAGCTCGTTGGTCCGATCGTCCAGGACGAATTGGCGTCGCTTCGACATCGTGTCTCACCCACGCCAATCTACCGCAACGAGTCATGCATTATCAAGCTCATTCATGAATGATGCGGCATCGTCCGACTACGAGAGAATGACGTTCGCAGCAGGAGCAAGCGCCCGAGCTCAGCCGTCGTTCGAGCGGTTCGGCGCAGCGGACGCGATGTGTAGCCCCACCATCCGGGCGATCAGAATTCCTACGTAGAGCTGCCCGATCACCGCTTCGACCACGGCCAGCGCGCGAGCAATAGGATTCACCGGCGCGATGTCACCATAGCCCAGCGTGGTCAGCGTTACATAACTGAAGTAGCCGAGAGAGTCGATCAACGCCTGGGGATCGCCCGAGATCGACTCTGGCATTCGAAAGGCTCCGGGGTCGACCCAGAAGACCAAGCGGTAGAATCCAGCCCAAAGAAGCCCAATCAAGAGATAGGCGCAAGCGGCTCCGTAGACCGTGTTCATGGTCACGGTGCGGCTCCCCAGCACCTCTCCCAGGATGGCGTAGCCGAGGATGAGGATGAATCCCATCATGAGAACGTCGGACATCGCCAGCGAGAGCGGAGTGTCCCATGCTGTGCGGGCCGCGTTGATCAGGACGAAGCTTCCCCCGAACGCGATCGCGCCGAGGAAACTTCGGTGGTAGTGCCGGCGCCACACGAAGGCCAATGCGGAGAACACCACCGCGGTGGAGGCAAGGCCCACTGCGAGCCGGAGCAGATAGCCGAGCCCGGTCATCGCGTTGAGGATGAAGAGGAGCAGGAGCGATGTCAGCAGTGCCAAGTAATCGTACTTGCGATCCAACGGATCCTCGCCTCAGAGAACGGGCCGCTCGTCGGAACCACTCGTCGTTGACAACGAACGGGAAGAAAACGATGAGACCCGGAGCGTCCCGTTGATGAAACGACAGCTCTCAGAATCGTACGCCCAAGCCGAAGTCCAGACGGTTCACTTTCAGCGGCTCGATGTCGGTCATGATGTTCAGCCATTTGAAGCCGACCTCGCCGGTCACGACCGGGCCGAGCAAGACGCGGACACCGGCTCCCAGGGCGAGGGCTCCCGCGGTCTCTTCGGCGTTCAAGTCGCCCACCTCGTTGGTTACGTCAGTCATGCCATCGAAGAAGCGAAGTTCCGGCGAAACTTTCCCCACGCCGCCCTCGGCCTGGAAGTACACCTGAACCGTCTCACGGTTCTGGACGACGAAACGGATCCCACCGGCCCCGTACTCGGCGGGTAGCTGGCCGTCGATGTTCAGGCCGGACACCCGATCTGGATGCTCGGGGTGATTCCCACGCCCGCGGTAAACCCGAAGGAAGAATCGGTTCTCTCCGCAAAGGTGAAGCCGAGGTTCCCCACGACGAAACCACGGTCCTGGGCGTTCACCAAGGCCGGCGCAGCAAGAAAGACTGATCCCATGAGCAAACCGACGAACGGAGAGAGAGATGGCATTAAGAATCCTCCTCAGAGTGAAATGACGTGAGTTGCCAGAGGAAATCTAGCGTGGAAAACGAACCTGCGCAAACCCGGCGCTAAGCTAAATCGACCGATACGCCCCTAGGATCCAGGTGGCTCGACATTCGCAGGAGGCCTGGTACCTCGGAGAATCCAGCGCTGGATCCGCCGGCCATTCCCCGCCTCTCCCGTGTACATCCTGTTCCTCGAGTCGATCGCGATCATGTGTGCCCGGATGAACTGACCGGACTGGCGACCCGGCCTTCCGAACCGGTCCAGAATCTTCAAGTCCTTGCGCCGCAGCAACCAGACTCGCTCGTTCGTGCCGTCCATGAGGTACAGAATGCTCTGTTCCGGATCGCGGGAGAACTGGAGCGAGAAGCCGGTGCCCGATCCACCCGTTTCCGGACGAACGAACCGCTCCATCAGATACTCGCCGCTCTGCCGAAACACTTGAATGCGGTTGCCGCGACGGTCGGCGACGTAGATGAGACCGTCTTTCGACCCAGCGATGCCGTGAACCGTGCGGAACTGCAAAGGCGGGTCGTCCACCCGGACCGGATACTCGTAGTCGTAGGCGTCGTCAGGCGGTTTTCCGTACGCGCCCCAGTGACGGAGATACTTACCGGTCGCGGAGTCGTAGACCACTACGCGCCGGTTGCGGTAGCCGTCCGCGATGAAGACCTCATTCGTCTTGGGCTCGACGTAGAAGTTCGCGGGTCCGCCCAGGTGGTCGGGATCGTTGCTCCCTTTGTGGACGCCCGGCTCGCCGATCGTCAGGACGTGCTTGCCATCCTTCGTGAACTTCATCACGTGGAATCCGTTGCTCGTGCCCGTCCAGACGAAGCCCTGGTGATCGATGTAGATCCCGTGCTCCTGGTCGTACCAGGTGTAGCCTTCGCCCGGACCACCCCAGGCGCGTAGAACCTTGCCCTCGAGATCGAGCTCGAGAACCGGCGGCGCGGGATAGCAGCAATCAGCGATAGGTGGGTCCACGGCCGCTCCGATCTCCTGAGGGGTCAGGCTCGAAGGCATGTGGATCACCCAGAGGTGGTCGACGTCATCGACAGCCAGGCCCCGGATATCTCCCCAGATCCAGTCGTTCGGAAGCGTCGGTGGCCAGGAGGGATCCACCTCGTAAACGGGAAGGTTGTCCGCCGTGGGCGAGCCAGGCGCCGGCTTCGCGTTGGCCGTTTGGGGGGCCGCTTGGCGGGCGTCGAGAATAGCGAGTGCCAAGACGATGACTCTGAGCCAGCTCTCTCTGATCTCGGGGCGCCGAGGGACGCGGTTTGACCGCGCGACTGGCACGGCATGCACGGGCGGCCATTATCGCAGAAGACTCCCACCCAGACCAGAGAGTACTCAATGCCGTGGCGGGACCTGCGATCGACCGGCCGCAACGGCTCGGGCTGCTTGCGGCGGCGCAGGGCGCGCCGGGCTCGCTCCGCTCGCGGCAGGGTGGACTGAGTTTTCCATCGCACTGCTGAGCACGCTTCTCGCATGCTAGACTTCAACAAGATGAAGCGTTCCGAGGGTGAGAGGGCGAGGGCCGAACCGACGCTCGGTGGCATTGATGCCAACGGCGTCGACCGAGCGCAAATCCGTCGCCAGCTTCTCCTCACGCCTGCCGAACGGCTCCGTTCACTCGAGTCTTTCCTCGCGTCCGTGCTCAGGGTTCGACGTGGCATTCGCAGAGCCGAAGTTTCACGAAATCCTCATCCGCCTCGCTGACGCGGGTGTCGAGGCCATCGTAGTCGGCATGGCGTCCGCCGTGCTTCAGGGCGTCCCCGCCACGACGTGGGATCTCGACGTTGTGCATCGTCGCACCTCCGACAATGTCGATCGCCTGCTCGGCGTTCTGCGTGACCTGGAGGCAGTCGCCAGACACGATCCCCGACATTTGAGACCCGAGGCAAAGCACCTGCTCGGGCCGGGGCATGTGCTTCTTCAGACTCGGTACGGTGATTTCGACTGCCTCGGCACGATCGACGAAGGAAGAGGTTATGAAGAGCTTTTCCCTTCGAGCCTCGTCATCGAGCTCGAGGGGCGTTCGCTCCGGCTACTGCCGCTGCGCGAAGTTCTCGCCGTGAAGATGCGGGCCGGTCGTCCCAAAGATCTCGCCACGATTCCGATCATCCAGTCGACGATCGATGAGATCGAGAGCGCGGGGGAGTGAGCAAAACAGTATTGAGCGCCTCTGGAGCGTACGAGATCCAACGCTATTGCTCGAACACCTCGTAGGCGACGATACGCCAGTGGCCGTTCTCCTTCATCCAGAGAAGGCCGAGCGCCCCCGCCGCCGCGCACTTTGAGGCGAAAAAGGGTGGCGAAGTAGGTCCCATACGCCTGGGGATCGCCGGTGGCGACCGTTTCGCCGCAGAGATAAGGTGACGCGTCGCCGTTGGTGAGCTCGAGGGTCGCGAAGTCCCGCTCGAAGGGCTGGGTCTGCACGCGGATGGATTCGCGCCATGGCAAGACGACATCGATGGCCTCGGTCAGATTGCGCACGACCCCGAGCTCGGCGTTGATCCGCCTCATCCCGTCGCGAAGTACAGCCGCCGCCTCCTGCTCGCGATGCATCTCCAGACCGGCATCGTCGTCGTGCAGCCCAGACGGCTCCTCGCCATAGGGACGATTCGGCGGGAGGGGCGTCGGGATCTCGGGAGGCTCCCGCGTGAGGAGGTCGGGTCCGGCTTTCTCTTTCTCTCCAAACGGGAGACGACCGTCCACTAGGCGATGAAGCCGCTCCACCGTGCCGCATGTCGCTCGGGGTTATCCCCGGCGCGAACGTCCGAGATGGACGAGGTCAGGTGGTCGTTGAACATGGCCTGGGGAACTTGCTGGAGCGGTAGTCGACGTGGATGCCCGCCTTCTCGCCCTCCTCGGACACCGAGAACTGGATGCTCGGCAGACCTCCGCTCTGTCGAAAGCTGTAGGGGTAGCCCACGTGGTAGACCGTGTTCAGGTGTCCGAGCTCGAATGGTTGCGATCGCTCCAGCACCTCGCGCGCGCCCTCTTTCAAATAAACATAGAGCCGGAACAGTTCGTCTCCCGAGCGGCCGTAGTATTGGCCGGCGATGCGTTCCACCCCGGTGACGAGGTCGATCGCACGGCCGAGAGAGCTACCATTCTCGTCGGTGAGCGCCGTTCTCATGAGCGCGTGGGTTACGGCGTCGTAGGTGGTGCGCTCGGAGATGGTGAGCGTCTGGAACTGTGCGGATGCGGGTTTGGCAAGCAGGCAGGCGAGCAGCAGCGATTCGCGAGACGAACATACTCATACGCATGGTCTCTTGCGGAATCTATCGAAGCTTCGTACTCCGTGCCACCAATCCAAACGGATCCAATTCGGCGACTCTTCTCTTGGTCGTAGCCTTCAGAATCTCCACACAGCGTGCCGCAACCACTTCGTGATCGCCCGGGGTCATCATCCAGACACCGATCTCGAGCCG
>DATIBD010000078.1:0-2652 GCA_035457705.1 Vicinamibacteria bacterium
GCCCCTAACCTCCGACACGAAGCCCGCCGAGCGGATCGGTCCCTGTCGCATCCTTTGTGAGATCGGCGAAGGCGGCATGGGCATCGTCTACGAGACCGAGCGGAATCAGATGGCCGCTGAACTTCGACGTCATCGAGTAAAGCACGAAGGCCGACGAAGTTTCCGGTCGGACCTATGCATCCCCTCCATCACTTGCCTCTCCCTTAGTCCATCCAGAGAGCGTAGAACAAAGTAACGTAACTACTCGCCGGACCCCGTTGGGTTGCCCGGTCGGCGCGGGATCTCCCGATGAGAGGGTTTCTAGGCGGCAGACTTGGCGAGAAGGTCTCCCGGGAGGACGATGGTTCCGGGATTCTCGATGGCAGCGTAGGCAGCCTTCAGCAGGTAGGCCCTAGGCTCGACGTTCTGGAGCTTGGCGGTCTCGCAGAGCGTGTAGAACAGAGCCGCGACTTCGGTGCCACGTTTCGAGCGCGAGCCGTAATGGTTCTTGCGCCCGACGACGGGACCTCGCAGAGCGCGTTCGGCATGATTGTTGTCGGGGCTTACGAGCGGGTTGTCGACGAACACGGTGAGCTTGTCCCAGCGCTCCAGCATGTAGCGCACTGCCTTGCCGAAGTCGCTACGCGGCAGGCCGCGTTGGGTCATAGCCCATTCACGGATTGCGTTCACGAGCGGGCGCGAACGTTCTTGGCGTAAGCGCAGCCTCAGCGTCTGAGCCTCTTCATCGCCCGGGAATGGGCCGGGGACCAAGCGCTCGATTTCGTACAGCTTTCCGATTAACTCGAGCACCTCAGAGCATGCTTGCGGGT
The DNA here is from genome assembly GCA_035457705.1 of Vicinamibacteria bacterium. GTDB lineage: Bacteria > Acidobacteriota > Vicinamibacteria > Marinacidobacterales > SMYC01 > DASPGQ01. The sequence continues at coordinate 810 of DATIBD010000078.1, forward strand.
AATGCTCGCTGGCTTCGTCGAACTTTCTTTTTACATGCGCCCAGCAATGGGCCAGTCGGAGTTCGGGACCGGCGCGGGCCAGCACTTCGTACACTGCGTAGCCATCGACCACCGCGATGCCGCGGTAATTTCCCAGGACCTTCTGGCCATCCTCTGCCGATTTCGTCGGCAGCATCCGGTAGTACGCTATATCAGGACTCGACAGACCCCACACCGTGCCCGCCGCCTTTTTCTTGTGCTTCGCTCCCATCAGCGGCCACCGGGTTTCGTCCGCGTGGACAACGGGCGACTCCAGCACCTTGTCGCCAAGGGCGTCGTACACGGGCTCGAGATGGCGCGCGAGCACGTTGAGTTGGTCCCACAGCGTCTGACTATCGATTTCGAGCCCCTCACGCCGCATCATCCGGACCTGGCGCTCCAACGGCAGATGATCGAGATACTTGCTCACCGCCACTTCGACCCCGAACTCCACCGAGTACCGGCCCCCGGGCTGAAGCTTCGGCGCTGCCGGTGCGGTGACCACGTTCGCGTTACAGCGGCAGCGGTACTTCTTCCGCAACTGCCGCTCGATGACGAAGCTACGCTTCACCACCGTCACCACTTCCGATTCTTCGTACTGGCCGCTCATTTCGCCGAGCTCGCCGTCGCATACCAAGCACTTCTTCTCCGTCTCAGAAAGCTCGAGCACACGCTCCACCATCGGCAGGTGAGGCTGGGGTCGCGGTCCATGCCCTTCGCGATTCGGCGCCGGCTTCGCGGCTTTAGCTTTGTTCTGCCTCTCGTCGATGCGCAGGATCTCATCGCGCGCCGACTCGAGATTTCGACGGATTTCCAGCTCCAGCTGCGCGGTATCTTCAAAGCCCCGCAGGCGGAGGTTCTCTACCGTCAGCTTCGTGACCCGTTCGATCAGACGCTTGTTTTCGCTGTCTTGGAGCAGCGCAATCTGGCGGAGAGTTTCGAGGTCGTGTTCGTTTTGGATGCGAACCACGGAACACGATTAGATCATGACCTCGATCCTGTGGCAAGACAAAACTGCGTCATCTCCGGCGGAGACAACGATATTTTTCCAACGAACCGGCTTCCTTCCAAAAATAAACTCAGCTCGCTCGTCGTCAGCCGTACCGGCTCGCCATCCACCCCCGACCACAGGCACGCAAACTTTCCTTGTTCGAGACGCTTCGCGTAGACGCATAGGCCGGTGCCATCCCAATACAGAACCTTTGACCGGATTCGATTTCGGCTCACGAACAGGTACAGGTCGCCGCTCAGTGGATCACAGCTCAGCTCGTTCCGCACCAACGCCGACAGACCGTCGAACCCCTTACGAAGATCGGCAGGCGCCGCGTACGCCCATGCTGACACCCGGCGGCTGTTCCACTTCATCCCAAACGCTCGACCAACCGCAGCAAGCCCTCTTCCGACAGCCCTTCGACACGATAGCCTCGCGGTGTTATCAGGAACAATCGCGTCGATTCCTCGGCCTCGGTTACTTCGACCGGAACTAGGGCAACGCGTCTTTCCGATTCCTGCACCCAACGCGACAAGCTCCAGCTGCTAACACCGAGCTCCGAGGCAACCTGGTCTTGGCCAACGCCTTCGCGTTTCTTCCGCGTCAGATACGAAACCGCCTCCATACGCAGCTCACGCGAGTACCGAAGGCTCCTGCCGCCTCGACCCCCATTCTCCAGTCGTGCCCGTTTCCGAAACTCTTTGACCTTTGTATCCATCCTCTCCGCCCTCCTTCCAAAGGGCTTCACGATGGATCACTTCTCCGGTCCTGTCACGACGGGGTAGGGCGAGTACTGACCGAGCAGTGGCTGGGGCGTCCGCTGGACGAGCTCGA
>DATIBD010000079.1:0-31797 GCA_035457705.1 Vicinamibacteria bacterium
CGCTACCGCCACTCCGGAAAAAGACTCCGTCGACGACGGGTCCTCCGAGCTCAGAATCAGAAACGATCCCGCACGCGTCGAGAAAGCGAAAACCGCTTCGTTCTCCAACTCCAGCTCTTCCCCGGGAACGCTGCGCACCAGATAGACTTCCGGCGTGGCTTCCTGGGCCAAACCGGATGCCGCGCAGAACATTGACGCAAGGATCGAGGTCAGAACCTTGGCGCATGCTGACTCCCATCGGAAAGAACGCCGTTGGATGAGTCGACTGGCCCGTTTTTGCATCACTTGCACTCACCTGACTGCCGGCAGTCGGGAACCGAGGGATCACACACCCGTCGCAACGGCGCGACTTGGGGGCTTCAGTGACGGACTTCCCCGATTTGCGGAGGGGGCGCAAGCTTAATCCCAACCCAGAGGCTAAGCAGAAACTTTATAAGACGATGCGGCGCGTGTGTCAAGTGGTTCTGTTTTGTTCTGTGGACCTCGAGCTTGGCGAGACAGACACTCGTCCGCCACTTGCCCGAGCACGGGGCAGTCCACCCTGAGACGGGTCAATGACGATTCTCGACATCCGTTCGCGGGGCAACCGATCGCCCGTTGCCGGTCGAACGTTCGTATCCGTAACCGTACGACGACCTCGAATGCCTATGGCCCTGTTTCACCCCATCGACTCCCACGTCGATGTCATTGAGGACGATGCCGGTGATCTTCCCGTTCTCGCTTTCTATGAGTTTCCTCGCCGTGATAACCGTGTCGCGACGAGCGCCGCTTCGAGTCACCAGCACGATGGTGTCGCATTTGTCGGCTAGCACGTGCGAATCCACGACCGGCAAGAGGGGGGCGGAGTCGAGCACGATCAGGTCGAACCGGTCTCTACACTCTTTCAGTGTCTCATTCATGGCCGACGAGCTCAGCAACTCCGCGGGCGCTGGCGTAGGAGGGCCCGCCAGCATCAGGTACAGCCCCGGGACTTCTGTGCTCGGGACACATCCCGTCTGGACGGAATCGTTCCCAGTCAGGATGCTGCTCAACCCCACTTGATAGTGCAGTCCGAAGGCGGCGTCCAAACGGGGGGAACGAAGGTTGGCGTCCACTAGGAGAACTCTCTTGCCGAGCTGGGCGAGACAAACTGCAAGCTGAGTCGCGACGAATGTTTTCCCCTCGCCCTCGGTCGAGCTAGTCACGAGGACCGTTCGTCGAGGTGTCCCCGGTCTGAGCAGAAGCAGGGCGAGGAACTTCGCTCGTTCGCTCGAGGCCAAGCTGGGCGGCGCCGCGTTGCTTCCGTCTCGTGACGGGTCGCGAGGGAAAAACCCGAGATACGGCAAGCCGAGACGGCGGATGTCGGCCGCGGTGAACAAGCTGGTGTCCTGACCGTGGAGTACGAAAGCGATCCCGACCGCCAGCACCAAGCCCAGCAACGTGCCGATCGAAAGATTGATCGCGTGCCTCGGGCTGTGGCGCTCGGTTGGAACGACAGCCTTGTCCACGAGGCGAACCATCATCTGCTGTCTTTCTCCCAGCTCGGCACTGAGGCCCGTGGCACTCTGCCGCCTCAACAGCTGTTCCAGGACCGCACGTTCGTTGTCCAGCTCCACTTTGATCTGCCTGTAGTCGGCCGCCACCGTGTCCTGGTCGCGAGTTCGCTGTCTCTGTTGTTCCAGGTCTCTTTGCAGCAGGGCTTCTTCACGAAGTGCCGTTTCGTAGCGTACCCGCGCCGCTCCAATGACCTGGCTCGCCACTTCCTCGGTCTCCTGCCGGATGCGCTCCTCCAATTTGTCCAGAGCAATTCGGGTCCGCTGAACGTCGGGATAGCTCTCCTTGAACCGGCTCGACAACTCGGTATGACGACGCTCCAGCTCGGCCTTTTCGCGCTTGAGATCCTGGATCGCCTGATTGTTCATAACGTCGGGAAGCGACTCGGCGTCCTCCTCCTGCAAACTTCGATAAAGAGCCCAGGCCTGCGCACGAGCGGCCTGCACCTGGGTCAACCTGGTGGTCATTTCCCCCAGCTGCTGAACAACGGTGTTCGCCCGCTCCTCGACGATCACGAAGTCTCCCTTTTGGCTGCTTTCTTGGAGCAAGGCCTCTTTCTTCTTGATGCTCTTCTGCAGTTTCTCGATCTCACCGCGAATGAAATCCGACGTCATGCGCGCCACGCCCGAGACGGACTGGCTGCTGTAGGACACAAACTGCTCGGCCCATGTATTGGCCAATTGGGCCGAAAGCTCGGGCTCGGGTGCGATGAAGCTGATCTCGATGAGCTGGGTGTTGGCGACTGGAGCGACGCGAAGCATGTCCAGCAGGGTCTCGGTGCGGCGCATCTTGGCCACATGATCGTTCGCGGCGCGATCCTTGTCGCGGAAGAACGGTTGGTTAGCCAAGCTCAGCTCGTCGCTGACGCGTTCGGCGAGAGTTCGGCTCTGGAGTATCGCTTGCTGGGTCGCGAAAAACTCGTCGTATCGCGAGCGAACCTCCTCGATGGTGCGGTCATCCACTAAGTTGATCTGGCCGCCGGGTGAAATCTGAATGAGGGCCGACGTCTTGTAGAGGGGCGTCCGAGTCAGAGTGAAAAGCGCAGAGAGGAGTAATCCGGCGCCGGTGACGCCTGCGATCAAAGCACGGCGATTGAGCAGGACGTGCCAGCAGTCTCTTAGGAAAACGCTCGCCGATGCGTGATCTTCTCCCGAGTCGGGCCAATGGTCTTCTAGCAAGACGGCTCTCCTCGAACCTCTCCGGAGCGCTCCCCGAGGACGTGCTCAGCTCTCGCCAACGAGAACGCAAGCGGTTGGCTGGCGAGAAGTCTGCGCCGCGTTAGGTTAGCCGAACGCCCGGATTGGTCCATCGAAAAGGAATCCCTCTCAAAACAAAGAACGCTGAGATTTCGACTTTGACGAGGCCCCGCTTCTTATCGAGAAGGGACTCTAAGCGGAACTTTGGTAGTGCATCTTCCCCCCCACTGCCGGCAGTGCGTTCAAGCGGTTAGAACCGACTCCGGCGGACCCCGGGAATACTCTATCGCCGGGCAGTATAGAACGCATTGCGTTTTGTCTCAAGCCCGTTCGATCGGGCCGCAAGAAACCACGTTCAGGGGTCGGGCGCGCCGGCTCCTACGGAGATTCGCCATCCTATCGCCGAGACAGTTCTCGGGAGATTGCGGATGACGAGACCTTTGACAGAGGGCCGAGCCAGTCGCTATAGTGAAAGATCGACGGTCGCCATCGTCATCCCCCCGCACGATCGAGCGAGCTCCGAACCAGGAGAGCAGGCTCAAACCGCTTTCGGGAAAATCTCAATGAATGTTAACAGCGTAGTAGCGATCCTTACGTGCCTCACACTCTGGACGGGTATGGCCTTCGGCGCATTCCCATCCCAGAGCAGTACCGCCTTCCCGTCCGAAGTCAGTATCGAACCGGGCGACATCGAGCCGGCCCTCTTCTTTGGAATCCCGCGCGGAGCTTCCGACGAGTACAAGCTCGGACCCGAGGACGTGTTGGAAGTGACGGTGTTCGAGATGGGCCAATTCGACCGGACGGTGCGAGTCTCCGGAGACGGCAGCATCGATTTACCGTTGATCGGGTCCGTGCGTGTGGGTGGATTCACCTCGGAACAAGCGGCGGCTCGCGTCGCCAACAAGCTCGGCGAGGAGTACGTTCAGAACCCGCAGGTCAGCGTCTTCGTCAAAGAGTTCAACTCGAGAAGGGTCTCGCTCCTCGGTGCCGTCGACAAACCCGCGACCTATCCACTGCTGGGAAGACGAAGTCTCCTTCAATTGCTCGCCGAGGCCGGAGGAGTCACCCCGGTGGCGGGAAAGGTCCTCTACGTCTTCCGCCAGGCCCAGGATGGCCGCCGGGCGCGCCTCTTGATTCCACTCAAGGAGCTGTTGGTCCAAGGGGATCCACGTTGGGATATCTGGCTTCGACCGGGGGACGTGGTGAGCGTACCTCCGCAGGATTTCGTCGAGGTTTCCGTACTGGGGGCCGTCGAAAAGCCGGGTATCTACGAGCTTCCCACCGAGGAAGCGTCGCTTCTGAAAGCATTGGCGAGAGCCCAATGGTTGAGTCTTCGGGGCTCGAAGAGCGGGATCGAAATCCAACGCTCGGGACAAGTGGTCGGCAAGTTCGACCTGAACGAGATTCTCTCAGGCAGAACGGCCGACGTCCCGCTTCAAGAGGGCGACGTCGTGCATGTCAAAGAGAGCTTTTTTTAGCTCCGTCCCGGCTTGATTCATCTGTTTACCGGTCGCATATCTAGGAGACACGTTACCATTTTCGATGAGTTTCCATCGCGGGCGGAAATCGTTGGAACGGCGCTAGCTCACAGCAGCTTTCAGCGACGACCTGTACCGTCGTGCCGGTATCGCGACCTACCCCACGCGATCCGGCGAGGATTTGCAGTATGAGTTCCACAAGTGCACGAGGCAAGCTCACCGAGTCGACGTTCCGGGGATTTTTTTGGATGTCGCTTGGAACTGGGTCGAAGTCCGTCCTCCAGCTGCTCTTCATCGTAGTCCTCGCGCGGCTTCTGACTCCCAAGGACTTCGGGATCGTGTCGGCCGCGCTCGTCGTGGTCGGATTCAGTCAAATCTTCTCGCGACTCGGCGTCGGTCCGGCGATCGTGCAGCGGCCCGAGCTCGAGACGAGGCACCTCCGAACCGGCTTCACCCTGGCGACGATCCTTGGCGTAACGATGTCCGGCCTCATTTACGGATTCGCACCACAGATTGCTCTGTTTTTCAAGATGCCGGAGCTCACCGCGATCGTCCGTTTGCTGTCGGTGGCCTTCCTCTTCGAAGGGATCGCGGCGGTAGCCGAATCCTTGATGCAGCGCGAGCTGCGTTTTCGCGATCTGGCCGCGGTGGAGCTCGGTGCGTTCTCGATCGGTTTCGGCGTCGTCGGTATAGTCACCGCCTTGCTGGGAATGGGCGTGTGGGCTCTCGCCTCGGCAAATCTCGGGCAGACGTTTCTGCGCATGATCTTGCTCTTGAGGGCTCGACCTCACCCAAAGCGTCCGATGCTCGAGCGCGAAGCTGTCAAGGATCTGATGTACTTCGGCGGCGGGTTCACGATGGGCCGAATCGGCAACTACATCGGCGGAGAAGGGGACTACATCATCGTAGGCCGTTGGCTCGGCGCGGAGGCACTGGGAATCTACAGTCGCGCCTATCAACTGATGGGCGCGCAGGCCATGGCGGTCGGACGGGTCCTCGACAAAGTCCTATTCCCGGCGATGGCAAAAGTTCAGGCCGAGCCCCTCCGGCTTGCGACCGCTTACCGCAGAGGCGTAGCGGTCATCGCCCTGGTGATGTTTCCCGCCGGCATCTTCTTTCACAGTCTGGCGCCCGAGATCATCGAGCTTCTCCTCGGTCCGCAATGGGACGCTGTCGTCGGGCCGTTCCGAATCTTTGCGCTGTGCCTGGTCTTTCGCACGAGCTACAAGATGAGTGACTCCATCGCCCGGGCCACGGGTGCGGTGTACAAGAGAGCCTGGCGACAGTGGGCCTACGCCATTTTGGTGACCGGCGGTGCCTTCGTTGGACGAAACTACGGGGCGGAGGGAGTGGCCGTCTGCGTGATGGGGGCCATCCTCGTCAACTTTCTCCTGATGGCGCAGCTCAGTTTGAGCCTGGCCTCGATGAGCTGGAGAGGGTTCGTCGCCGCCCATCTGCCCGCCTTGGCTCTTACGGCCGTCGTGGGCTCCGAGGTTTGGCTTCTTGCCGAAGCCCTCCGTGGCTGGGGTGTAGCACCCTTTCAACTGGTCACTGTCGTCACCGTCATCTTGGCCGCGACTCTCATCCTGCTACTGCGATTCGCGCCTCGCACGGTACTGGGGGACGACGGGGTATGGATACTCAAGACCCTTGCATCGTATGTGCCGGTCTCGGTGCGGCTGAACCCCATTCTATGGCTGGTTCGTGAAGATAGAAGCTCATGACAAACACACAACAGCGAACGCAAACCCTAGAGGTGGCGCGGCGGGAGGATCACCCCGTCAAGTGCCTGGCCGCCCTTCGTGCTTTGCTCGATGCTCTCGACCGAGAAGGGATCCGGTACTGCCACTGGAAGAGTAACGAGCACCTCGAGGCAGCTCTACAAGGAAAGACCGATCTCGATATCCTGGTCGATCGAAGGTCGAGCCTCGCCCTGCGGCGCGTCCTCGCTGAGGCGTCGTTCAAGCGATTCTGCCTCATTCCTCAACGCTCGTACCCTGCCATGGAGGATTACCTGGGCATGGACGAGGAGACCGGCAGCCTGATCCACGTGCACTTGCACCACCGGCTGACCATGGGTGAGCGTCACTTGAAAGGATACAGGCTGCCCTGGGAGGAGCTCGTCCTGTCGACGCGGCAAATCGAGCCGAAGACAGACGTCTATGTTTCGGATCCATGCGTGGAGCTCCTGCTTCTCCTCGTTCGCGCGGTTTTGAAGATCCGTACCCGTGATCGCGTCATCGGATGGTTCCGAAAGAGACATTTGCCGGATAACTTCCTCCCCGAGTTTCATTGGCTCAAAGAGAGGTGCCCGGCGGAACGTGTCTGCGCGCTGGCCAAGGATTTGCTGGGTAAGGAATCGGGTCCCGCTATCGTTGAAATGCTGGCCCACGGGCCGACCTTGCGGCGACTCGCGAAGCTCCGCCGTCTGACGAATCATCGGCTCTCCCGGTACCGGAGTCAGGGTGCGCTCCTGGCACGTCTGACTCGCTGGGGGCGCGAGATGTTCTTTCTCGCTGGCGGTATCAACAAACGTTACCTGCACATGCCTCTGGCCTTGACCCGGACCGTGCCCACCGGGGGCATCGTGATCGCCGTAGTCGGCTCCGACGGATCCGGAAAGTCAACCCTCTGCCGCGATCTTCGAAAATGGCTCTCGTGGAAACTCGGTGTGTTTCCGGTCTATTTCGGTAGCGGTGACGGGCCGAGCTCTCTGCTCCGATGGCCGCTTCTGATGATTCTCCGTCAGCTCGCTGCCCGTCGGGCGAAGTCCAAGAACCGGGCTCCTTCGGACACGAGGAAGGGGAAGGCGCGCGGAATGAGTCGACTCCGTCCGTGGTGGGCTCTGGTGCTCGCATGGGAGAAGCGTCGCAAGCTGCGCAGCGCCTGGAGAGCTCGCAATCGGGGATTGATCGTCCTGTGCGATCGCTATCCACAGAACCAAGTTCTGGGTTTCAACGACGGGCCTCTGCTTTCGGAATGGAGGGCGCATTCGTCCCGGATACTTCGTTGTCTCGCGAAATGGGAGGCGACGCCTTACGAGTGGGCCGAAGAGCAGCCTCCCGACTTGCTGATCAAGCTCGGCGTGAGTGAGTCCGTTGCCGTGGCGCGTAAGCCCGATATGCGTGTCGAGGAGGTCCGGAGGCGTATCGCCGCCGTCGATAGTCTCTGGTTCGGGCAGTCGACACGGGTCGCCGAGGTAGACGCAGACGCCCCGCTGGAAGACGTTCGATTGGCCGTGCGCCGATCGGTTTGGGCGGAACTGTGATATGGGACTCTCTGTAGAATTCCTCGGCCTGCCCGGTGTCGGGAAGTCGGCGGTCTCGCACCGGGTTGCGGAAATCCTTGCTGCTCATCGCGTGCCCGTCGACCAGCCGAGCTACCGTCTTGCCCATGGCTCGGCCTGGCCGGTCAGATTCTCGAGAAAACTGGCCCACGTGCTCCGGGAAGTCACACTCCACCCGGCGAGCGCCGTCCGCGCGACGCGAGTCATCACCGCCAGCGGACAGCCATCCATGACGTTGACTGTCAAGATGCTCTTCAATTGGCTCTTGATCTCCGACCTGATTCGCCAGGGGAGACGAACACGCGGCGTGCACCTCTACGATCAGGGAGTCTTTCAGGGGCTGTGGTCGATTGGACTCGATGGCAATGAGGGAACCATCGATGATACCGCCCGTCGTTTGGCGGCGCGGCTTCCACGTCCCGATCTGGTGACCCTCGTCGAAGCGAGTCTGCAATCCGTTCAGAAGCGGCTGGACCAGCGTCCGGGGCTCGAGTCCCGAATGGACTCGCTGCATCGAGAACGGCCGCACATCCTGGCTCGGGCAGCAACACTCCTGAAGGCCACACAAGCGACCATCGGCGAGCTGCGCGACCCAAGCGGGCGCCCACGGTTCGTGGCGATCGAGAACGAGACCCCGGATGATCTGGAACGTGAGGCCGAGCGGCTCGCATCGATGCTTCAGGAGCTGAGTGACGAAGACGGAACGGGTCTCCTATGAATCGGATGACGCTGCTCGATAGGGACTCTTGGGGCCGAACGGTCAAGCGGATCTATCTCATTAGCCTCGCCGTTTTGTTACCGGGTCTGCGACCTTCTCTCCCGGGTAATACCACCTTCTTCGATTTCCTCGGCCTGATGGCCATCGGCGTCATGCTGATCGCTTTTCTCCTGGGAAAGCGTGTCGAGCTGCGACTCGTCGTGCCGGCGGCCATCATCCTCCTGGGCAGCATGCTGTCGATGCTGAACAGCGAAGCCTTGGCGATGAATCTCACCTTGATTGGTAAGGAGATATTCCTCTTCTTACTGTTCCTCGCCCTCTACAACCTGATCCGAACCGAAGAGGACGTTCATTTCTTCGTGGGAGCCTGGATGCTCACGGCTGTGTGCGTGAGCTTGTGGATCCTTTCCGAGATCGCGACGAATTTTCCCTTGCGCGCCACCGGGTCGTTCCGAAACCCGAATATGGCCTCCTCCTATCTCGGGATCAGCGTTTTTCTCTGTTTCGAGAGCCTGTGGTGGCGGCGTCGAATGCTGGCGATTGCCTATGCGGTGCTGGTCGGATCGGCGATGTTGGTGGGCACGAAATCCCTCAGCGCTACCGGCTCTTTGATGCTGAGTCTGGGGGTCGTCTTCGGCGGTTATTGGCTCGCGGGCGGCAGCGGGAACCGTGCGCGCTTCGCTCTCGGCACCGTTCTCGTTCTCGTCGTGGCCGCGCTCGTGCTGCCGCAAATCATCACGTTGCCCCACTTCCTCGATCGCCTACCGGGGTCGTTCGAAGAACGTTTCCTGATGTGGATGGTAGGAGTCGAGATGTTCCTCGAGAATCCACTCGCCCTGGAGGTTGGCCCCGGCGCTTTCATCGAAGTCGGGTCTGTGGCCGGACGACGGGTGACGCTGCACAGCGACTATTTATCGTTTCTGGTGGAGCGTGGCGCCATCGCACTCGCTGGACTCTTCATCCTGCTCCTGGCCATTGCAACGCTCTCGTATCGCTCGCTCAGGCGAGCACGTACGGTTGAGCAGTTGACCTGGGTATTGGGGCTTTCAGGGATGTTCATCTTCTCCGTGATCGACGCGTTTAGCCATGAGGTGTCGCATTACCGGCACATCTGCGTCATGGCGAGTTTGATTGCCGTCCAATGGCGGTTGATGTCCGGACAGCCGATGGAAGCGGCCGACGACGAGCCGACGGATCTTCCTGCAACGGCACTCGGCGATCAGCACGGTACTCCGGAGGGAGCTCCCGCGCTCGGGAAATCGTAAAGAGAGCTGTTGCCTTGCCCGTAGGTGCAATGCGATAATTACTTTTCCCCCCAGAACCAGTCGGCTCCTCTTGCGAGCGGCAACCATATGCAGAATGCACTCACTTTCGACGTAGAAGACTATTTTCATGTCCACAACTTCGAGACGACCATCGACCGTTCGGAGTGGGACTCGATGCCGAGCCGCGTGGTCTCGAGCACCCGTCGCATCCTTGGGCTGCTCCGGGAACGGCAGGTGCGCGCGACGTTCTTCGTTCTGGGTTGGGTGGCCGAGAGGCACCCACAACTCGTGCAGGAGATCACGGCGGACGGCCACGAGCTCGCGACCCACGGTTACGGTCACGAGCTGATCTACCGACAGTCTCCCGCCGAGTTCACGGAGGACGTGGAGCGTTCGCTCAGGTTTCTAAAGCTTGCGCTGGGCGGTTCAGAAGTGCCGATTCAGGGCTATCGGGCCCCGGCCTTTTCCGTAACGCGACAAACTCTCTGGGCGCTTCGAATCCTACGCGAACATGGCTTTCGGTACGATTCGAGCATCTTCCCTCTCGTCGCTCACGACCGCTACGGCATTCGGAACGCCAGTCGATTCGCCTCCCAGGTCGAGGCCGGTCTGTGGGAGTTTCCGGTCAGCACGGTGCGGCTCGCCGGCCGTAACTGGCCAGTCGCCGGTGGAGGCTACTTTCGACTGTTTCCGCTGTGGCTCACCCGATCCGCCATCCGCCACATCAACGGTGAGGGCCACCCGGCGGTGATCTATCTTCACTCGTGGGAATTCGACCCCAATCAGCCTGCGGTGAGAGGTGCGCCAGCGCTGTCGCGCTTTCGTCACTACGTCAATCTCAGAAAAACCGAGAGTCGGCTCCGAAAGCTTCTGGAAGAGTTCCGATTCGGCGCATTCCAGGACGTCTTTGCTCATCAACTGGGAGTCTCATAGATGCGAATTACTGTCGTTACCCAGCAAGAACCCTTTTACTTGCCCCCGGCCCTCGACGAGCTCTGCCGGATCCGCGGCAAGGACATCTGCTCCATCGTCATTCTTCCGAGTTTCAACGAGTCGAAGCTAGCCACGGCTAAACGATTGTATCGATTCTACGGGCCCTTCGATTTCGCTCGTTTGCTCGTTCGCTTCGTCGGGGCGGCCATCGCCGACTTCGTGAACCGCCTCTACCCGGTGACTCGTCCCTACTCGGCGGAAGACGTGAGTCGACGCCACGCCATCCCGGTATACAAACCAGCCAACATCAACAGACCGGATTTCATCGAAGCCTTGACGCAGGGCTCACGGCCCGATTTGCTCGTCTCGATCGCGGCTAGCCAAATATTCAAAAAGGCGGTCCTAGAAGCCGCGCCTCTGGGATGCATCAACCTCCATTCCGCACCGCTTCCGCGTTATCAAGGCATGATGCCCAACTTCTGGACAATGGTCCACGGAGAGGAAGCCGCAGCCGTGACCATCCACTACATGGTGCCGAAGCTGGACGCGGGCGACATCATCCTTCAGAAGGCGGTTCCCATCCTTCCCAAGGACTCGCTGCACGATTTGATGGTTCGCTCCAAGAAGGTTGGCATCCAGGCGATGCTCGAAGCGATCGAGCAGATCGAGCGGGGAACGGCCGACCGCGAGCCCATGGACGCGACGAAAGCGACCTACTTCTCCTTTCCCAAGAGAGCCGATGCCGCAAGGCTTCGGGCCATGGGACGCTCGCTTTTGTAGAGAGAGCGGTCCTGGTTTTGGTAGCCCGCTGGCTACCAAACTAGAGAGAGCGGCTACTCGGCCACGCGGGCGGCATCGGTCCGAGGCTCGCCCGCTCGAGCGTTCAGAGAGCTTCTCGAATCGCGCCACGACTCACCCGTGGCCATGCTCCCGCGTTCCTGCAAAACGGACCGATAGACGTTCCGCGTCTTCGCATAAAGAGTGGCGAACTGAAAATTTTCCAGAAACGATCGTCGGCCAATATCTCCCATCCTCTTTCTCAGCGTGGGATTGGAGATTAGCTTCTCCAGAGCTCGGGTCAGGCCGTCGACGTCTCGGCGTTGCACCAGGATTCCGTTCTCGCCGTCCACGACCGACTCGCGGGTGCCACCCACGTCCGAGGCAATTACCGGAAGCCCCGCTCTCATGGCCTCGAGGATGCTGCGGGGAAATCCCTCATGGTTGGATACGAGCAGGAAGATCTGACCGCCTGCCAGGATCTCCGCGACGTCGCGACGCTCTCCCATGAATGTCACTCGCCTCGCGAGACCCAACTCCTCCGCCAGCCTTCGCGTATCCGCCAGCAACGGCCCGGCTCCAACGAGGCTGAGGGTCCAATCGAGATTCGCGAGAGGCTTCAAAGCCTGGAGCAGAGTGGTGTGGTCCTTCTGCGCCTCCATTCGCGCGACCATAACGAGGTGCGGCGGCTCCGAGCTCGGGTCCGCTCTCAACTTATCGTCCACTTCGGGCATTCCGTTGTGCACCGTGACGAATTGACCCGGCCGCCCAACGCCGAATTGGAGCGCAAGCTCCCGGTCGTGGTCCGAGACCGCGATGATCTTCAAAGCAAACCGGGCCACGAGCCTTTCGGCGAGCGCGTAGAGTCGCTGCTTCGTGGCTCCAACCCCTTCGGAGAATGCCCACCCGTGGGCCGTAAAGATCACGGGGACGCCGGCCATCCAGGCCGCAACCCTACCCAGCCAACCGGCCTTGGGCGAATGCGTGGAAAGGAGATCTGGTTTGATTTGCTTCAATCTCTTGGCGATGTGGAAAAGAGCGACCAGATCATTCCAAGGAGAGACTTCTCGAACCAGGTGCTTCGATGCCTCGAATGGTATCCCGAGCCTGGTCAGCTCTTCGGTAAAGGGTCCAGACCCACCAACCAGGACGACTACTCGGTGCCCATCTCGAATCATGGCCCTCGACAGATCTCTGACGTGGATCGATGCTCCCCCCAGATCCGAGCGGGTTATGAGATAAGCAACGTGCAGGGGTGTTTCCGGCTGTTGCGACCCGCGCGACTCGTCATGGGTCGATTTCGGTTTTTCCTTGGCTCCCGACATTGGTGTCACGCTCGATCCTCCCAAGGGGTGCTGATGGCCCCTGGCGGGCCCATACTCTCCTCCGGTAGAGAAAAAGCACACCTTTGGCGTTCTGGACTGGGGGAATAGATGAAATCAATTATACGCCCGTGGGCCCGGCCGTCAAGGAATGCCGGGCCCCGCACGGTCCGAGAGATTGTGGGAAACTTGCTCGAACGGGTGAGGAGATCGTCGGCGACCTCCTCACCGCAGCCGCTCGTGCGGGCCTTGCTAGTGTTGAGACGAAGATGTTGGGGCGATCGCTTCGCGAATCAATTGGACCGTCCGATCGACCCGCCATTTCATCAACTTGCGCCCGACGGCGACCGCTTCATCCAGGTTCGCGATGCTGACCCCATTAATCGATGCCTTGCCGGCGGCGACGCGCTCTTCGTATCGCACCGTGGCGGGGTCGGTCACCATTTGCAGGGCGGTAATCCAGTAAGAGTCGTGAAAACCGTCGTTTTCGGGCTCGACGATTCCCAGCTCCTTGTTCATATAGGCAATTACCCCGTCGTTGTCGTAGAACCCGGCGATGTGGTGGGCCCGCGCGTCCGTCCATCGCGCGCTGAGCCGCTTGGCCACCGCCGCCATGCCCGCCTGGTTCCCTCCGCTGTCCCCGATGTAGACGATGTTCTCGAAGCCGTGGGCCTTCAGGCTGTTTCCCACATCCTCCAGCATGGCCTCGAAGGTTTCCTCGCGGACGCTGATGGTCCCCGAGTACCTCATGTGACCCGAGGGCTCCTCGATATTGCCCTCGGGCACGAGCTTGATGATTGGCGCACAGAGGGCGTTGCCCAATTCCCGGGCAATGTCTTCACAGGCGGTTTGCAGGATGTAGTTGTGCTTTCCCATCGCCACGTAGGGGCCATTCTGTTCGATGCCTCCCGTCGGCACGATCGCGGTCGTCTTTCCCGACGCGATGGCGTCGCGTATCTCGATCCAGGTCAGCTCCTCGATCCAGATCGAATCGTGCGCGGGGATGGGTCGAGGCATCGTGAGCTCTTGCTGCAGTTGCCGCTCGCGTTCGGCTCGCTGTTCAGGCGTTAGATTGCGCTGCCCTTGGCGAGCAGCAACCTGGGTGGAAAGCCCGGCCAAGACGGCCAAGGCGACGAGAAACGATCGTCTATACACCATCGGGAGTCCTCCGAGGTCGGTAGAATCACACGAGGCGCTCCTCCGCTGCAAGCCCTCTCTAGCACTCAATGCCGTGGCGGGACCTGCGATCGCCCGGCCGCCACAGCTCGGCCCTTGCGGCGCTGCGCGCCGATCTCGCGGCAGACGTTTTGGCCGCCGCTCGGCGGGCTGGACTGCACTTTTTCATCAGCCTGCTGACATGGAGAGGTTGTCACCGCAACCCGGAATCTGTATCGTGCGGCGGAATAATAGGATTTTGTGACAGCTCGGAGGAATTCCATGGTGAAACGCGGCCTCCTCACGCTCGGCATCGTAACCTGCTTGCAGTCTCACGCTCTCGCAACCTGGTCGGTGATTGCGGTAGACCGAAGTAACGGACAAGTAATAATCGCCTCGGCGACCTGCGTGCCTCAATCGCGCTTCCCACCCCGGCCGGCACGGGATCTGATGGACATCCAGGCGGTGATCGTCCCTGGCGTCGGCGTTGCCGCCTGCCAGGCCGGAGTCGACAACACCCGAGCGAACCAGATGATCGTGTACGAGGAATTGAGAAAGGGAACCGACCCCGCGCGCATCATCGAGCTCCTGCGTGAGCACGAGAGCGGCAAGGACGAGCCCCTGATGGAACGTCGTCAGTTCGGCATTCTCGATCTGCAAGGACGAAGTGCCGGATTCAACGGAGAAGACAACAATCCCGCGTCGCTCTACGTCTCGGGACAGGTTGGGGAGGACATCTTCTTTCAGGTTCAAGGTAACATCTTGTTCAGCGACAACGTGGCCGAAAACGCCGCACTCGCGTTCACCCGAGCCAAGGGAACTCTGGCGGATCGGGTGATGGCGGCGATGGAGGGAGCCGATGAAATGGGTGGGGACAAACGCTGCACTTGCGAAGAGGAGCCCAGACCGGCGGCGCCTTGCGATGCCAAAACCGCACACGTCGCCTACATTGCGATCGCCAACAAGGACGACGCGACCGGTCAATCGCACAATGACGGCGATTATTTCGCTTACCTCAGTGTGACCGACGAGGACATCCGGCCTGAGGAGAACGCCAATCCGGTCAAAACCCTTCGGCTTCGTTACGATGATTGGAAGAACGCCGGAAGCGCGCGTACGGGAATGCCCAAGGGGACGGTGCCGCGCTGATCGGAGGGGGAGTGGCGCTTCGCCTTGGAAATCTCCGCGTTCGTTTTAAGATCCTTGCCGATGCCGCGTGACATCCGCACCGAGCCGGAAGAACGCAGTCGCTATGCAGCAACCCTGCGATCGCTTGTGTCGACGCTAGTATTCTCATTCATTCTTCACGGCTCGGGATTCGTCACTGTCGCGGCGGCAATCTCGGACGACTCCAACAACTGGCCCGGATTTCGCGGACCCGGATCCATCCCCGTTTCGAGCAATCCGAGGCTTCCGGAGCTCTGGTCTACCTCCCAAAACGTCGAATGGGTGACCGAGGTTTCCGGGGTCGGCTGGTCCTCCCCCATCGTCTGGGGACGAAGGATCTTCCTGACCTCCGCAACGAGCGACCAGCCGATGAAACAGCCCTCGCTTGGCACGGACTTCAGCAACGACTACATTGCCGAGCTGCGAGCCGAGGGACTCCCGCCCGAAGAAATCGAGAAACGACTCTGGGAACGCGACCGAGAAATGCCCCACGAGATCGTGATCAGCCTGATGCTCACCTGTCACGACCTGGAGACGGGGAAGCTCCTCTGGGAGCGTCAGATTTATCACGGCAATCCCAAGGGCGGACGTCACCGCAAGAACAGTTTCGCGTCGGAGACACCGGTCACCGACGGTGAGAAGGTCTACGTCTACTCGACCCACCTGGGCCTGTACGCCTATGATCTCGACGGGAATCCAATGTGGGTCACTCCACTCGAACCCCACCAGACCATCCGTGATTACGGCGCCGGCGCCTCCCCTGCGCTCCACAAAGACCGCGTATTCATCTTGAACGACAACGAAGATCAAGGCTTCATCGCCGCTTTCGACAAGGAGACCGGAAAGGAAGTCTGGCGCAGGCTCCGCGTGGTGGAGGAGCGCCGGAAGACGGGTTGGTCCACTCCCTTCGTGTGGGAGAACGCGCTGCGGACCGAAGTGGTGACCGTCGGACCCGGGGCAGTAACCAGCTACGACCTCGATGGCCGCGAGCTCTGGCAAATGAAGCGAATGGCCGCTGTCAGCATTCAGAGCCCATTCGCCCGGGGCGAAATTCTGTACGTGACCGCGGGGAGCTCCGGCGGTGAGAACCGGCCAATCGTCGCCATCCGCCCAGGCGGGTCGGGAGACATCACCCCGTCCGAGGGCGAGAACAAGAACGAGCACGTCGTTTGGTACAACCAGCTCGCCGGAGGAACCTATCTCCCCACGCCCGTGATCTACGATGGAGCTATGTATGTGCTCTACGACAAGGGGATCTTCGCGCGCTACGACATCGAGACCGGAGAGAGAGTATACCGGTCCCGAATCGCACCCGGCGCGGCGGCTTTCACCGCATCCCCGTGGGCGTACAACGGCAAAGTCTTCGCCCTGAGCGAAGAAGGGGACACCTTCGTGATCGAGGCGGGAGAGAAGTACCGGCTACTCGGTGTCAACTCTCTCAATGAGTGGGCCATGGCCACTCCGGCAATCGTCGGCGACCGTCTCATCATCCGGACGCAGACTCGTCTCTATTCCATTCGCAACCCGGATCAGTAAGCCCGGGCGCTCGAGGCCTTGGCACCTGGCGGTCGAGCTCGCAGGCGCAATATTCTGTTTACCTATATACTGTCTTCCTATATACTCGGCCCACCTCTATGGGCCGGTCCCCGCAAAACGCCCTCGATGCCGCAAAAAAAGGCAGCGCCGATCTGCTGATTCTGGCGCTGCTCGAAGATGCCGATCTCCATGGCTACGACATCGCTCGCCGCATCGAGACACGTTCGGGCGGCACGCTGAGCTTCACCCTCGCGTCCCTCTACGCGACGCTCTATCGGCTCGAGGCACGGGGATGGATCCGCGGCCGTTGGGTCGAGCGCGCTGGCCAGCGGCGCCGCCGCTATTACCGCATCACCGCCACAGGTCGAAAAGTGCTCGCGGTGCAGAGGGAAGACTGGCGGCGATTCATCAGCGCGATCACGGAGGCGGCGGGGCTCGAGCCCGCCTGAAGCCGATGTCGAACGATCCGGACTCCGGCTCTGCCGTCGACTGGCGGGGCGCAGTGCGGCAGAAGGCCGAGCTCACCGGCGTCGATTTGCCCCAAGCCACTGTGGAAGAGCTTGCGCAACATCTCGAGGATCTCTACCGCGCGGCGCTATCCGACGGATTCGAGCCCGTTCGCGCGCGTGCTCGCGTTCTCGCCGAGCTGGAGTCGTTCGAGGCCTCTTCCCTACGCCAGCTGAAACGCACTTCTTTCGGCGACACGAGAAAGCTGCAGGGACGCCAAGCGGATGACGCGGCCCGACTCGCAAGAGGGAGGGGCATCCAACCGACTCTTGCCCTTCGCATCGCTTGTCGCCACGTCGTCAAACGGCCGGCTTTCGCCGTGGTAACTACTCTGGTGTTGGGCCTGGGAGTAGGAGCGGCAACCACCATCTACAGCGTCGTCGATTCGGTCGTACTAACGCCTCTCCCGTACGACGAGCCGGACCGACTCGTGACCATCTGGGATACGAACGTGGGCAACGGGCGTTTTCACGACCCGATCTCCCCGGTGAACTTCAGTGACCAGCGCGAGCTCGAGGTCTTCGAGGACGCCGCGGCCTGGTGGCGGCCCGGAATCAACCTCGCCGATCCCGGGCTCGATCCGATCCGCGTCAATACCATCGAGGTCAGCGGCAACCTCTTCGCAGTCCTCGGCGTTCGCCCACAAATCGGCCCCGGATTCCCCGAGGATGGCCCGCTGTTCGCGAAAAACGAGCTCGTCGCCGTCATCAGCGACCGCCTTTGGAGGATGCGATACGGCGCCAGTCCCAGAATCGTCGGCACGGAGCTGAGCTTCAACGATACGCCGTACACCATCTTGGGAGTCATGCCGCCCGGATTTCACTATCCGGACGACATCGACGTCTGGGAGCGGCTTCGTTGGGACATGACCCAGCACAGCCGCCAGGCCCATTTCATGGAAGCGGTCGCCCGGCTCTCGGAGGGAACGACGATCGAGCAGGCGCAAAGCGCCATCGACTCGCTCTGGACCCGACTCGAGACCGAGACCACCGAGACGTCGAACACCACAGGTCCCGGTTGGGGCTCTCGATTGATTCCATTGCTCGAAGAGCAGCTTGGTTACTACCGTCCCGCTCTCTTCGTGCTCTTCGGCGCCGTCGGTCTGCTTCTCGTGATCGGGGTGCTCAACGTAGCGACGCTCCTGGTGACCCGCGCCCTGTCGCGTGAGCGGGAGATCGCCCTGCGCATCGCCTTGGGCGCTTCACCGAAGCAACTGGTCTCCCAGTTGATGGCCGAAAGCTTGGTGCTTTCGCTGATAGCCGCCGGTGCCGGAGTCGCCGTGGCGGCGGCCGCCATGCCCCTTCTGATTCGGCTCACGCCCGTCGAGATTCCCCGACTCGTGGAGGCACGAGTCGGGTGGGAAGCGCTGGGAGTCGGTCTCGGAATCGCCTCGGGGACGACCCTGTTCTTCGGTCTCCTGCCGGCGTTCCTGCTCTTCCGGGGCAAGCTGACGACCGATCTCAAGTCCGGTGAGCGAGGCAGCTCGAAAGGCGCGAGGCGCATCTATTCGTTTCTGGTCGCCGGCGAGGTCGCTCTCGCCTGTGCCCTCTTGACGAGCTCGGCGCTTCTCGTGCGGACCGTGCGCGAAATGGTGGAGACACCGACGGGTGTCGATGCGGACTCCGTGCTCACCACGACGATCCAGCTGGCAAGCGACGCCTACAACGACTGGAACGTCGTCGCCGACACCCACAACCGTATCGTCGAGCGAATACGCGAGCAGCCGGGTGTAGAGGCCGCGGGAGCGACCAACTTCCTCCCCTTCGAGGTCGGCTGGAGAAATCCCTTCTCGATTCAGGGCGAAGATGCTGTCGTGGACGTCAACGATTTACCGCAAGTGCAGATGCACAGCGTGAGCGAAGGCTACCTCGAGGCCATGGGGGCCAAGCTCATTCGCGGGCGAAGGTTCACCTCGCTCGATGGGCGCGACGCACCGGGCGTTCTGATCGTCAATGAGTCGTTCGCGCGACAGTACCTTTCGGACCGCGATGCCATTGGGAGCATCATCGTGCTCTACTCGCGCGGTATCGGTCCGCTCGGACGCAACCTTCTCGGCCAACACGGGCCCTACCCGATGGAAGTCGTGGGCGTGGTCGGGGACATCCGAAACGCCCCGCTGGGCCAGCCCGTCGAGGCCGCGGTGTACCTGACGACCCGTCAGTTCACGTTCCGGGAGCTGTTTCTCGCGGTGCGCTCCGCGGATGCGACCATCGCCCTCGACGCCGTGAGAACGGCGCTGAGAGACGTAGCGCCCGAGGTTCCCATGGCGGCAGCGCGCACCTGGCCCGACCGGCTCGCGGCGCGAACATCGGAACAGCGGCTCCTCATGACCGTGCTCCTTTTCTTCGGAGCCCTGGCGGCCATCCTCGCAGCGCTCGGCGTCTACGGTCTGTTTTCGTGGTCGGTGGCGCTCCGCAAGCGGGAGCTTGCGATTCGGATGACCCTTGGCGCTCGC
This sequence comes from Vicinamibacteria bacterium, assembly GCA_035457705.1. Taxonomy (GTDB): domain Bacteria; phylum Acidobacteriota; class Vicinamibacteria; order Marinacidobacterales; family SMYC01; genus DASPGQ01. Next base: position 19,329 of record DATIBD010000079.1, read on the forward strand.
CCCTCGAGCGTCGGCCGTATGGTCGTACGCCAGAGCGCCGGGCTCGTCGCGGTGGGCGTCTTGCTCGGACTCGTCTTCATTCGCCTCGCCGAGAGCGCGCTCACGCACGTCTTGTTCGGCGTATCCCCGAGCGACGCGGGCTCGACGCTGGCCGCGAGCGGGCTGCTCGTCGTCGCCGCGATCCTCGCCTGCGTACCACCGGCCATTCGCGCCATGCGGGTCGACCCCGTCGAGGGACTGCGCATCGAGTAATCCTGGCGTTTTCGGACGCCGACGCCGTCGTGACTACGGCGTCGGCACGATGACCGGCCCGACCCCCTTCGAAGCGACCGTTTCCTGGAATCGAACGAGCTCGTTCGCGAGAACAGCGTCGAGCTCCTGCTGAACACCAGCCAACTCCATCTTCAGGCTCTCGTAGTGCTCGCGAGCGGCCGCGGTCGGCTTGGCTTCTGCGCTCAGGATGATTCCATAGAGGTTGGCAATCCGATTGTCGAGCTTGGGCTGGAAGTTCAACGGATCCTGCATGGACTCGTTCTTCGTCTGGTAGATCTTCTCCTCGATCGATGAGAGCGCATCGGTGAGCGCCGTCGCCGTCTCGTCGAGACCTTCTGCTCGCTCAGCCGCCTTTAGACGCCCGACGAGCTCCTCCACTTGGTCGCGAACACTCCGAGTCTTGATCAAGGCGTCGTGGCTCTCGGAGAAGAGGTCCCGAACGTCTACGGCGAGCCGGAACTGCTCCTCCAGGTCCGCCTCGGTCGCCTCCAGGCGCGGGTCCTTCCTGACCTCGAACGCCTCGGTAGCCGACCAGCCGGAGACGGCCATTCGAACCTGATAGCGACCGGGAGGCGCCGGAGGCCCGGTGATCGCGCCCCACATGATCGTGTCGGGCGCGGCGTGTCCGTCGGGATAGCCGAGATCCCAGGTCCATCGGTTGAGACCCTTTTTCGCGGGGGGCGTCTTGGCCGCATCGGCGAAACCGAAGAGCTCGGCGAACAGATTCCGCGCGCGCTTCTCCGGCGTCTTGCTCGAGAAGGTGCGGACCACCTCACCGGAAGCGTCGAGGATCTCGAGCGTCAACTCCTCGTCTTCGGGCAAGTCCTCGGAGAGCGTGTAATAAATGACGGCGCCCGCCGGGGGATTCTTCCCCTGCGGACCCGCGGGAATATCGAACCCGCCTCCGCGGATCCGGTAGGCGTCGCGCGGCTTCAACAGGTGATAGCGGGCTTGGGCCACCTCTTCGGTCAGCTGGTGGAGCGGCGTGAGGTCGTCCAGAATCCAGAACGAACGCCCCTGGGTCGAGAGCACGAGATCCTGGTCCTTGATCTGGAGGTCGGTGACGGGGGTCACCGGAAGGTTGCGCTGAAGCGACTGCCAGCTCCTCCCGTCGTCGAAAGAGACGTACATTCCGTATTCCGTGCCGGCGTACAAGAGCCCGCGTCGATCGGGATCCTCGCGAACGACGCGAACGAAGTGTTTTTCGGGAATCCCTCGCGTGCCATCGGCGATGCGCTCCCACGAGCTCCCGTAGTCGTTGGTGCGAAATACGTAGGGCGTGAAATCGTCGAAGCGATAGTTGTAGACCGAGATGGTGGCGCGACCCGCTTGATGTGTGGAGATGTCGATGGCATTCACCGTTCCATACTCGGGTACCCCCGGTGGCGTGATCTCGCTCCAGGTCATCCCATCGTCCCTCGTGAGATGGATCCGCCCATCGTCCGTTCCGGCCCAGAGCTCTCCCGGCGTCAGCGGCGACTCCTCGAAGACGAAGATCGTCGCATAGACCTCGACGCCCGTCTGGTCCATTGTGATCGGCCCCCCGGCATCCTGGAGCATCTCGGGGTTGGCCACGGTGAGGTCGGGACTCACGATGCGCCACGTCTGGCCCTCGTCCGTCGAGCGATGCACGTAGTTGGACGTGTGGTAGAGGACTCGCGGGTCGTGCTTCGAGATCCGGATGGGCGCGTTCCACTGGAATCGATAGTCGAGGTCCTCGGCGGCACGTCCGAGGGCGAGCTGGGGCGCCGTCGTGATCTCCCGGACCTGTCCCGAACGGTGGTCGTAGCGCGTAATGGATCCGCCGTAGCAGCCCGCGAAGACGATGTTCGCATCCGGGTCGCGGGGGTCGATGGCAATGTGCCCGCTCTCGCATCCGCCGACCTGGTGCCAGTCCTTCGTCGAGATGCCGAGACCATTGGTGCGGCTCACGATGCGCACGGTGGTGTTGTCCTGCTGAGCTCCGTAGACCCAATAGGGAAAGCGATGGTCCGTCGTGACCCGGTAGAACTCCGCCGTGGGCTGATTGGACTGAGGCGACCACGTCCCTCCGGCGTTGAGGCTCACCGCGGCACCACCGTCGTCACCATAGACCATGACCTGGTTGTCATGGGGGTTGATCCAGAGGTCGTGGGTGTCTCCGTGGGGGACACGGATCGTCTCGAAGCTCTTCCCACCGTCGACGGAGCGGTGCATCAAGACGTTGAGAACGTAGACGGTGTTGTAGTCGAGGGGATCGGCGAACACGTGAGTGTAGTACCAGGCGCGCTGCACGAAGCTCCGGTCGGTGTTGATGAGCCGGAACGACTTCCCACCGTCGTCCGAACGATAGAGGCCGGCTTCTTCCGGTTCCGCTTCGATGAGAGTGAAGACGCGGTCCGGATTGGAAGGGGAGACCGATACGCCGATCTTGCCGGTGGGTCCCTTGGGGAGGCCCTCGGTGAGCTCGTTCCATGTGTCACCACCATCCGTCGACTTGTAGAGGCCCCCTTCAACCGGATCTCCACTCAACATCGTGAACGGCTTGCGCTCCGCCCGCCACATCCCCGCATAGAGAATCCGCGGGTTGCTCGGGTCCATGGAAAGATCGTTCGCGCCCGTCTTCTCGCTGATGTAGAGCACCTTCTCCCAGTTCTTGCCTCCGTCCCGGGATCGGTAGACGCCACGGTCTTCGTTCGGGCCAAAAATGTGGCCGAGCGCGGCTACGTAGACGAGGTCGGGATCCTTCGGATGGACGAGGACTTTGCCGATTTGCCCGGCTTCGGGAAGCCCGATCTGGGTCCAGCTCTTTCCCGCATCGGTCGAACGGTACATGCCGATTCCCGCGGAGATGTTGCCTCTCGGGCACGCCGAGCCCGTTCCCACGTACACGACGTTCGCATCCGAAGGGGCGACGGCAATCGCACCAATCGACCCAGCGGCGATCTGCCCGTCGGTCAGGTTCCTCCATGTCTGACCGGCGTCGTCCGTCCGCCAGACACCGCCTCCCGTCGATCCCATGTAGAACGTATGAATCTCATCGGCCACACCGGCAACCGCCGTCACCCGTCCCCCACGAAAAGGTCCGATGTTCCGGTACTCCAGCGACTCGAGGAATACCGGGTCGATGGCGGGCTCGGGCTCGGCGGCAACCATCTGGGTCCAAGGGAAAGCAGCAAGTACCGTCACCGTCAGGGACTTCAATGGGTGCATGACTCCTCCTCGTCAAGCGGGAGATCATATACCTTCGGTCACGAAACCCCGGAACCGTTTGTTTGGCCACGGGAGAGGTTCTACTGGCATGCCCCTTTTCCGAATCCTAGAGGAGCTGGCAAGGATGCGATCGGTGCCCAATCTTCGAGCCCGGCGGAGGTGACGTCAGGGATCCGACTTGCGAAACAGCCGCTCGATCTCCGCGCTCGACAGCAGGTCCCCGGTCCATCCGAAGCTTCCCGAATCGCGCATCGCAGCGGCTGCGCGCATCACCGAAGAAAACGCCGCGCGACACAGGGCTCCGCCGATGCTGACGCGCTGGGCTCCCGCCTCCGCCAGTTGCGCGAAGGTGACGGCCCTCAATGGCGGGGCCAGGACGTTCACTGGTTTCCCGACCGCGCGCGTCACCTCCCTCACCTGATCCAGCGTCTCTAGCCCGGGGGCGTACAACACATCCGCGCCCGCGGATTCGAAAGCCAACAGGCGTTCGATGGTGTCGTTGAGATCGTCCCGGCCGTGCAGTAGATTCTCGGCTCGGGCAGTCAGAGTGAAAGGGAAGGGCAGCTTGCGCGCGGCTTCGACGGCGGCGGCCACCCGTTCCACCGCCAGAGCGAGGTCATAGATCGGCCTCGAGTCATCACCGCTGTAGTCCTCGATCGATCCCCCCACGACGCCCGCCTGCCCCGCCAGCGTGATGGTTTCGGCCGCGGTTTCCGGATCGTCGGCGAAGCAATTCTCGAGGTCCGCGCTCACGGGAATCTCCGTCGCCGCACTGAGGGCTCGACAGTGTTCGAGCTTCTCATCGAGCGCGACTTCGCCGTCGGCCCGCCCGAGACTGTTGGCGAATCCGGAGCTCGTCGTGGCCAAAGCTTCGAAGCCGAGCGCGGCCAGAAGGCGCGCGGAACCCAAGTCCCAAGGGTTTGGAATGATGAAGGCGCCTTTTCGACGGTGCAGCGCACGAAAACGCTCCGCTTTCTCCGCTTGTGTGATCATTTGGACTCCAGTCTACGAATCTAGATAAAGCGCAGGGAGTACGTGAACTTGACTCCCCGCCGATCTCGGGCGAAATCCTTGGTGAAATCCGTATGCATCCGCTAGAGCTCGTTGGTCAAATTGTACGCGTTGACGGAAAAGATGTGCGCCTGGTGCGTCCCAGCGAGCAAAATCGGGGGGCATTCAGCGAGAGTGTGTTACAATTTTGCCTGTCTGAAGCGGTCCGACCGGGTTCGGGGGCACAAGCGGGTATGGGTCGCGGAGAGCGCACCTTCTTTCAGCGCTAATCCTGCGAGACCGAGCTAGCCCACCCTTGAGCTCTCGTTCGCTAGTCGTTGGTCCATCCCCCAACCAGTGCATCGGGAATTGGGGGACATGCGTTTGCGCACCGCGACGACTGGCATCTTTGGCTGGAAACGCTCTTACGGCTCCTGGGTTCTAGCGTTACCTCTCTCGCTCGCGACGGCCCCGGACTCTTCCGCGGAGGTCGACCCCGATCCGGTCATCCTGGTCGGAGCCGGCGACATTGCCGGCTGCGGCCCTCAAAATGACGAAGAGACGGCGGCGCTTCTCGACGGCATTCCGGGCACCGTGTTCACGCTCGGCGACCATGCCTATCCGAACGCCACGGCTCAGAAGTTTGCTAGTTGTTACGGTCCGAGCTGGGGGCGACACAAAGCCCGCACGCGTCCCTCGGCGGGCGATCACGACTACGCCACCGCGGGTGCGTCAGGCTACTTCGACTATTTCGGCGCCCTCGCCGGGAATGCCGGGGATGGCTATTACAGCTACGACCTGGGAAGCTGGCACATCATCGCCCTCAACAGTAACTGTCTCGAAGTGGGCGGTTGCGACCCCGACTCCCCTCAGGGGCAGTGGCTGCAGGCCGACTTGGCTTCGAACCCCAGCACCTGTACGCTCGCCTACTGGCATCACGCTCGTTTCAGCTCGGGCAATCAGGGAAGCACGGCGTCGGCCGGTGACCTCTTTCAGATGCTCTACGATGCGGGCGCCGACGTGGTCTTGAACGGCCACGACCACGACTACGAGCGATTCGCCCCTCAAAACCCGGATGGAGCGCTCGATCCGGCTCACGGTGTTCGCCAGTTCGTCGTGGGGACTGGAGGGGCAACGCTTCAACCGTTCGCGAGCGTACGGCCGAACAGCGAGGTGAGAAACGCCGGCACACACGGTGTTTTGAAGCTGACGCTAAATTCGACCTCGTATGAGTGGGACTTCGTCCCGATCGCCGGTATGTCGTTCACGGACTCGGGCACCGGGGATTGCATCGACCCTCGCCAACCACCGGCAACGACCATTGGCTCGCCTTCCCCCGGTGCGGTTTTGATGGTCGGAGAACCGGTGAGCTTCGTGGGCGAAGCGATCGACCCCGAGGACGGCGACCTCACGACAAGCCTGACATGGACATCGGACCGGGACGGTCTCGTCGGAACCGGAGGATCTTTCTCGACGACGATGCTCTCGGCGGGCACCCATCAGATCAGCGCCAAGGCAACGAACTCCGGAGGTCTTAGCGGTGTCGCCGCGATCGCCCTCACTGTGACCGCGACCGCGGGGGAAACGACGTTCGTCGAAGCGCGTGTCGCGTCATCGTCAGACGATGCCGAGGAGTCGGCGACCGGAAGCGTGACCCTCGGTAGCCTCGACCTGGATCTCGTGCACGATCAAGCCAGCGGCACGACCCAAACGGTCGGCATACGTTTTCCGCAGGTCGGGATTCCTCGAGGGGCGCACGTCTCCGAAGCCTACGTTCAGTTTCAGGCGAGCGGGGTCAGCACGGGACCCGGCTCGCTGGTCGTCGAGGGGGAGGCCGTCGATGATGCCTCGTCGTTCAGCTCGTCGGCCGCAAACCTGTCGTCGCGGCCGCGAACGAGCGCCGCCGTTTCCTGGTCGCCGCCCGAGTGGCTGACCGCGGGCGAGTCGGGTATCGATCAGCGAACACCCGATATCGCCTCCGTTCTCGAGGAGATCGTTTCCCGGCCCGGTTGGCAGAGTGCCCATTCGTTGTCTCTGATCGTCACGGGCACCGGCACGAGGATGGCGAGGGCCTACGACGGCGATCCGATGGGCGCTCCCTCGCTTCAGGTGAGCTACCAGAGCCTCCTGTTCACGGATCGCGTCCTGAGGAGCGATCTGGTGGCCGACAACCGCTTCTACCTCGCCTGCGACACGATCACTCTCGGTCCGGATTTTCATATCGTGGGTCCAGGCTCCGTCGTCTTTCGCGCCGGGAGCCGCATTATCATCGAGGACGGTTTTTCCGTGGGATCCGGTGCGTGGGTCGCGATGCAGCTCGACCCGGCGTGCACCGTCGACGCGTTGCCGATCGTGACGATCGATGCGCCGTCCGATGGCTCGACCTTCGATCTCGGTGAAACGGTCGACTTCGTGGGCGTTGTCTCGGATGAGGAAGACGGCGACCTGACTTCCAGGTTGGCCTGGGTGTCGGACCGCGACGGAAACGTCGGCGCGGGCGGGGCGGTTTCGGTAGCGGGGCTGTCTTCGGGAGTTCACCGGATCACGGCCTGGGCCTCCGACGACGAAGGACTCGTCGGTTCGGGTCAAATCACGATCACGGTATACGACACGCCTCCGAGCGTGAGCATCATGGCGCCTTCCGGAGGGTCGAGCTTCGAGCTCGGGACGGCCGTTGATTTTGCCGGCACGGCCATCGACCCCGAAGACGGCGATCTGACCACCGGCCTCACCTGGGTATCGGACTTGGACGGCGGCATTGGTTCCGGAGGGGCTTTCATCACGAGCACGCTTTCTCCTGGTCAGCACACGATCACCGCTTCGGTGACGGACAGCGTGGGGCTCACGGCGACCGATCAAATCGCGCTGCAGGTCTTCACCAGCACGCCACCGAGCGTGAGCATCACCTCGCCGACGAGTGGCGCGAGCTTCGACTTTGGAGAGAGCATCCATTTCTCGAGTACTGCCCTGGACGTCGAGGATGGAGACCTGAGCACTGCGGTTTTCTGGACCTCGGACCTCGACGGGGAGATCGGATTGGGTGGCTCCTTCACGCACGCCGCGCTTTCCCTCGGGCAGCACAGGATCACGGCTTCGGTGACAGACAGCGAGGGGCTTCCCGGCTCGGATCAAATCATATTGACGGTGAACAATACGCCTCCTACGGTGACCATTACCTTGCCCGTGGAAGGGGCGAGCTTCGATTTCGGCGAGAACGTCGATTTCTCGGGGACGGCGAGCGATCTGGAGGATGGCGACCTCACCGCCGCCCTCTCCTGGGCCTCGGATCTCGACGGAGAGATCGGGGGAGGGGGCTCCTTCACCCGGGCCGCGCTTTCTCTCGGCCAGCACACGATCACCGCCTCGGTGACAGACAGCGATGGAATTACCGGTTCGGATCAAATCACTCTGACGATGAACAACACGCCGCCGACGGTTACCATCTCCCTGCCGGTGGATGGGGCGAGCTTCGATTTTGGAGAGAACGTTGGTTTCTCGGGGACGGCAAGCGATTTGGAGGATGGGGATCTCACGACGAGCCTCGTTTGGGAGTCCGATCGGGACGGCAGCCTCGGCATGGGCGGCTCGCTTTCGAAGACCACGCTCTCGTCGGGGAATCACGTCATCACTGCCTCCGCCGTCGACGGCGAAGGCCTCAGGGGCGAGGCCGAGGTCAACCTGTCCGTGGGTGATCCGGCGGCGACGATTGTTGAAGCGCGGATTGTATCGAGCTCGGACGATGCCGAGGAAGATTCGAGCGGCCTGGTAGCGCTGACCAGCAGCGATCTCGAGCTCGTCGAGGGAGTCACCACTCAGACCGTTGGCGTTCGCTTCGACGGGGTCGACATTCCGCGGGATGCCGCTATTTCCCGTGCTTACATTCAGTTTCAAGTCGACGAGACGGGTAGCGCTCCCACCGTTCTTCTCATCGAGGGTGAATCGGCAGATCACTCCTTTGCATTTGTCGAGACTGGCGGAGAGCTATCGACCAGACCTCGGACGGTGGCCACGGTCTCCTGGTCCCCGCTCGCCTGGACGACGGTGGGTGAGGCGGGGTCGGGCCAGCGGACCCCCGATCTCTCTCCGGTGATCCAGGAGATCGTGAGCCGGCCCGGCTGGTCGAGTGGGAACGCTCTGTCGGTCATCTTCACCGGCACGGGCAGACGCACGGCGGAGGCCTACGACGGCCTCCCGAACGGCGCACCTCTTCTGCACATCGAATACACGGGCATACTCCAAAACGGCCTACCCCAGGTGACGATCAACTCTCCCGTGAATGGAGCGACGTTCGAGACGGGAGAGCACATCGTTTTCTCCGGTGGGGCAACCGACCCCGAGGACGGGGACATCACGTCCGGTCTCTCCTGGGAGTCGGATCTCGACGGCGTCATCGGAACGGGAGGCTCTTTCGTCCGATTCGGTCTTTCGGAGGGCACGCACATCGTTACCGCGACGGCGACCGACACGGATGGCTTCGCCGGTTTCGATCAAACGGTGCTCACCGTGTCTCCTGGCGGTGCCGTGATCGTGGGTGCCGGAGACATCGCCGAGTGCGGTTCCCAGAATGACGAGGGAACCGCACTGCTTCTCGACACGATTTCGGGCACGGTCATCACGCTCGGAGATAACGTTTACTCCGACGGCACGGCGCAGGAGTTCGCCAACTGCTACGACCCGACGTGGGGGCGTCACAAATGGCGGACCCGCCCTTCGGCTGGGAATCACGATTACCACACTCCGGGTGCGTCCGGGTATTTCGACTATTTCGGCGCGGACGCAGGCAATCCAGAAGAGGGTTACTATAGCTTCGACCTGGGCTCCTGGCACATCATCGCCCTCAACAGCAACTGCTCAGATATCGGTGGTTGTGGCCCCGGATCGCCTCAGGGACAGTGGTTGCAGGCCGATCTGGCGGCGAACCCGAGCCCCTGCACCCTCGCCTATTGGCACCACGCGAGATTCAGCTCCGGCCCACACGGCAACGCGAGCGCGGCGGTGGATCTGTTCGAGATGCTCTATCAAGCCGGTGCCGACGTCGTCCTCACCGCTCACGACCACGACTACGAGCGGTTCGCACCCCAGGACCCGAACGGGAATCTGGACGAGAGCCGCGGCATCCGCCAGTTCGTGGTGGGCACCGGGGGTTCATCCCTTTATTCGTTCGGAACCGTCGAGCCGAACAGCGAAGTCCGCTACAACGACTCACACGGGGTCTTGAAGTTGACGCTTCATCCGACGAGCTATGAATGGGAGTTCGTCCCAGTGGCGGGAAGCACTTTCACCGACACGGGCACCGGCTCTTGCGTCATGGCGCCCTGAGAGCCTCAGGCGATCAATACCAGAGGCCCGTCCAATGCCAGCGCGGTCCGCGCTCGACCCTCGGGAAATTTGCGGGAACGGCGAAGCTCACGCTTTGGGGGACGGGCTCGAGCGCCGCGCCTTCCAAGCGGAGCAACCGTTCAATGCGCTCCTCCGCGTTCGGGTGCGTTCGCAGCAGAGACGGGTCGGGAACCTTGCGCCCGGGAACGACGAGATCCAGAAACCGCCTCTGGTAGCGCTCCATCTTCGCCAAGGCCGACGCAAGCCCGCGGGCATCGCCCGTGAGCTCGTAAGCACCGACATCGGCGTCGTGCTCTCGTGTACGGGACAGCGCAAGCTGGAGCAGGGTTGCCAGGCTCGGCGCGGCGAGCAGCAGAATCACGAGGAGCCACGGCACGGTGACGCGACCCATAACGAGCAAGGGCAAGTTGACCAACAACAAAAGCTGCCCCACGAACGAGAGGCTCGCCGTCATCCGGCTGACCATGTCCGCCAGGGTCATTACCCGGAGGTCGTCGTTTCGCAGATGGCTGACCTCGTGAGCGAGTACACCCTTGAGCTCGCGGAGATTCAGTGCTCTCAATATCCCGTCGGTGATACCAATGGCCGCTCGTTTCCTATCGCCCACAGTGAAGGCGTTCCTCACCTGCGAGGGCACGTAGTACAGGCGCGGCACGGAAGACAGTTCCGCGCGTCGCGTCAGCGTGGCCATGACGTTCTCGATTACCGGGAGCTCCCCCGGGTAAAGAGGCCGCGCTCCGTAGAGCCTCATGATGACGTTCGGCGCGATGCGTGGGCTCACCCAGAGGGCGAACACGCCGAAGCCCGCAGCGACGACGGCTCCACCTCTGCCGGCGAAGGCGTAACCCACGACGAGCATCAGGAGGCCCATACATGCGAGCAGCAGCAAGGTGTGGAGCGCGTTGGTGCCGCGATGGGAGTGCACCACACGCTGAGACATATCGAGTCAGTCTAGCGCGGCTCGGAAAGAGCGGCGCAACGAGGGAGGATCGTTTCGATGCGGCGAGGACGTTCGACGAGATTTTCTGTCACCGACGCGTTGCCCTACCTCCACATCTTCTTTGACAAAGTCGGGGAAAGTGTGTCAGTAAGTGCTTACTATGAGCAAGAGAACGCCGCCGAGTGCTGCGCATGAGTTTCGTCGGCTCTCCTGCACGGCTCCGCGTTACAAGTGATCCGGCCAAGGGTCCGTTGCTGTTGAGCGCCGCCTTTCTCTCCCTCGCCGCTTTTGCAATTGCCATCCTCTTCAGCTGTTTCACTCCCATCAACGTGGGACTCCTCGCAATCGCCTTCGCTTTCCTCGTGGGTGTCTTCTTCGCCGGTATGAAGGCTTCAGACGTCGCCGCCGGCTTCCCCTCGAGCCTGTTCCTCGTCCTCGTCGGCGTATCCCTTCTCTTCGCCCAGGCCAAGGTCAACGGCTCTCTCGACCCCGTCGTCAACCGAAGCGTTCGCCTCGCTCGCGGCAACGCCGGAATCGTCCCCTTGGTTTTCTTCTTTCTGGCCATGGCGCTCTCCACGATCGGCGCCGGAAACATCGCTGCGACGGCTGCGCTTGCTCCCCTGGCCATGAGCGTCGCGGGTAGGATCGGTGTAAGCGCCTTCCTCATGACGATCATGGTGGCGACCGGGGCGAACTCCGGCGGCCTCTCCCCATTCGCTCCGACGGGGATCATCGCCAATGGGCAGCTGGCGCGCATCGGGATCACATCGGTCGAATGGCGCATCTTTTCGAGCAACCTCATCGCCCAGACGTTCGTCGGCATCGCGGGCTATTTCCTTCTCGGAGGGACGAGGCTCCTGGCACGCGAGGTGACGGCGGGGCCGGCGGCGCCCGATGCACCGTTCGATTGGCGGCAAAGCCTGACGCTCGCGGCCATTGGGACATGGATTCTGAGTGTTGTCGTCTTCGGCCTGGATGTGGGAATGAGCGCTTTCATCGCCGCCGCGGTGCTTACGCTCGCGCGAGCCGCCGACGAAGAACAGGCAATCAAGGCGATCCCCTGGAACACCATCCTTATGGTCGCGGGCGTGACCGTGCTCATCTCGGTGCTCGAAAAAACAGGGGGCATGGATCTCTTTACCGGGTTTCTGACTCGTTTCTCGACACCGCGGAGCATCACCGGCGTCATCGCCTTCGTGACGGGCGTCATCTCCGTCTATAGCAGCTCTTCGGGCGTCGTGCTCCCGTCATTTCTTCCCACCATTCCCGGCCTGATCGAGAAGATGGGAGGGGGTGATGCTCTGGCCATCGCATCCTCGATCAACGTCGGGGCGCACCTGGTGGATGTTTCCCCGCTTTCGACCCTCGGCGCCCTTTGCATCGCCGTCGCGCCCCCTCACGAGAACCGCACCCGCCTTTTCAACAATCTATTGTTATGGGGTCTTTCGATGAGCGTCGTCGGCGCCGCGGTGTGCTACCTCTTCTTTGGCCTTCTGGGCATCTAGCAGCGTGATGAAAAACTCAGCCCACGCTGCGCGAGCGGAGCGAGCCCGGCGCGCTGGCCGCGCCGTAAGCAGCCCGAGCCGTGGCGGCCCGGGCGATCGCGGGTCCCGCCACGGCACTGAGCACGAAAGCAGGCTGATGAAAAAGTACAGTCCAGCCTGCGCGAGCGGAGCGAGCCCGGCGCGCTGGCCGCGCCGTAAGCAGCCCGAGCCGTGGCGGCCGGGCGATCGC
>DATIBD010000080.1:0-5899 GCA_035457705.1 Vicinamibacteria bacterium
GTTCCGATGATCGAGATAGGGCACGGGCGCCCATTGCCCGGCGGCATTCCAACCGCCCCTAGAACAAAGAGCATGGACATGCGGACGAAATCGAGCCGCTTCTCCGAAAGTTTGCACGACGGAGACCATGCCTGGGCGAAAAGCCGTATTGCTCGAAGACGGCCGCGCTCATGAGCTCCCGTAGGGTTTCGTAAGCGCATCGGGAGAGCTCAGAGAGAAGCTCGCGGTGGTGGAGAAAGTAGACTCTGAGCATCTTTGGGATCGTGAAAACCCACGTCCTCGAAGACTTCGTCGTGCAGGAAAGCAGCAAATGCAGCGGCTCGCTTCGCGTCACACGAGGGACAGATGTTCTTTGACGACCGGAGAACATGAGCAACCGCTCGCCATGGCAGGCGTCACAACGGAGCGGTGCGAAGCCACATTCCGGCGACGCGCAATCGAGGTAACGAGCGACGACGGTATCGGTGAAGCCTCGCCACCGGCTGTAGGTGTTCTCGAACCGCTCCTCCCAGAGCGCCTTGACATGTTCGTAGTGCGCCTCGACGAGCTGAAATAACGCCGTCGCGCGCGGGTTGCGAGGCCGGTAAACGGGTGGAGCGGCTCCCGCATCGAGGAGGTAGGCGGACGTTGCCGCCAAGGCGCCCATAGGGCGTAAGGACGAGATCCGCCCCCGTGGACCTCCCTAGTTGCCTCAGCAAAGCTTGGCTCACGCCCTCGGTCCTCAGCAGGCGTGTTCGGCGACTCCGAGCGGTCGCCCCGCGGGTGCGCGGCCGGCTGGCTGCGTGTTGGATACAGCAGGGGCGTCCGCAGATCTCGCCAGCGGTCGAGGGATACGTCCTTCACATGCCCAAGTCGAACCGGGAATGACGTCGCCGACGGTGTAGCGAGCAGACCCGCCGCTAGGATGGGGGCTCTTTTGCTGCCACTGCGCGCAGTCCGAGGCCACCGCCAAGAGGCGTGGGTACGAAAACCGACCCGGTCAGCCTCCTCACAAGTGCGACACCGGTCCTCAGGCGCTCTTCGGTGCACGGCTGAGCCGTTCTCGGACCGGCGGTAGTTTGGTCGCCGCTTGGTGCCAACTTGGTGCCAAAACTACCCCAGGCTTGTCGGAACAACGGAGACGACCGTTACCGCTTTTTCGAGTCTTTCGTGCTGGTTAGTTTCGGTTGTTGCTCGTTCGTGCTCGTGCAAGCGCGACTCTTAATCCGTAGGTTGAAGGTTCGATTCCTTCGCGGCTCACCTTTACGAGATTCCCGAAATCCGCTAGCCACTCCCAGGCATCTCCGGCCCGCGCGCAGACGTCTCTTTATATGGGGGACACTCGTCGAACCTCCCCGGCGCGCTTTTTCCGCTGCTAGAGCTCCTCTATGCGCTTCGTAAGCTTGCTAGCCACCAGGCTGAAACGCGATTTCGGGCGGGAGAACAAGATGGCGAAGGTCAAGACCAACACGTTCGTAAAGCGAGAGAACGGCTGGGCCGTTCGAGGTGAGGGAAACTCCCGCGACACATCTCATCGGTTTGGTTCGCGGATCGGCTAGAAGAAGTAGCGCCGGGAAAGCACGCGATTCAGCTCCATTTCTACGTAATTGCCGCCGAGTCGGTCGCGAAGCTGTACGCCAATTTCGCCGCGCAAGGACAATCGAAGAAGCACGTCAAGATGTTCTTGGAAACCATTTGCGACACTGCACCCGCGCGAGGCTGTCAAAGGCTTTCAAGCGGACGCTGCGGCCGGTTCGACACGGATTCGGCTCACGGCGCGACGGGAGGAAAGGTCGATGACGAGACCGATGATTCTCCCTATCTCTCCTGATAGAGTAGGCTTCGACCCGTTCGCTCATGATCGGCAAGACCCTCGCCCACTACACCATCACCTCCGAGTTGGGCAAGGGAGGCATGGGCGAGGTATACCGCGCGACCGACACGAAGCTCGGCCGCGAAGTGGCGATCAAGGTGCTCCCTGCGGCGCTCGCCGCGGACCGAGAGCGCCTCGCCCGCTTCGAACGCGAGGCGAAGCTCCTCGCCTCGCTCAATCACCCCAACATCGCCCACGTCTACGGATTCGAGAGCGCGACGCTCGAAGACGGCTCGTCGGTGCATTTCCTCGCGATGGAGCTCGTCGAGGGCGAAGACCTTTCGGAGCGTTTGAAGCGCGGGCCGATTCCGATCGACGAGGCGCTCGCGATTGCGAAGCAAATCGCCGAGGCGCTCGAGGAGGCGCACGAGAAAGGTATCGTCCACCGAGACCTCAAGCCGGCGAACGTCAAGTTGACGCCGGACGGAAAGGTGAAGGTGCTCGACTTCGGTCTCGCCAAAGTTTTCACGGCCGAGTCGGCTCCGAGCGGTTCGACCGACCTCTCGCAGTCGCCGACGCTTGCGCAGACAGGAACGCAGGCGGGGGTCATTCTCGGGACGGCCGCCTACATGTCCCCCGAGCAGGCGCGGGGCAAGCCCGTCGACAAGCGCGCCGACATCTGGGCGTTCGGCGTGGTGCTGGTCGAGATGCTGACCGGACAACGGCTCTTCACGGGTGAGACGGTCAGCGACGTCCTCGCGGGCGTACTGACTCGGGAGCCGGACTGGACTTCCCTTCCGCAAGCCGTCGGACCAGAGCTGCGACTCGCGCTGCGGCGCTGCCTCGCAAAGGATCCAAGGAGTCGCTGGCGCTCGGCCGGTGACCTCGCGCAGGTGCTCCAGGACTCCGCCACCGCGACGAGCCCTGTAGCAGAGGCCCGCGGCCGCGACGCCATTCCCTGGAAGTGGGTAGCGCTCCTCGCCCTCGCGGCCGTGGCAGCTCTCGCGCTCCTCTGGATCCGGGACCGCTCGAAACCTCGGGCGCCGTCGAGTCCCGTGCTCTCGTACCGTTCGCTCACACAGGCCGCCGGCATGGAAGTCGAGCCAAGCCTGTCTCCGGACGGGCGGCTCGTGGCCTACAGCTCGAACACCGACGGCGACTGGGACATCTACGTGGCGCGTGTCGCCGGCGGCAAGCCCATCAACGTGACGGCCGACTCGAGCGCCGACGACTACCAGCCGGCGTTCTCTCCCGACGGGGAACGGATCGCCTTCCGTTCCGAGCGCGACGGCGGCGGCGTCTTCGTTATGAGCGCGACGGGCGAGTCGTTGCGACGCGCCGCCGCGTTCGGGTTCAATCCCTCGTGGGCGCCGGACGGCACGCGTCTCGTCCTCGCGTCCGAGAGCATCCGGATCTCGACGGGCCGAGCGACTCTTAGCCAACTGTCGGTGGTCGACGTCGTGAGCGGTGCCGTCACCGAAATCGGAGGCGACGACGCCGTCCAACCCGCATGGTCCCCAAACGGCCTCCGCATCGCCTTTTGGGGCGCGTGGCCGATCGGAAGCGGAAACTTTGACTTGTGGACGATCGCCCCCGACGGCTCCGACAAGAAGCGGGTGACGAATGACAGATTCTCCGACTGGAGTCCCGTATGGTCGCCCGACGGCCGGTTTCTCTGGTTCACGAGCGACCGTGGCGGAAGCGAGAACGTCTGGCGCGTCGCCCTCGACGAGTCGGGAAAGACGCTGGGCGTGCCGCAGCCCATGAGCCTTCCTTCCGGGGATGCCGATCAGGTGAGCTTCGCGGCCGGAGGCGACGGCTTCGCCTTCACGGCTTTGGACCGCCGCTCGAACCTCGAGCGCGTGGCGTTCGACTCGGACCGCGAGCAGGTGACGGGATCGCCCGTTGCCCTCACCCGTGGCACTCGTTTCTTCCTCAACATGGCGCCCTCGCCCGATGGGCAATGGATCGCCCTCTCCGACCGCTCGGAAGGAAAGGTGAGCCTCGTCTCCCGCGACGGTGCTTCGACCAACGTGCTTACCGACGCAGACGCGCGGCAAGTCTGCTGGCGGCCCGACGGGAGCGAGATCGCGTTCGTCTCGCGCCGGAGCGGGCTCGTCCAGATCTGGTCGATTCGCCCCGACGGCAGCGCTCTCAAACAACTGACGGATGCGACCAAGGGCGTGGCCCTACCGGTCTGGTCTCCCGATGGCCGCCGCCTCGTGGGCGGCTGGGACGAGCCGAGCTACTTCGACGCCGAGTCGGGACCACCGATGCGTCTCTTGAACGTCCTGCCACAGATTCCCAACGCGGGCGGGGTTTTCTGGCCCGACGCGTGGTCTCCCAACGGCCGGGAGCTAGCCGGAGTGCTCACCCTCGACAAGGGAGGTTTTGCGCCCGGAATTTCGGTCCTCTCCATCGCCGAAGGGACCTACCGGAACATTGCTCCGGACCTGACTCACCACGGCTCGCCCGCGGTCGCGTGGCTCCAAGACAGCCGTCGGCTCTTGTACAGCAGCAGGGAGGCGGGTATCTACCTCGTGGACACCGAAACCGGCCAGGTACGGCTCTTGCTCCGCCCGCCCGCGGGCTCTTTCTACTCGAGGGCGCAAGCCGGCTCGGGCGACCGCGAGATCTTCTTCCTGCGCGGAGAGCAGGAGGCCGACGTCTGGATGGCGAGCTTCGCGCCGGAGGGCCGATGATCACGGCGTGCCCTCGACGGAGGCGAAAAGTGGGAAGAGCTTGATCGATACGCTGGTCTCACATTATCGAATCACCGAAAGGCTCGGCGCAGGCGGCATGGGCGAGGTGTACCGAGCGACGGACACGACGCTCGGCCGCGACGTCGCCATCAAGGTGTTGCCGGCGGCGTTCGCCGAGGACCGGGAGCGGCTCGCTCGCTTCGAGCGCGAGGCGAAGCTTCTCGCGTCGCTCAACCATCCCAACATCGCTCACGTCTACGGATTCGAGAGCGCCACCCTCGACGACGGCTCGTCGGTGCACGTCCTCGCGATGGAGCTCGTCGAGGGCGAAGACCTCTCGGAGCGTTTGAAGCGCGGGCCGATTCCGATCGACGAGGCGCTCGCGATCGCGAAGCAGATCGCCGAAGCGCTCGAGGAAGCGCACGAGAAAGGTATCGTGCACCGCGACCTCAAGCCGGCGAACGTCAAGCTGACGCCGGACGGCAAAGTCAAAGTGCTGGACTTCGGTCTCGCGAAGGTCTACATGGCCGAGTCGGCTCCGAGCGCTTCGACCGACCTTTCGCAGTCGCCGACGCTTGCGCAGACGGGAACGCAGGCGGGGGTCATTCTCGGGACGGCCTCCTACATGTCCCCCGAGCAGGCGCGGGGCAAGCCCGTCAACAAACGCGCCGACATCTGGGCGTTCGGCGTCGTGCTCCACGAGATGCTGACCGGGAAGCGTCTCTTCAACGGAGAGACGACGAGTGACGTGCTGGCGGCGGTGCTGCGGCAGGAGATCGCCTGGGAGGCGCTTCCCGAGGCGACGCCTCCAGGGGTGCAACGGCTTTTGATCCGCTGCCTCGATCGAGACCCGCGTCGGCGGCTCCGAGACGTCGGCGAGGCGAGGATCGCTCTCAGCATGACGGACGAGACGTGGCCCGGGGGGGCGACCGCGCCGATGTCGGGATTCGGCGCGCACTGGCGGAGGCTTCGTCTCGTGTTCCTGGCCGGCGTGTTGCTCGTCGTCGGCTTCGTTGTCGGAAGCTTGCTGCCCTGGGGCCGTGCCTTGCGGCCGGCTCTATCACGACCGGACCGGACGCTCATCTTGCCGGCATCGGGCCGGACGCTCGACGACAGCCAGGCGATCTCGCCCGACGGCCGATGGGTCGCCTACACCGCGGGCGGCGCCCTCTGGATCCGTAATCTCGGGGAGCTCGACGCGCGCGAAGTACCGGAATCCCGCGGAGCGGAAAAACCCTTCTGGTCCCCACGGAGCGACGCGGTTGCCTTTGCGGCCAGGGGCACGCTCTTCAAAGTCTCGCGCGACGGCGGCAAGCCCGTGGAGCTCTGCCGAATCACCCAAGCGGCCTTCACCGGCGGCTCGTGGAGCGCCGAAAAGGGCATCGTCTTCACGTCCACAGCCGCA
>DATIBD010000081.1:0-2809 GCA_035457705.1 Vicinamibacteria bacterium
GACGTTTCTCGGGATCATCTCCCTGGCCGGGGTCGTCATCAATAATGCGATCGTCCTCATCGACCGCATCCAGATCGAGATCCAGGGCGGACGCGATCCCGCTGCAGCGATCGTGGAAGCGGCTCAACGTCGCTTGCGGCCAATTCTTCTCACCACGGGGACGACGATTGGCGGGCTCATTCCTCTCTACCTAGGAGGCGGTCCCATGTGGGAGCCCATGGCCATCGCCATCATGTTCGGTCTCGCCTTCGCGACGGTTCTCACGCTCGGAATCGTCCCGATCCTCTACGGAGTGTTCTATGGCGTGAGCACCGTTCCTGAGTAGACGAAATCATGATTTCGATCTCTTCAACGAGCGCAAAGTCGCAAAGCCCCGGAGGCGCAAAGAAAGACTTGGGTCTTCGGCCCCTTGCGTTTCTTGAATAGCCGAATACGTTATTGATTGGAATGCCGTACTACGCCCGCGTCATGCGGGTCGATATTGGAGAGCAAGAAGCGTGATGTCGTCCGATTGGGGAGCACCCGCCGCAAAGACCTTCACGTCTTCGAGAGCGACTTCCACGATCTTCTGCACGTCCGCGTGCCGGTATCGACCGAGAAGACGCTCGACCCGCGGTTCGCCGAACATCTGCCCCTCGTGATCCATCGCCTCGGTCACGCCATCGGTATAGAGGAAGACTCCATCGCCCGGCCGGAGAGTCAGACTGTGGCTCGAGTACTCGTAGTCGGGGTTCAGTCCGAGGACCAGGCCGCAAGCCTCTTCGATCGGCGCGACTCCGTCCCCATCGGAGAGGAGATACGGCAGATTGTGTCCACCGTTCGAGAACGTCAGCCGTCCGCTTCCGAGATCGACGACTCCGCAAAAGACGGTGACGAACATGCAGCTTTCGTTGTCACGGCTGAGCTGCCGGTTGGCGGCACCCAAAACCTGGTCCGGGCTCAGACCCGCGCGGGCCGCGGTTTGAATCAGGGTATTCGCCACCGCCATGAAGAGGGCAGCGTGGACACCCTTTCCCGAGACGTCCCCGATGACAAAGAAGAGCCGATCGTCGTCGACCAGGTCGAAGTTGAAGAAGTCGCCGCCAACTTCCCTCGCCGGCTTGATGGTCGCGTGGATGCCGAAGTCCCTCCGATGGGGAAACGGAGGAAAGACCTTGGGCATGGTGCTCATCTGAATGTCGCTGGCGACGCGAAGCTCGCTTTCGATACGTTCCTGCGCCGCGGTCGTCTCCTTCAAGTCCCGAATCGAATCCTTTAGCTGGGTTGTCATTCGGTTGAAGGAGCTCGCCAGGATCCCGATCTCGTTCTCGACCTGGAGGTCGATTCTCTGATCGAGATCGCCTCTCGAGATTCTCTGCGTGTATTGCGTGAGCCTTCGGATGGGCTCGGAAAGACTGCGGGATACCGACTGGGCGGTGAGCACCACGGCCGCCAGGGTCAAAACGGTGATCAGAAGCGAGAGGTTTCTGAGCCGCGCCACCGGCGCGAAGGCCTCTTCGGTATCTATCTTCACGACCATTCCCCATCTGAGGGGAAAGTATCTCCAGATCGCCAGCACTTCCCGGCCACGGTAGTCGATGGAGATCCCCGAGCCCTTGCCGCCCCGCAGGGCATCGTGAAACGGTTTTGCGCTCGGATCATCAAGCGGGATCCTCTTGGACGCAGCATCGGAGTCATGCCTCGTGGGCGAGAGCAAGGCGATCTCGCCGTCACGGATGACCCCCACGACGGTTTCGCCGGTCCGCCCGAGCCCGGTGTAGTCGTTGATGATGCGAAAGACGTCTTCGTTGTTCAAGGCCAGAGCAACGGCTCCGACGACCACGCCGTCTTTGAACGCCGGGGCGGCGATGAAGGCGGCGGGCTCGCCGTAAGGCGGGTAGAAATCGAAAGGGGAGATGTCGGTCTCGAGAAACGTGCTCGCCCGTTCGAAGACGTACGCCAGGGACGAGGTCGCGAGCGTGCCGCTTTCGAGACTCTCGCCCAGCTCCGATCCTCCTTCGGCGGTCAACAGGACGTCACCCTCCCGCGAGACGAGGAAGAGGTCCTGATAGTTCGCGGACTCCGTGTAATAAGCGAAGAATCCTCGATAAGAGCGAGCGATCTCGTCGTACTCGTCGGAATCGGTGCCGTGTTGAGCCCGTGCCCGAGCGAGCTCCTCGATCGCTTCGCCGGTGAGGGGTGTCTGCGCCAGAGTGGTCACGTCCCGCTGTCGTTCGAGGACGTAGCTCTCGATCTGCTTGATCTGCCGGT
Organism: Vicinamibacteria bacterium; assembly: GCA_035457705.1. Lineage (GTDB taxonomy): Bacteria > Acidobacteriota > Vicinamibacteria > Marinacidobacterales > SMYC01 > DASPGQ01. The sequence continues at coordinate 2,251 of DATIBD010000081.1, forward strand.
TGGCGATCGACGAGAGCTCGTAGTAGGCCTCCTCTTCGAGAGACTTGACCGAGTTGCGGTAGGTGAGGGAGGTAGCGAGGAACAACGGGATGAGGCCGATCAGAAGGAACCACCGAAGCATCTGGCTCGCGAGTCGTCCTCGCTGAAAGATCATCGCTCCACCTGCGAATTGGCCCACCGTTCGCCCCAGGATCGATAGAAGCTCTCGACCCGATCGAGCCAGTCGGAGCGGGAGCGATGGAATGGAAACGGAATGGGACGAACGGGCTCTTCCGAGCTCCACTCGATACCGAACTGCCCGTCTTCGAGGATCTTGCCGATGCGAACCACTTTCCACGTATGTTGGTTGACCGCGTCGACGTAAACGATGCCGCCCGGCGCCCGGTAGCTTTGGCCCATCACCGCGCGACGGACCGCCGCCACGTCCTCTGTCTGGGCGTCTCGCACCGCGTTGGCCCAGAGGTGAACACCGGAATAGGCCGAATCCATGGGATCGCTGGTGACCCGCTCGGCGCCGAAACGGTCTTTGAATCGGCGCACGAAGCTCTGATTCTCCGCG
>DATIBD010000082.1:0-13655 GCA_035457705.1 Vicinamibacteria bacterium
CAACCAGGTCGTCACCAACGATATCGAAGATGTCTTGCGACGCGGTGTGCGCATCGACGCCTTCATGCAGCGCCATCGACTGAGTGAGCAAGCGGAAAACGACTGGCTCTCGCTGCGCCACGATGTGGATGAACTGGCGCGCGCGTATCACGTTGCTTGGAATTGGAGCGATCCTCAATACACGCCGGGGGCCGTGAGTACGGGACTCTATCATCGCCTGACTGGAACGTATCAATTGGAGAGCAACCAGGGCGACAGTCCGCGTCAAGCGGCTGAAAAGGCCGCCCGCACCGTGCCTGCCGACCGGCGGCAACGTACCTACCAAAGCTTGATGAGTCGACTGGAGGCGCCGGGTGTGATTGCTATCGACCGTAACGAAAATCGCGTCACCATGGCTTCATCGCTCCCACTGCGGGTGGCCTTCGAGGCTGACGGCCAAGCTCGCACGGAACGATGGTCCGGAAGATGCGGGCGGAACTCGAGAACTTGGGGTATTGAAATATCGAACGTCCAACCGCCCATGAGCAAGAACGAGAAACCCAAGGCCACCGACGTTCAAGGTGGCCTGACAGACTTTTCGAAACGCCGCAGAAAGCGTGCGGAAGCTGCCCGGCGGTCTTCATCAGAGCCCTGAAGGAGGTTCCATCATGGCAAGAATCGTAGGCATCGATCTTGGCACCACCAACAGCGTGGTTGCGATCATCCAGAACGGAGACCCCGTGGTAATTCCCACCGCGGAAGGCAGCAACGTCTGTCCCTCGGTCGTCGCCTTCACCCCCAAGGGAGAGATCCTCGTGGGACAAATCGCCAAACGCCAGGCGATCGTGAACTCCGAGAACACTATCTACTCGATCAAGCGCTTCATCGGACGCCGATACGACGAGGTCGAGGAGGAGCGCAAAATCGTCTCCTACAAGGTGATAGCCGGACCGTCGGGTGACGCCCGGGTCCAGGTGCCGGCCACCGGCAAAACGATGCCTCCCCAGGAGATCAGCGCCAAGGTGCTCCAGAAGCTGAAGCGGGACGCCGAGGCGTTCCTGGGCGAGCCCGTGAGCCAAGCCGTCATCACCGTTCCCGCCTACTTCAACGACAGCCAGCGGCAGGCGACGAAGGATGCGGGCACCATCGCCGGGCTCGAGGTCCTCCGCATCATCAACGAGCCCACCGCCGCGGCCCTGGCCTACGGCCTCGACAAGAAGACCAACGAGACGATCCTGGTCTTCGACCTAGGCGGCGGCACGTTCGACGTTTCCGTCCTCGAGGTGAGCGAGGGTCTGGTCGAAGTCAAGGCCACGAACGGCGACACCCACCTCGGCGGCGACGACTGGGACGAGAGGATCGTACGATTCCTCATCGAGGAGTTTCGGAAGGATCAGGGCATCGACCTGGGAAAGGATCGCCAGGCGCTTCAGCGGCTTCGCGAAGCCGCTGAGAAAGCCAAGATCGAGCTCTCGAACGTGGTGGAGACCGAGATCAACCTGCCGTTCATCACCGCCGACGGCGGCGGTCCCAAGCATCTCGCGGTGAAGCTCACCCGGAGCAAGTTCGAGCAGATGACGGAGGACTTGCTGGAGCGATGTTCCGGTCCTTTCGAGCGGGCGCTGAAGGATGCCGCCCTCGACGCCGGCCGGATCGACGAAGTGGTCCTCGTGGGTGGCTCCACCAGGATGCCCATGGTCCAGGAACGAGTGCGGAAGCTCGCCGGCGGGAAAGAGCCCCATCGGGGCGTGAACCCCGACGAGGTGGTCGCGATCGGCGCTGCAATCCAGGGAGGAGTCCTCGGGGGCGAGGTCAAGGATGTGCTGCTCCTCGACGTCACTCCCCTGTCGTTGGGAGTGGAGACTCTCGGCGGCGTCACGACGAAGCTCATCGAGCGCAACACCACCATCCCTACTCGAAAAACGGAGACCTTCTCCACTGCGGAGGACAACCAGACGGGGGTGGACGTTCACATACTCCAAGGAGAGCGGGAGATGGCGTCCGACAACATGACGCTCGGCAAGTTCCGGCTCGAAGGAATTGCGCCCGCGCCCCGGGGGGTGCCGCAGGTCGAGGTCACGTTCGACATCGACGCCAACGGCATCATAAACGTGTCGGCAAAGGACAAAGCAACAGGGAAAGAGCAGACGGTCGCGATCACCGCCTCGACGAACCTCGGCAAAACGGACGTCGAGCGCCTGGTGCGCGAAGCGCAGCAACATGCCGTCGATGATCGCAAGCTGCGCGAGCTGGTGGACGTGCGAAACCAGGCGGACACGCTGATCTATCAGGTGGAGAAGTCCCTCAAGAACCTCGGGGATCGAGTGCCGTCTTCGGACCGAGCCAGGGCGGAGTCCAAAATCGAAGAGCTGCGGACGGCGATGGGGGGTGACGACCCGGGTCGCATCCGTCAGGGCGCGGAAGCTCTCCAGCAAATCGCGAACGCGCTGGCGCAGCAGGCGACGGCGCAAAGCGCCGGCGGCGGCTCCGGAGGCACGCCCCTAGGCCATGGCGGCGACGACGACGTGATCGAGGGTGAGTTTACGGAGGTGTAGGTCTTGGGCCCGGAGCTCGAAGAAATCCAGAGGAAATTGACTGCGCTGCTCCAGGAGAACGAGGAGCTCAAGGACAAGTATCTCCGCGCCGCCGCTTCGATGGAGAACGCTCGCAGGCAGGCGGAGCGAATGACCGAGCTACGGGCGCGGAACCGGCTTCAGGATCTCTACCTGCGACTCATCGAAGTGGTGGACAATCTGGAACGCGCCCTCGAGTACTCGAACGGCACGGACGCGCTTTCGCCCGGAGTGCGCGCGACCCGGGAGCAGCTCCTCGACGTTTTGCGCCGCGAGGGGGTCGTGCCGATAGATGTCGAGCCCGGAGTGCTTTTCAATCCCGAGTCCCAGGAGGCGATCGAGACTCGTGAGGGCGCGGTACTCGAACCTACGGTTTCGGCAGTCGGACAGGCAGGTTACACACACGAGGGACGGGTGCTGCGCCCGGCGCGGGTAACCGTAGTACGGCCTCCGCGTCACGCCTGAAGACGGCGGCCGGAAACGACGAATGGTAAGACGATGGCATTCGATATCAATCGCTTCACGAAAAAGTCGCAGGAGGCGACCCAGACGGCGCAAGGCCTCGCCGAGCGCAACGGAAACAGCCAGGTGGAGCCGCCTAGCGGACGTCGGATACGACCCAATCTTCGATGCCCGGCCCTTGAAGCGGCTCATCCAGCAGCAGATCTCGAACGAGCTTTCGCTGCGTCCTTCTTCAGGGTGAGTTCTGCGGGGGCGACTTGATCCTCGTCGGACGCGGGCGAGGGCGGAAAGTTCATCTTCCGCAAGAGAGCGGCGGGAGGTCGACTTCACCAAGGCTTCGTCGAGGGCGCTGGAGCTCGGCGGGGGCTCCGGGGCTATAGGCTCTTGGAGTTCAAAGACTACTACACGGCGCTCGGAGTCGCGCCCGACTCCGACGACAAGGCCATCAAGCAGGCGTACCGGAAGCTCGCGCGCCAACATCATCCCGACGTCAAGCCCGGAGACAAGGCGTCCGAGGAGCGCTTCAAGGAGATCAACGAAGCATACCAGGCGCTCTCCGATCCCGAGCGCCGGAAGAAGTACGACGACCTCCGCCGGCAGTATCAGCAGTGGGGCGAGCGCGGCGGTCGCGGCGACTTCGACTGGGGCCAATGGCAGACCGCGCCCGACCAGCAGGGACGAAGCTACAACGTCTCTCCGGAGGATGTCGAGGACCTCTTCGGCGGCGGAAGCCCGTTCTCCGACTTCTTCGGGTCGATATTCGGCCAAGGCGCATCGGTGGGCGCCGGCCGCACCGCAGGACCACGGCGAGGACGGGACCTCGATGGCGGAATCGAGATCACTCTCGAAGAGGCGTTTCATGGGACGACCCGAGGCCTTCAGATCGGCGAGCGTCGGATCGAGGCCAGAATCCCGCCTGGAGTCCGCTCGGGCTCCCGCGTCAGGCTCCAGGGGCAGGGTTCGCCCGGGAGCGGAGGGGCGAGCGCGGGCGATCTCTATCTCGTCGTCGAGGTCGCTCCCCATCCTACCTTCACTCGTAAGGGCGACGACCTGCGGGCGGATGTGCACGTGGATTTCTATACCGCCGCCATCGGCGGCGACGCGCGCGTCCAGACCATCGATGGTGCGGTGACCCTGAAGATCCCGGGGCGGAGCCAGGCGGACAAGACGTTCCGTCTCCGGGGTAAAGGCATGCCGCGGCTCGGCCAGCCCGGCGAACGCGGCGATATGTGGGCGCGGGTCAAGCTCGTTCTCCCCGAGCCCATTAGCGACGCTGAGATCGTTGGACTGCGAAAGCTCGCCGACGGACGCACGAAGAAAGGAGGCGAGAGATGAACGAGAACGACAGGCTCCTCGACGCTGAAAGCGCGGCGAGGCTCGCTAGAATCGACGTGACCGTCGTCTCGTACTATGCAGAGATCGGGCTTGTTGTCCCCTCTTCGGAAGGCTATTCCCCAGCGGCTGTGGCGGAGCTCCGCCGGGTGCGCCGCCTCCATGAGGACGTGGGACTCGATCACGCGGCGATCGAGATCGTTCTTCGCATGAACGCGCGGATTCGGCAGCTCCAGGAAGAGCTCCGGCGGTTGCGATTGTCGCTCTCGCGGCCGGGTGGAGAGCTTCCCCGAGACTGGGTGGAATCCGAGTGGGAGGACTGCCAATGAGCTCGTCCTCCAAGAGAAACGAACCACGAAGACGTTGTCCCTCGTCAATACTCGTGAGCCTGTGAAATCAAGGACCTGCATCCGGCTTGAGTTCCGGGCCTAAGAAGGCGAAACTTCGCCACCATGTTCCGTGTTCTCGTTTTCCTCGTCTCACTCGGCGCAGCACGAGGTCCGCGCGGTCACCGCACATCGCGCGTAATGCACCGGTCGAGAATCTAGCTCTGCGGCAGCAAGTCACGGCGCTCAGGAAACGGAATCCTCGGCCGACGCTCGATGACACGGGACCGAGCATTCTGGGCGGCTCTTCATCCAGCAATTCCTTGGTAACAGGCTCAAGGCTCCGCGTGTTTCATGCCGTAGACCACCCGGTGTCCGGGAAGCCCGGACCGATTCGAAACCATTTTGCTTCTCGAGCCAATCAAGCCAGGAAATTCGCCGCCGATTCGCGATCGGAGGCGGCGAGGCTGTGGCCACTCAAACCGATGCGATCAATCTTTCCGTAAAGCTTTCGCTCCAGCCCGTCCGCTTGTCCGATACAGCGCGAACTTGATGTCCGACGAGCGGCCAGCTGTCCTGAGAATTCCTGGTAGGGTCATGGAACGTCAGTGTCGTCCCGCGTTGATCGTCAGGATGCACGGGGTTGGCGGGTTTCATGAATGACGCTTTCGTCATTCTGCAATCCGAGCGAAGCTTGTTTCGCGCACGTGGACCAGCAAGCCGTGTGAAGAAACGTCCTAATCCCCAAACCTTCCGCGATCCGGACGAACATCGGGGTATTTTCGATATAGACGACCCGCCGGATTGGCGCCTGAGCCGATGTCCAGCGCTTCGGACTCGAAAGGTGCACATCCGCAAGCCCGACGCGAACATCGGCTAAGATCGCCGGTCAAGCTGGACGGGTTCATGGGTTCTCTATTTCCTCTCAGCCCGTGCCGGATCTTGAGCTGAGCGACCAGGTTTGATCCTTTCGATACGCATTCAGTTCGCGTCCTTCGTTGCTGACCACCGAAGCCAGACGACCTAAGGTTTCGATTTCCGCGAACATCAAGCGCCCTGGGCCCGGGTGAACGGTCGCTTCTCGTGGAAAACCACCCAATCGAAATGTTCTTGCAGCGTGAGCTTTCCCTTCCTCGTAGGTGTCGAAGTTCAGGTGATGCCTGTCCTTCATCTCGGCCAACTCCAGCTTGAAGCTCGTCGCCACCCGTTTGCGCAGCATGACGGTCCCACCCGTCGGTGAGGAAAACGCCACCGACATCAGAAACGGCGTCGTAAACTTCCCTTGAGCGATCATTGTCCCCGAGTCTTCGTCGTCATGTCGTTTACGTTCCCCAATGCCTGGAGCGTACGCAGGAAAGTGACGACATCTTCCCGGCTTAACATGCCGATGACATGGTGATCCCGCGTGACGGGCAACTGGTTAACTCCATCCCGATCCATCTCTTGAAGGGCTGCCCACAGCTCGGTATCAGGATCGATGCGTTTCAACTGTTCCAAGGGAAGCATGACCTGAGCTGCACTCGTCGTCGCCCATTCGAGACGTGGCACTTCCTTGATCCGATGCAAAGTCATCATCCCTACGGTGTCGTCTCCGCGGTTGACGAGAAAACAGCGTTGCCCGCGACCGAGGATGTGTTCGTCCACCAACTCCTGCAGCGTCAGATCTGCGGAAACGGTGGCGCATTGAGCGCTCATGGCTTGCGAGACACTATGGCCCGCCAGCAGACCCTGAAACGTCGCTTGCTGCACCTGGGCGAAAGCCGCGGTGTCGAGAAACCAGCCGATAAACGCAATCCAAAGACCTCCGCCAAAGTTGCCGCTGAACATCTGCCAGACGCCGGCGAAGATAAACAGAAGAGCAAAAAACCGGCCGGCGTTTGCTGCGATGACGGTCGCCCGGCGCATGTTTTTCGTGGTTGCCCACACGATGGCCCGGAACACGCGACCGCCGTCGAGTGGGTAGCCGGGAATCAGGTTGAACAGCACGATGGCCAGGTTGATATAGGCCAGATACTTCGCGAGACCCAACAGGGGTTCTATGCCAGCAACCATCGGCTGCACTACGTAGAAAAAGGCGGCCAGGAGCAGGCTCACGAGCGGCCCCGCGACCGCAATGCGAAACTCCGCGATGGCGCTGGGCGGGTCCGCCCCAATCTGAGCGACACCTCCGAAGAGGAAAAGCGTAATGCTGCGTACCGGAACTCGGTATCGTAGCGCTACCACAGAGTGTCCAAGTTCATGGAGAAGTACGCTCACGAAAAGCATGATGGCCGTCACCGCGCCCATGAGCCAGTACAGCGGCGGCGGCCAGTCCTGGAACTCGGCGGGATAGTAACTACCTGCCAGCATCCAGGTGAGCAGCCCGAAGATCACAAACCAGGAGTAATCCAGACCAATCGGAATCCCCAGAATCCTGCCTAACGGGATGTTCTGTCGAGTCACGAGCGTTCTCCCTTTTTTGGCGCGCCGGCGGACCAATTCGATGGCTAGCGGCCAAGTAACCCTAATCGCAAAAAAAGATTAGCGGAAGGCGGACTTTAAGTATTGACAAAGGGGCCTCCAAGCATATGTTTAGAGAGTTATCGCGAAACAAAACTCTAAACGCTGGAGGCCCCTATAGTGCGTTTGAGAATAGCCGGACTTCGGCAGATCTTCAAGAGTGCCACCTCGGTCACCGCCTCGGTTCCCCTGCGCGTTGTCCCTTTACGTTCGCGCGTTTGCGGTGACGTGAAAGCTGTGGTTGAAATAGACGAAATCGGGGAGATCGTGGACCCGTATCCACTTGAGAGAGCGGTCGCTGCGATAACTCTCCCGCACCGGCTCCAGCATCGGGCTGTCGGCCCAGATCTCGGAATGACAGCTCATGCAGGTCTAGGTGGGAGGGATCCCCGCGAACGCGGTCTCCTCGACCGTCGTATGGCAGTAGGGGCAGTCGATCCCGAGACGGCCACATGGTGCTTGTGGCTGAAGGGGACCGGCTGCTCCCGAGCCATGCCCACCTGGGTGACGTAGGAAGATCGGCTGATCCCGGTGCCCACCCAGGCCAGCCTCACCACGACGAACAGAGCGCCGAAGATGCTCCCTCTGGTGATGGTATTCGTGCTTGGATGAAACAGCTGCCTAATCTCCCCGAAAGCCTCCTGGGCGCCCGCCGCTCGGTCCTTTTACTCCTCTGCGCGCGCGGCTGCAAGGAGCCGATGGATCCACGCGGAAGCTGGCTAATCGAGGCGCTCGAGCTGTTTGCGGTGCGCCTCCAGATGCACGCGACACATCTGGCTCTGAAACCGTCTTACGTAGACCAGAACGACACCCATGGCGAGCAAATTCGCAATCTGAACCACCGTAAAAACAAGGTCTTCGATCATGACAGCGTGGATCAAAAACAGGAACGAGGCAGCAATCCAGAGGTCGTACGCCCTAACGCTTATCCCCGCGGAACAATGCTCCTTGATCACATGGCGGACCTGAGGCGCGTAGGCGACGATTACCAATACCGTTCCGAGAAAACCCGGGAGCTCTGAAAGGTTCATAGGCGCCTTCTCGCACCAGGCGATCCCCGTCAGTAAACGGCGAAATCTTCGGTGCGAACGTCGTCCTCGTTGACGCCCGCATGAAGCAACATCTGCCGCAGGGCGGCCACTATGGCCGGCGGCCCCGCGCTGTAGTAGATCGGGGCCGCCAAATCGCCGAGATGTCTCGAGAGCATTTCTTGATCGATCACGCCGGGTTTACCCTGCCACGGCAGCAGGGATTTCTCGAGCTCGGTGAAGGTGCCGATGCATTGGAAAGCTCGAGTTTCGTTTCTCGATTTCTTGAAGTTCCGAGAGGAAGGCCCGCGTCCTCGGGACGGCGGTTGGAATAGAACAGAAAGAGACGATGGGGAGGGCTTGTTTCGGGCGGCACCTAGAATCATGCTGCGGAACGGCGTGATACCGATGCCTCCCGCCACGAAGACCGGCGGGCGGGAGCCGTCCCGATGCAGAGTAAAGGAGCCGAAAGGCCCGTCGAGCTTTACCTCCGTCCCCAGGGCCACGGCTTTCAGCACGCGCTTGAACGCCGTGTCGCGCATGCGCGTCGCCACCATCAAGTCCTCCTCTCCCGGAGCGCTGGCGATCGAGAACGAGCGCAGATTCTCCTCGCCATCGGTTTCGGGAGGGTCGACGAGGGTGAAGTTCAAGAATTGGCCGGCTTTGAACTCGAAACCGGCCGGCTTCTCGAATAGAAGGCCATCGTGCCTTCGGCCACCTCTTTCCGATCTTTGAGTCTTGCTTTTAAAAGCGATAACCTCTTCGGCCCAGCGACGGGAAGCGGTTTCTGCCTGAAACGGCATGTTCAACCAACTTGCACTTCCACGTCGTTCCCGGTCACCCGAACCGGAAAGCTCTTCACGCCACGATTGGCTGGAGGGGCCAGCACGGCGCCGGTTCTCACGTCGAAGCGCGAGCCGTGCCAAGGGCAGGTAACGACCTCACCTTCGAGAGGAGGGCCTTCGGACAAGGGCCCTCCGGCATGGGGACATGTATCCTCGATAGCGCAGTAGCCGTCGCCTAGTTTGAAGAGGGCGATCCGCTGCCCGGCCACTTCCACGAGCTTTCCTCCCTCGACGACTTCGAAGTCGGTTTTGGTGCCCACCTTCACGAATTGAGCCATCTCACCCTCCTCCTGGTTCACAGACTCTTCAAGTATTCGAACCAGCTCGGCCTTCTCTTCCGGCGTGAGGCCGAGGCCGAAGTGGCCGTCGTAGTGGTTGACGACGTCGAGCAAGGTCGGAAACCGTCCGTCATGGTAGAAGCCGCCCTTCTGATGGCTCCACAGACCCTTGAGCGGCGCCGTCCGGTACCGCTCCGGCGCCGCATCGTCTGGAAATCACCCCGCCCGACGCTCTCGAACACGCCCATCTTTTTCCACAGGGCTCCCTGCCTCTACCGCCGCGAGTCCGAGCTCGAGCTGGTCCCGGTTGCGCGGTGGGCCGCGTCGTCGTTGACGTTCAACGTCCTCAGCATGTGCGCGAAGGTCCGCGCCATCGAGTCATAGCCGCTGCCGGGGACGATGCAGAGCGCGTAAATCACGTGGCCGTCGGACAGGCCTCGCGTCACAACCGTCACCCTCTCCTCCTGCCCCGTGACGGGCGAGCGGCCGGAGAGCATCACCGAGAAGGACGACGCTCCGTCGATCTGATCTTGCCGTGCTGAGCCGTTCTCGGCGCTCAGGTACGAGTTCGAGCGGATGATCTGACGGACCAGGTCGTCGGTGGCGTCCGACAGGCTCCCGAGCCACCGGTCCGTGTCCTCGAAGGGCGCGTAGTGCCGCTCCCGGCTGGCGCGCTGGCGTTCGGACTCATTCTCGAAGGGTTCGTAATGGTTGACGATGACCCCGTAGAGCATGGCCTGCCGGCCGTCGCCGGTGTCGACGACGCCCCCGTCGGGTGCCATCGAAACGGCGTAGCCAGACTCGGCCGCGTAGGCCCTCCAGTTGTCAGGGTAGTCGATGGTGAAGAAGCCCTGAGGCTGCTGGAACCTCTGGAACCGCGAGGACGGCTCGGCCACACGCACGTCGAATCGACCGTTACTCGGGTCGCGGCTGTCCCGGTTCTGTGGCTCCTCCAACCGCTGGGCAGCCCGCGAGGGAGCGGGAGCGAGTCTCCGCAGATCGGCCCTCACGCGGTCGAAACCGCCCACGTCGTTCGACCGCACCAGCTGCAAGCTCCCGGCCTGGTCCCGGATGCGCGCTTCCCGATCGGCGGACGGGGGATGGCTACTGAAGAACCGCTCCAGCCTGCCGGGATCACGCCCCTGCTCGCTGCGAAGGAGCTCGAAGAACTCGGCCATGGCCACCGGGTTGTACCCCGCTCCGGCCATGATCTCCGCTCCGAGCCGGTCGGCCTGATACTCATCGTCGCGGCCGAACTTGAGGAAAAACACGTTCAATCCCAGGCCGCCGATCGCGTTCACGATGTGCGACGCGTTGCCGCCGTTCCTCCCCAACAGCCCACCCAGTATCCCGAGGCCAGCCTGGCTGAGATAGGCCTTCGAGGCCTGGTGGGTTCCGTGGCGCAGGGCCACGTGGGACATCTCGTGGGCCAGCACGCCCGCGAGCTCCGCCTCGCTTCGAGCCGCCTCGAACAGGCCGCGGTTCACGTACATCGGCCCGCCGGGGAGCGAGAAGGCGTTGATCTCCGAGGCGTTCACGGCCTTGATCGCGTAGGGATAGCGCGCGCCCGGAGCCTGCGCCGCCAGCTTCCGGACGATCTCGTTGAGGTAGCGGTCCGCGTTCCGATCGTTCAGCAACGGGAGCTGCCGCTCGGCTTCCTGTGCGGACTGACGTCCGATCTCGATGTCCTGCTCCACGCTGAACAGGTTGAAGCCGGGGGTCGGGCGGCTGGTCTCCGCCGTAGCCGCGAGAGCTGCACAAAGTACGACCGCGCTCGCCAGAAAGGCTGACGACGCCTGAAGGGGTCTTTTCATTTTACCGTCCTCTTGTCGATGGTCGCCCGGCGGCTCGTATCGCGTCTGCCGGGTGAGGCTCGACGCTCAGGAAGCCACCGTGCTGAGCTCGACTCTTCTTCATGCTCAGGAGAGCAACCTTCGTGCCATCCGTCGCGCCCGGTTCCACGGGGCTCTTCTCGATAATGTCCTCTGGATGCGAGGCTCCTCGGCGCGGCAGTTCAGGTCCCGGAGGTGCGGATAGGGGAATAATCTACAATCCTCCCCTCCATGAACCGCGGGCACGGCCCTCCCGCGAGGTTTCGCGCCACGGTTCGGCATGGGGCGCGAGGGCCCTGAGCGTGCTCCGGGACTTGCGGAAGACGAGGACGAGGATGACCGGAGCTCGCAATCGGAGTTCCTTCGCAACGATTAGCCACTGACTGGCGCTTGCTCTTGAACCGATGTCGGGCCCTTCGGACGAAGACGGCGATAGCGGAGGAGACAACGGGCTCGACGAGCTGAACGCAACTCAAAGAATTTGAACTCGAGGAGACCAAATGCATTAAGAACTTACGGTTTTCGATCCCTTTCATCTGTCTCGCTGCTTTCCTGGCATCGGGTTGCACCGCCGCGAAGAATACCGGTGTTGCCGTAGGCGCGGGCGCCAAGGAAGCCGCTCAACAGGTGGGTGGCAAAGCCACGGATGCGAGCATGACCGCTGCGGTCAAGATGAAGATGGCGACGATCCCGTGGTGTCCGCCATGAAAATCAATGTCGATACCACCGATGGGAAGGTTCACGCTGAACGGGACAGTCCAGAATGGGGCGGAAGCCGACGAAGCCGTCGAAGTGGCGAAATCGGTGGACGGCGTCAAGAGCGTCGAGTCCAATCTCGTTGTGCCGAATACCTGGTGCATTCTCGACTGGTTGAGGTTGCTCGGTGTCAACCTCCGGGGTGGGCTCGAGCTCACCTTTCGTCAGCGATTGATCAGATACACCATTGAGAATGCGTGCCATGCCCATCGGCGCCGTCATGTTTATCGTTATCTCCGTATCGCAATGGGAACGTCGCAGCAACAATCAGCCCCAAACTGGCTCCGCCGATTCAGTCCGATACATTGAGTCCGATACATTGAACCGCCAGGACGCCAGGCCGGATCGGGGCGGCCGACCTGACCGGTCCTCAACGATCCATGCAGCCGGAGGCATCATCGTAGCAGCTTGTAGAACTGGCGTCGTAGCGCCCGTTTACGCTCCCTCCGCCCACACCATAACCTTCGAATTTGCCGAGTTCGTGCCGGATTGGCTGCGACGGGCCTCGAAGGCTATCCAAACTGCGCAGGCGGCAGGACATTCAGCAATGGTTGCGGTGTGCCAATGTGGTAGCCCTGCGCTTCTGGATGATCTTGTTGAGGTGGCGGTCCGCGTTCCGATCGTTCAGCAACGGGAGTTGCCGCTCGGCTTCCACGCGCTGAACAGGTTGAAGCCAGGGGTCGGGCGGCTGGTCTCCGCCGTAGCCGCGAGAGCCGCACAAAGTACCACCGCGCTCGCCAGCAGGATGGACAGCGCCTGAATTGTTCGCTTCATCTTTCTGTCTCTTTCTGAATGGGCCCCGCATGTCTCGTGTCGTCACCCTCTTTTCCGTGCGAAGTGAACTGACGCTCACTCCCCCGGAGCAACCCCCGTGCCACCATCGCACCGTACGGATCCAGGGGCGACCCCTCTCGATGGGCATCCACCTGGATGCGTGGCTCCTAGGCAGAGCAGATGCTGAGGTCCCCGGAGGCGGAAGCGAGGAACAATCTACAATCCACCTTCCCAGAGACGGGGCGGGCAGCGCTCCCGTGAGACTTGACGCCGTTTCAAGCCGCAAAGAGATGGCCCTGATCTTGCTCTTGTTGATGATGAGGTTGATGTCGGCGACGCCGACGGCACAGGAACGAGAACCGAGGAGGTTCCATGAATGAATCCAGCACTTGCTCCACCAAAATGGTCTGCTTTCTCGCCGGTGGTCTCGCCGGCGCCAGCGTCGCCCATGCTCCTGGCTCCGCAATCGGGCAAGGTCACCCGCGAGGCGATGCGGCAGAAGGGCCATGAAACCGCCGACTCCGCCCGTGGGTTGAAGGGGCTGGTTGCCCGTCGGGGCGAGGAAGTCTGGGAGGAGACCGCGCGCCGCGTGGGGGCGGTGGCATCCGCGCTCGTCGGAAACGACACCGACCAGGTCGCCAGCCCGTGAGTGCACAGCCAAAAGCCGAGAAAACAGGCCAGGAAACAACCAGCGGATGCCTGGCCGTGGAAAGGAAACAAGGAGAAGTTATGAGGAGACTACGAACGATTGTCGCTGTGGCCGCGGTGTTTGCGCTCGCGAGTGCCAGTACGGTCGTGGCGGCGCAACAACGGCCAACCCGGTCGAGCGACCAACAAGTAGAAAACCTGTTGAATCGCATCGACAAACGCACGAATACCTTCCGCTCCAGTTTCAATCGAGCAATCGATCGCAATCCAATCAATGGCAGCCGAGAGGAAGATCAGATCAACCAATCCGTGAAGGATTTCGA
>DATIBD010000083.1:0-5576 GCA_035457705.1 Vicinamibacteria bacterium
CGTCGGTTTGAAGGAGCGGCAGGGCGCGTAGGCCCCCTCGCGCATGAGCTTTTGAAAGTTGGGAAGCTTGCCCTGAGAGAGCATGGATTCCAGAAACTCGGGATCCATGCCGTCGAATCCCAGGATCATGACACGATAGGATGCCGCCTCCGTAGGGGCGGCACGCCGATCGAAGAACAGAACGAGCGCCGCCAGGAGCACGGCGAAAGTCGCCAGCAGTTTACTCATCGTGCGCGGCTATCTTCGAAGCGCATCGCGGGCACGTCGTCCTCGGTCCAGGCGAGGCGTTCCCCTCCGCGGAGTCTCTCGGACTTGTCGAGACAGATTTGCGCTCTCTCGAGAAGGCCGGCCACGTCAAGGCCGTACCGGCTCGGCGTGAACGGCTCGAGTGCCTCGATCCCGCTTCGCATCAGGTTCATCGCGCCCGTCGTGTTGCCCGCTGCGAGGTGGTACAAACCGACCGAAACGTGGATGAGGCCCTGGAGAAATGCCCGATCGTCCCCCTTCTCCTCCGCCCAGGCCTCTTCGAGAAGGTCGTGGCATTCGAAATAGAGCTTTCGATTGAAGAGGTCCGCCGCCCGTTCCAGCAGATCATCCATAACAACGCTCAATGCCGTGGCGGAACCCGTCGTCGATCGAACCGCCACGGCTCGGCCTTTGCGGCGCTTCGCGCCGATCTCGCGGCAGACGTCCTGGCCGCCGCTCGACAGGCTGGGCCGTCTTTTTTCATCAGCCTGCCGGAGACTACACTATCGCAGATTCGAGGCCCTGGCCTCGGTCCTTCGTCCATATGGAAACCTGCGGTTAACCGGCAAGGGTGGAAAGTTTACGAAGCGTTACTGCGTGACGATGGAAGCAATTCGCCCTGCGGGACGCGGCCTCGTCCCAGTTGTGGATGGGATGCTTATCTCGCGGGATTCGCCCTCGCCGGCGGATACACCATGGTGACGACGGACGATGGTTTCGAGCAGTTTCGCGGGCGGGGCCCGGAGCTTTTTGGAAGAAGCGGAGCTGGATAGGTCACTGCGAGCCGTTTGCCGGACTGCTCTCGACTCCATTATCGTTGGGCGAAGAGATTCGCGATGACCAAGACGATGCTTTTTCTGCTTCTCGCGTCGACGCCGCTCCACGCCCAGAACTGGCCTCAATTCCGCGGACCCGGCGCTCGTGGGATCGCGGAAGGAATCGAGACCCCGGTCGAATGGAGCGTGACGGAAGGACGAAACGTCCTCTTCCGAGTTCCCGTTCAAGGCCTCGGACACTCTTCGCCCGTCATTTGGGGAGATCAGATCTTCCTCACGACGGCGGTGAGTGCGGCGGGAGACCCCCGTCTGCGCGTGGGACTTTACGGAGACATCTCACCCGTCGAAGGGGAAGGAGCTCAGAGCTTCCGGGTCCTGAGCTTCGACAAGACCACGGGGAGGCTACTCTGGGAGAAGACTGCCTACGAGGGCGTCCCCCGCATCAAGCGCCATCCCAAATCGACGCATGCCAACCCCACGCCGGCGACCGACGGCAATGTCCTGGTCGTCTTCTTCGGTTCCGAGGGCCTCTACGGCTATGACCTTGCGGGAAATCTCCTGTGGAAACGGGATTTCGGCGTCTTGAGGGCCGGCTTCTTTCAGGCTCCCGATGCGGAATGGGGCTTCGCGAGCTCTCCCGTGATCCACGACGGGAAAGTCATCATTCAGGCCGATGTCCTCGGGGAGTCGTTCCTAGAAGTCCTCTCCGTCGACGACGGACGCACGCTCTGGAAAATCTCCCGCGACGACGTTCCCACCTGGAGCACGCCCAATATCTACCGCGGACCCCGCGGGGACTCCGTGGTGCTCAACGGGTTCAAGCACATCGGCGGTTACGAGCTAACCACGGGGCGCCCGATCTGGAAGATGTCGGGAGGGGGCGACATCCCCGTGCCGACTCCCGTGGTGGCGGGAGAGCTCATCTTCATTACGAACGCCCACGGTCCCGGCTCGCCGATCTACGTCGTGCCGACGTCAGCCGAGGGCGAGCTCACGCCGGGGGACCTCCCCTGGAGCATCGAGACCGGGGGCGCTTACATGCAAACGCCTCTCGTCCTCGAAGCTGTGCTCTACAGCTGCCGCGACAACGGCGTCCTCAGCGCCTTCGAGGCGAAGACGGGAAAGCTCCTCTATCGCGAGCGCCTCGGAGGGGGTGACAACGGATTTTCCGCCTCTCCGATCGCGGCGGGCGGAAAGCTCTACTTCACGAGCGAGGAGGGTGATGTTCACGTGCTCCGCCCCGGAGCGGAATTCGAGGTCCTGGCGGTCAACTCTCTGGGGGAGGTCACGATGGCCACGCCGGCCGCATCCGAGGGAGCTCTCTTCTTCCGCACCCGCGGCCATCTGGTCGCGTTGGGGGCGAAGCCCTCGACGACACCCTGACCGACCAGGAGCGTTCACGGGATCGATCGTGTCGCGCGACAGACCGTGGATGCTCTCCATGACCTGGCACGACCTTCTCTTCGCTCACTGGAGAGTTCCCAAAAGAGCGCTCACGCCGGTCATCCCAACTGGGTTGGCCCTCGACACGTTCGAAGGGGAAGCCTGGCTCGGGGTCGTGCCTTTCCGCATGACGGGTGTGAAGCCGCGAGGATGCCTTCCTATTCCCCGACTCTCGTCGTTTCTGGAGCTCAACGTACGGACCTACGTCGTCGCCGGGGGCAAGCCGGGAGTATGGTTCTTCAGCCTCGACGCGTCGAGCCGGCTCGCCGTGCGCGCGGCTCGGTGCTCGTTTCACCTCCCCTATTTCGACGCCCGGATGAAGCTCGAGACGAAAAACGAGACGGTCACCTATCGATCGGAGCGCGTTCACCGAAACGCGCCCCGCGCGACACTGCGGGCTTGTTACCGTGGAGTGGGCTCACCGAGGAAATCCGAACCGGGGAGCCTGGAGCACTGGCTCACGGAGCGTTACTGTCTTTACGCCGCGGACAAGCGGGGCCGCGTCTATCGAGGCGACATCCACCACGCCCCGTGGCCCCTTCGCGACGCCGAAGCCGACTTCGAAACACTGGACATGACACGCCTCATCGGAATCGACGCGCTCGAGGGCGCTCCCCTGCTGCGTTTCGCCGAACGGCTCGATGTGGTGGCCTGGCTTCTCGAACCGATCGCTCTCCCGGATTCGACGTGTTGAAACTGGCCCACCCGCGTCCATCGATCGCCCCGAAATCTTTGTGCAAGCGTCTGGCAAGGAAATGACGTATAAGATCGAATATTCCTCCGACTTTGGCCATCTGGAGGCGCTCACAGCTCGGCAGCAATCGCTGATTCTCGATTCCGAGGAGACACAACTGCAGCATGAGCCAATTCGAGAAACACGAAACCGAAAGCCGATGCGACCAAACCCGCTCGCTCCCTGGAAGCTTCGGATCGTTTCACGATTGGCGGGGAGGAGTTTCATTTTTGAAGACACTCGAATTGGAAGACGCAACGAAATCGTTGCCGGACTTTGCTCTCGAGATCGGTGCGGAGATGGTCGTCGTTACAAGGCACGGCAAACCGTTACCGCTCTCGTCTCCCTCGAAAACGTCGACCGCGAAACGCTGAGTCTCAGTGCGAACCGCGCTCTTCTCGAATTGATTTTGGGCTCGCGGGAAGAGCACAAATCGAAAGGAGGCATTTCGAGCGAGGAAATGCGACGCCGTTTCGAGTGAGTTCATGAATCATGCTGGCTAGGGTGTGGTCGTGATGCTCTCGTCGCTGGCGTGACAGTTCCGGTCGATGGTCTCAGCCGGTCCATGATCTGCCAGACGACTTCGCACGAGGTGTCGAAGTCTACAGGGAGCGCAATCTCGGTCATGAACGCGAGCGGGCTCGAGGTGCCTTTACTAGGGCTTTGAGCTCTTGGATGGAGATTGTTTCTTCGTTTCGGCGCTCTCGGATGAGCTTCCAGAATGCCGGATTGGTCTGCAGTACGACGTCTTCCCACTTCGCCCTCGAAACCAAGCACCACAGCGACCGGCCGGCCGCGCCTCGTGATGACCACGCGGTCTTTCTGCGACTCGTCGACGCACTCCTTCAGCTTCTTTTGCAGGTCTCGCACGCTCACCGTCTTCACAAGATATCCTTCGTCCGTCTGCCGCCCGGCTTTCTTCTCACGGCCCGCACGTAAACCACCTTCTCTTCCTCCGAGACATCGTAGAACACGCAGTAGTCGCCGACGCGAAGCTCCCAGACGGGGAGTTCGTCACCCCAGGGAGGTATGAGGTTCACGAGAAGCTTACGTTGGCGCGTGGCCCCCTCGCCGGCTCCACGCCAAGCTGTTCCTCGATGACCTCGATGATTCTCCGTCGGTCAATTTAGCATGTGTCCGTTTCAAATCCTTCGTAACGCTGGGCGCCGAATCGTTACGAACCATTTCCGTTTCAGAGCGAAAACGTTCACCCTTGAGTCAAGGGCTGCATTTCCCATTGGGGCAATACACCCATACTCGTTGACCGTTTCCCGCCCCCAGGGGGTCCGTAAACCGAACTACGTTGCCTCTTGAGTCGTACTCAACTCACCGATTCTCGAGTTTTCTACAACGCGAAGGTCACCCAAGACGGGGTTCGAAGCCCGCCCGAGCTCACTCCCTCGGGCCGGGGCGAGCGATGAACCGATGCCGGAAGTCGCCATCGAGGGTCAAGACCTCTTGGATTCCGCGGGCCTCCATGACGACGAAGCTCAGGCAGTCTACGGGACTGTAATCCTTGTCCTTGTGCTTGGCGAGATAGTCGAAGGCCTTCTTTTCTTCGTCTTTCGTGCCCAGTGGATGCGCGCAAGGACCTCGCGATAGAGCCGTGCGCCGATCCGAATTGCCGCCCGATGGCCATCGAGCTTCCGAGCCAGGGTGATGGTCTCGAAGACGACGTGATTCGTGGTGAGCCAGAGATGAGGAAGCCGTTTCCGGTCGAAGGTTTCGAAGACCTCCCGGACCCGGTCGTGGTCGGGATCGCCGGGCGAGGCGAGAGCGAAGAAGAAGCTCGTGTCGACGAAGACCATCAGGGAAGGTACTTATCGTGGTCCCGGGCGATGGGAACGCCCTTGGGCACGTTCTGGATGAGTCCGATGAAGCTTATCGGGTCGTCGATGTCTTCGTCTTCGGGCACGCAGGGGCGGAAGTCGAGCTCGACTTCGGTTTTGTCCTCGAGGTCGACCTTGTCCTTGGGCTTGAAGACGCCATCCTCGTAAATCGCTTTGACCCTCATCGCGTGTCCCTCTGAGTCGATTCTACTTTAGATCGACTATTCCCCTCGACCATTCGTTCCTTGTGAAGGCGCTCACCGCGCGTCATTAGAAAAACTCGACAGGAAAGAATTCCCAGCGAACGATGCTCGTGAGATGGGTACGGCTAGGTTGAAACCCCTTGAGATACGAGGGCGTCTTGCACATCGGCGTGCGATTCCGTCTTCAGCCAACCATGTCGCTCGCGCTTCGGTAATGGATGGCTTCGGCGAGGTGGGTCGTCGTGATCCCCTCTTCGCCCGCTAGATCGGCGATGGTGCGCGCGACTTTCAGTGTTCGGTGAATTCCGCGGGCGGACAATCCCAGCCGGTCCATCGCTTGCCGGAC
>DATIBD010000084.1:0-2826 GCA_035457705.1 Vicinamibacteria bacterium
CGTCGGCTGCAACGGGTCGGTGATCGTCAACGAGAACGACGTCTTGATCGTCGACTCGCACATCAGTCCGGCGGCGGCCTGGGCGCTCCTCCGAGAGCTCGAGGCCATCACCGACAAGCCGGTTCGTTACGTCGTCAACACTCACTTTCATTTCGATCATGCGCACGGGAACCAGACCTTCGGTCCCGACGTGGAGGTCATCGGGCACGAGTTCACCCGAGAGAAGCTCGCTTCGGGAGCGTCCAAATCGGGACGCGCCTACGGGATGTTCGTAGGCGGCATTCCCGCCCGCATCGAAGAGCTCGAAGGCGAGCGTAAGAGAGCAACCGACAACACCGACGACGAGAAGGTGGCCGAGGTCGAGAAAACGCTCACCATCCAGAGAAACTTCAAGGAAGCGAGCGACGCGGTCGTCCCCACGCCGCCGACGACGACTCTATCGGAGCGCATGACGCTAATCCGCGGGGGCCGCGAGATCCAGCTCCTGTTCTTCGGCCGGGGCCATACCGGAGGAGACGTCGTGGTGTACCTTCCCGAAGAGAGATTGATCGCGACCGGAGATCTGCTGACCGGCGGGCTCGCGTACATGGGCGACGGTTATCTCAACGAGTGGGTGGATACGCTCGAGGAGCTGAAGACGCTCGATTTCGACGTCGTGCTGCCGGGTCATGGAGAGGCATTCCGTGAGAAGGAGAAGATCGACTACTTCCAGGCCTACCTCGCCGATCTGTGGGAGAAGATTTCGGCGGCGCATGCGGCCGGGGTGTCGATCGAGGAGGCCGCCGCCACGATCGACATGACCAACCACTCCGAGCACTATCCGTCGATCACCGGGCCCGGTGTCAACCCTCACGCGGTGGCGAGGGTCTACGGCCTGCTGGAAGGCAGCGAGCAATAGACAAGCAGGCTGATGAAAAGTACAGTCCAGCCTTCGCGAGCGGAGCGAGCCCGGCGCGCTTGCCGCGCCGTAGGGAGGCCGAGCCGTGGCGGCACGATCGATTACGGGTCCCGCCACGGCATTACGCACAGAGAGTAGTCACCGCCGGGCGACGCGGCCGAGAGCCCAGGCTGCCTGCTCCCTGACGTTGGCGCTCTCGTCGCGAAGCGCATCGCCGAGCGGCTCGGCGGCGCGCGGGTCTCCGATTCTTCCGAGCGCCCAGGCCGCCTGCTCGCGGACGTTGGCATTTCCGTCTCGCAAGGCGCCGATTAACAACGGGACCCCCTCGGGGTCTTCGATCCGGCCGAGCGCCCAGGCAGACTGCTCCCGCACGTTCGCGTCGTCGTCGGAAAGCGCGCCGACGAGCGCTTCCGTGCCAGCGCGCGACTCGATGCGGCCGAGCGCCCACGCGGCTTGCTCCCGGACGTTGGCGACGGCGTCGCGAAGCGCCTTTTTCATCGCGGGCACTGCGGCATCATCCTCGATGCGACCGAGGGCCCACGCGACCTGTTCCCTGACTTTCGCGTCTTCGTCTTCCGCCCCATCGATGAGCGCGGGGAGGGCGCCTCGGTCCTCGATCACACCCAGCGCCCAGGCAGCCTGCTCGCGCACGCGGGCATTCTCATCTGCCAGCACCTTCGTGAGCGAAGGAACCGCTCGCCGGGAATCGATCTTTCCGAGGGCCCAGGCGGCCTGCTCGCGAACCCGAGCATCCTGGTCTTCGAGGGCCGCCGCAAGCGCATCGAGACTAGACTCGTCCTCGATTCGACCGAGCGCCCAGGCGGCGCTCTCGCGGACCGCCGCGTCAGAATCGGCGAGCGCCCGCGACAAAGGCTCCACCGCAGCGGGACTCTCGATCCGCCCCAGAGCCCGGGCGCTCTGCTCCCGGACGCCGGGGACGTCGTCGGAAAGCCTCGCGACGAGTGGCGCGACCGCACGCTCGTCTTCGAGAGAGCCTAGCCCGAGAGCGGCGTTGCCTCGAACCGCCCAGGAGGGGTCCTCGAGAGCGGCCAAAAGAGGCGCCAGGCTTTCACTCCCGATATCCGCGAGGGCCAGGGCGGCGCTCTCCCCCGGCGTCGTTTCGTTCCAGTCGCCGTGAAACCCTCGATAGCCATCGTCGCAGTGGATGCGGCGGACCGGGGTTCGGTCTCCCAGAAGCGCGACGAGAGTCGGGATCGCCGGGGCCCCTCGAAACCCTAGGCGACCGATCCGGCAGGCGGCTTCCACTCGCCTCTCGGCGCTCGGCGATGTCAGGGCTTCGATCAGATTCTGGACATCGGACTGCGGCGCGAACAATCCCACCCAAACGGCAAGCAACGCACTGGGCATGAGAACCTCCCGGTCGGAAACGAGGTCAAAATATGCTAAATTATTAGCACTAGTTCCGCTGGGAGTCAAGGGAAGTCGGCCTCGCAGCCGCGAGCGCCATCGCCGACGCGGGACTAGCAGCCTGTGGGAAGGAGGAGAACGACGACGAGCTCTCCGCCGCTCAGGACGGAGAAACCGTTTCGCAGGACGACGAAGCTGCCCGCCCGAAACGAGACCGCCGCCGATGAGCCGACGAAAACGCTCGGTGCGGCCGAGATGGAGTTGCAGGCCTCGTAAGTCTGCGAATCGAGGGACATGTACTGAAGATCCAGATCCTCGGGTACGGTGGTGGGCACGAAGAGCTCGAAGGAGCCGACGTCCGGGTCCGAGCCTTGCGGCCGCGTGATACCTCGCTGGTCCACGGCGACCGACGCCACGAAGATGCCCGCATCCAGCCCCGGGCTACCGGAGAGAAGCTCGTGAGTAAACGTCAGCCCTCCGTTGTCCTGTAGAAACCCCAGAAGGGGGTCGATAGGTGCCACCGCGGTGCCGATCTGGTTCCCGTTCGCACCGTTGCTGAT
>DATIBD010000085.1:0-20536 GCA_035457705.1 Vicinamibacteria bacterium
ATCACGCCATCTATACGCATGCGCTCACGTTTTTACTCGTGACTCTCGTCGTGAAGCTGTGGACGGACGATCCGGCAACGGCAGCCGATTATGCCGTCCTGGGCTTCGTTCTCGGATTGGCGACGGCGGTCCGGTGGCAGAGCGCGGTCTTCGCATTGTTGCCGGCAATCAGTCTCTTCCGGCATCTCCGGCGGCGCGAGTGGCGATTCGTCTCGAGCTGCGGGCTCATTTGCGCAGGGGCTTTTTTGGTCGGGGTGTTTCCACAGCTCCTCAGCTGGAAGACGATTTACGACCGCTTCTACGTCGGCGTGCCCCTAGGGGCCGATTACGTGCGCTGGGGCGATCCGTTTCTCTCCGAGATCCTGTTCTCGTCGAGGCACGGCCTGTTCTCCTGGAGCCCCATTCTGATATTGGCGGCGTTGGGCCTCTTCGGGTTCATCCGGAGCGAGCCGAGGAAGGGACTTCCTCTTGCCGGGGTGGCCCTCATCGTCTGGTACGTCAACAGCACGGTCGCCGACTGGTGGGGCGGGGGATCGTTCGGGGCTCGGCGTTTCGATGCCGTGGTGCCGATCCTGGCACTTGGTTTGGGGACGACGATCGCCTGGCTGACGGAGCTGGTTCGTCGACGGCCGCGAGCGGTCGTAGGGGTCCTGGTTGCCGCGGTCGTGATGGCGAACGCGCTCCTTATGGAACAGTACCGGAAGGGACGCATCCCCGTAGACGACACCATGTCGTGGGAGGTGGCGATAGCCGGAGGAGTCCAGGATTGGTTCGATGCTTTCGGCTATCCCTTCTCGTTCCCGATGAACTGGCTTTTTGCCATGCGCTACGACCGACCCAAGACTCAGTACGATATCCTCGTCGGCCAGTATTTGTTTCACCGGATGCACGATCTCGGAGGCGTCATCGATCTCGGTCCGCGGGACCCGCCTTTCCTCGGAAACGGGTGGAGCGGACTGAAGGATTGGCAGGGGCGGAAGCGAGAGGTGCGTCTCGCGGAAGGGCGGCCCGCGAGCCTGTTCATCCCCGTCGACCAGCCGGAGCCGCTCCGCATTCACATCGCTTGCGCCGCTCCGGAAGGAACCGAGCCGGTGGCGATCGAAGTGAGGCTCAACGGCGTTCGTCTCACCGGCTTCGTCCCGACTCGAGACATGGTGGAGCACAGTATGAGCGCCGAGGCCGCGCTCTGGAAGCGGATCAACGTGCTGGAGCTCGCTCCGGTGGACGGCGATCCCATCGGAGCCTTTCTCGCCGTCGATCGCCTTCGTTTCGAACGACTGCAATGACACGGGTTCTGATTACCGGAGGGACTGGAGTTCTCGGACGCCAGCTCGTCGCTCCACTCCTCGAGGTGGGGCACATCGTGCGCATCTCGAGCCGCGGCTCCCAAAGGTCCGGATTCCCTGACGAAGTGGAGTGGTCGCAAACGTCGCTTTCGTCCGGGGAGGGTCTCGCGGAGTCCGTCCTCGGCGTGGATACGATCGTTCACGCGGCTTCGACTCCCATCGCGGCGCAGAAAGTCGACGTCGAGGGGACCCGAGCTCTTCTCCGTCATGCCAAGGCCGCCGGAGTGTCGCACGTGCTCTATATTTCCATCGTCGGGATCGACGGCTTCCCGTTCTCGTATTACCGAGCGAAGCGCGCGACCGAGCAGCTCATCGAGGCGGGCCCCGTTCCTTTCACGATTCTCCGCGCCACTCAGTTTCACGAGCTTCTCGACGAGCGCTTTCTGCCACCGCTCTTCAAGCTTCCCCTCGTCGCCTTCGTGCCGACCGACTTGAAGTTCCAGGTCATCGATTCGGGCGAGGTTGCCAGGCGCCTGATCGAGCTCGTTTCCGCCGGGCCCAGCGGCCGGGTTCCCGACGTGGGAGGGCCGGAGGTTTTGACGATGGGCCGGCTCTCGGCGGCTTGGATGCCGGCCCGCGGCATCCGGCGAAAGGTCGTGCACCTTCCCCTTCCGGGCCGAGCCGCGGCCGCGTTCCGCCGAGGGCAGAACACCTGCCCCGATCGTCGGTACGGAAGGATTACCTGGAGCGAATACTTATCGAGGCCTAGAAAATCCTGACTCTCGCGCGACTTCGTCACCTCATCTCGGTGGGTCGCTCGGGACTCTCCGGCACGTGTCGCGGCACCCAGATGCGGCCCTCTCTCACGACCACGTGTCCATCGCGAATCACCAGGTCGACCTTTTCGAGATCCTCGAGGTTGCGATCGGGCCGGCCGTCGATGACGACGAGATCCGCCAACTTGCCGGGCTCGATCGTGCCGAGGCGGTGCGCCATGTCGAGGATTTCCGCACTCGTCTTCGTCGCGGCGACCAGAGCTTCCGAGGGCGTGTAGCCAGCCGCTTCGAGCTGCTTCAGCTCGGTGATGTAAGGGTGAGGCAAGTAGCGGTACCAGTCGACGACCAGATCGGTCCCCACGCCGAGCTTGACGCCCGCCTCCCGGAGCGTCCGCAGCATTGCGAGATTCGAGTCCTTGGTCATGGTGAAGCGACGCGATGTGGACCCGAAGTAACCCCCCGACGCATCGATGATGTAGATGTAAGGGATGAGCGTGGGAACGGAAGCGATCCCATTTTCCGCCATCATCCGGACCGTTTCTTCGGTTCTCGGCAGAGGGTGCTCGATCGAGTCCGCACCTGCCTCGACCGCCCATTGGACGTAGAACGTCTCGGCATCGACGGTGACTCTGAGTCCGAGCGCATGCGCTTCCTCGATGGCCGCGGCAATCTCTTCACGGCTGTAGTGGCTCGCCAGCTTGATGAGGTCGGCGCCGCGATCGAACTGCTTGCGCACCGCTTCACGCCACTCGTCGGGCCCGGATGCCGTCATGACGGAGCCCGTCTCCACGAGAATGTTGCCTTGCCCCTCGGCGCCATGCCCGCCCGTCGCGGTGATGAGCTGCCCGGCGGCAAAGATACGCGGGCCGACTACGCGGTTCTCCGCGACCCACTGTTTGAGCACGAAGGGAATGTCGCCGGCTGAAGCCACGTCTCGGATCGACGTGATGCCGCTCTCGATGTAGTAGCGAAGCCGCTCGGAAGCGCGAAGCGTCGCGTCGGCTACGCTGCGGCCCCGTTCCGGCGAAGAGTCGGGGTCGTAATAAGTGAGGTGAGTGTGGAGATCGACGAGTCCCGGAAGCACCGTCTTACCGCCGATGTCGATCACTTCCGCCTCCTCGGGCCACGACGTGACGTCCGGTGACTCGAGGCTGTCGATCGTCTTGCCGCGGGTCACGATCGTCGCGGCTCTGGGTGGGGCTCCCGTCCCGTCGAAGAGGTTTCCGCCACGAAGCACGAGGACTCGGCCGTCTTCCTCGGGCTGGGGCACGGGAACGCGCCGCGGGTCGTCGGTAACCGGCGTCTCCGGCTCGAGAAAGCGGCGCCGCTCCTGAGGATCCTGCGCCATGGCAGGAATCGTGGATACCGCGACGATGAGGGCGGTGGCTCGTAGGAATAGCGTCATGTCTTTCAGCTCCTGGAGGCGGCTGAATTTATCACAGGGCTGCGTGACATTCTTGAGACGAATCATTCTTAAAATAGAGAATATGACGATGTATAATCTCAGTACTGTGGATTCTGGAGACGAAACGTTTCAACCGAAGAACCGGTTGGCGCTAATTGGAGTGCCCTCGAGCGCCGGCGCTCGCCGGAGGGGCCAGGAAGGGGCGCCCGCCGCTTTTCGCGCCGCCGGTTTGAAGGAGCGCCTTCGGGAGAAGGGTCTGGATGTTGCCGACCTGGGTGATCTCCCGACCGTCTCGTTTCGGCCGGACCCCGAGCACGCCCGGCAACAGAATGTCGGCGCCGTCGTCGACGTGGCTCGCCAAGTGGCCGATCGGGTGAGCCAGGCGGTTGCGAGCCGCCGAGTGCCCCTCGTGCTCGGAGGCGATTGCACCGTGAGCGTTGGAGTCATCGCGGGTCTGCTCCAGCATCGAGCGCGCCTCGGCTTGCTTTACTTCGATGGGGATGTGGACCTCAACACCCCCGAGACGACGCGCTCGGGGATCCTCGACGGCATGGTCGTTTCTCACGTTCTCGGCCGCGGGGCGGAGGCGCTCACGGGGGTTGGGCCGCGGAGTCCTCTCTTGACGGAAGAGGACATCGTCCTCTTCGGCTACGACCTGGAGTCCGGCTGGATCGACCCTCCGGAGCTCGAGACCCTGGAACGTTGTCGCATGTCCAAGTACCCCGTTGGGCTCGTTCGGGCGGACGCGGCTGCGGCCGCGAAGGAAGCGCTGCGTCACCTGGAAAGCCGCTCCGAGGCGATCCTCGTTCACTTCGACGTGGATGTGATCGACACCCCAGCCGCCGATGTGCCCCATCCGAAAGGACTCGACGCCGATTCGGCCTTCGCCGCGCTGAACGTCTTCGCCGCGGCTCCCAAGTGCGCGGGCGTCGTCGTGACGGAGCTCAACGTGGAGCACGATCCGAACGGCCGGCAGGCCGATCGTCTGGTCCGCGGCCTGGTGGAGGCCCTCGGTGCGCGAATCGGATAAGGAGCTCGGAGCGCCGTCGCTGGATCCCGTGGACCGGCGCATCCTCGCTCTTCTCCAGGAGGATGCCCGGACGCCGAATGCCGAGCTCGCCCGCCGCGTCGGGCTTGTGCCCTCGGCGATCTTCCAGCGCCTGCGAAAACTGGAGAAGCTGGGTGTCATCCTCGGACATGAGACCCGAATCGACCCGCGTGCCGTCGGCCTGGGACTCACGGCCTTCATCTTCGTGAAGGCGGACGAGCGGGTGGGCAGTCGGGAAACGGCGGACCGCCTCGCCAAGCTCCCCGAGGTGCAGGAGCTGCATCACGTCGCCGGTGAAGATTGCTATCTGGTCAAGGTTCGCGTCGAGGACGCGGCGGGGCTGGGGAAGCTTCTTCGCGAAAAGGTGGGGGCGATCCGCTCGGTGCGATCGACCCGAACCACGATCGTGCTCGAGACGATCAAGGAAACGGGCAAGTTGCCGATGACCACCGGGCCGATGCGCCCTTGACCGAATATCAGCAGGCTGATGAAAAACAACCGCTCAACCTGCCGAGCGGTGGCCGAAACGTCTGCCGCGAGATCGGCGCGAGCGCCGCAAAGGCCGAGCCGTGGCGGCTCGATCGATTACGGGTCCCGCCACGGCATTGAGTAACAGAGAGGTTGCGTGGACTGGACCGTCTGGATGATGTTCGCCCTCACGGAGGGCGCGGTGACCCTGACGCCCGGCCCGGCGGTCCTGTTCGTCGTGTCGCAAGCTCTCCGCTATGGACCAGCCGATTCGCTCCGGTCGGCAGTGGGCATTCTGGCGGCCAACGTCTTGTTCTTCACCATTTCGGCGACGGGAGTCGGAGCACTGGTGGCCGCTTCAGGAAGCCTCCTCGCTGTCGTGAAATGGGCCGGAGCGGCGTACTTGCTCTATCTCGCCGTCATGGCGCAAGTGCGTCCGCCGATTCTCGGCAGGGCCCCGGGCACTTCGCTCCGCGACGAGCCCCGTCGCTACGCGCTCTTCTTGCATGGCTTCGTCCTGCAGCTCTCGAATCCCAAAGCGCTCCTCTTCTTCGTAGCCATCTTGCCCCAGTTCATCGATCGCGCTCGGCCCGTCGTCCCTCAGCTCTTCGTTCTCGGAGTCACCTCGATCGTGATCGAGCTCGCCGTGCTGGCTGGATACGGCGTCAGCGCCGGGCGAGCGGCGCGGGTCGCGCTTCAGCCTCGCTTCGCCACGGTTACGAGCCGGCTCAGCGGCCTTCTTCTGGCGGGAGCGGCCCTCGGCCTGTTGCGGCTCGAGCGCTAGATCGTTCCGGCCGACCCAGGAGCGTCGGGATTCGTGAGCGCACGCCAGGCCGTCTCGGCGATGGCGGCGTCCTGCACCCCGACACCGGTGAGGTCGCAAACGATGAGCTCGTCGGCTTCCCGTCCCGCCTTTCTTCCGACGACGATGTCGCCGAGCTCAGCGTAGACGTCCTCTTCGCGCACGAGTCCGGCGACCATGGCGTGGTGCAGCTCGCCGAGCGCGGCGCATTGCGACCGCCGGTCGACGACGATTTTGTCGGCTTTCGCGAGAATCTTCTCGTCGAGCTCCTGTTTCGCCGGTCCGTCGGAACCGACGGCGATGAGCGTCGCGTTCCCGAGGACGTCGTCGACGCGAACGATGGGATCCCGCGCGGACGTGACCGTCAGCACGAGATGGGCGTCGCGTACCGCCTCGGTGGCGCCGGCGGCGGCAGAGCAGGGGATACCGAGCTCCTCTCGCATTTCCGCGCAGTAGCGCTCGGCGTGTGCGCGCGTCGGACTCCAGACGATGACGGAACGAAGCGTTCTCACTCGGGCGATCGCCCGCAGCTGATAACGAGCTTGTGCCCCGCTCCCGAGCACCGCCATCCGCTCGGTGCTCCTCGGCGTAAGAAGCTCCACGGCAAGCGCACCCGCCGCGGCGGTCCGCATCTCCGTGAGGTACGCGTTGTCCTGCAACAGGGCGAGGGGCGTTCCGGTCGTCTGACTGAGCACGAGCACGAGACCGGAGCTCGTGGGCAGGCCGCGCTCGGGATTACGATAAAAGCCAGAGGCGATCTTGACCGCGAAGATGGGTGCGCCTCGGATGGCCGCGCCCTTGATGTGAACCTCGCCCGCGCAATCGGGGAAATCGAACGCCATCGGTGGCGGCTGCTCGGCGCGATCTTCCGCGAGGGCGCGGAAGGCGCGGACGACCGCCTCGAAGGCTTCGCGCTCCCGGACGACCCTGCGAAGATCCTGCTCGCCGATGATGCGCACGGTTCGATTCGTTCCCGGCGCGGATGATGAAGGACGTGGGTGGGAGAGTCAAGGGACCTCGCGCAGCTGAATATAGTTGGCGGCGAGCTCGAGCCGTTGCTGCTCGCTGTCCTTCTCCGAAGAAAAGCGCAGCTCGAACTCGTTGAAGCCGGGCCGTAGCTTTTGGACGGTGACGAAGAAGCGGTAGTCCTGCCAGCGGGGGATTGCCTCGACGACACCGGCGCTCGCACCGTTCACCACGAGCTCGACGACGAACGGACCGGCGTTGGGGTCGGCGTGAGCTCGCAATACGACCTCGAAATCCTTTGGGTAACGGATGGGCACGATCAGGCCGGAACGACGCGTCCGGGTGCGACGAACGAAGGCCCCGAACTCGGAAGTCGGAGGCCGCCAGCCGTCATTGAAGAACACGTGAGGCCTTCGGGGATCCGCTTCGGGCTCCCAGCCCAGATAGCGGGGGTCGACATCCGACCAGTAACCGACTCCGTTATCGAACGGACGAATCCGGATGGGCTCGAGGCCGGAGGCGACGTAGTTTTTCTCGAGGAAGGCGGCGATCTCCGGCGTAACGGAATCGCGAAGATAGTGGCTCCAGAAGATCATCTTGGGAAGGGCCCGGCCGGTTCTCAGCGCCTCGAGCATGTCGCGGTGCTCCGCTTCCGATTGCAGGGCGAAAACATGGGGGTGTTGAAAGTGGTGGAAGAAAGCCTGCGGGCGGAAGAGGCCGAGGCCGGTGAAGCCGTCGAATGTCGTCTCCCAGGGCGACGAGTTGCGGAGGACGTACTCGATCCCCTGCAGCGTTCCCCAGTTTCCCCGGTCGAAATCGGAGCGAAGTCTCGTCATCGGGACGATGCTCAGCGCCAGGACCGTCACCGCGAGAAGCCCGTTCGCCGCCCACACGACACTTCCGAATACGCGCCGCGCCGCGAGCTCGGCGACGTCGACGAGCGCCGAGGCCGCGAACAGGCAGAACAGAGGCAGGATGAGAAGAAAGTGCTGGTAGGACATCGCCGGATGGAGGGGAAGCGTCGCGACGAGCGACAGAGTGGGAAGGATCACGGCGGGAGCACGCCGCGCGACGGAAGGGGCACGAAACATCGTCGCGACGGCTTGGATCGTGCCGACGCTTCCCAGGATCACGGTGACGGGATCGCGGCGGACGAGCTCCGCGAGAAACCCCCAGGCATCCAGCCCCGGCCACCTCGTGTTGACGAGGAAATTCGAGTCGAAGAAGGCCCACAACGCGTGCCGAGAAGCGAAGTAGGCGAGAGTGAGAGCGAGTGGGATGAGGAATCCCGCCGCCTGCAGGGCGACCCAGCGAAAGCGCGCTCGCAGGGGCACCTCGAGCCGGCGGTCGGCGAGCGTCCAGATGGCCGCGGCGGCGAAGCCCGGGCCGACGAAGAGTACTTTCTGGGTGAACATCGTGGCGGCGCCGAGAGCGAGCCCGCTCGCCAGAAAGCGAAAAGCCGCGCCGCGGGCATCGGTCGTTGGCCTCCGTAGGCCGACGTATGCCAGATGCACGCCGGCGACGAGGAGAGCCGCTCCCGGAACGGCCGGCCGTACCTCGAGACTCTTGGACAGGAAGAACGCGGCGTTACCGAGCAGGAGCGTGGCCAGGAGACCCGTGCGGGTGTCTCGAAAGGCTCTTCCGAGCGCGAACGTCATGGCGAGCGTGGCGCCCGCGAACACCCACATGAAGCGCCTCGCCAGGAATATGAGGCCGAGAGCTTCATCCGGAATCCGCTCGACGTCGTAGAAACGGAAGAAAGTCGACAAGAAGACGTGCAGCCAGGGCGTGTGATGATCGAAGTAGTCCCGGTAGGGCACGAGTCCTTTGGATACGCAATACGCGAAGTGGAGGTGCTCGAGCTCGTCGGGATTGAATCCTCGCGTCTCGAGAAGCGGCAGTCGCAGGAAAAAGGGGACGCCGATGAGCGCCACGATCAACACCATGAGAAGCGTCGACGATCTGGGGGCGTTCACGTGGGGCGACGAGTATAGCACTCCGGATTGCCCGTTTCGTGACGGTATGTTACGACTCACTCTCCTTCAATGACGACCGAGCTCTCTCCCGACGCCGAGACGGCCAGTGCCTTCGCGGAGTCGTGGAACCGTCTTCCAGAAGGTTCCGCCTACACCCGGGCTCAATTCCTGGACTGGCTGGCGCCGCTCGATCCCGGGACCATACGCGGGAGCTCGGTGCTCGAGCTCGGATTCGGAAACGGTTCGCTCCTCTACCACATGGCGGGCTTCGGCCCCGCGCGACTGGTCGGCGTCGAGCTGGCGAACACCCTCGACGTGGCCCGACGGAATTTGAAGGACTTCCCTGGGAGCCAAATCGAGCTCCATCGCGGGGACATCACCCGGGTGGAGCTCGGGAAATTCGATGTCGTCTATTGCATCGGGGTGCTGCACCACTTGACTGATCCGGGGGCAGGTTTCGCCTCGGTGATCCGTCATACGCGACCCGGGGGACGGTTTCACTGCTGGGTCTACGCGTGGGAAGGAAACGCGGTCGTTCGCTACCTCGTGGATCCGCTGAGACGAGTGAGCTCGCGACTTCCCTGGTGGCTCACGAAGTACGCTCTGGCCTTGCCTCTCGTCTCACCCTACTTTGCCTATGCCAAGCTCTTGCGATGGCTCTGGCCCCGGGGAGCTCCAAGCACCCTCCGCCCCCTGCTTCCGCTTCACGACTACAGTCTCTGGATCGCCGAGCGCGAGCTGGCATTCTTTCATCACGTCGCCTTCGATCAGCTGGTGACCCCCACCACGACCTACTTCCCCCGAGAGCAGGTGGAGGATTGGCTCGCGGATCCGAGGGTCGAGCCGGGCTCGGGTTACGTCATCTTCCGAAACGGCAACTCGTGGAAGTTTGGCGGCCGGAGACGCTCGGCGCAAGACGAAAACGGCGACGCCCGGTAGCCCGAGATCAGGCAGCGACGCCGTTACGGGCCGCGTCCTCGATGGCGGAGCAGAACAAGTCGATGTTCTCGAGCGTCGTGAAAACGTTCGGCGTCACTCGTATGCAAGAACGAACCGAAGTCCGGCTCGCGGACGCCGCGAGACAACCGCCCGCGATACCGACAAAGGTCCGTCGGTTCAGCGTCATCAGAGCGACTCCATTATCGAGAGCCGGCAGGAACTACCCCGCGTTCAAGCGCTCCTTCATATCCGTGTATGCCGTTTCGATGAGCTTCGCTAAGGCCGTGGCATCGACGGCACGTTCGGGCCTGAGTTTCACGTGGCGCATGAACTTGCCTGTACCCTCCAAAAGGCCCGCCGGATCGGCAATCTCGGCGCCACGAAAGAACCCGACATTGACGTGAGCTTTGAAGGCGTTGACATAGCCGAATGCCGCATCACCGACACACGCGGTCGGATGGCCATCATGCAATAACTCTCGGACATCGTCTCCGCAATTGCGCATGACCTCGAACCAGCGGTGCGCGATCTTCCCCAATTCACCCGAGTGCGCATGAGTCCAGGCCTCGATAGCTGGATCTCGCTTGACCGAGCCGGGGAACCGCAGAAGTTGGCTCATGGCGATTTCATTTCGACGCTGCGCCCCAAAGCGGGAATCTCGAGTCTCGTGGTCTCAATCGCCGAAGAGCTCATTCCAACTCTCAATTACTCCTCTACAGTTTCGCGCAACGCGTGAATACCGCGACGGGGCGAGGCGGACGCCAGGGCGCTTTGCCTCAGTCGTCGACGAGCGACACGGTGCCGCTGTTGCCATCGACCAGCACTCGCTGCCCGTCGCGCAAGCGTTTGGTGCCGTTGCCCGTGGCGACGACTGCGGGAATACCATGTTCGCGGGCGACGATGGCCGCGTGACATAGCGCACTTCCACCGTCGGCGACGATGGCAGAGGCTCGCTGAAAGATGACCGTCCAGGCTGGAGTGGTGGTCGGGCAAACCACGACGTCCCCGGTGCGCACGCGGTGAATGTCTTTCGACGACGAGATCACCCGAACGGTTCCTGTTGCTACCCCCGGCGATGAAGGCAACCCCCGAATGCCCGCCTCGCTGCTAGAGACTACAGACCCGAGCTCTTCTTCCATCGCCCACGATATCGCGCCGTTGATGCGCCGCGCGGCCTGCGGCAGGCCGCGAAGGTCCGGCATGGCGCCTGGCGCGGGGCCGTACAACGAGGGGCCAGGATTCGCGCGCACCCAGGCCAGCTCCGAACGCACCCGCGCCGCGATGGCAGCGGGATCGACCGTACGGTCAGCGAGCGCAGAGCGAAGCTGCTCCACGGTCAACAGCACCGCGTCCTGCGCTCGCACCAGGCGGCCTTGCTGCGTCAGGCGGCGACCGACTTCGAGGGCGAAGCCACGCATCAAGCCCGCGATCAGGTTGACGGTGTAGAGCACGTTGTCCTCGCGCTGCGGGTACACTTGCTCGGCGTACGCCAACGCGGCGTCGAAACGCGCCAAGTCCGAAGCACTCTTCAGCTCGGCGCGAGCGGTGGCGACGGCAGCGCGGCGTGACTCTTCGAGGGAGCGCGTGGCTGGCCTCTCGTCCAGCAAATCTTCCACCAGCGACGCGACTAATCCCGGATCTTCGGCAAGGGTTGGGGTGCCGGCATCGTAGTCGATGGTCCGCAAGCCCCAGCGCTCGAGGTAGCGGTCCATCTGGGCGCTCAGCTCGGGATCGATTTCCCGCAAGCGCTCGAAAAACTCGGGCCCACCCTGCTCGATGACGGCGCGGGTTTCGACGCGATGCCGTTGCCGTGCGACCTTGGCGATGGCGGCGAGCCCGCGGGTAGGGGCCGACGATGCCACCGAGAGCCCCTGCAGCATCGGCATGACCTGGTGCGATTCGTAGTCGAGCAGCTCCCGGCACACGACGACCAGCTCGTGCAGACCGACGGTGTACGTCACGAACAGCTCGAAGTGGATCGTCAAGGCCCGGACGCTCAGCTCTTCGAGCGCTTCCCAGTGCGTCCACAATTCGGCCTCACTCATCTCTCCGTAGCTGACCCGCGCGAAGTGGGCGATCTTCTGCACGAGTTCCGGCTTGAACTCAGCCTCCCAAG
Organism: Vicinamibacteria bacterium; assembly: GCA_035457705.1. GTDB lineage: Bacteria > Acidobacteriota > Vicinamibacteria > Marinacidobacterales > SMYC01 > DASPGQ01. The sequence goes on from DATIBD010000085.1 coordinate 11,783, forward strand.
ACGCTGAGGTCTTGGTGAGCCGGCCCTCCGCCACCGCGCGCTCGGCAGCTATCAGCTTGCGCCGCAAAGACGGCAACACGCGCGCCACCGCCCCGATAAGCCACCACGGCGGCGGTGCGTTGCCGCCGTCGTCGGGCTCGACGTGACTGTAGACTTCGTGGCCAATGCCCCTGATCTGTACGGCATCGGGCATGAGACCCCAACTCTCGATCATCCCGGCGAGGACCACGTCGTACTGTTTGAAGATGCAGGTGCCAAAGGGTGTGACAGGGCCCGCGTAGTGGTCGGTGTCTTTCTGCCAAGTGCCTTTCGGGATTTCGATAATGGGAGCCACGGGCAAGACCGAGACGGGGCGTGACTGCAGCAAGACCAAGCGCTGGCCAACGAGGGCCCACTCGATGTCTTGGGGGGCGCCGAGTCGGGCTTCGAGGTTCCCTGCAAGCTCGGCGACTCGGCAAGCGATGCTCGCGTCGATGCAGCCTTCGGGCGCAGCGGTGGGCGTTGCGACTCCGCCGCGCACCGACCAGGCATCGCCGTCCACCTCGCCGGAGACCAATCGATCTCCCAGACCGCGTGTTGCGCTCACGAGTACCTCGTCGCGGTCGCCCGTCATGGGGTTGGCGGAGAACGCGACGCCGGCGGCGCTCGGCTGCACCATGCTCTGCACTAGCACGGCCAGCGCGCCGCCACCGCCGTATGCCCGGACGCGCTGCGACGCGGCGGACGCCATGCACTGCCGCACCGCGCTGAGCACGTTGTCGAGACCTTCCACGTTCAGGATGGTGTCGTACTGGCCAGCAAACGACGCATCCGGCAGATCTTCGGCAATGCCGGAAGACCGCACCGCGACGGGGCCGTTCAGCGCTCGCAGGTGCTCCGCGATGGCCGCTTCATCCAGGTTTGCGGTCTGCGTCACCCCAATGACGAAGCCCGCCGGCACATCCAGGCCAGCTTGGCGCAAGAGCGCTAGAGTCGCGGCCTTGTGACCGCAGAGCGATGCGTCCGTGGCGGCGATGTCGTCGAGGGTAGGCATGGTGGTCTCGCGTATTGTGCTTGATTGATGTTGTGATTGGGCGTTGTTTTTGACTACGGACATTCTTAGCTCCTGGCTTTGGCCTTGGCCGCCGCGCGGTTACGACGGCCAAGATCCTTGAACAGCGTTCGAACGGCCCAGTCAGCGGCACGCGCTGCGGCTGCGTCGTCGAGCCCACCTTCCACGGTGAGGGTGTACCAGGCCCTGGTGCTCGCCAGGTGGCGGATCAGGGCTGCCGCTTCACGTCGCTCTTTGGAGGGTAGGTGGGGAAACGCCGCGCCGATCGACTTGTCGAAGGCCAAGGTCCGTTGGCGTCGAGCTTCGTCTTGCCAATGCAGAGCGAGCGAAGTGATGACGTAAGCGCGCACGGCATCCCTCAGCTCACCCATGGCCAGGTACGAAGGGGCAACGGTGACGATGACGTCGCCGATGGTTTCCGGTGAGGTCGGTATCGTGGAACCGGCGGCGATGCGGCTCAACCACTTGGCAAGCCCGTCCAACAACTCCTCCCGCGTGGTGAAATGCCGGTAGACCGTGCGGTGTGAAACGCCGGCTTTGAGTGCCACGTTTTGCACCGTGAAGGCGTGAATGCCATCGTCCAGCACGACCCGAACCACCGCGTGCACGATCTTGTCCCGGGTGTCGGCCTTGGCCCGCTCTCGCTTGGGGCTCCTGTACTGGCGGGTTTTGCTCACTGCTTGCGCTCTCTTTCCACGCGGCAGAGCATTCGGTGACATGAATTATGTCTCCAATTTAAATTGACGTCAAATACTATGTCGCAAAAATAGACGATCGGAGTATCGATTGTCGGACAGATCGTGAACGCCATCGGTCGAGTCCTCGGCGTGCTCGGCTCGGAGGCGGTGTGTGTCGCGACGGCAGGGTCAGCGGACGCCCAGTATGCTTCCGGAATCTCCCATGCGTACCCCGACGCGGACTCTGCGGGAGCGGTCGGCGCTACAGTGCCATGGGTAAAGCCACTCTACAGAGTCGGGATCGATCTCCGTCATTTCGAACCCGCCGATCAGGTGCACTGCCTGATTCGGCGTCCGCGGGCTGAACCCGGTCAGCCGCGGAGCGCCGCCTCGATTGCAGCGATGTCGATCTTTTTCATCTGCATCATCGCGTCGAACGCTCGCTTGGCGGCAGTGGGATCGGGATCCGTGATCGCTTCCGTCAGTACGATCGGCGTAATCTGCCAAGACAATCCCCATTTGTCCTTGCACCAGCCGCACTCGCTCTCTTGGCCGCCGTTGCCGACGATGGCGTTCCAGTACCGATCCGTTTCGGCTTGGTCAGCGGTTGCGATCTGAAACGAGAACGCTTCGCTATGCTTGAACGCAGGTCCGCCGTTGAGCCCGAGGCACGGAACACCCATTACGGTAAACTCGACGGTCAAGACGTCCCCTTTCTTCCCCGACGGAAAGTCTCCTGGTGCCCGGTGCACCGCGCCGACGGACGAATCGGGAAAGGTCTTGGCGTAAAAGCGCGCCGCCTCCTCGGCGTCGTCGTCGTACCAAAGGCAAATCGTGTTCTTTGCTGGCTTTACCATGTCACTTCTCCATCGAGGTGAACCATCGTTATCCTCCTATCCGAAAAGAGAGTCGCCGAACGCGCGCGATGAGCGGCGTGGCCAGCGCGGAGTAAACAATCGAACTTAACGGACGCATCACCAGTCATCTAATGCTCATCCGCTAACGAAGACCGCCACGTACACTCCAACGCTTGATAGGTGTTATGCGACGGCAGGGTGCATCCTTGATCTAACATACAAAAATTTGTATAACAAAATCGTGAGTGGACAAGCCTCTCTTCTGGGTCGGGTCCTCCCGCGATGAGGTGAGGGCGTTTCCATCCCAGGCACGAAGGAATGCTGGTTTCCAGCTTCGCAGGGTGCAGCAGGGACTCCAGCCGCACGACTGGAAGTGGATGCCTACGGTAGGCAACGGCGTTCAGGAGATCCGAATCCATGCGGGCACGGAACATCGTGTATTTTACGTCGCGAGGTTTGCCGAGGGCATTTATGTCCTGCATGCTTTCGAAAAGCGGACTAGTAAGACCCCGAAGCGAAACATAGAGCAGGGGCGGAACCGTTATCGGGACCTGCTCAGAGAGAGACGGAAGGAAGGGTATGGCGAAACGTAAACGCGGGGTTGCTCGGTCAAGCGGTAACGTCTTCCGTGATCTAGGATTCGGGCCAGAAGAATCTGAACACCTCCTGATCCGCGCGGACCTCATGATCCAGATCGAAAAGGAGCTTGACGGGCGTGGTCTCAACCAGGCGCAAGCGGCCAAGCTCCTTCGCGTGACACAGCCAAGGGTGAGTGATCTCCGGAGAGGCCGCATCGATCTCTTCAGCATAGACACGCTGATTGGCATGCTGGCGCGGCTCGGAGTTCGCGTGCGGTTCGTCACGCGTCGGCGCCGCTCTTCAAAAGTCGCATGAACAGTGGCATTCAGCGGCGTGGCCGGCGTTAAATAGCAGGATTATGTTTCCGAAGGCGACGCTCGCTCATGCAACTACTATGCTAACCGAAAACGAAGGCCGCGGCCGCTGCAGCGCGAAGTTAGCTGGCGTTGCTAGCACTCCACTTCTCGCGTTGAAAGATAAGCTTGCTCAGCCCCGCTGCGATTAGGAATGTGGGGTATGAAGCGAACCACGCTAGCAAAGGATCAAAGACACCAACGATCACGATCTCCGCGAATACAAACGCACACAGGGTCGCGAAGCTTTTCCACACCACCGTATCCCTGAGCCAGTAGTACACGAGGAGGTGTGCGAGGATTGCAGATGCGCCTGCGACTGGGCCGGCAACCATGATGACGAATGGCTCCAACAATACGGTCCACAATGGTTGACCATATGCCCCGCACTGGGATCAGAGTAAGACTCTCGCCAAATCATCGTCACGTTTACGGCCGCAGCTATCGCGGCACCAAGTAAACTTGCGTAGAAACAGGAGACTGGGTTTGGACGACTCTGCTCCATAGAGCAAGCTAACGCGCTGCAACCGGTTGTTTTGTACCGCCAGGCCGCATCGTGTAACTCCCAATGATGCGTCAATGCCTGAACTGCTCGAGGATTCCCGCGTTGACCCAGTACACATTCCCACCGGTGGCTGTCTCCCACGAACCGCCGTACAGCCTGGAAAAGAAGAGGTACTTCCCGTCTGGTGTGACCATCGGACAGAACTCGTGTGCGTCGGTGTTGATCACGTCTCCGAGGTGGACCGGTTTGCCCCAGCTGCCGTTGTCGAGGCGGAACGAGACGAAGAGATCGCCATTGCCGACGCTAGGAGGACGACGGGAAGAGAAGACCATGTAGCTCTCGTCCGGTGCAACGAACGTATCACCCGTACCGGACTCCCCGTTGATGGGCGGGCCGACGTTCACCGGCTCAGCAAAGATGCCTTCCCCCAGCCGCTGTGCGCGATACAGATCGCTGCGGGTACCTCCCGGACGGTTGGAGGAGAAGTACAGACTGCCGTCCGCAACCACCACGGGATACACCTCCATCGCCTCGGTGCTGATGGGCGGGGGCACCACCCGGGCCGGGACCCACTTTCCATCGACTCGATATGTGACCCATATATCCCAGGTCGGGTGCTCTGGAGCGTACTCGTTCGGGTACTCGCCGAGAAAGTACAACTCCCGGCCATCGGGCGAGACGGACATATCGCCGCTCACCTCCCCCGGAAATACGGGTAGCCGAACCGGTTCACTCCACGCGCCGTCCGCGAACATCGAATGGAACATCGTATCCACGCCGGCAACGTGTCGCCCAAAGAAGAACTCGTTCCCATCAGGGGAGAAGACTCCGTTGAACTCGATGCCATCGGTGCTGACGATCCCGGGTGCGAATAGCTCGGGAATGAGGCCTGGCACTGGCTGTCCGAAGTAGGGTGAACCTACTTGGATGCTGGAGATAGCACCTTCTTCCTTATCGGTGACGCATGCGGTCATAGAAATGCATGCAATCAATGTCAGTGTAATCCGTTGGCCGTAACTCATACTGGGAACCCCATTCTCGTGGCGGCATAACGTTCCGGATGAGCAGCGAACGGCGTCATCGCTTTTGGCCGCTGTTCGTCTGCTCGATCCCGATGTTATGCGCGTCCATTTCTATGGCTCGATCTCGATGAGCGTACCGTTTGGTACCGCGTTCCAGACTTCGTCAATCTCGAGGTTTGTTACTGCGATGCAACCGTCAGTCCAGTCGACAAGTCGATGGAACCGGCCGACCCAACCGATGTAATTAGGCAAGCCATGTACCATGATCATGCCTCCGGGGTCGACGCCTGCCACTGAGGCTTGTTTCTGATCTGTTGTCGACGGATACGAGACGTGGATTGACCGGTGGAACGCGCTCTTCTCATTTCGATAGTCCAGCGTGTACGTCCCCTCGGGCGTACGCTCGTCTCCTTCACGTTGCTTGTGACCGATCGGATTGCCGCCCAACGCTACCCTGTACTCTTTCAGAACCCGATCGCCAGCGTATAGCCTTAGCGTACGAGTCCGCTTGCTGAGCTCCACCCGGTCGGCAACGACGTCCTTCGCGAGTGGCTGACTCCGCCAAATTGCCGCAACGAGCAATGCGACCACGATAGCAGACGAGGCACCGATGGCCGCGTTTCGAGTCATGCTAGCTACGAGTGCGCATAAACACTCGCGTTCAGCGGCGGCGCGGCTGTCGCGACGCCGAAGACGGTGGACTGTGGAATTATTCGTTCGTGGACGAAGGCTTCGCGCCGGCGGCTGCAACGCGAAGTTAGACAGGCGTTTCATTCACCTATCAATGGAACCGATAAGCTGCGGCAAATCTTGTTCGCAAGGCGGTTGGGAATCTCTTGATGCCGCGGTACCGATTCGACGGCTCCTGTCGCCGGGTTGCACCACAGCGAGTGGGCCTTGCCTTCGCGTTTGAGATAGCAACCATGCCGCCTCATGTGGCGGAGGAGGTCGCCGGCCTTCACTTCACGGTGACCTTTTCGAGAATGGCATCCTTTGGAATCCCGCGCAATCCATCCTCTCGTCGGTCCTCCAGGATAAGGGAGATGGCGTCAGACAGGCTTTGCAATGCTTCTGCTTTCGACTTTCCTTGCCCATTCGCTCCTGGTACTTCCGGTGAGTACGCGATGAACCAATCGTCCTCTTGCTCGACGACCGCGGTAAATTCTGCGCTCATAGCACGCTCCAATCGCTACTCCGTAGTATGGCCCGGTGGCTCGCGCCTGTCTAACTATTGTTCAAGCGACCGGCAGCATCGAATGCGGCTCGCTGTTCGTCTGCTCGAAGCCGAAGTTAGGGCGCGAGTCGGAGCACGCTACCTTCCCGTATCAGAATCTCGTGCGTATGGTCACCTGGATCATGATTCGAAATGTCGTCGAGATACCGAAGGGTCACGTTGTCCAGAAACTCCACGCCAATCAGCTCTTGATAGTCGGGACCTCGCTCGACAAATGCACGGACTTCTCCAGCACCTTGCCTCTTCCGAAAGAGATCACCTTCGGTCTTGTCGAACCACTCCCAGCTAAAACCCCTAGGATTGCCTGTATTCCGGATACCTAACCCGAAACCAGTCAGTTCTGTGTCCTTCGTGACATGGGCAACAAGGAGCCAATCATCAACGAGAGCGATGCCTTTTGACCAGAAGGGTACACCGTCTTCTCCGGTGCCTTCAGCCACAAGAACATCGACAGCCGGCCAGTACTCTACCTCGCCTTCCGACACCAGGTGCGGCGACTGATACTCATCGAGAACGAAAACCCGATAACCAACATTTTCCACGCAGGCCGTTGCCGCCAGAGCTACGATACCTATGAACACGCGAGGGAACATGAGGAGTGGTGCCCTAACACTGCGATTGAGACGCGTGGCCACCCCTCAGTGAACCACGAAGCTCAACGAAGACGCCCTCGGTCATGTGGGCTTGCGCCGGTGAACGAAGAGGGCCACGTCCGCTCCAATCGCAAGTTATGCCGTTCGCAGGTGAAGTGGGCCTCATAGGACGACCTTCACACCAACTGGCGCTTTCCGTTTGTACATCTCGGGGTTCGGTGACGCGCGAACCCCACGCCGGTACTCCTCGGGCGTAACGCCTACAACATTCCCATCGGCTAAGACTTGGAAAGTATCGGGCTGGACAGCAACGCGCTTGCCGCCTAAGTTCTCCCGAAACACCAACAGGTTGACCACGACGGGTCGCTCGTCTGGTTGCCATCGCTCAAACTCATTCGTATCCATCAAACAGAAGGGCGCTTTGAATCGACCGCGATCATCAGTGCTTCCAAGATGACGTGCCTTATCAGGGGCGTCTGCGTAGTCCATGAGTTCCCAGACTTCAGCACTGCCAACTGGCTTACCCTGTCCGTCCACCACCTCGACATCCAGGGAAAGCATTACAGCGTAAGCATACTGACCGATACCGCCGCTGACCCCATCGCGAACGGCCCAGCCCTCCTCGACATTCACCTTTGCCGGCGAAGCGCACGAGAAGGCAGGGAGTAGCACCAGCAAGGGGGCTGCTACGGACCTAAGCGCACCGCTCAAACCCTCGGCTCAGCGATTATCGGCATAACACGCGCGTTCAGCAGCGGCGCAGCGCTGACGAAGCCGAAGGCAATGGCGAATTAACCCGTTCATAAGTATCCGAGGCCTCGGCGCCGTCCGCTGCAACGCCAAGTTATGCCCCGCCCTGAATCATGGCTCGCTGAGCCCCAGCCATCCACGGACGCAAGTCTCGACGTTCGCCAACTGTTCTGGCTTGAGCGTGCCGATCAGACGCATGAGCTTGGCCAACGGGATCGTGACGATGCCCTGAGCATCGAAGGCACCCGCCTTTAGGAACGAAACGCCGGAAACTGCCTCGAGCTTGGTCCCGCGAAGGCTCGTCGTGTGTGGGACGACGGTGACCAGCGCGCGGTCGTTGTCACCTGGCGGAACGCTGAGGACCAGGGCGGGTCGAATTTTCGCCGCGAGCCCCAAGTCGACAAGCCAGACTTCTCCCCGACGAGGCTGTTTCAATTCTCGCTTTCGCTCCGGTCATATTCCACAAAAACCTGATCCGCAGCGGTCGTCAAATCCTCGTCATTGAGCGGCTCGAAGTCCCGGGATGCCGCCCGGCGAATCAGCTCCGCCAGGACCTGTTCCCGTTCCTCGGCGGGCAGCGCTTCAAAGGCATCAAGCACGCTTCTCGCTCCGCGACTCATGACTCTACGTTCCCACGAGCTACGTCGTTTCTCAAGTCCCGACTGGAGTGGGCATAACGTAAGGATTGTATCCAGAGCGCAACAAGAAGAAAAGTCACCATTGGCAGGACGTGAACGCGCTCTGGATCACAATCCGTTGAACGAACCGCGGGGAGTAGGGCTATGGGCTTTGTATGGATGGGGCCGGAAGTTTCGAGGAGCACCGTTTGCGATCTCGGGCACTGGCCAAGGTCAAGGAGCGCGCGAAGACGGGGAAGATTGTTGCGGTCGGAGGAAGCGGATCGAGGGCGGCCACGTTCGGGCACAGCTCGGGCGGTAAGCGCGTCGATGTGATCGGGCGAGAAAGCAGTTTCGGCCGTGCTTTTTGGGTCACGAGGAATCGAAGCTCCAGGTATCGCGTTTGTCGGGATAGCCGACGCGGAGGATTAGGATGAGTCGACCTCGCTTGCAGCTGGGGCATATTTCGAGCTCCTCGTCGTTGCCTGTTGAAGTGTGGAGCTGAGGGGTCTGTTC
>DATIBD010000086.1:0-5368 GCA_035457705.1 Vicinamibacteria bacterium
CGGACCCAAAAGGGTTTTTCGAGCTTTTCGGCTCGGTGGTTTTGTCCGGGCACGATATGACCTCATCACGTTTGTGATTTGGCCATAAATGGCGACCGGCTTGGACTGAGGATTCAATCCCAACCGGCGGCGAGCATCATCCCTCGCCCCGGAACACCCCTCGCGGGGTAAATCAACGGCATCTTACATGCGAAGCCTGCGGAAAGTCAACGTGCCATCGACAGGACGGCGGCGCTCTTGTCTGCGACGATGGAAGCGAGCTTCCGTTGCCAGCGCTCGAGCCATTCCCGCTTTTCAATCGCCATGGACGAATGATCGTAGTTCGCGAGCGCTCCGGTGATTACGTGGCCGAGCAGCAACCGCTTCACCTCATCGGGACAACCCATGTTCCCGAGCTCGGTGATTACCGTGCGCCGGATGTCATGGAGTCGCCAGTCCGATGTCTTCGAGCGCTCCTCGATGCGCGCCTTGAACTTCGAGAGTCCGGCGAGCGGCTTGTCGTCGTCTTGGTGGAAGTCGGAGAACACATGCGTCTTGTCCCGAGCGAAGGGACGGAGGTCCCGGAAGAGCTCCCGGAGGGCTGCGGTCAGAGGCACGTCAATCCGCATGCGGCTTTTCGTGGCGACCGAGGGGATACGCCAGAATCCACCCTCGAGATCGATGTGTTCCCACTTCGCGCCGAGCACCTCCGAGCGACGGAGACCTGTCAGCATGAGCGCTCGCATGAATGAGCACGTGATCGGCGCTTCTTTTGCCGTCGCGTTCCAGATACTACGGAGCTCCTCGTGACGAAGCACGCGATCGCGCTTCGTTTCTTTTCTCGGCACGATGCCGGCAACAGGATGGTTTGTCGTGAGGTCCTCCGTAGCAGCCCAAGAAAAGACGCGGTGCGCGATAGAGCGGATCCGGTTCGCCTGGATGGGGTACTTCTCTGCCTTCTCTCGCAAGAAGGCACGCACGTCAATCCGGGTGATTTTCTCTGGACGCTGGTCTCCGAAACGAGGAATGAGCTCCTCGTCCAGGACGCGCTTATACTCGCGTGCTGTGTTGGGCCGGAGGTCATCGAGCTGGTCTTGCATGAAAAGCGCAGCGAGGTCCGCGAACGTTCGCGCCTCGCTCGCTCTCGGAGCTCTCCGCGCTTCCGCCTTCGCCTTCTTTCGTGCGTCCTTGAGCGAGAGCTTCGGATACTCGCCGAGAGTCGTCCTCACCTTCTTCCCGGCGGTATCTCGCGAGAGCTTGAACCACACCTTCTTTCTCCGGCCCACGCGGATGCCGAATCCTTCGCCTCCCTCTTCGAAGATATCGATCCGGGTGGCATTGGGTGGCACCTCGAGGTTTTTGATGGTCTCATTTGTGAACCGCATATCCGGGCTCTCCTGATTTTGGGTTCTGGGTGGCAAGTGGGTGGCAAAACGGCATCGATTGATGCCGAGCGGGTGGAAATCGCGTTTTGCCCTCCGTGTAAGTGGTTGAGCAGACTAATATCGGACACTATGCGCCGTCAAGCGTAAACGTCCGATACGATTCGTAATCAGCAGGTCGGAGGTTCAAATCCTCTCGCCGGCTCCAGAAAACAATAAGTTACCGACATGAGCTGAAGTCCCCATTGATTTGGTCGATGGCGGGATCGAGCGAATTCAATCCGCCGGGGCGAAACGTTTTGAACGCGGGCGTCATTTTAGGGTGAAAGCCTTGTGCGATGGAAACGTCGTCCCATAAGAAGGAGCGGCACGATGTACACCGAGTTTCAAAAGGCGGACTTCAAGACGAGGTTCGCGAAAAAGCGGCGCTCCCAGATCGTCCTCGCGATCCTGGTGGTTGCTGTTCTTGTCACCCTCGTCATTTCTGAGAAACAGGGCGCGGTTCTCGACATTCCTTATTCTGTTGCTGGGCCCGTTGGCGCTGCGCTGATGGTTGGTGGCGCGGCATTTTCCATCTTCAATTGGCGCTGTCCTGCTTGCAGCAAATACCTCGGCAAGAGATTGAACCCGAAGTTCTGTGCGACCTGTGGAATCGAGCTGACCTAGAGGAGGCGCTGCGCAATCGTGGCTGGAAGATCTTGCGTGATCTGAGATCGCCCCGTTGTGTCCGTCTATAGATGCAGGAGCTTGCAGAATGACCTATATGAAATCCGTCGGATTGGGTGTCTTCGCGGGGCTCGTCGGAGCTGCTGTTTGGGCGGGAATCAGCTATCTCACCGGTTACGAAGTGGGTTGGATCGCCTGGGGCGTCGGCGCCCTCGTGGGAGTAGCCGTTCGCTTTGCTTCGAAGCCAGACGTCTCCCTCACGGGTGACGGCGCGGAAGATGCGATCCGTGAGATTCGGGCGGAATCCAATCAGGTCGGCCCGGGAGTCGTCGCGGCAGCGATCGCCATCGCCGCCGTCCTCGTCGGAAAATACGCCGCCGTCATGCTTGTCATCGGCAACCCGTCGGCGATCGACTTCCAGGAAGAGCTTCTGATTTCTTACGTCGCCGACGAAGTCGTGGCGGAATTCGAGGCCGAAGGTCGGAATGTAAACTGGCCCGAAGGCGTCGATCCTCGATTCGCCGAGGCAGAGGCCGACTATCCCCGTGATGCCTGGACGGAAGCGTCTCGCCGGTGGGAGGCGATGAGCGCCGAGGCGAGGTCTCAGTTCGAAGAGGAAACCAAGGCCGCCGTCGCCGCAATGATGTCGCAGGAGTCCAAATCAGCCTGGCTGGCAAGTTTCAGCGCAATCGATCTTCTTTGGTTCGGCCTTGCAGCTTGGACCGCGTTCAAGCTCGGTGCATCCGGAAGCGAGGAATAGTTTCTCGGACTAACCCCAAAAACCCAATGCAATGATCGCGCAACGCTCCTGAATCTTCAAGACAGCTTGCGCTCGAACAGCGCGAGCAGCCTCCCCCAGGCGCGCTCGGCCTGTGCCTCGTTGTATACCGCGGAATCCGGGGGACACCATCCGTGCAGCGTGCCTTCGTAGACCTCGATCTCGGCCTCGACGCCTGCCGCAGCGAACGCTTCGCGCAAGCGCGTCTTCTCCTCCGGCCGCCGCTCGTCATCGTTCTCGGCGATCGCGATGAGGAAGCCGGCCTTCATCTTCGGCGCGAGCAAATGCGGGCTGTCCTCTTCGTCGGTTGCGAGCCCGCCGCCGTGGAACGAGCCACCCGCGCCGATGCGATCGGGAATGGCTGCCGCGAGTCGCATCACGTACGAGCCGGTCATGCAGTAGCCGGTCGTGCCAATCATGCGACTCTTGTCGACCGATTCCTGCTTGTCGAGCCATTCGACGTAGGCGCGGCCGTCCGTGACGCAGGTATCCGGCGACAGCGACTCCGCATGCGGCATCAACATCTCGCGAATGCCGGGGTCGCGGAAACCCTTTCCGTCGGGAACGATCTGTCCTTTATGAGTCCGGTAGTAGGGGTTGACGACCAGCACGGAGTAACCGGATTCGGCGAGGCGTTTGCCCATCGCGCGAAATGCGGGACGGATGCTGACGATGTCGGGCCACACGATGACGCCAGCATGCGCGCCGCTCGCCGGGCGTACGAAATAGCAATCGGACTCCCCGTCTGGCGTCGGGACCAGGACGTCCTCCTCGACGACGTCGAGCGCGTTAGCCACCGCCGGCAACATCATCGCAATGACTGCGCTCGAGCCGATTTTCGTGAAGTCGCGCCGGGTGATGCTGTTTCGACGAAGATATTCCTCGACGTCTTTCGCGGTCAGTTCGTTGCACATGGTCGTCTCCTGTGTTTGGTCGGTCCGTAGAGCGATTGCCGGTTCGTTGAGCTTGCTGCTCGAGCCCTGTTGCTCACGGCGTGCATTCTAGCAGGTCGGGTCGGTCACGGGGGAACGTCGGGGAGACCCTCGGCGAGCATCAGACTACGAGTCTCACGGATCACGGCGAGCGTGATCGTCGAACCGCCGGGAGCGACTCCGAAGGACTCGGTTTGCATATCGTCGAAGAAGCCCGCTAGCGGTCGCCGGGTCGCGGTGGTGTCGTGGTCGGGATCGAAGTCCTGCTCGAAGATGCCAGTGCGCCCCCGATCGTCGATCCCGGCATAGGCCACCGCGGCTCCCTTCCGCGTCCAGCGGCCGCGGCCGAGTGAGATGCTGGTCGTTCTCATGGTAGAGCCCAGGTCGATGCCCGCCGAGGCCAGGCGGCCGGTCTCGATCTCCACGAACTGAACCCTGGCCGAGAATCCCGTCGTCGAAACGAACAACGCCCACCGCCCGTCGGGTGAGACCTCGGGGGTGGTGTGGTTTCCCGTGGTGATCCGTGATGCCTCCGAACCGTCGGAACGGATACGGAATAGACCCGGATGGTCCGGGTTGCCGGAGGAGTAGACCACCCAATCTCCGTCCGCGGTCATCGTCGGATTCTCCGCGTTGACGCCGTCGGCGCTCAGTTGACGGGCGTTGCTCCCGTCGAGGTCGATGCTCCAGATCTCGAGGTTGCCGTTGCGCGAGGAGCTGAACAGTACCCGACGTCCGTCCGCGGTGAACCCCGGGTCCCAATCCTGAGACGCGTCGTCGGTGAGCTGGCGCAGCACTCGCGAATCCCGATCGAGGAGCCAGATATCGAGGTTGCCGGTACGGTTGGACGAGAAGACCACGAAGCGTCCATCCGGAGAGTAGGCTGGCTGCCGATCGGCGGCCAGAGTGCGGGTGAGCTGACGGGTGGCTCCATCGACGAGATCGACCTCGCGGAGCTCTTGGCTCTGCTCGAAGGCATCGAAGATGAGTCGACTCGACCCCAGGATCGAGAACACGGCGGAAAGAGGGGGAAAGCCGCCTTGTGGAAAGAGCCCCGAGCTCCAGAAGAGCGTTCTCGGAGAGGCCCGGGGAGCGAGGAGACGAACCGCGGCCGGGGCCCCGGTCAAGTCGCCGATGTCGTTCAGCGACGCGGCGTAGAGGAGCCCGGTGCCGCGATGGTCCCAGGCGCTGTTCGAGATCATGCCGAATCCATCGCTGGCCGCGAGCTCTTCGCTCGCTCCGGTGGCCGGATCGACGAGCAGTAGCCTCCATCCACCGGATGAGTTGCTCAATCCTCCACGGGTGACGGCGATCCGGCCGCCGTCCGGTCGCCAGCGTGGGCCGAGCAGGATCCACCCCTTCAGCTCGAGCAGGGGCCGTTCCCGCGCGACGTCCTCGAGCTCCACCACCCCCAGGATCCAGACTTCCTCGCTTCCGGCGCCCCCGAGCTCACGGGTGAACGCGATCGAGCGTCCGTCGGGCGCCCAGTCGAAGTCGTTGACGTTCGCGACGAGCCTGCCCGGCTGGCCACCGAGCAGCGCCGTCCGATAAAGGTCGTAGCGGCCGGGCTCGGCCTCGTGCAGGAAGCCGATGCTGTTGCCGTCGGGGGCAAAGTGGGGACGGAAGTCCGC
>DATIBD010000087.1:0-156672 GCA_035457705.1 Vicinamibacteria bacterium
GAGCACGAGCATCAAAGCGTATTCCACGGCCGTCGGTCCGTCCTCTTCTCTTACGAAGCGGACCATCTGCTGAACGAGAGCATTCATCTGAATCATTCCTTCCTTCCCCCTTCAAGAAAACCCTCGACTCATGTCGAGGGAGCTCGTCACGACCCACTGCAACCGGGATGCCAGATGTCGACAAGCCGAGTTAATCTAATGTAATGAAGCACTTAACTTGATGGCTGGGCTGGGGAGAGGTAACGCGTTGGAAGAAAGAGCTATGTAGTCTTTTATTCTCAGGCGATTGCGAGGGGGTGAGCCCCGGCTTTGGACAACACTGGACGGACCGCGACGGGTCGCCAGTAGGCCTATTCGTTCAGCATCTTAGCGGATGTGGCGCCGTCGGACGTTCGGATCGGCGAAACGGACCCAGTGGAATCAGGATGGACTCTCGGACGCATCGCTTTGGCGATTCTCGGCCCAGCGCTCGCGTCTGCCGAAGTAGCCGCGCCAGGCGAGGTCCATGATGTCATCCGTCAGGCGTACGGCCTCGTTCCGATAGCGACAGATATCCTTTGCCCGCTCGATGAGATCCCGGGCCTCGCAGCTCCGGTGCGGCCGATCGTCCGCCTGGTAATGCCGGAGCAGGGTATCCAACAAACCTTCGGGCACGCTAATGCCCTCGTGCTGGGCGTAGCGCTCGAAGATCTCACGGTACTGGGTCGGCGTGGGATTGTTCATGAAGATGCGATAGCCCATGCGTCTCAAAAACGCGGGATCCATCACTTTGTCGGGATCCAGGTTGGTGGAGATGATCAGCATGGGGCGGAAAGGCACGGGGAACTTCTGGCCCGTCTTGAGAGTCAGGTAGTCGACGCGGCTCTCCAACGGATGAATCCATCGGTTGAGAAGCTCCTGATGGTCGACTCTCTGGTGTCCGAAATCGTCGATGAGAAATGTGCCCCCGTTCGCCTTGAGGTGAAGCGGGCCCTCGTAGTAGCCGAGCCCTTCGTGGTAGGCGAGGTCGAGTGACTCGATCGTCAGCTCTCCACCGGCAATGATGAACGGCCGCCGAACCTTCATCCACCGGCGATCGATCTCGCGGGCTCGCGCGTCCCAGGTGGTCGGCCTGTGGCATTCGGGGTCGAACACCCGAATGATGCTGGTGCCGATGCCGATGCAGTGAGGGATCCAGAGATCTCCTTCGACGGCGGCATGGAGCATCTGGCCGAGGGTTGTTTTGCCGTTCCCCGGAGGGCCATGCAGAAACAAGCTCCGGGAGGAAAAGCTCGCCAGACCAGCGATCTGGACGGTCTCCTCGGGAAGTACGAGCTCGGAGATTGCCTCCGATACCCGTTCCGGAGTCACTTTGGGGAGCCTCGCGAGTTGAGTCTCCATCAGATCGGAGTACGCTTTGAGGGTGACGGGCGCCGGACCCACGTAACTGGTCGTTTTCATCGACTCGAGAGCTACCGCGCGCCCTCTCTCGGTGATTCCCAATTGCAGGCCGAAGTTGCCGGATTGGCCGAGCACCGAGAGCGTGCGCTCGCTACGGAGCTCGTCGACGAGATTGAGCACGACGCGGCTCGGAAGGCAGATCCGCTCGGCAAGCCACTCGGTGGTGAACTGCTTGGTGGTCTGCGCGATGCGCAGCGTGAGCTCGAGGAGAAACTCTCGCGAGATTCCCGTATCCTCGGGGCTGAATGGAGCCTTGGGTTGAGCGAGCTCATTCGCGTCGCTCTGCGGTTCTAGATCGCTGGCTTTCGCCAGAGTCAGTGAGGTCACGACACCTATCTCCTTGCCTGTGGGAGAGCGGCCTTCTGAAATTCGCCGCTCTCGCTCGGATTACTCTTCTTCGATAAACCGACGAAGCTGACGCGAGACGGCTCCTCCTTCCGACGAGGAGCCTCGGGCCTGAAACTGGCTGAGACTCTCCTCGATCTTGCTTAGGACCTCGCGTTCCCGCGCTTCGTTTCTACGCTTCTCGATGTCCTCCAAGGTCGATTTCGGAATCTCGAGCACCGAGGCGAGCTCTCGAATGCTGAGTCCGAGTGCCTTGCGGAGTCCGCGAACGGGGCTGGATGTCCCATTCGCGCCATTCTCGAACTGAACCGAAGTGGCGAAAGCTCTCATGACGTGCTTTGCACCCAGTACTCCGTTCTTCGCCATCGAAGCCGCCTGGAACAGGAAGTACTCGAGCTCCCTGGCGTTGCCGTCCCATGATGAAATGGTCTCGAGCGCAACCAATGCCTTTTCCGTCAAATCGAAGGATTCCCGAAACGCTATGAGTCGCGCGATGGCGCGTATGTCGCTCTTGCGATCCCTCAATGCGGGAATCTCGATGCGGTGGACGAACCGGTAGAAAAGCTCCTTGCGGAGGCGCTCCGGTCGATTGGTGGCCGCCACGATTCTCGCAGGCGCGGCGCACTCCTGGTCCGAGCCGAGTGGCTTGACTCGGCGGGTCTCAATCGCTCGGAGTAGAAGCGCCATCACGGGCTCGGGCATCTCCGAGATCTCGTCGAGGAAGAGCGTGCCTTCGCCGGCTTCGAGGAAGGCTCCGAGTCTTCGCGTCGCGGCGCCGGTGAAAGCGCCCTTGAGATGACCGAACAGCTCCGATACCGCGGAGTCTCCCCGCATCTGGGCCATGGAGATCGCGACGAACTTCTCCCGCCCCGACATTTCGTGGATGTAGCGCGTCACCAGCTCCTTGCCCACTCCCGTCTCACCGAGGATGAGCACGGGTCGGTCCGAATCGGCAATGGACTCAGCCTGACGGAGAACGTCCATCATCCGCGGTGAAGAATAGGCGAGGCACATCGAGTTGCCTTCCGCGAGCTCATAGACAACCGAGTTCTCCTCACGAAGGATGACCCGGCCCAGCGCCCGGGCCACGAGCTGTTTCACCGTGCGATCTCGTGCGTCGAGCAACCGGCGGGTCCGGCTCAAGTCATCGGTCTCGACGGCGATGGTGCAGTTCCCTTTGGGAATAAGAATGAACTCGCCCGAGTCGGACTCGCTCGATGGGGCTTTTCTCGCGTCGGAGCTGCAACCCATCAAGCGAGGGGAGCTGGCTCGGCGCCCCTTGAGCACGAGAACCCGGCGAGCGTGGAGATGGCGGCGCAGCGCATCGAGCTCGGGCATGGCGCTCGGCGCAACGGAAGACCGCGCCTCCGAGGTCTCCTGGAAAGCTCGAGCCAGGAACTCGGTGTCGGCGAGACGTCCCTCGAAGCTAGAAAGCGAAGAGCTGTGTGTCATGCTTCCCCTTGATGTTCTTCCTTGGGTGATTGGACTTTAGGGATCGAGATCGCGACCCGGAGCATCTTCGAGAAATTACGCGGGTTCTCGTTATCATTCAGAAGCGAGACACAAACCATATGACCAGACACGGTCTTTCGTGCCAAAGGAAAACCGCTGCCGGAAGCAGCCGTCCCTTACGGTTACGGTTGGGGGGTCAGTTTTGCTGGGGAGTAAGAAATAGTACCAGACTCGGAGACGTTCGTCAACGTCTCTGGAGTGTTCATTGCCGTGGCGGGACCCGTAATTGATCGGGCCGCCACGGCTCAGGCTGCTTACGGCGCGGCAACTTTGCGGTGGGTAGCCCTTCGAAGAAGCCCCGCAACATCTCATACCTTCGAAGCGGCCCGAATGCGGACGATTGCGCCGGGCTCGCTCCGCTCGCGCAGGCTGGACTGTACTTTTTCATCAGCCTGCTAGCCGACTGAACGAGCCCGGTAGTCACCGTTCAAACCGGCGCTCGCGGCGATCGGTACGTTGTTGACGTGCCAGCATGAGGGACAGGCCACCGGGCAAAGCTCTTCCATCTCGTTGACGCCCGCATGGTAGTGGACGTCGTAGATGGCGGCGCAGCCCTCACAGCGGTGCCTGTCGATCTTCTCGGTGTCGGCGCTCAGCGATGCCTTGGGAACCTGCGGTGGCGCAACCGGTGGCAGCGCAACCGGCGGTGGTGAGGAAACCTGCGGCCGGGGGGCAACCAGGCTTTCGGGCCGCTCGCGCCGTTCGGGCTCGCGCCCCTTGGCTCTCGTCTCCGAGGAGGCTTCCTCGAGAGCGCGCTTGAGGCTCTTCGCGACGTCGTGGCGGCTTGTGACCAGGCTCAAACCCCGATAGCGCGGCTCGGGACCATCGATCTCGATCGACCATTGGTTTGCGATGCTGACGAGTGAGACGTTCCATGAGCTCGTTCGCGCATGGTCTCCGAAGGCCGCCCGAACCGAAGTCTCAATGCGTTCGCGCTCGTCTTTGGGGCATCCTGCAATCATGATCTTCAGACTCATGGTGAATCGTTCCCGGACGGGAATCTCCTCCTCTGCCGATCGAAGGGGGGGGCGATCCGGAAAAAGCTCGCCTCCAACTGCTCTCGCCGGGGGTACACGGCACCTGGGTGAATCAGGTTCCAGGCGAACGCAGTTGGAAAGTCACGAGCACATGTTTCTGGGAAACAAACCTATTCTAGCAGATGAAGAACCAGGTCGTCACCGTGCTTCTGTCGAGGAGCTCCGCCTTACCTTTGCCCGAGCCTCCCGGACGCGTTCTCGGTCGATGTCCCCGTGCTCCCAATGTTCTAGAAACCTTTCGTAATACGCGCGCGCCTCGTCCGAATCTCCCTCTTGTTCCAGGAGGCCGGCAAGAAAGTAAAAGCTCCGGACATATCGGATAGGCTCGTACATGCGCTCCTGCGTCGACTCCAGAATTCGCTCGTACCATCCGATCGCTTCGGAGAAGTTACCCGCTCGCAGGTGCGCCGTCGCCAGCGAGTACCATATCAGGGCATGCATCCCGTCGGCTCCACGCGGAGGAAGAAGCGATTCGGCTTCGTTCAGGTGAGTGATCGCCCTGCCGTAGCTTCCCCGAGCCATGGCCAGTTCGCCTTGAAGGAGCTCGAACGTGCGTTCGTCCGCGGGCCCGAGTGAGAGATTGGCTCTCTGCTCGTACGCGCGAGTCCACTGGCGAGCCTCCTCGCTCTGGCCGAGGTGCTCGCAGGCAATCGCCGCTAGAACCGCTTGTTCTTTGCTCTGTCCGAACCGATCGTCCGGCGCCGCCGCGAGGGCGGCTTCCTTGGCGGAGGCATAATCTCCTGCCTCCAGAAGAATTCGAGCCTTGAACAAGAGCGGCTTGCTCCCGAACAGGTGCTTGCCGTCGACGGGAGGGGTCGCGGCGACGCGCTCCAGGGCCTCGAGCACCGGCTGCACCTCGCCGCGGTACAAGAGGGTGGTGCTCAAGAGCTGGCCGCCAAGGAACGTCTCGATCGGGCTCGTAGCTTCCATCATGGCTCGCGCCGTCTGAAGCGCCTCGTCCCATTGCTCGCGGAGAATCTGGGCCTGCCACCTCACTGGCCTGGTGCGAAGCGAGCTCGCCCCCAGGGCTTCGGCTCGCGCCAGAGTCTTGAGGCCTCCTTCGATGTCGTCCGTTTCGATCTCGATCTGCGCCAGTGAGACGAGGGTCGTCCAATCGTCGGGATTCAGGGCGTTGAACTCGGTGAGCACTTCACGAGCGCTATCGATTTCGTCAAGAGCCACATAGGCAGCCGCAAGCTGCTCGTACGTGGCGGGAAACAACATGCGCCGCCGCCTCAGCTCCTCGAGTTGCTCGATCGCTTCGTCGTAGCGTTCGTTCTCGAACAACAAGTTGCCCAGATTGTGGCGCGCCGATCCGTGGTCGGGATACAGCTCGATCGCCTTTTCGTAGGCTTCGATGGCTCGGCCGAGGGTCGAGGGCTTGCGGGAGTAGGCCCATCCCTCGATGTAATAGCGTTCCCGCTCCGAGAGACGATCGATATGCTCGAGAGCCCTCTCGGCGTTGGCATCGGCCTCCTCGTCGCGTCCGAGATTACTCTGAACGACGCCGAGCTTGGCCAGCGCCATCGCGAAGCCAGGGTCCAGCTCGACCGCAGCTTCGAAGTGGGGTATGGCCTCCTCCTCGCGGAAGCGCTCGTGCAGCCGAATCCCTTCGGCGTACTCACGGTAGGCTTCAACGGAAGACGTCGTGACTTCGCGAAGATCCCGGTCGAGCTCACCCCGTGGGCCCTCGATTCCGAGCTCGGATTTGATCCTCGCCGTCATGTCGTCGACGAGCCGGAATACGTTCGCCTCGCCGCTCGTCTCGACCGTCTCCGTGAAAAGGACCTGGCCGGTCTCGGCTTTTTGGATCCGTGCCGACAGACGGATGGATTCGCCGGCCTTGGCGAAGCTGCCGAGGAGAACCTTCTCCGCCCCCGCCCGTTGCGCTAGCTCGGCGACGTCTCCTGCCGTGAGCGGCCCACTGTTCCGGCGGCCCATGTCCTCCAGAATCTGATACAAGCGATCGGTGGTCACGACCTCGAGATCTTTCGATTGGGAGAGATCGGTCACTAGCAGCTCGGTGAGGCCGGTGCGAAGCCAATCGAGCTCGGCGTCACCGGAGAGGTTCTCGAATTGCAGTACCGCGAGAGTCGGTTTGACGTGAGCATCGGGGGGTGTTGCACCCCGTCCCGACATGAACATCGCGGCGGCGACCGCTCCAGAAGCGACGAGCGCGACTGCGGCGGCAACCCGCTGGATTCCCCGGAAGCCGAAGCTCGGCGCCTCGAGGCGCGTGCGAGCTCTTTTGAGCTCTTCCAGAACCTCGGACATGCTCGAGTAGCGACCATCCGGCTCCTTCGAAAGACAACGCTCAAGGATCGGCTGGAGCAGCGCCCGCGCGTCGGGAGGCAGCGGAAGCTTCGGGGTCGGGTCTCGTAGAATCGCATGGAGCGTGTCGATCCGCGTTGGACCTTCGAAGGGCGGGGTTCCGGCGATCATCGCGTACAGCAAGAGCCCGAAGCTGAATACGTCGCTTCTCCGATCCACCGTTCCGCCGCGCGCCTGCTCCGGTGACATGAACGATGCGGTTCCGGTGACGAACCCTTCGCGGGTGCTGCTTTGCAGCGGCAGCTCCTCGTCGCCGCATTCGCTCACGAACGGACTCCGATCCGTGTCGAGAAGCTTGGCGAGACCGAAGTCGATGATCTTCGGATGACCTCCTTCGGTCAGCATCACGTTGGCGGGCTTCACGTCCCGGTGGACGATTCCCCGCTCGTGAGCGTAGGCGATACCCGAAGCGATCCCAATCGCCAGGTCGATCGCCTCCACCACCGCAATGGGCCCGCGACTCAGCCGGGAGCCGAGAGTCTCGCCGCGGATGAGCTCCATCGCGATAAAGGCCACGCCCGCAGCGTCGTCGATCTCGTGAATGACGCCTATGTGAGGGTGCTCGAGCACCGCCGCGGCTTTCGCTTCGGCGACGAATCGGCGTCGCCGCTCCGGATCCTGTACGAGCACCTTGGGTAGGACTTTGAGCGCAACCTCCCGATTGAGCTTGTCGTCGCGAGCCCGGTAGACTACCTGCGCCTCGCCGCGGGCGATCTCTTCGAGAATCGTGTAGTGAGATAGCTTTTCTTCGCTCATTTCATCGCACGTGAGCCCACCCAAAGCCCCGGTAGGTTTACGACCTCGCCCAAGGGAATGTTCCCTCGTCTCCGGCAGTGCGAACTGGGCCGGGCCGACTATCTAGCGACTCGGAGCCTTGGCTCACCCCGGGAGCCTCGAACAGGCCGGTGTGCCAAATTGGTGCCGGAGGAGGGAGTCGAACCCTCACAGCCACGAGGACCGCGGGATTTTGAGTCCCGTGCGTCTACCAATTCCGCCACTCCGGCTCGTTGCTTGCGAAGTCTACCAAAAAAGGCGGGCCCGGGACTGCCTTGCGGGCACGGGCGAATCAAAGTATGCTGGGGGTGTTCATACGCTGATGGACATTCATCTTTAGACAAACCTGCGTGGTTCGCTCTTGAGCGGCCGTTCTGCAAATTCTGCCGAAAATATGAAGGCGCCACCCGGGTGCTATCCATACGATCCTCGGCGAAATCCTTGTGAGTACTTTATTTAGTAGTTTCGGGCCCGGGGCATATGTTAGAATGCCGCGGCAAAAATTGAGAAAGCGAGGTGTGAATGACCTTCCAGATCGGGGATAAGGTCGTGTACCCCAACCATGGCATTGGAGTCGTCGAGGATATCCTGGCAGACACTCTCCCTGATTCGAAGCATCAGTTCTACAAACTGCGCATCCTTGCGAACTCCACCGTCGTAAAGGTTCCCGTCCAGAACGTCGACGGTGTGGGATTGCGACGGGTAATCACCGGAAGGGACGTCGAGCGGATATTCGACCTCCTGGAGAACCGCAAGATCGAGCAGCACTCGAACTGGAAAGGCCGCTACAAGGATAACTCCGACAAGATGCGGAGTGGTTCCATCTACGACGTGGCCGGGGTGCTCAAAGACCTTTCGTTCCTCAGCAAGAAAAAGAGCCTGTCGTTTCGAGAAAAGAGAATGCTGGATCGTGCCCGCTTCCTCATCGTCAGCGAGCTGGCGGAGGTCGCCGAAGAACCTCAGGATCTCGTCGAGCAGAAGATCGACATCGCTCTGTCGCGCGGGATGGAAGCCAAGAAGAAAGGTCGCACGAGCCTCAAGACGCTTCTCAAGAAGACGACCCTGGCGGCTATGGCCGAGAGCGGCCGGCCGGAAGGCGTGGCCCGCAAGGTCCGAAGCCGAGCGTCGACGAATGGAAAAGGCCGCAAGAAGCCGATCTCGATTACCATCAACCGTTACTGCTGCTGAGTGACTTGTTTGAGGTCCCGTCCTTCCCCGAAGGGGCCCGGTGGCCTCGGCTTGCCGCAGATCTGAACGACAATCAGAGCGGATCGAAACGGCGTTAACCCGTTAGCTGGGTTGGATCGAGCCCTTCCGGTCGGAAGGGCTTTTTCTTGATCTTGCGGTGACATGCTGACGAGCCTTCTACTCGCGATCGTGCTCCCGATCTACACGTTTTTTGCCGGGGTGGCTGGCATTCCTTACGCTCTCGTAACGGGAAACTCTCTGGTTCTGTACTGGCTGGGGCGGCTGGGGGTGCGGATCGGGTTCTGGCTCGCCCGGATCCGGATCGTCACCCATGGCGACGAGAAGCTCGGCGCGAATCCGCACTTCATCTTTATGATGAATCACAACTCCAACCTCGACGTACCTGCGGTCTGGATACAACTTCCCGGGCCGGTCAGGGTTTTGGGAAAAAAGGAGCTGTTCCGCCTTCCCGTTCTCGCGACGGCGATGCGCCTGGGCGGGTTCGTGCCGGTCGATCGGACGAACCGGGAAAGCGCTGTCGAGAGCGTCAAACGTGCCGCGGCGCTGGCCGCGGCCGGGGATTCGTTTCTCATAGCCCCCGAGGGCACCCGCAGCCGAACGGGGGATTTGTTGAGCTTCAAGAAGGGCGGTTTCCACATGGCGATCGACGCTCAGGTTCCCATCCTGCCCATTACGGTGACCGGCGCGTTCGAGCTCATGCCTCCGGGAAGCTTCGCGATCCGCTCCGGCACGGTCGAGATCTTCTTTCACGATCCGGTTTCGACAGCGGGTCTCGAGCCCAAGGATCGAGTGCTGCTCATGAAGCGCGTCCGGGCGCCCATCGAGGAGACGCTCCGGCGTCACCGGCCCGGGGAGTCTTTTGGCCAGGAGGAAAAGAGGATGGAAACCACGAGCATTGACATTGAGGCGAAAGCCCTGGTAGCATCAAAAGATTGACCGTAAGTTTCTCTGGATGGGGCACTTGAAAGAAACGCAAGTCGCCACGCGCGACGGCGACGTGGCATCATCTGCCTTTGATCCGCAACACCCTCTGTTCACTTACCGCGAGCATCTCGAGGAGTTGAAGGCCCGCCTCGAGGAAGACGGCTTCATCGCGCTGCTACTCATCGATGTATCCGACATCAACCAGGTGGAGCGCGATTACGGGAGCGTTATTTTCGACCAGCTCATGGACATGGTGCGTGAGGTCGTTCGAGAGCTCCAGGGGACCGAGCTTCGCACCGGCGATATCGTCTCCTTGAACGAGCGAGCGGGCGACGTGTTCTTGATCTTCCTCGCGCCGAGGAAGGAAGAGGAGCACCTCCTCGCCGAGGACATCGAGAAAATCGGCGAGCGGGTCGAGTTCCTACTCGCGCCCCGAGTCTCGCAGACCGCCTTCACTTACATGAAGAAACGTCCTCGCGTGTTCGTGGGCACGTCGCTCGTGTTGCACAACCCGCTGGTGAGAGCCGAACGTCTGGTCATGCGGGCGATTCAGGAGGCCCAGCAGGCATCGAAGCTCAACAACTACCGGCGCCACCTCGAGAGCAAGAAGCAGCTCCAGCGCATCATCCTCAAGGAACAGATCACCACGCTCTTCCAGCCCATCTATGACATGGAGACCGAGCGCCCGCACGGCTTCGAGGCGCTGTGCCGCGGCCCGAAGGGGACCGAGTTCTACAGTCCGATCGTTCTGTTCGACGTGGCCGACAAGACCGACCTGCTCTTCGAGCTCGACCATCTGTGTCGTCGCAAGGCTCTGGTGTCGGCCACGAAGAAGGGCGGAGGGCTCCCGAAAGACTACAAGCTCTTCATCAACACACTGCCGTTCTCGATGCGAGATCCCCACTTCCAGGGGCAGGATCTCATCGACCTGCTGGGAAGAGACCTCGCTCCGAATCAAATCGTGCTCGAGGTCAACGAGAAGTACGCTATCGACAACTACCACTTGTTCCGCGATGCGATGAAGTACTTTCAGCATCTGGGCTGCCTCATCGCCATCGACGATATGGGAGCCGAACATTCCGGGCTCGACAAGATCGTGGAGCTTCAGCCGAACTACGTGAAGCTCGACATAAAGCTCGTGCGAGACATCCACACCAGTTTCGTCAAGAAAGAGATGGTCCAGAGCTTCAAGTCGCTGGCAGACAAGATCGATGCCCGACTCATTGCCGAAGGAATCGAAAAGAAAGAGGAGCTCGATGTCGTTCGCGACATCGGTGTGAGCTTCGTCCAGGGAAACTCGCTCGGCAAGCCGATGCAGGGCTTCCAGATCACCCCTACTGGCAGCTAATTCGACTCGTCGTCGAGCTTCAATCGGCTGGCTTGGGTGTCGACCACGGGTCCTGCCCCGGCATTTGAGCCGTATTTAAGATATCTCCAGGGCGACGTAGAGTAGCTCACCGTCCCGCTCCACCCAAAGGGCGATCGCGTCGCCGGGACTGTGGCGAGCGAGGGTCGCTTTGAGCTCGGCAAGGCTTCGGATCACAGACCGATTCACCTCGTGGATGACGTCGCCAGGCAGAAGCCCTTCCCCCTGCCACGGAGTAGCCTCCCGGGCGCGGGCGGCGACGATGACGCCGTTCGGAATCCTCAGCCCGGTGAACATCTGCCCGAGCCTATCGTCCAGATCGATCCCCAGGATGCCGAGCTCGGAGACCAGGTTTCGGTCAGGATGGACCAGACCGGCGAACCGGTAAGGATGCTCGCGCCTCTCCACGACCTCGACCTCGAGCGTGAGCTCGCTCGCTCCTCGGAGTATTCCGAGAAGGACTCGTTCTCCCACGCGCTTCTGGTAGAGGTTCACTTCGAGCTGCCGCCCGTTTTCCATGGGTTTTCCGTCCATGGTGAGCACCAGATCGCCGTACTCCAAACCGGCCTTCCCCGCGGGACCGTCCGGCGAGACGTCGGACACGATGACTCCCCAGGATCTGGGCAGGTCCAGCCCGCTTGCCAAAAGGGGTGTGATCGTCTGGACCGACGCTCCGATCTCACCCCGCGCCACCCGGCCCGTAGATCGAATTTGATCGAATACGTTGCGCACGATATTGGCGGGAGCGGCGAAGCCGACGCCCTCGTTTCCACCCGATTGCGAAAGGATCATCGTGTTGATCCCCACGACCTTGCCGCCGGTGTCCACCAGCGGCCCGCCGCTGTTTCCGGGGTTGATCGAGGCATCCGTCTGGACGTAGATCATTGGGTCGCCCTCGCGGAGTTGGCGTGCCTTGGCGCTAACCACGCCCATCGTGACGGAGTTCTCGAGCCCGAGCGGGCTTCCGAATGCGAAGACGAGCTCGCCGGGCCGAAGTCGATCGGAATCCCCGAGCTCGAGGTGGAAATGCCCGTCGCCCTCGGTCTTCAGGACGGCGAGATCCGTCTCCAGGTCGATCCCCACGATCTGGGCTCCGGCGAGTCGACCCCGAGAGCCCAGAATGGAGCTGCCTTCGTCCTGCTGCGGGATTAGGACTCGCACCCGACGGGCCCCGGTCACAACGTGTGCGTTCGTCACGATGTAGCCGTCGGATGAAAGGACGACCCCCGAGCCTCGGCTCATCTGCTCCGAAATGAGCTCCCCGGTGACGATGCCGCTCGCGGCGGAGAAGCCGGACGCGAGGATCTGGACGACTCCGGGATTGACGCTCTCGGCCAGAGCGCCGAAGGAGTCGCTCAAAGCGGCGAGGCTGGGCGTCGACGGTGTTTGGGGAGCCGCGAGACTCGGCGCGGTAACGACGAGGCCGGCAAGCGCGACCCGGATCATATGCGGGTTACCGCGACGAGGTTGACGTCATCGGGCAGCGGTTTTCTCTCACCGAAGTCCAGCGCCCGTTCCATCGCTTCGCGAATCACCTCTTCGCCGTCACGCCCTGCCAGCTCGGTGAGCACGCGTCTCAACTCTTCGTCTTCGAACATTGCCCCGCTGCTGTTGGCAATGGACCCGAGGCCGTCCGAGCCCGCGAGCAGCACGTCGCCTGGATGCAGCTCGAGGCTCCTCGACTCGTAGGGCACGAGGTCCGGCTCCAGCAATCCCAGAGGAGGTCCGGCCACGGCGAACTCGTTCAAACACCCTTTGGACCGCAGGACGAAAGGATAGGGAAGCCCGGCGTTCGAGAACGGCACCGTGTGCGAGTCGGAGCGAATGTCGAACACCGCCGCCGCGGCGTACATGCCATTGGGCAGCACGGCGTGGAGCCGCCGGTTCATCTCCGAGAGCAGCGCCTGCGGCGACTCGGCATCGATCACCGACTCCTGGAACACGCCCTTCAGGAGCATCGTAGAAAGAGCTGCCTGAACGCCATGCCCGATGACGTCGGAGATTAGCAGAACCGCGCGCCCGTCCTCCGGCTCGGCCACGTCGACGAAGTCGCCCCCGATGGCCTCACACGGCTGATAAAGGGTCGCGAAACGATAGCCCGCCATGCGGGGAAAGTTCTTCGGGAGGAGGCTCTGCTGCACCCGGGCCGCCATCTCGAGCTCTCGCTCGAGAAATCGATGCTTGACCTCGAGCGCCTCGTGTCGGCTGAGAAGCGAATCCAGCTCTCTCACCTTTTCGCGCAGCTTCCTCCTCAGGCTCTTCTCTGCAAGGGCGTTCGAGACGATATTGAGGAGAGCATCGTTGTCCCAGGGTTTCTCGAGATAGTGATACAGTCCCACCTCGTTGATTGCCTTGATAGCGTTCTCCTTGTCGGCGTAGCCGGTCAGAAGGAGCCGGATCGCATCGGGCTGCAGCTCTTTGACCGCCTTCAGCAGCTCGATTCCGTTCATTTCGGGCATGAGGAAGTCCGAGATCACGACGTCGATGGGAGTCCGGGAGACGTGCTCCATCGCCTCGCGCGGGCTCGTCGAGGCGAGAATCTCGTAGTCGGTTTGGAGGGCGAAGACCCCGCGCAGCGACGAGATGACCATCTCCTCGTCGTCGACGATGAGAACCGAGGGGACCTTGGCACTCATGCAAAAGCTTTCATGATGTCGCGCTGGAGGGATACCAGCTCATCGTGCGCGGCATTGACCTCGGCGATCTTGTCTTCGAGACGTTTGAGGAGGAGGCGCTTCTCGAGTCCGTTTCGGATGATGAGCTTCAAGTCGTCGTTCTCCCACGGCTTCTCGATGTACTGGTAGAGTCCCACGTCGTTGATCGCCTTGATGGCGTTCTCCTTGTCTGCGTAACCGGTAAGCAGGATGCGAGTGGCTTGGGGTTGAATCTCCTTGACTTTCGCGAGGAAGGAAATCCCGTCCAAATCCGGCATCAGGTAGTCCGAGATCACGACGTCGACCCGGTTGGACTGGATGAACTCCAGCGCCTTCGACGGAGAGGTGAAGCCCTTGACGTCATAGTCCGTCTCGAGGGTCAAGAAGCTCCGGATGCTCGTCACCACCATGTCCTCGTCGTCCACGAGGACGATGACCGGAATGTTTGATTGATGCTCCATGGTCCGCCTTTCTCGTTCGAGCAGCCCGATTTTACAGCAACCCTAGCGTCAGGCTCCGGCGGGACTGACCAGCTTGCGGAAGCGACGGACGAGCGCTTTGAGAATACTCGGTCCGAGCTCGGGGTAATCGAGCAGGAGATCGAAGAAATCCTGACGGTCTACTCGCAGAAGAAGGGTTTCCGTAGCTGCGTGGCTGCCGAACACGCGGGTGCTGCCCTCGATGAGGTCCCAAGCGCCGAGCGCCGACTTCTCGCCCATGCGGCTCAGCTCTTGACCGTTGCGGGTGAGGACGAGCTCGCCCCGGACCACGACGTACAGACCGTCCGCGGGCTGTCCCTCCTCGAACACCACCGCGTCCTTGGGATAGAGAACTTCGTCGGTAATGGAGGCGAGAACGGCGAGGTCCTCCGTTCTCGCCGCGCTGAGGACGTCGACGTTTTGCAATAGCAGTACTTTCTCGACGACGGTGTAGGGCATTAGGGAGGCTCCGCCTCGAACGGTCGAGCCGGAGCCTTCGTCGACAGTCGATAGTCTACAGTCGAGAGATTCGTAAGAGACCGTGTCGGCGGTCTGTCGGCTGTCAACTGGTGACTGCCGCGGCTGCACTCCCGTCGGAAACGTGCTCGACCCGTCAGAATCTTCATATTGGTAGCGCAGCGATTACGAGCGCAGCCTCGGCTCGGCAACCCAGGATCCAAGCGCGCGAGGGTCCCGCTAAACGGGCTCTCGAGATCTCGACTCGCGACTGAGGGCTGTCCTCCTGTGAGAGTCTCTTTCACCGCAGGATCTCGGTCAATACCCTCCCCGGCAGACCCGGCATATCGAGCCCCAGGAGCTCGCACACGGTTGGGGCGAGGTCGTAGTTTTGCACTCGGCCGACGCGCACGCCCGTTCTCACCCGTCGCCCGGTTGCGAGAAAGACGGCATACATGCGCTCGTCCGACGGGAGGTAGCCATGTCCGTAGTAAGGAGTGGGCAGACGAGCTCGCCGGCTGGACGGGTCCTGCTCGTCGACCACGAGCCTGGTATCGATGCCCCCTATGATGAGGTACTGGCCTAGGATATGGGGATCTTCTTCGTAGCGAGGGATGCCGAGAGCGTGAAAATCCTCCGGCCGGACCACGACGGAAACGCCGTCGAGCCGGGCGGCTCGGGACAGGGCGTCGTCCAAAGCCTGCGCGTCTTTCGTCTCGTCGAAGCGATTGGTGAGCTCCACGACGACCGACCAATAGCCACCATGGAGTCGCACTTTATCCGCGAGTCCCGCCTGCTCGAAGACCGGATAGATGTTGACCGAGTACTCGGCAGTGTGGAAGCCGTGGTCGGACACCACGAACAGTGTCGTCTGATTGGCGAGGCCCGAGTCTTCGATGGCGCGTCGGACGAGTCCGACATTGTAGTCCGACGCCGTGAGCGCCGCCTTGGACAGGTAATGCTGCGGGCCGTACTGATGTTGGTAGCGGTCCGGAGCCGGCAGGCGCAGCAGGAGGAGGTGGGGCCGGTAAGTCGTGAGCACGTAGATTGCAGCCCGCGTCAAGACCCTGTCTGCCGTTTGCTGCAGCGCGAGGTCGTCGTACCACTGGTAAAACAAATCGATCGGTACCCCGTTCTCGCGAAGCTCGTCCAGAAACCGGGTACTCGCCCCGGCGATATCGGCCTTTCCCTCGCCCGTCAAGACCAGGGGAATGGCGTGGTCGATCGCGGGGTCGTTGCGAGTTCCGGGCCAGAAGAACGATGCCGTGCGCAGCCCCTTCGCCTTGGCGGCGTCGAAGAGGGTGGGTACTCGGATGCTTTCCGATCGGGGCATGTTCGTGACGTGAAAATACTCTCCCGTCAGTCGATTAAGAAGCCGATTGCCCAGGACCCCATGCTGGCGTGGCGGCACACCGGTCATGAGAGAGACGTGAGCCGGATGGTCGGTCGCGGGGTAGACGGTTTCCATGCCTTGGGCCCAGGCGCCCGACCGCGTGATTCCCCTCAGGTTGGGTAGCTCCAGCTCAGAATCCTCGAGCCGAGCAGCGGCAAAACCCTCGATCGAAACGATGACCACGTGTGACTCCTGCGCTCGGAGGAGTCCGCCGGTGAAGGCGATGAGCGCCGCAACGATCCAGCACCTCATCTTCGACCTCCAGGCGACGGATACCTTACTCGGTTTTGCCCTGTCAAGGCCGACCCGAGTCGCGTGAGCCCCCACCCGGCCTCACGGCGTGCTCCACCGCCTCGCGAACCCGAAGCGACTCGTGCGCACGTAGCTCCTCGAGCCCGGGGAGGCTCGCTGCCAGGCCCTTGTCACCCGCCACAGTAATGGCGCATGCCGCGAGCCAGTCGTCGGTGGAGAGCGCGAGTCGCTCCAATGCTTCCGAAAACGCTGGAGCGCGAACCCCCGTGAGCTCGAGACCGCGCTGGTAGATCGAGAATGAGCTCTGTGCCTCGAGCAGAGGCAACAGGCTGCGTCGATGGCTCTTCGACAGCAGATTGGCAAGGTACTCGAGCGCTGCGGAGCGGATCGCCGGCCGCGCGTGCGCCAGGCGGTTGAAGACGCTCGCGATCTCGTCTTGGGAATACTGAAGACCCAGGAGGCGAAAGATCCGTTCTCGGGTGAACTCGATGCGCTCGTCGAGGACGAGGAGCAGGAGCGAATGGCTCGTCTGCGCTTCGGGCGCGTCGCGGCGAATCGATGCCGTGAGGCGCGCAAGATCGAGGAGCGCGGCCCGCTCGTGCTCGACGAGGCGCTCCACCTCCGTACGGGGGAAGCGCAACATGGGATTGCGCGATCGAAGCTTGGAAAGGCCCTTGATGGCTTGATAATGGAGGCGCTGATCGTCCTGAGGGAGGATGTCGAACAGCACCTCGACTCCGCCCTGCTGGTCGATCTCCGCGATCGCCTGAGGAAGGGCCCGGCGAAGATCGATCTCCTGGGTATCGTCCCGAAGCAACTGCGAGAGCCTGTCGAGAGCCTCGGGCCCGTACCTTGCGAGAGCACGTCGCGCCTCGACCCGGAGCGGAGGCCGGCGGAGCTGCTCGACCAGTGCAGGGAAAGCATCGATCACGCGCAACCGGCCGGCGCTGCGGGCGGCGCGGCGTGCGACTTCGATGTCCTGGTCGCCCAGGAGACTCACGAGCCAGCTCGGGAGCGCGTCGGGCGGCGTCGTCAAGAATCCGAGGGCTTGCGCTGCCAGCATTCTCGCACCGGCCTTCTCCTCGTACACGTGGTCTCGAACGATGCGCTCCAGCACGAGGACCGAAAGGGTCGTCTCGGACTGCTCGAGACAATCGAGTACTGCCTGGATTCTTTGGATGTCGTTTAGCTCGATGACGAAGTCGAGCGTGCGACTGGCCGCGTCGGGGTCGACTCGAAGGTAGAGCGCAAAGGCCTCGGCCGCCACGCGTGGCTCTTCATCCAGGACGCGCCGTTCCAGCTGGTCGATCGGCGAAGCCGCCGCCCCGCGCAGCAGCCGGAATGCGGCTCTTCGGATTTCCGCGTTCGGATGATCCGTCAAGCTCGCCGCCTGTCGCAGCAGCAGCTCGTCCTCTGTTCCGGCGAGAAGCTCGAGAGCATACAGGATCTCCCGCGTGTCGTTTCCCGCGAGGACTTGCCGGAAGACGGACAGACTCGCGGGGTCGGTGAGAGACGAGGTGAAGTCGGTGATGTCTCGACGCGCGATGGAGTCACGAAAAGTGTTCACGTACTCGCGGTTCAACCACACGACGAGAACGAGCCACGGAATGGTCAGGAAGCCGACCAGGAGACCAATCTGACTCGCCGACATCGACAGCAGGGAGGTCGCCGCCAGCAACGTGAGACCGCCCAGGCCGCGGCTGACGCGCTCCACGAACATGTCGAGCCACGCCTTGAGCCGATTCTTCAGTGCCAGGGAGACGGGCAGATACAAGATCTCCACGCTCGCACGATTCACCGAGTTGCTGAGACCGTCATCGCAGGCCTTGACGAGCGCGGCGCTCGCCAGTGACGGCATGGCGAGAACGAACAACGAGCTCCCGAAAAGGGCCGCGGGCAGCAGAACGAGCCCGGCGGCCACCCCGAACCGCCCGAGCAGTCGCCCGGCAACGAGGAGCTGGAGCGCGAATGCCACGACGTTGATGCTCGCGAAGAACGTTCCGAAGAACCGAGTGAGCGCGTCTCGGGTCGGGAAGCTCTGTTCGGCGGAAACGTTGAACTGGTAGTCGACCAGTGTGGAGACCAGAGCCGCGAGCAGTATGAGGGCGGCAAGGAGTCTGAGGTAGCGCGATCGGACGATGAGCGCCAACGGAGTCGGTTCATCCGAGACGGCGCGACTTCGCTCGCTTCGGGCGAGGTCGTAGCGACGCTCCGTGATGCGCTCGGCCTCTCGCGCCACGTTCCAGCGAACGAGAAACGCGATGAGGACCAGGAGACCGCCCGCGGAAAGAAGTAATCCGGATGTTCCCACGACGGGTACGAGGAGCGACGTGAGCGCCCCCCCGGCAATGGAACCGAGCAGTCCTCCCGCCATCACCACCGGAAACAGCCGTCGGCCCTCGTTGGAGTAGAAGACGTAGTTCGCAAGGAGCCAGAACAGTGACGGCATGAGCGCCGTAAAGATGCTCACCCAGACGTAGAAGACGAATCCCGTCCAAACCCAATCCATGATGAGGGCGATCCAGAACAGTACGATGTGCGAAGCGAACAACAGCGCGGCGACGACGAAGAGCCGAGTCACGTTCGTACGGGAAGACAACCTGGCGAACCCCGTGGCGACGAGTCCAAGCACGAGGGCCACCATCAGATAAACGTAGGGAAGTCTCTCGGCGCCGAACTGGCTCAGAAAAACAGAGCTGCGAACCGGCTTCAAAATGTAGCTCGTGGCGATGATGAGCCCGAGCAGGGCAAACATCCCGAAGACACGACGACCCTCACCGGGGTGAACGTTCACGAGTCGTAAGAGCGGCATGAAGCGCTTCTTGTTATCAGGTTCTCGATGAGACTTCCAGGCATGCTATGATCCCCCGCCGTTATGGTCCCCCGTCCCGGTTCGAGTGCCTTCGCGCTTGTGTTTATCTTGGTCGGATGGGCGGTATCCAGCGTCGGCCTCGCTCCTGCCACGGCGTCCGCCCAGAGCCGGCAGGAGATGCTCCTCGAGAAGCGTCGGGAGAAGGCGCGAGAGCTCGAGCCCTATCGGATCTCCTCTCTGGAAGCCAGGGTGCGAGCTCTCGAGAAGGCGAAGTTCCCGCAGAATATCTTCGTCAAGGGATGGCACGGTTTTCGCCCCGTCATCGGAGGCATGCCCTCGGGGTCCGGCTTCGTCCTGGGAGGCGGCTACGTTCATGGACTCGAGAACCAGTACTTCCAGTTCCAGGCCAACGGGCGCTACTCGACGAGGGGTTTTACCATGGCGGACGCCGAGGTCGTCGTCCCACCTCCTCAGGTGGGTAGACGCATCGAGTTCAAGTTCCGCGCCGAGTACCGGGACTTCACGTCCCTCCGGTTCTACGGTCTCGGCAACGACTCGAGCGTGGACGATCGCTCGACCTACCTCCTCAACGATCAGGGCGGCACGGCCTATGTCTGGCTCAACCCGCGGGGTCTCCTGTCCTTCGGGGCTCAGGCTGGCTACTTCCAGACGCGAACCGACTCCGGCGATGCCGATCGATCCCTCGACGAGGTCTTCGACCCCTCTGGAGTGCCCGGTTTCGGCGATCCGAGAACTCAGTACTCCGTTACCGGCGGGTGGATCGAGTTCGACATCCGCGAGAAATGGGGGTCCCCACCGGTGGGCATCGTCGCCCGGGTCACGGGGCTCCACTACGAGGATACGGGCCTGAGCCTTTACGACTTCACTCGCGTGACCGGCGACATCAAGGGCTACGTTCCCCTTGGCCACCGCAATCGTATCCTCGCCCTTCGCGTCTATTCGTCCCACTCACTCCCTAGGGGCGGCAAGAGCGTACCCTTCTACCTCATGGAGACGATGGGGGGTGCTGCGACCGTTCGCGGCTTTCGCGAGTACCGTTTCCGAGATAACCGAAACCTCCTGGTCAGCGCCGAGTATCGATGGGAGGTCTTGCCTTATATCGATTGCACGTTGTTCTTCGACGCCGGCAAAGTCTTCCGCGACCTCGATGACTTCAACTTCGACAAGATGCATACCGGCTACGGATTTGGTCTCAGAGCCCACGCCCCAGCGGGGTTCGTCCTGCGGTTCGACCTCGCCCACAGCCTGGAGGGATTCCGATTCCACATAGGCGGGGGGCCCAGCTTTTGACGATGAACGAGCTCGCCCTGACTCTCGCTCTCCTCGCGTCGGTTCGCGGCGAGGTGCAAGAGCCCAAGTTTTTCCCCGACGATCCCTTGCTCGTCGACAATGACCGGCTCGACGTCCCTGTCCAGCCCGAGACGATCGCGCTTTCGGATTTGTACGATCGCTTCGGACATATGTTCAAGGATTGGGGGAAATCACCCGTCGGATCCGAGGCCGCGAACGTGAACGTACTCGACGAGGCGCCGAACAGCAGCTGGTTCACGAACCGCCTCGGCGAGAGACGAATGAGCGTCGAAGAGCTGGCGCGCGGAGCCAATCAGGGGAGCGGTCCCGATCCGCAAGAGACCTGGACCGTGTTTCTTGGCAAGAGCCAGGGCTTGACTCCGGGCTTCGAGATCACCGACGGTGCCGGGGATCGCTACGTGATCAAGCTCGACCCGGTGGAAGTTCCCGAGGTCGCGTCCGCGGCGGAGGTGATTGCTTCGAAGCTGT
This sequence comes from Vicinamibacteria bacterium, assembly GCA_035457705.1. GTDB lineage: Bacteria > Acidobacteriota > Vicinamibacteria > Marinacidobacterales > SMYC01 > DASPGQ01. The sequence goes on from DATIBD010000087.1 coordinate 20,785, forward strand.
TCCACGCGCTCGGCTACAACGTGCCGGAGAACTATATCGTTCGCGCCCACCCCGACCGTTTCAGAATCGCTCCTGGGACCGAGGTCGAGGACCGCTTCGGCGACAAGATGCCTCTCACCGAGTTTCGTTTTCGCCGCATGATCCGCAGGGTGCCGCGGCTTCCCGACGGGACGATGCGGGTTCTGGCGAGCAAATATATTCCCGGGCGGCCGATCGGTCCATTCCGCTACTACGGCACGCGGAGCGACGACCCCAACGACGTCATTCCTCACGAGGACCGCCGCGAGCTTAGAGGACTCCGCCTCTTCGCCGCCTGGCTCAACCACGATGACACCCGCGCGCACAATACCCAAGATAGTTATGTCGAGGACAACGGCACGCACTACGTGAGACACTTTCTGCTCGATTTCGGCTCGACGTTCGGAAGCGGCTCCGTGGACATGCAGTATGCCCACCTGAGCTTCCACTATTCGCTCGACTTGCGCCTTGCCAAGAAGAACTTTGTAGGCTTCGGATTCCACGTTCCCGAGTACCGTAAGGCCAAGTGGCCTCGCTTCCCCGAGTACGAAGCGGTGGGACGGTGGGAGTCGGAGCTTTTCGACCCGGAGAAATGGCGTAACGACTATCCCAACCCCGCCTTCGTCCGGATGACTGCTCGGGACGCCTTCTGGGCCGCAAAAATATTGATGACGCTCACACGGGAGGAGCTTTCCGCCATCGTCGAGACCGGAGAGTATAGCCGCCCCGAGGACGCGGCGTACTTTCTCGAGGTCCTCGTCGAGCGCCAGCTCAAGTGTGGGCGATTCGGCATCAACGCCTTGAACCCGCTGGACGAGTTTCGTATCGAAGGCGATGGGCTCGCCTTCACGAATCTGTCGGAGAAGTACGGTTTCGTCCAGACGGAGACGAGCTACGAGGTGGACTGGTCGTCCTACGACAACGCCACGGGAGAAAGCCGAACCCTGGTGGAGCCGGCGCGCCAGACGTCGACCCGCCTCGCCCTTCCTTCGATTTCCGTTCCCAGCCTCTTCCTCGTGGCGACGATTCGGTCTCACAATTCGGAGAATCCACACTGGGCCAGAAGTGTCCAGGTGTATTTGAGACCGGAGGGCTCCGCCTACGCCATCGTGGGCATCGACCGAGAGAGCCCGGAGCCGTCGTCGTTCCCGATGGAATGAGGCCGAGTATCAGTTCGACGGGGGAAAGTCCGCGAACATCTTGCTCAAAGCTCCGCGAACCTTGTCGCGGTTCTTCTTCATGTCATTCGTGAGAGCCGCGGTGGCGGAGGCCTGCCACACGAGCCGGTTCTCGGCGGCATCCACGAGATCGATGACGAGCGTTCCCGCAGCGTGGGTCTCGACCGTTACCGCGCGCGCGTCGTTCCAGTCGTGCCGGTAACCCCCGCTGATCTGGAAGCTCTCGTCCACGGAAGCATAGTAGGCCACGTAGAGATCGGGCTCGAAATCGTCCTTGAAGATACCGGCCACCGCGAGCGTCGCGTCGGTGCTGTCGACGACGAGGCGATGGGCCTGATCGTCGAGTGCCCGCGCGCCCTCGATCCAGGTATAACTTTGGTAACGACTGAAGTCGACGGTCTGCTCCCAGCGGACCCGAACCGTCTGAGCAACGGCCGCGGTCGCGCCAAGGAGGGTGAAAGCCAGGACGAATCGAGAGTATCGCATCGCGTCGCTCCGTGCCTATTGTACCGCCAAAATGTGTTAGTCTCCCTTCGACTGCGTGGTAAGCCCGCGGGGGAGAGTTGCGTCTCCACGCCCCGAGCACGTTGGGGCACGCCGGTGAAGCGCACGCGAAACGTTCCGACCGACGTCGCCATGACGCATAGAGAGTGATCCCAAGTGTCCCTCGAGCCTAAGAGTCGTCTCGGCGGGTTCGAGATCCTCGAGCGGCTTCCCGGCGGCGGTATGGGGACGGTTTACCGGGCGCGAGACACGCGCCTCAAGCGGGAAGTCGCCATCAAGGTGCTCCCCGACGATCTCGTCGGTGACCCGAAGCGCGTGGCTCGCTTCGAACGTGAGGCGGTGCTTCTCGCCTCGCTGAGTCATCCCAATATCGGTACTCTCCACGGGCTGGAGAGGGACGGGGATGAGCTTTTTCTCGTCCTCGATCTCGTCAAAGGCGCGACTCTCGGCGAGAAGATGCGGCAAGGGCCTCTTCCGCTCCGGGAAGCTCTCGATTTGTTTCGCCAGGTCGCCGCGGGGCTGGGCGCCGCGCACGAGAGAGGGATCATCCACCGCGACCTGAAGCCCGACAACATCATGGTGACGGCGCAAGGATTGGTCAAAGTGATCGACTTCGGGCTGGCCAAAGAGTCATTGGAAGACTCGCAGCTCGGCCCGGGCGAGAACACCGTGACCAAGCCGCCCCCGATGACCGAACACGGAGTCATTGTCGGGACGCCTGCGTACATGAGCCCGGAGCAAGCACGGGGGCAGAGTATCGACAAGCGCACGGACATCTGGTCTTTCGGGGTCTGTTTGTTCGAGGCTCTGTCAGGGCGGCAACTCTTTCAAGGGACGACGCTCACGGACGTTCTCGCCGCGGTCATCTCCACCGAGCCCGACTTCGGGGCGCTTCCCGCGTGGGTGCCGCGCAACATTCGACGTCTCCTGCAGCGTTGCCTTCGCAAGGAGCTGCACCGCCGGCTCCACGACATCGAAGACGCACGACTCGAGATTGAAGAGGCGCTCGAAGGCCCGCCCCCGCCGGATCCCAAGCGCGAAATGCCCATCCGGGCCGCGCTCGCTCTCGCGGCGGCCTCTCTGCTCGTCGGTTTCGGAGTGGCGCTCTTCTTTCCAGATGGGGTTCCGACCCCGAAGAGCCCGCGCATCTTCACCATCGACGTTCCGCCGACCGAGCCCGTCGCGCTCGAGGCGGGGCCCCCCCTCGCGCTGTCCCACGACGGCATGCGGCTCGTCTACACCGCACGCCGTGGCGACACGACCGAGCTGCGTCTGCGGGCGATGGACCGCCTCGTTCCGACTCCTCTTCCGGGAACGACGGGTGCCTTCAGCCCCTTTTTTTCTCCCGACGGGGCGGTGGGCTTTTTCTCCGAGGGGAAGCTGAAACGAATGTCGCTCTCTGGGTTCTCCGTCGAATCGGTGGCCGAAGCTCCGAGTCCGCGAGGAGGGAGCTGGGGTCCGGGAGGAATCGTTTTCGCTCCCCTCACGATGGGTGGGTTGTCGGCGATGGGGACCGGCATTCCCGCTCTGGTCGGTCTTACCACCCTCGCGGGCGAAACCCGAAGCCATCGATGGCCCACCGTACTGCCCGATGGAGAGCACGTGCTCTTTACCAGCCTCATGCCGGGTGGCCCGTTTCGCATCGAGGTCGTGGCTCCCGGCGGGACCGAACCTCGCGTCGTCGTGGAGGACGGATCCTACGCACGCTACGCGCCCACGCCCAAGGGCCATCTGGTATTCGCCCGGGGGACGAGCCTGATGGCGGCTCGATTCGATTCCCGGGCACTCGAGATCCGCGGCGCGGCCATCGAGATGCTCTCGGGCGTGGGATTCGACGATCTGACCGGAGCGTCTTTCTATGATTTGGCGAACGATGGCACGCTCGTCTACGTCCCCGAGGGAGGGGATGGGTCGAACGAGGCTTCGGGCCGGTTGCTTCTCATCGATCGCAATGGCGGTGCCCGCCTCCTGACCCCCACCCCGCGCGGCTACCAGGTACCCAGACTCTCGCCATCGGGCGATCAGCTCCTCGTGACGCTCACCGAGGGAGAATCGACCGATATCTCCGTGTTGGACATCCATCGCGGGTCGATGAGACGCGTCACGTTCGAAGGAAACAGCGGTGGGGCGATCTGGAAGCCCGACGGTCGCGAGATTACGTTCGGCCGAGAATCGGATGGGATCGTGAACCTTTTTGCCAAAGCCATCGATGGATCGTCCCCGGCCGTTCGCCTCACGACCAGCCCCAACCCGCAGTTTCCCAATTCCTGGTCGCCGGACGGGCGCTACCTGGCGTTTACGGAGTTGTCTCCTGAAACTCAGTTCGACGTCTCCCTCTGGGTGAACGGCCGCAGCGAGTCCCTTCTCGCGACATCGTTCAACGAAAGCGCCGCCATGTTCTCTCCCGACGGCCGGTACGTGGCCTACGTATCCGACGAGACGGGCACGGACGAGGTCTACGTGCGAGCGTTTCCGGGTACGGACCGGTGGCCGATCTCGACCGAGGGCGGCCACGAGCCGGTGTGGGGCCGCGACGGCGAGGAGCTCATCTACCGCGACGAGGACTCCATGATGGTGGTTTCGATCGAGACCCAGCCCGAGTTTCGCGCGGGAAAGCCACGCCCGCTTTTCGAAGCGCCCTTCGACGAGGCGGGCGCTCCCTACGCGAGCTACGACATAACGCGAGACGGCACCGAGTTCATCATGGTACAAACGGATCGGGGGAGCGAGGCCACGCGGCTTCACGTGGTCGTCGACTGGTTCTCCGAGCTCGAGGAGCGGGTTCCCCATTCGCCGTGAGAGCCGGATCCCCGGTGGTCGGCCCCGGCGATTGATGTTAGATTGGAAAACGGTGCCTTACACGAGGAGTATCGGAAGCGATGGAGGAACAGGGAGCATTTCGGAGCCGCTTCGGTCTCGATAACCACGGAATTTTCGACGCCACCGTGTGGTGGAATCTTTCGAGCGCGGCCCTCTACGAGCATGCCATTCAACGCCGCGAGGGCTTCATCGCTCACAGAGGCCCTCTCGTCGTTCATACCGGTCAATACACGGGCCGCTCGCCCAACGACAAATACATCGTTCGTGAGCCGCGGAGCGAAAAGCACATCTGGTGGGACGTCGCGAAGCCTTGCGAGACTTCGCAGTACGACAGGCTTCGAGCGAGGCTGACGGCGTATCTCAGGGGTCGCGATCTCTACGTCCAGGACTGCTATGCCGGGACGCACCCGGAATACAAAATTCCCATTCGGATCATCAACACCCGAGCGTGGCACAACCTCTTTGCCAGGAATATGTTCGTTCGCGAGAAAAATCCCGACAAGCTTGCGTCTCACGTCCCTGAGTTCACCGTGATCTGCGCTCCACGGTTTCAGGCCGTTCCCGAAGAGGACGGGACCCGCTCGGAAGTCTTCGTCATGCTCAACTTCGCTCGAAAGGAGGTCCTCATCGGAGGCACCGACTATGCCGGCGAGATCAAGAAGTCGATCCTGACGGTCATGACCTACCTCCTTCCTCCCGACGGTGTGCTGCCGATGCACTGTTCCGCCAACTTCGGCAAGGACGAGGACGACGTGGCCATCTTCTTCGGCCTCTCGGGAACGGGGAAGACGACGCTATCCGCCGATCCCGGCCGTGTTCTCATCGGTGACGACGAGCATGGATGGAGCGACCAGGGAGTCTTCAACTTCGAGGGCGGATGCTACGCCAAGGTCATTCGGCTCTCTCCAGAGGGCGAGCCGGAAATCTACGCCACCACCCGGATGTTCGGAACCATCCTCGAGAACGTGGTCATCGATACCAAGACCCGGCAGCTCGACCTCGACTCCGACAGTTTCACCGAGAACACGCGGGCGTCCTATCCGGTCTCTCACATTCCGAACGTCTCCAAGACCGGCTGGGCCGGGCATCCCAAGACCGTCGTCATGCTGGCAGCTGATGCGTTCGGCGTGCTCCCACCGGTCGCGAAGCTCAATCCCCAGCAGGCCATGTATCATTTTCTGTCGGGCTACACGGCGAAAGTCGCCGGCACCGAGCGGGGTATCGACGAGCCGCAAGCGACCTTCAGCGCCTGTTTCGGCGCTCCCTTCATGTCGCGCAAGCCCGCGGTCTACGCCAAGATGCTCGGCGAGCGGCTGAGTCGGCACCGGCTCGTGACCTGGCTCGTGAACACTGGTTGGACGGGAGGCGCCTACGGTGCCGGTCACCGAATGAAGCTCTCGCACACGCGGGCCATCGTTCGCGCCGCTTTGAACGGGACCCTCGACGCGGTCCCGACCACCCCGGATCCCATCTTCGGATTCCAAGTCCCCCAATCCTGTCCCGACATACCCCCGGGAATTCTCGATCCCCGTTCGACCTGGTCGGATCCGGATGCCTATGATGCTCAGGGCAGAAAGCTCGCGGGCATGTTCGACAAGAACTTCGAGCGATTTGCCGCGGACGTCGATGACGACGTGCGCGCCGGCGCGCCGGCGACTGCCTGAACGAGCCGCCATGAAGAAACTCGTGCTCCTTCGTCACGGCGAGAGTCTCTGGAACAAGGCCAATCGCTTCACCGGATGGACCGATGTGGACCTGACCGACAAAGGCGTCACCGAGGCTCGCGAGGCTGGACGAACCCTGGCGGCCCAGGACTATTTCTTCGACGTGGCGTTCACTTCCGTGCTCAAGCGGGCGATCCGGACGCTCTGGCTCGTCCTCGACGAGATGGACCTCATGTGGATTCCCGTCCACCGAAGCTGGCGTTTGAACGAGCGCCACTACGGAGCTCTCCAGGGTTTGAACAAGGCAGAGACCGCGAAGCGTTACGGCCTGGAACAGGTCCAGACCTGGCGGCGGGGCTATGAGACGCCGCCTCCTCCGCTCGATCCGTCCGATCCGCGAAATCCTCGCCGTGACCCTCGCTATGCCTCTTTGGCGCCCGCCGAGGTACCTCTCGGGGAAAGTCTGAAGGACACGGTCGAGCGGTTCCTCCCATGCTGGCGAAAATCGATCGCACCCGAAGTCGCTTCGGGACGAAGGGTTCTGATCGCGGCTCACGGTAACAGTCTCAGAGCTCTCGTCAAGTATCTCGATCACGTTCCCGATGAGGAGATCGCCGAGTTGAACATCCCGACGGGAGTTCCTCTGGTATACGAGCTGAACGACGATCTCGTGCCGATCCGACATTACTACCTGGGCGATCCCGAGAAGGTGTCGGAGGCCGCCAGGGCGGTCGCCGGACAGCTCGAGGAGACGTAGCTATCCGGCCGACTGTGCCGCCTGGCGGCGACGGATCGCCCCCAGGGCCTCGAGCCTGTAGGCTTTCATCGTTTCGTCCGCGCTGGTTTCGAGGCGACTGAGGAACCGCAGGGTCGTTTCGTCTCCCAGTCGTCCCATCGCTTCGATTGCGTTGAGCCTCGTGAGCTCGTCATCGTCTCGCGTCAGCTGTTCGAGTCGTTCGAGGCACTCGAGAGTTCCCGCGTGGCCCACGGCGTAGACCGCGCACGCCCGAATCCAGGCCGAGCGATGTCGCGTGAGCTCGAGAAGGGCGTCGAGAGGGGAGCGCGAAGGAAAATCGAAGAGCTCGGCGCCTTGCTCGGCGACCGCTCGCGGGCTGTCGTGCTCGAATAGCGGCAAGACCCCACCCAGAAGGGCGGGGTCGACGCGGACCTCGAGCGCCTCGAGAGCGCTCGAGCGAATGAACCGGTCGGGATGATTCAAGTTGCTGAGGATCAGGCGCATCCCTGGCTCACCCAGGAAAACCGCTCTGAGTACCTCGTGGGCGTTTCGGCGACCACGCTCGACTCTCTGAGCGATGGAATCCTTGAGGAGGCCCAGTGCGGGGCTCGTCGGTAGGCGTCCAATCGCCTGGAGCTGCACCAGCTCGTAATAGGCCTCTTCCGCTTCCAGAGATAGAACCGGCAGGAGCGCTTGGCGCGCGCTCGATGTCCCGATTCGATCGAGGGCTCGGATGACGTAACGGCGCGCCTCGACGTCGGAGCTCCAGAGCGCAAGGGTGAGAACGCCGACGGCGATCTCGCCGCAGCCCTCCAACGCTCGCGCCGCCACGTGTCGTGTCGCACCGTCGCCTTCCTCGAGGTAATGAACGATCCTTTCGAGTGCCCCCTTTTCCTGGCTCCGCGCGAGCGCGAAGAGATCGCGTTTCCTCGTCGCACCATTCTCGCGGACGCGTCGAGGCGAGCTATCCGGAGTATGCGGCGACATCCTCGTCCCCTTGCCCATCTCGGCGAGTAGGCTGTCCTGCGCCAGCGTTTCCATGGCGTTGGCTCGCACCCCTGGGTCGACTTCGGCAACGGATCCGCCCTCGGCGCGCTCGCCGCGGTTGCGAACCATCCTTCCGAGTGCAGAGACCATTCGCGAGCGTACCTGGGGATCGGGCTCGTCTCGAACCCGGTCGACCAGCAGGGTTGCGGCTTCCGGTTCTTTGAGCTCCGAGGCGACTTCCACGGCCAGGAGCCGGATCGACGCCTCGTCGTCATCGAGGGCTCGTCGAAGTCCGCTCACGCCTGCCTCTTCCATGGGCGTTTTTGCCTTCCGCACGACGAACGAAGGAAAGGCGAATCGATAACGACTTCTCTCCTTGAGCACCAAAACCAAGCTCGCGACGTAGCGCTCCTTCAGCTTCCCGGTGACGGTGAGGAGGACGATCGAGAGTCCCGTCGCCCCGACGAGAACGTACTGAAGCGGGAGCTCGGAGCTGGCCATGAGCAAAAGACCGCCGGCGAGCACACCGAGTGGCTCGAGGATCGTCTCCTTGAAGGCCTTGGCGCGGCCGCGACGCTCGCCCGGGATCGCGTTGTAGATCAAGTCGGTGGATGTTCGAACGAGCGAGATGCGAAATGCTCTCTGGGTCGCTCTCGCGGCGACTACCGTGAGAAAGAAAGCACCGCCCGCGAGCCACGCGACGCTGGCGCCGGCGAAGACGACGAAAAAAGTGATGGGTGCGAGGAGCTGGGACCGGGTGACGCCCACGGAGTTGATGAGACGGTTGGCGACGAAGAACTGGACGAGGGCTCCGACGCCGATAACCACCGCGTTCAGGAGAGCGTAGAAGCTCGCGAGCCCCTCGACGGCAACGGTTCCACTCGGCGAGGCAAAGGCGGCGTGAGCGGCCTTGCCCAGCAAAAAATCGAGGATCTGAGCAAGCAGGGCGAGAAGAAACACATAGATCGAAAGCGCTCTAACCAGAGGCGATTGGAACGAGACATCGATGTCGGACTTGATCCGGTGAGCCAGGGAGGGGACTCTGTGGGATTTCGTTCCGGCGTACCGCAAGCGCCGGCGCCACCGATGGGATATCCATTGAACGGGAACGACGGCTGCGACCATCAAGGCTCCGGAGAAGGCGAGCAGGCTCTCCGAGGGAAGAAATCGCGGGATCTGCGACGCGACCATACTCGCCACCAGGCCACCGGTAAGACTGAAGCCGAGCAACACCGGGAATACTCTCTTCGCCTGGCGCAAATCCAGAAGATCTCCCGCGAACAGCCAGTACTGAAGGAAGAAGAGCCCTTTCAACAGGTAGCTGACGACGTATAGAGCGCGGTAAGCGGAGCCCTGCGAGGTGAGGAGCACCAGAGCCGCGGAACCGGCGAGCAGCAGGCTGAAAAACAGGGCACGGTCCAGTCGGTCGACGAGGGGAGTAACGAACAGGCCCGCAAAGATCAATACGATCGCACTGGCCGAATAGACCTGTGGCAAGGCATCCGGTCCGAGGTTGCCGATCAGAAGGGCGGTGGCGCCGATGTCGAACAAGGAGTGAGCTCCTGCCACGAGGAAGTGGGTGAGTCCGAGCAGGAGCGTCAATTCGACTTCGGCTTCGAGGATGCCGAGCGTCCTTGCGAGTTTCAAGGCCCGGACGCCTCGAGGGGCTCCATTTCGACCCGTGGTGAAGCTTCCCTTCGGCCGTCAGGGCTGGGATTTTCCGGAACGATCCTCTGTGGCTCGAATCGTGGAAACTGCATTGGCCTCGTCCATCAGCTCGCGGTGCCGACGGTCGGCAAGCCGAAGCCGTCTGCTGAACTCACGCAGGATCTCGAAGGCGATGTCAGGGTAGTCCTGGACGGCCGAGCGGAAGTCGGTCTTGTGCAGAACGAACAGGCTGGTGTCGACTTCGGCAGTCGCGGAAGCGGAGCGTGGAAGGTCGTCGATGATCGCCATTTCCCCGAAGTAGCCTCCCAGCTCCACCACGAGCAGCGACACGCGTCCCTCTTTTACGTCCTGATGTATGCTGACCCGGCCGGACCGGACGATATACATCTCCTCGCCCAGCTCGTCCTCCCGGAAAATCACTTCACCGGCCCGAACGGTCTTCTCCTGGACGAAATCGGACAATCGCTTCAATCCCTCGCCGGGCACCCGCTGGAACATCGGAGTACTCTTGAGCGCCAGGATGATCTCCATGAAGGACAGCATCGACTAAACCCTTTCCGGGTGGGGGAACATTATAACGGCATATCGGCGGCGGGATTCGTGGGGCATACACCACACCCGGGTACGAGGGTGGCCGTCGCGACTTCCGCCCACGCTGAAGTCAACCTCCACGGAATCAATACCATCCGCCATCACGACATTAAGCGGGAAGTTGTGGGCACGCGCCTTGCTTGGTTGTCGCCCGAGTGCAACATCGCGGCATGATCCAAGGGAAGACATCGTGAGCATCGCCAAGCCCGCCGTGATCGGCAACGTCTTCGAGGCTGCGGAACGCGCGCAGTCCCTCGCAGAGTCCACCAAGGTACGCTCCGCTCGCGAGCCCATTCGGTGCTACCGGGAGTACGCCGATGAGATTCATGAGATGCTTGCCGAGAATCGATGCCTTGCCCTTCTCTACGTCGACGCATCCAATCTGGCCCAGATCGAGCACGACTACGGAAATCTCATTCACGACCAGGTCCGAAGTCTCCTCACCAACCTCATGCTCAACAAGCCGTCCGAGTTCCGCCGCGACGACCTCGTTACTGTCAGTGAGCCCGAAGGGGATACGTTTCTCGTGTTCTTGTCGGGCGCGGCGGACCTCGAGGGGATGGCCGACCGGATCCATGCCGACTTGACCCGACACCTGTCGCGGATGACCAGCCCCTATCTGAAGGGGAAGTTCAAGGTTGGGGTCGGCTACAGCCTGGTGTTACACAATCCGCTCATCAACGAGGAACGACTCGTGCTCCAGCTCATCGACGACGCACGAGCGATGTCGAGGTTCCAGGAATACCGCATCGCGGCCAAGAGCAAGGAGCTCCTTCAGAGGATCATCCTCAAGGAGGACGTCCGCACGATCTTCCAGCCGATTTTGGACTTGACGTCTCTCGAGACGATCGGCTTCGAGGCGCTGACGCGCGGCCCCCAGGCCGCGCCGTACGAGAGCCCTCAGGTCATGTTCGACCTGGCCAGCGAGGCGAATCTGCAGTTCGAGCTGGACCGACTCTGCCGCCGCCGCGCCTTCAGCAATGCCTCGCGTCTCAAACAAGGGCGCAAGCTTTTCGTGAATCTGTTACCGACGACCCTTCGCGATCCCGAGTTCCAGGGGGAGCGTATCGTCGGATTCCTCGAGCAGAACGGGCTGTCCCCTTCACGAATCGTCCTGGAGATTACCGAGCGGCTGGCGATCGAGAACTACGACTTGTTTCTCGACGCATTGAAGAAGTTCACCGACATGGGCTTCTCCATCGCCATCGACGACATGGGTGCCGGCTACTCCGGCCTGGAGAAGATCGTCCGGCTCAACCCCCGGTACCTCAAGTTCGACTTGATGATGGTGCGCGATATCCATACGAGCTTCGTGAAGCGCGAAATGCTAAAAGCCATCCACGCACTCTCGACCAACATTGGTGCCGATGTCATCGCCGAGGGAGTCGAGCAAGTGGAAGAGCTCGACACGCTTCTCGAGCTAGGGATTCCCTACGGGCAGGGTTACCTGTTCGCTCGACCCCAGGAGCGGCTCACCGAGCCGAACTTGGGTCACCAAACGATCCCCGAGGTACCCGGTCTCATCGTCGATTAGCGCGTGTCGCCGTCGGGGTGGGCTTGCTCTAGGCTGCTCTCGAGTAGACGCTCCATCGCCGCGTTCGGCACGGTCACCGATACCTCGACCCGATCGTCGAGCTGTGCGACCGAGACCGATTCCAGGACGCTGCGAAACGCGGGGTCCATACCCTCTCGGAATCGACCCAAAGCCGTCATTCCTCGGGCCACGTCGGCAATCTGTTGCGCCGCTGAGGCGTCGGAAGCCTTCCCCTGAGCCTTCAGCTCCAGGTCGTGGGAGAGTCGACCCGAGAGCGCAAACGACCGAATCGACGGCACGTCGGCCTGTGGGCCACTCCCCAACAGGCTTCCGATTGTCTTCGGGGCTTTGCCGGCCAGCCAGAACGTTTCGTTTCTGAGGCTCGGCCCGTCGATACCTTCTAGGAGGGTCTCGAAGCCTGCGCTAGGCTCTCTGCCGGCTCCGGCATCGAGCATTTGACGCAGGTAGTCAGGCGCTCCCACGAGGAGCGTACCCGCGTTCGCAACGGCGAGGGCCATCTCACGTCCATGGCCATCGGTGAATTCGTGCACCGCCGTACCCTCGTGCTCGCCGGAGACGACCTCACCGTGTTTGCGAAGCTCCTGCAGCAGACGAGTGCCATCGATGGCCCCTCGAACGGAGATTCCCCAGTGCTCGGGCGGGGAATTTGGCGATGCCTGTGCTGATTCGACCACGGAGAAGGTTGCGGTGTCGAGGTCCGTCAGCGGATCGATTCCCGTCCGTCGGGTCAACTCGCTCAATGCCTCGAGCCCGGTCCTGGCCTCTGCCCGAAGGCGCCAGGCTTCGAACAGAGGACTCTCGGCGAGGGCTCGAAGGTTGACGTGGCCCGCGAGCGTAGCCGAGCTGGGGACCCACTTTAGGTGAGACTCCTTGGGGGACGGGTCCTGCCGGCTTTCGCTCCGGCGCGTCACGTGCGCCAGCGCTCCGATACAAAGCCCCGTGACCAGCGTGGTTGCCGCGATGGTGAGTATCCAGCGCGTTTTGCTCGTTCGGTTCATCGATAAAACCCTCCGCCCCCAAGACGTAAGCTCGACACTCCGAGTTCCATTATGCCGCAACGGACGAAGACTCACAGCTCCTTTCGGCCGAAGCGCCAGAGGGAGATTCCGTGAGTGATCGCGATGATGGCCATCAACGCCAGAAGGGCGAGGCCGACGTCCGGACGCTGCCCGAAGAGCCGACTCGCGGCCGACACGTTCTCGTGAGGTACGAGTGCATAGAGGTAATGAGTGATGGTCAGGTAGCGCGCCGAGCCGGGCACGAAGCTGGCACCAACCTGCCATCCGAATACGAAGAACAGCCCTACCAGGAGAGGCCTCGAGATCAAAGTGCCGAGCATCGCGAAGAGCCCGTGGTAGGCGGCGACTCCCAGCACTCCCGCCAGCAGATCCAGGACGAGACTTCCAAATCGGCCTCCAATTGCGTCGATGCCTTCACTCGAAAGCGTGACGTAATATGCCACCACGATCGAGGGGAGAAACAGAACGAGGCACAGGGTGAGGCTCCCGAGCATCTTACCCGTAAGGAGCTCGGTCCGCGTCAGAGGCCGTGTCGCCAGGTAGGGCAACGTTCCCGCCTCTTGATCGTCCAAGATGACACCGCTGGCATAGAACAGAGCGAGCATCGGTGCGACGAACTGAAAGCCGACGGCTGCCGTGACCACGGAGAACGCGCCAAAGGCCGAGGGCGCTTCCGAGTAACCGAGCGACAGAGCCACTCGATAGAGACTCCCGAGACCTGCTGGTGCCGCCGCGACCAGCAGAGCGGCGAGCGTGCGGGGAGACCACAGGAGCTGCTCGAATGAGAACTTCGCCACGAGCGCGACCCGAGCCAGTCTCACGGGCCAACCAAGTAGCGAAACACGGATTCCAGGTCGTCGTCGGCCGACTGGATCTCGTCGACCACCGCGTTCTCCTCGAGGACGAGGGTGGAGACGAAAGAGTAGAAGCTCTCGGGATCGTTGGTCTCGAGCTCGAGGCGTCCGAGCTCCTCGGAGAACTCGATCGAGAGCACAGCCGGTGCCTCGAGCAGCCGCCGCGCAAGAGCGCGGGGGGACGGCGTCCGGATCGCGATGCGGTGGGGGTGTGAATCGATCAGCGCTCGGATCTCACGGAGGTTCCCGCTCGCGAGCACGGTGCCTTCGGCCATGAGCACAACGTTCTGGGTCATGAGCTCGACCTCGTGGAGAATGTGGCTCGAGACCACGATTGTCTTTCCTCTTTGACCCTGAGCTCGCAGCCATTCGATCACTTCGTGCCGGCCGAGAGGGTCGAGGCCGCTCAAGGGCTCATCGAGCAAGAGCAGCTCGGGATCGTGGGCGGCGGCCTGCGCGAGCCGCAGCCTCTGTTTCATTCCCCGGCTGAGGGTGGTCACGCTGCGGTCTCGCGCCTCGAGCAAGCCGAGCTCGGAGAGTCGGCTGGCCGCCAGCTCTCGAGCGCGGGCTTCGGCGAAGCCGTTGAGCCTCAGGAGAAAGACGAGCCAATCGAAGACGCTGATGCGGGCTTGCGGTCTCAGCTCTCCCTCTTCGAGAACAACGCCGAGCCGTGCGAATACCCTCGAGTTCGCAAAAGGTGGTTCTCCGGCCACCGAGACCTCGCCCGAGCTCGGCCGAAGAAGCCCGGCCACGATTCGGATTAGCGTCGATTTGCCCGCGCCGTTCGGGCCGAGCAGAGCGGTTACCCCTGGATCGAAATCGAGGTCGACTCGCCTCAGTCCGAGGGCGCTCCCATACCATCGCGAGACCCGACGAAGCTCGATGACGCTCACTGGACGACTTCCGAAGAGGCGAGGCGCCGCCTCAGGATGAGCGCACAGACGACCATCGAGAGCGCCATCACGAAAATCGAGCTCCAAGAAGAGCCGGAAGCGTCTCGGAAGAAAACGTGTCCGGAGTCGACGGCCGCGCTCACGATGCCCGGGGTGAGTGGCACGTCGGTGCTCGTTAATCCCTGGGCTGCGCCACGAAGTACCACTTCCGTTCCGAGAACGAGAGCGGCGAAGCCTGCCCCGGCGACGCGCCCGCTTCGCGAGAGGCTCGAGATGGAAAGGACGAGTATCGTGAAGTAGAGGGCGAGCCAAAGACTGTAAGAGACAATGGAAACCGGGAGCCAAGGCTCCAGGCGAAGAATGGAGGTGTCTCCCGCAATCGCCAGTTCGAGCGCCAGCAGAGCCAGCCCGGGCACGAGCGTCACGAAGCAGATCGCGCCCAGCACGGGAAGGGCCCGACCCGCGACGTAGTCGAGTTGAGAAATTGGTTTCGAGAGGTAGAGCACATAGGCGCCCGAGGCGAAGTCCGAGGCGATGGCGCCGGCACCAACGTAGAGGCTCACGAGCACGACGGGTAACAAACGTACTTGTTGACCGAGGAACTCCTGCCACATCGCCGCGCTCACCGAGAAGAAGTCGGCAGCCTGGGGAAATTGATGGCTCGCGTAGATCTGAACGGCGCGTACGAGCGCCGGTATCCAAGAGAAAGCGAGCAGCGCGAGGAGGGCCCGTCGACGCAGGAGCAGCTTAACCGTTTCACGAGCCAGAGCGGTCACGCGGGTCGACCGCGCCGTGCGCGCCCGCGAGACTCTTTGGTAGGAGCGGTCGTAAAGTGGCATCAGCCTGTGTGGGTGCCTTTGTCGAGAGCGGCGGTGAGGGTGTCCTTCAGATTACGTTCGTGGCGTTTGAGATGACGGATCTCGGCCCCGGCGAGGTGCGCGAGCTCGAAAAGCGGTCGCGTGGCAGAGTCGTTCAGCTCGACCCGTAGGAGACCATCCCGATCCTCGGTACTCTTGATTCCATGCTCTTGCAGCCGTTCACTGAACGCTCCTGGCCGGGTTTCCCTCACGCGGATGTCGAAGATCCAACCCGCCGGGTGTCGGAGGCTCGACAGCTGTCCCTCCAGCACCAGACGACCGCGATCGAGCAAGACGACGCCGTCGGAGACCTGTTCGACATCGTTCAACAAGTGCGTTGAGAGGATCACCGAGATACCGGCGGCGCCGATAGCGCGAACCAGCTCGAGCATTTGCCGTCGGCCGGAAGGGTCGAGTCCGCTAGTCGGCTCGTCGAGAAGCAGAAGGTCGGGATCGTGAACCAGAGCACAGGCTAGCTTCGTTCTCTGCTTCATTCCCGTGGAGAACTCCTCCACTAGGCGATAGCGCGCTTCGCCGAGCCCCGAGAACCAGAGCACCTCATGGGCCCTCTCGAGTGAGTCCGTACGCTTGAGGCCTCCGAGCTCTCCCGCGAGGGCGACGGTGTCGACGGCGCTCATACCGGGTACGAACACCGAACGTTCGGGAAAGTAACCGAGTCGCATCCGGAGCTCGGCGCTCCTTGGCTCGAGTGCCGATACGCCCAGCACCGAAAGCGCTCCCGCGCTCGGGCGCAAGACGCCGAGAAGCGTCTTGAGCAGTGTGCTCTTCCCCGCGCCGTTCGGGCCCAATAGACCGGTTACGCCGCCGACGATGTCCAGTTCCAGATCGGAGAGCGCTTCGTGTCTTCCGTAGCGAACCGTGAGGGCACTGGCTTTGACGATTGACATGGGTTTACGAATGGACGTAACGTCCCGCCGAGATTCGAAGTTCCCGGCAACATATTCTACCGAGGCACTGCCTTCGAAACGAACGGGCTGATGAAAACTGGGCGTGTGGGCGCAATACGGGTGCGCACCCTCATAGAGGTGGTCTTTCTCTTCGTGCTCGCTTATTTCGTCGCCCAGGTCACGCCAGCGGTGGTAGTGCGCCTGAAGTTTCTCGGCGACCTCAACGTGGCGGCGAACGCGCCCGTCCAGGACAGCACCGATACGATTCGAGGCCGCGTGATCGAGCTGGCGGAGGGGTACGGAATCACCTTGCTCTCGGAGAGAGTTCACGTCGAGCGGAACCCGACGACGAAACGCACCACCATAGACGTCGCCTATCAACTGCACATCAACTTCTGGCCGAATCAAATCTACGTGTGGAACGTTCGGGATCGTGTGGAAGCGCTGACCTACTGAGATTGGTTGTCGGTGCCTGGGTGCGTTTGCTAAGATTTCCTCAGGAGTTTGTGTCGAACGGAGAGCGTGGTTTGGGGCAGGGTGACGACAAGCTGAGGCGGTTGGTGCAGAGCCTCGAAAAGAGCATCGAGCAGGCGATCGCCGGCTCACCCCAGGTGGAGGAATGCCTCACGCGCATTCGAGATGAGGGCTACGAGCTCTCTCTCGTTCTGCAGGCCACTCTGGCGTTTGCGCCACGCGGGGAGCTCGACCACGAGCACGTGGACGAAGTCGCGGGGATGATGGAGTCGTCGGGAGCGTCTTTTCGCATGAGCTCTCTCGACAAGAAATTTTTGCGCTCTCTCAAGATCGCGGTCGACGAGGAAACGACCTGAACGCTTCTTTCGACGCGTAGCCGGCGATATCCGCGAGCTCCTCCTCGATACGCAGAAGCTGGTTGTACTTCGCCACGCGGTCGCTCCGGCTGCAAGAGCCCGTCTTGATCTGCCCGCTCCGGCTCGCCACGGCGAGATCCGCGATGGTCGTGTCTTCCGTTTCGCCCGAGCGATGAGAGACGACGCTCGTGTACCCGTGACGGTGGGCCGCCTCCACGACCTCGAGCGTCTCGGTCAGCGTTCCGATTTGATTGAGCTTGATCAGAACCGAGTTCCCCGCTCCCTCTTCGATGCCCCGTCGGAGACGGGTGCCGTTGGTGACGAACAGGTCGTCGCCGACGAGCTGGACGCTGTTGCCGAGCCTCGTGGTCAAAGCCTTCCAGCCGGCCCAGTCGTTCTCGTCGAGCCCATCTTCGATGGAGACGATGGGATAGCGCTCGAGCCATCGGGCGTACTGATCGATGAGCTCCTCGGAAGACTTTCGAGCTCCGCCCGACTTCTTCATGACGTACGAGCCGGAGTCGAAGAGCTCGCTCGCCGCAACGTCGAGCGCGATGAACATCTCCTCGCCGGGCCGATAGCCGGCTCCTTCGGTTGCGGCGAGCAGGAGCTCGAGTGCCCTCTCGCTCGATTCGAGATCGGGAGCGAATCCCCCCTCGTCGCCAACGGCGGTAGCGAGCCTCTTGCGCGTGAGAATGGCTTTCAGCTCCTGGAACGTCTCCACCCCCGCGCGAAAGGCCTCGCTGAAGCTCGAAAAACCAGCCGGCACGATCATGAACTCTTGAATGTCCAGATTGTTGCTCGCGTGGGCCCCGCCGTTCAGGACGTTCATCAGCGGGACGGGGAGCGTTGTGGCCAGGGGCCCGCCGAGGTAGCGGTAGAGTGGTAATCCGAGGCTTTCCGCGGCGGACCGGGCCGTCGCGAGGGAGACCGCGAGGATCGCGTTGGCGCCGAGCCTCGCCTTGTTCGAAGTCCCGTCGAGCTCGATGAGAAGACGGTCCACGAGGACTTGCTCGGTCGCGTCCTCGCCGACGAGCTCGGGGGCAATCTCGTCGAGGATATGGCGGATGGCCCGGGTGACCCCTTGGCCCTTGAAAAAGCTCTCGTCCCCGTCGCGCAGCTCGATGGCCTCGTGCTCGCCGGTGGAGGCTCCTGACGGCACGGCCGCGCGGCCGAGGCTTCCGTCCTCGAGAATCACATCGGCCTCGACCGTGGGATTCCCTCGTGAGTCCAAAATCTGACGCGCCTCGATGGCCAAAATATCTGTGTTCATGTCATCTCCGGTTCGAATCCCGGGGCCTCGTGCCTGCGGCTCTGCCGGCCCGTCCACCGGGCCGCCCCGTCCCGACGTGAGCTCCTCAATTGACACGCTCCCGAGCCTGTGGTAACAAAGTCGGTTACGATTCGGCTATATTCTAGTCGATGGTAGGGGAGTGTCTCTAGCCGCCAACGCCATGATTCTCTCGACGGATAGGACGGGGTTTCCCGGGGACGAGCGCAGCGTCGCGAGTCCACGTTCACGGTCGACAGAAGACCGACAGGGGCGCTTTTCAGATCGAAACGAACACCGGGAAGAGAGACGATCCGAATGACCGCAAGCCAGAAGGTCGTGGTGGCTTCGTTGATCGGGCTCGCTCTGGGCGCAACCGCCCTTGCCGAGACCGAGGCGCGCGTCACGGAGCTCGCGGGCTTCGTCGGCGACGAGCAGGGCCAACCGCTCGTCGGGGCGATCGTTTCGCTGTTCGGCCACAATCTAGTTCTCGGGGCGCGCACCGCGGTTACGGATGAGGACGGGCGGTTCTCTCTCGGTGGCATTCCACCCGGGCTTTATCGCCTGCGAGCTTACCTCCAGGGTTTCTTCCCTTCGCCGTTTACCAAAGTGGTGGTCGAGGAAGGCATGGAGGAGGTGGGCTCGATCCTGATGAGTCTTTCGTCCACCCAAGACGAGCCCACGGTTCACGTCGAAGCGAACGAAGAGCGCACTTTGGCGGAGCTCAAATGGATCCTGCAGCACGCCGATCGGAACATCCTCAGGGAGGAGGATCGGTGGGTTCCCGTTGCCACATTGGAGTCACGGGTCGACACCTACGAGCCGGCGTTTTCCTTCAGCGGTGAGCTCGGCGTGCGAGCCGCCGACTTCGAACAGGGACTGTCCGAGTTTCCCGGCGCCGGGGCCGGGCTGGATGCGCGGCTCGCGTACGCGCGGCTGTTCATTCCCACCCGGGGGGACGGGCATTGGTTCGTCAGCGCCCA
Organism: Vicinamibacteria bacterium; assembly: GCA_035457705.1. Classification (GTDB taxonomy): domain Bacteria; phylum Acidobacteriota; class Vicinamibacteria; order Marinacidobacterales; family SMYC01; genus DASPGQ01. The sequence continues at coordinate 40,120 of DATIBD010000087.1, forward strand.
ACTCCTCGAGTCGGCACTCTCCTCCTGGGCGGGCCGGGCGGAGTATGTGACGGGAGAGCTCTCCGGGCACCGTGTCGCGGGCGGCGTGAGCTATGGAAACTACCTATACGGAGATGTGCAGGCGTTTCGCCCGCCTGAAGTGGGCCTGATCAAGGGGGTTTCGACAACCGGCACGACCGAATGGTTCGGCAGCCTGTACGCCTCCGATACCTTTCTCCTGGGCTCGACCTCGGTATCGACGAATCTTTCCTACCAGCATTTCGATTACCTGGACACCTCTGGCTACTGGTCACCGCAGATCGAAGTCACTCGGCCCGTCCTAGACGATGCCACCGTGCTGCGCGGCAAAGTGGATTATCACATCCAAGCGCCCGGAGGCGAGGACATTGGCCTCTTGTCGCAGGTGGCGTACGCCGACGTGTATGGGCCGGCGCCGGCGAATCGGGGCCTTCGCGCGGAAAGGACGGCCCGCTTCGAGCTCGGCCTCGAGCGGCAGCTCTCGCAGCACACGCGGGTCGCGGTGAGGCTTTTCGAAGAGGACGCGGAAGCTCAGCTCGTCAAGACGTTCACGGAGAGTGTGGCGGGGTTCGGCGGAGGTCACTTTCGAGTCTCGAATCGTGGCGACTTCCAGACCCGGGGATTCGGCGTGTCTTTGTTTCAGAATCTCGGGGAGGTGGAAGGCACAGTCGGTTACACTTTCGGACGGGCGCAGAGCCTGTCGGACGTTCCCGGCGAAGATGCGCTGGGTTTCGCTTCGGGTGAAGACATCCACGACGTAACGACCACTCTGGCGACGTCGATCGAGCGCACGCGGACGCGACTCCATGCAGCGTACCGGGTCATCGCCCATCCCAGACTCGCGATGCTTCGGAAGGGTTTCGTTCCAGGTCGCGAGCTCGACACCCGTTTCAGCGTGCAGGTCTACCAGCTGCTGCCGTTCGTGGGGTGGAACGGAACGCGCTGGGAGCTCATGGTCGCCGTGCGAAATCTCTTCTACGAAGATCTGGAGAACTCGTCCCTGCTGGACGAGTTCGCAGTGGTCGACGCGCCCCGCCGCGTTCTCGGGGGCGTCACCGTTCGCTTCTGAAAAACGCCTCACCTCCCCCAAAAGCCCTTACATCCAATTGTTTGGATGGTAAATCCAAACTCATGGATACAGACTTGGGGGTGCATCGCGTTCCAAGTATTAACTCCCTTTGCTAGAATGGCTTATCCACCTCATATCGAGGTATGAGGAGGAACGAGAATTGCTAGCAGTTGGCGTATGCGAATGCACGCCCGTCGCATGGCTGCGTGTCGTCCGGGATGCGTATGCCGAAGCGTAGAGGTCGAGCAGTAATGGAGCGCTCGGGTTCGTGGAAGATCGGCCTCGTGATCATCACGAGCACCCTTCTGCTTGCGTGCTCGCTCCATAACATCCGGCAGAAAAACCGCTTCGAGCTGCTCGACGACGGCGTCTTCTGGGGCGAGCAGGCGGGCCGCGTGTACGCCAAACGCATCGACCCCGATGGCCCAGGCGACCGGGCGGGCTTGCGGCCGGGCGACATTCTCGTTCTCATCGAAGACGAGCCGGTCGAGCGAGTGACCGCCGTCCGAGAAGCTCTCGACGCTTCCCGTGTGGGGCAGCTGCTCCGGTATCAGATTCTGAGAGAGGATACCCGCGAGGCGCTGGCCGTGACCGTCGCCCCTCTTCCAAAGGGAAACATCTCCGCGTATTACTTCCTCGCCGCGGTGGGGATCTTTTCTCTGGCGGTGGGGACGGTGGTTTATGTTCGCCGGAGGGGAGAAGCAGCGACGGCCCACTTCTACATGCTCTGCCTGTTCTGGTTTCTCGCCTACGGGTTCTCTTTCACCGGCGAGCTCGACGGCTGGGACCGCGCGTTCTTCTCGATGGAGCTCTTGGGATTGTTGTTCTTCCCGCCCATCTTTCTGCATTTCGCTCTGTGTTTTCCTGCGAAGAAAACTCTCGTAATCAGGCGTCCATGGATCCTCTGGGCAATCTACGCGCCGTCCGCGATCTTGCTCTATTTGAGCCTTGCCGCGGGCGTTGCGTTCTTCTCTCCGCTCGTTTGGGGGGAACGGTTCCTCATCGATGCCCACGACTTCCTCGATCGGATCCTGCCCACCTTCGTCGCGGTCATGTCGGTCCTGGCCCTGATCGCGTTCGTCGACTCACAGCGCAGTGCGACACGCATCACGGTCAAGAAACAGACGAAATGGATCGTGTGGGGAACGGCCCTGGGAGTGTTCCCTTTCGCCCTGTTCTACGCGATTCCCTATCTCTTGGGGGTTGCTCCCGGGCTCACGATGCAGTTCTCGGTCGTTCCCCTGGCCTTCATTCCCCTTTCCTTCGCCTATGCCATCGTCAAGTACCGTCTGATGGATGTGGAGGTGCTGTTCAAACGCGGCATGGTCTTCACCCTCGCGACCGCTGCGGTGGGCAGTCTCTATCTGGCGATATTCCTCGCGGGTGCCCACTACATGGTGGGCGACGAGCACTCCACGATCTTGGCGGTTCTCGCGGCACTCATCGTCGTTCTGGTGTTCACGCCGATAAAGAGCCGAATTCAGGTCGGTATCGACCGGCTCTTCTATCGGGAGCGCTACGACTACCGGCGCGCGCTCATGGCGCTCTCGAGAGACCTCAACTCCCACCTCGACCTCGATCGGCTCTCCTCGAGGCTCGTCGATCGCATCGGAGACACTTTCGAGGTGGACAAGGTCGCGCTTCTCGCGGCGTCTTCCGAAGGGGGTCTCGCCGTTCAAGCGGGGCGGGGGCTCAGCGAGAGCGAGTGGCGGAGCACGAAGCTTTCGGACGGGTCTTCGCTCTACCGGCGGCTGTCGGAGGGCGAAGCGGTCTATTCGGGCGAGGCGGAGCTGGGCACGGCGAACGGAGCCTTCGAGAGCCTCGATATCTCCGGACTTTCCTACGCGATTCCCTGCTGCTCGCACGGCAAGGTGGTCGGCGTGATCCTGCTGGGACGTCGCTGGGACGAGAGCTCGCTCACGAGCGAGGACATGGATCTTCTCGTCATGCTTTCCGCGCAGGCCGCCACGGCGCTCGAGAACGCGAGTCTGTATCGTTCGCTCCAGCGTAAAGCGAGCGAGTTCGAGGCCCTGAAGGAGCATAGCGAGAACACCATCGAATCTCTGGAGACGGGAATCCTCGTGGTCGATCTCGACGGCACCGTGGTTCGCTGGAACCGCGCGCTGGAGAAGTTCTACGGATTGCCGCGGGATCGGGCGCTCGGGAGGAGCTTCAACGATATCTTCCCCGAGCCGCTCCGCGAGGCATTGAGATCCTCGATGGGCGCGGATTGGTGGAAGACGGCGGAGACGAGCGGCATCGCGCGTCTCAACCTGCAGAACATGCGCCAGGAGAAGAAGGTCGTCAAGCTCCAGGTGGCTCCCTTCCTCACCAGCGACGAACGGCCGGAAGGAACGATCGTCATCTTCGAAGACATCACCCTGAGGGTCGAGCTCGAGACCCAGCTCCAACTTCGCGAGAAGATGGCTTCTCTCGGGCTCCTCGCCGCCGGTGTCGCCCACGAGATCAACACCCCACTCACGGGAATCAGCAGCTTCACTCAAATGCTCCGGGACCAGACGACGGATTCCGATCCCAGGTCCGAGCTTCTTCACAAGATCGAGCGTCAAACCGAGCGCGCCTCGAAGATCGTCAACAATCTGCTCAACTTCGCCCGACAGGGCCGATCCAGTTTCGTCCCCGTCCGCCTGAACGACGTCGTGCGCGACGTTCTGTCGCTGCTGGAGCATCAGCTTACCCGAGCGCGGATAAAGATCCGACTGGATCTGGGCGAGGAGCTCGCCGACGTGCTCGGAGACGAGAACAAACTCCAACAAGTCTTCCTGAATCTGATCTTGAACGCTCAGGATGCCATGCCGTCGGGTGGGTGGCTGAGCATTCGAACCGCGACCGAAGGGGATGCGGTGTTAGCCACCGTGTCGGACACGGGCCATGGCATCCGTCAAGAGGATGTCAAACGGATCTATGATCCCTTTTTCACGACGAAGCGAGCCGGGGCGAGTGGGACGGGTCTCGGGCTCTCCATCACCTACGGGATCATCCAGGAGCACTCGGGTCAGATCGCGGTGGAGAGCGCCGTGGACCAGGGAACGAGCTTCCATTTGCTCCTGCCGGCTCATAACGGGGTCCGGGCTCCCGGTGCCGACGACTTCGTTCCGGCGAACCGCACAGCCGGCGTGTCGAAGCATGTCTGACGCGGGAACGATCCTCGTCGTCGACGACGAGGACGTGATGCGGGAGATCCTGGGCTCGCTGCTGACTCATGAAGGTTATCGCGTCAAGCTCGCCTCGACGGGCGAGGAGGGCCTTTCCATCGCTAACCGAGAGCCCATCGACCTGGCAATTGTCGACGTCATGCTTCCCGACCGTTCCGGCATCGAGGTGCTCGACGAGCTGAAGAAGGCAGACCCCGAGCTCGTCGTCGTGATGATAACTGCCTATGCGTCGGTCGAGACCGCCATCGAAGCGATGAAGAGGGGTGCGTTCGATTACGTCACCAAACCATTCAAGAACGAAGAAGTCCGAGTCGTCGTTTCCAAAGGAGTGCGACAGCGCCGACTGGTCGACGAAAATCGTTCGTTGAGGCAGGCGCTCTCTGACAGGCAGCGATTCGACGTGCTCGTGGGCAAGTCGCCGCGAATGCAAGACGTATATGCCCTCATCCAGCAGATCGCCCCTTCCAAGAGCACCGTGCTCATTACGGGTGAGAGCGGTACCGGAAAGGAGCTGGTGGCGAAAGCCATACACAATTACAGTGCTCGCCGAAGCAAGCAGTTCGTACCCGTGAACTCGGGGAACCTGCCCCCCGATCTCCTCGAAAGCAACCTCTTCGGACACGTCAAAGGCGCCTTCACCGGGGCGGTCAGTCCTAAGAAGGGCCTTTTCGAGGTTGCCGACGGCGGGAGCATCTTCCTCGACGAGATCGGCACGGTGCCACTCGAGACTCAGGCGAAGCTCCTGCGAGTCATTCAGGAGCGCGAGTTCATGAGGCTCGGTGGGGTCGACACGATCCGAGTGGACGTCCGAGTCATTGCCGCGACGAATAGCGACCTCAAGTCCCTGGTCGACGCGGGCAAGTTTCGCGAGGACCTCTATTACCGCCTCAACGTCATTAATGTGTTGCTCCCCGCCCTGCGCCAGCGGCGCGAAGATGTCCCGATCCTCGCTCAGCACTTCTTGAAGAAGTACGGTGAGGAGAACGGCCGACCGCTCCTCGAGCTGTCCAGCGATGCGATTCAATCGCTCCTGGACTACGATTGGCCTGGCAACGTCAGGGAGCTCGAGAACGTCATCGAGCGGGCCGTGGTTCTCGCCGAGGGGCCGGTGATCGATCGGCGCCTGATTCCCGAGCACGTTCGCTCGGGCCCGACGTTCCGCTTGCCCAACGTCGTCGTTCCCGAAGAGGGAATCGATTTTCGCGATGTCATCCACGCCGTGGAGAAACGCCTCATCGAGTCGAGCCTGGAAACCTCGGGCGGAGTGCAAAAAAAGGCGGCCGAGCTTTTAGGTCTCAAGCCCACCACGCTGAACGAGATGATCAAGCGCTATAATATCTCGCTGGAGAGGAAGGAATCCTCCTCGACAGGCTGAGATCGAGATGATGGGCACCAAACGAGCGGCATGTTTCCTCGCATTCGTTCTCATCGCCGCCCGCGGAGCCGATGACCGCCTCGATCGACTCTCGGAAGCGCACCGCTCCTGGCTAGAGCGCGACGTCGTCTACATCATCACCGAACGGGAGCGCGATGTCTTTCTGTCTCTCGAGACCGAGGAGGAGCGTGACCGGTTCATCGAGGCCTTCTGGCGCAAGCGCGACCCCAACCCCGCCACGCCGGCGAACGAGTACAAGGACGAGCACTACCGACGCATCGATCACGCCAATACTTATCTCGGCCGCGAGACATTCCGCGAAGGCTGGCGCACGGACCGCGGTCGTTACTACATCCTGCTCGGCGAGCCTCGGGAGACACAGCGTTACGACGGCTATGCCGAGATCGTGTCGATCGAGCTGTGGTTCTATCAAGGTGACCCGATGCTGGGTGTCCCGTCCTTCTTCTATCTGATGTTCTTCAAGAGGAACGACATCGGAGAGTATCGCCTCTATCATCCTATCGTCGACGGTCCTCAAGCTCTGATGACCGGAAGCCAGCACACCCCGGGCTCCGAGAACGCTCCCGCGGTCGAAGCGCTCCGCCAGATCTCCCCCGAGCTGGCCGCGGCCTCGTTATCGTTCGACACGAGCGAGCCGCCGGACTTCACCACGGGACGTCCCTCGCTTGGCACGGAGATGATGCTCGCCCGAATCGAGGACTCGCCCAAAAGAGCGATTCGCACCGACTACGCCGATGCCTGGCTCCGTTACGGGAATCGCGTTTCGGCGGAGTACTCGTTCAATTTCGTTCCGTCACGCTCGAGCTTCGCCGTGCTCTACGAGCCGGGTGGGACCCCTGTCGTTCAATACAGCGTCGAGATCGATCCGCAGAATTTCACCTTGGAGACCGACGAGAATCAGTCCAAGTACTATACGACTCTCGATGTCACCATCGAAGCAAGGACCAAAGAGGGAACGCTCGTCGTTGCCAACGATAAGGAGGCTTACGTCGAGCTCACCCCGAGCCAGGTTGATCAGATCAAGGCCTTTCCGTTTGCCTACCAGGACGGGTTCCCGCTCGTGCCCGGCGACTACATCGTGACCGTCGTCTTGAGAAACCGCGTCATTCATCAGTACACGGTGGCCGAGCGGGAGCTGAGCATTCGTGACCCCCAAGCGAGCCCAGCATTCGTGGGCGACGTCGTGCTCGCCTTCGATACGCAGCTCGTAGACGCGAAGGACATCGCCGACGACGAGATTCGCACGTTTCAAGTGGGCCCCACACGCTTTCAGCCGGCGAGCGACAACCTCTTCGTGATCGGTGATACGGTCCACGTCATCGTCCAGGCTTTTGGCGCTGGCCCGGGTCAGAAGCTTCGCATCGAGCTCGCGAACGGCGAGGAGGTTGCGAAATCCCTGGACGCGAGCGTCGGCGCCGGCGGAATGGTCCTGGACCACATCCGGCTCGACGAGATGGTCGGAGGCAACTACGAGCTCACCGCCCGGCTCCTTTCCGCCGAGGGCGGTGTCGTCTCCGAAAAGAGCGTGCCAGTGACCGTCTCACCGCGCTCGGCCGCGAGTCGGCCGGCGTTCGTATACCGCAGAGGCTTCAACACCCAAGTGCCAGGACTGCTCGACTTCATCAGGGGAGAACAGCTCTGGAACCTCGGTCGTTTCGACGAGGCCAAAGCGGCGCTCGAAAAGGCGGTCGCTTCCGATAACCCCCGGTTGCCCGATGCTCGCTGGAAGCTCGCCCATGCCTATCTTCGTGAGGAAAAGTCCGACGAAGCGCTCGGCCTGCTCCTTCCCCTCGAAGAGCCGTTTTCCGGCCAGTACGACGTTGTTTCCGGGCTGGGGTTCGCTTTTTACCTCAAGGGAGATTTCGCCAAAGCGGCTTCCTACCTCGATCGCGCCCGACAGATTCGCCCTCCCGATACCATGCTCCTCAACACCCTGGGGGATAGTCATCAGCGTCTCGGCAATCTCGATCGCGCCCGGGAAGCCTTCGAACGCTCGCTCGAGCTCGATCCCGAACAGGCTGCCGTGAAAGAGCGACTCTCTTCTCTCGGTCAGCCCGGAGCCTTCTGAGCTGGCCTTCGTCAGCGTACAGAAGATTCGCTTCGATGACGTCGATGGGGCAGGAATCGTCTATTACCCTCAGTTCTTCCACATCTGTCACGCGGCCTTCGAGGACTTTTTCGACACGGCGGCACCGCTCTCTTACCCCTCCTTGGTGAGCGAAAGAAGACGGGGGTTTCCTACCGTCGCGATCACGAGCGAGTTCAAGGCTCCTCTCGCCTACGGGGACGTCGCGATCGTGGAGCTCGTCGTTCGCCGGATAGGTCGTTCGTCGGTGACTTTCGCCTACGACATTCGCCGAAAGCGCGATGGCGGGCTCACGTTTCACGCGGAGATCACCACGGTTCTCGTCGATCTCGACAGCTTCGAGCCGGTTCCGATCGACGACGAGCTCCGCGCGATCTTCCAGCGCTTCCTTTCCGGCTAGAAGCTAGACAAAGTGCGGGATCACCTTGTCGCCGTACTCGGCCACGATCCTCTCTTCTTCGGTGTTCATCAGGTAGATCGTGAACTGGGTGACCCCCGCGGCTTCCAGCTCTTTCAGCTTAGCGACATGGTTTTCGGCAGGGCCCAGGACCGAGAAGCTCTCGACGACGTCGTCGGTGACGAAGTCTAGATGACTTGCGTCCTTCTTGGCGTGTTCATGGTAGTCGTAACCTTTGCGCCGTTCGATGTACTTGGTGAAGCTCGCTGGCACGAGGTTCGAGTCGCGGCCATACTTTTCGACGATGTCCGCGACGTGGTTTCCCACCATGGCGGGGAACCAACGAGTCTGGGCGATGCAGCGCTCCATGGGCCCGATCCACGCGGGCGCGGCTGCCATGACCCGGTAAGTCGACATGTCCCGTCCCGCCCTCTTCCCCGCCTCGAGGGCTTGCGAGACGAACCACCGGCAGAGGCCCGGCTCACCGATCTGGAGGACCAATCCGTCGCCGTGCTCTCCGGCGGCAGCGAGAGCCTTGGGCCCGTAGGCGGCGATCCAGACGCGCAGGTCGAACTGGCTCCAGGTCAGCTGCGCGCCCGAGGGGCAGTCGTCGTAGACGACGCGCTCGCCCCGGCACATCGCCTTCACCGCGGCGATGAAATCGTTCATTCGGCTGATGCTCGCGGGCTTGAAACCCATCATGCGCCGCGAGCTGTCACCTCGACCGACGCAGATGTCGATGCGTCCCTCACTCTGCAAGGCAAGGCTGCCGAAGAGGCTTGCCGCCACCGACCAGTCGCGGACGTCCGGATTGGTCACACAGGGGCCGAAGCGCATCTTTTGAGTGTGCTCCATACACATCGCCATGACGGGATAGGGATCGCGCCACAAAATGTGCGAATCGTAGAACCAGGCGTACTCGAATCCGGCGAGCTCCGCCTGGCGGCAAATCGCCTTCGTCCGTCCTGGATCGAGGTCGCCCTTGAAACAGATTCCGAATTGCATCGTCAAGATCGAAAGCTAGCCTCATCGTCGCTTCGAGTCAAGAGCAACTCCCTCGATTTCATCAGCCTGCTAAAGGAAACAGCGACGCCGGGGACAGTACCTGGATGAGTCCGAACACTCCGACCGAAGCCACGACGAGCGTCCAAACTCGCAATGTCTCCGGTTCCGTGAGACCTCCCATCTTGGATACCACCCAGAAGCCACTGTCGTTCATCCAGGAAAAGACCGCCGACCCGAAGCCGATCGCGGCGAACAGATAAATGACGTGAAAATCCAGAGCGCTGTGGTCGGGGATCATCGCCGCCACGATCGCCGACGCGGTGATCATGGCGACGGTGCCGGAGCCCTGCGCGATCTTCATGACTGCGGCGATCGCCCAGGCGAGAACCAGCATGCCCTTTCCTCCGCCCATCCAGGAGAGCTGGCTCAAGCTCTCGTCGATACCGATGCGAGAGAGCATCTGACCGAATGCCCCCCCGGCACTCGTGATGAGTATGATCACACCGGCGCTGGCAATGGCAGGCTCGAGCCTTGCCCCAGCTGCTTTACGCTCAGAGACTGGGTACGCCTCAGGAGCCACGCCGCGATGAACGAGCCGGCGAGAAGCGCCATGTTCTTGTCGCCGAAGAATCCGCTCCAATCGAGCAGCGCCTGAAGCGACGGCCGCCCCGCCGGCCGCAGGGAAGCCTCGAGAATGCTGTGGATCGAGATGAGCCCGACGGGAACCGCGACTGGCAGGAGCGAAACGAACAGACCGGGGAGCTCCGATGCATCCCGGCGAGCGATGGCCTCGAGCTCGTTTCTCCCCGTCCCCGGGACGTCTCGGAGGGGAACGTCGAGACGGCGGTCGATCCAGCCGGAGACTGCGAGACCGAAGAAGGCCGGCGCAAGACCCAGTAGCGCGCCCCCGAGGATGGCGGTTCCCAGCGGAAGCTCGAACGTTTCGGCCATGAACAGCGGCCCGGGCGTCGGAGGCACGAGCGAGTGGGTGACCAGCGCTCCGGCACAGATGGCGGAGACGTAGAGCGCGTAGCTCCTGCCCGTTCGCAAACGGAGCGAGCGAGCCAGGGGTACGAGAAGAAAGAAGACCGTGTCGAAGAAGACCGGAATCGACAGCACGTAACCGCTTCCCATCAACGCCAATCCCGCACGCTTGTCTCCCGAAAGCTTGAGAAAGCTGCGAACGATGCGATCGGCCGCTCCGCTCTCGAGCAGACATTGACCGATGATGGCGGCGAGAACGATGACGATGCCGATACCCCCGGCGGTGACACCGAACCCCTGGGCGGTGAGCTCGACCGCTCGGATCGCTTGCAGGTCAGCACCTCCCGGCTCGAGCGGCTTGGGCGAAAGGACGCCCACGATCATCGTCGCGAGGACGAGGGCGAGAAACGGGTGGACGTCGAAGGCGAAGATCGCCGTCACGACGATGGCAATCCCGATGGCTAGAACGACGAACGACATGTCATGGCGTATGGAAAGCTACCGGGGGGGCGACCACGGGTCCCGCCACGGCATTGAGCACGACAGGGTGGATGAAAATTCAGCCCACCCTGCGCGAGCGGAGCGAGCCCGGCGCGCTGGCCGCGCCGTAAGCAGCTCGAGCCGTGGCGGACGATCGACCACGGGTCCCGCCACGGCACTGAGCACGAGAAGACCTCCTCGTCGCCTTCTCAGGGGAGCTGCGCGATCCACTCGCCGCCCGAAAGCCACCTCGCGCGAAGCTCTTCGAGAGCGCCGGTTTTTTCGAAAGCGTCGACGTAGGCCTCCACGAGATTCCGGAATCGCTCGTCGCTCGTGGGCAGGGCGATGCCGACGGGCTCCACCGTAAACGGCAGGGACGGAGTGGCGAGATCCTTGTTGGGATTCCTCAGCACGGTGAGGATGCAGACGGGCATGTCGGCGATCATCGCATCGGCGGTGTCGCTCAGAATCATTTGCACCGCGGCCTCATAGTTCGCGGTGGTTACGAGCTTCGCTTTCGGTGCCACCCGTTTCACGTAGTCGACGCTGGTCGAGTTTGCGAGCGCCACCAGTGTCAGCTCGGGAAGGTCGAGGTCGCGCGGTCCTTTCATCGAGGTGAGCCGCCGGCTGTCGGTCAGGACGGATTTTCCCGAGAGCAGGTAGGGACCCACGAAGGCGACCTCGCGGATTCTCGCCGGAGTGATCGCCAGTCCCGACAGAACCATGTCCACCTTTCCATCTTTCAACGCGGGAAGGAGATCGGGAAAGGGCATGGACGTCAGGGTCAAATTCACGTTCATCGCGTCCGCCAGCATTCGGGCCAAGTCGACTTCGAGCCCGATCAACTTCTGGTCCCTGCTGATTGCGTTGAACGGTGGCTGGGTACCGGAGGTCGCGACCCTCAGCTCTCGAGACTCGAGGATTCGATCGAGCACCGGACTCTGCGCCGAAGCCGGCGAGACGGCTGCGAGAGACGTCGTCAGCACGAGAGCGAATAGACGGGTATCCATGGGCCTCCTCTCCGGGGCGATCCGGGTCGAAATTTGGCGCGGGCGGTGAGCCGATCCCTCTCGCCGACACAGCCGCCCCTGATCATCTCGCGTCGGGGTGAGGCCTCGGTTACTGCGGTAGCGACGCGAGCATCTGTTCGGCTACCTGAGCTTGAGGACTGTCCGGTGCGATCGCGACGACTTTTTCGAAGGACGCCCGCGCCGCCGCCAGGTCGCCGAGATTCACCTGGGCGTAGGCAATCTTGAGATGCGCTTCGGGCCAATCGGGCTTGCGCGAGGAGGACAGCTGGTAGAACTCAAGCGCCTTGGCGGCGTTGCCCTGGCTCATGTAGATCTCAGCCACGTTGAAGGGCACGATCTCGTCCTGGGTCTGGTCGATCGCCTTCTCGAAATACCCCACGGCTTCGTCGAGGTTGCCCTGCTGTACCAGTATGTCGCCGACGCTCACCAGCGCAGCGGTATTCATCGGGTCTTGCTCCAGAACTTTCTCGAACGATGACCGGGCCTCGTCGAGCTGCCCCAACTCCCGCTGCGCGCTTCCGATATTGTAGTGAACCTGGTAGAGCGTGGGCTCGTTCGCCAGGATCGCCTCGTACTTGGCGATCGCGCCGGCGTAGTCTTTCTGCTCGAACAGAGCGTTCGCCTCGTCGAGCAAGCCGCCCATCGCGCCACCGCTCTGACCCGGCGCCAGGGGCTCCATCACGACGTCCATCGAGGGGTTTCTACCCATCTGCTTGATGTCCTGTTTGTAAGCCTGAGGCTTGAACCCGGTGGCGCTGAACGTAAACTCGTACGTTCCCGAACGGAAACCGAGCAGAGCCCATTTTCCGTCCTTGTCCGATGTAACCTCGAGCGTCCGCTCGCTCTCGGAGCTCGTTGCGGTGATAGTGGCGCCCTCGATGGGCTTCCCTTCCACATCGTGGACCGAGCCCGTCACTCGTCCCGTCCCCATCTGAGCCGAGGCGGAAACGGCGCAGCAGAGGACAGCGCAAGAAAGCACGGTCGCGAATTGCCTTCTGTGCATGGCACTTCTCCTACGGGGCTCGCGCTGGCCCCGAATCGCCGCCATTATAGTCCACGAGGCGGCCGAGGTATATCGACCTGCGGTACCGTTTGTGATACGCTCGCGGCGAAAAGCGGAGAATTCAAGGTGACATCAGCGAGTCGAACGGTGGAGCTACAGGGCTCTCTGGCGAAGTTTGCGCTTTCCGATGTCGTGCAACTGCTGAGCGCATCGGCCAGGACGGGCAAGCTCGGCCTGTTCGAAGAGGACTCGGGTCGCTCGGGCGCCATCTTCTTCGAATCGGGCACCGTGGTTCACGCGCAGGCGGGAGCGAGCGAGGGCGAGGATGCCTTCTTCGACCTCATGCGATGGAGCGACGGCGGATTCATCTTTCATCCCGAAATGGTGGCCGAGAAAAAGACCGTTCGCGAGCGAAGTGCGGTTCTTCTCATCGAGAGCGCCCGCCGCAGCGACGAGTGGAGCGTTCTCGCCGAGCACATCCCCGATACTCGGTTCGTCCCGGAATTCATCCCACCCGAGGATTCGCAGTCGGGAAGACAGATCAATCTGAATACCAGCGAATGGCTGGTGTTGTCGAAAGTCGACGGCAAACGCAGCTTGAGGGAGGTTGCGCGAGAGGCGAATCTATCCGAGTACCAGGTCTGCCGCCTCCTCTATCCTTTGATCGCCGGCAAGCTGATCCGACTGACGGAACCTGCTCATTGAGCAGGCCGGGCCGTTTCATCCTGGCCTGCCGCCGAGAAAGCGTCGACGCGACGCCCGTCTGGCTCATGCGCCAGGCGGGACGCTACCTCCCCGAGTACCGTAGCGTCCGCGCCCGCTACGGCCTCCTCGAGATTTGTCGGCAGCCCGAGCTCGCCGTCGAAGTCACGCTGCAGCCTCTGCGCAGGTTCGAGCTCGACGCCGCTATTCTGTTCTCCGACCTCTTGATCCCTCTCGAGCCTCTCGGGATTCCGTTCTCGTTCGTGCCGGGGGAAGGTCCCAGGATCGAATCTCCTATCGACAGTGCGGCGGACGTCGAGCGTCTCCGGGACTTCGATCCCCGCGAAGCGCTAAATTTCACGCTGGAGGCGATTCGACTTCTGCGGAAGGAGCTCGATGTCCCACTCATCGGGTTCGCCGGGGCTCCGTTCACGCTCGCTTCCTACGCGATCGAGGGCGGACCCTCGAAGAGCTTCGAGAAGACCAAGGCGCTCATGTTCCAGGATCCGGCCACCTGGCATCGTTTGGCGGAAAGGCTCGCGGCCACCGTTGCCGGCTACCTCGAGGCCCAGATCGAAGCGGGGGTCCAGGCGGTACAGCTCTTCGATTCGTGGGTCGGCGCTCTCGCTCCCATCGACTACCGCGAGCTCGTGTTTCCGCACGTGCGAGCCATCTTCGCTGCCCTTTCGCGATACGACGTTCCCCGCATCCTTTTTGGTACCGGCACCGCTGGACTGCTTTCCGAGATGGCGGCTTGCGGGGCGGACGTGTTGGGTCTGGACTGGCGGATCGACCTCGAGCGTGGTTGGCGGGTCGTGGGGGGGCGAATCGCTGTCCAGGGTAATCTCGATCCAGCCGTGTTGTGCGCGCCCCGCGAGATTCTCGTTTCCCGAATCGACTCGATCCTGCGGCAGGCGGGTGGACGCTCGGGCCACATCTTCAACCTCGGCCATGGCGTCTTGCCCCAAACGCCGGTGGACAACGTGTTGGCGCTCGTGGACCACGTTCATCGCGCCTCGAGCCGCGAATCGGGCGCGTGAACCGCGACGTCCTCATCGCCGGGGGCGGCATTGCCGGTCTCACCGCGGCTTACGAGCTGTCGAGACGCCGTGTCGATTGCCTCGTCGTCGAGAAGGAGGACCGGCTCGGCGGGCTCATCTTCACGAAGTTCCGGGACGGCTTCGTGATGGACTGTGGCCCCGACGCCTTTCTCGCATCGAAACCGCATGCGACGGCCTTGTGCGACGAGCTCGGTCTGTCCGCCGAGCTCGTCGGAACGAACCCCGAGGAGAGGAACGTATACGTGCTCCACAGGGGAAAGCTTCGTCCTCTTCCCGAGGGCATGCGTCTCACGGCGCCAACTCGTATCGCCCCTCTTTTGTTCTCGAGCCTCTTCTCTTTCGGTGGGAAACTTCGCCTGTTGGTGGAGCCTTTCGTGCCTCGGCGCCGAGAGGCCGAAGAGTCCATTGCCTCGTTCGTTTCCCGGCGCTTCGGCCGCGAGGCGCTCGAGCGTGTTGGCGAGCCTTTGCTTGCCGGCATCCACTGCGGGGACCCGGAGAAGCTCTCCATGGATTTCCTCTTCCCTCGATTCGTCGCCCTCGAGACGGAGTACGGAAGCGTGACTTGGGGGATGCTGAAAACGTCGAAGCCCGAGGGGGCCACGTTTCTCTCGCTTCAGAGCGGGATGGGCCGGCTCGTAGAACGGCTCCGCGATGCTTTGCCGTCCGATGCGTTTCGGCTCGGGATTGGAGTGAGCGCGATCCGGTCGGAATCGGGAGGCTTCGTAACCACTCTCGAGTCCGGTGAGTCGATTCGCTCTCGTGCGGTGCTCCTGGCGCTCCCTCTACCGGTGGCGGCCCGGCTCGTCAAAGTCGCTTCCGCGGGGTTGTCCCGATCCCTCGCCCGTATCCCGATGGCTTCGACCGCCGTCGTCTTTCACGGTTTTCGTAGGGCCGACGTCGACCATCCACTCGACGGCTACGGATTCGTCGTCCCTTCCGGTGAGAGGAGCCGCTTGCTTGCCGCCACGTTCGTCACCACGAAGTTCCCCCACCGTGCGGCGAAAGATCACGTGCTGCTGAGAACTTTTCTCGGGGGCTCCCGCGATCCCGATGTCCTTCGGCTCGAAGACTCGGAGATTGCCGAGCTCTCGCTCGGCGAGCTGGGGCAGGCAATCGGTCGGCTCGGGGATCCGCTGTTCTCAAACGTAGTCCGTTGGGAGCTGCGAACCCCGCAGGTCCTACTCGGCCATGGCGCCATCCTGGCATCGCGGGATCGAGAGCTGGCCGCTCGACCTGGTCTGTACGTTCTGGCGAACGGGCTCGACGGCGTGGGCATTCCCGACTCGATCGCGAGTGCCCGAGAATGCGCTCTCAGAATCGCGACTTGGCTGTAAGCGGCAGGAGCGAATTGGCTGGGAAGCAGGGATTCGAACCCCGATTCCACGGTCCAGAGCCGCGTGTCCTACCGTTGGACGACTTCCCAGCGGGCTCGCAAGCAAGGTCAGAGTACTTGTCCGACGACGGTTTGTCAAAGAGAGGAATCTTGTTCCACCCGGCACGATCTCCAGGGCGTAGTGCAGCTTGGTGGCGGAGAGGGAGGGATTCGAACCCTCGACACAGGCTCAACACCCGTGTAACTGCTTAGCAGGCAGCCCTGTTCAGCCACTCCAGCACCTCTCCGTTTCGTGGTGGGGCGAGGCTCGTTCATACTACAATGTTGAATCTTCATGCGTCAAAGCGTCGAAGGATTCGCGTCGTGGCTCGAGCTCGCCAAACTGAGGGCTGCTTGAGCGAGCTGCTTCCTAGGCTTCGGCGCGACCTCGACGTCATGCGTTCCCCTCTGCCCGATGCGCCGGGTGTTCTCCTTCGGGATCCGATGGGCTACACCGAGACCATGCTCGTCATCGCGCCTCCTTGGGACCGCTTGTTGATGTTTCTCGACGGCTTTCACACGGAGCTCGATGCTCGAGCCGCGTTGACCCGGCTTCAGGGTGGCCGGCTCGCTGCGAGCGAAGACGTGCGCGAGTTCGTCGACACCTTGGAGAAGGCGGGGTTTCTGGAGACCGAGCGGCTGGCCACGCTGAAGAGGCGCCGTCAAGAGGCGTTTCGCTCGTCGCTGGTCCGGGTCCCCTCCCACGCCGGAACCGCTTATCCGGCCGAAAGAGCCGAGCTCGAGACGTTCTTCGATGCTTTCCTCGGCGATGGAATTCCCGACGCGAGTGGTCGGACCCCCCGCGCGATTGCCGCGCCTCACGTCGCGCCGGACGGAGGAAGAGCGTCGTACGGCGCTGCCTATCAGCTCGACGGAGCTCGCGATGGAAACGAGCTCGACATCATCGTCCTTGGCACCTCGCACTATGGTGAGCCGGAGCACATCGGGGTGACACGCAAGCCTTTTCGGTCTCCGCTGGGGGAAGTCCCGGTGGCGATCGAGCTCGTCGAACGCCTCCTCGAGCGCGGCGGTGACGCCGTCATCGATGAAGACTACAGCCACGTCCCGGAGCACTCCATCGAGTTTCAGGTCATTTTTCTGCAGCACCGACTGCGGCGGCCGTTTCGCATCGTCCCCATCCTCGTCGGTGCCTTCGCAGACAGTCTGATAACGGGAAAACGGCCCGAGGCGCTCGATTCGAACCGCCGTTGCTTCGACGCGCTTTCCGAGCTGGCGGACGCGAACCCGAATCTCTTCTGGGTCCTCGGAGTGGACATGGCCCATGTCGGTCGGCGCTACGGGGGGTCGATGCCTGTCCGTGCCGGCGAGGGCGAGATGGTTGAAGTCGCCGAAAAGGATCGAGAGAGGCTCGCGATGGTCTGCGATGGCGACGCCGAAGGCTTTTTCGATCTGGTGAGCCGCGGCGGTGACGAGCTGAACTGGTGTGGTTATTCGCCGCTCTACGCGTTCCTCCACGCGGTGGCACCGGTGCTCGGACTCGAGGGCTCGCTACGGCACTACGAACAGTGGAACATCGATGCCGGTTCCGTGGTGACCTTCGGCGCCATCCACTTCCACGAGACCGAATAGCTCATCTGCTTCGTTCGGGGCCGGCTGGCGGAGGGAGAGGGATTCGAACCCCCGGACCTCTCGGTCTGCGGTTTTCAAGACCGCCGCCTTCGACCACTCGGCCATCCCTCCGGAACCGATGTCATTCTACCGTGCTCGAGAGACCCGCTCGTTGTCGTCGAGGTAAGGTCTCAGAGCCCGAGGTATTGCGACCGAGCCATCCTCGTCCTGGAAGTTCTCGAGAATGGCCAGCCAGGTGCGCCCCACCGCGAGGGCCGAACCATTCAGAGTATGGCAGTAACGCGGCTTCGCCCCGGGGGACGGCCGATATCGGATGCCCGCGCGCCTCGCCTGGAAATCCGTACAATTGCTGCACGAGCTGATCTCGCGATACGTGCCCTGCGAGGGTAGCCACACCTCCAGGTCGTAGGTCTTCGCCGCGGAGAATCCCATGTCACCCGACGAGAGCGTCACCTGCCGATAGGGGAGCTCCAGCCGCTCCAGGATCTCTGCGGCGTCTGCCGTCAGGCTCTCCAGCTCGTCGTAGGAGCTTTCCGGCTCGGTGATCTTCACCAGCTCCACCTTGTCGAACTGGTGCTGTCGGATGAGTCCCCGGACGTCTTTTCCGTAGGAACCGGCTTCACTGCGGAAACAGGGCGTGTAGGCGGTGTAGAGTTTGGGAAGCTCGTCCGCCTCCAGAATCTCTTCCCGATGAAGGTTCGTGAGCGGCACTTCCGCGGTCGGCACCAAATACAAATCCCGCTCGCGCACCTTGAAGAGGTCGGCCTCCAGTTTTGGCAGCTGCCCGGTTCCGAAGAGCGCCTGAGCGCCCACCAGAAACGGCGGAAGGATCTCTCGGTAGCCGTGCTCGCGAGTGTGGATGTCGAGCATGAAATTGATGAGAGCACGCTCGAGCCTCGCACCCATGCCGCTGAGCACCGCGAAGCGGGCTCCCGATATCTTCCCCGCGCGGTCGAAGTCGAGGATGCCGAGCGATTCCCCGAGCTCCCAGTGCGGCCTGGGATCGAAGGGGAAATTCCTGGGCTCGCCGACCCGTCGCACCTCGACGTTCGACGAGTCATCGGCGCCCACGGGCACGCTCTCGTGGGCCAGGTTGGGAAGCGTTGCCAAGAGCTTCTCGCACTGCTCTTCGGCCTCGCGCTGGCGCTCCTCCTTCTCTTTGATGCGATCGGACGCGGCGCGAAGCTCACCGCGAAGTGCCTCGGCTTCTTCTTTCTTCCCCTTTTTGAACAGCGCGCCAATTCGTTTGGAGGACTCCGTATGGTCGTGTCGGAGGGTGCTGATCTCGGTCTGGAGACGCTTCCTCTCGTCGTTCAGCCGGACGAGCTCGTCGAGGTCGACGTCGACGCCGCGCTCGCGCACGCGCGCACGGACGAGGTCGAGGTTCTGGGTGGCGAAGTTCAGATCGAGCATCGAAGCGCATTTTAACCCTGAAAACGAGAAACCTCCGACCGTAACCCCTCTCTTCGGGCGGCTCTCTTGCGCGTCGCATCGGAGCATGCTAACCTGTTGCATTCGCTCGCTTTGTGCCCCCAACTCCAAGAACCGACAAGGAAACTCTCACATGATGATTCGCAAAGCAGTTCTTCCGGCTGCAGGACTCGGAACGCGGTTCCTCCCGGCGACGAAAGCGCAACCCAAAGAAATGCTTCCACTCGTGGACAAACCCCTGATTCAGTACGTCGTGGAAGAATCGGTCGAAGCCGGAATCAGCGACGTGGTCATCGTGACCGGGCGGGGCAAGACGGCGATCGAGGATCATTTCGACGTCTCCTTCGAGCTCGAGCGATTCCTCGAAGACAAGCACAAGTCCGAGGAGCTCGCCATCGTGCGATCGATCTCCGATCTCGTCAACGTCTCCTACGTTCGTCAAAAGGAGGCGCTCGGCCTCGGGCACGCCGTGCTCGTTTCCGAGCCGATCGTCGGCGATCAGCCCTTCGCGGTTCTTCTCGGTGACGACCTCGTTGCCGGGGACGTCCCTTGCATCGCCCAAATGATCGAGGTCTTCGAGCGGGTGAAAGCCCCGGTACTCGCAGTGATGCGCGTGAGGCCGGAGGAAATCTCGAGCTATGGCGTCATCGCGGCGACCCCCGAGGGCGAACGGCTGCATCGGGTGAGCGGCCTGGTCGAAAAGCCGCGGAAGCATGAGGCCCCCTCCGATCTCGCGATCATCGGACGCTACATTCTGACTCCATCGATTTTCCAGCACATCCGAGAGACCGAGCGCGATCAAAGAGGCGAGATCCAGCTGACGAACGCCCTCCAGTCTTTGTTGTCCGAGACGCCTGTCTATGGTTTCGAGTTCGAGGGTGTTCGACACGATTGCGGGAACAAGCTGGGTTTTCTCACCGCGACCGTCGAGTATGCGCTGAGACGGCCGGATCTAGGCAACGCCTTCCGAACCTACCTGAAGGGACTGAAGCTCTAGCCGGGCTTGCGCAGAATTAGTGTACAGAGTACACTAATTTTGGTGACCGACCACAGGAGACTTCGCCAGAACATCGGCGTCGCGGTCGACAACTGCATCTTCACCGTTCTCGAAGGCTGCCTCCAGGTCCTTCTCATCCAGATGAAACGAGGGCCGTTCGAGGACCGGTGGGCGCTCCCCGGAGGCCTCGTCGAGGACGGAGAAGCCCTCGATGCGGCGGCGGCTCGTATCCTCCGGGAGCAAACCGGCGTCAGCCACGTATACCTCGAACAGCTCTACACCTTCGACGGTCGAAAGCGCGATCCGTACAACCGGGTCGTCTCGGTCGCTTATTTCTCTCTGGTACCGCCAGGAGGCGTGGAGCTGCAGACGACGGAAAAGTACCGAGCGGTGCGGTTCTGGAACCTGGACCGGCGTCCTCGGCCGCTAGCCTACGATCACGAGGATATCCTCACCTACGCCCAGAAGCGCCTTCAGTCGAAAGTGCAGTACACGAATGTGATGTTCTCGCTCCTGCCGTCGAAGTTCACCCTGTCAGAGCTCCAGAGTGCCTACGAGACCGTGTTGAAGCGCTCGCTCGACAAGCGCAACTTTCGCAAGAAAGTACTCTCGCTCGGTCTCGTCGAGGCATCGGGAGAGCGGGCGACCGGTGGGCGCCACCGGCCCGCCATGCTCTATCGTTTCGAGAACACCCAGCCAGAGGTCGTGGAGGTCTTTTGATCCCCAAGCACTTCGATCCGGGTCGCGTGGGAGAGATCTACCGCGTTTCCTATCAGGAGCTCGCGGCCGAGGCACGGTCATTGGCGGCGAGGCACGACATTCGCCCCGCTTGCACCGATGAGCGCCGCGTGGGGCTCCTCCTCGTCGACGTGCAGAACACGTTCTGCATCCCCGGGTTCGAGCTCTTCGTCGCCGGCCGCTCCGGCGATGGAGCGGTGAGAGACAACCGGCGTCTCGCCGAGTTCATCTATCGTAACTTGCAGCACATCACTCGCATTCATGTCACGCTCGACACCCACACCGCCATGCAGATCTTCCACGAGGTCTTCCTCGTGGACCAGAAAGGAGAACATCCGGCGCCAATGACGGCGATCTCCCTCGAAGACGTGGAATCGGGCCGCTACCGGGTGAACCCTCTCGTCGCCGATTCCATCGCGCAGGGCGACCGCGAGTCGCTTCAGCGACATCTCGTTCACTATTGCCGGCGCTTGAGCCGGGACGGGAAGTATCAACTGATGGTCTGGCCTTACCATGCGATGCTCGGCGGGATCGGTCACGCCCTCGTGTCCGCCATCGAGGAAGCCGTTTTCTTCCACACCGTGGCGCGCTCGAGTCAGGCCGCGTTCGAGGTGAAGGGCAAAAACCCTCTGACCGAGAACTACTCCGTTCTCCGCCCCGAGGTGCTCGAAGGACGTCAGGGCCCCATCGCGCGAAAGAACACAGCTCTGCGGGACATTTTATTGGGCTACGATGCCTTGATCGTCGCGGGGCAGGCCAAGAGCCACTGCGTGAGCTTCACGGTCTCGGACCTTCTCGAGGAGATCGAGGAGCGTGACCCGGCTCTGGCGCAAAAGGTGTACCTCCTCGAGGATTGCACTTCACCGGTGGTCGCGCCCGGGGTCGACTTCACCGAAAAGGCCGATGCCGCGTTTCGGGGGTTCGAGCGAGCGGGAATGCATCGGGTGCTCGCTTCCGCACCGATGAGCGAGTGGGGAGCGGCCATGGAAAAGCGAGGCTGATGATGCCGGTCGTGGAATCTCTTCTCGATGTCGACTTCTACAAGTTCACCATGGGCCAGCTCGTCTTCCTCCGCTACCGCGACGTGCCGGTGACTTATTCCTTGACGAACCGGACCCGTCGAGCTCGCCTCGCGGAGATCGTCGACCGCGCCGAGCTTCGCGAGGAGCTCGATCACGTTAGAAGCCTCCGCTTCAACAACAGCGAGCTCCACTACCTTCGCGGAACGAAT
Source organism: Vicinamibacteria bacterium (assembly GCA_035457705.1). Taxonomy (GTDB): domain Bacteria; phylum Acidobacteriota; class Vicinamibacteria; order Marinacidobacterales; family SMYC01; genus DASPGQ01. Next base: position 61,887 of record DATIBD010000087.1, read on the forward strand.
GAGTACGGCGATCGCATGTTCGGAGAGGACTACCTCGAGTTTCTTCGGGATTTCAAGCTGCCTCAGTACGAGCTCGAGGTCGTCGACGGGAGTTTTCGCCTTCAGTTTCGGGGCTTTTGGTCGGAGACGATTTACTGGGAGACCATCGGCCTCGCCATCGTGAACGAGCTCTACTATCGAAACCTCATGAAGAATATGAGTCGCTTCGAGAAAGACCTGGTCGACGCTCGGGGGAAGCTCCGTCTATCACGGAAGATCGAGGTCCTGAGGGAGCATCCCGAAGTCAAGTTCGTCGATTTCGGAACGAGACGCCGCTTCAGCCGGAGCTGGCAGCACTACGTGGATCGGACGTTGGCCGAAGAGATGCCGACGCAGTTTCTGGGGACGTCCTCGACTGAGTCCGCAATGCTCCACGGCCTCGTACCCATGGGGACGTCGGCGCACGAGCTCTATATGGTGATGTCTGGCATCATGCACGAGTCCGACGATCGGATACGCGATTCGCACAATCGGGTGCTGAAGGACTGGTGGGATCTGTACGGCTGGGGGCTGTCCATCGCCCTCACCGATACCTATGGCGCCGACTTCTTCTTTCGGGACATGACCGAGGCGCAGGCACGTGCCTGGAAGGGGCTGCGGCATGATTCGGGAGATCCGTTCGAGTTTGGCGAGAAGGCGATCCGTTTCTACCGGGACATCGGCATCGACCCGAGGGAGAAGCTTCTCATTTTCAGCGATGGTCTCGAGCTCGAGACCATCCTCACGCTGTCCCAGCGATTTCATGGCAGGATCAAGCTGAGCTTCGGCTGGGGAACCAATCTGACGAACGACCTCGGCTTCGAGCCCATCTCGATCGTCGTGAAGGCCGTCGAGGCGAACGGCCACCGCACCGTGAAACTGAGTGACAACCTGGCCAAGTCCACCGGCACGAAGGAGGACATCGAGCGTTTCCGGCGCATCTTCGGACACCAGAACGAGCACGCCCAAGCCGTTCGCTACTGATGCAGCCGATAAAGATCGGGCTCGCCAATCTCGACCCCACCGTCGGGGCGATTCACTCGAACCTGGAGCGGTTGATTCAAACGGCTGCAGAGATGTCGGCGAATCGATGTGCCATCGGCGTATTCACTGAGCAGGTCATCTCGGGATACCCCACGGAAGATCTCGTCCAGTGGCGCGGGTTCGTGGAGCAGCAAGGTCGCGCCCTGAGGAGTTTTGCCGAGGCCACGGGAGGGCTCACGCATCCCACGATTTTCGCCCTCGGCCTGTCGGTGTCCGACCGCGGATTCGTCTACAACGCGGTCGCGGTCGTTGCCGGGGGACGCATCGTCGGCTTGGTGCCCAAGGAGCACCTTCCGACCTACGGGGTGTTCTACGAAAGCCGTGTCTTCGCGCGAGGCATTCCCGGTGAGACGCGGACGGTGCTCGGAGCCCCGTTCGGCGATCTGCTGTTCCGTACTCCGTTCGGCGTATTCACCGTCGAAGTCTGCGAGGACATGTGGGTCGCCGATGGGCCTTTGCTGCGCCGTTCGGCTTCCGGCGCCGAGCTGGTGTTAAACCTTTCCGCTTCGCCTTGGCGCACCGGCATCGCCGAGACGAGAAAAGAGCTCATCGCCACGCGGGCTTCGGACAATCAGGTGACCTTCGTCTACGTGAACCAGGTTGGAGGGCAGGACTCGCTCGTGTTCGACGGCGGGGCCTACGTCAACCAGAACGGCCGCTTGCTCCACGAAGCCGAGCGCTGGCGCGAGGGATGGTCATCGTTCGTGGTCGACCTCGACCGCACGCGGCGGCTCCGCTTCGAGAGCACCACGTGGCGAGCGGGCGCCGAGGCTTATCTGAGAGCGCATCCGCCCGTCAGGATCGTCGAAGTCGGGATTCCCGACTCGGATTTCCTGCCCGAGATTTTCGCGAGCAAGAACTTCTTCGTTCCCGACGCTGGGCCAAAGCTGTCACCCGAGGAGCGGTGGTACGAAGATCTCGTTGCCGCGATGCGAACCGGCCTCGGCGGCTACTTTCGGAAAACGGGCGCTTTCGAGAAGCTGGGCATCGCGCTTTCGGGCGGCAAGGACTCTTCGCTCACGCTCATCATCGCCTGGCTCTACGCTCGCGAGCATTTTCTCGACCTGCCGGAGAAGGAACGGCGAGCCCGAATCCGGGACTTCATACACTGCTTTTCGATGCCCACCCGTTTCAACTCGCAAACGACCCGAATGATCTCCAGAAAGCTCTGTACCGCACTCGAGGTTAGCTTCCTGGAAGTTCCCATCGAGGAGGCTTTCGAGCGCGAGGTCGAGGCGGTGCGGGCGATGCTCGGGCCCAACGAGGAGCTCCCCGCCCTGACGCGACAGAACATTCAAGCTCGCATCCGCGCCCAGCGCATGTGGAACTGGGCGAACGCGACCAGAGGACTTTGGATCCAGACGGGCAACATGAGCGAGAAGGCGGTCGGCTACACGACGGTGGGGGGGGACCTCATGGGCGCTTATTCGCTCCTGGGAAACCTTCCCAAGACGATCGTCATCCGTCTGCTCGGCTACCTGCGCGAGAAATACGACCTCGAGGTTCTCGACGAGCTTCTCGAAACGAAAGCCTCGGCCGAGCTCGCCGAGAATCAGGAAGACGAGAAGGATCTCATGCCGTTTCCCGTGCTCGACGCCTGCTTCGCTCTTTTCGCCGGCGAGAAGCTCATGCCGGTGGAGCTCTACTCGGCGCTGCGCGCGACCTGGACAGATGAAGAGCTGAGACAGATGCGGCCCGATTATCGACCCGGGATGCTGAAGGATTGGGTGAAGCGGTTCTGCGGCCTTTTCATCGGTTCGATCTTCAAATGGGTGCAGGCGCCCCAGTCGGTGCATCTGGGAAATCTGGACCTCGACCGCGAACGGGCTTTGCAGCTTCCCGTGGTGCAGTCGCGCCAGTGGCTCGACCTCGAAGCGCTCGACGCACTTTCCGACTGACCCCTATTCGTACCCGAGTGACGAAATTGCCGTCAGGGCCACGACCGGAGCGGCGCGAAGCATGCGATAGCCGTAACTCAAGTCCTGGCGGAGCGTTTTCGAGCATCATGCTCCTCCTTGGACGGCGGAGACTCCGTGGGGAAGCCGTCTCATACGCATGATATATTCTTCTTCGGGGATGTTCCGGAACGTACTCTTGGCCTTGCTGGGCTTCTCGCTGGCGACGGGAGCTTTGGCGGACGAGCTCGAGGTCGAGACCACCTGGGCATCCCTTCGTGCCGCCGGAAGCTCGTTCGTGTTCGGCCGGCTGGAGGGACACTTCGACGGTCCGGACTATCGTGGCCGGAAGCTCCGCGTGCGCCACGAGAAGACGAACGAAGAACACGTCATCGACGTGGATCAGGGGCTCGGTTATTTCCGGGCGGCCCTCCCCACCGGCACGTACGAGATCCTGGCGATCGAGGCCGTCTACGTTGCCCCAATGCGACCGATGAAGCCCGAACGCTACCCGCCGGTGAAGCAGCGCTATGCCATCAAGCCAGCTGCCGGCGACGAGTTTCCGACTTTCCCCGTGGTCACGGAGATGCCGTTGTATCTAGGAACGATCCGCTCGAGCGTCGGAAGGAGCGGGATCGTCTACGAGGGGCACGAGCTCGAGATCATCGACGAGTTCGGCGAAGCCTGGCAGCACATGAGATCCACGAATCCGCGGCTCGTCGAGAGCCTCGTTGAAGAGGGAGTCGCGCCCGAGCGCTACTTCTTTCTCAAGCCGACGTCGGGCACTCCTGCCCTGGAGGCCGCGCTCGACGAGCCGATCGATCGGGCCCGGAACTACATCGCGGAAGGTAAGTTCCGACAGGCGATCGCCTGGCTGCAGACTCAGCTTCCCACGACGGACGACGAGCGCTCGACATTTCGCCTCTTGATCGGCGAGGCCTTCCTCGGTGACCGACAATATCCTGCGGCGATCCGGGAGCTCGGGGAGGTATTGCTTGGAGACCCCGAGAACTGGCGCGCGCTGCGGCTTCTCGCGCGCGCTCACGCGCAAAACGGCAACGCGGCGGATGCCGTCGGCCTTTATCGAGCCCTTGCCGGGGCGGTGCCTGGCGACGCCGAGGCGAGCTTGCACATCGGCTACCATCATGCTCTTGCCGGCGAGGCCGCGCTCGCCGCCGCCGCTTTCGACTCGGCCTTCGAGGCGAACTTCGACTACTTGCTCCACGACTTGATGCCCTATGCGCTCGCGCTCAGGGCGGACGATGCTCGTTACGAGCCTCCCGAAGCCATCAGTGGCGTCGTCAAACCGCCGAGCACGATGCGATCGCGGCGCGGCTCGAGCGGAGGGTTCGCGATTCTCATCGACCACCAGGGGCGAGTCGTGGCCGCTCACCTCACGCGAGCCGCCGAGAGCTGGGCTCCCGCCGTTCTGATGTCGGTGATTCGTGCCAAGTTCACGCCGGCGCAGTTGAACGGTGTCCCCATTCCGTGCCTGGTGATCTTGGGAGCGGAGGACATCCTCGAGCAGACCCAATAGCTCCGCGGGACTTTCAAGCCTTGGGATGCGCTCTTTCGTAGACGTCGAGCAACCGCTGGGCCGAGAGGGTCGTGTACTTCTGCGTGGTCGAGAGGCTCTGGTGACCGAGTAGCTCTTGAATCGAGCGAAGATCGCAACCACGCTCGAGAAGATGGGTTGCGAAGGCATGACGGAGGCTGTGAGGCGAGAGCCCCTTCCGGAGCGCCGTCAGCCTGAGGTACCGGTCGACCAAACGACGTACACTTCGGGCCGTCAAGCGCCCTCCACGAGCGTTGAGGATCAACGCATCGGTGCCGCGGCCGAGGCGGACGAGCTTCCGGCGGTCGGGCAAGTAATGGCGGACCGCCTCAGCGGCGGGCTCACCGAACGGCACGATGCGCTCCTTGCGGCCTTTTCCGACGACGTGGACGAGACGTGATTCGAGATCGCAACCCGCGAGGTCGAGCGACACGAGCTCACCCACCCGGAGGCCGGTCGCGTAGAGCAGCTCGAGCAGTGCGCGGTCGCGGCGTCCCAAGGGCGTCGATGAATCGGGAGCATCGAGCAGGCGCTCCATTTCCGCTTCCTCGATTCGCATCGGGATCTTCTTGTCGAGCCGGGGTGTTCCCACGAGCCGAGCGGGGTTTTTCGCAAGCCGCCCTTCTCGATTCAAATAGCGGAAGAAAGTTCGTATGGCTGCGAGCTTGCGCGCGACGGAGGAGCGAGCTGCGCCCGCCTGGTGCAAATGCGCGAGAAAGGCTCGGATGGCCAGAACGTCCACGTCCTCGGCCCGGGTGACATCGAGCGCTTCGGCGAGAAAGGCTTCGAGCTGCTCGAGATCGGAGCGATAGCTCGCGACGGTATGGACGGAGAGGCCTCGGCGGTATTGCAGATCCTCCACGAAACCGTCGATGTCGCGCCTCATGAGACGGCCGCCTCGACGAAGCGGTCCATGGCGGCGAGAGCGCGCGCGACCAGGGCCCCCTTGCGGTCTCCTCGGCTTCTGACGCGGGTCTCGAGCGGCGGCAGAAGCCCGAAGGCGATGTTCGTCGGCTGGTAATTTTCGGGATCCGCCTCCGATATGTAGTGGCAAAGCGAGCCGAGAGCCGTGGTTCTCGGCGGCACCACGGGAACGAGTCCGCGCGCCAACCGCGCCGCATTGATGCCGGCGACAAGCCCCGATGCGGCCGATTCCGTGTAGCCCTCCACGCCCGAGATCTGTCCCGCCAGAAAGAGCGAATCCCTCGTGCGAGTCTGGAAGGTCGGCCGGAGCAGAGTGGGGGCATTGACGTAAGTGTTGCGATGAATCATTCCGTAGCGGGAGAACTCGGCGCCCTCGAGGCCGGGAACCATCCGCAGAATCCGTTTCTGCTCGCCCCACTTCAGCTGGTTTTGGAAACCGACGATGTTGTAGAGCGTCGCCGCCAGGTTGTCCTGCCGAAGCTGCACCGCGGCGTAAGGTCTTTGTCCCGTGCGGGGATCGGTCAAGCCGACGGGCTTCATCGGCCCGTATCGCAGGGTGTCGACACCGCGCTGGGCCATGACCTCGATGGGCAGGCAACCCTCGAAGTAGAGTGCCCGGTCGATGGCGTGGAGATCGACCCGTGCGGCGGCACTCAAGGCCTCGTGGAAACGGAGGTACTCGACGCGGTCCATGGGACAATTGACGTAATCGTCTCCACCCTTCCCGTAGCGCGATGCACGGAAAGCCTTGCTGAAGTCGATGCTCTCCGCCTCGACCACCGGGCTTACCGCGTCGTAGAAGTACAGAGAGTCGCGTCCGGTGAATGCGTGGATCGAGCTTGCCAGGGCCTCCGAAGTGAGCGGTCCGGTGGCGAGTATCACGAGCCCGTCCTCGGGAACGGCGCGTACCTCCTTCCGCTCGAGCGTGATCCCAGAAATGGACCGGACGGCCCCGGTCACGGTTTCCGAGAACCGGTCGCGATCGACGGCTAGGGCCTGGCCCGCGGGGACGCGGGCGAGCTCGGCCGCTTCCATGACGAGCGATCCGAGCCGGCGCATTTCTTCTTTGAGAAGCCCGTGTGCGCTGCTCAACGAATCGGAGCGCAGGGAGTTGCTGCAGACGAGCTCGGCGAAACCCTCGGTGCGGTGGACGGGCGTCGTGACCTGCGGCCGCATCTCGTAGAGCCGTACGGGAATGCCGCGTTTGGCGAGTTGCCAGGCCGCCTCCGATCCCGCGAGACCGGCACCCACCACGGCTACTTCGGTCGCGCTCAAGCCCGTTACTTCGCGGCGACCTCTTCGGGGTCTGGCTCCCTCACGGCATCCGGGGCACCGCCCTCGATGCTCCTCTTGTACCCGCAGCCTTCTTCAGCGCAGGCGTAGTGGGCCCCGTCGCGTTTGGTCGATTTCTCGAACAGGACGGGATAGCCGCACTCGGGGCAGGGCTCGGCCACGGGTTTGTGCCAGCTGGTGAAATCGCAATCGGGGTACTGCGAGCACCCGAAGAAGAGCTTGCCGCGCCTCGAACGACGTTCGACGACCTGCCCGGGGCAGTTTTCGCGGGGGCAGGCGACGCCGACCTCTTTCTGCTTGATGTACTTGCAGTCAGGGTAGGAGCTGCAGGCGGTGAACTCGCCGTAGCGGCCATGCTTCACGACCAGCTGGGAGCCGCACTTCGGGCAGGTCTCGTCGAGCAGTTGGTCGCGCTTCGTCTCGAGCGAACCGTCTTTGCCCTTGAAGATCTTGCGGGTGTTCTTGCACTCGGGATATCCGGAGCAGGCGAGGAACTGGCCATAGCGGCCTTTCTTCAGCACCATGGGCCTGTCGCATTTTTCGCAGGTCTCTTCGGAGAACGCGTCGGGGTCGGCGGATTCCTTGTCCTGATAATTCTGGATCTCGCGGGTGTTGCGGCACTCGGGATAACCCGAACAGGCCAGAAAGTGACCGAATCGCCCCCATTTGATGACCATGGGCTTGCCACATTTGTCGCACTTCTCTTCGGTGGCAATCTCCATCGCCTTTACGTTGGTCATGTGCTTCTTGGCTTCGGTCAGATCCTTGCTGAACTTCTGGTAGAAGCCGTCGATCGTCGTGAGGTAGTTGGCTCGACCCTCCTCGATCTCGTCGAGCATCCCCTCGAGCTTGGCGGTGTACTCGATCTCCATGATGTCGGCGAAGCTTGCCATCAGCAGATCGGTTACCAGGAATCCAAGCTCGGTGGGAACGAACTTCCGTTCGATCTTCTGCACGTATTGTCGATCCTGGAGAACGGAGAGGATGCTCGCGTAGGTGCTCGGACGGCCGATCCCTTTTTCCTCCAGCTCTTTCACGAGCGATGCCTCGGTGAATCGAGGAGGCGGCTGGGTGAAGTGCTGCTCGGGCTGGACTCCGAGCAGCTTCAAGAGCTCGCCCTCCGAAAGCGGCGGCAGCTTCTTGTCCTTGCCGTCTTCTCTGGACTCTTCTTCCTCTCTTTCCTCAGCGGTGGCCCTCTGGGAAGTGTCTTCGTCCTTCCCCTCCTCGTAGACCGCGAGGAAACCCTTGAACTTGAGCACCGACCCCCGCGCGCGCAGGATGTAGCGTCCCGCCTCGATCTCGGCGATGGTCTCGTCGAACACCGCGGGCGCCATCTGAGAGGCCACGAAGCGGTTCCAGATGAGGCGATAGAGCTTGAGCTCGTCGCGGTCGAGATAAGGCGCTATGGAGTCGGGGTCTCGGTAAACGGAAGTGGGCCGAATCGCCTCGTGCGCATCCTGAGCGCCCTTCTTGCTCTTGTAGACGTTCGGTTTTTCTGGGAGCAGATCCCGGCCATATTTCTCCTCGACGAACTGGCGGGCCTCGTCGAGAGCCTCGTTGGCGATGCGCGTCGAGTCCGTGCGCATGTAAGTGATGAGTCCGACGGGTCCTTCGCTCCCGAGCTCGATGCCCTCGTAGAGTCGCTGGGCGACCATCATCGTCCGCTTCGCGGTGAAGCCGAGCTTGCGTGCGCCCTCCTGCTGCAGTTTGCTCGTGATGAAGGGAGGCACCGGCTTGCGCCGACGCTCCTTCGCGGTGACCGTCTTGACGGTGAAATCGAGACGGGAGAGCTCGTCGGCGATCGCCCGCGTCGTCGCCTCGTCCTTCAGCTCGGCGGCGTTGCCGTCGATCCGGCTGAGCTTCGCGTTAAAAGCGGGAGGAGTCTTTCCCTCCAGGTCGGCGTGGATCGACCAGTACTCTTCGGACTGGAACGCCTGGATGTCTCGCTCGCGCTCGCAGACGATGCGCAACGCCACGGATTGCACCCTGCCAGCGGAGAGACCCCGCCGGACTTTCTCCCAGAGCAGCGGCGAAATCTGGTAGCCCACGAGCCGGTCGAGGACTCGGCGCGCCTGCTGAGCGTCGACCTTGTCCCGGTCGATTCTCTTGGGATTGCGGATGGCTTCCTCCACCGCCCTCTTCGTGATCTCGTTGAAGAGGACCCGATGGACGGCGCCATTCTTCGCCCGGAGCTCTTCGGCCAGGTGGAAACTGATGGCCTCACCTTCGCGGTCCGGGTCGGGAGCGAGGTAGATGGCCTCAGCCCTCTTTGCTTCCTCCTTGAGCTCGGAGAGCACCTTCTTCTTCTTGGGAATGACCACATAGTCCGGCTGGAAACCGTGCTCGACGTCGACGCCGAGCTTGCTCTTCGGCAGGTCGCGCACGTGGCCCATCGAGGCTCGTACCACGTAGTTGCGTCCGAGAAACTTATTGATGGTCTTCGCCTTCGCCGGCGATTCGACGATCACGAGTGATTTCGCCATGAGAATCGGTAGCGATATGGTGGCACGCGAGCCGGCATCGCGTCAAATTTCTGGTCGGTACCGCCCGTCGGGGTGGCGCCGGACGCGTCTCGCCACCTCGAGCCGGCAAAGCGCCGCGAGCGTGCGCTCGGTGGGAAGCCGGACCGTATCGAGAATCTCGTCCACGTCGAGGGGACGCGCGAGGGACTTCCGCAGAGCCTTCAGGACGGCGTCTTCGTCCTCGTCGAGCTCGGGCGCCGTCGCGGCTGTCCCGGGAGCGGCCTTGAGTCTCAAGGCCTCGCGAACCTCCTCGCGAAGCTCCTCCAGAACGTGCTCGGCTCGGGCCACCAGGCATGCCCCGTCTCGAATCAGCTCGTGGACTCCTTCGCTCGTCGTCGAATCGATGGGTCCGGGCACGGCGAAGACATCGCGGTTCTGGTCGGCGGCGAGCCGTGCCGAGACGAGCGAGCCGCTCTTCGTCGCCGCCTCGACGACCAGCGTCCCCAGGGTGAGACCGGAAATGACGCGGTTTCGCCTGGGAAAATTCCGGCCGAGAGGAGGCTCGTGCAAGTCGAATTCCGAGAGGACGGCTCCTGCGGACGCGATCTCCTCGGCGAGCCGCCGGTGCTCGCGCGGATAGAGGCTGAGAAGACCGGAGCCCAGCACGGCCAATGTGCGTCCACCCTCTTCGATGGCGCCGCGGTGGGCCGAAGCATCGATGCCCCGGGCGAGCCCGCTGACGATGGCGAGTCCCGCGCGAGCCAGATCCCGGGACAGCCGACGGCTCGCCGCAAGCCCGTAGGGCGTCGGTCTCCGAGATCCGACGATCGAGATCCCGAGCGCGTCCTCCGGGCGAAGGGTGCCCCAGACCGAGAGAGCGACCGGAGGATCGAAGATCTGCCTTAGAAGCCGCGGATAGCTCGGCTCGGTCAGCGCCACGATGAGGTAGCCTTCCCTTTTGGCTCTTTCGAACGAACGCGCCGCTCGGTCGCGCACCTGGATCGGCACGAGGGGATGAAAACCCTGTAGCGCGCCCGCGCAGCTTCCCGCTGATTTGATGGCGTCCCAGGGGTCGGCGGTTCGCGGCAACCGGGCTCGCGACAAAACCCAGGCCGCCAGTCGCTCTTCGTCAGAGTCCATGGTCGTCTCTCTTGAAGACGGAATCGGGGGCCAAGCCCCTCCCCAAAGGACCCACGAAGTTGCTTGCACCGTCCCCGTCGGCTGGGCTACCATACGCCTGCCGCCGCCATCACGTATAGGTGATGCGAACCTCAAAGATTCTGCTGGGAGCGAGCTAGAGTTGTCCTCGAGCCTCCGCCCTCTGACCACGCTCTTGGTGATGACGTTGCTCGGCGTGCCTCTCGCTCTCCAAGCCGCCGCCGACGAGCGCGCGAACGAGGCCAAGAAGCAAGTCTACTTCGGCATCGAAGTCGCGCAGCGAGGATTGTGGCGAGAGGCCATCTACCGTTGGGAGAAAGCGGTGGAGCTCGACCCTCGCAACGCGAGCGCCCGAAACAACCTCGCCGTGGCTTATGAGCAGGCGGGACAGTTCGACGAGGCCAATGTCGAGTACGAGCGGGCCCTGGAGATCGATCCAAACAATCTCTACATCCGGCAGAACTACGAGCTCTTCAGGGAAGCTTATGAGCGAAAGAAAAGGACGGATCAGAGATCAGGGACGAACTAGTGCCGTTCCCGCTCGTCTCGCACGCGATGACGGCGGTAGCTGGGGGTGCCACCAGGTGAGATTGGCCGAGCAAATGAATCGCAGCAGAGCGAGCCGTTCGCGAACCATAGCTGTTGGCCGGCTCACAGTCGGGTTGGTGCTGGCGTCGGCCATGGCGTGCACGAGCTATTACGAGGTCCCTATCGAGGTCCCGATCTCGGCCAAGCTCGATGTGGAGAAATACAATCGGATTCTGGTTGCGAGCTTCACCACCCAGACGAACGAAGGTATCGACCTCGACTCCGAGACGGTACGGCTGCTTCGCAACCAGCTTCGCATGCGATCGAACCTTATGGTCCTCGATGCCGACATCGAGCCGCTGGGAGATTTCTCCGAAAAGACGCTCGAGCAGACGGGCATGCTGGCGGAGTTCGAGAAGGTCGAGCAGCAGGCTCGCTCGGCCGGCGAAGAAGAGATCTCCCGGCAAGAGTGGATCGATCTCGAGCAGGACAAGCTCCTCGAGGACTCCGAGTACTGGAAAGAGGTTGGAGAGGAATATCAGAATCCGTTGATCGTGACGGGAAAGCTGAGCTTCGGATCCGAGTCGCGGTCGGGCTTCTCGACGAGCGACCGCTACGTGAGGGATTCGTTCAACCGGCCCACCCTCGTCCGTTCGAACGTCTTCGAAGAGCGCACCGGCTTCACCCTCAACGCGGAGTTCTACTTCGTCGACGGTGAGACCGGCCGGACGATCCATCGCGAGCGCTTCACCGAGGAGGTCATCTACGGCCGTGACGAGCAGACCTCGGCCCTCTCCTCGTATTTCGAGCTGATGGATCGGCTGATTCCGAATTTTCTCAGCATCCTGTCGCCCCAGACGTTCCGGGGAACGAGGGTGCTCTTGAAGTGAGCGACCGAGACCCACGAGCGCTAGGCTTCTCGCCGCCGAGCTTTTCGCGTCGTCCGGGCAAAACGATACGAGGTATCTCATGAGGTTCACCACCATGCAATCTTCTTCGGCGCCACGGGCGAGGATCGCGTCTATCATTCTTCTGGCGTCACTGGGCGCGGCGGCGACGGCTTTCGGCCAGGCTTCCTTCGCTCCCTTCTACGGAAAGAACAAAGTCAAGTACGACAAGCACCGGTGGCAGGTCTACCGTTCGCCCCACTTCGAGATCTACTACTATCCCGAGTTCGAGCAGGAGCTCGGCCGCCTCGTCAGCTACGCGGAGAGCGCCTACGAGCGGGTCTCGAACGACCTGAAGCACGAGATCTCTTTTCCCATCCCACTCATCCTCTATAAGACCTTCTCGGAGTTCGCTCAGACGAACCTCTTCCCCATCGAGGTGCCCGAAGGGGTCGGCGCCTTCGCCGAGCCGGCCAGGGATCGGATGGTGATCCCCATCGACAGTCCTCCCGACGAGCTCCAGGAGCTTTTCATCCACGAGCTCACCCATATCTTTCAATTCGACATCATCCCGCGATCCCTCGTCCGCCGATCGGTTCCGGTCTGGATCGACGAAGGAATGGCGACCTACATGGAAGACGAGTGGGACGCGCTCGACTTGATGGTCGTTCGTGATGCGGCCGTGACGGACCAGGTTCCTACCTTCGAAGCTCTCAACGTGGGATTTGCCCGGGCGGCCTACAGCTTCGGATCGTCGATTTTCGAGTTCATCGAAGAGCGGTTCGGCAAAGAGGGAGTTCGCCAGTTCGTCTTCGCCCTCAGGCGGGCCGTCGTGGGCGGCGTGGGTGACGAGGTCTATCAGCAGGCGTTCCGCATGACTCCCGAAGAGTTCTACCGGGAATGGAAGAGGTGGCTCATCGACCGGTTCAAGCCGTACCGCGACAAGGAGATCCCGGACGACTACAGCGTCGACATGTCACCCGACCCCCAGAAGGGCAAGTTCGTCGCCGCGCTGTCCGCCACCCCGTCGCCCTCGAAGGAGCTCATCGCGGTGATGAGTGTGAACCGCAAGGAGGGCGAATTCGACATCATCCTGCTCTCCGCCCGGGACGGCTCGGTGATCAAGAACCTCACGCCCGGCTACAGCGGCGCCTTCGAGAATATCGTCGGGCTGGTGGGTGAGGATTCCCTCATGGGCCGCAATATCTCCTGGACGCCGGACGGCAACCACGTGGCCTTCTTCGGACGTTATCAGAAGCGGCGGGCGCTCATTCTCGCGAACGTTCTCGACAGCAAGGTTGCCAAGCGAATCGTCGTTCCCGTGGATCGCGCGCTCTTCCCCCAGGTGTCGCCCGACGGCGAGTGGGTCTACTTCACCGCGCTGCAGGACGGCATTTCCGACGTCTGGCGCGTGAACCTTCAGACCGAGGAGTTTCAGAACGTGACCCGGGACGCCTTCTTCGACAAGTTTCCCGCGATCACGCCCGATGGCCAGTGGCTCTATTACTCCCGGCGAATCAGCGGCTACGACAAGATCTATCGCCTGAAGCTCGACGACTCCGGCCAGAAAGAGCAAGTCACCTTTGGAACACACGACGACGCGTCTCCTTCGTTTTCCGACGACGGTTCGGTGATGTTCTACATGTCGAACGAGGACGACGGCATCTTCAACCTTCGCTCGATGGACCTCGAGACGGGTGACATCATCCAGTACACCGACGTGCTCGGTGGCAACTTCTCTCCCTCGGTCATCAAGGACACCAAGTCGAACGACGACATCCTGTTGTTCACGAGCTACTACAAGGGCAACTGGGGCCTGTACCGTCTTCCGATGGACGAGCCGGTCAAGGAGATCACGGCGGACACCATCGTGCGAACCGAAGGGCCGGTCATCGACTTCGTGCCCCCGGTGAGCCATCAGGTCATCGCTGAGAACAAGCGCAATAAGAAGATGTTCGAGAAGTTCTTCGTAGACGGTGCACCGCCCATTGCCGTGGGGGTCACGTCGGGGGGTGATTTCTTCGGCGGAAGCGGAATCAGCTTTTCGGACGTGCTCGGAGACCAAAACTTTACCTTCCTTGCGCTCGCGGTACGCGAGTTCCGGAGCTATTACGGCTCGTATACGAATCGAGCTGGACGGCTCCAGTACTCTCTCGCGGGCTTCGATTCCACGAGCTTCTTCTATTCGACCCCCTACGTTTTTTCCGCGGCCCAGGCCATCTCGCGGGAGAACGCGCTCGCGACCATCCGACAGACGGGCACGACCGTCACCGCCGTCTATCCTCTCAGTCGATTCCGCCGTTTCGAGCTCGGCGGCGGGTTCATCCACCAGAGCACGCATTTCGAAGATCCATTTCTCAATCCAGACATCAACGTGGATTGCATCGGGTTCTCGAGCCTCGAGCAATGCGCCCAGTACGGCGCGTTGCTGGAACAGCGCTTTCCCAATGGCAACGTGCTTCCGCTCCAGGCCGCCTTCGTCCAGGAGACCACGCGGTTTCGGGAGTTCGGGCCTCTCGCGGGAAGCACCCTTCTGCTCGGCGCGACCATATCGCCCGGCGGACCGTTCCTCTCGCGACAATCCTTCGACCTCGACGCCCGCAAGTATTTCCAGCTGACTTCGGCGAGCCTCTTCGCGGTCCGCCTTCGCGGTTTCTGGAGCGCGGGTGACAATCCCGACATCGTGTGGTTCGGAGGCAACGGCGACATGCGCGGCTACGAGTATCAGTCATTCGTGGGCAACAAGGGCTTTTACGCCAATGCCGAGCTGCGGTTCCCCATCATCGATGCCGCGATTACCCCGATCGGATTCTTCGGTCCCCTTCGGGGAGTCTTCTTCGTCGATCTCGGAGGCGCCCATTACAACGATCAGCCGTTTCAGCTGTTCTCGAGCGAGCGTCGCCTCTCCTCGCTCGGGGCTCGCTGTGGTCCGGGCGGGAATTCTCCCTGCGTGTCCGAGGGATGGGGGCTCGGGGGCTACGACCCGGGTACCGGACAGCGCGGCCCGGTCGCGTCCTACGGGATCGGATTGACCTTCAACTTTTTTGGGCTTCCGATGAACGTCAACTGGTCGAAGCTGACCGATTTCGCCACGACGGCAGAGGGCTGGAAAACGGATTTCTGGGTGGGCTACGGCTTCTAGCCTCCTCCACCGGATTTGAGTTCCTGTCCGATCTCGATTAGAATATCGGGTTCTCGATCGGAAATCGGCAGGAGGATTTGACGTTGTACGCGATTATCGAAACGGGGGGAAAGCAGCACCGAGCCGTTCCCGGTGAGCCGCTTCGCGTCGAGAGAATCGAGGGCGAATCGGGAGACACGGTGCGCTTCGACAAGGTGTTGCTCGTGAGCCGGGACGGGGAGGTCTCGCTTGGAAGCCCCTACGTGGACGGAGCGAGTGTGGTTGCCACCGTAACGGGGCAGGATCGCGCCTCCAAGATACTGGTTTTCAAGAAGAAGCGACGCAAGGGCTACCGGCGGACCCGTGGGCACCGGCAGGCGTTTACGGCTCTGCGAATCGAGTCCATCGAGGGTTAGAAATGGCACACAAGAAAGGGCAGGGCAGCTCCCGCAACGGTCGCGACAGCCATTCGCAGCGGCTCGGTGTCAAGGCTTTCGGGGGGCAAAACGTCTCCGGAGGATCCATCCTCGTGCGCCAACGTGGCACGAGGTTCAAGCCGGGCAGGAACGTGGGGCGCGGCAAGGACGACACTCTGTTCGCCAAGGTGACCGGGATCGTCGAGTTCCAGAGCCGAGGGCGGAAGGGCCGCTTCATCCACATCCATCCCCAGAGCGCTTGACTTACCCATCCGTCCCTCCTCGTTGAGTCGATGTGGATCGACGAGGTCGTCATCGAGATCGAGGCGGGTCGCGGTGGAGAGGGCGCCGTCAGTTTCCGCCGCGAGAAGTTCGTGCCCCGAGGGGGCCCGGACGGAGGTAACGGAGGCGACGGCGGGTCGATCTGGATCCGCGCGAGCCTCGAACAGAATACGCTGTCGGGTTATCGCTACCGCCCGCACAATCGCGCCGAAAGGGGTCGAAACGGCGAAGGAAGCAACCGGACGGGCCAGAGTGGCAAATCCCTCGAGCTCAAAGTTCCGCTGGGAACCCTCCTGTTCGACCACGAGAGCGGCGAGCTCATCGGCGATCTGACTCGGGACGGCGAGCGCGTTCTGGTCGCTCGAGGCGGGCGGGGCGGACGCGGCAATGCGTCTTTCGCGACCTCCACGAATCGGGCACCTCGTCGAAGCGAGCCCGGGTTGCCCGGGGAAAAGAAGCGCCTGAGACTCGAGCTCCGGTTGCTCGCCGATGTGGGTCTCGTCGGTTTCCCCAACGCGGGGAAGTCCACGTTCATCTCGAGGGTCAGCGGAGCCCGGCCCAAGATTGCCGACTATCCCTTTACGACGCTCGTCCCCTACCTCGGGGTCGTCGAGGTGGACGAAGAGCGCTCCTTCGTTCTGGCCGACGTGCCCGGGCTCGTGCCCGGGGCGAGCGAGGGAGCCGGCCTCGGAGATCGGTTTCTTCGTCATCTGAGTCGCACCGCTCATCTCGTGTACTTCATCGAGGTCTCCGAGGCGTCGGGGCGATCGCCCGACGAGGATCTGTCGGCCCTGGCTTCCGAAATTCAGATATACGGGCGGGGAATCGACTTGAAGCCGGCGATCGTCATAGCGAGCAAAATCGACGCTTTGTCAGACCGAAGCCGGCTCGGCCGTCTGGAGCGGCGTTCGAATGAGATGGGCCTGTCGTGCTGGCCGGTGTCTTCGGTCACCGGTGAGGGCGTCGAGGCGGTGGTGGTCGAGCTCCACCGGAGAGTCCGAGAGCAACGTTCCCCCGGCTCCCCGCAAACGGAAGCAAACGCTCCCCTTTCCCGAAAGAGGGTCGCACAGCAATCTGGGAGTTCACGACGCTGAGCCGAGACCGAGCCGCGAGCAAGGTCGGGGTCCTCGGCGGAACGTTCGACCCGCTCCACGTCGGTCACCTCCGTGCTGCCGAAGCCGTGCTCGACGCTCTGTCGCTCGACCGAGTGCTCTTCGTTCCGACAGCGAGTCCTCCACATAAGGAAGGACACGAGGTCAGCGGAGTGGAGCACCGCGTCGCGATGGTCGAACGGTCGGTCGCGACGGAGGCCTCGTTCGCGCTATCGCGCGTCGAGGTGGACCGCGGCGGGCATTCCTATACCATCGACACGTTGACTCAGCTTCGGCGCGAAAGCCCGTTGGCGCGCTTCACGTTCATAGCCGGCTCGGATGCTTTCGCCGAGATCGAGACTTGGAAGGATTGGCGACAATTGTTGTCGGAGTTTTCCTTTGCCGTGCACGAACGTCCGGGCTATGGCCTCGAGCAAATCCAGGCGAGCCTTCGGGGCGTGAGCCGCGTAGTCGATGAGGCCGATGGCCGCTTCGGGCTGGATGAGCCCGCAGTCGTCTTCATCCGCCGCCCGATGTTGGACGTTTCGTCGACGGAGATTCGGGAGGCGGTGCGGCGAAGACATTCGATTCGATTTCTCGTACCGGATGCGGTGGCGGGTTATATTCGCGAAAATCGTCTGTACCAGCGAGGGTGAGGGTAGTCTTGAAGAAGAAAAAATTGAGTCTCGACACGCTCGATCCCATGCTTCGCAACGCGGTCGAGGCGGCACGTGAAAAGAAGGCGGGGGACATCGTCGTTCTCGATTTGCGGGATCTGGCCAGTTTCACCGACTACTTCCTCGTTTGCTCGGGAACGAGCCAACGCCAGCTCAAGACGATTACCGACGAGATCGAGAAGACTCTCCGTTCCGCCAAGCGCAAACCCATCCATGTGGAAGGTTATCCCCGGGGCGAGTGGATTCTCATGGATTACGTGGATTTCGTCGTGCACGTGTTTACTCCGTCGAGCCGCGCTTATTACGACCTCGAACGGCTCTGGGGCGACGCAGCCCGGCTCGCGGTGGCAAGCTAGAGAGAGCTCGCCCGGGAGGGTGATTTACGATCGAAGCACGAAAGCGTCACCCGACCGAGAGCGTGTTCGTCTCCCGCGATCCGAGAATGCTCGAGGTCGTGAAGCTCTTGGAGCGGCTGGCCGATGCCCCGAGCAATGTCCTTTTGAGTGGCGAGAGCGGTACCGGGAAGGATCTGGCCGCCTACGCGCTTCATTTCTGGGGCTCTCGCGCATCGTTCCCGATCGTGAAGGTGGATCTTCCCAGCATTCCCGTGGAGCTCATGGAAAGCGAGCTGTTCGGATACGAGCGTGGAGCTTTCACCGGTGCCACCGCATCCAAGGCCGGGAAGCTGGAGCTGGCTCGAGGTGGAACTCTCTATCTCGATCACATCGGGGAGCTGTCTTCGGTGCTCCAGGCCAAGCTCTTGAGGGTGGTCGAGGAGCGCGCCTTCGAGAGGCTGGGAAGCGCCGGCGGCGCCCCGGTCGAGCTCGACGCGCGGCTGGTGGCTTCGGCCAGCGCGGAGCTCGAACAGGCGGTGAATCACGAGCTGTTTCGCCGCGATCTGTTTCATCGACTCGGGGTCTTCTGGATCCGTCTCCCGCCGCTGCGCGAGCGCCAGCCGGACATCGCGCCCCTGGCACATCATTTTCTCGGGATCGAGGCCAAAAAGCGCGACCGTCCGCCTAGCCGTATGTCGGATGAGGTCCTCCGAATTTTCGAGCGATATCGCTGGCCGGGCAATGTGAGGGAGTTGAAGGGGATCATCGAGCACGCCGCGCTCGTGAGCTCCGGCGATACCGTCGAGCGAGACGATCTTCCGGAGTATATGATGGAGGGTCTCGATGCGGGCGGTGAGGGCCAGGGGCGGCTCACGCTCGCGGAGGTGCAGAGGAACTATATCGAGCGCATCTTGAAAGAGGTCGGCGGCAACCAGTCGCGAGCCGCCGAAATTCTCGGAATCAGCAGAAAATCGCTCTGGGAGCGGAGGCGACGTTATCTTTCGAAGTAATCTGGAGAGATAGGAGGAAATGCGCGCCAAGACCTTCGCCAGCATACTTGCCGTATTCGCTCTCGTGTGGTTTGCGGTATCGACGGTGCGGCTGAACCGGGACATGGTCACGGTTCAGTTCGGGCTCCTCCAGCCGTTGCAGGTCGAGCTCGCCATGTTGATGCTCGGTTGCTTTTTCGCCGGCGCGGCGCTGATCCTTCTGTTCGACGTCGTGGGTGGCGCCAAACGGTTCGCCCGAGACCGGCGAACGAAAAAGGAGCACCAGCAACACGAGGAGCTCGAGGGACTCTATCTGCAGGGCCTCGACAATATGATGAACGGGCACTATCGTCGCGCCCTCGAACGGTTCGAACAAGTACTCGAGCGAGACCCGGGATACGTCAACGCGCTCATCAAGAAAGGGGATACCCTGCGGTATCTCAAGAGATACCGTGAAGCGGCCGAGGTGCT
This sequence comes from Vicinamibacteria bacterium, assembly GCA_035457705.1. Lineage (GTDB taxonomy): Bacteria > Acidobacteriota > Vicinamibacteria > Marinacidobacterales > SMYC01 > DASPGQ01. The sequence goes on from DATIBD010000087.1 coordinate 81,033, forward strand.
CGACCGGGCGACGCGAATCGCGCCCGACAACCTGGTGTCGCTCTATTGTCTCTCCGACGTCTATGAGGACGCCGGCCTGGACGAGCGCAGGAGATCGACGCTAGAGCGCATCATCGAGATCGATCCCGTTCGAACCGTTTCCGCGCATCGCAAGCTCAGGGACATGCTCGTCGAGAAGCTCGAATGGGAGGAGGCGGCCCGTGTCCAGGACAAGCTCCTCGAGATGATCACGGCCTCCGAGGAGCGCGAGCTCGAAGGGGCGATGGCGCGGGGCATTCGACTCGGACTGGGCGCCGACCTCTTGAAGTCGGGTCGTCCCAAGGAGGCTGCCGAGACGTTTCGAGGGATTCTCGAGGACGATCCGGGCTTCGTTCCCGCCTACATTCGTTTGGCAGAGGTGCTCGAAGCGATGGACGAGACCGAGGAAGCGGCTCGTACCTTGCGAGAGGGATTCGAGGTCACGGGCTCCACCGAGCCCCTTTCGGCTCTCCAGAACGTCTACCTGAGAGACGAGCAGCCCGAGGAAGCGCTGGGCGTCTGGAAGCAGAGCCTGGTGCTCACCGACAACGAGTTACCGCTTCGTTACTGCCTGGGAAAGCTTTACTACCGTCTCTTCATGCTCGACGAGGCACTTCGCGAGTTCCAGCTCATCGAGGACCGAGTGAGTGGTCTGCCCGCCCTGCACCTCTACATTGCTCGTATCTTGGAGACTCAGGGGAACGTCTCTGGAGCGCTCTCCAAGACGAAGCTACTCGTGGCGGAGGTGAAGGGGCTCATGATGGATCACGTCTGCGAGTCATGTGGGTGGCGAAGCTCGGAATGGACGGAGCGCTGTGTGCGATGCGGCCGCTGGGGCTCGGTGTCGCTCCATCTTCCGGCGTCGACAGCACCCGAGCCAACGATCCGGCCCGCCCCAACTTGGTCCACGCCTTGATGATGGGAGCTCTTCGCGGGCTCTCCGAGGCGGTTCACGGGTTGGGCGCGCTCGCTTTTCCCTCGGACTGTCTCTTGTGCCGGGAGCCACTAATGCGTCCTTTGTCGGGGCCCTTGTGCCGGAAGTGCCTCGATTCGCTGCCGCGGCTCGAAGGCCCGTATTGCCGGCGTTGCGGCCTTCCCTTCGAGGCCCCCTCTCCTCCCGCGCTCTGCGGTCCCTGTGCGGCGGAATCGCGCGGTTTCCGTCGCGCTCGGGCGCTGTACCCTTACGTGAACGAGGTCCGCGATTGCCTCCACGCGCTCAAATACGGTGGGCGTCGCCGCATCGGCACGATCCTGGCCGCATCGGCCTGCGAGCGCTGGGTCGTGACCGGTGAGCTTTCTGGCGCAGCGGCCACCGTTGCCGTGCCGGTCTCGAGGGCAAGAAGGCGCGAGCGGGGCTACAACCAGTCCGCGGTCATTGCCCGGGCAGTTGCCGGTCGTGCCGGAATTCCCTTCGCTCCCCGGGTGCTCGAGAAGAATAGGGAAACGCCACCCCAGACCGGGCTTTCTGCGAGCGCGCGTCGTCGCAACGTCGCGGGCAGCTTTCGCGCGAATCTCCCGGGCTCGCTCGCCGGAGCGAATCTGCTCCTGGTCGACGACGTCTTCACCACAGGGGCGACGGCCGAGGCGGCGGCCTCGGCCCTTCTGTCGGGCGGCGCGCGATCGGTCGACGTGCTCACTCTCGCCCGCGTTCCTTGAGCGTGGCTCCGGGTCTTTGACCGGCTGGAACTCGTTGACTAGAATGAGGACTCGAATGGCGCCCGGGGCGCGTCCCCGCTCGACAACGCGGGTCGATTACGAAGGCCGCTGCCTCGCTCGCCACCGTCGACGGTCGAACTGACGACGTTGGGGCGTCGAGGCAAACGACTCGCCGAGCCACAGGAGATTCGATCCAACATGCCGAGATCTCGATTGACCCGATGGACCGTCTTGCTTATCACGACTGGGGCCTTTGGTTCCGCGTTGTTCCGAGGAACGGCTCGGGCGTGGAACGACGCGGGGCATCGCCTCACGCTGGAAAAAGCTATCGATGCCCTGCCGAAGCCGCTCAAGAGCTTTTACGAGAATCGCAGAGTGTCGCTGGGCGAAGCCATTTGCGATCCGACGCGGTTTGGGCCGCGCCTGGTTTTCGAGGTCGATCGTCTCGAGCCATTCCCTTTCGAGGGCTTGCCGATCGACCGCAAGCTAGCCGTGAGGAAATACGGTGAGGAGACGATCGAGGAAGCGGGCGACGTCCCCTGGCGCATCATCGAGAGCTACGAGGCCCTCGTCGAGGCTTTTAGCACTGGGGACTTCGAGGCAGCCGCCGATCAATCGGTGGCGATCGCCTATTACGTGGGAGAGCTCTATGTACCCGCCAACGTGTCGCGACTCGGTGACGGGGAGCCTACGAGCCAGCAGGGCCTCCGGGAGAGATTCGACTCACGTCTCCTCGACGCCTTCAGCGGGAAGCTCAACGTGTCGACTCCCAACGCGATCTACCTGGATCAACCCGCCGATTACGCGGTCTCCATTCCGCTGAAGAGCTTCATCTGGGTGGACAATCTGCTCTATTTCGATTACCTCTCGCGCCGCGGTGTCAAGAGCTACGACCGTTTCTACTACGAAGGGATGTGGACCCGAGCCAAGCCCGTTCTCGAAAGCCTCTTGGGCGGTGCGGCGCTGGACGCGTCGAGTTTCTGGTATACGGCCTGGGTGAACGCCAGAAAACCTGATCTTCCGAAGAAATAGCTGCCGCGAGTCGGTGCGACGCGCCCCCGAGGCTGCGTGTTAGAATGGCTCAGCTCGGCTGACTGGGCGGCCGCCGATCAAACTGCCGAGCCCAATTAACGTTTCGGCTCGATCCCAAAGGGATTCGCTGACGTGGAGCATCCCGAACGAGAGATCATCGTCTTGGCAAACCTGGAGGATCGCGCTCTTATCGAGCGATGCCTGGCCCGTGAGGACGAGGAGGGGGAGGCCGCCTGGGAGGAGATCGTGCGTCGTTACCGACGGAGGGTTTTCGGAATCGCGTACAAGTTCACTGGACGCTACGAGGAATCTCAGGACCTCGCTCAGGAGATCTTTCTCCGCGTCTTCCGTTCCCTCGACAAATTCGATCGAAACGCCGATTTCGGTACCTGGCTCTACTCCGTCAGCCGAAATCACTGCATCGATCACTACCGCAGCGGCCGTCGCGAGCGTGAGATGCTCGTCCAGCAGGAGATGCCCCTCGAGGAAATGCCCTCGGGACGATTCGACCCTCATCGACGCATCGAGCTGCATGACAAGAGGCAGATGCTCCTCCAGGCGCTCGCCAGCCTGCCCCGCAAGCTGCGCCAGGCGGTTATACTCCGTGACATCAAGGAGCTCACCTATCAGGAAATCGTGGACCAGCTCCGGCTTCCCGAGGGAACGGTCAAGAGCCGGATCAACCGCGGCCGTATCGAGCTCGGCCGCGCGCTTCTAGCCATGCGCCGGCGGGTCGAGACCCACGCCGAACCGACAGGCAGAGTGTCATGAATCTTCAAATAGAATCACGAGACGACATCAAGATCTTGAGAGTGAACGAGGAGCGGCTCGTCTATTCGATGTTGGGCGCCTTCTTCGCCGAAGCCTCCAAGACCATCGAAGCGGGCGCGAGGAAGCTGCTCGTCGATCTTTCGACCGTCAGCTATATCGACAGCGCCTCCGTAGGCTGCTTGATGGATATCTACCGGGCCATGGACGAGCACTCCGGCAAGATCAAGCTCCTGGGTCTGCAGGAACGGGTGGAAACGATGGTGAGCATGACCGGGCTCCACAACTTCATGGAGATCTATCGCGACGAGGCGTCGGCGCTCGCGAGCTTCTGACTCGAGGAAAGATGAAGAAAGTCAAGATGCTGACGGGCCACGAGATTCCGCTCGATGGTGATCTCCTTTACATGCTGGAGTCGCTCTACCGCGAGGTAGCGCTCAAACGGGAGCTAAAGGCGACCTACGACGACATGATGACCGAGATCGTCAACCTCGTCGAAGGAATGGACGAGGGGGCCCGCAAGCAGTACCTGACCGAGAGCCTCTTTCTCAATACGGTGACGTACGAGAACGAACGCCTGAGCGCCTACATGAGGAGACTCACGGGGAATGCCCATGGGGATCGTCCGACCGATTCTTGAGAAGCACCTCGCCGTGCGGAGAGCGCTTCCTCTGCTCGTCGGCCTAGCTCTCGTTGCGGTTTCTGGCGCCGCCTCGGGTCAGGGCCGAGGAAAGGACGGCACGGGACCGAGGATGGAGGTCGAGCCGGAGGGGTTCGATTTCGGTGAGGCGGAGCAGAATCAGAAACTCGTTCACGAGTTCGTCGTGCGGAACGTGGGGACCCAGGATCTGGAGATTCGCCGAATCTCGACCTCGTGCGGATGCACGGCCGCGCTCGTCACCGAACGAGTCGTTTCTCCCGGGGAGCAGACGATTCTAAAAGTCACGTTCGAGACCCGTCGATACCGAGGCAGGCACGAGCGAACCGTATCGTTGGCGTCGAACGACCCGAGACGGGTACTCCAGGTTCGAGTGCAGGCTTTCGTGCTTCCGCCGGATTAGCAGGCTCGTGACAAAGTACGGCCCGGCCTGCCGAGCGGTGGCCAAAACGTCTGCCGCGACGTCAGCGCGAATCGTCCGCATCGGGCTGCTTCGAAGTTATGAGATGTGAGCACGGTGTGCGAATAAGCGCCGCAAACGCCGAGCCGTGGCGGCCGATCGATCGCGGGTCCCGCCGCGGCATTGATCACTAACGCGTGCGCGCGAGCGCGGGTGCCGAGACCTTGGCGGCAGCGAGCTCGGCTTCGGGCCCGGACGCGAGCTCCCACGATTCCTCGTCGTTCAGAATCTCTTTGACGAGCTTGGTGTGCAAGGCGTGCCCGGCGCGCAACGCGACGACGTGCGCGAGCAAAGGTTTTCCCAGAAGAACGAGGTCGCCGATAAGATCCAGGATCTTGTGGCGAACGAACTCGTTGGGGAAGCGCAACGGATTGTTCAATACGCCGGTCTCTCCTAGAACCACGGCGTTGTCGAGCGAGCCTCCGAGGGCGAGGCCACTCTGACGCATGAGCTCGACCTCTTTCATGAAGCCGAACGTCCGGGCCGGAGCGACCTGCTCGCAGAACGACGATTCGTCAACCTCGATCGAGTACTCCTGGTGTCGGATCAGAGGATGATCGAAATTGATGGTGTAGCTCAGTCGGAGAGAGTCGCAGGGGTAGGCGGCGACGAACCGGCCTCCGTCGGCCACCGAGACCGGCTTCCGGAGCTTGAGAAATCGACGCGGTGCGGGCAGCTTCCGAATGCCGGCTTCGTGAATCAGATAGACGAATGGAGACGCGCTCCCGTCCATGATGGGAACTTCAGGTCCGTCGAGCTCCACGACGACGTTGTCGACCCCGAGAGCGTTGAACGACGCGAGCAGGTGCTCCACGGTCTCGATGCAAATGCCGTCCCGTGCAAGGCAGGTCGCGTGGTTGATGTGGGAGAGATACCGGCTCGTCGCCGGGATCTCTATGCCGGAGACGTCCGAACGCCGAAAAACGATGCCCGTTCCCGCACGGGCGGGCTTGAGGGCGATGGTTACCTTGCGACCCGAGTGGAGTCCAATTCCGACACAGCTCGCCTCATAACGGAGAGTCGTCTGCTTGATCATGCCGTGCGCTGACGAAGCAAATCGTATGCCAAGGTGCCGAGCTTCCTCCATGGCGCTAACTGCTTGATAAATGAAGCCCTCATCGACTCTCCCCGCCCTCGCCCGTCTCGAATTGTGTCATTCATGCACACAAGAACCGGCCCGGATGTATCTTCTACGCACCTACTTCGATTTTCGTGGCCGTGGCCGATTCTGATAACATGATGCGAACTATATTACTCGAAAAGCTCCTTTCATGACGGTGCTCGCGGGACCAGTCTTCGAGAGCATCGTTCGGGTGTCACCAGTATGATTGCAGGGGAGACCGCTCGAACCGAATCGAGTCGAGGTGAGAGAATGGACTTTGGCGGATACCTGCAAAAGGCTCTTCATATCCTCCAGCTCGATGCCCGCACGATCCGAGATGTCTCCCGGGACGAGGATGCGCTGCTTCCCGCGCTGTTGTTCTTCGCAATCGCGGGACTCGCCAACGGAGCAGGACAGTTCAGTTTTCGTGGAATGGTCTTCGGGCCCATCCTCGCCACGCTGCTCTCTTTCGTCTTCGTCGGACTCTTGAGCGTGATCGCCCGGCTGTTCGGAAGCACGGCGAGCTTTCTCGAGCTCTACAGACCTCTCGGAGTCGCGGCACCCATTCACTGGGTTCAGGCGTTTCCACTCATCGGTCCTTTTTTGGGGTTCTTTGCGCTTCTCTATTTCGCCGTCGTCGCCGGCCTCGCGATCGAGAGCACCGGCGAGCTTCCACGTACCAAAGCCATTGCCGTGGTAACGCTTCTCGTGGGAGTCAGCTTGTTCCTCTGCTTGGTCTTTCTCGCCTTGATCGGCTCTTTGCTCTTGTTCCGCGCTCTCTTCTCCTGACGCCCGCCGTCTTCTGACGGCCCACGCGGCTTGACTTTTACCCGCGGCGGGATTAGCTTCCGACGAGAGCCGCTCTCGCTCGCGCGCCGACAGCCGTTCGAACCGGAAGACGACACCTTCACGCGGATTCTCTCTAAGCTCATCATCACAGTGGCTCGAAACGAGAAGTGACTCGTCGAAGGAGGAAGCTCATGACACGCAAAGCGTCTAGGCGATGGCTCGTGCTCCTCGCCATCCTGGTCCCGAGCGCATTCCTGCTGGCCGCGCAGGAATACCCATCGATCTCCTATCGGGATGCCGCCGACCATCTGGACGAGATCGTATGGGTCGAAGGAACGATTCTCCGGACAGAAAAAACCCCCGAGGGCGTCTACCTGCTGTTCAGCGCCAACGAGAAGTACGTGCGCCTGCTGATACCGACGGCGAACGTGAACAACTTCGATGGAAGCCTCCAGCACATGTACACTGGAAAGAAAGTCAAGGCCGTTGGGAAGGTCTCGAAGTACGGTTACAAGCTCATCGTCGGGATCAACGAGCCCAAACGGATTGTCGTCTCCGACGAGCAAACTTAGATCGTCCACGCATTCGGCAGGGAACGCGCCTCCAGAAATTTCCGCCACCCCCCGGAGGCCCCTGGGCTGGGTCCAGGGGGAAGCTTGCCAACGGCGTTTCTTTTTTCTAGTTTATTAGCGAACCAAAGGAGAAACGAGCCCGTTGGCGAAGAAGTCCACGCCTAAGACTGCAAGAACCAAGAGACCAGACGAGACCGCAGCAAAGAAGTCCCGAAAAACAGACGTCGAGCAAGGCCAGCTCGCGTTCGACGACTTCCTTCCGCCGGGTGGCGCGAGCTTCGTTCCCGGAGGCAACGGCGCCGTCGTCGAGCTCCACGAGACCGCGCAGGCACGCTATCTCCATTACGCCCTTTCCGTCATCACTTCGCGCGCCCTGCCCGACGTGCGCGATGGGCTCAAACCGGTTCAGCGCCGCATCCTCTACACGATGTGGCAGCAGAACATCACCGCCGACGCGAAGTTTCGCAAGTGCGCCAAAGTGGTTGGCGACGTGATGGGCTCCTACCACCCCCATGGTGACGCGGCGATCTACGACGCTCTGGTGCGAATCGCCCAGCCCTTCGCGACCCGCCTCCCCCTCGTCCAGGGGTCGGGGAACTTCGGCTCGCTCGACGGGGACTCTCCCGCGGCGATGCGATACACCGAATGTCGCTTGTCTCGCGCCTGCGACGAGATTCTCGGAGAAATCGATCAGCGAACGGTCCCGTTCCGGCCCAATTACGACGGGAGCCGCGCCGAGCCCGTCGTTCTGCCGGCGAAGATTCCGAATCTGCTGGTGAACGGCGCGACGGGGATCGCCGTCGGCATGGCGACCAATATCCCGCCCCACAATCTCGACGAGGTCATGACCGCCTTGATCAAGACGCTCGACGCCCAGCTCGAGGAGCGTGAGCTCTCGTCGCGGCAGCTCTGCCGGTGGATCAGAGGCCCCGATTTCCCCACGGGCGGTCAGGTTCTGAACGACGCCGAGGAGCTGAAGCAGATCTACGAAGAGGGAAGCGGGACGATCCGGATCCGCGCCACCGTCGAGCCGGGAGAAACGAAACGGGGGGTGAAGTCGATCTACGTCACCTCCATCCCCTACATGGTGAACAAGGCCCAGCTAGTACAGCGGATCGCCGACGTGGTGGAGTCGCGCAAGATGCCTCTCCTCGTCGACGTCAAGGACATCTCCACCGACGACGTGCGCATCGAGCTGAGCCTGAAGCCCGAAGCCGACGAGCAGAAGGTTCTGGCCTATCTCTACAAGAACACCCCGCTTCAGTCGAACTTCAGCGTGAACCTCACCTGCCTGGTTCCGACCGAGAATCCGGAGATCGGAAGACCCGAGCGGCTCGAGCTCAGCGAGATCCTCTGGCATTTCCTTCATTTCCGCATGGAGGTCGTCGTCCGCCGACTCGAGCACGAGCTCGAGCGATTGTCGAAGCGCATCCACATCCTTGAGGGGCTCGAGAAGGTCTTCGACGCCCTCGACCAGATCCTCCGGATCGTCCGGCGCTCGGAAGGCAAACAGGACGCGGCGAAGAGGATCATGGCGAGCTTCCCCCTCGATGCAGAGCAGACCGACGCCATCCTCGAGCTCAAGCTGTACCGCCTGGCGAAGCTCGAGATCCTCCTCGTTCGGCAGGAGCTCGACGAGGGCCGCAAGCGCGCGAAGGAGCTGCGGCGCCTTCTCCGAAACGAGGCCGAGCGCTGGAAGATCGTTCGCCGCGAGCTCATCGCCATCCAGCAAGCCTACGGGAAGACGGACGCGAGGCGGACCGTGATCGCGGCGGTGAAAGACGAACCGTCGTTTACCGCCGACGACTTCATCGTGGCCGAAGACAACCACGTGCTCGTCACCACCGACGGTTGGGTGAAGCGCCAGCGCGAGGTCAAGGATCCCGAGAAGACCCGTCTACGCGAGGGTGACTCCGTCCTGGCGTGTTTCGCCGGCTCGACCCGGGCTAGCGCCGTCTTCTTTTCGAGCCTGGGCTCCGCCTACACGGCTCGGCTCATTGACCTTCCGGCGACGACGGGCCACGGCGTGCCGATCCAGACGCTCTTCAAGCTCAAGGATGGCGAGCGGATCGTCAGCGCGTTCAGCCTCGATCCCCGCGTCATCGGCGACGTCTTCGTGGACGAGAAACGACCCGACTACGCCCCCGAGACCCACGCCATCGCCGTCTCGAGCGACGGCTATGCTCTCCGTTTCGGCCTCGAGGCCTTCGTCGAGCCGAGCACGCGCAACGGAAGGCGCTTCGCTCGCCTGGCGGCGGCCGCGCGGATCGTGGGAGTCGAGCCGATTCACGGCGACGAGACCGTAATCGTCGCGACGGAGAAAGCGCGAACCCTGCTCTGCCGCGCGGAAGAGGTCAACTATCTCGAAGGCAGCGGAAGGGGCACGATCCTGATCAAGCTCGGCAAGGCCGACCGTGTTCTCGGCTTCATCGCCGCGAGAGACGGCGAGGCGCTGACGGTGGTGACGAGCCGCGGCGCTCGAAAGTCCATCAGCGCGACGCGCTACGACGTGACCTCCCGGGCGGGCCGCGGCCGGGAGCTTCTGAGAAACGGGACCCTGTCGGGCATCGAACGGCCCGAAGTGACGGGCCCTCCGCCCCTCGAGGGTTCCGAGGTCGAGACCATTCACTGACGCGAGGTTCGATGGCCACATACACCGCGAAAGACATCACCGTACTCCAGGGGCTCGAGCCCGTTCGCAAGCGTCCCGGAATGTACATCGGAGGCGTTTCTGCCCAGGGGCTCCATCACCTGGTCTGGGAAATCCTCGACAACTCTGTGGACGAGGCCATGAACGGCTTCGCGAGCTCCATCCACCTTACGCTGCACCGTGATGGGTCGTCGATCACCATCGCCGACGACGGCCGGGGCATCCCCGTCGATCGCCACCCCAAGGCCAAGAAGCCCGCCCTGGAGGTCATTTTCACGACGCTCCATGCGGGGGGCAAGTTCGACGGGCAGAACTACAAGACGGCGGGCGGGCTCCACGGTGTCGGAGCCTCGGTGGTGAACGCCCTCTCCTCGTCGCTCGTGGCCACCGTCAAGCGCGACGGGGGCGTTTATGAGCAGAAGTTCAAGGCGGGAATACCCGTCACCAAGCTCCGGAGAATCGGCAGCGGCCGCGGCTCGGGGACGACCATCACCTTCCATCCCGATCCCAAGATCTTCCCCAAGACCAAGTTCCAGCCCGAGATCATTCGCGAGAGGCTGGAGACGACGAGCTACCTTCACAAGGGGCTCCGCATCACGTTCGAGGACGAAGCGAGCCGAGAGAAGCTCGTCTTCCAGCACGATAAAGGGATCGTCGCCTTCCTCGCGAAGATCGTCGAGGAGCGGAAGGCGAGGGCGGTTCACGAAGCGCCCTTCGCGCTCGAAAAAAACGGCGACGAGCGAGACGGAACGAGGATCCAGCTAGTGATGCAGTGGACGGAGTCCACCGACGAGTTCCTGAAGAGCTACGTCAACGGAATCCCCACCGGATCGGGCGGCTCCCACGAGAACGGCTTCCATTCCGGACTCGGCAAGGCGCTGCGCAACTACGTGGAAGCGCACAAGCTCACCCCAAAGGGCGTGACTCTGTCCTCGGAGGACCTGCGCGAGGGGCTCACCGGAGTGTTGAGCGTTTTCGTAACCGATCCACAGTTTCAAGGGCAGACCAAGGATCGACTCAACAACCCCGAGGTCCAGCAGCAGCTCGATGCCGCCCTGCGTCCCGCGCTCGAGCTCTGGCTCAACGAGAACCGTTCCACCGCCGAGTCGGTGATCGCCCGGATCATTCTGGCGGCACGGGCGCGCGAGGCTTCGCGGGCGGCTTCGGCGGCCATCACCCGCAAGACGGCGACCAAGGGACGATCGATGCTGCCCGGAAAGCTGAGCGACTGTACGGCGACGCGGACCGCGGAGACGGAGCTGTTCATCGTCGAAGGCGATTCCGCCGGCGGATCGGCCAAACAGGGACGCGATCGCACTCGCCAGGCGGTGCTCCCTCTCAGAGGCAAGGTCCTGAACGCCGAGCAGGCCTCTCTCGCGAAAGTCCTGGAGAACCGGGAGCTGGTGGACCTGGTGCAGGCGCTCGGATGCGGGCTGGGAAAGAGCTTCGACCTGGCAAAGCTCCGCTATCATCGCGTGGTGCTGCTCGCCGACGCCGACGCCGACGGGCACCACATCACGACTCTGCTGCTGACGTTTCTCTACCGCCACATGCCCGAGCTCATCCGCGCCGGACGGGTGTACATCGCGCAGCCGCCGCTTTACCGCATCGACATCGGAAAAGAGACGTTCTGGGCAGCGGACGATCCCGACAAGGCTCGAATCCTGGAAAAACACGGCAAGGGCAGGAAGGCGGATATCACGCGTTTCAAGGGCCTGGGGGAGATGATGCCGAAGGTTCTCTGGGACACGACGCTCAACCCCAAGACCCGCCGCCTCCTGCGCGTCAGCATCGAGGACGCGCTCCAGACCGACCGAGTCATTTCTGATTTGATGGGCAAGGATCCGCAGGCGCGCTTCCATTTCATCATGGAGCACGCGCCCGAAGCCGAACAGCTCGACGTGTGAAGCTTGCGCTCGAAGGCGGTTCTCCTCGTCGTTCTCGGCTCGACCCTGGCGGCAGTGCTGGTCGCGACGCTCGTGGAGCTCGACACCCCCACACTCGGACGCGCGGTGCTCGGTCGTGCGAGCGAGGCATCGGAGATGGCTCTCGAAGCCTCGCGCTTTCGTTTCCACCTGCTCAGGGGACTCACGATAGAGGGGGTTCGGGCGAGGTCGGCTCGCCCCGGCTACCGCTTCGACATGGAGCTCGGGCGCCTGCGATTCGAGCACGAGCTTCGCTCACTCATCCGGGGCCGGCTGGCGATCGTGCGCGTCGTGGCCGAATCGCCGCGCTTGCAGATTCGTGTCGGCACGAGAGGGGCGAGCCTCGCGCCGCAGCGCGACCCGGACCGGCCGAGGGCCTCCGCGAACCGCGGCGAGATGCGCAGCCTGCCCGACGCGTCGGATGAAGAGCGAGGGAAGCCCGCGATCGATGTCGAGCTCGCGGTCACGGAGCTCGTGATCGAGAACGGGGCTCTCTTGGTGCTCGACCTGAGAGATGGGGAGAGAGTCGCGCTCGACGGCATCGAGCTGACGCTCCAAGAGCCCCGGTTCGATCGCAATGCGTTGAGTCTCGTTCACGGTCTCAACGCCTCGGGAGAGCTCCGCGCCTCCGAGATTCGCTTCGCCTCGACGCGTCTTTCGGACGTGAGCGGCCGGATGGAAATTGGTCGAGGCAGGCTCGAGCTCGACGATCTGCGATTCGCCATCGGAGCTCGGAGGCTTTCGGGAAAGCTCGGGCTCGACGGAAACGTCCTGCCGTTCCGCTACGAGATTTCCTTCGATACCGGCTCCCTCGACGTGCCTCCCTGGGCGAGAGGCGTGCGGGCGCGCATCGAGGGAAGGGGATTCGGGCTCGACGCGAGGAACTTCACCGGGGCGGGCGCGCTCGCCGTTGCCGCGGGCGTCCTGCCCGATGTGCCGTGGGTGAGGATCCTCGGGCAAGCTTCGGGTATCGACGAGCTCGCGGGTGCTCCGTTCGACTCGGCCGACGTGCCGTTCGAGGTGAGCCGCGGCACGGTTCGCGTTCAGCCGTTCGAGCTCAAAACCTCGGGGACCAGCTGGCGGGTCGAGGGCACGATCGATCTGCGGGGGCCGATCGTTCTGACCTTTAGTCGCGGACAAGACGTCGTTCGCCTCGAAGGCGACCCCGACGCCCCAGTGATGACGATTATCGATCGACGACCGTAACCTGGACGTGAACGTTCGTCCAGCAGCACTGAGCGCCGCCGCCTCCGTCGCCGGAGACGTCGTTCGCCTGGAGGCGAAGGATGTAGCTTCCCGCCTCGCTGAAGCTCGCGGTCGTCGTGGCCTTGCCCTCCGATTCATCGATCTCGGGCTCGGCTTTGTCGAAGCTCACGTCGCCCGGACCGCGGTACTTGCTCCAGATCAGATGAAGCGGAGGACCGTCCCGCTCGCGACTGTAAGCATTCACCACACCGTCGTCCATCCCCCAGACCGTCAGGGCGACGGGCTCCGAGAGCGTCGTCTCCAGGGAAGCGGCGATTCCGCTTGGGGGGCCTTGAAATGGCTTGCCGTCCGGTGCGAACCGCACCACCGGCGGTGTGTTTCCCTGGGCCGCGTCTCGGAGAGGCTCGACTTCCCAGAGAGGATTCAGGCCCATGGGAATCTGGGTGGTCTGATTGTTCGCGACGAGCGTCCACGTCAGCTTCTTGCCGGCAAAGTCGGCGGGCACCTTGATGGTGAACACCCCCCATTGCCTTCGTGGCAGGAAGTGCGTCGGCTGGCCCTGATCGGGTCCCCCGGGCTCGATGTGGTTGTTCGGCCCGATGGGTATGTCGAGGGTCTCCTCGAGGTTTCGATTGAAATAACCGACGAGCAAGCTGTAGGTGCCGTCTTCGTTCCTGAGCCACCCTTCGTAGGCGGCGGTGACGCTCTGACCGGAATTCTTGGCAGGATCGAGAGGGAGCTGTGTCGCCGGGCTCGAGCCTAGGGCCGGGAGCGTGCCGAGAAGACTCAGGACCAAAGCCTTTCGGATCGCAGGAATGAAACGTCTCATCGCGAACGAGTGAGATGGTTTTACGGCTGCTGATCGGTGGTGGGCGCCGGTACGTTCTTCCTCGCTTCGAGCTCCGCCTCGTAGTCCTCGTCGCTCATGTAAGTGATGTTCACCCAGGCGTGCGCCATCTCATCCACCGTACGGTCGCCCCAGCCGACCCACTGAGTCGGGTCGGGGTTCGACCGGTTCGCCGCGGTGTTGTCGTGCCACGCGGTGAAGTTGAGGATCGTACCTCGGGGCAAGAGCGGCGCCACGTTGTCGGCGTAGACGTAGTTGTTGTGCCAGTTGAATTGGAAGTGGTCCACGTGACTCAGGACGTGCCTTTCGCCGTTCGGAAGCACGGCTTCCATCGACATCGCCTTTCCCCGAAGGTGCATGTGGGGCTGGAAGTTCTCGACGCGTCCCGCCTGCTTCATCACGTGGAAGCCCTGATGTACGGAAACGGTGTTCGGCGGAATGTCGAGTCCCTTCGAGCCCCCGTTGATCGCGTGGAACAGGCCCAGGACCTGGCGGTACTTGGGCGTCTCGCCCTCGGGGTAGAAGTAGATGGCCAGCTGCGCCTGGCTCGTGATCTCCTCGCCCACGGCGTGATAGTGGATGTCCCAGGCGATCTTCGATCCGGGGAGCATCAGCTTGCCGCTGTTCGGTCGCATGAGCTCGCCCTGTTTTCCCACGGCCCACTCCATGAACAACCCGGGACCGATGTCCTCCTCGTCGTTGGTTCGGTCGGCTTGCGGCTCTTCTTGCTGCAGCCGGGCGAGCGCGTGGTGGGTGATCCGTCTTCCCTCGACCGGATCCGGACGAATCTCGATCGCGCGTACCCAGCGGGGCTCGGTCAGGCCGGTCTCCACCACCGGTCGGTACCATACGTCCTGTGCCTGCGCCGGCATCGTATAAGCAGGCGACTCGACGATCAGGTCGGGCTCGTCGAAGATCGGGGCGAACATCCACCCGTCGTGCTCGGGCCAACTGACGGGAGGCGGCATGTCGTTCGGGTCACCTTTGGGGGCGCCCGATTCGACCCACGCCACGATCGTCGCGATTTGATCGTCGCTGAGCGATCGGTCGTTCTTGAACTCCTGGATGCCGACGGTCTTGTCGATGTGCCACGGCGGCATGTAGCGCGAAACCACGGCCTCTTCGATCGCCCTGGCCCACGGGCGGATCTCTTCATAGCTCACGAGCGACATGGGCGCGATGGAGCCGTCGCGGTGGCACGACTCGCACTTCTGCTGAAAAATCGGAGCGATATCCTTGGTGAACGTTACGCGTTGCTCGGATGCTTGCGCCAAGGCTCCCGCGACGAGGAGACCGACGAACGCCACGACGAGTGAGCGCTTCTCCCTCATGACTGGCTCCCTTCCCGGCTCTGCCGCCACCCGGTCAATCAGGGCAGCATGCCGCCACGCTCAAACATAAACGATGACGAGGGGGGAAAACAACTAGAGTGCTCAATGCCATGGCGGGACCCGTAATCGATCGTGCCGCCACGGCTCGGGATGCTTACGGCGCGGCAGGCGCGCCGGGCTCGCTCCGCTCGCGCGGGCTGGACTGTACTTTTTCATCAGCCTGCTAGGTTACCGGTCGCGGTTCTCGAATCGCAGCGCCGCGATCTGCTCCGACAGGAGCCCGAAAACGAATAGCACCGCCGAGAACATGATCAGCAGAACCGAGGTGTCGGTGATGTCGGTCGCTGTCGCGATGGTATAAGCCATATAGCCGAGGCCGGCCAGGAAGAAGAACAACGCGAGGGGGACGATCACCCGAAGGGGGCTGAAGAGCGTGACGATCCTGAGAATGATCATCACGAAGCGCCACACTTCCCACAGGGGGCGCATCTTGCTCGTCGAGCGCCGATCTCTCTTCTTCCCCTCGATGGGGACGAAGGCGACGTTGTAGCCGGCCTTGAGGAACGCGAGCGTGCTCGTCGACGGATAACTGAAACCGTTGGGGAGCAGATGCAGGAACTCGCGGAACCGCTCCCGGCGTGCCGCGCGGAAGCCCGACGTCAGGTCGTCGATTCGAAATCCCGCGAGCATCGAGGCGAACCGGTTGAGGGCCGCGTTTCCCAATGCCCGAAAGAAGCTGGCCTGCCCCCGGTGGGAGCGCGCGCCCACCACGAGATCGTGCTCGTCGAGCTTCGCGAGGAGCGCCGGAATCGATCCCGGCGGGTGCTGGCCGTCGGCGTCGATGAGCAGAATGAACTCCCCGGTCGCGGCTCGCACCGCGGTCTTCACCGCGGCGCCGTTGCCCTTGTTGTAGGGATGGCGAATCACCGTCGCCCCCGCGGCTGCTGCCCGTTTTCCGGTCTCGTCCTTGGAGCCGTCGTCCACGACGAGGATCTCTTTCCAGGGTCCGAGCGCTCCGATCTCGCTCAGGAGCTCGCCGATCGCGACCTCCTCCCCGAATGCGGGCACGAGAACGCTGGTTCGTCGGGTGATACTGGCCGTGCCTCGCGCGGCCTTCTGGCGGCGCGACGAGGGGGCGTCTTCCATCACCACGCTCACCTCTTCGAGCCCTCCCGCGCCCGCGAGCCGGCCGACTCCATTTCGTCGGGCCGGTCCTCGACTTCGTCGGGGCCGCCGGCTTCCAATTCGTCCAGTCGGTCTTCCAGCAGCCGCTGGCGATACAACACTTCCTCGAGAAGTCTTCTCACCGAGGCCATGATGTCCGCCACCAGGCCGATCAGCAGAATCATGAAACCAATCGTCAGGAACCAGCCGGCGGCGATCACCGACTGTACGTGCCCCTGGCCTTCCCCGATCCACCAGAAGTAGAGATAGCGCAAGGCGGGAACGGCGCCCACCGAAAGAAAAACCGCGCCGATGTAACTGAAGATCTTCAGCGGCTCGTACATCGCGTAGATGCGCACGATGGTTGCCGCCGAGCGCTTCACGTAATCCCAGTTGTTTCGAATCAGGCGGCTCGGTCGCGTGGTTCTTGGCTCGATGGAAACTTGGGCAATGGAGAGCCTCTTCTTTCCCGCCTGGATAATGGTCTCGAGCGTGTACGTGTAGTCGGAGACGAGGTTGAGGCGCTGGGCCGCGTTGCGGCTGAAGGCTCGAAAGCCACTCGTGGTGTCGGGAACCTTGGTTCCCGACACCTGCCGAACGACCCAGCTTCCGAGGCTCTGGAGCCTCTTCTTGGAAGTCGAAAAATGCGCGACGTCGCTCACCTGCCGGTCCCCGATCACGATGTCTGCTTCACGCCTCAAGATGGGGGCGACGAGTCGGGGGATGTCCGCGCCGGGATACTGGTTGTCGGCATCGGTATTGACGATGACATCGGCTCCGAGTGCGAGCGCGGTGTCGATCCCGGTCTTGAAGCTAGCGGCGAGGCCCCGGCTCTTCGACGAGCGCACCACGTGGTCGACGCCGTAGCGGTGGGCGACCTCGGCCGTTCCGTCGACCGATCCGTCGTCGATCACCAGGATCTCGACGGCGTCGATGCCCTCGATGTGGCGCGGAATCTCCGCAAGCGTCGCCGGCAGCGTCTCCGCTTCGTTGAGACACGGAATCTGCACGATGAGCTTCATGGTCAAACGTTGAAACGAAACAGGACCACGTCGGCCTCGGCGATGGGATACTCCTTGCCTTCCAGCCGGAGAAGCCCCTTGTCGCGGCAGGCGCTCCAGGAGCCCTCGCGGACGAGGATGTCATAAGGAACGACCTCGGCGCGAATGAAACCGCGCTCCATGTCGCTGTGGATCGCACCCGCGGCTTTCCCCGCTTTCGTGTCGCGGGGAACGACCCAGGCGCGCGACTCCGGATCCCCCGCGGTATAGAACGTAACGAGCTTCATGAGCTCGAAGGTCGAGCGGACGATTCGCTCCACCACGCTTTCATTCAAGCCCATATCGTTGCGAAAGGCCGTGGCTTCATCGGCGGAAAGCTCGGCCAGCTCGGCCTCGATTTTGGCGGAAACGACGACAAAAGCAAAACTTCCTTCCGCCTGGAATCGCGAAAGCCCCATCCTGTCGGGGAGGTCGCTCGTCGCGGCTTCGTTCTCGCCCACGTTCACGACGACGAGCATGGGCTTTGCCGTGAGAAGGGCGTAGCCCCTGAGTGCGTCGAGCTCCTCGTGCGCAAGCGAGGCTCGCAGCGATCGGCCCTCGGCGAGCGCGTCTCGGGCTCTCTGGAGAAGGGGAATCTCACTGGCGTCACCTTTCCGGCCCTTCTTCACGTCGGCCTCGATCCGCTCGAGCCGTCTCTCGACCACGCCGAGGTCCGAGAGCGTCAGCTCGAGCTCCAGGACCTCCAGATCGCGAACGGGGTCCACCGAGCCCTCGGGATGGGGTACCGACGGATCCTCGAAGGCGCGAACGACGTTAACGAGAACGTCGACCCCCCTGAGGCTCCCCAGATCGATCTTGTCCCGACGATCTTTCGCGAGGCTCGGGATGAGAACGAGCTCGATGGTCGCGTAGCTCGTCTTTCGCGAGTCGTGGATCCGAGTGAGCACCGGAAGCTTGTCGTCGGGCACCTTGAGAACCCCGTATTGTTCCGCACGACCCGAGCCCGTGCCGGCGGCTCGGGTCAAGAGGCGGAACAGCGTGCGCTTCCCCACGCCCTCGAGCCCGATGATGCCAGCCTTCATGAAAGCATCGGGCATCTTACTACGGACGTGAGATCGCCAAGATCGGTTCGTAGGCTTTCCACTACACCAGATATTGCGGTGCGGAGGAGCTTCACGTCCGTTAAATGCACCTTGACAGGGAGGTTGTGGCTATCTTAGGATGCCGGTGGATCAAAGTGGAGTAAAGTGGTCTAGGCTCTACCTGACAACTTCTCTCGGAGCAAGAAAGTGCCGGGAGTGAGGGGAGGTCTCATTGCTCCGCGGTAATCATCCCGCGCGGGTCGATGAAAAGGGAAGGCTGAAGGTTCCCGTTGGCTTTTTGCAGGTCATCGAGACCAATTACGGCCTGGACGTTTTCGTGACGTCTCTTTCGGGAGACAACGTTCGTATTTATCCCATGGATGTTTGGACGGAGTTCGAGAGGCGGTTGAAGAGCATGCCGGACTTCCATCCGACCAAGGTGAAGCTGCTCAAGCGAGTGCATTTCTACGGCCAGGCCTCTTCACTCGATCGCCAGGGTCGTCTGCTGATCCCCCAGCAGCTGCGAGAGCCCGCTCAGATGAATGGGACGGTGGACGTCCTCGGCATGCACGACCATCTCGAAGTGTGGAATCACGACTATCTGGCGGAGCAGCTCCAGCGCGAGCCCTTTACCGTCGACGATCACCGCGCACTCACCGAGTACGACATTTGATCACGTCGGTGCCACTCATGAAGGATCCGGAGCAGATCTCGGCGGGCCACGTGCCCGTTCTTCTCGCCGAGGCCATCGACTTCCTCGCGCCGAGAGACGGCGGGGTGTACGTGGATGCGACGTTCGGCGGCGGCGGCTATTCCCAAGCAATCCTCCATCGCTCTTCCCCCGGAGGGAGAGTCATCGCGCTCGATCGCGATCGGGACGCGCTTCGACAAGGCGAAACCATGGCCGAGCCTTCGGGGAGGCTCGAGCTCGTGTGGGGCTCGTTCGCGGATCTAGGCCCGCATCTCGACCGCCTCGGTGTGGACTCGGTCGACGGCATCGTGGCCGACCTGGGGCTATCGAGCCTTCAGCTCGACGATCCGAACCGTGGATTCTCGTTCTCCCGCGACGGTGCCCTCGACATGCGTTTCGATCGCTCGCAGGGGACGAGCGCCGCGGATCTCGTCAACCGGTCTTCGCAGTCCGAGCTCGCCGACATCCTCTACCACTACGGCGAGGAGCGCCGCGCGCGGGCGATCGCGAAGCGGATCGTCGCCTCGCGGCCGATCACCACGACGCGAGAGCTCAGAGGGGCGGTGGTGGCGGTGAGCGGGCCGAGGCGGCGCGGCATCGATCCGGCCACGCGCACCTTTCAAGCGCTGCGCATCGCGGTGAACGACGAGCTGCGCGCACTCGATTCGCTGCTGCGCGAGGGGCCCGAACGGCTTGGGGCAGGAGGGCGGTTGATCGTGGTGTCCTACCACTCGCTCGAAGATCGCGCGGTGAAACTTGCGTTTCGAGATCGGGCGAGATCTGCGGGAAGCGCCTATCGCGTTCTCACCAAGAAGCCCGTCATCGCCGGTGCTGAGGAAGTCTATGAGAATCCGAGAGCGAGGAGCGCCAAGCTCAGGGTTCTGGAGCGCGTCGATGAAACGTGAAACGTTCTCGATGACCCGGGAGGTCCGGAACGAGCGGCTCGTGCGCGAGCTCGACCGCAAGCGCCACCGCGACCTGTTCATGGTGGTCATGACCGCTCTCGTGCTAACCGTGGCCGTCATCGTCTACGCCTGGCCGCATTTCGAGATGATTCGACTCGGGTATCAAATGGAGGAGCTCCGCCAGGTGCGTGAGGAGCTCTTCGAGCAACAGCGCCATCTCGAGCTGCAGCTCGCCACCGAGGAGGATCCCGAGCGAATCGATCGCATCGCTCGCGAAGAGCTCGGCATGATTTACCCGGACGGCGACCACGTCCTGGTTGTAGAGCCCATGGAGTCCCCGCGGTGACCGACGGCAAATCGCTCAGCCGCATGCAGGTCCGGCTCGTGCTCCTCGGGCTGTGCACCTCGCTGGGATTTTTCGCCACTTCCGCGAGACTCGCCTACCTCACGATCGTGGCGCGCGATTCTCTGCGTGAGAAGGGCGCGATGCAGCACCTGCAGACGCTGAAGCTGGATCCGAGAAGGGGAAGCATCCTCGATCGAAACGGTCACGCGCTCGCGACGAGCGTCGAGGTCGAATCGATCTACGCTGTCCCCCGTGCGTTCTCCCCCGAGCAGGTCTCTCAGGCATCCCGAGCGCTCGGCGAATGTCTCGACGCGCCGCCCCGACGGGTCGCCTCCCGGCTCGAGGGCGGCAAGAGCTTCGTCTGGATCGAGCGGAAGGCGACGGCGGACAAGGCGCAATGTGTCCGCGAGCTGAACCTCGTGGGAACGGGGTTCGTCCCGGAGAGCCAGAGGTTCTATCCCAAGAGGCGTCTCGCATCTCAGGTCCTGGGCTACGTGGGAATCGACAACGAGGGAATGGCGGGGGTCGAATACGCTTTCGACGACGAGATCCAGGGCGAGCCGGGCCGGCGCATCATCTGGATCGACGCGCTCCGACGCCGGGCGGCGAGCCGGGTCGAGGAGGGTGCCGAACCGGGCCGCTCCGTCTATCTCACGCTCGACGAGAACCTGCAGTACATCGCCGAGACCGAGATCACCGCCGCCGTCGAGGAAAGCCGCTCGGCGAGCGGCATCGCCATCCTGATGAGGCCGAGAACGGGGGAATTGCTGGCGATGGCGGCCTGGCCGAGCTTCAACCCGAACCGCTACACCGATTTTCCCGAGAGCCATTGGCGAAACCGGGCGGTGACCGACGTCTACGAGCCCGGCTCGACGTTCAAGATCATCGGCGCGGCGGCCGCGCTCGAGGAAGGGGTGGTGACCGAGGACGAGCGCATCGATTGCGGTTCCGGCTCGATCCAAATCGCGAATCGCATTATCGGAGACCACCGCCCGTTCGACGTCCTCACCTTTCGCGAAGTAATCGAGAAATCGAGCAACATCGGGATGATTCGGATCGGCCAGCGGCTGGGCAAGGAGCGATTCGAGTCCTACATCCGCGCGTTCGGATTCGGCGAGCCCACGGGGGTGGAGCTTCCCGCGGAAAGCCGCGGCATCCTCCGGCCGGCGTCGCGTTGGGGAGCGGCGTCGCTCGCCTCCATCGCCTTCGGCCAGGAGATCTCGGTGACCCCGCTCCAGATGGTTGCGGCGGTGAACGTCGTGGCGAATCGCGGCGTCTTGATGCGTCCGACGCTCCTGCTCGGCCGAGACCGCTCCGACGGCACGTTTCAGGAGAACCTCGCCCCCGAGCCGGTCCGGCGCGTCATCAGCGAAGAGACGGCTCGGCATCTGACCTCGTTTCTCGAGGGCGTGGTCGAGCGCGGAACGGGACGAAGAGCCGCGGTAACCGGCATCCGCGTGGCGGGCAAGACGGGAACGGCGCAGAAGGCGATTCGCGGCGGCTACTCGAGAACGGATTACATCGCTTCTTTCGTCGGCTTCGCGCCGGCGGAGGATCCCGAGATCACCGCGCTGGTCATCCTCGACTCGCCCAACGGAGATCACTCCGGCTCGCGAGCGGCGGCCGTGTTCGGCCGAATCATCGAGCGCTCGCTCCGTTACCTGGGTGTCCCCCGGGAGAACGAGGCGCTGGTGCGACTCGCCACAGTTTGGCCACAAAGGCGGCCTATCCTCGACGGAGAAACGAAGGTGATCGGCGTCTCAGGGCGGGTCGATGAGGTTCCCGACGTCGTGGGGTTGCCGGCGCGCGACGCGCTCGCTCGCTTCGTCACCTCCGGCCTCGTGCCCGTCATCGAGGGTTCGGGATTCGTGGTCGAGCAGCACCCGCTCGCGGGTGCGATCGCCGTAGCGGGAGAGGCGGCCCGACTGGTCCTGGGCGCTCGCCCCATCGAGGGGCGCGAGCTTTTCGGCGTGCCGCCCGCTCGCGATCCACGCGTGGCGAGCGTGCACCGAGAGATGTTCGGTCCGAGCCCGGAGTGATGGCCTTGACGATTGCCAGAGCGGGAAGCGCGACGGATGCCACCGGCAACGCTTCGTCCGGCGCGAACCTGACGGGGCTCCTCCGACTCATTCCGTTGCAAAGCGTTACCGGCCCGCGCGATCGACTCATAAAAGGCGTGAGCGTGGACTCCCGCGAAGTCGAGCCCGGCGGGCTGTTCGTCGCGATCCGCGGTGAGAAAGCGGACGGAAACCGGTTCGTCGACGATGCCGTGTCGCGGGGAGCGGTCGCCGTCGTGAGCGAAATGCCGGCATCCGCCTCCGAGGCGACCTGGGTCCAGACGCCGGACGCCCGGAAAGTCGTGGGGGTGCTCGCCGCGGCGGTCCAGGGGAATCCGTCACAGAAGATGAGCCTCGTGGGTATTACCGGGACCAACGGAAAAACCACGACGGCATTCCTCGTGGATGGCCTCCTCGCCCGGCTTGCCCCACCGTCGGCGATGCTGGGTACGGTGATGAGGAAGATCGGGGAGCGCAGCGAGCCCTCCCGATACACGACGCCCGAGGCGCCGGCGATTCAGAAGCTCCTCGCCGAGGCCCTGGCAGCCGGCTCCGCCCACGGCGTGCTGGAAGTCTCTTCTCATGGACTGGCGCTTCACCGGCTCGAGGGCACGGAGTTTCGCGTCACGGTGTTCACCAACCTCTCTCGCGACCACCTGGACTTTCACCACGACATGGAGGATTACTTTCGCGCGAAACGACTCCTGTTCACGCGCTACGCTCGAGCGGGCGCCACGGCGGTCGTCTCGATCGACGACGCCTACGGAGAGAGACTCGCGGCGGAGCTCGGGACGAGCGCCGTCACGTTTGGCCTCGCGGCAACCGCCGATCTCTCGGTGTCGCACGTCGAGGCCTCGCTCGAGGGCATCCGGTTCCAGTGCCGTGAAGGCGAGAGGACGTTCGACGTTCGAAGCCCCCTTCTCGGTCGTTACAACGCGCTCAATCTCGTCGCGGCTCTTGCCGCCGTTCGGGCGCTCGGTTTCGATGAACAGGCGATCGTCGAGGCCCTTGAGACGGTGTCCGGGGCGCCGGGTCGTTTCGAGCGGGTTCTCGTCGACAGGCCGTTCGACGTTATCGTCGACTACGCACATACCGACGACGCCCTGCGAAAGCTGCTCGAAGCGGCGAGGCCTCTCACGAGAAACCAGCTCGTGGTCGTTTTCGGCTGTGGAGGGGAGCGAGATCGGACGAAGAGACCGCTGATGGGTGACGTGGCATCGCGACTCGCCGACCGAGTCGTTCTCACCTCCGACAACCCCCGGGGGGAGGATCCCGAAGCCATCGTGCGCGAGATTCAGCTCGGCGTGAAGGATGCCTCGGTTCGCGTCGAGGTAGACCGGAGAAAGGCGATCGAGCTGGCTCTGAGCGAAGCACGGCCCGGCGATCTCGTGGTCATCGCGGGCAAGGGCCACGAGCCCTATCAGATCGTGGGAGATCGCGTTCTGCCGTTCGACGATCGCGAGGTGGTACGCGAGATCGGAGGGGCGTCTCCTTGAGGTTGTCCGCGGGAGAAGTGGCGAGGCTCGTAGCCGGCTCGGTCGCGAGCGGGCATCCCCACGCCCAGGTCGAGGGGTTTTCCATCGACAGCCGACGCGTCGAGCCAGGCCAGCTCTTTTTCGCCATCGTCGGCCCGAGGCACGACGGCCACCACTTCGTGTCTCAGGCCATCGCCCGCGGGGCCTGCGGCATCGTCGCCTCGTCGGACGTTGCCGTTGGCACGGAAGTCTTTCTCGTTCGTGTCGCCGACACCACGCGCGCCCTTCAAGATCTGGCCGCCGCGATCCGGGATCGTGCCGGAGTGCAGGTCGTTGCGATCACCGGGAGCACGGGCAAGACCACGACCAAGGATGCCGCGGCCGCCGCCATCGCCACCAGGCACCGCGTGCTGAAATCCGAGGGGAACCTCAACAACCACTACGGTCTGCCGCTATCGCTCCTGAGGCTCGGCGACGAGTCGGTTGCCGTGCTCGAGATGGGGATGTCCGCGCCCGGAGAGATCGCGCGGCTGTGCGAGATCGCGAAGCCCGACGTCTCGGTTCTGACGAACGTCGGCGAGGCCCACCTGGAGTTCTTCGGAACCGTGGACGCCATCGGCGAGGCGAAGGGCGAGATCTTCGTCGGTCTAAAGGCGGAGGGCGTTGCCGTCGTGAATGCCGACGACCCCCTGGTCTTGGAGCAGGCGAAGAAATTCTCGGGAAGGAAGATTCGCTTCGGCCTGAGCGACGACGCCGACGTCCGCGGCCATGTCGCCTCGGCGTCGAGCGCTGGGGTTCGCTTCACCGTCGAGCGGGGGCGGGACCGGGTCGACGTCTCCTCCCCTCTTCCCGGACGTCACAACGTGTACAACCTTCTCGCTGGTCTCGCCGCGGCGAGTGCCCTCGACGTGCCCATCTCTATTGCCGCGCGCGGGCTCACGGAGCTCTTGCCCGCTCATCATCGCGGTGAGCGGCTCGAGCTGCCGGGAGGCGTCGTCGTCATCGACGAGACCTACAACTCGAACCCCCGCGCGCTCCGCGCCGCCCTCGACCTCCTTTCCACCGAGCCGGGCCGGCGACACGTCGCGGTCATAGGCGACATGCTCGAGCTCGGCGAAGCGGCCGAGGAGCTCCACCGGCAGGCGGGTAGAGATGCGGCGAGCCGGGGCGTCGACGTCCTCATCGCCGTGGGCGGGCTCGCGGACTACGTCCTCGAAGGGGCGAAGGACGCGGGAATCGAGACCGCGCGCCTGGACGTCGTTCGCAGCGCGGAAGAAGCCGGAGCGCTCGTCAGGGGGCTGCTCCGCGAAGGTGACGTCGTTTTGTTCAAGGGCTCGCGCGGCGTCGGGCTCGAGAGGGCGATCGAGATCGCGCGAAAGGGCGGAAGCGAAGGGGAGAGCGCGTGATCTATCATCTTCTCTACCCGCTCCACGAAGACTTCAGCTTCTTCAACGTTTTTCGCTACGTCACGTTTCGCACCGCCTCGGCCACTCTGACGGCCCTCGCCATCTCGTTCGTGATGGGCCCGTGGCTCATCCGAAGGCTCCGGCGGTTTCAGATCGGCCAGCATGTCCGGCAGGAAGGTCCCGAGACCCACCGTTCCAAGGCGGGAACTCCTACGATGGGCGGCCTGCTCATTCTTGCGGCAATGATCGCGCCGACGCTCCTCTGGGCGAACTTGACCAACGTCTTCGTATGGATGGCGCTGGGGACGACGGTCGCCTTCGGTTTGATCGGATTCTTCGACGACTATCTGAAGATAGTCCGCCGCCACTCGACCGGACTCTCCCCCCGGG
The DNA here is from genome assembly GCA_035457705.1 of Vicinamibacteria bacterium. Taxonomy (GTDB): domain Bacteria; phylum Acidobacteriota; class Vicinamibacteria; order Marinacidobacterales; family SMYC01; genus DASPGQ01. The sequence continues at coordinate 106,564 of DATIBD010000087.1, forward strand.
CCAAGCTCGTGCTGCAAACAGGCTCGGCGCTCGTCGTCGCCCTGCTGCTTCACGACATGTCGCGCCACGGCGATTACAGCACCGAGCTCCTGTTTCCGTTCTTCAAGCAGCTTCGGCCCAACCTCGACTGGTACTTCGTTCCCTTCGCCATCGTGGTCATCGTCGGCGCATCGAACGCCGTCAACCTGACCGACGGCCTCGACGGTCTCGCAATCGGAACGGTGCTCATTGCCGCGGGCGCCTACACCGTGCTCACTTATGTGACCGGGCATGCGCAGTTCTCGTCCTATCTCGACCTGATTCACATCCCTCGGATCTGGGAGCTCACGATTTTCTGCGGTGCCATGGTCGGTGCGAGCCTCGGTTTTCTCTGGTTCAACTCTTACCCGGCGCAGATCTTCATGGGAGACGTCGGCTCGCTCGCGCTGGGAAGTGCCATCGGCACCGTCGCCCTGCTCATCAAGCAGGAGCTCCTCCTCGTGCTCGTGGGCGGCGTCTTCGTCATCGAGGCCGCCTCGGTCATCCTCCAGGTCGGGTCGTTCAAGCTCACGGGAAAACGCGTGTTTCGAATGGCCCCTCTCCATCATCATTTCGAGCTCGCCGGCTGGAGCGAGCCCAAGGTCATCATTCGGTTCTGGATCCTCGGGCTCATGTTCGCTCTCGCGAGCTTGACGACGTTGAAGCTGAGGTGAAGGGCGCGAATAGTGGAAGTCGATGAAAGAGGATTACCGGGCCCGGCGAGTCCTGGTCGTGGGACTCGGGCGAAGCGGTCTCGCCGTGTGCCGGCTTCTCGCGCCCGCTGCGGCGCGTGTGGTGGCCGCCGATCAGAGACCCCGGGAGGAGCTACCCGCCGAAGTCGCGTCGCTCGAGCCGATGGGGGTTTCCCTTGTCACCGGCTCGCATCCGCCGGAGCTCGTCGACGAGGCGGACCTGGTCGTCCTCAGCCCCGGCGTGCCTACGACCCTGCCCCTGGTCGAACGCGCCCGTGCCCGCGAGATCCCCATCTGGGGCGAGCTCGAGGTCGGCTTCCGGGAGGTCGAGGGAATGGTCCTGGCGGTGACGGGCACGAAGGGGAAGTCCACGACCGCGACCTTGCTCCAATCGATGCTCCAGGCCACGGGGAGGGAAGTCCGCCTCGCGGGAAACATCGGCTCGCCCCTCGTCCAAGAGCTCGAGGGCGCATCGAAGGAGACGACGTTCGTTCTGGAGGTCTCGAGCTTTCAGCTCGAGACCATCGACCGGTTTCGCCCCCACGTCGCCGTCCTGCTCGACGTGAGTCCGGATCACCTCGACTGGCATCCGACGTTTCGAGACTACTTGCGCGCCAAGGAACGCATTTTCGAAAACCAGACGGAGGAAGACCATGCGGTTGTCTTCGGAGGCAACCGCTGGACGGTGGAAATGGCTAGACGCGCAAGACCGAGAAAGCTCTATTTCGACCTCGAGTGCCTCGAGGAGCTCACCCCTCACGTCCACGCCAACGGTCCGTGGATCGTGATGCACGAGGATCGCACGAAGACCCCCCTCGCCTCGCTCGCCGAGCTGCAGGTTCCGGGAAGACACAATCGCTTGAACGCTCTCGCGGCATCGGCCGCAGCGGCGCTCGTCGGGGCGTCGGGAGCCGACGTCGGATACGCGCTCGAGCACTTCCACGGTCTTCCCCATGCGCTCGAGAAAGTGGCCGACATCGACGGGGTCCGCTACTTCAATGACTCCAAGGCGACGAACGTCCAGGCGGTTCGCGCCGCCCTCGAGAGCTTCGACGCGCCGATCCTGCTCCTGCTCGGCGGCCGGCTCAAGGGAGGAGATCTCGGCGAGCTCCGAGATCACGTGGCACGGAAGGTCAAGCGGGTGCTGGCCATCGGTGAGAGCCGCGATCGGATCGCGGGCGCCTTCTCCGATTTGGTGCCGGTCGAGATCTGCCGGAGCCTCGAATCGGCGGTCAAGAGGGCTCATCGCCGGGCGCGGCCGGGCGACGTCGTTCTCCTTTCTCCCGCCGGCTCGAGCTTCGACATGTTCCGGGATTACCGCGAGCGCGGCGAGAGGTTCCGCGCCATCGTCGAGCGTCTGGCGGCCGGAGAGTGAGCCATGGCCGTTAAGCTCTCGCCCGACGCCACGCTGTTCAACACGACCATCTTTCTCGTCTCCTTCGGTCTGGTCATGATGTACAGCGCGTCGGCGGTGGTGGCCCACGACGCCCACCGGAGCTCGTATTTCTTTCTGGTGAAACAGGCGATGTCGGCCTCGGTCGGTCTGCTGCTCCTGCTCGCTCTCACGCGTTTCGACTACCGCAGGCTCCGTCATCCCGCGTTCGTTTACGGGCTGCTCGCGGTCACCGTGGCGTTTCTCGTCGCCGTGCTCGTGGGCCCGCCGGTGAAAAACGCCCATCGCTGGATCCGCGTGGGGCTTCTCTCCTTTCAACCCTCGGAGCTCGCCAAGGTCGCTCTCGTCGTCACGCTCGCCTTTCAGCTCGAAAGGAGGCGAGAGCGGCTCGAGGACTTCTTCGCCGGATGGTTCCCCTCGCTTCTGACGATGGGCCTTCTCGCCTTCCTCGTGGTCATCGAGCCCGATTACGGAACGGCCTTCTGTCTCGTTCTCGTCGGCGCCTGTCTGCTATTCGTTTCCGGAGTGCCGCTGCGCCAGCTCGCGACGCTGTTTCTCGTTGCGGCCCCTATCGTGTTGTGGCTCGCCGTCAGCGAGGAATACCGCCGGGAGCGCCTTCTCATCTTTCTCGATCCGTTCCGCGATCCCCTGGGAAAGGGGTTCCAGATCATCCAGTCTCTGATCGCGTTCGGCTCGGGAGGCATCCTGGGTGCTGGCTTCATGCGTAGTCAGCAGAAGCTCTTCTATCTGCCGGAGCCCCATACCGACTTCGTTTTCGCTGTCATTGGCGAAGAGCTCGGACTCTTGGGATGCCTTGTCGTGCTCGCGGCTTTCGGGATCATTCTGTGGCGGGGCCTCGCCATCGCCCACCGCGCTCCGGACGGGTTCGGCTCGCTCCTCGCCTCGGGGCTCACCCTGCTTCTGGCCGGCCAGGCGCTCCTCAACATCGGAGTCGCCACCGGGCTTCTTCCCACCACGGGAATCCCACTCCCCTTCGTCTCGTCGGGAGGGACGTCGCTCGTGGTGAGCATGGGGGCGGTCGGTCTCGTATTATCGGTGTCTCAACATGCGAGGTGAGGCTTGGGGCCGATCACGTTGCTCGTTGCCGCGGGAGGTACCGGCGGCCACCTCTATCCCGCCGTGGCCGTGGCCGAGCGGTTTCGCGACACCGTGCCGGAAAGCCGCGTGGTCTTCGTGGGAACGGAGCGTGGACTCGAGTCCCGTATCGTCCCAGCCGCCGGCTTCCCCCTGGAGCTCATTCGCGCCGCTCCCCTTCGTGGCGGCTCGATGGGGAGGAAATTATCGGGTCTCTTCGGGCTCGCGACCGGCTGGCTCGACGCCCGGCGGCTCCTCGGCCGCATCGAGCCGAGGGTCGTCATGGGGCTCGGAGCCTACGTCTCGGGGACGGTGCTCCTCACCGCCGCTCTTCGCGGCATCCCGACGCTCGTCCTCGAGCCCAATGCCGTGCCCGGGCTCGCGAATCGATGGCTCGCTCCGTTCGTCGACGAGGCGGCCTGCGCCTTTGCCGATACGACCCGCTTTTTCGGAAAAAAGGGCGTGGTGACGGGAAATCCGGTGCGCGAGTCGATCGTGGGAGTTCCGCCTCTTTCCCCTCAGACATCGTCGACCATGAAGGTTCTCGTGTTCGGCGGAAGCCAGGGGTCGGTGTTCTTGAACCGCACGATGACCGAAGCCGTTGCCCGGCTCGCCGCGGGCATCGCCGTCACCCATCAGACCGGAAGTGGGGATCTCGATGCGGTGAGGGAGGCCTATGCGGGCTCGAGCGTGCCCGCGACGGTGTTCCCGTACATCGACGACATGGCACGAGCTTACGCGGAGGCGGACCTCGTCGTGGCGCGCGCCGGGGCGACGACCTGTGCCGAGCTCGCGGCCGCGGGAAGAGGATCGCTCCTCGTGCCGCTGCCTCTCGCCGGCGGCCACCAGCAGGACAACGCCGAGATGATGACGAAGGCGGGCGCGGCGCGCACCGTCCGTCAAGCGGAGCTGACGGCGAACCGGCTCGCGAGCGAGCTCGCGAGCCTTCTCTCGTCGCCCGAAGAGCGAGAGAGCATGGCCGCTCGAGCCCGCTCGCTCGCTCGGCCGGACGCGGCCCGCAACGTGACCGAGCGGCTCATCCGCCTCGCGCGCAACGAGGTGCCGGCGTGACGGCAGCGCTCTTCTCCAAGCAGACGAAGGTCCATTTCGTCGGCATCGGTGGAATCGGGATGAGCGGCATCGCCGAAGTTCTGGTGAACCTGGGCTACGCGGTGAGCGGCTCGGATCTAAAGTCCTCGGCATCGACCGAGCGGCTTCGCTCGCTCGGGGCCAAGGTGTACGAGGGCCACGGTCCGGGAAGGGTGGATGGCGCCGACGTCGTCGTCGTTTCTTCGGCGGTCCGTCCCGAAAACCCCGAGGTCGAGGAGGCCCGGCGGCTCGCGATTCCGATCATCCCCCGCGCCGAGATGCTGGCCGAGCTCATGAGGCTGAAGTACGGGATCGCGGTCGCCGGTTCTCACGGCAAGACGACGACGACCTCGATGATCGCGGTCGTGCTCGACCGTGCCGGACTCGATCCCACCATGGTCATCGGCGGCCGCATCACCGCCTTCGGCACGAACGCGAGGCTCGGCGGTTCCGATCTCATGGTGGTAGAAGCCGACGAGTCCGACCGGAGCTTTCTCCGGCTGTCTCCCGTCGCCGCCGTGGTGACCGGCATCGACCGGGAGCACATGGAGGCCTATCGCGATGCGGCGGACCTGGAAGACGCGTTTCTCGATTTCGTGAACAAGGTGCCCTTCTATGGCGCCTCGGTCGTCTGTCTCGACGATGAGCGAGTCCAGGACATCCTTCCCCGGATCCGGCGGCGCTACGTGACCTACGGCTTCTCGGCTCAGGCGGACGTTTCCGCGGAAGACTTGAGGCTCGAAGGAGAGAGCTCGAGCTACCGACTGAAGCTCCAGGGATCCCCAGCGGGCGAGGTGCTGCTGCGCGTCCCCGGCCGGGTGAGTGTCGTCAATTCTCTCGCCGCGGTCGGGATCGGGCGGGTGCTCGGCCTCGAGCTGGACCAGATTCGATCGGGGCTCGAATCGTTCTCGGGAGTTGATCGGCGTTTCCAGGTCAAGGCCGATGCCGGAGGAATCCTCGTGGTGGACGATTACGGCCACCACCCGACCGAGATTCGCGCGGTCCTTCAGACCGCCAAGGAAAGCTTCGGCCGGCGGACGGTCGTCGTCTTTCAGCCGCATCGCTATTCGCGCGTCCGGGACCTTTTCGAGGAATTCTGTCGGGCGTTTCACCAGGCGGACCTGCTGTTCGTCACCGAGATCTACGCGGCCGGTGAGGAGCCGATCGAATCGGTCAGCGGGGAGCGATTGGCGCGGGGCATCGAGTCTCACGGCCACCGGAACGTCCGGTTCGTCGCCGATATCGACGACGTGCCGAAAACCCTCGAGGAGGAGCTGCGAGAGGGCGACTTGGTGATGACTCTGGGGGCGGGCAGCGTGACGCTCCTTTCCGATCGGTTGGCGGAGGTCGTTCATGCGCGAGCAAGGTGAAAGCGCTCGGCGCACCGCCCGGCGTCTCGCGACGGCCGGTATTCCCCACAAGGCGGAAGAGCCGCTCTCGCGCCATACGACCATCGGTCTCGGCGGGCCCGCGGAGCTCTTCGTCGAGCCCCGCTTCGTCGAGGAGATCGCCACCGTTCTCGAGATCGCCGCCGCCGAGGGCATGCCTTTTCGCGTTCTCGGAGCCGGGAGCAATCTTCTCGTCGACGACGGCGGCGTTCGCGGGGTGGTTCTCCATACCGGAGCTCTCGACTTCGTCCGGTTTCTGGAAGCGGGCCGGGTCGAGGCGGGCGCGGGAGTCCATTTTCCGACGCTGGTTCGCAAGACGGCCGCATCGGGGCTTCGCGGGATCGAGGCGGGGGTGGGAATCCCCGGCTCTCTCGGCGGTGTGCTCACCATGAACGCGGGCGCCTACGATTTCTCCATCGGACGCCACGTCGAGCGGGTCTCGGCCGTGTCCCCTCACCGGGGGCCCATCGTGCTGGCGCGCGATCAGATCGACTTTCGGTACCGGGCCTCCTCCTTCGGTTCGGACCTCATCGTGGCCTCGGCTCTTCTGGCCCTCACGAAGGACGAGCCGGCCGCCATCAAGTTCGACCTCGATCGACACATGCGCTTTCGGAAGGAGACGCAGCCGGTGGGGGTCAAGAGCGCGGGTTGCATCTTCAAAAACCCCGAGGGCGATTCCGCCGGACGGTTGATCGATTCGGTGGGGCTCAAGGGGTTCCGGGTCGGCGGAGCCCGCATCTCCGACGTGCACGCGAACTTCATCGTCCACGACGGGAAGGCCTCGGCCGCCGACGTCTTGGGCCTCATCGACGCCGTTCGAGAGAAGGTCTTTCGTGATAGCCGGATCGCGCTCGAAGCGGAGGTGATGACATGGAGCTGAGAGCGGGCGCCCCCGACGAGCACTTCCTTCGCGGGCAGAGGCGGAGGACGAGACCGGCACGGAGGTTGGGACGCGCCGGCACGCGTCGGGTAGCGCTCCTGCTTGGGATCGTGAGCCTGGTGGGCGCTTTCGTGTGGGCGGCGGCGGCGATGAGCCGCGCTCCCGAGCTTTCGGTGCATCGCATCCGCGTCGAGGGGAACGAAAGGCTCTCCGACGGGGAGATCCTCGAGCTTCTGGAGCTCACGAGCCGCTCCAACATCCTGACGCTCGATCTCGAAGAGGTCCGGCAGAAGCTCCTTCGTTCTGCCTGGGTACGCGAGGTCGCGATCGAGCGGGTGCTCCCGGCGACGCTGACGCTTGCCATCGAAGAGCGCCGTCCGGTCGCCATCGCCGTTCTCGACGCCCTCTATCTCCTTGCCGCCGACGGGACGATCCTCGACGAGCTCTCCGCGGACTACGAGATCGAATCGCTGCTCTTGGTTCAGGGACTTGCTGAGGACGACGGAATCTCTCTCGAGCGGGCGGCGCTCGCGGGACGCATCGCGGCGGCCCTCGGAGAAGCTCCGCATCTGGCCGCCGCGGTATCGGAGATCGACGTTACCGGAGGTCAGGAATCGATCGCGCTTCGCCTCCGAGAACCGCCGGTTACGGTGCTGGCGTCCGAGGAGGATCTGGTCGATCGGCTGACCGAGACCTTTCCGCTACTGAATGGACTGACTGTAAGATTTCCGGCCCTGGAGGTCGTCGATCTGAGATTTCGGGACCGCGCCTACCTGAAGCTGGCCGAGCCCGAGGACACCGGAGGTGCGTCATTCTGAACAAGAGAGACAGATACATCGTCGGCCTCGACATCGGCACGACGAAGGTCACGGCCATCGTCGCCGAGATCACCGAGGAGGGACGCGTCGACGTCATCGGCATCGGCTCCACGGAGTCGAAGGGGCTCCGCAAGGGCATGGTGATCAACCTCGGCCAGACGGTCGAGTCCATCAAACGCGTCGTGGAGGAAGCGGAGCTGATGGCGGGGGTGGAGGTCGAATCGGCGCACGTCGGTCTCGCCGGCAGCCATATCAAGGGATTCAACAGCCGAGCCGTGGTCGCCATCACCAACAAGAGCCGTGAGATCACGCGCGAGGACGTCTTTCGCGCCATCGATGCCGCGAAGGCCATCTCCCTTCCCAACGACCGTGAGATCGTGCACGTGATTCCTCAGGAGTTCGTCGTGGACGGCCACGACGGGATTCACGACCCGACGGGGATGACGGGCAATCGGCTCGAGGCGAACGTGCACATCATCACCGCGAGCACGACGGCGATGGCGAACGTCGTCACCTGTATCAACCGGGCGGGAATGGAAGTGACCGAGACCGTCCTCGAGCAGCTCGCCGCCGCCGAAGCCGTGCTGACGCCGGACGAGAAAGAGCTCGGTGTCGCCTTCGTCGACATCGGCGGCGGGACGACAGATCTCGCCATCTTCGACAAGGGCGCCATCTGGCACACCGCGGTGCTTCCCATCGGCGGCGACCACTTCACCAACGACGTGGCGGTGGGCCTGAGGACGCCCATCCAGGAAGCGGAGAAGATCAAGAAAAAGTACGGCACCGCGCTTTCGACCATGGTCTCGGAGGAGGACACGATCGAAGTCCCGAGCGTGGGCGGGAGGAAGGCGCGCGTGCTGTCACGCCAGCTTCTCGCCGACATCCTCCAGCCGAGGGCGGAGGAGATCTGCCATCTCATCTACGACGAGATCCGGCGCACCGGCTACGAGCGCGTGTTGAACTCGGGGGTCGTCTTCACCGGAGGAAGCGCTTCCCTCGAGGGTCTTCTCGAAGTGGCCGATCGGATCTTCGATATGCCGATTCGCTGCGGTACGCCCACGGGAGTCGGCGGTCTCGTCGACGTGATCGCGAACCCGTCCTACGGGACGGCGGTGGGGCTCGTGCTCTACGCCCATCGGATTCGTTCGAACAAGCTCGTCCCCGAAAGTGGCGCGCATTCGTGGTGGAGGGTCTGGGAGAGGGTCCGCAAGCTCGTGCACGTTTCGCAGATGCTTGCGTGTGTGAACAGTTTCATGAACCAGGGAGGATAGGCGAATGATACGATTCGAAGACGATCACCCCGCGGGGGATCCGGGTCGTTTGTCCATCGAGGAGCAGGTCGTCGGCGCGAGCATCAAGGTCGTCGGGGTCGGCGGCGGCGGGGGCAATGCCATCAATCGGATGATCGCGTCGAGCATCTCCGGGGTGGACTTTCTCGCGGCGAATACCGACCTTCAGGCGCTGCGGTCGAACCGGGCGAGGACGAAGATCCAACTCGGGGGAAAACTCACCAAGGGCCTCGGCTGCGGGGCGGATCCCGAGATCGGCCGCCAGGCGGCTCTCGAAGACACGGAACGCATCCTCGAGGCGATCGAGGGGGCGGACATGATCTTCGTGACCGCGGGTCTCGGCGGCGGGACGGGCACGGGGGGTGCGCCCATCGTGGCCTCGCTCGCTTCCGAGCTCGGGGTTCTGACCGTCGCGGTGGTGACCAAGCCCTTCACGTTCGAGGGACGCCGGCGGCAGATGCAGGCCGAGGACGGAATCCGTGAGCTCAGAGAGCAGGTCGATACGCTCATCTCCATTCCCAACGATCGGCTTCTCCAGACCGTCGAGCGCACCACACCCATCTCCGAAGCGTTCTCCATCGCCGACGACGTTCTGCGCCAGGCGGTTCAGGGGATCTCGGATCTCATCACCGTGCCGGGGCTCATCAATTTGGATTTCAATGACGTGCGCACGGTGATGCGAGGGATGGGCGATGCGGTCATGGGGACGGGAATCGCCGAGGGCGAGAACCGCGCCGACGAGGCGGCTAAAAAGGCAATCAGCAGCCCGCTCCTCGAGGACTCATCGGTCAAAGGAGCGAAGGGGGTCATCATCAACATCACCGGCGGGGACGATCTCAGCCTCACCGAGGTGAGCGAGGCCTCGTCCATCATCCACGAGGAGGCGGACCCCGACGCGAACATCATCTTCGGCGCGGTCATCGATCCGCGGATGACGGGGAAGATGAAGGTGACGGTGATTGCCACGGGCTTCCAGCGCGAGGCGGCGCGGCGCACCCCGAACACGCCGGTCGACATCGCGAACTACAAACAGCCGGCGGAAATGGCGGTAGGCTCGGAAGGCTTCTATCGCAAGGGCGCCGACAACCTCACCGTGGACATGGACTTCGGCTCGATGGAGGGCCCCGCCGGCGAAGATTTGGACATGCCGACGTTTCTGAGGAGGCAGAAGAGCTGAGGCGAGTTTCCGAATCGGAAGGGGTCAACGCAAAGGCGCGAAGGGAGAGAGACGCAAAGGATCAGGGGTCAACGCGTAAGGTCAAACGGTTTTGCCTAACGCAGTCGTCACCCATCGTTGCCGAAAGGACACGCTCGGGCGCGACGTCGCCATCAATGAACTGTGCAAATTTCGGCGAAACCTCGCGCGCGCGAGCTCTGGCCAACCTGATACACGTAACCTGCGTTACACTTAATTAATACGTGGAGAATCGATGAAGAATTTGACGTTGGCAATCGATGAGGACATCCTCCGGGCGGCCAGGAAGCTCGCGTTGGAACGAAACACGACCGTCAACCAGCTGGTCCGGGACTATCTGGCAAGCCTCGCGAACCAAAACGATCAACGCCGGGCGGCGCGTGAACGCATTCTCCGCATCATAAAGGACAAACGGGTTGACGTTGGCGATGTGACGTGGGGTCGCGAGGAGCTGTATGAGCGATGACCTCGTCTTCGTGGATACGAACATCCTCGTCTATGCGTTCGACCGATCCAACCAGTCACGGGAGGAGCTCGCCGAGAAGGCCATCGCCGAGTTGCTGCTTCAAGATCGCCTTCGACTGAGTACCCAAGTCCTGCAGGAGTTCTACGTCACGATGACACGCAAGGTGCGAGAGCCATGGAGTGCGGACGAAGCCCTGAGTCTAGTGGACGATCTGAGCGCATGGCCCGTTTCCCTTATCGACGTGCCGATGATCCGGGAATCGGTGCTGCTCTCGAAGGAAGCGAAGCTTTCGTTCTGGGATGCGTTGATCGTGACCGCCCGCGGTTCGGAGCGAGACGCCGGTCCTCTACTCGGAGGATCTCAATGACGGCCAGCGGATTCACGGTGTGCTGGTCGTCAACCCTCTCCGCGCCGCCTAGTTGCGCAACGGCGGCGTTTTGTCGATCCCAAAAAGATGCATCGCTGCTACATCGTGTCCTTTCGGCAAGACTGCGTGAGGCGATTGAGTTGTAGGTCCCACTGAGGCGCCGACAACCTCACCGTGGATCTCGATTTCGGCTCCATCACGGACAGAGATGCCTTTCTCCTCCAGAAGCCTCCGAACCAGAGCTGCAAGTTGATTTCGATCGACACCATTCTCAGTCGCGGGCCCGTGAACAAAAAGATCCACGCTTAACCTCTTTAGCCCAAATAAGCTTGCAACATCATCCTCCGCTTTCGTGGGTATCGGGAAAGCTATTTTGACGACACAGGCAGCACAAAAGAGCCAGATAGCTAACACAGATTTCTTGCTTCTCATTCTAGATTCCTCGTTTTGCTCCGCACGCTAGAGCCTAATGCGCGCCGTCAGCGCTATAGCACCAGAGCGAAGTGAGAAGCAGGCGACTTGGCGGAGAGCGCGGCGAAATCGCGGAATGGGCAAAATGACGGGCGCGGATTCCGAATCGTCGACGGGGCATCGGGCTTCGGGCGCTAATTCAGCAACGAGCTCCTCGATCTGACGTTTGGATCGGTGGGCCGCCCGAGCGAGAACCGCATGGCGATTGGACTCGGTGAGGTGCGCGGCCAGAAGAGCGATGCCGCTCAAGTGAAGGCGTCCGTCAGCGAGCATCTCGAAAAGGACCGGGTGCTTCCTCGACGCGCGTGCAACCGCGATCCGCAGATAAGCTTCCGCTTCGGACAAGTTCAAGACCTCGACACAAAACGAGAACATGGACGAACAGGCCGGACATGCGTACAGCTTGCGCTCGTCGACTTCACCGATGTGAGCGATGAGCTCGGACTCGATGCGTCGGGACTGCACCAGAAGATCGGAGAGCCTGTTGAGCAATTCCTCGTCGCCGACGGATTTCAGTGAGTGCTCGCGTGACATACACTTTATGTAGCACACACTTTTTCTGCCGGTTCACAGAGCCCACGGGCAACGAACCTCGTCGAAAATGGCCCTCGGAAGCTCCGTCGAACTTTCGTTGCGTTCAGCCGCTTCCTAGCGCATCTCAAGCCCATTCTCCGACGCGTCGTCGTAGCCGTCGAATACGCTCCCGAGATTTTGTCAAGGAGGAATTCAAAAAATCTCGTGCGGCCATTCGGTCGACGATCCGTGATGACAAACTCGCTGGCACCGAGGCCCACCAACTCGTATCCGTTCGGAAGCTCGACGGAATACTCACCGCTGCCGACTTCGAGAAGACACGCCACAACCAACGCCGCGGCGAGCTCCACTGGGCCATCGGCTTGTTATCATGCTAGTTGTAATCACCGGGAAATCTCCGACGCCATGTCGCGGCATGGGGACTCGTTGGGGCGGCTTGGATCCGGAATGGCTTTAAGGCGTCCGCACCCAGCATTGAGCCGACTCCGCGGCCCACATCACCCGAGAATTCGTTTGGCCTTCTTGGGTTTGTCCGCGATGATGGCGAGCTCTACCAGGTCCCCTTCGAGGCCGGTGACGTAGAGCCCCAGCAGGTTCACGTTCGCGTCGCCGAGCTTCTCCGCAACCTCCGCGAGCGCTCCCGCCTTGTTCTCGAGGAGTACGGTGACCACCTCGTTCTCCTCGAAGCGGATCCCGTTCGCTTCGAGCGCCTTTCGCGCCGGCTCGATCTCGTCGGGCAGAATGCGAACCTGCACCTGGCCGTTGATGGCGAGTCCGGCGACCGACTTCAAGTTGAGTCCGTAGCGGGACAGGGCTCTCGCCACTCGAGCCAGCTCGCCGGGGCGGTGCGTCAAGGCAACCGATACATCTCGCATGGAGACCTCCAGCGTCGTGGGGTTGAGCTCCTATTCTCCACGAGCAGGCGATCTCTGACAAGGATGGGTGAGGGCGGCGACGCCGGCGCGACCGCTCTTCTCACGAGCCGGGTCTCTCCGTGGGAGACGCCTCTCCCGGCCCTGGCAAGGACGCCTTCCGCCGCGTGCCTCCCTTCTCCTCGTCGAGGAGCGTGTCGAGGTCTCGGTAGGCGTAGACGACGGACGCCTGGTTCTGCATGAGGCCTCCCGTATCCGCCGTGGGTCCGTAGGTGCTGTGGAGATCGCGGCCGAGCATTCGAAGAAGCGCTGTCTGCTGTCCCCGATGATGGGCCGTGTGGGCGATCCTCCGGGTGACGATCCACGCCCGGGAGCGTATGACCTCGAAGAATCGCACCTCCTCCTCCCACCAGGAATCCGGTTTGTCGCGCAGGGCCGCGAGGCGCTTCGACGCGTTCTCGGAGTAGGTTTCGATGAAGCCGACACGCGTTTCCCTTGCCGGAAGGGGATTGTCGGTCACCCCGATTCCGAGCATGTCCCGGAACCAGAGGTTCTCGCTCATGGACTGGTGGACCATGTGCTCGAGAACGCTCCTTCCGCGCTCGTCGGTACTCGAGGGCCGCGCGGACAGGTCGGAGTCCTCGAACATCGACCAGACGCTCAGCACCTTGAGAATCTCGGTCTCGTAGGTCTCGACGAGGAATCGGTATCGCATGATCGTGCCCCTCAGGGTAGAGTCTATAATGAAGACCAGATGACCCGATTCCTGGTCGAGCGACTGCGACGCCGTCTTGCGGCCGAAGTGGGTGCGATCGCGAAGCCCCACGACGGCAAGCTCCGCATCGCCCTCGCCTATCCGAACCGCTACTACATCGGGATGTCGAACGTGGGATTCCAGGCCGTCTACCGGTTCTGGAACGAGCTGCCCGAGGTCGTCTGCGAGCGGGTCTTCCTGCCCGACCGCGAGGAGATGAAAGAGCACCTCCGGGCCGGGGTGCCGCTTCTTTCCTTGGAGTCGCAGGCCCCGGTGCGCGAATTCGACGTGGTGGCATTCTCGATCACCTTCGAGCCCGACGAGCTGAACCTGGTGCGCATGCTCGATCTCGCGGGCATTCCGCCTCTGGCAGCCGAGCGGAACGCGTCACACCCTCTCGTGCTCGCCGGGGGGCCGGTGACGTTCCTCAACCCCGAGCCCATGGCGCCCTTTCTCGACGTCGTGGCGATCGGCGAGGCGGAGGCGCTACTTCCGCCCCTCACCCGGGCGCTTCTCGCATCGCGGGCCAAGGAAGACGTCGTGGCCGAGCTCGCCGAAGCGGAGGGATTCTACGTCCCCGGGTCGAAAGGCCGCATGGTCCGGGCGAAGATGGGAAAAAACGCCGCTCTTCCGCCTCCCGCGACCTACGTGCTGACGCCCTCGACCGAGATGGCGAACAAGTTCCTCGTCGAGGTCTCGCGAGGCTGCCCGACGCTCTGTCGGTTCTGCTGGGCGGGGTACAACTATCTGCCCAAGCGCTCGTTCGACATCGAGCGCATTCTCGAAGTGGCGCGGCGCGCGCGGGCCCACACGGGCGACATCGGTCTCGTATCGACGGCGGTGGGCGCGCACCGGGAGATCGTGCCGCTGATCGAGTCCCTCGTCGAGATGGATTACCGAATCAGCGTCTCGTCGCTCCGGTTCGAGGATATTCGCCTCGAGCTCGTGGAGCCTCTGGCCCGAAGCGGCGAGAAGACCCTCGCGGTGGCGCCCGAGGTGGGCTCCGACCGGCTCCGCTTCGCCATCCACAAGCGGGTCACGAACGAGGACATCCTCGACAAGATCGACCTCATCCTGTCGACGGGGATCGAGAGCCTGAAGCTCTACCTCATGGTCGGGCTTCCCACCGAGCGCGACGAGGATCTCGAGGCCATGATCGACCTGGTGAGCCAGGTGCGCGACCGGCTACTCGATCATGGACGGCCCCGCGGAAGGCTCGGGCGAATCATTCCGAGCGTCAACCCGTTCATTCCCAAGCCGGGGACGCCGTTCCAGTGGCACGCCATGGAACGGGTGCCAGAGCTCCGGCGCAAGATGCGCCGTCTCGAGCGCGCGATGGCACGCATGCCGAACGTGGAGGCAAACTTCAAATCGCCGCGGCAGGAAAGGCTCCAGGCCGTCTTGTCGCTCGGCGACCGGAGGGTCGCCCCGGTGATCGTTCGCATGGCGAGAGGCGAAGCGGACTTGAGCCGAGCGATGAAGGAAGAAGGTCTCGCTCTCGACGCCACCATCCACCGGGAGCGTTCCCCGGGCGAGCCGCTTCCCTGGGAGCACATCGATAACGGGATGAAACCGGAGCTTCTCCAGAGCCAGTACGAGAAAGCATCCGCGCTCGCCCCGAGCCTCGCCTGAGTTGCGCGAGCTCTTCTCCGTTCGCGCGCATCCGGGATTCGATCGCCTCTTCTGCCGGGTGCTCGAGGAGAACGACGTGCCTCACGGATTCACTCTTCGCACCCAAGGGTTCGGCGAGCGCGATCACGGCCACGAGGATCGTCAGAGGCTCGTGAACGCTCTGGGGCTCGAAAGCGCGACTCATATGAGACAGGTTCACGGCAACACCGTTCGCCTGGTACGGACGAACGACACGATTCCCGAGGCCGACGGCCTTTTGACCGACGAGCCTGGCCTCGGCCTCATCGTTCATAGCGCGGATTGCCTGCCGCTCCTCTTCTGGAGCGAGGCGACGAACGCGGTCGCGGCCGTCCATGCGGGCTGGCGCGGCACGCTGGCGCGGGTCGCCACGACGGCGGTGAGGACTCTCACAAGAGAGCTCGGCGTCGAGCCTCACCAGACTCACGTGGCGATCGGACCCGCGATCCGGGCGTGCTGCTTCGAGGTCGGCGACGAGGTGGTCGAGGCGTTCGCCGAGTCGGGTCGGAACGTGTCAGCCATTACCCACGATGGACCGCGCGGTCGAAAACATATCGACCTCGTCGCCGACAACCGGATGCAGCTCGAGGAGGCGGGAGTTGCCGCCGACCGAATTTACGACTGCTGCCGCTGCACCTCGTGCGAGAACGAGCGCTTTCACTCCTATCGCCGGCAGGGCGAGCTCGTGGGCCGCGTGATCTCGATCGTGGGGATCCGAAGCCGGGCCCGGTAAGTGCTCAGATCTCGCGAAGGTACTGCCTTATCTCCTCATGCGTGCCGGCGCGTATGAGGGTCAACGTATCCGCCTGGACCGCGAAGACGAGACGAAGTCCCAGCCCGACGCGCACCTCCCAGATGCCGCTGCGGTGTAGCTTGCGGACACCCAGGCCGGAATGCGCATGGGGCTCTCCGATGGCTCGCGGCAGCGAGAGAATCGTCTCGAATATAGCCGTTCGACGATCCTTGTCCAGGGCCCTGACATCTCGCTGGAAGCGACTCGTCAGAGCCAGCTTCATCGCCGTTTCGTTTGCGCCGACGATTTTTTGGCCTCGCGGCGTCTGCGTTTCGGTGCGTCGCGGACCGCGAGATGAGTTACGGCATCCTCGGCGCTCTCGAACAGGAGCGTCGAGCCCTCGCGTCGCTCCTCGTCGAGCCGGCGCCACAAGCGCTCGGCCTGGGCATCCGTCAGGCTCGGCGCTAGCTCCAAGTCGTCCTCGGTGAGAGGCACGATCGCGGCGACATGCTTCGAGCCTCGCATGAGCACCACCTGCTCGCCCCGCTCGGCCGCCTCTACCAAGGCATTGAGGCGCGCCTTCGCTTCGCGGATCGTGACAGCTTTCATGACTCGAGATTATTTCAATCTGGAGTCTCGGTCAAGAGACTTAATAGTGAGTCTTTGCGTTTGCCGCCCACTCGAAACAGCGCCTCAAGTGGCCGCGGTCGGCTCGGTCTCCCGATAGAAGAGGATGCGCCGGCAGTTCTCGCAGTGGTGGACCCGGTCGCCAAGCTTGAGCTCATGGAAAACCTGGGGTCTCAGCCGCACCATGCAGACCTGGCAGTGCTCGTCGCTGGCCTCGGCCACGGCGACGCCGCCTCTGGACCGGGCGATCGTCTGGTATTCGCCGAGGAGCTCGCTGGAAATGGACGGAAGAATCGCCTCGCGGGAGCTCTTCCGGCTGTCGAGCTCTTTCTGCAAACGGGCCCGCTCGTCCTCGAGCTCCTTCTCCATCGCCGTGATCTCGACCAGCCCCTTCTTCAGCTCCTGGTCCCGCGCGCGCCTCCGAGCTTCCAGCGCTTCGATCTGATCGAGCCCGGCGAGAATGGCGTCCTCGATATCACTGATGTGCTGCTTGGCGACGTCGATCTGTTTCTGCATCGCCTTGTATTCTTCGTTCGACTTCACGTTCATCAGCTGATCTTTGTACTTCCCGTGCTTCTCCTCGGCGAGCGAGAGGTCTCTCTCGGAAGCTCGTTGCGTCTTCTGGGTCTCGCCGAGCGCCGTCTCGGCCTCTTCGAGATTTCGCTTCTCCGTCGCGATCTCGTTCTCCAGCGCGGCAATTTCCTTGGGGATGGCGGCGAGTCTCGTCTCGAGCGCTCTCATCTCGTCGTCGAGCGCCTGAAGCCTCACCAGATTTTCGAGCTCAGGGATCATCAGGGGTTCCTCGATTCGCTTTTCACCGTGGGACAGGCATAAAAAAAAGGTGCCACGAAGGGCACCTTGAACGTGGGGCGATGGCCGCTTCCCCGGCCGCCACCTCGGGGTGGCGATTTTGCGATCGCTCTGCCTCGCCGAGCGACCGGAAGGGGGATGGTGGGCCCACTAGGACTCGAACCTAGGACCAACCGGTTATGAGCCGGTGGCTCTAACCACTGAGCTATGGGCCCGTCTTCGTTCCATGCGAGCCCGCTCGTCCTGCGGATTGCCTCGACGTCGCTGCGGGCTCGTCCTCGCATGTCAGATGCGCGATCCCTCCAGGAAGGCTTTCAGCTTGCGGCTCCTCGAGGGGTGACGAAGCTTTCGGAGGGCCTTCGTCTCGATCTGCCGGATCCGCTCCCGCGTCACCGCGAAGCTCTGTCCAACCTCCTCGAGAGTATGCTCACTTCCATCGCCCACGCCGAATCGCATCTTGATGACCTTCTCTTCGCGCGGCGTGAGCGTCTTGAGCACGGCCTCGGTCATCTCCTTCAGGTTGGTGTTGATGACCTGCTCCGCCGGCGACACGATTCCTCGGTCCTCGATGAAGTCGCCGAGATGGCTGTCTTCTTCCTCTCCGATCGGGGTCTCGAGCGAGATCGGCTCCTGCGCGATTTTGAGGACTTTCCGAACCTTGGAGACCGGGATGTCCATCCGCTTGGCGATCTCCTCCGAGGTAGGCTCTCGTCCGTACTCTTGAACCAGGCTCCTCGAGGTGCGAATGAGCTTGTTGATGGTCTCGATCATATGCACCGGGATCCGGATGGTGCGGGCCTGATCGGCGATCGCCCGGGTAATCGCCTGCCGGATCCACCAGGTGGCATAGGTCGAGAACTTGTATCCTCGGCGGTATTCGAACTTGTCCACCGCCTTCATGAGTCCGATGTTGCCCTCCTGGATCAGATCCAGAAACTGCAGGCCCCGGTTGGTGTATTTCTTGGCGATGGAGACGACGAGCCGAAGGTTCGCCTCCACGAGCTCGGTCTTCGCCTGCTGGGCCTGCGCCTCTCCCTCGCGGATGGTGTAGAGCGAGCGTTTGAGCTCTTCCTGGGTGGCTTCGAGATCGTCCTGCAGCACGCGGGCTTCGCCGCGGATCTTTCGAATCTCGCTGCGAATTCGGGTTCGCTCATCGTCTTTCGCTTTCCCGCGCCCTTTGATGGCCGAGAGCTTCGACTCGTAGCGGCTGAGCTTCCGGTCGAGAGTCTGAAAATTCTCCACACCCTCTCGAACCCGCTCGCGCAGCCGCGACTGATAGCCGTCGGTGAAATCGATGCTCCTCACGAGCCGGGCGAGCTCGATCCGCAGCCGTCCGAGCTTCCATTTTCCCTTGACGTAGCCGCGGGAACGTTTCTTGAGCTTGACGAAACGTTTCTCGTAGGTCTTGGCCGTGCGGTAGGCCACTTCGATCTTGTCGATGGCGGTGATCGTCTTGCGGCGGTGGTTCTCGATCTTCTGCTCGGTGAGCTCCTCCTCGTTCAGGATGACGAAGTCACGCAAGTTGACCGTGCCGCTTTGGATCACCTGGCGTAGCTCGATGACCTCCTTGGCGACGCCGACGGTTCGGGTGATCGCATTGGTCGCCATGTTCTTGCCGCGCTCGATGCGTTTGGCGATCGCGACCTCTCCTTCGCGGGTGAGCAGCGGAACCGTACCCATCTCGCGGAGGTACATACGCACCGGGTCGTTGGTCTTCTCCAACGCACCCGGGGTGAGATCCAGCTCGACGTCGCCCTGCTTGCCGAGACCGGCGAGACCGGACGCCTTGAGCTCCTTGTACTTGTCTTCCGATTCGACGATGTCGATGCCGGCGTTGCCGAAAGCGTCGAACAGCTCGTCGAGCTCTTCCGAGGAGCTCACCTCCGACGGAAGCATGTCGTTGACCTCGTCGTAAAGGAGGTAGCCCTTCTCCTTTCCGAGAGTGATGAGGGCCTTGACCTCGTCGTATTTCTCTTCGATGGCAAGATTGCGGATGGTTTCCTCGGTCATGCGCTCGTCTCTACCCTTCCCAAGGTTTCGATGCGCCGAGCCAGCGAAAGGATCTCGGCGGTCAAGTTATCGTCGTCGGCGGCCTGGGCCAGCTTCCGACGGAGTCGTGAAAGCTCGCGCTGCAGCCGATCTCTTCGAAGCCCGTTCAGGCAGTCGCGGGGGCTTTGCCTCGGGCCCAGGGGAGATGGCTCCATCAGGATGGCGGTGAGCTGGTTCTTCGCGGCCTCGGACTCGAGTCGGTCCATGAGCCGCTTCGACGTCAGCTCGCCCGACGCGGCCACCTCTTTCATCGTTTTCAGTATGGAGGCGGTTGCCAGTCCCTCGATGTCCGCGTCCTCGAGCTCGTCGAGGACCGTGGTTTCGTGCTCGGTCGAAACCAAGAATCGAATTAGCTCTCTTTCAGCCAGCTTGATCTCTTTTCGCTCTGGGGTTGGGAGTTGGAACCGTTGAGCCTTCGTCTCCACGTGCCGCCTCAACTCGCTCAGGACCGCCTGGTCCGAGATGCCGGCGCGCTCCGCGAGGGGGCCTACATAGCCGACTCGCTCGACCCGGTTCGGAATCTTCCCGATCACCGGCAGGACGTCGTCGAGAAACGCCGCCTTGCCTCGAGGCGTCTCTACATCGTAGCGCTCGGAAGCGTCCCGGATCAAGAAGTCCAAGAACGAGGGGGCCCCGGCCAGGAGCTCGCGGTAGGCCTCGGATCCGCCTTCCCGAATGAACCCGTCGGGGTCTTTTCCCCCCGGAAGGGACAGCACGAGAACCTCGAAGCCCTCCTCGAGGAGAAGATCGATGCTCCGCCGGGCCGCCCGTTGGCCTGCGGAGTCGGGGTCGAAGTTGACCACGATCCGCTCGGTATAGCGGCGTAGGAGCCGGGCGTGCCCCGTCGTGAGGCTGGTACCGCAGCAGGCCACCGCGTGGAAGATCCCCGCTTGATAGGCCTGGATGCAGTCCATGTAGCCCTCCATGAGGATCGCCGAGCCTTCCTTGCGAATGGCGTCCTTGGCGACGTCGAACCCATAGAGGATCGTGCTCTTGTTATAGATGGGGCTTTCCGGGGAGTTCAGGTACTTGGGCTCCCCCTCACCGAGAATGCGTCCACCGAAGGCCACGACGTGCCCCGACTCCGCTCGGATCGGGATCATCACCCGGTTGCGGAAGCGATCGTAATGACCCTGGTCGTTCTTGCGCGGGACGATCAACCCCGCCCGGTAGACGGCCTCGGCGTCGATGCCGCGCCGCGACAGGTGGGAGAGCAGGCCCGACCATTCATCGGGAGCGAAGCCGAACCCCTGTCTCTCGAGCGTCTCCCGAGAGATCCCCCTCGCCTCGAGATAGGCGCGGGCCCGGCTCCCGGCGGGCGCATCGAGCTGCGCCCGAAAGTACCGTGCCGCCTGTCGATGGATCTCCATCAGCACGCCCCGGTCGGCCTCGCGCCGCCCGGTGCCCGCCCTCTTCGGCACGCTCATTCCCGCGCGCGCCGCGAGATGTTCGATCGCCTCGACGAAAGACAGCTTGTCGTAGAGCATCAAGAATTTGAAGGCGTCGCCGCCTTCGTGACATCCGAAGCAGTGGAAGATCTGCCGTTCGGGGTTGACGTGGAACGAGGGCGTCTTCTCGCTATGAAACGGGCAGAGGCCCTTGAAGCTCTTGCCCGACGCTTTGAGCGGAACGTAGGTGGACACGAGGCTCACGATGTCGGTCGAGCTTCGAAGCCGATCGATGAAGTCCTGAGGAATCGAGGCCATGTTTCAGTCTTTGAACTCTACGACCGTCACCCCTCCCCGGTTCTCGCTCTCGTGCCGCCCCACGTGGGGGTGCTCCGAGAGCCACTCGCGGAGGGCGTTCTTCAATCGTCCCGTGCCGTGGCCGTGAATCAAACGGACCTGACGATACTCGCTCAGAAGCGCGTCGTCCAGGAATTTGTCGGCCCGCTCGATGGCTTCTTCGACGGTGCAGCCGACGAGGTTCAGCTCCGTCTTGACGGCCTTGGGCGCTGGGAACTTCGCGAATCTCGCTCCCGCCCCTCCGGCCGAGGCGGGCGCCTTCCGGGCCAAGGCCTCGAGACCCTCGAGCGGCAGGCGCAGCTTCTTGTCGTGGACGAGGACTTCCGCTTCTTTCCCCTGGATGGCGACGACGTCGCCTTCCACGCCGAATGACGAGACCAGAACCCTCGCTCCCGGGGCGATGGGAAGGTCGGCGCGTCGCTCTGCCGGCTCGTCGGCGACTCGGGTTGCGATCGCTTCGAGCCCTGCCTCGATCTTCCGCTCGACTTCGAGCAGGCGCTTTTCGTCCTCGCGGCGCGAGGCGCGGATCTCCTTGACGGCCTCGCGCGCCTCCCCCACCAGGCTTCGGAGCTGACCGCGGGTTTGATCGAGCTCCTTTTCGAGCGAGGCACGAAAGTCTCTGAGGCGGTGCCTGCGCTCCAGGCGCTCCTGAGCTTTGTCCGCTTCGAGCCTCGCCCTCGCTTCTGTGAGGGCCTCTTGTTCCTTCTCGATTCGAGCGCTCCCCGCCTCGAGCCGCTCGACGAGCTCACCCACGTGGCGCTCGCGCTCGCCCTGCAGACGTCGGGCCCGGTTCACGATCGCCCGATCCAGCCCCAGCCGTTCCGCCATCTCGAACGCCATGCTCCTTCCCGCGGCCCCTTCCACGATGCGGTAGGTGGGACGGTAGCTCTCGGGGTCGAAGTCGAACGACGCCGCGTCGACACCCTCGGTCGTCAGGGCATAGGCCTTCAAGAGGCCATGGTGGGTCGAAGCGAGAACCAGGGCGCCCCGTTCGAGGAAGTGCTCCACGAGGGCCGTGCCGAGCGCGCCGCCTTCCGCGGGGTCGGTACCGGTACCGACCTCGTCCAGGATCACGAGGGCCGGCCTATCGAGCCCGCGCTCTATCTCGACGATCTTCGCGAGGTGCGCCGAAAAGGTGGAAAGGGACGAGCCGATGGACTGATCGTCTCCGATGTCGGCGAAGACCGAATGGAATACCGGGAACGTGCTGGAGGAGCTCGCGGGAACGTGCAGACCCGACTGTGCCATCAACGCGAGAAGCCCCGCCGTCTTGAGCGCAACGGTCTTTCCTCCGGTGTTGGGACCGGTGAAGACGAGCCCCCGACGGCCTTCGAAAAGCCGAAACGTGAGCGGCACCGGTTCTTCGAGGAGGGGGTGGCGCGCATCCTGCAGCACCAGGACTTCCTCGGTCGTGATCGTGGGCCGCACGGCCAGGTAGTGCTCCGACAAACGCCCTTTGGCCCCGATGAAGTCGAGCGTCGAAAGCGCTTGGAAGGCGGCCATGAGCTCGCTCTCGAAAGTTCTGACGCGCTCGGTAAGCGCGCGCAGGATGCGCCGGATCTCAGCCGCCTCGCGATCGGCGAGCGCCGCGATCTCGTTTCCCAGCGACACGGCGCCCGAAGGCTCGACGAAGATCGTCGCGCCGCTTGCGGAGGCCCCATGGACGATTCCCGGAAACTGGGAGCGGCATTCGGATTTTACCGGCACGACGGGCCGGTTGTTTCGAAGCGTAACAATCGGTTCCTGAAGAAGCTTCTGGTTGTCTCGCGAGCTCACGGTGGCATCGAGGATTTTGGCCACTCGCGCTCGCAGGCGTCGCGATTTGGAGCGAAGTCTTTCGAGCTCCGGGCTCGCGTCGTCTCGGACCGCCTCCTCGTCGAGGTGGACGACCTGCCGGATGGCCGCTTCGACGGGTGAGAGGTTCGGGAGGTCGCGGGCGCGCGCGGACAGGAGGGGAAGCTCCTCCGTTTTTCGCTCCAGAAGGGCCTTCGTGCGACCCGCCATAGAGGAAAACCCGGCGAGTCGGACGAAGCTCGCTACGTCGAGGGCGTGCCCGGCCACCTTCAGCTCGTCGAGGTCCTCGTCGATCTCCGGGAGTCCGGCGAGGGACAACCGCTCGTTCTCGTCGATCAGCCGTCTCGCTTCGCTCGTCTCGTCGAGCGTCTGATTCACCTCGAGCTCGTCGATAGAAGGAGATAGGGTCGATGCCTTCTGCCGGCCTCCGGGAGTCTCGGCAAGAACTGAGAGAGCTTCGCGTATCTTGTTGAACTCTAGAGCCTTCTCGGCACTCCTGTTCATCGAAACGAAGCCACGGTTGGAAAACCCAATCCCCCCATTGTAACACGCCCGTAACGCAGCCGGCGCGAGCCCCCCGGCGTTTCAACCGGCCCGTTTGCGGCAGATCATACCCGCCAGGTACCCGGCGCCGAATCCGTTGTCGATATTCACCACGGCGACGCCCGGGGAGCAGCCGTTCAGCATCGCCAGAAGCGCGGCCAGACCGAAGAAGCTGGCGCCATAGCCGACGCTCGTGGGAACGGCGATGACCGGAACGTCGGTCAGTCCAGAAACGACGCTCGGGAGCGCGCCCTCCATTCCCGCGACCACCACGAGCACGTCGGCGCTCGTCAGCGTCGACTGGTGGGCCGCGAGCCGGTGGAGGCCTGCCACGCCGACGTCGATAATCCTCTCGACCGATGTTCCCATGAGCTCGAGCGTGAGCGCGGCCTCCTCCGCCACGGCAATGTCGGACGTGCCCGCCGCGAGCACGGCTGCCTTACCGTCCCCGGGCGCCGGAGGTTCGCCCACGACGATCGCTCGAGCCTCCCCCCTCCAGGTGGCGCTCTCGACGAGCTTCTCGACGGCGCGAAACGCCTCGTGAGTCGCCTTGGTGACGAGAACGAGGTGTCCCCCATCGACCAGCGATCGGACGATCGACGCAATTTGAGAGGGCGTCTTCCCCGGCCCGAATACGACTTCGGGAAACCCTCGCCTCAGGGCCCGATGATGGTCGACCTTGGCGAATCCGAGGTCCTCGAATCCGAGCGTGCGGAGCTTCTCCCAGGCCGCGTCGGCGGTCTCGTCGCCTCGCTCGACCGCTCTCAGGAGGTCGCGGATGCGCTCGGGAGACATAGGACGCTACTGGATTTGCGGGCGATGGAAGAAAAAACGCAAAGACGCCGGGTCGCAAAGGCGCGGAGGCTCATACATGGCCGCAATTCTGAACCAGAGTACCGGGCTCCGTCCAGGAAGTAGTACTCAACGCAAAAGGCGCAAAGGGCGAAAAGGCGCAAAGCTCCGTCAAAAGGCGCCTCGACGAAACTCGGCGCCGATGTCTGCTGTACGCTTTTGGCTTTGAAATCAACCTGTATCTTCCTTTGCGTCTTCCCGCCCTGGCGCCTTTGCGTTCATCAACGCGAGAAAGAAAAACGGCCCGTACTCGAGTCCCTTGACCCAGACGATGTCCTCCCAGGCCCGGCCCGGCTCGGCCAGATACGCGGAGTGATAGCTCAATCCGACGCTCAAGCTCAGAAACATCCACGCGGGGCTCGGGCGCAGACAGAGGAAGGGTGCGATCCAAAGCAGATACCACGGATGGACGATTGGGGAGAGGAGGAGCACCGCCCCCACGGTCCAGTAGGCGCTCGTTCGCGGGGGCGTTCTCTTGAAGACGAGGGTGGCGACGAGAAGAACGACGACGAGGGCGGCCATGAGCTTCGCAGCCTCGAGCGATCCCGTGACCGCGTACAGAACGTGAAACAGGCTGTCGTTCCCTCTCCACCTCAGCCCGTACTCGCGGAGACCTCGGAAGGCGAGTCTCCCCGCCGAAGCGTAAGGGAGCGAGAACGCCAGCACCAAGAGGGGCACGGCGATGAAGCTCGCTTTTTTCACTTGCCGAGCCAGGAGAGGAAGGACCGCGAAGCCTACGAGCTTGGCGAGCCCCGAAAGCGTCATCCAGGCGGGAGCCCTGCGCTCCTTGCCGCCGCCGAGAGCCGCGAGCGCGGCCATGAGGAAGAGCGCCCCGAGAACGTCGTTGTGTCCGCTGCCCGCGATCTCCACGATCGCGAGGGGGCTCCAGGCGTAGACGAGCACGCGTTCCGGATTGAGCGATGCCGCCCGCAGAATGCCGATGAGCACGCCCAGAAGCGCGACATCCACGACGACGAAGAACGCCTTCATCGCCAGGACGCTCTCGCTCGCGCTCGTGACCGCGAAGAATGCCACCTGCATCAACGGCGGGTAGATCGTGGGTATGTCCTTGTTGTTGATGCCGCCGTAGTCCTCGTTTCTCAGAAGGGCGAGCTCGGGCGCTTCGGGAGCATACCGGTAAGGGTTGATCCCCGCGTGGGCCACGCGGCCGTCCCACAGGTAGCGGTAGATATCGTCGGAGAGCACGGGCTCGGTGAAGAGAAAGCTCGCCCGCATCGAAAGCGCGAGAAAAAAGACGAGGCCGAGCGAGCCTGCCCTCCCTTGGTTATGTCGCACGACGTGGTACGACGCCAGAAGCCATGGCAGCCCCATCGCCAGATAGAGCGACAGGTAGAAGGGATAGCCCGCTTCGCGATCGACGAAGCGCGCCGCGGCCGCGGCGAGAGCGAGCTCGACGAGTCCGAGGCCGACGAGAATCGCGCGGTTCGTCGTGGAGCTCATTTCGGCTTCGCCGAGGCGGAGTTTAGGATACGATGATGGGTTCGATGGAATCCTTGGTGCTCACGGCCTACTTCGCCGTGCTGATGACACTCGCGATCTTCGGTGGGCATCGCTATCTGATGGTCTACCTCTACTACCGCTACCGCGCGAATCGTCTGACTCCCGCGGGTCGATTCGCCAAGCTCCCGAAGGTCACCGTTCAGCTTCCCGTGTTCAACGAATTGTACGTGGTGGAGCGGCTCATCGACTCCGTTTGCGTGCTCGACTATCCTCGCGAGCTGCTCGAGATCCAGGTGCTCGACGATTCGACCGACGAGACTGCCGAGCTCGCGCGACGCCGGGTCGCGCACCACCGCGAGCGCGGCGTGGACATTCATCACCTCCATCGAAGCGACCGCACTGGTTTCAAGGCGGGCGCGCTGAAGGCGGGTCTCGAAGTGGCCCGAGGGGAGCTCATAGCCATCTTCGACGCCGATTTCGTGCCCCCTCCCGACTTCCTGAGGCAAACCGTTGACTTCTTCGTCGACACCGAGGTCGGCATGGTTCAAGCCCGGTGGGGGCATATCAACCACGAGTACTCTCTGCTCACCCGAGCCCAGACCATTCTCCTGGACGCTCACTTCGTGCTCGAGCATGGGGGCAGGAATCGCTCTGGGTGCTTTTTCAACTTCAATGGAACCGCCGGGATCTGGCGGCGTCGCGCCATCGAAGATGCCGGCGGCTGGCAGCATGATACGCTCACCGAGGATCTGGATCTCTCCTACAGGGCGCAGCTCCGGGGCTGGCGATTCGTGTTCGTCCCCGATGTCGTGACACCGGCGGAGATCCCCGTCAGCATGAGCGCGTTCAAGAGCCAGCAGCATCGCTGGTCGAAGGGCTCCTTCCAGACGGCGAAAAAGCTCTTGCCGCGGTTGCTCGCGAGCCCGCTTCCGCTGCGCATCAAGGTCGAGTCCGTGTTCCACTTGACGGCGAACCTCGCCTACCCTCTCATGGTGCTCCTCTCGCTGCTCGTTTTCCCGAGCATGCTCATCCGCTACGACATGGGCTGGCACGAGATGTTCCTCGTCGACGTTCCTTTCTTCCTGGCGGCCACGGTGTCGGTCACCGGCTTTTATGTCGTCTCCCAGCGAGAGATCCATGACGACTGGAAGGCGCGGATCAAGGTCCTGCCCATGCTCCTGTCGCTCGGCATCGGCATGAGCGTGAACAATGCGAGGGCCGTGCTCGAGGCGCTCTTCGGCCGTACGAGCGGCTTCGTGCGGACGCCGAAGTACCGCATCGAATCGCGAAACGACGGATGGAAGCGGAAGAAGTACGGCGGGACGCGAAGTTTTCTCCCGCTCGTGGAAGTGGCGCTCGGCCTGTACTTCACCGTCGCCGTCGCCTACGCCGCCAGCCATCAGATCGTAGGCTCGCTCCCCTTCCTCGTTCTCTTTCAAGTCGGCTTCCTCTATACGGGCGTGCTCTCCCTGCGTGAGAGCGGCCTTTTCGCGCCCCGACGCACACGTTCGAGGGAAGGCGCCCCGGTAACGGGAAGCTGGATGCCGAGCGCGGGAAGCTGATACACTCCCGGCGTGAACCGTGACCTCCTCTTCTTCGTCTCGGGTCTCGCCTTCGGCGTCGCGGCCGGCTACTTCCTGTTTCGAGCCCTGAGCCCGGCCGTCGAGCTCGCCGACCAGGTCGCTTCCCGACCTCCCGAGATGTCGAGCTCTTCGATAGGGCTCGAGCGGAAGCCGCAGTTCGAAGCGCTCGACGACGAGAAGAAGGCGGAGCTCGAGGCCCGTGCCCGCGACGATGCTCGCGATCCCGCGGTGCGGGCCGAGCTCGGAAGCCTCTTCCTCGATGCGGGTCGTTTCTCCGAGGCCGTTCCCTGGCTCGAGGAGTCGCTTGCCCTCGCCCCGAACGATCTTCACGTTCGAAACCATCTCGCCGTCGCCTATCTGAACGTGGGGCGTTTGCCCGAAGCTGTCGAAGTCTACGAGGCGACGCTCGCGCGTGTCCCCGAAGATCCCGCGAGCCTCCTGGGACTTGGGCGCATCAAGCTATACCTTCAGAAGGACATTCGGGGCGGACTGAAGCTCTGGGAGAAGCTGGTCGAGATCGCCCCCGGGTCGGCCGAGGCGCGGAGCGTCAGGGACGAGCTAGAAGCGCTCCAATCCGCTCACACCGGAAGTTGAGCAGTCGACGCCGATGATCATCCGCTTCCTCTACTTCGTGCTCCTCGCGATACTCGCCCGTCTCGTGTTCCGGACCCTCTCCGACTTCGTCGGTTCGCGCTCCCGCGCACAGGTCAACGGCTCCGACGCACCGCGGCGAACGCTCCACAAGGGACGCATGGTGCGCGATCCGGTCTGCGGCTTACACCTGCCCGAGGGGCGGGCTCTCACGGCGGTCCAGGCCGGCGAGCGGTTCCATTTCTGTTCCGAGCGGTGCCGGGCGGCCTTTCTCGACGGCGGGCGATGACGGACCAAGATCGGCTGAAAGAAGACATATGCGAAGTGGGCCGTCGCCTCTATCGCAACGGCTACATCGCGGCAATGGAAGGAAACGTCAGCATCCGCCTCTCCGACGACGAAGTCATGAGCACCCCCGCGGGCGCGTGCAAGGGATACCTGACGCCCGACATGATCGTGACTTGCGACATGGCTGGGGTGAAGAAGACGGGCACGCTGCGGGTTTCGACGGAGATCGCGATGCACCTCACCGTGTACCGCGCGCGTCCCGACGTTCGCGCCGTGGTGCATGCCCATCCGCCGAAGAGCACGGGATTCGCCGTGGCCGGTGTGCCTCTCGACCGGGCAGTCCTCGCCGAGGTCGTCGTCACCCTCGGCTGCGTCCCGCTCGCAGAGTACGGAACGCCTTCGACCGAGGAGCTCGCTCGTTCCGTCGATCGCCTGATCCGGGGCTCGGACGGCATCCTCCTGTCGAACCACGGCGCGCTTACGGTGGGCAAGGACGTTTTCGACGCCTACTTCAAGATGGAGGTCGTGGAGCACTTCGCCGAGATCTCCCTCGTCTCCCGCTTTCTCGGGCGCGAGCGTCTTCTTCCGCGAAAGGAAGTCTCGCGCCTTCTCGACTTGAGGCAGAAGGTCTACGGGCTCGAGGGTCCGCCCGCAAGTGCCGAGAGCTGCCCGGTGCCGGCCGAAGCGGTGGAGGGCAGCGGAAACGGGAACGAGGAAGTCTTGCAGCTCACTCGAGGCGAGCTCGTCCAGCTCATCTCGGATGCGATCCGTGAGGTAAGCTCGTGACGAGCGTTTCGAAACGTTCAACAATCCAGGGAGGATTCATGGCCGAATCTATCGGTGAAGCATTGGGAATGATCGAGACCAAGGGTCTGGTTGCGATGATCGAGGCCTCGGACGCGATGGTCAAGGCGGCGAAGGTGACGCTCATCGGCTACGAGAAGATCGGTGCCGGCTACGTGACCGCCATCGTGCGAGGCGACGTCGCCGCGTGTAAGGCGGCTACCGACGCGGGCGCCGCGGCGGCACGCCGCGTGGGCGAGCTCATATCGGTCCATGTCATCCCGAGACCTCACTCGAGCCTCGAGGACCGGCTCCCGATCGGAAAGTCCGACGGCGATTAAACGATTGCGCGGCGCCGTGAGCGCCGTGGAGGCGAGCGAGCATTGATCATCGGGCGGGTGGCCGGCACCGTCGTGGCGACGCGCAAAGACGAGAAGCTCGAGGGTTTCAAGCTTCTCATCGTCCGCACGGTCGACCCCGACGGGCGGCCGAAGGACGGTTACGTCGTCGCCGTCGACACGGTGGACGCGGGCGTCGGCGAGCTCGTGCTCGTGGTGTCGGGAAGCTCCGCCCGCATGGCCACCGGGTGCACCGACCGCCCCGTAGACGCCGCGATCGCCGGCATCGTGGACGAGATCGACTATGCAGCTCGCTGATGTGGTCGGAACGCTCGTCGCCACGGTGAAGGACCCGGGTCTCGTCGGTCGAAGGCTTCTGGTGATCCAGCCCGTGGATCCGTCCGGCTCGCCCACAGGCGCCCCCGTGGTGGCAGTCGACGGCGTGGGGGTTGGGATCGGCGAGCGTGTCTTCTTCGTGAAGGGGCGGGAGGCCGCGTTTTTGTTCCTCCCCGACACGGTGCCCGCCGACGTCGGGATCGCCGGCAAAGTGGACGTGGTGAACACGTGATCCTGGGTAAAGTGACCGGGAGCGTCGTCGCCACCGAGAAGCACTACAAGCTCGAAGGGCGAAAGCTCCTGCTGGTCCAGCCTCTCGGCCTCGACCTGCGAGCCCGTGGCGAGCCGATTCTCGCCGTGGACGGGGTGGGCGCCGGCGAGGGGGACCGGGTGCTCGTGGTTGTCGAAGGCCGTTCGGCGGCCATGGTCTCGGGCCGGGCGGAAAGTCCCCTCGACGCCGCGGTGGTCGCCGTCGTGGATCACGTCGAGCTCGCGCCATGATCGACCGCGAGCGCGTGCGGGCCTTGGTTCGCGACGAGCTCCTGAGACGAGGGTTCCATCCCGCCCTGTCCGAAATCGTGAAAGAGGAGTTGTGCCGGGAGGATCTCGACTATCCCGTGCGCCGGCACTGCCTCATCGAGCCCGATCGCCCCTGCTACAATAGCGGTTACTGCAAGAAGCTCGGTTACTGAAGCGCCGAGAGAGGGCTTTCCGGTCCGTGGCGAGAACCATCCTCCACGTCGACATGGACGCGTTCTACACGTCCATCGAGCAGCGCGACCACCCCGAATACCGCGGAAAGCCGGTCATCGTGGGAGCCGACCCCAGGGGGGGCGCCGGCCGGGGCGTCGTGGCCGCGGCTTCATACGAGGCGAGGAAGTTCGGCGTACGCTCGGCAATGCCCATCGGCCGGGCTTACCGGGCCTGCCCGAACGGCATCTACCTGCCGAGCGACATGAAGAAATACCAGCGCGTCTCCCGCGGCATCATGGCGTTGTTTCGAAGCTACACCGATCTCGTCGAGCCCATCTCGATCGACGAGGCGTTTCTCGACGTGAGCGTCATCTGCGTGCCGGAGAAGGGCGAAGCTCTGGCGCGCGAGATCAAGAGCGGCATCTTCGAGCGCGAGAGCCTCAGGGCCTCCATCGGTGTCGCGCCCAACAAGTTCCTCGCCAAGATCGCCTCCGATCTGAAGAAGCCCGACGGTCTGGTCGTGGTCCCCCCCGGAGGCGAGCTCGCCTTTCTCGAGGGGCTTCCCATCGAGCGACTCTGGGGCGTCGGCCCGAAGTCCGCCGAACGTCTCCACCAGATGGGGTTCTCCCGGATTCGGGACCTCTGGGAGGTGAGTGCGGAAACGCTCGGTCTCGGAAAGCACGGCGAGCATTTGCTCGAGCTCGCCCGAGGAATCGACGACCGCCCCGTAGTGCCGCACCACGAGCCGAAGTCGATCGGCCACGAGACCACCTTTCTCGAGGACATCGACGACATGGATCGGGTCCGCCGAACGCTTCTGAGGCTCTCTGACGCCGTCGCCGCTCGCCTGCGGGAGCACGAGGTCCGGGGTCAAACGGTGACGCTCAAGTTTCGTGACCATCACTTTGTCACCGAGACGCGGTCTCGAACCCTTCGTGAGGGGACCGACGACGCGACCGAGATCTATCGAACCGTCCTCACGTTGCTCGACCGTGTCGAGCTCGAGGGTCGGAAGGTGCGCCTCGTCGGGGTGAGCCTCTCCAACTTGAAGGGCTCGGACCAGGCGCGGCAGCTTTCGCTCTTCGCCGCCGAAGACCGGAAGGGCCGCCTCGATCGGGCACGGGACGCTCTGGAGGCCCGCTTCGGCAAGGGAAGCGTCGCCCCCGCGTCCCTGCTCCGGGATGAATCACTATGGAACGACTGAACCAGAAGCTCGCCATCCTCGGCCTGGGGAAGATGGGAAGCCTGCTCGCTCAGGCCTTTCTCGCTCGCGGGCTCGTGACACCGGGCCAGCTTTTCGCGACCGTCAAGCACGCCGACCGCGCCGGGAAGCTCGACTCCGACTTTCCCTTCTCCGTGACCACCGACAATCGAGCGGCGGCGAGAGAGGCCGGCATCGTCCTCCTGGCGGTCAAGCCGCAGGCCATGGAGGACGTCATGTCGGAGGTCGCGTCCTTCCTCACCGGGGACAAGCTCGTCGTTTCGATCCTCGCGTCGGTACCGACGTCCAGTATCGAGCGCCACCTCCAGGGGGACGTCCCGGTCGTCCGCGCGATGCCGAACACGCCGTGCTCCGTGGGCGAAGGGATGACCGTATTGTGCCGGGGGAGGCGGGCGGATGAGACCGATCTCGCCCTGGCGGCGAAGCTCTTCGACACCGTGGGCCGCACGCTGGTGATGGACGAAAAGCACATGGACGCCGTGACCGGGCTTTCCGCGAGCGGACCCGCGTACATCTACGTCATCCTCGAGTCTCTCGCCGAGGCGGGCGTGAAGCTCGGTCTGCCGCGCGACGTGGCCACGTTGCTCGCCGCGCAGACGACTCTCGGCGCCGCCAAACAGGTTCTCGAGTCG
The DNA here is from genome assembly GCA_035457705.1 of Vicinamibacteria bacterium. Taxonomy (GTDB): domain Bacteria; phylum Acidobacteriota; class Vicinamibacteria; order Marinacidobacterales; family SMYC01; genus DASPGQ01. Next base: position 138,615 of record DATIBD010000087.1, read on the forward strand.
GGCGCTCATCCCGCCCTGTTGAAGGACGAGGTGACGACCCCCGCCGGCTGCACCATCGACGGTCTTCTCGAGCTCGAGGAAGGAAAGCTGCGCGTGACTCTCATCAAAGCCGTCGTCAAGGCGGGCGAGAGGGCGCGGGACCTCTACACGGGCTCGGATGACTCATGAACGCAAAGGCGCCAAGGCTGGGAGTCGCAAAGGACGAGACATGAAGTGGATGCGCTTTGAGGAGCGCAAATGCCTATAATCACGGCAGGAGGAGCGCAAGTGGGACTTGAGATTGGAGTCGAAACGATACCCATTCGAATGGATGCTGACGGTGTTGCGCATGTCGGCACGACGAGGGTGACGCTCGACACCGTTATCACGGCCTTCAAGGAAGGTGGAACCGCGGAAGGAATCGTGAGTGAGTACCCCACGCTCCAGCTCGCCGACGTCTATTCCGTAATTGCTTACTATCTTCGTAGACCGGATGAGGTCGAGAAATACCTTCAGCAACGGCTCGATCTCGCGAAACAGGTCCGCGGTCGGAACGAATCGCGCTTCGACCCCAGAGGAATTCGCGATCGGCTCTTGGCTCGGCGCCCCAAGACAGGCTAGTCGGTGCTCCGGTTCGCCGCGGACGAAAACCTCAGCAGCAAGATCGTTCGAGGGCTTCGTCGACACCATCTGGGTTTGGACATCAAGACGCTTCAGGAGGCAGGGTTATCGGGGTCGAGCGATATCGACGTGTTGGACTGGAGCGCGAGAGAGAATCGCATTCTGCTCACCCACGACGTGAGCACAATAACGAAACATGCTTACGCTCGAGTGGAGTCTGGGCTTCCGATGCCAGGTGTCTTCGAGGTTCCTCAATCTCTCTCTGTGGGAGTCGCGATCGAAGACATCCTGCTCCTGGCTGAGTGCAGCCTCGATGATGAATGGGCCGGTCAGGTCCGCTACCTTCCGCTTTAGGGATGGGATTAAAGAACATGAGCATCGACGACTAGAAGATTGCGATCTACCGGCAAGAGGACGGCTCCTGGGTAGCCGAAATACCCGCGGTTTCGGGTTGCTATGCACTGATGCCAAGCAAAGAGGAAGCCCTCGCCGAACTGAAGGACGTTTTTGACATCATTGCCGACGAGCATCGCCAAAAAGGTCTCTCTCTGCGGGCGGGAGTCGCAAAGGGCGAGACATGACCTTTACGCCCTGGCGCCTTTGCGATTTCTGGATTACGGGTTTTCGGGCTCGGGCTTGGCTTCGGCCTTCGGCGTGAGCGGCAGCAACGCTTCGACCTCCTGCCAGGCCGCGAGAGGAAGCTTGAGAAAGACGTCGTCGCCCTGACGGCGGGCGTAGACCGCGTCTTCGCCGGGCTCGCCGAGCTCGGTCGTCTCCTCGCGCTCGGGATCCCCGGAGGCGACGGCGATCGTGACCTTCGGTGAGAATGCCACGCCCTCCGCGATCTCGGTCGCGCTCGTGCTGTTGAGCTTATAGAGGAGATCTTCCACCACCGACCGATCGAGCTCGCGTGTTTCGGGCGAGGTCTCCTGCCAGACGGCCTCGTCGCCCGAGTCGTCCTTCTCGATCTTCCGCTCTCCGATGCGAAACCGGTGGACCTGAAACGTGGAATAGTGGAAGAGCTTCTTCGAGACGTAGTCGCTCGCTTCTTTGGCGAGATCGTCCACGAGGGTTCCGTCGACGAGGAACCGATCGGCGCGAGAGGGCGTTCGCGCCAGATAGTCGATGTCCCTCTTCTCGCCGATCTCGAGCAGGAGCGGTTCTTCCTCTCCCTCGAGCTCGATCCGGACGGTGAACCCGGGCCGGTCGAAATCGCCGTCGGTCACGATCTCCTGCATCTCCGCGCTCTTGATCTGGGAAGCGATTCCGCTCGCCTCGTATGCCTCGGCGCGCGCGAGAAATGGCTCCTCGAGTCGCCAGTCGCCGTCCACCCGAGCGAAGACGAGCCGGCCCGCGGGACGGTCGATCGCGATCCGCTTCGCTTCGGCGTCCTCGGACACGTCGAATATGGTCTTGTCTCTCAGGTCCCAGGCAGTCTTCTCGAAGCCGAGCGACGAGTGCGACGCGACGACGAGGATGTCCTCGTCGCCCTGGCGGCGGGCGTATCGGTTGCCGCTCGTGGGGGTGTCGGAGCCAAAGGCGAGGCCAAGCTCTTCACCCCCTTCGGTGCGGAACGAGAGCTCGACGGTGGGCTCGGCGAGGCCGAAAGCGCCGAGGTCCACCTCGGAGGCTTTCGCGACGGAGCGCTCGAAGCGCATCGAGGCGGCGCTCCGAAGCAGGTTGTCGATCTCGTCGGGATCGGCTTCGGCCTCGATTGGAGCGACGATGCGCCAGCCATCGTCTTTCTTTTCGGCCGTCACCTCGGGCTCGCCTCGTTGCCGGATGTCGAACCGGACGATTGCGTCCTGCTCGACTTCGAATACCGGTTCGCCATCGGACTCGGGAACGGGCTCGCGCTCGAAGAAATAGATGTAGCCGCCGAGCAGGAGGAGCACGACCAGGGCGGCGACCGTCGAGCCTTTCAACCTATCGCCTCCCCCACCACACCGAGATGCCGGTAACGAGAACGATTCCGGGCACGACGAGCAACGATAGAAAGAAAACGTTTCCTCGCTGCTGGGCCGAAAGAAAGATGCGGCGGTCTTCCGGCTCCCTGGGGCGAATGGACATGAGGTCCTCGTCCTGGGCGGCCCAGTTGACCATGTTGAGGAACAGATCCGCGTTCAGGATCGGGGCCTGGGCCAGCTCGTTGGCGACGAAATCCGAGTCTCCGACGATGACGACGCGGGCCTCGGTCGCGTCCTCACCTTCTCCGTCGCCCTCGCCGGCAAGCGTCAGCGCGAGAGCCAAGCTCAAAGGACCCCGCTTCTGATCAGGGGCCGGACCCTGCCGCGCGGAAAGCTCGTCGATGCGGGTCTCCGCCCAGCTCTCCTCGTCGGCCGTCGTGAAGAGCTCGGTCGCGGAGACGCCCTCCGGCAGCTCCTTGGGCCGGGATACCGAACGGACGAGGGGAAAGATGCTCCGCACGTTTCGGAAGCTCTCCACGATGGGGTGACGGCCGTAGTCGCTCACGACGGGATAAGCCGCGGGATTGCTGAAGCGGTCGATCACCACATCGTCTCCGATTTCGGCACCCAGCTCCCTCAGGAAATTCACGAGGGTGTCGGTCTTTCCCTGGCTCGACGGATCCAGGAGAAATACCGCCTTGCCCCCCCGGCGAATGTAGGCATCGAGAGCTTCGATCTCCTCGGAGGAAAAATCCGTTCGCGGCCCGGCGACGACGATCAGATCGGCGTCCTCGGGAACCGCAAGCCGATCGTCCACGCTCGATCGCGCCAGAACGAGCGTTTCCGTGTCGTAGAGCGAGTCCTTTAGCTTCGCGTTCATGATCGAAAGCCCGCTCTGGGGCTCGCTGTCGTCGATCGGTTTTTCCCCATGGCCGCCCACGAAGTAGATCTTCTTGCGCTCCTCCTTGAGCGCCCGGAGGATGGCGTTCGTGATCTCGGGCTCGGTCGCGGCGGTGGCGCGCTCCGTCTTCTCGCCGACCTCGACCACCACGGTTCCCAGGGTGATGCCCGGCTCCGTCGGACTCTGGAACTGGAGGGCTCGCTCCGGTTGCGCCTCGGGATCGACGACCTCGGTCACCACTCGCGAGCTCCGGTTGTCGTAGAGATCCAGCAGATCGCGCGCGGCCACCGCGCGGGCGGGTATGTCGAGGAGAACGATTCTCACGTCGCGGTCGAGCTCGTCGAGAGTCTGGATCGACTGGTCGGACAACGTATGTTGCTTGGCCGCCGTCAAGTCCCATTGCTTGGAGTGGTTGTTGGAGATGTAGTTCACCGCGGCCAGAATGCCGATGACGATGGCGACGAGGAGGCCAGAGTTCGCTCCTTCTCTCGCCGCCCGCCGGCCCCAGAACGTCGAGATCTCCCGCCAGTGGCTCACGACGTAAAAAGCGATCCCCAAGAGCCCCGTCGAAAGGCACGTCGCCCAGTACATCTCTCGCGGCCTTTGCGTGACGAACAGGAAGACTCCTGCGAGAAGCGCCCCGGCTCCCAGGGCGCCGGCGTAGACGGCCACGCGCTTCATGTCAACCCCTCCAGCGGAGCGACTCGATCGACTGACGGGTCAGAAACAAACCGAGCGCGATGAACGAAAGGTAATAGACGACGTCGCGGGTGTCCAGGACGCCTTTGGCGAACTCCTCGATATGTTTGGTCACCGAGAGGTAGGTGACGAGTCCCGAGAGCGAGCCCGCCCAGCTCTCCGCATACTCGATCAGCCACAGGAAGAGAAACGTTCCGAACGACAGGAATCCGGCGATGACCTGGTTGCGGGTGAGACTGCTGAACACCAGCCCGACGGAAATGAACGAGCAGCCGAGAAGGAGCATTCCCAGATAACCGGCGACGAGCGGCCGCCACTCCGGATCCCCGAAGAAGAACAAGATGCCGATATGGACGAGCGTCAAGCCGAGCATCGATGCGTAGAGCGTGGCCGCTCCGAGAAACTTTCCCAAAACCAGCGTCCCGTCGGTGACGGGCGAGGTCAGTAGCAGCTCGATGGTCCCCGAGCGGATCTCCTCGGAGAAGCTGCGCATGGTGACGAGGGGCAGGAGGAACAGAACGAGGATGCAGGTCGTGTGGAAGAGCCAGCGAATCAGGTCTTCGTTCAAGTTCATCACTTCGGGCCCGCCGAAACCCCCTCGGCCCATTCCGCGCTCGATGAAGAGGTACAGATAGTCGTAGAAGAAATAGCCGTAGAGGAAGATGAAGAAGGCGAGAACGACATAGGCGATGGGAGAGGCGAAGTACGCCTGGACCTCGCGCCTCCAGATGGCCCATAGCGTAGCCATCACGCCGCCTCCTCGGACGAGATGGCGCGCAGGTAGACTTCTTCGAGCGTCATGCCTCGCTGGGTGAGCTCCAAAAGCCCGAAGCCGCCTCGCACCACCTGCTCGGAGACCGCGCGCCGGACGTCATGGCCTTCGGCCACTTCGACGCGGTAGGCGAATCGACCTTCCCCTCGGGGCTCCGAGCTCACCGACGTCACGTTCGGAACGCTGGCGATGGCCTTCCTGACCTCTTCCTCCGGCCCCTCGACGGTGACGTCGAGCCGCTCGCCTCCTAGAAACTGCTCGGTGAGGCTTTCGGGAGTGCCCTGGGCGACGACCCGGCCCTGATTGATGATGACCACGCGCTCGCAGGTCACCGAGACCTCGGGAAGAATGTGGGTCGAGAGGATGACGGTGTGATCGCCCGCGAGCGTCCGGATGAGCGCCCGGGTCTCGTTGATCTGCTTCGGGTCCAGCCCCGCGGTCGGCTCGTCGAGCACCAGCACCTCAGGCTCGTGCACCAGCGCCTGGGCGAGACCGACGCGTTGACGGTAGCCACGGGAAAGCTTCGCCAAGAGCTTCGTCCGGACGTCGCCGAGCGAGCAACGGTCGATCACGTCGTCGATTCGCGCCTTGCGCGAGCCCGGCGCCACGCCTTTGATCCGGGCAACGAAATCCAGGTAGTCGAGAACGCTCATCTCCGGGTACAGGGGCGGATTCTCGGGAAGATAACCGGTCTTTCGCTTGGCGGCGAGAGGCTCCTCGAGGATGTCGTGGCCCGCGATACGGGCCGTTCCCGCGGTCGGGGGAAGGAATCCGGTGAGGATGCGCATCGTGGTCGTCTTGCCCGCACCGTTCGGTCCCAAAAAGCCGAGGATCTCGCCCTTCTCGACGGCAAAGCTCAGGTCACTGACGGCGGTCAGCCCGCCAAATCTCTTCGTCACGTTTTCGACTTCGATCACTGCGAAACTCCATCTCCGAACCCTGCAGTATAATCACTCTCACGATGAGGGTGATCCCCCGCCTCGGACTCCTCGGACTGCTCTTCGTCGCTTGCGAGGATCCGCAAAGCGAGGCCCGAGTGGAGGGGCTCGTCGTCGACGATGTCGCCGCTTACTGGGCCGTTCGCGGGCAGGACGCCGAGAAGAACCACTACATCCACCCCGTGATCCGCTTCCGGATCGGCAACCATGGCTCCGAGGAAGTCGGTTACGTGCAGGCCATGGCCGTCTTCAAGCGGGAGAGCTTTCCCGACGAGCCATGGGGAAACGCCTTCATCTACTCGATCTCCGAAGCGCAGATTCCCCCCGGCGGGACGTCGGATCTCCTCACACTTCGATGCGACACGAACTTCGTCTCCAAGGACACTCCCGAGCAGATGTTTGACAACGAGAAGTGGGAGAAGGTCTGGGTCGAGGTGTTCCTGCGCGCCGGACCGTCGAGCTGGAAGCTGGCGCTGACGGAGGAAATCCCGAAGCGAATCGGCGCCCCTGGTCTCGACAAGTTCATCTCTCCTTAGCGCATCAATGCCGTGGCGGGACCTGTAATCGATCGGCCGCCACGGCTCGGCCTTTCCGGCGCTGCGCGCCGATCTCGCGGCAGACGTTTTGGCCGCCGCTCGGCAGGCTGGGCCGTACTTTTCCATAGCCTGTTAGCGCATCAATGCCGTGGCGGGACCTGTAATCGATCGGCCGCCACGGCTCGGCCTTTCCGGCGCTGCGCGCCGATCTCGCGGCAGACGTTTTGGCCGCCGCTCGGCAGGCTGGGCTGTACTTTCCATCAGCCTGTTAGCGCATCAAATGCCGTGGCGGGACCTGTAGTCGATCGGCCGCCACGGCTCGCTAGCCAAAGAGCTTACCGACCGATTGTCAAGTACTTCACACTTGTGCTATAAGCGGGTTCTGTCCTGGCGTAATCTTGGGGAATCACAGAGCGAAAATATGAGTATTCTGCTGCGTTCACCCCGTGGTCGGATGTGCCGAATCGAGAGCGCGCCCATAATCAGGAGTAGGTAAGTTGAAGGAAAGTGGGGAGATGAAGGTTGGGGAGCGGATTCGTGACGTTCGCAAGTCCAAGCGAATTAGGCAGAAAGTTCTGGCGCGAATGGTGGGTATTTCTCCGGGCGCCTTGACGAATTTCGAGAAGGGGCGGAGGCGTATCTCGCTCGATTGGCTTCAGCGAATTGCCGAGGCCCTGGACACGCCGATGTCGTACTTTCTGCCCGACGAGAAAGATCGAGGTCGGGGCACTCCCGGCGATCCGAGAGAGCGCCGGCTGCTCACGTCCTGGCGAAACCTCAGGAGTCAGCCGCTCCGAGATGATTTCCTGAGACTTTTGGAAGATCTCGGCCGGACGAAGGGGCTTCGCCGGCCTCGCGCGAAGTCCTAACTCTCTCTCGGCGGCGAGCACGGCCGGCCGCTTGACGTGTTCCTATCGGGTAATCGAGACGGGTCGTCCGAGGTCGCTACGCGGTGATTTCTTCGGTCAGGGCCACGAACTGATCGAGATAGCGCTGTAGCTTCTTCTTGTCTTCTTCGGCGACCGAATCGAACGCGAGCCCCGCACCGATGGATCTTCCGTTCTCGTCCTTCTGATTCCAGACGGCGGTCGCCTCGATGTGGCATTCGCCGAGCCCCCAAGGGAGGACGATTTCGAGCTCCGCGGTCTCTTCGGGCACGGGAGGATCGGAGAGCACGAGGAAGGCGCCTCCGAGGCTGATGTTCAGGACGTAGGCTTCCCGTCGTTCTCCGTCCTGCTCGACGCCGACGCGGAGCACAGTGGGCGCGATCCTTTGATACGCGCGCTTGTCTACCAAAGCCAATCTCTTCATGTTGACTTCTCCTGGAGAGTTTTCCATCGACGGCTACCCAGCAAGATCTGCGCCACGAGCGTAAAGCTCGTAAGCCGCTGTGGGCAAAGCGATGGATGGGACAAGAGGCGCTTGCGGTGTGGTCTTCCCGCTACACGCGGTCGTGGGGATCGAAGAGCTTGCGGTGCTCGTCGAGCGCGAAACGGTCGGTCATCCCGGCGATGTAGTCGCAGACGACACGCTCCAGCCCTTCCTCGTCGACCCGGGCCAAGACATGGGGCGGAAGCTGCCGGGGATTGCTCGAGTAGGCGCCGAAGAGCTCGGTGACGACCCGTTTGGCTTTCTCGGCCATGCGGACGACGCGGAAATGGCGGTAGAGGTTCGCGAACAGGAACTGCTTCAGCAGGGCCTTCTGGGTCGCGACCTCGGGCGTGAACTGTACCAAGCGCTCGGGCTGATGGCGTACGTCGTCGATACTTTCGATGCGCTCCGAGTGGAGTCGTCGTTCGACTTCGCCCAGGAGATCGGTGGTGAGGTGGTTGATGATGCCCCGGATGGAGCCCCGGATCTGAATCTTGCTCGGAGCGCCGGGAAACCGCTTACCCGCCTCGTCGAATTGCGTGCGCCATAGCTCGACGGCCCGAAGAGCCTCGAGGTCGAGGAGACGCGACGTCAGACCGTCCTCCAGATCGTGGTTCGCGTAGGCGATCTCGTCGGCCTCGTCGACGAGCTGCGCTTCGAGGGTCGGCATGAGCCCGTCGCGAAACTCCTCTGGCCCGCGCTCGAGATGGCGCGGTGAGTGCTTCAGGATGCCCTCGCGGACCTCGAAGGACAGGTTCAAGCCGTCGAATCCGGGATAGCGCCTCTCCAGGCGGTCGACGATGCGAAGCGACTGCAGGTTGTGCTCGAACCCGCCGTGCCCCTTCATGAGCTCGTTCATGGCGTCCTCACCCGCGTGGCCGAACGGCGTGTGGCCGAGGTCGTGAGCGAGCGTGACGCTCTCGGTGAGATCCTCGTTCAGCCGCAGATAGCGCGCCATGGTCCGGGCGATCTGCGCCGCCTCGAGCGAATGGGTCAGCCGCGTGCGGTAGTGGTCGCCCTCGTGATTCACGAAGACCTGGGTCTTGTATTCGAGCCTCCTGAAGGCGGTGCAGTGAATGATGCGGTCGCGATCGCGCTGAAAGGCCGTGCGAAAGGCATGCTCGGGCTCGGGGTGCTGCCGCCCCTTCGAGCTCGCGCTCGAGGCCGCGTACGGAGCGAGCCGGGAGGCTTCGAGCTCCTCGAACACGCGGCGGTCGGGCATGGCTTTCTTCTACTATAGTTGCTCGATACCGCCAAAGCGAAGAAAGCCGGGCGCCCCTTTCGGGGTGCCCGGCCCCTTTTCGTGCCTACGATAGGAGGGAGCTCGGACTTCCGAACCGGGCCCTTTCCCGATCCGGAAGCATCCGGTTGTAGACGCTTCGAGAGAGAGCAAGCGCTGTGCCAGACGCTCGCTCCTCTCAAGCAGCTCATTCGAAAAGACTTGTCCCCGAGCGCCTCCTCGACGCTGTAAATATTTTTTGCGTCCCCTCTAAGGAATTTTTCCAACGGTCGCCCCGTCGACCCGCGGCCTTTTGGCCACGCCATGCCCCCTGGAGGGCAAATCGGGGGAACTGATTGTAAAGAAAGGTGTTGCGCCCGATATTCACCGAGGCCGAGCCCCGAAGTGGCGCTGACGAGTCCATTCCACCCCCGGAAAGCCCCACACCCACGAGATGGTGAACCAGGTTAACTAACTGACAGAGCGTTGGTTGTCGCTCTCGCTTCTATGGAACATCGATTGCTATCCAACCCCTTGGAGGGGTAGAAATGAAACGGGTTCAAACAACTGACGAGCGCGGATTCACGTTGATCGAAGTTCTGGTCGCGCTCGCGGTCACCTTGATCGTCATGGCTTCGGTCATGTTGCTCTTGCAGAAAGGGCAGAGGAGCTTCCGACGCGAGCCGCAGGTCACTGACATGACCGCGGCGGCTCGAACGGGCATGGACCGGATCAGCCAGGATCTGACCATCGCCGGTTACGAGACGCCGCCCAATACGGCGATCATGTGGTTCAACGGCACCCCGGGTCCGCCCGACCGTCCCGATGAGATCACGATCGTCTATTCGGATCCCGAGGTCCCCTGGTGCCGGCCGAAAGCGTGCGTCTCCGCCGGAAGCGGCAAAGGCGGCAAGGGCGGCGGCGGCGGTCCCTGCAACACGATCGGGATGTCGTCCGTAGTCAATATCGATCCCTATTCTTTCCAGTTCCAGCCGAACGACTACCAGGACGTCTACCGCGACGGGCAAGTCCTGATGGCCCTCCAGGGGCCGAACGGAGACCCGGCTTGCGACAACCTCGCCCCGGGCATCTATCCCTTCGAGCTCACCCAAGATCCCAAATGCACGGGGGCGGGCGGATCCGCAAGCGGTCCCGCCGACTGCGCGACGCTGAACCTGAACCACAATCCCGGAAACGCCGTGACTACCATCAATTTGCCGGGAGGGTTTCAGGGAGACGTCAGCGTGAACTGCGCGGTCATTGGCTGGTTCCACGTGGTTCAGTACCGGATCAACCCGCAGCCGCCGACTCCCAATCCGATGCTCGAGCGACGGGATATCGTGCTCGGGGAGCCCTGGACCCCGGTCTCGAACAACATCGAGAATCTCCAGGTGCAGTACGCTCAGGGCCAGAACCCCGCGTTTTTCGACGTGCCTCCGATCATCCCCATCGGGGGCGACCCGAACACCTGGATCACGCAGGTCCGGGTCACCGTGAGCGGCCGGACCGAGAGCACGAACCTCGAGGGAGGATCGCAGGGGGTATTCGCCGCCAATGACACGCACGTGAGGCGCAGCTTCACGACGACGTTGAGCCTGAGAAATCAGCTCGGCCAGGCAGCCGAGAAGAACTTGTTCTGGAACTGATTCCCGGTTAAGCGCCGGCGATCGAAAGCAAAGGGCGCTCGGCGAGAGACGCCATCGAGGAGATGAGCGTCCCTCCCGAGCGCCCTTCTTAATTTAGCTAAGGATTGTTGTATTCCTCGATGACCAAAGAGGTCTTGCCAACCACGGCTCGCGTATTCTCATCGACGATTTCCGAGGGATCCCCGCTCGTCTCGACGAAGGTGTCGACCACGACCTCCACCGTGTGTACGGAGTTGCCCGGGTCCTCGTAGAAGAAATTGAAGTGGTTGGCGTTCTTCGTCTTCAAGAAGATATCGAGCAGGATCTGGTCCTCACTCACGTCTTCGGTTCCTGAAACGAACTCGAGATTGACTTCTTGCTCCCGCTCGCAGAAAACGACTTGCCCCGGTGTGGCCTCGTTACCATCAACATAGACAGTCACGTTGACCGCGGCCTTGGACGTCGACGTGCTCTTGCCGCCCCCCTTCTTGGCCGTATTGCTCGTCGCCGTCCAAAGAGAGCACTCCATGGAAACGCCGATGAGCAAGTCGCCGACATCGGAGGTCTTGATCTGCCCCGACAGCACCGTGTCCCCCGCCGCAGCGAGGATCTGAGTACCCCCGGATACGAAAACCGCCTTTTTCGATGATGTGTCCTGGGCGAAGGCGGACGTTGCGAGCCAAAAGACCAACGTGCCCAGCGCCGTCAATGAACGGTTCGTGCTCGTCATGCTTTTTCCTCCTTTTGACCTGGGTATCAGGTCGAACCGCGTTAGGGTCTACGAACCGCCCTTTCGATTCCGTGAAGAAGGGTGGTGCCGAGCTCCCCGGGCCGACGTGGGGGTTCTCCCATAGAGGAGATCACCTTTCGTTTCGTGTTGGCTCGTCGGCCGGTAATCCTTGCCGGATTACCCGACGCGTTTTGCGTGCTCGGCGGGGTGATATCGATCGAGGGGTTTGGCGCCGTAGGTGCCGCGTTTGAACCGCGACGCGAATTCCTGAGACGAGACCGGAGGGCCGAAGAAGTATCCCTGGGCGCGGTCGCAGCCGAGACCCTTGACCCGGGCGAGCTGCTCCTCGCGCTCGATGCCCTCCGCCGTGACCGAGAGCCCCAGGCTCTTGGCCATGGCGACGACGGCGGCGAGTATCGCCGTGTTGTCGGTCTTGCTCAGGAAGATCTGATCGATCTTCAGGATGTCGATGGGAAGCCGCTGAAGGTAGCTCAGAGACGAGTAGCCCGTTCCGAAATCGTCGACGCTGATCCGCACTCCCAGCCTTCTGATCTCTCCGAGAGTCTTGCTGGTCGTTTCCAGATCTTCGATGATGAGCGTCTCGGTGATCTCGAGCTCGAGGACGCGGGGCTCCAGGCGGGCCTTCTCGAGGGCGACCTGGATCTCCTCGACCAGGCCCGGCTCCAGGAGCTGTCTCGCCGACAGGTTCACCGCCACCGTGAGCTCCCCCTCGCCGTCTTGTTTCCATCTCGCGAGATCGTCGCAGACGGTTCGAAGTATCCAGGGTCGCAGCTGTCGGCTGACTCGCGTCAGCTCGGCGAGATCCAGGAAGTCCTTGGGGAAGAGGAGCCCTCTCACGGGGTGCTGCCAGCGAATGAGCGCTTCACACCCGGAGACGTGGTTGCTCGAAAGCTCGATGATCGGCTGGTAATGGACCACGAACTGATTCCGCTCCACCGCGGCGCGCAAGCTGTTCTCGATCTCGAGCCGCTCTCGAGTGCGGGCGTTCATCTCGGGGGCAAAGAGCTCGCAGGCGTCGCCGCCCCGCTCCTTGGCGCGATCCATGGCGATCTGGGCGCTCTTCATGAGCGTCGTCTCGTCTTCTCCGTCCTCGCTGAAGATGCTGATCCCGATGCTCCCGGTGACGTAGGCCTCTTGGCCGCCGATGACGAATGGCGCTCTCAGCGATTCCAGGTGAGCGGCGGCGACCTTTGCCGCGTCTTCCACTCGACGGATTGCCTGGATGGCGAAGGCGAACTCGTCGCCGCCCATGCGAGCCAACGTATCCTCCCGGCGCACGTTCGCCTCCAGCCGGCGCGCGACCGCTTGCAGAAGCGCGTCGCCGAAGGGATGTCCCAGCGAGGCGTTCACGGCGGTGAGCCGATCCAGGTCGAGATAGAGCACGGCCGCCTTGTGCCCGTCGCGCTTCGACCGCGGCAAGATGCGCGCGAGGCGATCGAGGAACAGGACGCGATTGGGAAGCCCCGTCAGCGTGTCGTGGTAGCGCTGATGTTCCATCTCCGCCGTCACTCGGGCCTTGTCCGACTCCAGCCGCCGGTTGTCGTCGAGCAGCAGTTTTTCGTGCGCCGCCGCGAGGATGGCCAGAATGCAGGCGAGAAGGAACGCGCAGGTTTCCCGCTCCGGCCGAAACAAGGCGTCCAGGAGCCCGGCCGAGTAGAGACCGACGTGGAGAATAGGAGCCGACATCGCGTAGACGACGAGAGGACCGCCCCGGATCGCCCGCACCCAATCTCTGGCGCCTCCCGCCCGGGAATCGTTCTCGCGCTCGATGGTCGTGTTGGTGCGGCCGATGGAGGCGGCTAGGAGGAGAGGGCCGAAGGGGAGCAGCCAAGCCAGGTCGAGCGGGGTTCCGGCGTTCACGAACGGGACGACCTCTGCCAGCATGAGCATCTCGATCGTGTCGGTGGCGAGCCACAGAACCGCTGCGGAAAGAAGCGACCCGTAGATCGCCTTCCAGCGAGGCGAGGCGCCCGCGCCGACGAGGACCGACAATCGCAAAACCACGTAGGCATCGAGCGCGACGTAGAACGACGTCGAGGGCACATAGCTCTCGTAGACGCGTGCGTTCGCGAGTCCAGGGATCAATGCGAAATAGACGAAGAGCCCGAAGGTGAATAGGGTCGCGCCCGCGCGCTCGAGACTGATCAGCAGAGGTTTTGTGCTCGAAGCCGGCTTGCGATGAGGCTGAAGCTCGAGCGCGAGAACGATGAACAGGTACCAGGCGACATAGATTGCGTCTTTCACGAAAGCGAACCAGAGCTCCTGGTGCAGGTCGGCGGGAGGAACGAGATTCAGCAGTTTTGCCGTGAGCCAGAGGCCAAGGACCACGGTCCAAAGTTTCCAGAAATGCTTTTCCACGGAACCGGACCGGCGGACCGTCGTGAAGACCGCCGCGAGCGTCAGGACGATGAGCGGAATCTCGAGGTACAAATCGCCGTACCGATACTGCCAGTCGGCGGAGAACAGAGGAAACCAGTAGGGGACGGTGAGGAGCGCAGCGGTGAGCGCGCCCCATCGAAGGAACCGATCTTCCTTCAGCGAGACCCAGATCTTCCGGGAGATTGAAGACACCTCGATCTCCGAGGTGCAAGATCGATGCCGCCGGTTACCATGAAGTCCCAGGTAACCAAGTAAGTTGTCTCAACGGGCTTGGCCGATCCGACAATGAGAGCGATCGAGCGGCGGGGGTTAATCCCAACGTGCCTCGTTGAATTGTGAAACGAATCCAACCGTCTCACGAAAAACTTCTGTTTCGGAAGAGGACAAGTCGGTTACACTACTAAAGGGCACCCCAACTCACCAATTAATTTCGAGAGTCATAGAGCGCCGGGTGGAGACCCGTTCTCGTCCCACCCGATCAAGTGCGCGAGGGGGGGAGCATGGGAGTCATAGTCGTATGGAGCGGCAGAGGTGCGTTGAATCGTTGGCCCGAGACGGACAAGGTGGTGCCGGGGCAATTCTTGGGCGACGAGACGGAATACGTGGATCGATCGTCGCTGCCCAAACATTGTGTCAATTGTTCCGAGGAGTGGGGCACGGTCCAGCTCGGAAGCTGCAGCTCCGATCTCGCGATCCACAACCGTCGACGTGACGACCTCCTCTGCCCGAAGTGCGTGGACCTGGGCTTCACCGTGAAGCCTTACAAGACGGGGCAGTCCTATCGAGTGATTCCGCCGGCCACGACCAAGGCCTGCACCCGGTGCAAGACGAAGAAGCGCTTCCAGGATTTCTTCAAGAATCCCAAGGGGAGCTTTGGCCTCCAGTCATGGTGCAAGGCCTGCCAGCGGGCGTACAACGCGACCTATTGCCGGACCTCGAGAGCCAGAAGAAAGGCGAGCTGAGCTCACGGCTCCGCAGGAGCGTAGTAGCCCAGCTTGGTGCGAATGAGATAGCTCGGGTAATCGGTCTGCACCACGACGCGTCTCCAGGAGCCGTCGCGCTTGGGGTTTTTCGAGACGTAGCCGATGTTGTACTGGCTCTTTAGCTCCGTGGCGATGCGCGCGTAGACCGAGTCGAGCTCTCCGATCTGCTCGGGGAAGAACCACTGGCCGCCCGTCTCTTCGGCGAGCTTCTTCAAGACGTGCTCCGCCTCGGAGAAGGCCCGCCCCCGTCGCGCGTTGCTGCGCCGGAGCGAGATGGTGTAGATCGTGACATCCGTCTCCTTCGCGAGATCCATCACCTGTTCGAACGTCACGAGCGAGCTCGTGTCCTCGCCGTCAGACAGAACGACGATCGCCTGGCGCCTTATGTCCGTGCGGCGCCGGTTCAAGTTCTTGAGCGCTATGTAGAGAGCGTTGTAGAGGCTCGTCGTTCCCCCCGCTTGCGTCATGCGGATGGCCCGCACGAGCGTTTCCGTCTCGGCCGTGAAGGGTTGCAGGACGTTGGCCTTGCTTCCGAACTCGACCACCTCGGTGAGGTCGTCCTCCTTCATTTCCCCCACGAAGTTGACGGCGGCTTGCTGGGCGAAGGTCATCTTCTCGTCCATGCTCGCGCTGGTGTCGATGAGCAGCACCATCCGCAGAGGGAGGTCTTCTCTCGAGAAAACCGAGATCTCCTGGGCGATGCCGTCTTCGTACACGTAGAAATCTTGCTGGAGGAGCTCGGTGACGAAGCGGTTCCGCGTGTCGGTCACGGTCACGTTGAGCGAGATGAGGTCGACGGTGACGCGAAACTGATAGCGGCCCTCCTGCTCTTGGGAAAAAGTGACGGGCTCGAAGAGCAGCCAGGAGAACGCTGCAACCAGGACAGAGCGATAACCGAGCATCCCTTCGGGTCCAATATAGACTTATACTGCAGGCGTGGCCAGAGACAAATTCGGCGCCGCGGTACTGACGGTGAGTGACGGCGTTGCCGCCGGCGCCCGCGACGATCGATCCGGTGACGTTGCCGTCTCCGAGCTCGAGAAGATGGGCTTCGCGATCGTCGAGCGCGGATGCGTCTCCGACGAAACCGCGCGTATCCAGGCGCGCGTGCGAAGCTGGGCCGCCGACGAGCGCGTGAGCCTCATCGTGTCGACCGGAGGCACGGGGCTCGGACCGCGGGACGTCACTCCGGAGGCCGTTCGCGCGCTCCTCGATCGTGAGATCTCGGGCTACGGAGAGCTCCTCCGATCGAGCGGGCTTCGTCACACGCCGATGGCGGTTTTGTCGCGAAGCCTCGCGGGGACGATCGGCTCGACGCTCGTCGTGGCGCTCGCGGGAAGCCCCAAAGCAGTGGTCGAGGGCCTCGAGGCGCTCGCTCCGACGCTTCCGCACGCGCTCGCTCTTCTCGCCGGTCGCACCGAGCACGAGCAGGGTGGTAATTGAATTCAGCCACCCTGCGCGAGCGGAGCGAGCCCGGCGTGCTTGTCACGCCGTAAACAGCCCGAGCCGTGGCGGTCGATCGATCACGGGTCCCGCCACGGCGTTGAATGTTGGAATAAAGTTGTCTCCGTCCCGGCGAGGAGTTACGATAATTGGCCGGATCCGGGACGGCGTCGGGCCGGTCGGCCGTCCATTCGGAAAATAGGGGGCCGATGTCACATCCGACCCGCAGGCGACGTCACAAGCGCGTGGACACCGTTGGTTGGTGTTTCGCCCAGCTTGGCGATGGCTGGGAGGGCTCGGTGCAAAACCTCAGCGTCGGCGGGATGCTGCTCCGTCTCCGCCGTCATCTCACTCCCGGCTCCTCCTACCTCATGAAGCTCATTCTCGAGGACCAGGTCGCGGTGGTCGAGGGTCGCGTGGTGCGCGTCGCGGAGCACGGCGAAGACTGTCTCGCTGGAGTTCAGTTCCTCACCATGGCCCCCGAAGACGCATCGGTACTGAGCGACTACGTGCATCGGTGATCCGTTTGCTCGCGCGGACGGGATAGGCTATAATAGCTAGTTCTCCGGACCCAATACGAGCAAAAGACGCCATGAAGAAAACCGACCTTGCACAGCACAAGAAGGCGCTTCTCGACAAGAAGAAGGACCTCGAGCGCTCGCTCGGTATGAAGGGCATCCTCACCGGGGACTCGGGAACCGATGGTCACGGTGATTTCGCCGACCGCTCCGCGGCGGCCAACGAGGAAGAGATCAGCATCCAGTTGAAACAGACGGACGCGAAGTTGCTTCGCGCCATCGAGGATGCGCTCCAGCGTGTGGAGGCGGGCACGTACGGCGTCTGCGTCGACTGCGACGAGGAAATCTCCGCCGCCCGCTTGAGAGCCGTGCCCTGGACCAAGGTCTGCATCACCTGCAAAGAGAAGCAATACACCTGAATCACGTCTGACCGATGGACCTGGGACTCACCGGCAAGGTAGCCCTCATCGCCGGAGCCAGCCGCGGGCTCGGAAAAGCTGTCGCGGAAACGCTGGCCGCCGAAGGCGCGCGCATCGCGATCGCTTCCCGCAACGCCGACGCCCTCGAGTCCGCCGCGAAGGAGATCGAGACCCGCCACCGAGCAGAGGTTCTCTTCCGCCCCACCGACGTGACGATCGAGCGGGAAGTAAACGCCTGGGTCGCCGCAGCGAAGAAACGCTTCGGGAGGATCGACGTTCTCGTCGCGAACGCCGGCGGGCCTCCTGCCAGCCGCTTCGAGTCGACCGACGTCGAAGCTTGGAAGCGGGGCATCGAGCTCAACCTCCTTTCGACGATCTACCTCTGCCGCGCCGTCGTTCCCGCCATGAGGGAGCAGGGCTCGGGCCGCATCGTCGCCATCACCTCGATTTCGGTCAAGCAGCCGGTGGACGGCCTCATCCTGTCCAACACCGCGCGCTCGGGCGTCGTGGGCCTCATGAAGACCCTCTCGAACGAGCTCGCCCCGTTCGGCATCGGCGTCAACGTCGTCTGCCCCGGCTACACCCGCACCGAGCGGCTCGCCGAGCTCGCCACGAGCCTCAGCGCCTCCCAGGGCGTCACCGAGTACGAGATCTACAAGAGATGGACCGACCAGATTCCCATGGGCCGGCTCGGCGATCCCGAAGAGCTCGCCTCGGTGGTCGCTCTCCTCTGCTCCGAGCGGGCGGCCTACGTGACCGGGACCTGTCTTCAGGTCGACGGCGGCGCGGTACGCGGAATCCTCTGATAACTTCTTTAAAACAAAAGAATAAGCCGTAGCTTGCCCCGGCGGCGATTCTTGACAACAATGAGTCGCGGTGCTATAAGATGCGACTCGTTTTTCATGGCCGAGCTTTCGAGCTGGTGCCGTTTCCCTGGATTCACCGATTGAGGCTGTTTTCGCGTGAGTGAACTGTTCTGGCTCATTCCGCTCGTCCC
>DATIBD010000088.1:0-12598 GCA_035457705.1 Vicinamibacteria bacterium
CGCCACAGCATTGAGTACTAACAGGCTGATGAAAAAGTACGACCCAGCCTGCCGAGCGGCGGCCAAAACGTCTGCCGCGAGATCGGCGCGAAGCGCCGCAAAGGCCCAGCCGTGGCGGCCGGACGATCACAGGTCCCGCCACAGCATTGAGTACTAACAGGCTGATGAAAAAGTACGACCCAGCCTGCCGAGCGGCGGCCAAAACGTCTGCCGCGAGATCGGCGCGAAGCGCCGCAAAGGCCCCAGCCGTGGCGGCTCGATCGATTGCGGGTCCCGCCACGGCATTGAGTACTAATGAAAATCGCGGCTTTGGATCCGGGCGGGCTTCAGGCTCAGCTTGGGCTTCCAGAGCTCGTCGACGACGATGTGGATGACTCCTGACTCGGACTGGATTTTTCCCGTGGCTCCCAGAAACGGCGTGGTCTTGACGAGGAGGGGGTACTCCTCGAACTTCTTCGGCCAGATGACGAGGTTCACGAATCCGGTCTCGTCCTCGAGGGTCATGAAGGTGACACCCGACGCGGTCCCGGGACGCTGGCGGCAGATGACGAGACCGGCGTAGCGCACCCGGCGGCCGTTCGGCATCTGCGCGATGGTCCGAGCATCGGGAAGCCTATGGGCCCTCAAAGCCTCGCGCAGCGGTCCGAGCGGATGGCCCGCGGTGCTATGCGCGCTGGCCTCGTAGTCCCAGGCGATGCGCTCGAAATCATCGAGCGCCTCGAACCGAACGTCGGCCTCTTGGGTGGGGAGGAAGACGTCGGGATCCTCCTTCCGAAGACCGCGCGCCTTCCACACGGATGCCCGGCGCGTCGGCTCGATGCCGTCGAACGCACCCGCCTCGGCGAGGGCGGCGAGCGCTTTCTCGCTCACGGCGCTTCGTCGCGAGAAATCTTCCATGGAGGAGAACACTGCGGCACGTCTGGCGGCGAGGATCTTCTCGCCCTCGCTCTCTGCAAGTCCCTTCACGTAGCGGAAACCCATCCGAACGCCGCCGCCTTCCATCGTGCAATCCCAATCGCTCTCGCGAACGTCCACGGGGAGGAAATCCACCCCCCGACGCTTTCCGTCCTCGATGATCGTGGCGGGGGAGTAGAAGCCCATGGGCTGGGCGTTCAAGAGGGCGCAGACGAACTCAGCCGGGTAGTGCCGCAGAAGATACGCCGCGGCGTAGCTGATGAGGGCAAAGCTCGCCGCATGGCTCTCGGGAAAGCCGTACTCGCCGAAACCTGTGATCTGCTGGAAGACCCGCTCGGCGAACTCGAGGGCGATGCCCTTCGCCTGCATACGGCTCACGAGCCTTTCACGGTGCCGCTCGATTCTTCCCGTTCGCCGCCATGCCGCCATGTCGCGGCGGAGCTGATCGGCTTCGCCCGGCGTGTAGTCCGCGGCGACCACCGCGAGGCGCATCACCTGTTCCTGGAAGAGAGGGACACCGAGGGTCTTCTCCAGAACCGGCCTCAGGATCTCGTGCGGGTACGTCACCGGCTCCTCGCCGTTCCGCCGCCTCAAGTAAGGATGCACCATGCCTCCGGTAATGGGTCCGGGCCTCACGATGCTGACCTCGATGACGAGATCGTAGTAATTGCGGGGTTTCAGGCGGGGAAGCATCGCCATCTGGGCGCGGCTCTCGATCTGGAAGACCCCGACGGTCTCCGAGCGGCAGATCATGTCGAAAGTCTCGGTATCGTTGGCGGGAATCGTCGCCATGGAAAGCTCTATGCCGCGGTGCTGGTTCATGAGACGAAAACAGAGATCGAGCTGAGTGAGAGCTCCGAGGCCGAGAAGGTCGACCTTGAAGAGACCGAGCGCTTCGATGTCGTCCTTGTCCCACTGGATGACGGTTCGGTCCTCCATCGTGGCGTTCTCGATGGGAACGATCTGATGAACCGGCTCGTGGCCGAGGAGAAAGCCTCCCGGATGGATCCCGAGATGTCGAGGGAAGTCCTGGATGGTGCTGGCGAGCCGAAGCAGGTGCTCGTGGTCGGGGGTGTCGGGGTCGAAGCCCGCCTGCCTGAGACTTTCGACCGTCGGGCCGTCATAGTGCGATACCAGCTTCGCGAGCCGGTCGAGGCTCGTCTCGGAAAGCCCGAGCGCTTTGCCGACGTCGCGTACTGCGGACCGGCCCCGGTAGCGGATGACGTTCGCCACCATGGCGGCGTGGTCGCGCCCGTACTTCTCGTAGACGAACTGGATGACCTCTTCGCGCCTATGGTGCATGATGTCGAGGTCGATGTCGGGAGGCTCGGCGCGGTCCTTGGACAAGAAACGCTCGAAGAGAAGGCCCATGCGCACCGGGTCGACGGCGGTGATTCCGAGGCAGTAGCAGACGGCTGAGTTCGCCGCCGAGCCCCGTCCCTGACAGAGGATCTCGTTCCGCCGGCAGTACTGGACGATCTCGTACATGGTGAGGAAATACCCGCCGTAGTCGAGCTCCTCGATGAGCTCGAGCTCCTTTCGAAGTTGCTGCTCGACGTCGTCGGGCACCTCGCCGCCGTAGCGCCACCGCGCTCCCACGAACGTCAGCTGCTCGAGCCACCTCGACGTCGTGCTTCCTTGGGGAAGCCTCTCCGCGGGATAGCGGTATCGGATGTCCTTCAAAGAGAACGTGCAGCGCTCCATAACCGAAAGCGTTCTCTCGACGGCGAGTGGATCGTCAGAGTAGAGGTCCCCGAAAGAGACCGGCGTACGGAGCGCGTACTCCGCATTCGGTTTGAGGAGCCTGCCAGCGGTCCGGACCGTAACGCCGTGACGGATGGCGGTGAGGACGTCCTGGAGGTCCCGGCGCTCCTTGTGATGGTAGAGCACTTCCATCCCTGCGACGACGGAAACGCCGAAGCGAGCCGCTTCCTCCCTCAGGCGTTTTTCCCAGGGAACGTCCAGGTCGCGTCGGTGCCGCGTCGCCAGGGCATAGAGGCGATTGCCGAAGGCATCGCGCAGAAGACCGAGCGGTCCTTCGCGGATCCATAGAGCGAGAAGTCCATCCTGGTGCTCGGCGACTTCTTCCCAGGAAACCGTGGAGCTTCCTTTCTCGGAGCGAAGACGGCCTCGGGTCAAGAGGCGGCAGAGGTTCCGATAGCCCTGATGGCTCTGGACGAGAAGGATCAGGGTCGAGCCGTCCGCGATCGTGACCTGAGAGCCGATGATGAGATGGATGCCGATCTCGAGGGCTTTCAGGTGCGCGCGAACGATGCCGTAGACTCCGTCACGATCGGCGATGGCGATCGCGGGAAGCCCGAGCCGGTGGGCCTGCTCGACCAGCTCTTCCGGATGGCTCGCCCCTTCCAGGAAAGATCCGTTGGATTTGCACCAGAGGGGAGCGTAAGGTGCCAGAGGCATCTCACTCGACCTGGCCTTCCAGGAACCAGCGACGCCGGAAGCGATCGAAGTAGATCCAGAACACGTCTCCATGCTGCATCTTCACGAAGTAGTACTCGCGCTCCACCGTGCGCCGCCACCATCCCCCGGAGAGGATGTACGGCCCGAGGAAATCGCGCACCGGCCCGAATTCCAGGCCGCGCAGCAGCCAGCCGTCAGGCTCGTGGCGAGAGCGATGGGGAAGCGCCACGGGCTTGTCGAAGATGCGACGGATGAGGGACCGTTCGGCGCCGGCCTCCGGAGCACCACGTTCGGGAAACGACTCGAGTGGCGACCACTCGAATCTCGATGCGGGGAGATGCCCGTCCTTGAGCGCAGCGCGAACCACGGCGCTCTCTCCGAACTCCGCTCTCAAACGGGCGAATGCGCGGTTGCAGCTCGAAGGATCGCGCCTGGGGCGCTCGGCCACGAGCGAGAGCTGTTCATGCGTCTTGGGAGCTACCTCCGCCGACACCGTGAGCTCGACAACGCCGGCGTCGAGCGAGAGCGTTTCGAGCCGAAGTCGCACGAGCCCGACGAGAAGCGGGCCGTTCAGCGTCGGAGCGTCCGGTCGAAGCGTTTCTCCGAGAGCGCTCCGATCGTCGAGCAGGAGCCGGAGGTGGAGCCTCACGAGCGCGAGGGTCTTCCCGTCGAGCTCTTTCAACAGGTCGTCCAGGATTTGCTTCACGAAGAAGACTAGCCGCTCCGCTTCCGTCTCGGGTGAGGGAAGCTCCATCGTTCGAAAGAAAAGCTCCTCGGGAGGCTTGGGCCTGAGAGGCGAGAAGAGATCCCCCATGGCGAGACGGTGGAGTGCGTGGACTTCCGGGCCGAAGCGTTTCAGAAGCCCTTTCGCCGGCAGGCGCAGGAAGTCGGAGACCGTGCGGATGCGAAGCTTGCGAAAGGTCTCTTGAGCCTCGGGAGGGATGTCGAGGCGTACGAGCGGAACGCCGCGGCAAACACGCTCTTCCTCTTCGCGGCTTCTGAAGACGACGAGCCCGCGTTTCGCGCGAGCCACCGCGTAAGTCCCGAAGCGCGTGAAGCCAACGACCACGGAAGAAACGAAGCCCCGTTCGGAAAGCGAGTCTCGAACCGCTCGCCCCCAGGCATCGAGCGAGGGATAAAGGCGCTTCAAGCCCGAAGCGTTCAACCAGAATAGACCCGGCGAGCGCCAGGACTCGTCCGCGGGCTCGACCTCGGGGGTGAAACGTCTGAACGACTCCGTGAGCCCTTCGACACCCTTTCGAATCGTGGTCTCGCCCACAGCGCCCGCTCGAAGCTCAGTGGAAAGCGCAAGGGCCGCCGCATAACGGTGCCCGGGGCGGATGCCTTTCTCCCGCGCCTTTTCGTTCACCCAGAGGATGAACGCCTGAGGTTTTTCCTCGGCCACGACGGCCATGGGTTTCTCGCGCCAGTCCGGATGCGATTGGGCCAGGAGTTGGAGGGGGAACGCGGGGAGATCAACGCAGGCCAGCCGGTGCACGACACACCTCTCGATAGCGGCGTCCTGGTCCGCGGCGTTTGTCTTTCAAGACGACGATCTCGATCTCCGAGGGCGCGTCGGGATTGCGGTGTGCCTCGGCGCGAAGCGAGACGAGGGAGCTCAATGAGCTCACCTCGCCCGTCTTGTCGGTTAGGGCGACGACGGCGGTAGCCGTCTTCTGTGCCAGGCCGACGAGCTTGGTGATGATGGGGACCGAGAGCTTTTTCGATTGGCGCGAGTAGCGTCCCTTGTTCTCCTGAAAGGCTTCGGGTCCGAGGTCGAGCACAACGAGGCCGAACCCCCCGGAGCGGGTCAGCTCTACGGTTGCTCTCGACGCCGCGCGGAGATCGGAGACGCGCACCACGGCGAGTCTTTCCAGATCGACACCCGAATCGGCGGCGTCGGGAGGGAAGAACGAGCTCTTTTCGAGCGTTACCCAGGCAACGGGCTCGTCTTTTCGCTGTGCCTCCAGCACGAGTCCGAAAGCGGCGGTGAGATTGGCCGCGGCGCGATGACCCGATATCTCGACGAGACGCCCCTCCAGGGAAGCGAGACTCCAGACGTCTCGGCGATCGCGAGGAACTGCTTCGAGAGAAGCAACTCCCGTCGAAACCAGCCTCGGTGTCGCCATCGTTCGCTCAAAGTCGTCGACGTACCTCGATGACTTTTCCCAGAATCGTTACCGCCTCGGGAGGGGGAACGAGGACCTCGAAATCGGGGTTCTCCGGATACAGCTCGACGCGACGGCCTCGAAGACGCAAGCGCTTGACGGTGGCTTCGTCCTCCACAAGCGCTACGATGATATCGCCCGAACGCGCCTCGGATTGTTGGCGAACGAGAACCAGATCACCGGGGAAGATCCCGGCGCCGGTCATGCTCTCACCACGAACGCGAAGGGCGAAGACCCCTTCGCTCGCCAGGCTCGCTTCGACGGGCACGTATCCCTCGAGATCTTCGACGGCCGTCGAGAACTCTCCCGCCTGGACCCGTCCCAGAATGGGGACGAGCCTCGAGGGGAGAGCGCCTTCCGGCAGAGGAAGCTCGAGACCTCGCGACTCGCCGTCACGTTTGGAAAGCCGCCCTTCTCGAATGAGGGCTTCGAGGTGCGCCCGCGCCGTCTCGACGGCGCGGAACCGAAACGCCTGCTGCACCTCTCGTACCGTGGGCGGGCGGCCATCGAGAAGCCGCTCTCGAACAAACTGGAAGACACGCTCTCTCGTCTCTCCCGGGGGCGTTTTCGGCATGATGGAATGATACCAGACAAATGTCTGGTAAGTCAAGAGGGAAAATGCTCGCGAAAGAACCGCTTGAGTGGTGTGTGTATTGCGACCCAGCGGCGTCGTGCTCCATCTCGTCGGAAAGATTCGCGCGAACGACGTTATTCTTGCGAGACAATAATCCACAGGGCGATGAAAGAATACTCAGCCTGCCGAGACGGTGGCCAAAACATCTGCCGCGAGATCGGCGCGCAGCGCCGCAAAGGCCGAGCCGTGGCGGTCGGTAGACTACGGGTCCCGCCACGGCATTGAGCAAGAAAAATGAAAGACTCTTCGAGCGAACCCATCGACGAGACGGTCGTTCAGGACGACGCTCAGCGTGCCGATTCGAAGGATCGCAGCGAAGCCCCTCTGAATCCCGAAGCGCCAGGCTACGCGGTCGAAAGGCGTCTTGGCTCGGGCTCTTACGGCGAGGTCTGGCTCGCCACGCACGAGAACACCGGCCGAAAAGTCGCCATCAAGTTCTTCTCCCGCTACAAGGGTCTCGATTGGCCGCTGCTCAAGAGAGAAGTGGAAAAACTCGTCGAAGTGCTTAGCGAACGGCGCGTGGTGCATCTGCTCCAGGTCGGATGGGACACCGACCCGCCGTACTACGTCATGGAGTATCTTCCCGGAGGCTCGCTCGCCGAACGGCTAGCGGGAAGGGCGCTTTCGATTCGAGAAGCAGTCGACGTCTTCCGCGAGGTCGCCGAAGCTCTCGTGTACCTGCACGGAAAGGCCATCCTTCATTGCGATCTGAAACCCGCGAACGTGCTGCTCGACGACCGCAACCAAATACGTCTCGCCGATTTCGGCCAGGCCCGGCTCAGCAGCGAGACCGGTCCGGCCTTGGGAACGCTCTTTTACATGGCGCCGGAACAAGCGGAACACGGCGCCCGGCCCGATGTGCGCTCCGACATCTATTCGCTGGGAGCTCTGGTTTACACGATGCTCACGGGCAAGCCACCTTACTCGACGGAAACAGCGAGTGACGAGCTCGCGAGCAGCCGCTCCACCCGCGAGCGCATCGAGAGATACCGGAGGCTCATCGCGGAATCGCCCGCTCCGTCGAGCCATCATCACATCGAAGGAGTCGATCGGACTCTCGTCGAGATCGTCGATCGTTGCCTGAAGAAGGATCCCGAGGAGCGTTTTCAGAACGTCCCTCAGGTGCTGGAGGCTCTCGATTCACGGGAACGTCAGAGGACTCGCAAACCCCTCGTGGTGCTCGGCGTCGTGGGGCCCCTCGCGCTCCTCATCGCCCTCGCGGGTGTAGGCGTCTGGGCACGCTATCAGGCCGTCTCCCGCGCGACCGACGCGCTTACCGAACAGACGCTCGCGAGCGCGACGGGATATGCCGAGCTCATTGGTGCGGTCGTCGATCAGAACTTGTCTGCGGTGCAACGAAGGGTGGAAAGAGAATCCGAACAACCGGAGCTCCGAACGCTCTTGAGCGAACGGGCGAGCAACGTCGCCTTGCAACGCTACATCGAGGGGCTGTACGACGATTATCGCGAACGCTACTTTCACAACTGGGTGCTTGCTGATGAGAACGCCGTGGTCGTCGCTCGGGCGCCGTTCGACGAGCGCGTCGTGGGCGCGCGCTACGCCTATCGCGAATGGTTCACCGGAGTCGAGGACGTCGATCCGGGGCGCGCCGATCCGATCGCGAGGCCGAGAAGGACGACGGGGATCACGCTCGCCTTCGAGAGCACGGCGACGGGGAATCCGATTCTCGTCAGCATATCGAGCCCGGTGCTTTCGGAAGGCAGGACGATCGGGGTATTGGCTGCCACCTTGCATCTCGACACCTTCAACCAATGGCTGGCCGATGCCGAGGGGCCTCCGAACGAGACGGGTTGCCCGAACCGTTTCGCGGTTCTGCTCAATCGCGGCCAGCTCGTGCGTCACCCCTGTCCCAGCGAAGGCTCACCGAAACTTCCCTTGATGCGCCAGGACTACTTCGAGACACCCGTCGTGCGAGGGCTCATGGATGCCGGGCGTGTCGAGGACTATCGGGATCCTCTTCGGCCCGGCCGGAGCTTTTTCGCCGCCAGTCTTCGATTGGGCAGTAACGCGGACTGGACCGCCATCGTGCAGCACGACAGGACAGCCGCGCTGTCGCCGCTGACGGAGCTGGTGTCCGGGTTCACAACTCTGGGGTGGATCGCGGCGGGATTCGGGCTTCTGTTGGTGATGACTCTCTGGGCGCTTCTCTTCCGCCTGACGCGGACACGTCTCTAGGAGATGCCCAAGCTCGTCGCCCACGGCCCCGGCAACGAGGAGGGCTCTTTCATTGTCCGAGCCGACCGGCAGATCCGGCTGGGCAGACAACCGACGGGTGGAAAATCTATCGACCCGTTCACCATCGCCTGGGAAACGAGCCTGTCCCGAAACCACGCCGATCTTCGCTGGGCTGAGGGTAAGCTCGAGGTTTCACGTGTGAGCGGGAGCAAGAATCCCGTCTTCTTCAAGGGCACGGCGCGGGAGCGGTTCTCGATGGAGCTCGGAGAGCATTTCGTCATCGGGACGACGACGTTCTCGCTGATCGAAGACCGGGTCGATGTGGGGCACGAGGACCCGACTCCGCTCGAGACCGTGAGCTTTACCATGGCGGAGATCAAGAGCACGCGTTACCGCGATGCGGACGATCGTATTGCGGTTCTTGCGTCGATTCCCGAGGTCTTGAGACGAGCCTCGAGCGACGAGGACCTGTTCTCTCGGCTGGTACTGCTCCTGCTCGAGGGGATCGCGGCGGCGCAGGCCGTCGGCATCGTCCGGGTCGTACCCGATACGGAAGCCATCGAGATCTTCCACTGGGACACGCGCAAGGCGGGTCCGGAGCTCAAACCCAGTCAGCGACTCATCCTGGAGGCGATCAAGGATAGGCGGCAGAGTGTGAGGAGCATCTGGGGAGGGGCCGCCGATAGGAGCCCCGCTTACACGATGGCCGATGCGATCGACTGGGCGTATTGCACGCCGGTGCCCGGCGCTGCTTGCGCGGGTTGGGGCATCTACGTCGTGGGAACCGCCGGAGACACGGGATTCGATCTGCGTCCCGACGTCAAGTTCACCGAGCTGGTCGCCGATCTTCTCGGTGCGATGCGCGATTTTCAGTCCCTGGAGCGGCAGCAGACCGCGCTCGGTCGGTTCTTTTCCCCGGTGACGCTTCCCATTCTCGCAAGTCCCGAAGGAGAAAAGGCCCTCGAGCCTCGGCAGACCGAGGTGACGGTGCTCTTTTGCGATCTCCGCGGCTTCAGTCGCGAGGCCGAGCGTTCGCGCGACGATCTCATGGGTCTCCTGCACCGTGTGAGCCGTGCGCTCGATGTCATGACGAAGTGCATCCATTCGCACCGGGGCGTCATCGGAGACTTCCAGGGCGACGCCGCGCTGGCGTTTTGGGGCTGGCCGCTCGACGACGAGACCGACGCCCTCGAGGCCTGCCGCGCCGCGGTGGAGATCCGGCAACGGTTCGCCAACGCGGCGGAGCGGAAAGGGGATCCCTTATCGGGGTTCCGCTGCGGGATCGGGATCGCGACCGGTGAGGCCGTGGCCGGCCGGCTGGGCACCGCCGGTCAGTTCAAGATCGACGTCTTCGGCCCCGTTGTGAACCTGGCGTCACGCCTCGAGGGGTTCACGAAGACGCTTCGCGTACCGATACTGGTCGACGAACGTACGGTCGAGCGCCTTTGCGAAGGGGACGTGCGTTTCCGCCGTCTCGTTCGCGTCAAGCCCTACGGGATGGACCGTCCCGTCACGGTGAGCGAGCTCCTGCCGAAGGGTGAAGAACCGAATTTGTTGAACGAGGCCAGCGTACGGCAATACGAGAAGGCGCTCGATGCATTCGTCGAGGGGCGGTGGGACGAGTCGTTTACGCTGCTGCACGAAGTTCCACCCTGGGATCACGGAAAAGATTTCCTGACCTCTTACATCCTAAAGTTCCAGCGGCAACCTCCGCCTGGCTGGGACGGCGTCATCGCGCTCACGAGCAAGTAGCGACGCCAAAACATGGCTTGACGCACGGGGCACCAATACGGCAGGATCCACCTTCCCAACCATGAGAACGGCAGTCGCGAGTCCTCTCACCGAAGTATTGCTGAATGCCGGGTCTCGGGGCGAATCAGGCGCGTTCGCATTTTCTAACGGCACGACCACGAAGCGGGTTTACTTCAGGAACGGCAATGTGGTCTTCGCGAGCTCCGATGCGGCCGAGGAGCGGCTGGGAGAGCGGCTCGTCCGCGCGGGCAAGCTGACGCGTGCCGAGCTCGACTATGCGTGCAGAATCCGCGCCAGCTCCAGTATTCGCCTCGGAGCCACGCTGGTAAAGATGGGCTATCTGACCGCGGACGACCTCGATCAGCGCGTGCGGCAACAAGTCACCTCGATCGTGTACTCCCTTCTGGAGTGGCCGTCGGGCACGTATCTCGTGGAGCCAGAGCTCGCGCCTCTCGATTCCGATCTCGAGCGTCGAGACCTGTCCACGCGGAAGCTCCTCCTGGAGGGAGTGCGGCGGGTCGGCGACGCGAAGCGGGTGCGGGAGCTACTCGGGGATCTCGATTCCGTGGTCTCTCAGACCGATGCGGCCAGCAGAGTTGACCCTGCTCTCGAGCTCACGCCAGAGGAGGGCTTCGTGTTGTCCCGCGTGGACGGTGAGAGCACCGCCGCAGAGATCGCGAGTCTGTCGCCGCTCGGCGAGGACCAAACCCTGAGATGCATTTATGCGCTATTCGTCTCGGGTCTTCTGAAGATCAAATCGAACGCTCGGCCTGCCGAAGACAGCGAACCGCCGGAGCCGGTGACTCCGTCGGAGCCGACGCTCCCGCCGGAGCTCGTTAGTTTCCGTGACGAGATGCTGGCGAAGCACCAGCGCTCGAAAGAGGCGACCCACTACGAGCTTCTGGACGTATCGGCGCAAGCGAGCAAGGACGAGATCAAAGCGAGATACTTCACTCTGGCGAAGAAGCTTCACCCGGATCACCGCACGAGTCTGAACCTCGACGACCCCGAGGGAGCGCTGGACGACCTTTATCTGCGTGTGAAGGAAGCCTACGAAGTGCTGTCCAACGACGCGGAGCGCAGGCGATACGACTTCTCTCTACAGCAAAGAGCGGGAATCGGGCGGGGACCGTCTCGAAATAACGAAGAGAAGAATATCGCCAAGGCTTCCTACGACCCTCACGATGCGGCGGTTCTGCATTTCGCGAACGGCGAGCGGTTCTTCCACCAGCAGCGCTTCCACGAGGCGATCGAGGAGCTGAAGAACGCGGTGCGTCTCGACGACTCCCGGGCCGACTATCATCGGCTGCTGGCTCGTGCCCTCGCGAGAAACCCGAAATGGAAGAAGATAGCCGAAGAGCACTTCCAGCTGGCCCTCCGCCTGAACAAGCTCGACCCGCAAACCTACGTCGATCTCGGCGAGCTCTACGAGTCGTCGGGACTCACGACCCGGGCGCGTAAGATGTACGAGAACGCCGTCAGTTTGGATCCCGACAACCTGCGTGCCTCCGAACGACTCCGCGCCCTCCGCGGGGAGACTGCGAAAGGCGGCAAGCTCTGGTCGCGGATACGCGGAAAGCCGCGCCCCTGACCGAGCGAAACGAGCTACGCCGCATTTCGTCCAACTCCCTGAACTCCATCGACGCGTGCACGAATGGACCGATGATTCCGGCCCTCGGGAACAGTCCAAGGGGTAGGAATCACAATCCCCCGATTTGGGGGCGATGGCAAGGAGCAGAACGAAATGAGCAAGATGAGCTCGGTGGTCCACTTCGAAATGCCGGCGGACGACAGAGACCGCATGGCGAAGTTCTACGGCAAGGCGTTCGGTTGGAAAACCGAGATGCTCGGCCCAGAGATGGGCGAATACGTTCTGGTCACGACGACCGAATCCGATGAGAACGGCCCCAAGAAGCCGGGCGCCATCAACGGCGGCTTTTACCTTAGAAACCCGGACTGGCCGGCGCAGCACCCGTCGGTGGTAATAGCGGTAGACGACATCCAGAAATCCATCAAGGCGGTGACCGAGGCGGGCGGCGAAGTCCTCGGTGAGCCAATGCGGATACCCGGTGTCGGTCTCTACGTTTCTTTTCTGGACACCGAGGGCAACCGCGTGAGTATGCTGCAGCCCGATGCGCGCATGGAGGTTCGGCCGCGATGAAGCCTCTCGAGAACAAGACCATGAGAAGAGCGACACCCGAGAACGTGGATTCCTACATTGCGGGCTTTCCCGCGGCGGTTCAAAAGATTCTGCAGAGGATGCGAGCCACGATCAAGAAGGCCGCGCCCGACGCGGAGGAAACCATCAGCTATCAGATACCCGCCTTCACACTGAGAGGTCGCTACTTGGTTTACTTCGCGGGCTTCAAGAACCACGTCAGTCTCTATCCCGCGCCACGGGGAGTGGAGAAATTCAAGAAAGAGCTTTCGGCTTATGAGGGGGGAAAGGGGACGGTGAGATTTCCTCTGGATGAGCCCGTTCCTTTTGGCTTGATAGGGAGAATCGTGAAGT
>DATIBD010000089.1:0-10788 GCA_035457705.1 Vicinamibacteria bacterium
GAGGCGCCGGGACCCTGGCCCCTCGACGAGATCAGCATGCTCGACTGGCAGTCCCTCGATTCGTGGATCACTCCGAACGAGGGCTTCTTTCGAGTCGGCCACTACGACAAACCGGTACTGAGCGAGAGCGACTGGAAGCTCGAGATCACCGGGCTCGTTCGCAACCCAGCCACCTATCGGCTCGCCGATCTGAAGACGATGCCCCGGAAGGAGGTCACCTTCACTCTCGAATGCTCGGGAAACAACGGGTTCCCATGGTTCTGGGGCGGCATCGGGAACGCACGCTGGACGGGAACCCCGCTCGCTCCCATTCTCGAAAAGGCGGGTGTCGAGAAGCAAGGCATCGAAGTCGTCTTCTACGGCGCCGACGAGGGCGACGAGGAGGTTCGGGGAAACGTCACCAAGCAAAAGTTCGCCCGTAGCCTGTCTCTCGAGGACGCGACGAGCGCGGACAACCTTCTCTGCTACGAGATGAACGGCGTCTCGCTCGCGCCGCATCACGGCTTTCCCGTGCGTCTGATCGTGCCCGGATGGTACGGCATCGCCAACGTGAAGTGGCTCACCCGCATCGACGTCAGCGATACCCGCCACATGGGCCGCTTTATGGCGAAGGACTACGTCACCCTGCGCGAGGTCGATCGTGGAGGCTCCAAGGAGTGGACTATGACCTCCGTCGGGCGGTCGCGGATCAAATCGCTCGCAGCGAAAGTGACCAAGAGTGCCGCCGGCTATCGTATTCATGGAGCCGCGTGGGGCGGTCCCATCGAGCGCGTCGAGGTCCGTGTGGACGATCGCGAATGGACAAAGGCCGCGGTCGACGAAGGAGCGGACGAGCCCTTCGCCTGGAAGTTCTGGCACCTGGACTGGAGCCCTTCGCCCGGAGAGCACACGATCGTCTCCCGCGCCATCGATAGAGCGGGAGACATTCAGCCGACGATGGAGGATCCGAGCATCGCGGGGAAGAAGACCTACTGGGAGTCGAACGCTCAGCTCGTCCGTCGCATCCGAGTCTGAGCGCCGTTCGAGGATGGATCGAAGAAGCGCCCTGAAAGGAGCCGGCCTGTTCGCCGCCGGAGCGCTTCTCGACGGGTGCTCGTCGCGGGGCGCGCCGAGGGCGTCGGCGGATCGAGGCGTTCCGACGCTGAAGCTTCCGAAAGTCGACGTATCGGAAGAGCGCATCATCCGCACCACCGTGGGGCTGAGGCCGTTCCGACCGCCGGGGTTCCGCGTCGAGCGCGAGAATCTCGGACAAAAGATCATCGTTCACAATTACGGACACGGCGGCGGCGGCCTCTCGCTGTCGTGGGGAAGCTCCCATCTCGCGGTAGAGAAGCTCTCCGAAGACGGCAACGCTCCCGGCAAAGTGGCGGTCCTCGGTTGCGGGGCTCTCGGGCTGTCCACGGCTCGACTCCTGCAGCAGCGCGGCACCGAGGTGACCATCTACGCCAAAGACGTGCCGCCTCTGACGACGTCGAACGTCGCCGCGGGGCAGTGGTCGCCATTCTCGGTCGCGGAATTCCGGCGAAGGACTCCCGAGTTCGACGCACAGATCGGGCAGGCCGCGAGGTTCTCGTATCGTTACTTCCAGGGACTAGTGGGGAGCTATTACGGAGTTCGCTGGCTCACCAACTACGTCCTGAGCGACAGCCCGTTCGGGGGAAGCGGCGAGGCTGAGGGAATCGTCTTTCCCGAAACGCGCGACCTGCGGCCCGGCGAGCACCCGTTCCCAACGCAGCACGCCCGCCAGTTCGTGACGATGCTCATCGAGCCCCATACGTATCTGGGCGCCCTCATGCGGGACTTTCAGCTCGCGGGCGGGCGCGTCGTCGTGCGCGAGCTCAGAGACGTCGACGAGATACGGTCCCTCCCCGAGTCAGCAATCATGAATTGCACCGGGCTCGGCGCCAAGGCTCTCTTCGACGATCAGGAGCTCACGCCCGTCAAAGGCCAGTTGACCTTCCTGCTGCCGCAGCCCGAGGTCGACTACATCACTCTCCTCGGCGACCTGTACATGATGCCCCGCTCGGATGGCATTCTGCTCGGCGGCACATTCGAGCGCGGCGAATGGTCGCTGGACGTCGACGAGGAAGCCCTCGCGCGCATCGTCGAAGGACACAAGAAGTTCTTCACCGAAATGCGCTCGTAGGGTCGAATCTCGCCGGCTCGTCCGTTTCGGGCGTGCTCGGTTCCTCGCTCGGTGCAAGAACTTCCGGGCAGCAGGGACCTCGAAACGACCATGGCTCTAGGACACTGGCCCGAAGCGTAATTGGGTCCTTCGCGTCCAAGTCCCCCCACTGGACTATTGGAAATCCCGCTCCAGCGATTTACGATGGGATCACCGGGAGGAACCGGCCGTGCTCCATTTATTCAGCTACAGAGCACTTCTCGCACGGAAAAGTTATGTGAGCGCACGCCGACGCACCCCAATCCCCGCCCCAACAGCAACTTCGATTCCCTTACTTCACACCGAAACCCAAAACCAGCTCGTCTGCCACACGGATAACGCGCTCGAACGACGTTCTAAACATCAAAGTTAGCTGGAATTCAAGAGGGAGTCCAAAACTATGGAGGCGCTCGACGCGGCCGACGAGCTGGCGCAAGCTTGTCAGGGAGCGAACGACGCGGAGCTCGAGCAAATGGCGGGGTCGTCCAAAGTGCTGGAGCGGCTGGCGGCGTTGCGCGTAATGCAGTCTCGCACCCAACTATCGGGGCGTGTGGGGCCCTATTTCGATGTGGCTCGTCGTCTCATTAAGGACGCCGACAACAATTGTCGTTGGCAGGCCCTCATCCTTGTCGGAGAGGGGTAGAACGTGAGCCAGAGTTGGTGTGGGAGATCATCTCAGCTGAAGGTGGCTCGCACGATTCCGATATGAGAAACGGTGTTGCAACCGTGTTGCTGGAAGAATTGCTCGACGCACATTTTGATGTCTACTTTCCCAAGGTTAGAGAGCGGGTGCTATCGGGTGATGCGAGATTTGCTGACACGGCGACCGGGTGCTGGTTGTCTGACGATGTGCATAGGAAGAAGCTCGAGGGTTTGGTGAGGAACGCCACACGGGGGAGAAGTGAATCCAGCTAATGCCCGGTTTGCAGCGGACGATCGCCGCAGGCATTTTGGGAGTCGTCAGCCTGGAGTTGGTTGGCGGCGCCTCGCCGCTGAACCGGCTGGTTAGACCGAATCGTTGCCACGATGTAACATCGAGCACAGGGACCACTCGATGAGATACAAGGTCGTGCTGCAGCAGTCGGAGGAAGGTTTCAGCGTGTCCGTTCCCGGGCTTCCGGGGTGTTGGTCTCAGGGCGAGACCGAGACGGAAGCACTCGACAACGTACGCGACGCCATCAAAGAGTACTTGTCCGTTGTATCGGAACTGACAGCGGGGGCAGACGTTCGGGAGGTCGAGGTTACAGTCTAGGTGCCGAAGGTACCTGGGATCTCCCACGCCCGCGCCGTTCGTGCGCTCGAGAAGGCTGGATTCCGAGTTGCTCGTGAGGGCAAGCACATCGTCATGACGGACGGCAAACGAATTGTCACCATACCCCGTGCAAACCCGGTAAATGCTTACACGATGGGCGGTATCGTCCGAGACGCCGGACTGACAGTCGAGGAATTTCGCAAGCTCGCTTGAGAATAGATCCAACTTTGGCTTGGAGACTGCACATCGCCTCCGGGAAGAAGGTGAGACACTTGGACAAGTTTCTGGGCTTCGGTTACGGCGACAACCCTCGATCGCGGCCCCGTGCGTCGGAACAGATAAAGTGGAGCGGATGAACGCCTGCGTCGAATGCTTGACACCCGCCGCCAGAGAGCAGCGGTTTTTGCCGCGGTCATAAATGGCTGCAAGGTCCACATGAGGGAAGCGAGGGCGGTCATCAGTTCCCTAGAGGCTTTAGTGAAACGCCCTTAGCGCGCTCTCAGCCCGGAGACGTCAATTGCCGAGTTGCTCCCTCTGGCCTCCGGAGACAACCCCCCGAATTTAGTGCCAGGCGCGGCGCGCGTGAGTGACATCGTGGCTCAAGCGCTCCGTGACTACGTGCGCGAGCAAGCCCGCGCGAGCCTCCTGGGTCCGATGGCTCGCGCGTGCAGGTGGACTCCGGATACTATCGGCGCGCGTTCCATACGCGGCATCGTGAACGAGCGCGTTCGGTTGGCGGGCGGGTGTACCTGTGGCTGACAGTAGGGTCGTCGATCATGCGGTTGGAGTGGACGTGGCCCACTTCGGGATTGCTTTTCTTAAAATGACCGTCGTCTCCTCTGTTGAGTTGTGTGATTCGCTCAAGGCTGGCCGCGTCACTGGACCGCAGTGTTGGGCGTCGCTTAAGGTGATCACATGGCACGCCCCATCAGATTTTTTTCACGTAAGAAGAAATACTCGGAGCTTTCGAATTTCGCACCCTTCGGTTTCTACGCGGAAGGAGTACACTGGCCGACTGTCGAACATTACTTCCAAGCCAAAAAGTTCGTTGGTCCTGACCTTGCCGAGCATCGCGAGCGCATTCGTCAGGCGCACTCTCCTCGACAGGCGAAAGCGCTTGGTCAGTCGCGCAAGCATCCGCTGCGCAGTGACTGGGATGAGGTAAAGGAACGAATCATGTTGGAGGCGCTTCGTTTGAAGTTTGCCGACTCGAACCTGCGTGATCTGTTGCTCTCCACAGGTGATCGTCCTCTCATTGAGGCATCACCATATGACGGATATTGGGGTGCCGGTAGCAATCGCCGAGGCAAGAATCGACTTGGTCAACTACTAGTTCAGGTTAGAAATGAATTGCGTAAGCATAGCGACGCCTAACGGAATCGAGCAGACCAACGGCGGGCTGCGTCGATGACACCGTTCGCTGCTCATCCCGAGCGTTTAGGCGCCGTGAAAACCTTGCCTAGAAGTAAACCTCATTGGAGTCCAGTGTGCGCCCTTTTGTGTCTGCTTCTGACCTCTTGCCAGTCCTCAACATATGTGGGAGGGTACGCTTGCTATCCTGATGGCGCGGAGCCCACGTCCGCGGAATTCTGTTTGTGGGTAAACACACAAGGCGTTCCAGGGAAGGCCTACGTGGACCGAAGCGCGAAGATCGTTCGCCTGTCGGTCAAAAGTAGCGAGAAACATGTGGTGCTCGAACGAGAGTACAGGATCGATGCAGGCGATCTTCGTTGGTATTCAACTTGGCCTGAGCGCGGTGACTTGCGGATCATATTCTTTCAGTACGAGGACGCGCTGGCCACCGAGGAGCGGGTTTTCGAACTGAGGAAGGTGCCACGGCAAGTGATTTCGCTTGCTTTTACGCACGATGAGACGACGGGATCGTTTGTCGAAGCATTAGCTCCAGCCGTGGTAACAGAGGAGAACGCGCGCTACGATGCACGAGAAAACACAAGGCAGATCAGCGGAATCTACTTCAGTGATTCCGTGGAGAACGAGGCACGAATTCTCGAAGCGGTTGCAGGCCTCGCCATCAACCATGATCTCAGTAGAAAAGAGATGCAGGCAGGCCTGGTTGGGAGACTTGCTGAGTGGTCGGCCGAAGATTTCTCGCTCGAAGTCCAGCGTTACGAATCCTCGCAGGAAATAGGAGTTTTGCTAGAGGACTATGGAAACCGCGACCTCTCCCGAAAGATAGCAGAGGAGGTTTTAGTCCTGCCCGGTATAGCACGGACCCGGCATTTCGTGTCGGTGAACTTCCGACTGGGCCTCCAGAGTCTTAACGCAATTCTCCAGGTTGTGGAGGCCATTGCCAAGCGGCATGGCCTTATGGAGATGCAGCCGCAAGGGATGTTCGGCGTCGCAAGGTACGGGGCGGAAGATCTAGAGGTCTCCGTCGACTATTACGAGTTGGACGGTCGGATCAAGGTTTCGCTAGAGGACGGCGGCTGGCACGCTGAGTTCTCGAACGTGGAAAACGCCCTCAGATCGGAATTCAGCCATTGAGAAGGAGAGATGGTGAGGACGGCGTCTAACTTCTCGCTGGAGCAGACGGACGCTACGTCCAGTTGGAGAGGGCGCCGCTGCTCAGCTCGCCTGTTCGGCGGACGACTGAGAGGCCAAAACTAGCGTGGAGTTCATAGCATGGTTGGTCGTCATGCTAATCGTGTCATTTTTTGGCGAGATTCTTGCGGAGGTCACAAAGGTCCTCAACTCCGATGAAAATCTGAAGCCGGTCGCTGTGGTGTGGTTCGTGTTTCTTGGACTCGTGTGTGGCGTCATTACGGTCACGGCTGCACCCGGCCGCGTGTTGCCATCTGGTCCGTTTCAAGGAGTCAGCGTGTTGGTTCTGCCGGTCCTCTTTGGGGCCGGACTGGCATTTGTAGGTTGGGCTCGCGGAGTGTCACGAAGCAATTTCGCATCGTGGTACGGCGGCGCTGCGATCGGTGTTGATTTGGCCGTGGGTCGTCTCATAGGTCTGGCGTTCGTCGCGGAGGTGCGGTCGGTATGATCGCTGTGCCCGTAAGGCCGCCGAACCGGTTGCAGCAGACAATCGGCGCAGGTGCGTTTCGGAGCGCACCGCATGCCGCTTGACCGGCGCGTCCGGCCTGATGCTTTGCATGGCATACCAGGAGTCCCTGATCAAGAGCAACACCCCAACGGCGTACCCCAGCCAATGAATGGTCGATCGGTTGCCACCATGGTTGGTGGAATTCTTCTTGTCGTTTTGCTCGCTCCACGTCCCGCGTGGATATTTTTGGTGATCACTTTAGCCATGATAGTCGGAGCAGTTGCTTACCGTAGGGAGCTCCGTCAGAAACTCGCGAGTTTTCGACCTCGACCTTGGCGTTCCAGTCTCTGGAACCTGGTTGATTTGCTCGATGGCTTAGAAGTCGTTGCCGCCGGTGCCCTTGGAACAGCGGTCTTCGTCGGCGTCAACTTCTTCGTCTGGCAATCCGTAGAAAAGCAGGATTCGCCTGGGTTGGTGTTCCTTTACTTTGTTCTTGTGGGCATGGCCATTCTCTCCGTGATTCGCGACGTCGCTCGTTTGCGTATAGGCCTGGTGACCGCGGTTCTCGGCACGGCTTGGTTGTGCTGCGTACTATGGGTCGCTTACATCTGGGCTGCCGGATAACAATCGCTTGCCACGGACAGGGCCTTTCTTTTCGGGTAGCATAGCCGTGGAGGGGTATTCCCGCGGGTCAGGACTCGCCTGCCGTCGTGGTCACAGCGTACCGCCCCGCTCCCGCTAAATGGGACGAAACGTGGCGAAAGAGACGAACATGAACACAAGATCGACGACAAAACTTGTGCGCGAGGGCGACCTCATCGCCGAGGTGGAGGTTAATCTTGCGGAGGCCACGGGCGGCTGAGCACCGTATCTTTCCATGGACGACGCGACCAAACTCGATGACGTACGCGAGGCTCTCCGGATGAGTGACATCAAACGGGCCTCTCAGCTTTCCGCACGCGTTTATCGTCTTACGCCCGTTGCGTAGGAAGACAGCAAGTAGGGCCCGGCTAACTCGCGGATCGAGCGTCCGTGGCCCTCTTCTGGACGCCTGCGGAGATCGCATGAAAGGCATGGCATTCGTTGAGTTGAATGGTTCACCAAGGGCTGGCCACGCCGCTCATCCGCCGTGTTTCATGCCGATAGGATAGTGAGCGAGTGAACAAGATGGCCCGCGAGACCAGGCGGCTGGAGGAACAACTCAAGCGAGCGCTGGAGGGAGAGGCGTGGCATGGGCCGTCAGTACTGGAATCGCTCGCTGGAGTGACCGGGGATGAGGCGGCTGCACATCCAATCCCGGGTGCCCACAGCATTTGGGAGCTCGTCCTGCATCTAACCAGTGACTACAGCCTCGTCCTTCGGCGTCTGTCTGGAGATGGGCGTCCGCTCGCTGCGGAAGAGGACTGGCCGCCATGCCCGGCAGTAACCGACGAGAACTGGAGGCAGGCCACGCAGGAGCTCAAGAACCTCAACCAAGAGCTCCGGCAGGCAGTCCGCGTGTTTCCGGAAGCCCGACTCGACGAGCCCCTCGTATCAGAGGTGCCGTACACGGCGTACACGCAGTTCATCGGGATCACTCAGCACAACGTTTATCACGCCGGTCAGATCGCGCTACTGAAACGGGCGCTGCGCTCGGTCTGACATGCCACGGCAGGAAAAATGAGGGACGGCCTCCCTAACCGGTTGGAGCCACTCAACCCGGTGTTTATGCCGTCTTGGAGGTAAGTACGTGTCAGCCTACGACCAGCTCATCACGCCAACGCTAACGCCGTCGCTCGTGTACGAAGATGCCCATCAAGGGATTCGATGGCTCGTCGAGGTGCTCGGCTTCAGGGAGGCGTCACTTTACGAAAATCGAGACGGGGGCGTGGCCTTCGCGGAGCTCGTCTGGCGAACTGGTGTCCTCTTCGTTTCTGGACGACCCCCCAGCACCAACCCGTGGTCGAAGCTGGGGCTGGCTTCGATCGTGCTTGTTGCGGAAGACACTCAGGCCGTCGACCGCCTTTACGAGCGTGCCGTTGCAGTTGGGGCCGACATTGTCAGACCAGTGCACGAGGCCAGAACCCCGGCGTTTCCAAATGGCAGCCATCAATTCGACGTGCGGGACCCCGAAGGGAACCTCTGGACGGTCGGAACCTTTCAGCCACGCATTCCGGTTACGGGAGGAGCAGCATAACGCGCCTGATGCGGAGCGTTAGGCGGTGGAGAGGCGACCAGTTCCCGTGAGCGCATCTCAAAAGAAGGAGGGAAGAAGAATGGCCAAGCGAGACTTCGGTAACGCCTACGGTGGGAATTTGCCGACTAACTACGAGTGCTTCTTCGTCCCATCGATTGGCGCGCCCCTGGCGGCCGATCTCATTCGCCTCGCCGCGCTCAATGAGGGCGAGCGGGTGCTTGACGTCGCTTGTGGCACGGGCGTTGTCGCGCGGCTCGCGTCACAGCAGGTCGGTGACACGGGGACGGTCGTTGGGTTGGACGTCAATCCTGGAATGCTGGCGGTTGCGCGCTCCACGACGCCTTCGGGTATGCCCATCGAGCGGTACGAGGCGAGCGCGGAGGCCATGCCATTCCAGGACGCGTCGTTCGACGTCGTGCTGTGCCAGATGGGCCTCCAGTTCGTGCCGGACAAACACGCTGCACCGCGAGAAATGTGACGGGTCCTGGTGGGCGGCGGCCGTCTGCTCCTCAATTTGCCTGGGCCCACACCGCGGCTCTTCACCATCATGGGGGAGGCGCTCGGGCATCACGTCGGCGCCGAAGCGAAAGAGTTCGTAGACCGCGTCTTCGGGCTCCACGACACGGCAGAGATTCAAACCTCGTCAGAGCGGCGCTGGCTTCCACGGCGTCTCCGTTCACTCCGAAACAAAGCCGCTACGCCTCCCGGCGCCGGAGGAGTTTCTTTGGAATATGTGCATAGCACGCCGCTCGCAGACCCCATGGCTCAGGTAGAAGACGAAGGTCGGCGCCTGCTTGAGCGCGATGTCGTCGCAAAGGCAGGAGTGGGTGCAGGATCGTTCCTTGGTGTTTCAGCTGCGCATCGTACTAGCGACGGCCCGAAAGTGAGAGCCACTCGAAGCCACCTAACATTCCGGATCGAGCAGACGTGGCCGGGCGACGAGGTGCGGCGATGCCAAGTGTCGAGAGGTGATCGATGGCGCTCTTCATGGTGATTGAGCACTTCCGTACCGGGCAAGCCGCCGCCGTGTATCGTCGCTTTCGTGACAAGGGGCGCATGGCACCTCATGGGCTAATCTATATTTCAAGCTGGGTGGACCTAGAGTTCCGTCGCTGCTTCCAGGTCATGGAGGCAGACGACGAGTCTCTACTTGCGGAATGGATTCGGAACTGGGCTGACCTGGTGGACTTCGAGGTCGTTCCGGTGCGAACGTCTGCCGAAGCTGCGGCGGTGATGGATAGGCAGCTATAGGACCGGGCTTTGAACGCGTGGGCGTCAGACGGAGCTCAGACGAAGGACGGCAATCCACGCAACGCGGGGCGGCTCAAGAGTTGAAGCTGACGATCTGCTGATCGAGCTTCGCTCGGGGACCGGGCGCTTCCGCGCCCTGGCGCTCGCAGCTTAACATCAGAAGTTAGAGGACCTGGGGTCATCGCCAAGCCGAAGTGGCCGGGGTTAAGATCTCAAGGATGCGGCTTCGCTTCCACATCGACCCGGTCACAGGGGAACCGCTCTTTCCACAATCACCGGGTGTCCGAGGAAGAGGTGAGCAAGTTCTTGAGTCGCGGATTGTCCGGAGTTGAAGCAAATCGTGGACGTAGGAGACGGTTTGTACGCACGGGTGCTGGGCTCCAACCAACGAGCCGCGGATGCGGGTGTGGTGACCGAGAGCTTTGGGCTCTTCGTGAGCGCGTGGCCTTGGCGCAGAGCCGCCACCCGGGCCTGAGCGCTGGCAGAGTTGAAAGGCTATGGTCGGGTACCCGGCGAACCCGAGGATCGAGCGGACGATCGGCGTAGCTGACCCGAAGGTGCTTCGCCCGGCGGGCTGGATCAAGGTGCTGTCGCTAGGCGCAGCCTTGCTTTTCGTCGCCGGCTTCGTTGCCACGTACGTCTCACGGGGACTTAACCCCATCGCCCTCGGGTTCGCAGCGCTCTCTGTCCTGGCAATCCTGGGCGTGCTGGAGGCCCTCACCCTTCGGGTCGTACTGGACGTCGATGCTCTGCGGGTCTCCAAGTTGTGGTCCACGAAGGCGTACCCCAGGTCCGACATCCGCTCTGTGACGTGGGCGAAGGGATGTCCGGTCAGCCTTGGGCTTGCTGACGGCCGCTGGGTCCGTCTACCCGAAGTCGGTACCAGCTCCCAGGGTGTCGTGAACACTATCCGAGCGTGGCTCAAACGAACGAGC
>DATIBD010000090.1:0-43046 GCA_035457705.1 Vicinamibacteria bacterium
CATCACCGACCCCCGCGTCATTAGAAAAATTCTCGAACATCTCAAAAAAACTGCCCACGGAGAACGAGCCCCTCCTCCGCAATCCCTCCCCTCCGCTTGACACCACCCAATCCCGTCGATTCCCCAATGTTCCTGTGCCTCGACGCCCATCGAGCCTCCGGTATCGATATCGAAACATGGCCTCCGGGCTGCCCAACCTCCCATTCCCACTCCCAGACCCCATCCTCTCTGCCCACTACCACCGATTTCTTGATCCTTCTCCCTCCCAAGCCCCAATTGAAGTTCCATCCTTGAACGCGGGCCAAGAACTCGAGGGGGGCGACGAGGGGGTCCTCGTCTGTTTGTAGACCACTCCGCCCTTCATCACGAAGCGGACCCGCTCCAGCTCGTTGATGTCCCGGAGGGGATGCCCCTCGACCGCGAGGAGGTCCGCGTACTTTCCCGCTTCGACGCGTCCCCGGTTTGTCGAGGTGCTGGAGGATGCGACGGATGAGGTCGGACTCGATGATGATCGCGAGAATTTTCATCCTTTCGCCACAGCGGGGCAAGTCAAAGGGTCGGTAGATGAGCTCCCTCCAGCGTTTGCTCAGAGGGCGCCTGGGAGTCGGCTCGGCCGGTTGGCCCACGGCCCCGGCAAGCGCCTTGTCCTCCCCCTTCGCCCGGTAGGTTGCACGAACCCGGTTGGCGTGGGCGCCGTAGAAATGGACCTGGTGCTTGTGGGGCTCGCTGATGTGGATGAGGACGCGGCGAAAGACTCAAGAGGGTAGACGAGGGCCTGGTCCTCGAGCTCGGATCCTGCTTTGGGTTCATAGAGCATGAGCTGGCTGCGCCTTGCGGGTCCAAACATCTCGGGTGCGATAAGATGACGCAACCATCGACGAAGAGGCACAATGCGGGCTGAGACGGTCGGTTTTGTAGTGGGACTCCTCGCGTGGGCTTCCTTCACGTTCGCCCAGCCCACGACCCGCGCCGAGGTCATCGAGGATCAGCGCGACGAGAAGACGGTAAACCTCTGGCCGGAAAGCCAATCGCCGCTCGTCGATCAGGTGAACCGCCTTGTCGAGCGCGGACTCCGGGAAGGAGCCGAGTCCGGTCTCGGCGGAAACGGGCCCCAGATCGTCCTCGGGGGAATGCGCTCGGGCCAGGGAACTTCGTTCGGCGTCGGCTATCGGCGTTCGGACATCTGGCGCGAGCGGCTCGGATTCCGCGCCACGGTACGAGGGACACCGCGCCTCGCCTACATGATGGATCTCGACGTCGATTTCAAGACGCTCGGGACGAGGAGCTCCTTCGTAAACCTCTACACGAAATACGAGCACTCGCCTCGCATGGACTACTACGGTCCCGGCCACGACAGCCTCGAGGCCGATCGGACGAGCTACCTCCTCGACGACTTCTCGACCGACCTGAACTTCGGTTTCCAGCCCTCCCGGAGATTCCGCGCCGGCCTCACGACGGGATGGGTCTCCGTCCACACGGGTACGGGCAACCGCGAAGGAGTGCCCTCGATCGAGGAGATCTTCACGCCCGAGACGACCCCCGGTCTCGGCCAGGATACGAGCTTCCTGCGCTGGGGAGGCTTTTTCGGGTTCGACTATCGCGACTCCCGTTCCGGCCCGAAGAGCGGCGGCTTC
This sequence comes from Vicinamibacteria bacterium, assembly GCA_035457705.1. Lineage (GTDB taxonomy): Bacteria > Acidobacteriota > Vicinamibacteria > Marinacidobacterales > SMYC01 > DASPGQ01. The sequence goes on from DATIBD010000090.1 coordinate 1,635, forward strand.
TACGGAATCCGCTACCGTGTCTACAAGGACCTCGACCTCGCAAAGTTCGGGTTCCGGCAGGCGGAGATCGACGTTCAGCAATACTTTCCCTACTTCAACGGAACTCGCGTGGTAGCGCTCCGATTCTCCTCCACGCTTTCCTTCGACAAGAAGGATCAGGGTGTTCCCTACTATCAGCAGCCGACTCTCGGCGGAAACGACGACCTCCGGGGCTTCCAGAGATATCGCTTCTACGACGACAACGTCCTCTTCGCGAGCGTCGAGCACCGGTGGCACGTGTTCACGGCTCTCGAGATGGCGCTTTTCGCCGATGCCGGAAAAGTCGTCCGTGATCGAGGGGACGTCGACTTCGCGGATCTGCGGTACAGCGGCGGTATCGGCTTTCGGTTCCGCTTACTCGACGCGGTCGTGAGCCGCATCGACCTCGCCTGGTCCCGTGAAGGCTTCCGATTCATGTGGACGTTCAGCGACATCTACAAGGCGAGGTACTAGTCATGAAAGCCCTCGCGCGAACATCGACGCTCGCGACGCTGGTCGTGCTCTTCCGCCTGGGATCGTCCGCGGGCTCGCAGAGGTTCTATCCGGACGATCCACTCTGGAAGGAGCCGCCCCCGCGGGCGACGCTCTCTCCTCAGCCTCGCGCTCTGAGCGAGATCCTGGAGGGTCTGTCGAATCTCGTGGGAGCCCCCGGAGAGCGGCAACCCCCGCGCGGGGTCATCGAAGCCGTCCGCACCAATACCCTCGGCGAGGTCATGGACGGACCCTGGTACGTGAACCGTCACGGCCGGGTGCGAATGACCCGAGAAGCGCTGATCCGGGGGCCCGGCGACTCCGCGCCCCCGTCCCTCGATGCGCCGTGGAAGGCCCTCGTCGTCAAACCGTTCGGGCTCCGACCGGGCATCCTGATTCGCGACGCGAAAAACGACCTGTACCTTCTTCGCTTCGACCCGATCGGACATCCCGAGCTGTCCACGGGGGCCGAGATCGTCGCGTCCAAATTCTTTTACGCGCTCGGCTACCACGTTCCCGAGAACCACATCGTCACCTTCGACCGTAGCCGACTCGTTGCTGCCCCCGACGGTACGGGAATCTCGAGCGCGGGCGCGAGGCGCGACTTGACGGAGGTCGATATCGATTCGTTTCTCGAGAACGTCGAGGGCAGGCGAACGGGGCTCTATCGTGCCGTCGCCACGCGCGTGCCCGGCGACTGGGCGGGTCTCCTCGGACCGTATCAGGTCTACGGGGAACGGAGCGACGATCCGAACGACATCGTGCCGCACGAGCATCGCCGGGACTTGAGGGGGCTCTTCGTGTTCTGTGCCTGGCTCAACCACAACTTCATGCGCGCCGTGAACACGCTCGACGCCGTCGTCCAGGAGAACGGGACTCCATTCATCCGCCATTACCTCGTCGACTTCACGGCGACGCTCGGAAGCGCCGGCCTCCAGGGAGAGAAGAAGGCCTGGGAGGGAAACGAGACCCTCCTTCCGGGGAAGAAAATATTCGAGAACATGCTCAGTTTCGGGGTCTACACGCCCGCCTGGATGCGCGCTTCCTATCCCGGAGGCGACGCCGTGGGACGGTTCGGGTACGACACCTTCGACCCCGAAGACTGGACGACGAACCATGAGATCGCGCCTTTCGCGAATCGGCTCCCGGACGACGAGTTCTGGGCGGCGAAGCAGGTGATGGCGTTCAGCGACGACGACATCCGGACTCTCGTCTCGACGGGCCAGTACACGAGTCCCGAAGCGGCGGATTGGATCGCGAACGCCCTCATCGAGCGCCGGAATCGCATCGGCGAGACGTACTTCGCCAAGGTCCTCCCGCTGGACGATTTCCGGATCGACGAGGGAGAGCTTCGCTTCCGGGACCTGGAGGTGGAGTACGGCTTCACCCCGTCTCGCGAGTACCAGGTTCGCTGGCTTTCGGTAAACAACGAGACGGAGCTCCTGGCGCGGATCGAGGGGGCCACGAGCTTCGCCCTGCCCCGGGAGGTCAAAGACGGAGACGTGGGCTCGTACTACGCCGCGCGCATCGCGGGCCCGGAAGCGGGAAAGGAAGTGACGGTATATCTGCGTAGGGAAGCGGACGACTTTCCCGTCGTCGGAATCGAGCGGAGCTGGCCTGGGAAGGTGCTCGCCGATCCGAGGAGAGACGTCGAGATGGGTCGCAGTCGCTACGCCGATCTCTCGGACGACCAGAAGGCGCTTTTCGAGAAGTACGCAGGGGCTTACAGCGAGAAGCGGGGTCGTGACGTGACGCCGCAGGAGTACTTCGATTCGCTCACGATCTCGGAGCGCACGACCTTCGATGCCATCACCCACGCGTTGATCCATTCCGAGCTCACGGACAGCGAGGGGCGGCCCCTCGGGAGGGCCATCGAGCTCGTCGCTCGCCTCGAGCGCATCGCAGGGCAGTACTACGGGCGCTCCGGGGATCAGCAGTTCCGCCTCTACGTGGATCTCGTTCCCGGGGCCAGGGAGACCCTCGAGAAGTGCCGGGAGTTCCGCCCGGATCACGAGAACACCGTCTATCACGTGGGCTATCCGCACTCGTTCCGTCAGGTCGGGAAAGAGCCCACTCTGCAATTCTCGCTCTCGGAGGATGGCGCGCAGGCGGACATCGACGTCGATTACCGTTCGAGCAAGTCGCCGCAGGCGCTTTTCAACGGCCACCTCACGTCCTCCAACTCCGACGTGCGCGCCGGAGACAACGTCGTACGCCATGACCGGCGGTGGACCGGCTTCGTGGCCTGGTGGCAGGAGCTCTTCGGAAAGCTCAAGGAACGAGGCGATTCCGGACCCGACCTTCTGGCGGGCGAGAAGCCCGAGGTACCGACTCCCCTTCCACCCAACCGGCCCCCCGGGACACCGATCGAAGACATCCGGGACGCCGTTCAGGAGTTCCTGACCGACTGGCTCGTGCGTCACCAGTACGAGGAGGCCCTCGACCTCCTGTCGCCCCGTTGTTACGCCTGCCTGAACCTCGACGACGACGCGTTCGCCGAGACTCTGGACTCGGCGCGCGCCCGCGAGGAGCTACTCACCGTAATGCGGTACTCCGCGGAGCAGCTCGGGGAGAGACGCAACTTGACCGAGGCCATCGATGCCGTGCTTCCCAGGGATCCGACCCGTATCATCGTGAAGCAGCCTTTCGATTCGGACTTCGCTCTGTTCTCGATGTCCGAGGAAGAAGCAACCCAGTACCTGTGCGGTCAGAAGCCGGACGAGCCGACGGGCGCGCCCTTCTACGGGGTGCTGTTCCGCTTCAAACGACAGGGAAGCGCCATCCTCGGCCTTCTCTGGACCCGAGAGGAAGGAAACTGGCGGCTCGTTGCGTATCGCGCGTTCGAGCAGTAGCCACAGAAGGAGGTGAACAGTGGGGAAACCAGCCGCGCTCGGACTGCGCTTCGCGCCATGTCTCATCCTCGCCGCCGCGACGTTCATCCCGACCGGGATCCTGTCGACGCAGGGCAAGACGCAGAAAGTCAGCGAGAAGCTCGTGGAGCGCGCCGAAGACCTGGTCAAGGAGCTCGACAAGTCCAGAAAGCAGGTCGCCAAGACCACGCAGAAGTACGACCAGGTGTTTGCGAAAAGTGAAGGACAGACAGAAGGCGTACAAGGACCTCAAGAACGAGCTTGAGACCACGAACGAACGCGTCAAGGACGTGCGCAAACGTGCTTCTGAAATGCAGAAGGAGGCCAACAAGTTCTTTTCGGGATGGTCCAAGGGGCTCGCCAAGATTCCAGACCCCGAGCTCCGCGGTCTAAAGCCAGACCACGATGAACGAGTCCCGTGATCGATACGGGGCGATCATCGAGTCCGGGCTGAAGGCCGGAGGCCTCTACGACGGCTTCGTGACGGACCTCAAGAACCAGTGCCGCTACTTCGAGGTCGACATGAGCGACAGCGGGATGGCGAAGCTCACGTCGAACCGCTCGGAAACCCAGCAGAAAGCGAGGCGCTGTTCCAATCCGCCGACGAGCTCACCCGCTCGACGAAGAGCTACATCCAGTCGGTGAAGTGACCGCAGCAAGCTTCAAAACGCGTAACCGAAGCTGAAATGGAATCGTGAAGGCGCCTCGCGCTCGCGAGGATCCAGAACACGGGCCCAGTCGAGACGGATGGCGCCGAACGAGAGCACGTAGCGGAGGCCGAACCCGAGGCTCTGGCGAAGGTCGGGGATGCGGAGCTCGCTCGCCCGGGCGAAGACGTTCCCCACGTCCCAGAAGACTCCCCCGTGGAGACTCTTGAAGAGCGGAAATCGAAGCTCCTGATTGAAGACCGCGACCGCCTGCCCTCCGATGAAAATCTGCTCGCCCGTCGCCGAGGCCGTCAACGAAGGTCCGAGCGTGTTCTGCTCGAACCCGCGAACCGAGTTCGCGCCTCCGGCCTGGAACCGGTCGTCGATCAGGAGAAAGGAGCGCTCTCCCGGGGCAAAGCCGACACGCGCTCCCGAGGCCCACACCCATCGTCCCCGGATCGGGTAGTAGTAGAAGAACTGGCCGTACAAACGGTAATAGTCGACGTCCGAGCCCCAGATCGAGGGCGTGTACTGGAGGTTCACGTTCCAGAAGCGCCCCCGGGTCGGGTTCGCGAAGCTGTCCCTCCGATCGTCGATGAACGAGATGCCGAAGCGGGGCCGGTTCGTCTCGTAGCTGATGAGGGCGCCCGTCTCCTGATCGAAGGTCTCTCCACGATAGCGTGCGAACGACACGTTCCACTGGAGCGCGAGCTTGTCGTAGCGGAGATCCCTGAGCTTCTTCGTCTGCTGAAAAGTGATACGGTCGCGACGGAGGTCGAGTCCCGGAATGGCGAAGCGATTCTGGTCGCGCTCGGTGTCGAGGATCATCTCGGTCGTGATTCGGTGACCGAATCCCATGGGAAGGCGGAAGGAGCTCCGGTAGAGCTGGTAATCGTCCTGGACGAAGATCGAAAAGCCCGCGCTACCCCCGAAGCCGAAGGGGTCGACCACGTTCACGCGGGCGACACCCTCGAGCCCTCCACCTTTCGGCTCGGTCTCACTGACGGATTGCTCGTTCAAGAACTTGTACCGGATCCCGTAGCTCACGTCGAGGTCGGACTTCTCGTCCACGCGCACGATGACGTCCCGCCGCGACTGGCCCTCCTGGGTCCGGTCGATGCGCACGTCCGCGGTGCGCAGGATGCCGAGGTCGTAGAGCCTCTTCTGGCTCTCCTGGAAATCGGTGACGCGCACCGGGTCTCCCTCGCTGAAATTGAGCTCGTTTCGAATCACGGACTCGCGCGTCCGGACGTTTCCGAGGACGGAAATCGTTCCCACGAGCGCGCGGGCTCCCTCGTCGACGGCGACCGCGATCCGAAGGCCCTCTGCGGTACGGGAGAGGTTTGTGCGGAGCCTCGCGTCGGGAAATCCCTCTTCCCGATAGCGGGTCCGTAGGTTCGTTTCTCCCTCCCGAATCGCGGGGAAAGCGACGGGATTCCCGAGAGAGAGGCCCATCGCCGCCTCGAGCTTCGCTCTCGGGAAGGCGGTGGCGCCTTCGAACGAGAGGGACGACACCCTGGTGACCTCGCCTTCCTCGACCGCGATGTCGACGCGCAGGGTGCGCGTTCTCTCCTCATAGGCGCGACCGACCTCGCCGAGGGAGGCGTCGAGGTGCCCGGCGGCGGCGTAGCGCAGCCGGATACCGCGCTCGAGCTCGGCGCGGCGATCGAGAAGAAGAAAGAGCGCTGGCTCGTCCTCCCGGGGAAGGACCGTCCGCAGCGTCTCCTGGTCGAGCACGTCGTTTCCCTCGAAGCGGATATCGACCCGCTCGCCTCTCGGTCCGCGCGAGACCTCGAAGAGGATTCGTCTTTCGGTCTCGTTCTCCTCGACCCGCGCGTCGACGCGGGCGAGATAATACCTCCGGGCAGCAGGGTCGTTCTCACCCGCTCGGCGAGGTCGGGGAGGAGGAACGTCTCGGGGATGCGGCCATCCCAGGCTCCTTCGATCGCTTGGCGCAGGTCTTTTCCCGGATCGTCTCCGCTCCAGACGAACCTCGCGCGCTTCCCGGCGCGGATCTCGAAAAGGACTTGTACCCGGGTGTCCTCGGGGTCGGCTCTGACTTCGACTATGGCGCTCACGTACCCTTTCGCCACGAGCCTTCTCACGAGCCGCCGCGCCTCGTCCTGAACGGACCAGTAGTCGTAGCGGTCACCGGCGCGAGCGTTCGGCTGCCACTCGAAGCCCGCCGGAGCCCCCTCGACGGAGACGCCGGCGATGCGCTCGGCGGAGTCGGGTCTCGAGTCGTCGGGCCGCTCCGTGCGAGGTCGACCCCGGAAACCGAGCTCGAACCTCTGGCTCACTCCAAAGGTGAAATCGCTGGAGTTCTCCTGGATGCCCCGCAGCCAGATGTTCCGGGCGACGCGATAGTCCAGGATCCAGAGGCGCTTCTCGGCGTCGTTGAGCGCGATGGAGTACGTTGCTGACAGCCGTTTGCCGAGCGGGACGCCGAGGGTGAGGCGCGAGGTGGGATCCGCCTCTTCGGCCAGGATCAGGGGACCGGCGCCGGGAGGGGGACCATACGAGATGAGATCTCCCAGCCCCTCGTGCACGAGGTCGGCGAGGGATGCCATCATCCAGGTCGTCGCCATCTGCTGTCCGCCCTGGCCCGCTTCTTCGAGCGTGCGGCCCGTCACGAGGAGCGAGGCCAGATCTCCTTCCGTGAGGTCGGGGCTGTCGGGCGCAGAGAGACGCGTCGAGAGGTCGTCGGCGTCTCCTTCGAGCTCGATCTGGATGATCGTCTGCCCTACGCGGGTGACGGCGGCGAGATCGAGTCTCGGCGGCGTGAGCGGGAAGCCTCTCAAGTCGAGGCGCCCGTGCCGAACCTGAAAGCGATTCCTTCCGATCCGGATTTCCCCGTCGGGAACGACCGTGACGATCCCTCGCACCTCGGGATCGACGAGCGTGCCACCGACGGTGACGTTTCCCGCGAGCTCGAGCTGAGCGATGGAGTTCTCGACGACGAGATTCCGCCTTGTCGTGATCGTCACGTCGAGGGCCATTCGATCGGCGAGCCCGGCGCTCGCCTTCGGGTCCCGGAGCGCCATTTGCCGGCTGCTGAAGCCGGCGTCTTCGTTATCGATCTCCCGCGTGAGAAGGCCCCGTTCGAGAGCGAGGTTTCCCGAGAGCCTGAGGAAGTCGTCCACCGAGGCCAGCCGTAGAGAGCCCGAGGTCTCGAACCGGAGACCGTCCATGAACTGGAAGGGAACCCTTCGAGCCTCGGCCTCGAGGTTGACGGCGATCGTTTCCGAACCGAGATCGACGAACCCGCCTCCGCTCAAAGTTCCCGGCCCGACCGACGCGGAGAGCGCCGAGACGATGACGCGGGTGCCCTCGAGCTCGAACCCCGCGGAGAGCTTCGAGAGCGTGAACCGCGAACGGGCGAGGTCCACTCTTCCATCGACGATTCCCCCAGTCCCGGAAAGCGCGAGCCCCTCTCCGGAATAGACGTCGAGGTTCGCCTCGATGCCTCCGGTTTCGATGTCATAGGTACCGGAGCCGTCGAGCCGTCCGCGACGCCCGATCGAGGCCTCGAGATCGTCAACGGTGATCGTGCTCCCGTGCTTCTGGATCGAAAGCCGCGCCTCGCCCTCCTGGCGCTGTAGCGAGACCGGATAGAGCCGTACCACTCCCGCGGCATCGGGTGCTCGCGCGGGCCCTTCGAGGTGTCCGGAGGCTTCGGCAACGACGACCCGGAGCGGCCCCATCTCTGGAAGCTCGAGCGCGTTCCCCAAGAGATCCAGGCTCCATGTGCGCTCGGCCGTGAGGGGCGCGATTCCGCGGACCTCGAGTCGTCCGCGACCGCCTTCGAGGGCGACCCCGTCGGTCGTCGCGACCTCGAGGTCACCGGCGACCGTCCCCGTGAGCTCGAAGGATTCGTTCTCGAGGAGAAGGTCGCGACTCGAAAGCCTCGCCGTCCAGGAGGGAGTCGCGATCGTCCCGTGAATCTCTCCGAGGACGTCCACGTCGCCTGCGGCCCGCATCGGCAGCGACGGCAGAGAAGCGGCGTCTACCCTCGCCGAGACGCCGAGCGCGAGTCGACCGTCGAGCCCCACGGTACCGTTCATGTCGAGACGAATCCTCGGACTCGAGAGCACGAGCGTGGATGGAGAAAGGTGGAGGACTCCGGCAGCGAGCGACGCGGAGGCCACGCCGGCCGCGCTCGGGAGCACCCTCGAGCCGACGGGAGTGAGACGGATCTCGGCCGAGCCCGTGGCTCCGTCTGCGGTCCCATCCCCAAGGTCCATATGGATACGGCCGGCGCTCCGGCTCGAGAGCGGGAGCCGCTTCGAGGCGAGGGCAAGGACCACCTCCTTTGGATCGACGCCCTCCCAGCTCAAATCCAGCGCGCGACGACCGCCCGCATGCACGGATAGCTCGGATGCGAGGACGACACGCCCCCCGAAGGCCCGGCCCTCGATATCGCGCATTCGGAGAACGCCGTCCGCGAGCTCGGCGCGGCCCGAGACGTCGCGAGCGACGATCTCTCGAAAGCCGAGCTCCTCCGATCGCAGGCGCGCCTCGACGCGCGCGCCGCCCGGATCGAGCGAGGCATGGCCGCTCGCCGTCACGACCCCGCGCAGATCGAGTTCCTCGCTCACGAGGCGCGCGAAGGAGGCCTCGAGAGCCGCGTCGAATCGAACATCGGCGCCCGGAGCTCACGAGCGAGCTCGACCTCGCCTTCCGCGCGGACGAAAGAAGCGTCCTTGTGCAGTGAAGCCGAGACTACGCGGATCGTCTCCGTCGTCAGGATGGCGTCGGCGTCGAGGGGACCCGTGTCGACGTCCGCGTCCGAGACCCGAACCCGTCCCGTTCCTGTGTGGATAACGAGGCGGTGTCCCTCGGCAACCTCGAGGAGATCGGCCTCCACGTTCTCGAATCGCATCGAGTCGAAAAGCTCTACCGTGCCTTGTTCGACCCGGAGCGCGTCGACATAGCGAAGCCCGGCGAGTGGAGCGGCATCGGCGGCGCCCACGGAGCCGTCCGTCAGGCTGTGGATGGAGAGCGTCGGCTCCTGGATCTGGAGGGAGAACCGCGGGAACCCCGTCACCTGGAGCCCCACGTGCCTGGCGCCGAACCGATAGGCGCCCTCGCGTGAGGCGAGCTCGAGGCCAGAGAGCCCGACCTCCCCCCGCCAAAGGCGATAGTCGAGCGTCTCTAGGGTCGCTTCGCCCCCGGACAGTCGACCGAGAGCCCACGTGAGGAGCGCTCGAGCGCCGCCCTTGGCCGGCCCGCTATGCGCGAGAAGAAAAACGACGGCAATCGCCGCCGCGGCTCCCAGGAAGCGCTTCGTTCCGCGACCGAGCTTCATGCCACGTCGCTCTCGATTTTCCTCCGATCCGCCTCCGATTGCCAGAGATAGGCGCCGCGGGGTGGCCCCTCCGTTTCGTACTAGACTCCCTCGGGGGTATTCAGCGGATGGATCACGTGATTGCAGCTATCGCGCGATGACGGTCGGCGACTCGCGCCGGATTCGGGTCGTGGACACGAAAATCGCGAGATCGAAGAACCTGCACGTGATCTCCTCGGACCTCCGTATCGAGAGGGCGAGTATCTTTACGGAGCCTTCGTCTTACCCTCTCCTCGCGGTGGACGGTGAGTCGTCTACCACCTGGGAGACAAGAGAATCCATCCCATTTCGGGCTCGCCTTCCACAGTCATTCTGAAGGACAGTCAGGTGACGAGAATCTACTTTCCCGAGCTCCTGGAGAACCTCGGCGCGCTCACAGGGTCGCTGCTGACGGACCGCACCGACCGGGTCACCTTCGAGAACAACCGTCTCGACCTGGACTTCTCACTAATCGACGGAACGAAGGGAGAGTGGCTGCGGGTTCCGGGTGTGACTTTCCTCCGTCCGGGACCGAACGTTACCGGGCGCGTCCCGGAGCGATCGGGGGACTGGTGGGCGCTTTGTGGGGACGACGAGCTTCGAGCCGTCACCGTGGAAGAGAAGCCGTTCGAGGATGAATGCAGCCGCGGGATTGACGTCAGCGCGAGAGAGTGCAAAGCCCGCCTCCTCGTGTAAGGCGCTCCCTGGGCGAGAGCGGTGCCCGTGGCGATCGGTAACGTCGAACAGGATGTCGGGAAAGCCAGGATTGCCTTCGGAGACGTCGCGTGGAACATCGAAGAGCGCCGTCCTGGAGAGTCGGGCTTCGAGCTCGTGCTGACCGATGGCTCCAAGAGACAGACTCTCTACTCAGCCGATTACACCGACGAGGGCGGCTCGGGAGTCCAATGGACCGGGGATCTGGACGGCGACGGGCAACCGGACCTCATCCTCTCCGCATCTCACAAGTACAGCGTCTCGTGCTCCCACGTCTTTCTATCTCGATACGCTTCGCCGGATGCGCTTCTCGCGCTCGTTGCCGAGTTCTGCGACACGGCCTGTTGACGCGAATTCGTCGGTTAGCCAACTCTCGACACGTAACCCTTGCCGAGCTCGGCCCCGCGGAGAAAGATGCGCTTTCGTTCGTCGTAATACTTCGCCAAGGATTCAAGCCGTTCCTCGAGCCCTGCCTCCCTCGCCCAGGGCCGGCTCGCCTCGAGATCGATCTCGAGAAACCGCTTTGCCAGCGCCGCGACGCGACCGGGCTTCATGGTCTGAGCGAACCCTCCGTCGCGATAGGCGTAGTCGTCCTTCAGATCGCGGGGGCCGGACGCATCGAGAGCGCCCGTCAGGGTTCGAACGACCTTCTCGAGGTCGGGCCACCAGGACACGATATCGAGCTCCCCGTCGTCCTCGGACTCCGCCGACTCGGCCAGCGCGGAAAAGCATTCCTGGAAATGCAGGAGACCGGAAACATAGGGATCGGAAGTGGAGAAATAGGCTGCGCCCTCGAGCGCATCGCGCGGGTTTTCTTCTCGAGTCCACGTTTCGGTGAAGAAGTCCCAGTCGACGAGGTAGTGGGAAACCGTCTGGGCCATTCTAGTCGTCCTCTTTCGTGAGGGCATCGATGGTCCGCGGGTAGGACCACCGCTTCGCGTAATCGAGCGCCGTCTTTCCTTCGTGGTCGCGAAGGCTCCGGTCCGCCCCGTAGTCCAGGAGGAGAGCCACCGTCTTGTGGCCGAAAGCGCGCTGCGAGGCAAGGATCAGGGGCGTCGCGCCGTTCGGGTCGAGCGCGTTCACTTCGGCCCCGTACTTCAGGAGGAGCTCCGCCATGCGGCGGTTCGGTCCGCGGGCGGCGACGTGCAGAGGCGTGTCCCCGCCCTGGGTCAAACCTTCCGTCAAACTTTGAACGGGAGCCACTCGATTGCAGTCTGCTCCGCGGGCGAGGAGCCAGGCGGCCGCTTCCAGGCGGTGATGCCCGATCGCAATCGGGAGGACCGCATCGAGCGTCGCCTGGCCGCTCGTATGCGGGTACAGTGCCTCGATTACCGAGACGTATCCTTCGGCGACGGCCAGCGCGAACGCCGTCCTCGTCCCGAACGGCACGTCGGCGACGGGGACTGCTCGTTCGCCGATCGGCTCCGCGAGGAGAGCACGCACCCGCGCGACGTCTCCCGACTTGACGGCTTCATGGAGGACAAGGAGCCACCGGGTCTCTTTTGGCGAGGGATTCGGTCCCGAAGCCAGATTCTCGTTCGCCCCGAGGCGAACCATATCATCGTACAACTCGAGGAACCGCTCTCGATCGGATTCACGAGTGGCCATTTGGAGCGTGCGGTGCAGGGGTCGTTTCCCCTCGAGATCCGCTGCGTTCGGGTCGGCTCCGGCCGCCACCAGGCGGACGACGGCGTCGCGAAAACCCCGACTCGCGGCGAGGTGAAGGGGGCATCCCACTTTCGGGAGCGCCTGGTTGAGCTCGGCTCCCAGCTCGAGCACGATTTCCAGAAGGTCCATTCTCTCGGACGAGATCGCCCACCAGGCGAGCGGGAGCTGACTGCCACCGGGGAGCCGCTCGTTTCTATACGCGGGGTGCTCGGCGAACGCCGCGCGCAGGAGAGCCGGATCGGACGCCGTCAGTACCCGTGTCAGATCCTCCGGTTGAACGTGCTCGACCCTCCCGCCCGGATCTACGGTATCCACCGACAAGAGCTCCTCGAGCGGCCGCTCGTACTGGACCGTCCGCCGCCCGATCCGGAGGAACACCGTATACGCAGTCCCCGCCAATGACAGGGAGAAAACGCAGACATCGGACGAAGATGGCCGCGGAAATCCCTCCGGCCAGGGACTCAGCTGAGCGACCGGGCAGGACGAAGCCGGCGACGAGGGCGCGGCAGTCGCCGTCTTCAGGGACTCCCACGCCCTCGGTCGCAGAAAGGCCCCGTCGAGCTCCCGTCGAAAAACGAACGCCCTGTCTTCGTGAACGAAGAGGATGCCCACGGTGAGCGGGGCGTCCGGTGGTTTCGCCTTCTCGTCGACGAATCCGAACCCTCGAATTGTGTGGCCTTCCGGAAACGAGGGCCCGGAGGAGGCCCCGAGCCGGAATTCACGAATCAGGCGGAATTCAATCGGCGTCACGCGCCCTGCACGTCAGGGGAGCTCGACGTCATACGCGGCAATCCGCCACTCCCCGCCCTCTTTGGTCCAGAGGAGGCGGAATACAGTCGCCTCCCCTTCTGCGGTCTGGAACCGGAACATCGTTCCGAGGGCATCGCCATACTCCTCCGAAAAGCGCTCCGGCATGCGCTCTCCCCGAGCGCGACGCGCACAGTCCGCCACTTCGGCGACCTGGTTCGGAAAGCTCACGAGCGTATACGCCTTCTTCCGCGGATGCTCCATCACACGGATCGGGGGTCCTCGACGAGATCGCCTTGGGGCCAGGGGATCGTCGCCGGGTCACCCGACGGGGCCGGCATCTTCAGGATCGGAAGGCTGTCGACGTCGTCGAGCGTCTGATCCGGAGCCAGGATGACGCACCCGATGCCCTCGCGAAACGCGGCGCGCATTGTCGGCGTTCCCGTCGAGCCCCCGATCGCGACCCTCTTCTGTTCCCAGTCGACGACGTAGTCGCCACCCGCCGCCGTCCCGACCGGGTGCTCCAGGTAAGCCAGCTCCTGGGCAAACACCTGCTCGAGCGTTCGATGAGAGGTGAAGAGGCCGTTGCAGAGGAAATTCGCCTGCTGGCCGTATTGGATGAGATTCCGATCGAATTGCCAGTAGTCGTAAGACCCTTTTCGTTCCTCGCTCGACGCCGCGGAAACAATGATCAGCAGCGAGAGCAGCAGGACTGCGTGACGTTTCATGCACACCATCCCGTCGGGCTCCGATCGCGGAGACCCTGGCGCGGTTCGACTACGAAGCGGGCCTGGAGGCTCGGAGCGAATCGATGTATTCTCCGCCGCGCTTCATCGCCGCGTCAATCTTCTCGAACAGCTCCGTTCCCTGTTGGCTGAGCTCCTCGAAGTCGGGTTTGAGGCTCGAGATTCCGCCCGGGTTCAAGTCGTGGCCGAGGTACGTCCACTGGTCATTGAGGCTCGCCATGAACGGCCCGTAGGCGTCACGCGCCGTCCGAACGGTCTCGAGGACGCCGTCGTACTTCTCCCGCGTCTCCTTCATGCGCGTCTCGCTCCGCTTGCGGAGGTCCTCTCTCCCGATGGAAGCCAGGCTCTGGCTCCAGCCGGCAAAGTACGCCTAGGCTTCGATCTTCATCTCGTCGAGTTTCTTCGTGACCTGCTCCCGCAGTTTCTCGCTCTTGTTCATCTCGCCTTCGACGCTCTTGTAGGCTTTTCGGACGTCTGCCACTTCAGGAGCGAAGACGCCGCTATACGTGCCGAGGGTCTTCTTGACCTGGTCCCGGGCGAGCCCCGCCGTCTTCACGAGCTCTTCCGCCTTCTTGATGAGGGCATCCGTTCGCTTGAGCCCTTCGGGATCCGAGCCGAACACCTGGCCCGCCGCGAGCGGCGACGCCAGACCCGCGGCGAGGACGAGTCCGCACGCCCCCGCTCCATACCGTCTCGATAGTCTCATATCACTTGTTTTCGGGCGCACTCGAGAACGCCCGCCGTTGACGAGGAGCTTATCGCATGCCGCCGGATCCGGAAACCCGGAACTCAGCAGATTTCATGCTGCGTGTGAAGATTGCGAAAAGCCGTGCTCTATCCAGATGCCCTCGAACTCGAGCTGGGCGTCAGGAAGGAGAGCGGGGGTGGCCTCGCCTGCTCGTCGCGGCACTTCGCTTCGATAGCCCCGGCCCGCGTCTGGAACTGCACGGCCCCGGCTGTGGGACGTCGTGGAGCGCGGGTGGGCCTAAATACCCGGCCTCTTCTCCCGCGCCGGGCCCGCCGCGGATCATTCGGTCTCGAAGCGTGCCTCGAACATAGCGTTGAACTGATCGAGGGCGGCCTTCATGGCTGCGGCGACGCACCGAAGGCGGCGGCACGCTTGGCATCACACGACGGGCAGATGCCTCTCTGTTTGCAGCTCAGTGTCAACAATTTTTCCGTACCACAGGTGTTGCATTTGAGGCGAGCGAAGCCCGCCTCGACCGTTCCACAGTCGAGGTAGCGTGCCACCACGGAATCGACGAATCGCCGCCAGAAGCGGTATTTCTTCTCGAATTGTTCTTCCCACAGAGCTCTCACGTCCTCGTAGTGCCCCTCGAGGAGTTGATACAAGGCAGTGACTCGAACGTTTCGGGGACGGTAGAGCGCGGGCGGTGCGAGCGGTTGAGAAGAAGCGGCCAGACCCATCGGGTCTGTTCGTGGGCGAGCGGCATGCCGTCGAGAGCTCGCTCGCGGATGGCGTCTCTGAACCGATTGCCGTCACGCCGTTGAGCCTACGAACTTTCAGGGATGTCGAGGGTAGCATTCGCATGGAATGTCAACGAGCGTTGACGCCCGAGCCCGCCTTTGTGGTGCAAAGCACGCCAAGACGCAAGCGCCCCGACATTTGTGTTCGGCGCGCGAGTGGTGTCAACCGAGGTTGACACCGAGTCCACTCGGACACCCGTGGCGAGGATCGGTGCTGGAGCTACCCTCAAAGGGTGTGGAAATAAAGTAAAGGCGGAGTAACCTTCCGCGTCGCAAAACACGGCCACCACGGCCTACGGAAGGAGACACCGCCATGAAGGACAAGAGCACAAGTAAGAAGGACTCGTCAAGGGTAGCGTGGGAGTCGTTGTAAGCCTGGGCGAGGGGCGAGATCAAGGGTGCCCGAGTTCGGAGTCGAGCTATCAGACCGAGTTACTTTTCTTCTCGCAGGACGCTGCGGTCTTGGGTCGGCTCTTCGGAAGCGAGCGATGGCAATGGAAGACTCGAGCTTCCCGCCTCCCTCGGCGTCCCATCGCCCGGAGGAGTCGGAAGAGGGAGCTCGTCGCAGGCCCGGATCGCCGGGATCAGTACCTGCCGCATTTCAGGCGATACTCACTTTGCCGTGTCCCCCCTTCGGCACCAACTTTGGCCGATTCTCGTTCTCGCGGGAGGGAGGTTGGCGTTCGGTGGCCGGTGTCCGTGGGTAACCGCCTCGACCCTCGATATCTTCGATCGCCAGCGACCCCTACTTAAGCACGCTCTTTTCGATGACGACGGATCGCTCGCGAAAGTCGATCGCCAAGCGATGATTCCCCAGCAGGCTTGTCCCGACAAGGATGTCGTCCGCAGGTCCAAACGTTGCCTCAACCACCAGCGTTTCGCCTTCGAACGGAAACTCGACCAAGTAGTTCTCCTCCACGATCGTTTGTCCGGCGGCCAGCGCAGACTCGAGGTAACCGATGAACTCGGCCTTTACCGCAGAACGCAGGCTCTCCGGCAGCTCGAGATACCCGTTGAAACCAGTATCAATGACAGCTCTCCACGCACTCCCATTTACGATCAACTCAACGATGGGCACCCTCTCATCGGTGACCGTGCCCCGCATCAAATACGCGCGCCTTTTCGCAAGTAATGCTCAAATCCCACGCGGACGAAAAAGAGCGGTCGGTCAATGCCATCCGCCTTCATCTTGCTAACGGCCTCAACGGCCGAATCTCCGAACCAGATTCGACCGCTCACCGGATCGATTCCGGCTGTTCGACCTTCAAGGTGCGAAACGTCGTGATTCTCCTGATATTCGTGCCAAATACGCTTGGCCTCGGCTGTATCCGTATCCGACCAAGTCGTCGCCATATCCCTCTCCTTCTGAACTATTTTACTCTCGAGGAACCGCTGTACGCTGAGACACCTCAGCCCGTCCTGCTCAACATGGATCAAAATGCCTCCGTACATCTCGCTCGGAACCTCGTCGTAGATGCCCATCGAACTGATGAAGATAAGGCGCCGGACCCGGTCTCGTCCATGGCCTTCACGAGGCTATTGGCCTGTGGTTCGAGATCGCCGACGAGGTTGGCGTAGACGACATCCTGGTTGAGGCGCACCCCAGGCTTTCCGGACAACTTCCAGCCGTTTCGTCGCAATGTATGTTATCCGAAACCAGTGGAACGATCTTGGTCGCCCGCGCGAACAGCCTCCGAATTAGCTTGCAACTATTCGTTTGTTACGAGATGGCGGAGTAACTTCATGCTTCGTCGCAGGAAACCCGGATGGCTGTTCGAGATGGGAGACCCCGAGTATGAGTACGTTCTCGACGCGTAACATCTAGGCGCCGAAGAGACTCATGAGCGCGGCTGCGTGGCGCTTCGAGCCCGACGCCCTTCCCGTGCGCGAGACGGTGAACGCAGGACGGTCAAATCCGCATGTCCGCGCCCATCCTCGACGGCGCGATCATCATCAAGACCAAAGGACGTCCTATCGAGCCAGACCTTCCAACAAAACAAGCTGGCTCTTCTTGCGCTCCGGATGAATCCGTGAGCCTCGCCAAACCCGCTTAGCCCCATGCAAGCCGCGAAATAGGCGGGACGGGCTTCACATATAAGCGATGGAATTCCTGTCGCTCATCGACGGTACGATGAGCGTCGCCGACTACCAGTCCGCGCGTGGAAAGACCGCTACCACCGGCTGGCACCGGAGCTTCCGGAGGCGATCGGTTTCGACGATGTCTCGAAGTCGCTGGATCTCGAGAAGTGGTCCTCCGAAGGAGACGCGGCTCGAAAGACCGAGGCCGCAGCCGACTGGCTGCGGAAGACTGGTGATGCCCGCCGTCTGCGCGGAATCATCCCTTATCGGGTTTCATGCAAGTGAACGCCGTGGGCTGCAACGAGGTGATGGGTCCGATAGCCTTGGTCGCGCCGAGAAGGGGTGAACCCTGCGCGCTCTCGCTGTTTCCGCTAGGCCTTGGTCAACTCGAGCACACTCACAACGACTTTCTCAGTTCGAGCATTGTTGGTCCTGGACTGACCATAATCCCGGTGATCCAGCGGCGCTGAGCGGCGTGGGCCAATCCCGCCCACGTAACCTTTCGACCGCGTGGTGGTGCGTAGCACCTGGGGCCCGATTCTCGGTCCGTCGAGGTCGACCGCGTGACTATCTCCTCGCGGACGGTCCGCAGCGAGGCTTAACCAATTCGAAAGCGCGGCGCCACACGCTCGCTGGCTCCTCGATGTAGAATATGGTGTCGCTGACCTGAGCGTGGGCACTGGTCAGGAAGCGATTCAAGGAGGCTGACTGATGGGAGCCCCTGCTCGCGCAGTCTTCGAGGCATGAATCGCACCACACGCATTCCGCTCGAGGACGGTGCGCGCGTCGCTGTCCTCGGTGGAGGTCCTTCGGGATCGTTCTTCACCTACTTCCTTTGTCAGATGGCGCAGCGCGCCGGACGCGACGTGCGGATCGACCTGTATGAGCCGCGCGACTTCCGTTGCACCGGTCCCCGAGGATGCAACATGTGCGGAGGCGTCATCTCCGAGTCGCTGATGCAAAGCCTTGCGACCGAGGGCATCCAGCTACCCGCGGGGGTGGTCCAGCGCCGCATCGACTCTTACTTTCTTCACATGGACGTCGGCAGCGTGCGTGTCATGACCCCAGTGCAGGAGATGCGCATAGCCGCTATTGCGCGCGGTGGCGGTCCTCGCGGCGCCGCGATGGTCGTGGATAGCTTCGACGCCTTCCTGTTCGAGCGGGCCATCCAGATGGGCGCGCGTCACGTGCCCGAGCGCGCCACGGCAGTCGAGCTGGTCGAAGGCCGGCCGCGGGTCCGCAGCGACCGGGGAAGCCAAAGCACATACGACCTCCTCGTCGGAGCGATCGGAGTGAATTCGGTGCTGCTCAAAAGCCTCGACGGCCTGCAGATGTACCGCCCGCCGCTGGTAACCAAGGCCTACGTCGCGGAGTTCATCCTGGGCGAGGAGATGATTCGCCGCTACCTCGGCAGCTCGATGCACGTCTTTCTTCTCGACATTCCGCGCCTTGATTTCGCAGCCCTCATCCCGAAGCGTGACTTCGTGACGGTCTGCCTGCTCGGCGACCAGATCGACGGAGAGGTGGTGGAAAGGTTCCTCGGCTCCGAGGAGGTGAGGCAGGTGCTCCCGCCCCACTGGGAGCGGCCCAGCGAGTTCTGCCACTGCTCCCCGCGCCTCAATGTGCAGAGCGCCACCCACTCTTACGGCGACCGTGTGGTCTTCATAGGCGACTGCGGTACGACCCGCCTGTTCAAGGACGGCATCGGCGCTGCTTACCGGACCGCGAAGGCGGCCGCCCGGACGGCTGTTTTCTGCGGCGTCGCCGCTGAGGACTTCCGTGACCACTTCTCGCCGACTTGTCGCCGGATTCATACCGACAACCGGATAGGCAAAGTCGTTTTCGGCGTCACACGACAGATCCAGCGGCGGCGTTACGCACGCCGCGCGCTGTGGCGGATGACCTCCCGGGAGCAAAAGCTATCGAGCGACAAGCGCCGCATGAGCCGCGTGCTGTGGGACACCTTCACGGGGAGCGCGCCGTACAGCAAGGTACTCCTGCGCTCGCTACACCCTGCCTTCCTTGGGCGGTTCGGCCTCGAGCTGGTCGCGGGTCTGCGCTCGGGCGGGACGATCCGGCCTCGGGAGCGCGTTCAGATGGCCACGGGCGGGACGGGGCTCACATCATGGCAGGGCACGGCTCACCAGGTAATCTACCGGCAAGGCGAGCCCGGCGGGTGCATGTATCTGCTCCACAGCGGTAAGCTCGAGATCGTGCGCGAGCAGGGCGGCGAGGAGCGCCGCCTTGCCATCCTCGCGGGCGGCTCGTTCTTCGGCGAGACGGCCTTGCTGGGTGAGCTGCCGCGCAACGCCACCGCGCGACTGCTGGAGCCCAGCGTGCTCTACGACCTCAAGCGTACCTCTCTGCTGGCGCGCATCCACGAGGAACCCTCCATGGCCTTCCGACTGGTCGAGCACCTCGCTCGTCGCGTCGGTGAGGTGGAAGCAGCTCTGGTGTCCGCCGTCCGTGTGAAGCCGAAGGCCTGGGAGCCGGTACGTCCCGCTTCCGCCCTTGGACCGCATCCCGCGACACCGGTCGTCGCAGCCGGGCAGATGGGTCGGCGCTTCGAGCCCGGTGAAGTGATCTACCGGCAGGGTGACCGTGGGGACTGTATGTACATCCTTCTGTCGGGTGAGGTCGAGCTCACGCGGCGCGCCGGAGGGCAGGAGTACCTGCTGGCGCTGCTCGGGCCGGGGGAATACTTCGGTGAGATGGCCTTGTTCCACCAGGAGATTCGCCCGCACGTGGTGCGAGCCATCAAGGAGAGCTATGTCTTTACGCTCGAGCGTAACGGCCTCCTGCGACGCGTCCATGAGGACCCGTCCATGGCGTTACAGTTGATCCACAACTTGGTGGGTCGGCTCTCGGCACTGGAGGATGTACTGTTCCTGCAGTCCGCCTCTGCACCCGGCGCCGTCGCAGCCTCGACTTGACGGTGCAGTCGTGGGAAGCCTCGTCGGAACGAAGGTCGGCCACTTCCGCATCGTGGACCTCCTGGGCAGAGGTGGGATGGGGGAGGTCTACGTCGGCCATGACGAAAAGCTCGAAAGGAAGGTCGCTCTCAAAGCAATCCGCGCCGAGCACCGTCTGGATGCGGAGTCGAAAGCGAGGTTTCTACGCGAGGCCAGGCTTCTCTCCCAACTCGCGCACCCGAACATCTGCCAAATCTACGAGTACATCGAAGGGGACGAGGCGGATGTTCTGGCGCTCGAGCTGATCCGGGGCACGCAGCTTTCCGCCCTGATCGAGAAGGGCCTCGATTTCCGCAAGAAGCTCACGATGGCGATCGAGCTGGCGGAGACGTTGGTCGCAGCCCATGGCAAGGGGATCATTCACCGCGACTTGAAACCGGACAACGTGATGGTCGAGGAAACGGGACACGTCAAGGTCCTCGACTTCGGGCTCTCGCGGTCGATCGAAACCGAGGGGGCGGCGCGGGTCGCGGAAATGAGCGGGGCGGAACCGACTTTTCCCGTCGACGCGGACCTCACACAAACCGCTCCGTTGCCACGTGCGACGGCCGCCCCGGAGCGCGACTTCCCGATCGTCCACACCCGAGTCGGCTCGATTGTCGGAACGCTAGCCTACATGAGCCCCGAGCAAGCCCAGGGAGCCCCGATAAGCACGGCGAGCGATATCTATTCCCTCGGGCTCGTGCTCCAAGAGCTGTTCACTGCCGAACGCGCGTCGGCGCGAGGGGGGAGCTTTCCAGAACAGTTGGAACGAGTGAAGCGCGGCGAGACCGAGTCGCTGAAGGGGCTTGATCCCGACCTGTTGAAGCTGATCGATCGGATGAAGTCGCTCGTCCCGGCAACGCGCCCGACCGCAGTCGAGGCGGTCGGCCGCCTGAGATGGATCGAAGCGAAGCCCGCCCGGCGGAGAAGGCGCTTCCTCATCGCCGCCGCTTTCGCCGTCCTTCTAGCCTTCTCGATCGGAGCATCGATCCAGGCAGTCCAGATCGCCAGGCAACGTGACAGAGCGAACGAGGAACGCCGCAGGGCCAACGAAGAAGCCGACAACGCCAACAAGACGCTAGCCTTCCTCACTGGGACGTTCGAAGTCGCGAATCCCCGGAAGGGGAAAGGCGCTTCGGCGACCGTGAAGGAGGTCTTGGACCACGCCACGACGAAGATCGACGAGACGCGAGGGCAACCGCTTCTTCAGTCGAGCCTGCTGATGACGTTGTCCGAGATCTACGACGAGATGGGGCTTTACGAGACCGCCGAGCCCCTGGCCAGGAGCGCGCTTCAGATCCGCGAGGGCGCCCTCGGCCCGAGCCATCCCGACGTGGCGGCGAGCCTCAACAACCTCGCGAACATCTGGCGGAAACAGGGGAAGCTCGGGGAGGCCGAATCGCTCGCCCAGCGCAGCCTGGAGATTCGCGAGAAGCGCCTCGGCCCGAACCACTTGACCGTCGCACAGAGCTTGAACGACGTTGCCATCATCCGGTGGAGCCAGGGGAGGCTTTCGGAGGCCGAGTCGCTGCTCAGGCGCAGTCTCGAGATCCGTGAGAAGTCGCTGGGACCGAGTCATCCCGACGTGGCGGCGAGCCTCAACAACCTCGCGACCCTTTACGCCGACCAGAGGAAGTTTGCAGCGGCCGAGTCCTTCTACAGGAAGAGTCTCGAAACTTGGGAAAAGGTCCTCGGGCCGAACCACCCCGACGTGGCGGCGAGCCTCAATAACCTGGCGACCGTCTACGTCGACCAGGGGAAACTTGGCGAGGCGAAGCCACTCCTCGAGCGCAGCCTTACGATTCGCGAGAAGAGCCTCGGACCGAACCATCCGAGTGTAGCGGAGACCCTCAACAACATCGCGGATCTCTACAGAAGAAGTGGGAAGCTCGCCGAGGCGGAGCCGTTACTCAGGCGCAGCCTAGAGATCAAGGAGAACGCCCTCGGGCCGAACCACCCCGACACAGCGCTCGCGCTCTACAACCTCGGCGTGGTCGCGCTGCAACGAGGGAACCGCTTCGAGGCTATCGCATACATGCGGCGTGCGATCCCTCTGTTCGTTGGGACTTTCTACTGGAACGCTCTCGTCGAGGAAGATCCGGACATCGGCCCGCTCCGCGCGGACGCCGAGTTCGAGAGAATCGTCGCCGCGGCGACAGCCGCGGCGGAAGGGAATCAAGAATAGAAATTCAACCGGAAGCCGCACCGTCGTCTCGTGCCTCCACATCTCCTCGGAGACACGGGCCCACGATCGAGGATTCCGTACTCGTTTGACGGACCCTTCTCTGGACGCTCCCGGCTTGTTGAAACGTGCGGACTTCGCGGCGATTACGGCCTCAGGTGCCACGTCTCGAATGGGTGCAGGCTCTTGGCATAGAAAAGCGTTGCGGCCCTCCATGTGGTCACGATCGATATAGTGCGACTCGAACGCGATCCATTCGCATCACAACGTCCTGGCAGAGCCCTCGAAATAGCGCAACTGTTGAAATGCAGTATCGGTTGCTACGAAACAGGGCATAAGATGTCGGGCGTAAAATGCGAAACGACTCCAGGAGATGCCATGGACATGCGACTCTTCGCCACGGTCTTCAGCACCATATTCATCGCCGAGCTCGGGGACAAGACCCAGCTCGCGACGTTATTGTATGCTGCGGACCGATCGCAACCGATTACCGTTTTCCTCGCTTCCGCACTTGCGCTCACGATCACGTCGGCTCTCGCGGTGGCAGGCGGGTCTTTGATTACCCACTGGGTCAGCCCGAAGCTCATGCGAGCTCTCGCCGGCCTCGGTTTTATCGCCGTCGGTATCTGGATTCTAGCTTCGGGAGAGGGCGCTGAGATCCCGTGACGTGGGACAGCGAGGGCTGTTGCGATTCCCCTTGGGGCTTCACCCATGCTAGTTTCCGCGTCACGGGACACGACGCACATCATCAAAGGGTGTTGGCCTCCCGTCCCGCGACACGCGCCCCCCTCGGCATCTCGGGTTACCCGCCCCCCGGTCTCTATCTTTCGCCAACCCCAACGTTCGAAAGCGCGAAGGTAACAACTACTAACTAAGTGTTGCAATCAATGGACATAACGCTATTAAAGGCCGTGGACTCCCGTCGCCCACAGCGCACCGAGCTCGACGTCGGGAGTTAGCTCTGGGGGATTTGAGAGGACGGACCCGCTGTAGTAGCCCCAGATCGCTGCACTAGACCGACACGATGAACTTGCGCTGCTCTTCGAGGAGCTCCCAGTGCTCCTCTTTTGTCATCGACGCCATACGTGCCCGGCCGGCCGCATATTCGGTGCCTCGGAAGAGACCCGCCGTGCGGGCGCGGTGGCAGAGTTCGCAGCTCAGGCGGCCCCAAAGGCAATATGGCATGGTGGTCGTGGAATTACGAACAGGGTCTCGCCCGGTCGCGCAACTTCGCCACCGGGGCTGGAAGCGTCCTGGATCATTGGCTAATTGGAGCAACATGGTCGAGTTAACAACTAACTTGCGTGAACCGCTCCACCCATACGCGCGTCAAGAGGGACTGACCTATGATGTCATGGTTGCTATTATGCTATCATGATGTCGTGGTTCGAACACAAATACAGCTAAGCGAAAAACAACTGAAGATCCTGCGGTCGAAGGCACGTCGCCTGAACGTGTCGGTCGCCGAGCTCGTTCGCCGAGCGGTCGATGCCTACGTGGCCGCGGAAATCGCTCCGACGTTCGAAGAGCGGAGGTGCCGAGCCCTCGAAGCCGCGGGTCGGTTCGGGTCCGGCAAAACGGACGTCGGCAAGCACCACGACGACTACCTCGCCGACGCCTACCGCGAGTGAGCCTCTTCGTCGACACCTCGGCGCTCTATGCGGCGATGGACCGCGACGACGAGTTTCACGCGCGCGCCAGCGCGCACTGGAAGGAGTGCCTCTCCGGAACGAAGGTGCTGCTGACCTCCAACTACATTCTGGTGGAAACACTGGCGCTGGTGCAGAGCCGATTGGGAATGGAGGCCACTCGGCTACTCGCGAACGATGTGATTCCGGCGCTGGAGATCGAATGGGTGTCGGCCGACGATCACCGTGTCGCACTGGAAGCGGTTCTTGCGGCGAATCGTAGGAGCTTGAGTTTCGTCGACTGCGCCAGCTTCCAGATCATGAGACGTCTCGGACTTCGTTCCGCCTTCGCGTTCGATCCCCATTTCGCCGAGCAGGGCTTTCGTGTGACGCCGGCCTGAGCGCTGGTAGCACCGAGTCGATCCACTTCGGAGCATTCTTTTCGCTTTCAGCATCGCATCCTGACGAAGATACCGCGATATTGCCAGAATGGAATGGATGGACGGTTCGCGAGAAAATCCACGCCCTGAAAACAGATCAGAAGCTGGAAGTGCTCCTCGTGGACGGAACGAAGGTCCAAGGCCGTCTGGCGTCTGTTTCGCAGACTGAACTCCTCCTACGCGTGAACAAAGATGAGTCTCAACACTTTACACTTGACGAAGTCGCTAGTGTCCGGAAGCTCGGAATGAGCGGAGCGGCCAAGGCGGCCATCGTAGCAGGGGCAGTGGCTGGGGCTCTGTTGATTTTGTACGCATTTCCGCTTCATTGGACTTTTTTCGAAGGCTAAGTAGACGAGTTCATAACCGCTCAACGGCAGGGCGCGCCGTGACCCTCGCCGTGGCCCGGACAACGATTGCCACACTCCTTGGGCGTGCGATCCGGAGATCGGAGCGCCGGTGCAGGGACATAAGCCGACTGCTATCCGGTCACCCAGAAGGGGCACCGACCCCGAGCGGTACGCTCGGAGAGGGCGATATGCCCGTCATCGGCCCGCGTCTACGAGTTTTCTCATGCCGTTTCGGGGGCATCCAGCCTCGACCTCATCTTGAATCGAGTCGGCTAGTTGACAGGGTCGACGAGCCCTAGCAAGATCGCTCGGCGCAGGTTGTCATATGCCATCATGTAAGGCTCATCCTCTCGATTCTGACCGGCGGGCAAGGTAGATCCAGCGATGCCACGTCTGCACCGTGCTAATCGCGGGACCATCCTCTTCGTGGCTTTGATTCTGGCAAGCGCTCCCCTATGGTCGAAGGGGTCGAGCGAGGCGGTCGCGCAGACGCGCGAGCAGCGCGGTGTTCCCACGGGTGACGTCGAGAGCTGGTTTCTCCAATGGCCGCTACCTTCCGGCGCCGAGCAGTACGCCGATATCGACGGTCGCCGCATGCACCGCTACGTCGTCGAGCAGGCGGAGATCTCCCGCCGGTATCGCGACCAGGTCCATCCGAAGTTCTGGGGCCGCATCATCGGCACTTCCTCCGACGCCGAGAGCGCCGAGTGGCTGGCAGGCAAGTTTCGCTCGGCGGGACTCTCGGATGTGCGCGTTCAGAAGTTCGACCTCATGCCTCAGTGGTTCCCGCAGACGTACCGGGTCACCATCACCGCAGCGGACGAGACCATAGAGCTCGTTTCGGCGCAGCCGTTCTACCGGTCGGTTGGAACGCCCCCGGAGGGGTTGACGCTCGAGGCCGTCTACGTCGGTCTGGGGAGCGAAGCGGATTTCATCGGCCGTGACGTCACGGGAAAGGCCGTGTTCACCTACAGCATGCTCGGCACGCCGAGCGAGAACGCGTGGCGCCTCGCCGAGACCAAAGGGGCGGCTGTCGTGTTCGACGTCCAGATGCTCCCCGGCAACCTGCGTTACCAGGCGTACCCGTCGGGCACCAACATCCCGGCTTTCACGCTCGGCGGTGCGGACGGAATGGCAGTGCGCGACACGATTGCTTCCGCGCCACCGGGTCAATCGGTGCGGGTGAACGTTCAGTTGGACGTCGAGATGGTTTCCAATCTTCAGACCGCGCTGGTCTGGGGCACGTTGCCCGGTGCGTCGGACGAGACCATTTTATCTCATCGCCCATCGTGACGGTTGGTTCGACGCTGCCGGCGACAATGCGTCGGGGGTCGCATCGATCATCGGCCTCGCCGAGCATTACGCCAAGATCCCGCAGGCGGAGCGGCCGCGCTCGATCGTTTTCGTGGGCCTCGATGGCCATCACAACTCCGGCGACGGCTCGGGTGTGGGACGAAACTGGATGGTGGACAACCGAGACCAGCTATTCAGCAAGACGGCGCTGATGATCAACGCTGAACACCCTTCGACGGTACAAACGACGACCCGACCGCGGTACATGCGGGGCGAGATTTTCGAAGAGGAGCTCGTCTGGACGAACACCTACACGGGGCAGCAATGGTACGCGGGAGGACCGTCGCGGCCCGAGCTCGAGCGGATCGCATTCGACGCGTTCCGCGAGTTTGGGGTAACAGTTTACCCCGACCCGAATCCCCGGCCCCCGGCCGGGGACCTGGGTCGCTTCTACACCTTCCTCCCGGGCGTAGCGACCAGCGAGTTCCATCATTATTTCCACACCGACCTCGAGACTCCGGAGACCGTGCCATGGACCGGGCTCGAGGCAACGACGCGCGCGTACGCGCGGATCATCGACGAAGTCAACAAACTGCCTCTGAGCGCGTTTCAGCGGCCCGAGGAGACGGTAAACCCATGAAGGTCATGTCCTTTCCGGCACTCGCGTATCTCTTCGTGGGCGTCCATTGGGTGAGCGAGGTTGGGGCACAGGTTCCTCGACAGATGCCACCTGCAGACGTCCAGGACGAGTTCCTCCCCTGGCCGCTGCCGCCCGGCGCTGAGGAGTACGCTGACATCGATGGCAAGCGCATGCACCGGTACGTCGTCGAGCAGGCCGAGATCGCTCGCCGCTACCGCGATTCGGTGCACCCCAAATTCTGGGGCCGGATTATCGGGACGTCCGCCGACGCCGAAAGCGCCAGCTGGCTCGCGGACAAGTTCCGGACCATCGGGCTCTCGGACGTCCGGATCCAGAGCTTCGGTCTGGCGCCGCAGTGGTTCCCGGGCGAGTACGAGGTCACGGTGCGTTCCGGACCCACCACGTTCGAGCTCGCCTCCGCGCAGCCCTTCTACCGCTCCAAAGGTACGCCCGCTTCCGGACTCGACCTCGACGCCGTCTATGTCGGGCTGGGCCGCGAAGCCGACTATCTCGGACGCGACGTGCGCGGAAAAGCGCTGTTCGTCTACAGCATGCTCGGGTTGCCCGACATCTGGCAAGAGGAGACCATCCGCCGCGCGGCGGACAAAGGGGCGGCCGCGATCTTCAACGTTCACATGCTGCCGGGCTCGATGCGTTACCAGGAATACCCGAGACCGACGGGAGCCGCTCCCGGGTTCACGGTCGGCGGTGACGAAGGGTTCGAGGTAGAGCGCCTGATCGCCTCCGCGCCCGCCGGACAGCCCGTACGCGTGAGCGTCCGCCTGGAGACCCGCCTGGTGCCCGATCTCGAGACCGCGATCGTGTGGGGCACTCTCCCGGGTAGGAGCGACGAGACCGTTTTCCTCATCGCTCACCGTGACGGCTGGTTCGACGCGTCGGGAGACAACGCCGCCGGGGTCGCTTCGATCATCGGGCTCGCCGAACACTACGCGAGGGTTCCCGAGGCCGAGCGTCCGCGCACGATCGTCTTTCTCGGCATCGATGGTCACCACAACTCGGGCGAAGGGTCGGCCGTCGGGCAGCGGTGGTTGTCCGAGAACCGCGCCCAGATCTTTGCCGAGACCGCCCTCATGATCAATGCAGAGCATCCCTCGACGGTTCTGACCATGGTGCGGCCTCGTTACACGGACCTGAGCGGGGTGGAAAACGAAAACCAGATGTTCTGGACGACGGCGTACACGCCCCAGCAGTGGTACGCCGGCGGACCCTCCCGGCCCGAGCTGCAACGCATCGCGGTCGACGCCTTTCGAGAGTTCGGCGTCACCACGTTCATCGATCCTCTGCCCGAACCGCCGGCGGGTGATCTCGGACGCCACTACCGATACGTGCCGGGTGTCGCGACGAGCGACTTCCATCACTACTTTCACACGGATCTGGAAACGCCAGAAACCGTGCCCTGGACAGGTCTCGAGGCGACCACTCGCGCCTACGCACGGATCATCGATGAGGTGAACAAGCACCCGCTGAGCTTCTTCCAGCGGCCCGAGGAGCCATCCAATCCCTAGCCGTTTTGACGTCGCCGGGTTGCGACCCGGCACTTATCTCTCCTCTGCCTCTGCAACCTTCCCGGAGAGCGCGGGCCTTTCCAGAAAGCCGCCCTCCTGCAGAAAGTGGAACTTCGAGGTTTGACGCATCTGGCTGAGTGACACATAATACGTGTACACGACAAACGTGCGGAGGTTTGTTTGAATATCACACTTTCGGCGGATGAGGCGGTCATCAAGCGGGCACGTAAGCGGGCCGAGTCGATGGGCAAGAGTCTCAACCAATTGGTTCGAGAATACTTGCAGCGCCTTGCCGGTGGGATGGATGTCGAGGAAGACATCGAAGCGTTGCGTCGCTTGACCAAAGACGGCGGGGGACGCTCACGTGGGTGGCGTTTCGACCGAGACGAGGTCCATGAGCGATCGTGAGTTCATCGACTCGAGTGTCCTCGTTCATTCCGACGATCACGACGCTCCTCGCAAGCAGTCGAAGGCGCTAGACCTCATAGAGCGATCGCGCAGGGCTGGTACGGGCGTCATCTCGACACAGGTTTTGCAGGAGTACTTCGTCACGGCGACCCGTAAGCTCGGCGTGCCCGCCGTCGTGGCCAGAGAGAAGATCATCATCTTCTCGCATTTCGAGGTCGCCCGAGTCAGCGTTGACGACCTCTTGGCCGCCATCGACCTGCATCGACTTCACGAGCTCAGTTTCTGGGACGGACTGATCCTGCGTAGTGCTCTTTCCAGCGGGTGTAACGTTTTGTACACCGAAGACATGCAGGACGGCCGCCGCTTCGAGGCACTGAGAATCGTAAACCCGTTCCGGTAACGACGATGAAGCGACGAACGTTACGACTTCTTTGCCTTCGCCGCGCGTAGCGCTTCCTTCAAGCGCGCCAGTCCTTCCTTAAATACGGGCGTATTCATCCCGAAGCCGATCCGAAACGAATCGGGCTCGCCGAAAAACCGGCCCGGCGCCACGAGGGTGTCACGCGCCTTCAGTTCCTCGACGAGATCATCGACCGAGACGTCGCGCAGTTGCACGAAGCCCACGGTGCCGGCGTCTGGCGGTGTCCACGAGAGCTCGGATTGTTCCGCGACGAAAGCCTTGACGAGGCCGAGGTTGGCGGTCACGGTCTTGCTCGGCGCGGAGGAGAGCTCGGCGATGTGCTCGAACGCTTTGAGCGCGAGTCGCTCGCTCGCGTGCGCCGTCTTCACAGAGAACAAGTCCACGAGACGCCGCAGCCGCTCGGCGGTCGGCGGGTCGGCGAGGATCCAGCCGGCCCGAGCCGCGTCCAAGCCGTAGGCCTTGGTGAGGCTCCGGGTTGTGACGAAGCGCGGAGACAGGAGCGTCGCGGTCCTCTCGCCTTTGTCATGGAGCCATTCGAGATACACCTCGTCGACGAGCACGTGGAAGTTGCGTTCCTCCGCGAGTCGACCGATCGCTTTCATTGCGCTGCGCGCGGCCAGGCGACCCGAAGGGTTATGCAAATTGGAAAGGATGACGAGGCGGGTTCGTTTCGTCAGACGATCCTCGATACGTTCTGGATCGAGGCGGTAGCCCGCATCACGCGTGCGGCTGAACGAATCGACGTCGGCGTGGAAGTAAGACGGGAGCAGTCGAAGAGGCTCGTAGCCGGGGTGCTCGACCAGCGCGACGTCGCCCGGCTCGAGGAAGAGCGCGCAGACGAGATGGTTGGCCATAGAAGCACCCGCAGCGAGCACGACGTGCTGCGCGGTGACGCCGTATCGGTCGGCAATCCGCTCGCGAAGGGGCATCCAGCCGTCCTCGTGGTCTTCGGTGAGCGCCCAGTCCTCCGCGCTCATCTGAAGCGCGGAGAGAGGCGGTGGCGGTACTCCGCTCGAGGCGAGGTTGTACCTGACGCCGTGATGGGCTTTTGCCCAGGCGATGTAGGGACTCTCGAGGGGTCGCTGGTTCATCCGTGGGTCCTTCTCCAGTACAGAAACGCTGGAACGCCGAGCCCGATGAGGACGGTTCCGATGGCGGCATTGGTTGGATTCGAAAGCACCGAGCTCACAACGGTGAAGATCGAGATCAGGACGAAGAACGCGGGCGTCCAAGGGTATCCCCAGACGTACACGGCCGTACCGTTAGGTGTCGCGCCCCGGCGGCGGTAGATGAAGAGCGTCGCCACCGTCAGCCCAAAGAAGATCCAGTCACCGAACACGACGTAGTCGAGAAGCTGACCATAGGTTCCGCTGAGAATCAGAACCACGGCCCAGATTCCCTGAACCACGATCGCTCCAGCGGGCGTGCGATATCGCGGATGGAGTCGAGCGGCGCTCGCGAAGAACACCCCATCGTCCGCCATCGCCTGGTAGATCCTGGGCCCAGCAAGAATCACCAGACTCAGGAATCCGAACGTCGAGCACATGATTCCCACACCCATTAGGGAGCCGCCCATGGGACCGACGACTGCAGTCATCGTGTCGGCGGCGGGCGCCGTGCTGCTCGCCAGCCCTTCGACTCCGAGTGCATGCAAGTAGGCAACGTTCGCGAGCATGTACACGGTCACGACGACGGTGACGCCGGCAAGGAGCGCTCGCGGAAGGTTTTTTTCCGGCCGTGCGATCTCACCTGCCACATGATTCGAGTGCTGCCAGCCTCCATACGAGAAGAGCACGGGTAGGAGCGCCGCACCCACCATGCTGAGCGAACCCCCACTCCCACCCTCGTCAGGTTCTGTGCTCGCGAAAGCATCGAGCTCGTCCCCCCATGATACGAAGATGAGGCCGGTCGCGATGAGCGCCGCCAGCGCGGCCAGTCGAAGCACTGTGAAGATGTTGGTCGTCGTTGCGCCGGGTCGGATCCCCAGATAGTTGATCGCAGAGAGAAGAAACAGGGCCCCGATGGCGACGGGCTTGATGTACGGCTCAGGGAGAGCGGCCAGCCGGCAGGCGTAACCCGCGAACGTCATCCCGACGGCCGCGATACCGCCGCTGTTCACCACGACCAGATACGTCCAGCCATACAGGAACGCAGGCAGCGGACCGAAAACCTCCCTCAGGTAAACGTAACTGCCACCAGCATGTGGGTTCCGCGCCCCGAGCTCGCCGAAGCACATCGCGCCGATGAGCGCCACCGCGCCTCCGATCGCCCAGACCGTGAGCGTCAACCCCGCGGTGCCAGTGCGTTCGGCGACGATGGATGGATTGAGGAAGATGCCCGCACCGATGATGCCGCCGATCACGAGCATCGTGCCGTCGAACAGATTGAGCCGGCGATCGTAGGTCGTGCGCGGCTGGGGCAAGCTGCGATGCTACGACGGTGGATCCAACAGAGCAACCTGGCGCGGCAAATCTGCTGTTTTCGGCAGAGGTACGTGCCGGGCTCCAATTCTCAGCTGTAGATGGCGAGCTGCCACGGTGGTTGGTCCGAATGGGATTTTACTCGAGCGCTTCGCGGATTTGCTCGAGCGCGGCGGGGTCCTCGATGGTCGTCAGATCGCCGGGATCGCGCTTCTCGGCGAGCGCCTGGATCGTCCGGCGGAGCACCTTGCCCGAGCGTGTCTTCGGAAGCGACGTGACGAAGAACACCCGCCCAGGGCGACCGATGGCGCCGAGCTGCCTGTCCACCGTCTGCAAGACCTCGCGTTCCAGCTTGTCGCGGGCCTCATTCGTGGCGATCGACGCCGGGTCCTTGACGACGGCGAAGGCTACCGGGAGCTGACCCTTCAGCGAATCCGAGACGCCGACCACCGCGCATTCGGCGATGCCTGAGTGCATATTGATCGCTTCCTCGATCTCGCGCGTGCCGAGACGGTGACCCGCCACGTTGATCACGTCGTCGGTGCGGCCGAGGATGAAGTAGTAGCCATCTTCGTCGCGGATGCCCCAATCGAACGTCGTATAGATCACCTTGTCCCTGAAGCTCGTGAAGTAGGTATTCACGAAGCGATCGTCGTCTCCCCACACCGTGCTCATACAGCCCGGCGGGAGGGGCGGCATGATGGCCACGACCCCTTTCTCCCCGTCCGGAACCAGTTTCCCCGTACCCTCCTCTAGGAGTTGGACGTCATAGCCGTACACCGGAAAGCTCGGCGAGCCCATCTTGATCGGCGTCTTCTCGACACCCGGGTGTGGGGACAGGAGCGGCCAGCCGGTCTCGGTCTGCCAGTAGTGGTCGATCACCGGACGGCCGAGCGACTCGGTGGCCCAACGGTGGGTCGGCTCGTCGAGCGGCTCGCCGGCGAGGAACAGGTGTTTGAGCGAGCTCAGGTCGTGCTTGCGGATGAATCCGACGTCGTGCTTTTTCAGCACGCGGATGGCGGTGGGGGCCGAGAACATCACGCTTGCCCGGTGGTCCTCGACGATCTTCCACCACACGCCAGCGTCCGGGCGTATCGGCACGCCCTCGTACAGGATGGTCGTCATGCCGGCGAGGAGCGGACCGTAGATGATGTAAGAGTGCCCCACCACCCAACCGATGTCCGAGGTGGTGAACATGGTCTCCCCCGCCTCGCCGCAGAAGATGTACTTCATCGAAGAAGCGAGCGCCACCGCGTGGCCGCCGACGTCACGTTGCACGCCCTTGGGCTTTCCCGTCGTGCCCGAGGTGTAGAGGATGTAGGACGTCTCGTTCGATTCCAGCCAGGCGCAGGGCACCCGTGCGCCCGCGTGCTCGCTCGCAAGCTCCGCCCAGTCCACGTCGCGCCCGGGAGTGACGGGCATCTCGGGATCCAGTCCGCGGCGGAAGAGCAGCACGCGCCGCGGCGGGTGCTCGGCGAGCTCGAGCGAGGCATCCACCAGCTTCTTGTAGAGAACGGTCTTCCCCATACGGCTCCCGCCGTCGGAGGTGATCATCAGTGTCGGCTTGGCGTCATCGACGCGCGCGGCGAGACTCGCCGCGGCGAACCCACCGAAGACCACCGAGTGGATCGCGCCGATGCGCGCGCACGCGAGGATGGCAAAGCAGGCCTCCGGAACCATCGGCATGTAAATAATGACGCGGTCGCCGCGCGTAACACCGAGCGACTGAATCATGGCCCCGGCGCGATTCACCTCTTCGTCCAGCTCGCGATAAGTGAAGTGCTTCTCCTCGTCCACTTCGGTCGAGATCCATGTCAGCGCCCTCTGTTCGCCGCGCGCGGAGAGGTGCCGGTCGACAGCGTTGTAGCAGAGGTTCGTCTCGCCGCCGACGAACCACTTCGCGAACGGCGGCCGCGAGTAGTCCAGCACCCTCGAGAAGGGCCTCTCCCAGTGGATGCGCTTCGCTTCCTCCGCCCAGAAGGCCTCGCGGTCCTCGATCGAGCGGCGGTGGAACTCCCGGTAGGCGGTCATCGACTCGTGTCCACTACGATGCGGCGCGTGATCTTCGCCTCGATGAAGTCGTCGAACACCGTCGGCAGATCGGCGAAGGGTATCGTGCGCGCCATTTCATGCAGCAGCGGCGGGCGCATGTCGGTAGCGAGCCGCCGCCACACCTCGCGCTCGAGCTCGGGCGAAAGTGGGTCGGTCGAGTTGATGCCGAGGAGGCTCACGCCCCGCAGGATGAACGGCAACACCGTGGTCGTTAGGTTTGGGCTCGCGGCGAGGCCGATCGAAGCGATGACGCCGTTGGGCTTCATCGTGCTCAGAATCCACGCGAGGACCTCCCCGCCGAGGCTGTCTACCGCGCCCGCCCAGGTCGACTTGTCGAGCGGACGGATCTTGGTCAGGTCGAGGCTCTGGCGCAGCAGGATGTCCTTCGCCCCCAGCTTCTTTAGCCAGCCGGCCTCGCCCTCCTTTCCCGTGAGCGCGGTGACTTCGTAGCCGAGACTGGTAAGAGAGGCGAGCGCGATGGAGCCGACGCCGCCGGTCGCGCCATCCACGACCACCGGGCCGTTCGCGGGCTTCAAGCCGTTCAGCTCCATCTTCTGGATCGCCAGGCCTGCCGTGTAGCCTGCCGTTCCGAGGGCCATCGCTTCCCAGAGCGTCATGCCCTCGGGCAGCTTCACCGCCCAGGAGGCGGGGATGCGGGCGTATTCGGCATAGCCACCGTCGTGCTTCACCCCGAGCAGGCGCCCAACCGCGAGCACAGAATCGCCTTCGGCAAAACCCGGCACTGACGACGAGACGATCGTTCCCGCAAGGTCGATGCCACCGATGCAGGAGGGGCGCATCAGAATCCGTCCCTTGCCGGTTCCGGCGAGCGCGTCCTTGTAGTTGACGTCCGAGTAGGCGACGCGCACGACCAGCTCGCCCGGGTCGAGCTCGTCGAGCGAGCACTCGACGAACTGCGCGGTGACCTTCTTATCGGCTTCGCTCAGCCGGAACGCCTTGAACTTCTCCACGCTTCCTCCTCGCTTCCAGCTCCGAACATCCCGTTTGACCGCCACATCGTAAAACACATCCGCCTGGCAGGCGAAGCGTCGCCCACCCGGTTCGCTCAGGGTGCAAAGGAGCTTGGCAGCATCCGGTTAGGGCCAAAACGTCAGCAGGCGACCGTTTTTGACTCCCCCGGTTCGGACTCCACGAATTGTTCAAATTGCCAAATTGAATTTTTTGAAGAGAAGAACTCGTATTGCTAGAATTCGGCCGCATCTTCCCTCCAATCCCGGAGAGAGGAAGCAAATGCGCGCCAAAACAAGGAGGTTCTCATGAAACGAGTCGTGATTGCCTTCGCAGTCGCGACGTTATCCGCAGGTCTTACTCTCGCGCAGGCGACCAAGAGCCATGATGTCGCTGCCGAGGTGGTCAAGACCGATACCGCCGCCAAGTCCCTCACTCTCAAGGTCGAAGGCAAGGAAACCACCATGCCGGTCGAGGGTGATGCGGTCAATCAGATCAAGGACTTGAAGGCGGGGGACCACGTTACGGCCACCTGCCGCGACGAAGGCACCGCCCACAAGGCGGTTACCAAGGTCGTAAAGAAGACCTAGATTCGGCATCCTGCCAAACTTACACACCTTTAAAGGGGAGGAGTCCGGCTCCTCCCCGTTTTTTTCACCTTTTTTTGGAAGGTCGTTTCGCGGTCTTCGGCCGCCCACCCAAACATTCCGGAAGGCGCCGAGCCGTGCTCGAACGCGAGCGTCTGCCTCGAATACCAGATCCGGACGAGAACGTCAGAGAACGGCGAATTGTCGGAGCATGTATTGGTAGAACGTCGTGGGTGTATTCGCGCACAAGGTTGAGAGCGACACCGGCGACCTCGAAGCGGCTCGCCAGCTTGAACCCCGATCGTTAACTACTTCTGCTGACGGCGCAACGCAAACGAAAAACACCTTTGGAGTTCTCTCGGATTGGATGTAGCCTTCGTCATGCTGGACGCCTTCACCACGCCCGAGGCTTGGATAAGCCTCGCGACACTGACCGCGCTCGAGATCGTACTCGGGATCGACAACATCGTTTTCATCACGCTGCTCGCGGGAAAGCTTCCGCCTTCCCAAAGGCATATGGCCACCCGTTTCGGGCTCGCGGGCGCCCTCATCACGCGACTGCTGCTCCTCTTCACGCTGCGCTGGGTGATGAAGCTCTCGACCCCGCTCTGGACCGTTTTGGACCATCCGGTCACAGGTCGCGACCTCGTTCTGATCCTGGGGGGACTCTTCCTCGTTGCCAAGGCGACGATCGAGGTGTACGAAAAAGTCGAAGCCACACACCCCCTGGGGAAGTCCCAGGAGGGCGCCGGTAAGGGCCGCATGTTCTCGGTCGTTCTCCAGATCGTACTGCTCGATATCGTCTTCTCGCTCGATTCCGTGATCACGGCCGTGGGCATGGTCTCACAGATCGAGATCATGGTCGTCGCGGTCGTCATTGCCATCGTGGTCATGCTCGTCTTCGCCGTGCCGATCGGGGACTTCGTAGAGCGACACCCGAGCATCAAGATCCTCGCCCTGTCCTTTCTCGTGATGATCGGCGTTCTGCTCGTCGCCGAGGGAACAGGGCAGCACTTCAACCGGGGCTACGTTTACTTCGCCATGTTGTTCAGCCTCGTGATCGAGCTTCTGAACATGCGCTACCGCTCGCGCCAGAAGGAGAGATAAGAACCTCGATCCGGAGCAGCTTACCTCTCGAGATGCGCTTCGAGCTCCGCGAGAAATCGGCGGGCTTCCGGATTCTCGGTGTCGACCTCCGTGAGACGCCTCGCATAATCGACCGCTGTGGACCAGTTCTCGAGCTCGCGATGGACGTGCGCCAAGGCAAGCAGCAGATCGCGGTCGTAAGGGTGGCGCTCGATCGCGACGGTGAACACCGCTGCGGCTCCCTGCAGGTCGCCCGTGCTCTGGAGCGCGACTCCATGCACGTAGCTGTAGCGCGGTTCCCCGGGCTGGAGCGCGGCCGCCCGAGCGAGCTCGGGCAGGGCCTCCTGAGTGCGCCGTTGTCGAACGAGCGTCAGGCCCAGTGCATGGTGAAGCGCGGGCTCGTCGGGTAGCCTCTCGAGAGCCTGCCGGAGAAGCGCTTCCCCTTCGTCGTCCATACCCTCGACCCGAAAGAGATCCGCCAGATTCACGTAAGCCCCTGCGAAGTCAGGATCCACCCGAATCGCGGTCTCGAAGGCACGTCTCGCCTGAAGACGCTCGCCCTGGGCGAGATGGAGATTGCCCAGGTTCAGGTGGGATTCGGGCCAGTCGGCGTTTCGAAGCTGGGCGTCACGAAACTCCGTGATGCCCTCTTCGAGCGCCGCGGTTTGTTGCGGCGTGAAGAGCTCCCTCGGAACGGAAGCGAGAAGACGGGCCGCCTCCGTCCGCACCGCGCGCACCGGGTCGCGCAACAAGGGCACCACGAATTGGTGGCGCTCTTCCGGCGCCAACCGCTCCGTACTCTCTACCGCGCCCAGTCGCACGAGGGGGTCGGGATCCCTACGGGCCTCCGCGACAGCGGTTCCCGCTCCCCGGGAAGGAAACGCGGCCATCATCGACAAGGCCGTCGCCCGCACGATCGCTGGAAGCTCCGCATCCCCTGCAAGCCTTTCGAGTCCGCGACCGGCGGAGGGTGCAGCACGCCGCGCGGCCGCGAGGGCCTCCCCATACTGAGGCGGGACATCCTCCCCGTACCATCGAACCACTGCCTCTCGGGCCCAGGCGGGATCTCGATCGCGGTGGCAGCCGTTGCAGGCATTCGGCACTCCAATTTCGAGAGAAAGGTCTGGCCTCGGAACGCGAAAACTGTGGTCGCGTCTCGGGTCGACGACCATATAGGTCCGAGCCGGCATATGACATTCGACGCACATCGTACCGGCTGAGCCCGGGGGGTGATGATGATGGGAAGTCGAGTCGAACTTCTCAGGCAAGTGACAGGCGGCACAAACCGAGTTGCCGTCACCACGGACCGCGAGAGCATGAGGATCGTGACAATCCTTGCAGGTCACTCCTAGCTGATACATCCTGCTCTGGAGAAACGAGCCGTAGACGTAGACCTCCTCTGAGATCTGCCCGTCGGCGAAATACAAAGGCTCGGTGAGGAAGGCGGGGCGATGCGTTTCGAGGAGCACCTGACCGTGCCGGTAGTCCGCCTGCTGAGGGGATCGGCGCGCATGGCATCGCGCGCATGTCTCGATCTCCATGCGCGACGACCGCACTGGAGACCGTTTCGAGAGACCGGTCTCCATATCCATCACCCAGCTCCCGCCGTCGTCGTCCGAGAGGTCCACGGTGAGGCCGTTCTGCGCGGGTCGATTTCCCTCTTCGGTCTCCGCCCAGGCGAAGTGACGCGAGCCCGGCCCGTGGCAGGCCTCGCAGGCGACGTCGATCTCAGACCATTTCGTGTCGTAGCCGTCGAGCTCGCCGTCGAAGCCCTTCTCGAGCGCTGTCGAGTGGCACTCGGCGCACATCAAGTTCCAGTTCTGGCGCAGCTTGGTCCAGTGGAGGGGGTCTCGATGGTCGATCGTCTCGTCCGGGTAGAGGTGGAACCACCTTTGGCCGCCAACCGCCTCGGGCCGGGTGTCCCAGGCGATGCTGAGCGCTTGATACCGGCCTCTGGGGAACGAGACGAGGTACTGCTGGAGAGGATCGGCTCCGAACGTGTACGCGATCTCGAACTCGGCGAGCCGGCCGTCCGGCCCATCCGTCTCGACAAAGAACTTACCGTCGCGTTTTCGAAACGTCGATGTTACCCCGTGGCTCTTGAATCCGACGTCCGAGAAGTCGCCCATCACCGTGGCCTCGGTGGCAGGCTGCATCGCGAGGTCGTGATGGGAGCCCTTCCATAGATCCTCTTGCGCCGGGTGGCAGCGAGCGCAAGTTTCTCGCCCGATGAATGTCGGAGATGCGTCGTTCCGTGAGCTTTCCTCGGGCGCGCGGCCGCAAGCGAGTAACCCTGCGACGAGGATGCACCATCGACTCCGTCGAGACACCAGGCCCAGTCCTAGCATCGACCCGCCGTCATCATGGAGTATCCGTTTGGTGGGTTCAATAGCGTGGGCGTCCACGAGAGGATGCTCGAAGCCTTTTCGGCGAAGGAGGGTCGTGGACACGCTCTCGAGTCGCCATCGCGCTCGGAGAGGTCCCTACCTCACGACCAGTGAGCTACGGCCTTCTCGGCCAGATCCATCAATACCTCCTCGTCCTTTTCCGCGGCTTCGGAGATAACCGTCAGCTCCTCCTCGCCACGGAAGACGCGAATGGCATTGTCGTCGGCGACGTACAGGGACCAGTCGCCCGGCCCCTCGAGAGGCCGGAAGCGATCGCGTGGCGGATTCTCACCACCGAACTCTTCTCCGTACTCGGACACGAAATCCTCGTAAGAGCTCAAAGTCGTATTGCGAAGCACGAGCTGCACCAGGCTTCCCGATCCGTCCGGAGCCGCCCAGGTGCAGCTGGTGATTCCTTCACTTCCCGGCCGGGGCTCGCCCGGAGCCCGTCCAAGCGCTTCTTCGATCTCGGCGGCGGTCAAAAAGCTGCAGACGTCGACCCCAGGATGTGGCGCTTCCGAGGAAGTCTCACGAGGGGCACCCCCGCCACAGCTGGAGATGATGGCCAAAATGCCCGCGATGAGGACGGATCTCAAATAACTGGTGTCCATTCTCTCTCTCCTCTCATCTTCGTTCGACGCTCGAACCACACGCTGTTGGAGCTCTTGTCCCTGACGGCGAATGGATTCTAACCCCGATTGCAGATAAGTTTACTTCCCCACGACGATCTCTCGGCGGTCCCCGGGGTGAGCTCCGCGACGGCACCCATGGTGACGCCGGTAAGCGGTGCGTCGGCGATGAACGCTCGCAGTCAGTGCGATCGTGGCGGGGCTTCTACCCGCGTCCCGGGCGGCTCGGGTCGATGCGATGGATTACCTCCGCGGCGGAGTAGGTTGGAAGACCGATGAATTGCGACGGTCGGGCGCGGGCGAGAGCAGCCCGAGCCCGACCGCGAGAAGTGCCGCGGACGAAAGTCGCAACCCTCCGTGATTCTACGGTTCCGGGCTAGAACCGGAAGCTCACGCCCCCGGTCATCTCGAACTGGTTCGCGTACTGAGAGTCGCCAACCACGTAGCAACCGTAGAACCAGTACGGCGAGCACCAGATCCCCGCGGGATCGCTCTTGATGTAGTTCGGAGTCCAGCGAGCCATCGCCGTGAATCCTACCGATTGGCTGGGGTAAACCTTTACCCCTCCGCCCCAGGTGCTGGAGAACCGTGACACGCTGTCGATCGAGAACCCGCCGATGTCTGCCGGGCTGAAGTTCGTGACTCCGAGACCGCCGAAGAGAAACGGGCGCGCGGTCGCACTTTCCTCCAGCCAGTTGTAGGTGAAGATCGCATGGTAGTTATCGACGTCCAGGTCGGTGAACTCAGTGGCCGTCCCGTTCTTGGCTTCGAGCTT
The DNA here is from genome assembly GCA_035457705.1 of Vicinamibacteria bacterium. GTDB lineage: Bacteria > Acidobacteriota > Vicinamibacteria > Marinacidobacterales > SMYC01 > DASPGQ01. The sequence goes on from DATIBD010000090.1 coordinate 41,174, forward strand.
GCTGGACTGTCGTGCCCAGAGAAATCCGACCTCGACCTGCTCCGTCACGAACACCCCGAATTGAATGCCGAGCTCCATGCCGCTCGTAGGATTGATCGAATCGTAGATCTGCCCTGCCGCGACGAACGGATCGACGGTCACGCCGTCGCTCAACGTGTATCCGAAGAAGGGATTGACCTCGACGCGCTTCTCCTGGGCGAAGGACGACGCCGCCACTGCGAGAAACGAGACGGCGACGATCAAACTGCTCATCTTGAACATTCTGCTCCTCATACTTGTTGCTCCTTGAATCTCTATTCAACTGCTAGCTTCCTACTCGACTGTAATCATGAGCGCGGCGGTGTAGGTGATATCGACTTTGTCTCCAACTTTGACCCCTTCGATGAGTTTCTTGTCCTCGACCTTGAAGCTCATCGTGCTGCCGTCTTCGGTTACGACCGTCACCGCGGGCACCGCGGGGTCGATGGCTTTGATGGTCACGGTGACCGACATTTGCTGCGACATCATCCCTGAAGGTTTGGGGCCGGTACCCCGAACCAGAGTGGGCGTGCCCTCCGACTTCGAGGGAGGAGCTTCGCCCGCCTTGCGAATTTGTGAGACGAGCGATTCGTAAACACGAAACGTGACGGTGTCGCCGACTTTCAGCTCGTCGAAGCGCTTCACCTCCGGTCCAGCGTAGATCGTCTCCACTTCGCCGTCTTCGCTCACGAGGGTGACGAGTCGGTAGTCGTGGTCGATGGCCCGGATTTTCGCGGTGAGCTCCACGACTTCGCTTTTGATCGTCTTCTGCGGCAGGGCGCTCGCCAGGGCTACGACGAACAGGAGCCCGAACGAGAATCCTGCGAACTCTGTTGCCTTCATGGCTCGATTTCCTCCTTGGCTCGAGTGACTAGCGCGGCTTCGACGCATAGGGGTTTCCACCGAGTGCGTTCGAGATATCCGCAATCGCCTTTTGAGCCCGAACGCTGTTGCCTGCCTCATCGAGAGGCGGCGAGATCACTGCGATCCCGAACTTGCCCGGGGAGACGGCGATGATTCCGCCGCCGACGCCGCTCTTGCCTGGAAGACCCGTCTGGTACAGCCACTTCCCCGAGTCATCGTAGAGCCCCGCGGTAGCCATCACCGCGAGGACCTCGGGCACGTTCTCGACCTTCATCACCTGTTTTCCCGTCACCGGGTTCTTTCCGCCGTTCGCGAGCGTCGCCGCCATCGTGGCGAGGTCCTGGGCGTTGACGTTCACCGAGCACTGCTCGGTGTAGATGTCGGTCGCTTGCATCGGGTTGTCCTTGATGTAGCCGTAGGCGTACATCAGGTAGCCGATCGCCTGGTTGCGCTGGTTGGTCTCGGCTTCGGACTTGAACACTTCCTGGTTGACGGCGAGGCTCCGTCCCGCGAACTCGGAGTAGAAGCCGAGAATGCTCTTCCAGATTTCATCCCGGGTCGAGCCCTTGACCATGCCAGTGGTGGCGATGGCGCCGGGGTTGACGAGCGAGTTCATCTCCGGCCCGCCGAGGACCTTTTGCGACAATTCGATCGAAACGATCGAATTGAAACGCATTCCGGTCGCGTCGACACCTATGGTGTTGGCGATCGCCTCCGGCCCCTGCTCCTCGAGCACCTTCGCCAGCGTGAAGACCTTGGAGATCGACTGGATCGAGAACAGCGCGCTGGAATCCCCGACCTCGTAGAGCTTGCCGTCCGGCGTGACGAGCGCGATGCCGAAGAGCTGCGACGGCACCTCGGCCAGCGCCGGGATGTAGTCCGCGTTCTTGCCGTCGGTCACGCCCCGGTACCTGGCGTGCGCCTCCTCGAGCAGCTTCTGGATGTCGGGCGCCGCGGCGGTCTGCGCGGCGGCCGGAGCCGCGAGCGCGAG
>DATIBD010000091.1:0-164653 GCA_035457705.1 Vicinamibacteria bacterium
TGGCGCGGCTACTTCGGCAGACGCGAGCGCTGGGCCGAGAATCACCAAAGCGATGCGTCCGAGAGACCATCCTGATCGCACTGGGTCCGTTCCGCCGATCCGAACGTCCGACGGCGCCACATCCTCTAAGATGCTGAACGAATAGGCTTACTGGCGGTCCGTCCAGTGTTGTCCAAAGCCGGGGCTCACCCCTCGCAATCGCCTGAGAATAAAAGACTACATAGCTCTTTCTTCCAACGAGTTACCTCTCCGCAGCCCAGCCATCAAGTTAAGTACTTCATTGCATTAGATTAACTCGGCTAGTCGACATCTGGCATCCCGGTTGCAATGGGTTGTGACGAGCTCCTCGACATGAGTCGAGGGTTTTCTCGAAGGGGGAAGGAAGGAATGATTCAGATGAATGCTCTCGTTCAGCAGATGGTCCGCTTCGTCAGAGAAGAGGACGGACCGACGGCCGTGGAGTACGCGCTCATGCTCGTTCTCGTGGCTCTCGCCGTAGCCCTGGCGTTGCCAAATATCTCTCAGGCGGTCATCGCGATCTTCACCGCCATGGCCAACGCGCTCGCAGTTCCGTAACGTTTCTTCGTATTGGAACGACGCCGAGCCGGTGGTTGGCGTGGCCGTCGGGCTTACCGCCGCCGGCTCGGTTCTCTCCATTCCTCAATCCTAAAAGCGGCCAGTCGAGAACCAGGCGTCCGTCCCTTGTTCATCGATTCAGCCATTCCTGGTTCCCTTCCGCCACCGGCTCCGTGAGGCGCTTGGAGGGCGTGCCGGAGCTCCCCACACGACCTGGGGCCATCCCCCACACCGAGATCCCGCCTCGAACTAGGTTTTTCGACGAGCAGATCGACCTGGCTCGATTTGTCGAAGAGTGTCCCGTCCGGCATGGTCGCACACCCGTAATTGGCTGCAAATGAATGAGTTGTTATCCTTGGACCCACGCCGTCCGGGCTTGTCCGAACCCCCGCCACTCCATCGCCTGACTCATTGAGAAGAAAGAAGTTACGAAACGGACTTTTTCAAACCTTTAGCTCGACGCGCGCCACTCATTACATAACCTGCTGAATCAAAACACCTTACCTGGTATCGATCACTTGGCATCTCGGTTGCATTAACGACGAGCAACGTCTTTGTGACGTGCGGGGATCCCATTCGGGATGCCAAAAAGAAAAAGGAGGAAGGGGAATGATTCAGATGAACGGGTTGATTCAGCAAATGGTTCGCTTCCTGAGAGAAGAGGACGGACCGACGGCCGTCGAGTACGCACTCATGCTCGTGCTCGTGGCTCTCGCAGTGGCGCTCGCGCTGCCGAACATTTCGCAAGCGGTCATCGCGATCTTCACGGCCATGGCGAACGCGCTCGCGGTTCCGTAAGCACCTGACTGCCATCTGAGCGGCGGCCCTGGACCCTCGGGGCCGCCGAAAGATGAGCGATTCGACATCAACTTTTTCATTTTCCAACGGAAACTCATGCCAACCACAGTGATCATGCTCAGTGCCGTCGCCGCCGGGTATTGCGACGTCCGCTGGAGACGGATACCCAATTGGCTGGTCGCGGCAACCATCGCTCTCTGTCTTGCCTCTCATGGATTGATAAACGGTGTGGCGGGCCTTCGCATGAGCGCCGCCGGGCTGGTGCTCGGTATCGTTTTGTTGTTTCCGCTGTTCCTCCTGCGAGGCATGGGAGCGGGCGACGTCAAGTACTTCGGGGCGATCGGCGCGGGTGTCACCTACCAGCATGTTTTTACCGTGCTGGTGATCTCCCTCGTCATCTCCGGCGTCATGTCTCTCTACAAGATCCTGAAGGTGCGACGTCTTCGCGAAAGCCTTGCCAATATCCAGGACTTGCTCAGCCAGTTCCGTCACGGCCACTTGAAACCCCATCCCGTAGTGGGGATCGACAACGATCAGGCCCTGCTGGTTCCGTTCACCCTCGCGAGCGCGCTTTCGACGTGGCTCGTCATTCTATTCGTCCCTTGAGGTACTCCATGAGAGCAAGAGCCACTGAAACTCGAAGCGGGGAACGCGGCGTCGCGGTCGTGGAATCGGCCCTCACGCTTCTGACCTTCTTCGTCCTGTTGTTCGGGCTCATGGAAGGGGCGCGTTTTCTCAGCGTTCAGCAGATGATCAGCAACGCGGCTCGAGAAGGCGCGCGCTTCGCCGTGCTCCCGCTCGCGGGAACCAGCACGATGCCGAGCGACGCGGAGATTCAGACGCGGGTTCAGACCTACCTGGATGCCGCGGCGATCAGCGGAGCCACCGTGACCGTCGAGCGCCCCGTCCTGATTCCCACGACGGGAGTCGTGGGCGAGTACACGCGAGTTAGCGTGATCTTGAACTATCAACCGATATCGCTGGCGATGTTCAGCGATCTTTCCGTCACCCTGAGCGGTGAATCCTTGATGCGCGATGAAACGAGTCCTTAGAAAGAGTCGAGAGTCCCGGGGCGCGGTACTGATCGAGATGGCGATCATGCTGCCGTTCATGACGCTTCTGTTTCTTGGCGTCGTGGACATGGGTCTGGTGATCTGGGAGCACCAAATCGTCCAGAACGCTGCTCGCGCCGGAGCCCGGTTTTCGGCGCTCCCCAGGAACTGGATCAATCCGAGCAACCCAGGCGTCACCGTCGACGACATCCGGCAGCGGGTCGTCGACTACCTTCTGGAAGAAGGCATCAGCGTAAACATGGGCGACATCTCAGTCACCCAGAACTATCCCATCAACGTGGGCGCCTTGACGCTGAGCGGTTCGGAGGTGTCGGTGACCTATACCCGGCCTCTGCTGCTCTCGGGCGGGGGGCTGATTCCCTTTGCACAGGTAACTCTGCATGGCAGATCGGTGTTTCGAAACCTTTACTAGAAAAAGACCGCGGCACTCATTGCCCGGTGGGGAGAAAAGGTCATGAACAGGGCGAGAATGTTGGCTTTGGCGGCGGTTTCGCTGGTCCTGAGCTTCGTCGTTTCAATCGTTGCTTACAATATTCTGAGGAATATCACCGAGGCGAAGGGCAACGAGATCAAGGTCGTCGTCGCCGCCGAGCGGATTCCACTGGGAAGTCGGATACAGCGAACGCAGCTTCGCACCGTATCCTGGCCGCAATCGGCACCGCTCGAGGGCTCCTTCGCCGACCCTGAAGAGCTCGTGGGCCGCGGCGTGGTCGTTCCGATCGCCGCGAGCGAGCCCATCATGGCGACCAAGCTGGCACCGAAGGAAGGTGGAGCAGGCTTGTCCTGGGCCATTCCCGAGGGGCTTCGCGCCGTCGCCGTGAGAGTCGACGAGGTCATCGGCGTGGCCGGTTTCGTGCTGCCCGGAACGAAGGTCGACGTGATCCTGACCGGGTCTCTCGACCGGCAGCGCGGCTCGGACACATCCAAGGTGATTCTCGAGAACGTGCAGGTCATGTCGGCGGGCTCTCAAACCGAACAGGGCGAGGATGGTGCCGCGTTCGACGTTACGGTCGTGACGTTGCTCGTGGCCCCCGAAGACGCCCAGAAACTGGCACTCGCGGCCTCGGATGGTCGCATCCAGCTCGCTCTGAGAAACCCCTTGGACGACATGCACTCCGACCCAGCCGCGGTCAAGAAACCGGCACTCTATGGGGGATCCTCGGTTCCGGTCGAGGAGGAGCCCAAGATCCGGCGAGCGACGAGGGTGGTTGCCCCCCCCAAGACGGTAACCATCGAGCTCATCCAGGGAAAAGAGCGACAAAAGCTAACTTTCGAATAGTCGAGCAACCGATCTTCCTCCGGTCGGCTGTGGACAAATAGGGAGCGCACATGAATCTAAAAATTTCTTTGATGGCAGCGCTGACTCTCCAGGCGACGATCGTTGTCGGCGGAGAGGAGGAAAGGCGGCCCGTGGGTGAGATCTCGCTTCTACCCGTGACGGCACCGTCTCCGGCGGCGTTCTTTCAGATTCCGATTACGATCGGCACCGCTTCCGAAAGCATGAACCTGCTCACGGGCAAGTCGCTCGTTGTCACGTCGGAGCGACCGCTGACCCGTGTGTCCGTCACCGATCCCGCGATCGCGTCGGCCACGATCGTGACTCCGAGCCAGGTGCTCATTCACGGGCATCAGCCCGGGGCGGTAACACTCGTCCTCTGGGACGACAACGAGGAGATGCGCTTTTTCGACTTGAGCGTGAGTCTCGACGTCACCAGCCTGCAGCAGAAAATCTCCGAGCTTCTCGGAGGAGAGCGAGTTCAGGCGACGGCGTCGGGAGCATCGGTCGTTCTCACCGGCACGGTTTCTTCAGTAGGCGCCGCAGATCGCGCCGTCGCTCTCGCGCAGGCGCACTCGGCGAACGTCGTCAACCTCATGACCGAGGTGGGCGAGCAAGTCATGCTTCACGTGCGCTTTGCCGAAGTGGATCGCGCCGCGATCCAGGAATTTGGCTTCTCTCTGTTCAGCATGGGTGCGGGCAACACCATCGGGTCCCTTACAACGGGTCAGTTCGGCCAGGGCCTCGTGAATGCCGGAGCGGTCCCCGCGGATACCACCCGCGGACGGGACCCGGATGCACCAAATCTCGTGAGTGATTCGAAACGCGTGGGCCTCGACGACGCCCCGGCCGTGTTCGGTCTCAGCGACTTGTTGAACGTGTTCCTGTTCCGGCCCGACCTCAATCTCGGCGTGGTGGTGCGGGCACTCGAGCAGCAGAATCTCCTCGAGATCCTGGCCGAGCCGAATCTGGTCGCGCAGAGCGGTCGCGAGGCGAGCTTCCTCGCGGGCGGAGAGTTTCCCTTCCCCGTCGTTCAGGGTATCAGTGGAGGCCTTCCCGCCGTCACCATCGAGTTTCGGGAGTTCGGCATCCGCTTGAATTTCACGCCCACGGTGGCGAACGACGGCACGATCCAGCTCAAGATCGCCAACGAGGTCAGCGCGCTCGACTTCGGTAACGCGCTCACGATCTCTGGGTTCGTCGTACCCGCGCTCTCGACCCGCAAGGCGGAGACCGAAGTCCAGCTCATGGACGGACAGAGCTTCGCCATCGCCGGGCTCATGGACAATCGGCTCACGGAAGTCGGTTCCAAGATTCCCTGGCTGGGTGACATTCCCGTTCTGGGCAAGCTGTTCCAGAGCCGATCGAAACAGCGGAACAACCAGGAGCTCCTCGTGCTCATCACGCCCGAGATCGTGGAACCGATTCAAGTCGGCGCGGAAGTTCCCGGGCCCGAGTTCCCGAAGCCCTTCCTCGATCGGGAGGAGTTCGATCGCAAGAACGAAGGCCGCCCGCAGAGCAACGAGAGCCCGTCTGAGGAAGAAAGCGCACCACCCGCCGAGCCTCCGGACACTCCCGCTCCCAGCTCTCAGGAGAATCCAAAATGAAAGTCTGGGCCAAGAAGTGGCGTAAACGCGAGCGCGGATACGTCATCGTCACCATCGCGCTGGTGCTGTTCGTTCTCTGCGGCTTCGTCGCTTTCGCGCTCGATTGGGGTCTGGTTCTGAGCGCGCGTACGGCGTCGCAGCGGGCCGCCGACTCGGGAGCCCTGGCGGGAGCCTTTACCTTCGTGACCCAGCCGTTCTCTCCTCAGCCGGCCACGGCGGAACAGCACGCTCTGGAGGCCACCATCACCAATACGAACCTCGACGGCGCGATCGACCCGTCGGAGGTCTCGGTGACCGTCGACGTGGCGAACCGGCGGGTCACGGTCGACATCGATCGGGCCGAGGACATGTACTTCGGGCGAGTCCTCGGTTGGAACCAGACGAACGTGGCGGTCCGCGGGATCGCCGAGGCATCGGCGGTATCGACGGGCGCCTCGTGCACCAAACCCTGGTTCATTCCGAACAGCATCCTCAGCACTCAGCCGTCCTGCGCGGCCTGCGCGGCGGGCGAGCTGTTCGTCAGCGGCGGCACGGTCACGCCCTGGGCCCTCACGCAAGTCGGCGCCCAGTTCACGGTGAAGCCCGGCAACCCGCAAAACTCGCTCGCCCCGGGACAGTTCTACGCGATCGCGATGCCCGGATCCATGGGCGGCAACGACTACCGCGACAACATCGCCAACTGCGCGCCCGGCACCGTCTACTGTGCGAATGCCTACACGGTCGAGCCGGGGAACATGATTGGCCCCACGAAACAGGGTGTTCTCGAGCTCATCGGCCCCAATCCCGACACCTACATGGGGGTGGGGCTGTACCAGCACGCCGACGGCACCATGTCCGACACCAGCCGCCAGCTGATCGTTGCGCCCATCTGGGACGAGTGCGGAATGCCGAACTTCTGTCCCGGCGGTCAACTGCCCGACTCCGGCCGGAACCTGCAAATCCCCGTCGTGGGTTTCGCGCTTCTCTTTCTTGAAGGTGTGCAAGGAAACGACGTGATCGCCCGCCTCATCTGGGTCTCGGCCTGCGGAGGCGGGGGCGGAGGCGGCGGTGGACCCGGCAGCGGGCCCGAGCCTCCGGAGACTGGCCCCTACTCGATTCCGGTGCGGCTGATCAGAACGCAGTGATGACGCGAAACACAATTCGAATGAGGTGATGAAGACAATGTCAGCGAACGACGTTAGCATCGGAATACTTTCGCCCTCCGAGGCCGATCGCGAAGTGTTGCGAAACCAGGTCGAGGGACTCGGTGTCGCGACGGTGAGCATCGAGGTCGACCAATACTGCAAGACGATGGGAGACCGCCAGACGGCGCGTTTCGTGGACAGCAAGCCCGACATCGTGATCGTCGATCTCGAGGAGCAGCAGGCCGCCATGGAAAGCCTCAAGCTCCTTCATGCGGCGATCCCCGAGAGTTGGCTCTTCGTAACCTCGGCGCGCAGGGAGTCCGAGCTGGTCATCGAAGCGATGCGCGCGGGCGCCCGAGAGTACCTCTTCAAGCCCGTTCCGCCGAGGAGCCTCGCCCAAGCGCTGGACCGCTTCATCGCCGAGAGAAAACGAGCGCTACAAAGCAAGGTGAAGGGCAAGATCTACTGCGTCACCTCTGCCAAAGGGGGCTCCGGCGCCACCACCGTCTCGATCAACCTCGCGACATCGCTCGCGCAGGTTGCGGAAGGAACCGTGGCGCTCCTCGACTTGAACACACCCGTGGGCGACGCGGCCGCCTATCTCAACTTGACGCCCCAGTACACCGTATCGGATGCGCTGGCGGCCTCCTTGCGGCTCGACGCGGTTCTGCTCGAAAGCTTCATGGCCGACGCGGGCGGATTCGACGTGCTCGCTGGACCCAAAGAGTTCTGGCCCGAGCCTACACCGGGCGTCAACGGGCAAGCCGGTACCGCGGCCTTGTCCCGCCTGCTCGAGGTCGTCTCCGAGACCTACGGCCACACCGTCGTCGACATGACGACCTATATCGACAAACAGTGGCTCCAGCTGGTTCTCGGGGTCTCTTCGCGCTCCGTCGTCGTGCTCACGCCGGAGCTGCCGGCGCTGTGGAGAACCAAGCGGCTCATGTCGTATCTGGCGACCTGCGCCGACACGAAGACCACGCACCTGGTGCTAAACCGCAGTCGCAAATCCGACGAGATCACCGAGACGGAGATCGAGCGGGCCTTGAAGCACCCGGTGTACTGCAAGCTTCCCAACAACTACAACGCGTCGATCGAAGCCATCAACACCGGCAACCCGATCGTGTCGAAGAATCACTCCTCGCTGGCGGCGAGCTACGAGGAGCTCGCCCTGCTTCTCACGGGGCAGGAAGCGCGACCGAAGTCGAAGAAGCTGTTCGGTCTGTTCAACAGGAATGGGAGGAGCGATCAATGAACGACGACAAGAGGATTCGAGAGCTCAAGAACCTGCTTCATCGTCGGGTTCTCAACGAGGTCGACCTCGAGAGCCTCGACCGGCTCAGCGAAAAGGCCGCCCGCGAACAGGTATCGTTCCGCATTCGTGACCTGCTCGAGAAAGAGAACACCCCCCTCGCGCTCGCCGAGCGGGAACAGGTTGTAAGGGAGATTCTCGACGAGTTCTTCGGATACGGGCCCATTCAGCCACTTCTCGACGACCCGAGGGTGTCGGACATCCTCATCAACGGCTCCGACAACGTCTATATCGAGTGGAACGGGGTGCTGGACAAGACGGACGTCAAGTTCGACGACGATCAGCACGTCATGCGCATCATCGAGCGCATCGTCGCTCGGGTGGGTCGCCGGGTCGACGAGTCCACGCCGATGGTGGATGCCCGTTTGCCCGACGGTTCCCGGGTCAACGCGATCATTCCGCCTCTCGCCCTCGACGGCCCGATGGTCTCGATCCGGCGTTTCGGACGCGATCCTCTGAAGGCCGCTGACCTGGTGGAAAAGAACGCTCTGACCGAGGAGATGTTGACGGTCCTGAAGGCCTGTGTCCAGGGACGACTCAATATCCTGATCTCCGGCGGAACGGGCGCGGGAAAGACGACACTACTGAACGCTCTCTCCGCTTTCATCCCCACCAAGGAGCGGATCGTGACGATCGAGGACGCCGCCGAGCTCCAGCTCAAGCAGGAGCACGTGGCGCGGCTCGAGACCCGGCCTCCCAATATCGAAGGCAAGGGAGAGGTCAAACAGCGTCAGCTGGTCATCAACTCCCTTCGTATGCGTCCCGATCGCATCGTCGTCGGCGAGGTTCGCGGCGAAGAGGCCATCGACATGATGCAGGCCATGAACACCGGCCACGAGGGATCGATGACCACGGTCCACGCGAACACGCCTCGTGACGCCTTGCACCGCCTCGAAACGATGGTAGCGATGTCGGGCCTCAATCTTCCCGACAAGGCCGTCCGTTTCTACATCGCCTCGGCCATCAACGTGGTCGTCCAGGTCGCGCGACTGGCCGACGGAACGAGGAAAGTGACCAACATCTCCGAGATTACCGGGATGGAAGGCCACACGATCACCATGCAGGATCTCTTCGAGTTCAAGCGCCGTGGCTTCGACGAGAACCAGAAGGTGCGAGGGGAGTTCGGCCCCACCGGAATCAGGCCCAAGTTCACCGAGAAGCTTCTCGCGGCCGGCATCCGGTTACCGACCGAGCTGTTCCTGCGCCCCGACTTTGCCGAAGCGGGCTAACGAAGGACGAGCCATGACACTAGGAATCATCGCCACTCTGACGTTCCTGTCGGTGCTCGGCATGTCGGTGAGCACACTGTACTTCCTGGTCGAAGCGCCTGCGGCGAAGAGGAAGATGCGCACCCGGCTCGCCACTGCCCAGCAGCTCTTCGCCGGGACCCCAGTAGACAGCGAAACGCTGCTCCTCAACGACGATCTTCTCAGTGAAATCCCGACGCTCAACCGGATTCTGATGCGCATTCGCTGGGTGCAGCGCGTCCAGGCCATGTTGACGCAAGCCGCCATGGATATGCGGGTCGACCGGTTTCTCTTCATTTCGCTGGTGTTCGGCCTCGTCGGCCTGTTCATCGGCGCGCTGGTTCGCTACCCTCTCGCGGGAACCATCATCCTCGGCGGTCTCTCCGGCGCGATTCCGACCGCTTACGTCGCGTTCAAACGCAAACAGCGTTTCTCCCGGTTCGAGGAGCTGTTTCCCGACGCCATCGATCTGCTGGCGCGCGCTGTGAGGGCGGGACACGCCTTCACCAGCGGCTTCGAGCTGATCGCCAAGGAAATGCCCAAGCCCATCTCCGACGAGTTTCAAATCACTTACGAGCAGCAGAACCTGGGAATGCCTTTGCGCGAAGCCCTGGACAACATGGGCCGCCGCGTACCCATGCCCGACGTCTGGTTCTTCATCTCCGCGCTTCAGATTCAGCGCGAGACCGGCGGCAATCTCGCCGAGATCCTGGACAAGCTCTCCTACGTCATCCGAGAGCGATTCAAGATCCTCCGCCAGGTCCGAATTCACACCGCGGAAGCGAGGGTCTCGCTCTATATTTTGACGGCGATCCCGCCGGTGACCGCGATCCTCCTCTACGTCGTGAACCGCGAGTACATGATGACTCTGGTTCGAGAGCCCCTGGGGCACATCATCATCTTGACCGCCATCGTGCTCCAGATCGTCGGCTATCTCGTGATGCGCAAGATCACCGAGCTCGAAGTGTAAGGAGAACAGGGAAAATGTCGCTCATCGCCATCGTAGTCATCATCGGAGCTCTTGCTTTTCTCGGGACCTACGCCGCCGCCTACGCGCTCGCCGGGCGCCTCAGCAGCCTGGAGCAGAGGTTCCGACAGCTTCGGGCTCAACCGACCGAGACCGCTGGCTGGCGCGGTTACGTCGACAAGTCCCAGCACTTGCTCCAGAAGCTCGGCAAGATGATTCCCCGCTCTCCCAACGAGCTTTCGCGAATGGAAAGACGGCTGATCCAGGCCGGTTATCGTCGGCGCGACGGCGCCACGCTCTTCGTGGGCTTTCAGCTTGCCCTCGGGGTCACGTTCGTGGTCATTCTCGGCGTGACCGGGCGGCTCTGGGAGCATTTCTTCCTGTACGCGTTCATTTCGATGTTCCTGGGCGCCGCATTGCCCGACATCTGGCTGGCGTTGAAGGGCCGGGCGCGCAGACGCGCCATCCAGAAGGCCCTGCCCGACGCGCTCGACCTCGAAGTGGTATGCGTCGAGGCGGGTCTCGCACTCGATCAATCCCTGATGCGTGTCGGTAAGGAGATCCATAGAAACTACCCCGAGTTCAGCAGCGAGCTCCGGCTCATGAATCTGGAGCTCAACGCGGGGAAATCACGAACGGAGTCGCTCCGCAACCTGGCCGACCGGACGGACGTAGACGACCTTCGAGCACTGGTGGCGGTTCTCATCCAGTCCGATCGTTTCGGTACGAGCATCGCCGATTCTCTCAGGGTCTATTCGGACGCATTCCGGACGAAACGCAAACAGCGCGCCGAAGAGCAGGCGGCCAAGATGGGAGTGAAAATGATCCCACCCCTGTTCTTCTTCATCCTTCCGGCCACGTTCGCGGTCGTGGTGGGGCCAGCGGTCATCCGGATCGCCATGAACCTCCTGCCCATTCTCCGCGTACCCCAGTAGGTCGAGCGTGAGACCGAGCCACGCGGAGCCTGAAGGCACGATCGTCGAGCCGCCCATAATGCGATCGCGAAGGAGCGATGCCTCGATCGTAACCTCGGGTCGCTTTCACCGCTTGACCGACGTGGTGATTGCCGCGGTTTGGCTCGGCTACGCCTGGGCCACGCTCGGGGTGTTCCGGGAGACGAACGCAATCGTGCCCTTGATTCTCCTGGTCCGGAACAGCACGCTCACGCTGCTCTTTCTAGCGAGGCGGCCGGCGAAAATGCAATCGACGAGCGCGCTCGAGTGGGGAGTGGCGGTGCTCAGCACCGTGAGCGGCTACTTCTTCGATGGCGGAACGCTCGTGGCGAGCGGCTTCGCACTCCCGCTCATGGTCGCCTCCGGTGTGCTCATGACCCTCTCGATAATCGCGCTCGGGAGGTCGTTCGGGATCGTTCCCGCCAACCGGGGCATCAAGACCGGCGGACCGTACCGTTTCGTTCGCCATCCGATGTACTCGTGCTACGTTTTGTTCGATCTCGGCTACGTGATGGGCGCGCCATCGGCGCGCAACCTGCTCGTTCTCGTCGCGGTGGTCGCGAGCCTGTTCGTGAGGGCCGGTTACGAAGAGCGGATCCTCCGCCGCGACCCCGACTACGAGGCCTACGCCGAGCGCACGCCTTCGATGTTCGTACCCGGTCTGCTGTAGGACCACCGCAGGCTGAGCCGTACCTTTCATCAGTCTGCTAGGGTTTGACGAGATTCCGGCGCCCATTTACACTGGCGTAAGTCGCCTTGTTTTCACTTGGAGGCCCCAATGTCTAGTCGTCTCTTGCTCGGCCTCGTTCTGACGGCGGTGGCGACTCCCACCGTCTCATTCTCCCAAACGATGAAGGCCGCCAGAACGGTCTGGGCCACCGAGGCAGCCGAAGTCCCGGCGCTCGCCACCGAGGTCGAGCGGATGCTCGATGCCGGTCTTCTAGCAATGGCCCGCTCGCAACGCGACGGATATTTTCCCCGTCGGACGCACGAGCGGATGAACCAATACCACCTCGGGGTTCGCGTCTTTGGCGGGCAGCTCGTCTGGCAGCGCGAAGGACAGAGAATTCTGTCGATTACCGGGAACCTATACGACGACATCGATGTCGACACGACGCCGAGCTTGACCGCGGACGAGGCCGCGCTCCGCGCGCTCGAAGGAGCCTCTGGGGACACGCGCCTCGTAGGGAGACCGGAGCTCGGGATCCTTCCTCTCCAGGAGCGCTACGTCCTGGCCTACTCTCTTCACCTGCGCGGCCGTACGGGCGATGGCCCCTTTGGCGATTCGGTGTTCGTCGACGCCCGCTCGGGTGCCATCCTCTTGCGCTACAGCGACCTGCACACCCAGTCCGCCGTGGGTCTCGGGGTCGGCACCTGGGAGGACGAGAAGAAGCTGAGCGTCGAGATGGCCGCGGGAACGAATCGAGCCGTCGACATGCTCCGGCCCTTCGGCATCAAGACCTTCGACGTGGGTTTCGACTTTCTCTCATGGAATTCCTACATGGCGGATACCGATGAGTTTCTCGCGGTCGACTCCGACAACGAGTGGGAAGACGGAGCCGTCGTGGACGCCCACGCGAACTCGGGCTACACGTACGACTATTACTTCAAACGGCATGGACGCGAAGGAATCGACGACGAAGGCCTCGCGGCCAACAACTTCGTCCACTTTCTCCCGCAGAGTTTCGGCTACAACAACGCGTTCTACGATTCCGAGGACCACAGCATGAACTACGGAGACGGCGATGGAGAGACCTTCAACTTCTTCTCGTCCGCCCTGGACGTCGTGGCACACGAGCTCACCCATGGCGTCACCGATTTCACCTCCGAGCTCATCTACCTCAACGAGTCCGGCGCTCTCAACGAAGCCTTTTCCGACATCATGGGTACTTCGGTGGAGTTCTTCTTCGAAGAGGAGGGTGACGAAAGGCAAACGGGGGATTGGCTGGTGGGAGAAGACCTCTACTACGACTTTGGCCCTCACATCCGCTCGATGGAAGATCCGGCGAGCATCGGCGATCCCGACCACTACAGCGAGCGGTGCTTTTGCACGCCGGACTTCGATAACGGCGGGGTTCACATCAACTCGAGCATCGTCAACCACGCCTTCTACCTCATGGTCGAGGGCGGAACGAACGAAACGTCGGGTATCGAGGTCGAGGGCCTCGGGATGGACGAGATGGAACGGATCGAATCGATCTTCTATCGCGCGTTCGTCTTCTATCTCGTCCCGAGCTCAAACTTCAGTCAGGCTCGGGAGGCGACGCTCGTGGCCGCGCGCGAGCTCTACGGTGAGGGGAGCGTCGAGGAAGAGACCGTGGCGGCCGGCTGGGATGCCGTCGGCGTGAACTGATCCCGACTTACCTAGTGGTCGCTCTCCTCCTCGGCTCGCTCCCGGCGCGCGCTCCTCGCGCGCGCCCACGGCCGAATTCCCTCGCGTCCGCGCCTTCGCTCCTCGCTCCGGCGCGACGCGATTCCTCTCGGCCGGCGGCCCTGGCGGGCCGCTCTTAAACGTCTTTCTCCTTCCATTTCCCCCGTCGGAACAGGAGAATGCCCACGACGGCCGAGAGCGAATAGGATACCGCGATCGCGATGTAGACTCCCGTGGGGCCGAGGCCGAGCGTCTTCGACAGGAGCCACGCGAGCGGTATCTGGAACAACCAGAAGCAGAAGAAATTGATCCAGGTCGGTGTGGCCGTGTCCCCCGCCCCGTTGAAGGCCTGCATCATGACCATGCCCCAGGCGTAGAAGACGTACCCGTAGCTGATGATGCGCAAGCATTCGATTCCCACCGGGGCGGAATCGGGATCGGTGGTGAAGATGTGAATGATGGGTGACGCGAAGGCGAGAAACACGACGCTCAAAAACCCCATGAACCCCACGGTCCAAACTCCCGTCAGCCACACCGCCCGCTCGGCCCGATCGGGTTTCCGCGCACCCAGATTTTGCCCGACCAGGGTGGCCGCGGCGTTGCTCAGCCCCCACGCGGGCAGGATGACGAAGATCACGATCCGAATCGCGACGACGTAGCCCGCGAGCACGGCGCTTCCGAAGGTAGCGAGGATCCGGATAAGGCCCACATAGCTCGCCGTCGCAATCAGCATCTGTCCCACGCCGCCCGCCGACAGCCTCATGAGACTCTTGATCACGGAGAAATCGAGGAGCAGGTCTTCTCTTCGGATACGGATCCGCTGTCCTTTCGTGAGACCGTAGAGCTGGTAGAGCACTCCTGTCCCTCGTCCGATGTTCGTCGCGACGGCCGCTCCCATGAGGCCGAGCTCGGGGAACGGGCCCAACCCGAAGATCAGGCACGGATCCAACACGAGATTGATGGCATTCGCGATCCAGAGGGCCCGCATCGCCGAGGTCGCATCCCCGGCTCCGCGGTAGATGGCGTTGTTCAAGAACAGCAGCAGGATGGTCACCATGCCGGCATACATGACCCGCGTGTAGCTCGTTCCCATGGCGACCGTTTCGGGCGACGCTCCCATGAGGGCGAGGAGGTCCGGGGCAAAGACCGCACCTGCCGCACCGAACGTGGCCGCTAGCACGATGCCAATGACGATCGCCTGAACCGCGGCGCGGGCCGCTCCACGAGGGTTCTTCTCCCCGGTCCGTCGCGCGATCATCGCCGTGGTCGCCATGGCCAACCCGACGGCGACGGCGTAGATGATCTCCAGCATCGATTCGGTGAGGCCGACCGAGGCGAGCGCCTCCGGGCCGAGCCGCGCCACGAAGAACGCATCGCACACGGCAAAGACCGACTCCCCCGCCATCTCGAGCACCATCGGGATGGCGAGAAGACCAACCGCACGGTTCAAGTTTCCCGAGGTAAAGTCCTGCTCCGTTCCGCGAAGCGATTCACGCACCGACGCCATAAGCCCGGTCGACGCTGCCGGGGGCGCTTCAGCAAGGACGTCTTCTTGGGAATCCATGAATCTCTCCGAAACAGGCCAGAAAGCCCAAGGGTGCGTGCGTCACGAATCGTGAGCGAATGAGGGACCCAGCGGTCAGCGATGAGCGATCGCCGAGCGCCAGGCGTCAGTCAGCGGCGAGCATAGACGGCCCATCCTAGCGCGGAATCGCAGCCCGATGCTACTCGGCCGAGGAGACGGCGGCGACGAGCGCCAGGTCTTGCTCGCGCACAGAAGATGTGTCGAACTTCTTCGCCGAGGCCGCCATGCGGGTGAGCGCCGCGCCCATCGCCATGGGAGGCGTCGTGTCGCCCTTCTTCGCCCGGTGGAATCGTACCGGGTTGATCCTGGCGACGACGTAGTTACGCAGATAAGGGGAGCGAAAACCCCGCTTCTTGAGCGCTTCGACGATCTCCTTGACGCTTTCGTCGATCTCGAGCAGACGCGCGGCAAAACCCTCGCGTTCCAACAGGCTTTTGGGAAGGGTCTTGGTCTGGAACCGATCGAGCTTTCGCAAGAACGAGAAGTACGGGCTCCCGGCGAAGCGACCGTGGCTCTGGTAAACGATCCCGAGCGTGATGAGCGCGGGCTCCTCGAGCTCGCTCTCGTAGTCCGTTTCTTTCGAGCGCGGCCGCCTGAGGGCGAGCTCCCTCGCCATGCGGATGACCTCGAGGCTTCGGTCCTTCAAGTTGTGCGCCTTCTCGGTGTTGAGTGCCAGGATGCGAAAGGCCAGATCTTCGTCGGGACAGACGAGCGCGGTTACCGAGCGCAGCCCGAGCACTTTCGCGGCGGCGAGACGATGGCGGCCATTAGGCGTCCAGAACCTTCCATCGGGCGCCTGGACCACGATGAGAGGATCCAGAAAGACACCCGTTTCCTCGATCCGCTGGGCAAGCCGCTTGGTGTGGGTCGGAGACAAATCGCGCTGGAAAGGGGTTGGCTCGACCACCTTGATCGGGAGTACGGCCACGAGAATGGGCTTGCCCGAGAGCGGCTCCCGATAGGCGCCGACGGCAGCCCCGCCGAGCTCCCGGACGCGCGCGGTAATCGGCGCGAGCGACGGATCTTCGATACCGAGTCGGGCCTCGTCCCCCAGGACTCCCCGTTGTTCCTTTCGGGGAGTGAGCCGCTTGCGCGAGGCGCCCGCCTTCCTCTTCGTCTTCTTCTTCTCTTTCAGGGTCTGCGCCACGGGTCGAATTCTACGTGGGCGCGAACCGCCAGACAAAGGAAAGAGACAAACCCCGGTTGAAGCGACCGGGATCTCATCGCTACACTCTCGGACGGATGCCTTTCCACGCGGCCTGCCAAGAGACAGGCTAGCGCATGCCCATCTTCGCCCGTCCCCTCGTCGTCGTCGCGACCGCTTCGTACCTGCTCGCCGTCATTCTCGTCGGATTCTGGGCCGCACGTCGCACGCGAACGGCTCGAGATTTCTGGATCGCAGGACAAGGGATCGGCCTCTGGGTAACGGGGATCGCCGCGACCTCGGCGGCCTTCAGCGGCTTTGTTTTCATCGGCGGGCCCGGGCTCATGTACTCGATCGGCCTCGCTTCGGTTTTGATCGTGGCTCCCGCCGGCTTCACCTCGGCACTCCACTGCTGGCTCGTGGCCAAACGCCTGCGGCTCCTTTCGGAGGTTCGAGAAATCTACACGATTCCCGACGCCATTCTGTGCCGCTACGGAAGCCGGGTGGCTTCGGGAACCGCGGCGGTTGCCGTTCTCGTGGGGACCATCGCCTATCTCGGCTCTCAGTTTCTCGCCCTCGGTCGACTCCTGGAGTCCGTGTTCGGAACCCGCGAGCTCTTCGGCGACGCCAGCCTTTACGTGGCGATGGCGATCGGCGTGACCATCGTCCTCCTCTATTCCGTCCTCGGCGGAATGGTGGCCGGTGTCTATACCGACCTCCTTCAAGGCGGTCTCATGGCGATCGCGGCGCTCGTCGTATTCCTCCACGCGATCTCCATCAGCGGCGGCTTGGAACGCGCCGTCACGAGCATCGAGACGTCACCACGGTTTGGTCCAGGCTTTCTCGATCCACTGGGGACGGCACCGGTGATGACGGCCCTCGGCTTCGTCTTCGTTTTCGGCACGGGAACGCTCGGCCAGCCCCACGTCCTTCACAAGTTCTTCATGCTGGACGACCCTCTGAAACTCAAATGGATGCCGATCGTGATGGGCGGAAGCCAGAGCGTTTGTCTGCTCATCTGGCTCGGCGTGGGCCTCGCGGTTCCGGCGCTCGTCTCGCAGGGGCTCCTTTCCCCTCTCTCGCAACCGGACGACGCCGCGCCAACCTTCCTGCTCGAGCTAACGCCACCTCTCATAACGGGTCTCGTTCTCGCCGGACTTCTCGCCGCGATCATGTCCACCGCCGATTCCTTCGTGAACATCGGCTCGGCCGCTCTCGTGAGGGACATTCCGAACGCCCTCGGTCTCGGAGTCGCCCGAGAGCTTCTCTTCGCGAGAATAGCGGTTCTGGCCGTGTCTAGCTTGGCGGTATTTCTCGCCATCAGCTATGGAGATCTCGTCGCCCTCCTGGGAACGTTTGCCTTCGGGACGTTCGGGGCCGCGCTCGCGCCCGTGCTTGCCGTCGGACTCAACTGGAAGCGCGTCACTGCAAAGGCGGCCACTTGCGCAATGGCAACGGGCATCGCAGCGAACGTTACGTTCGAGATCCTCTCGCGCCGAGGTGTTTTTCTTTTCGCCCCGGGCGTCCTACCCACAGCGGTCGCGACCGCCGCCTCTTTCACCATGCTGTTCGTCGTCAGCACCCTTTCCCGACCGAGAGAGCTCGATGGGGACGTGGCCGCGGTCATGGACGCCTGAGCTTGGCGAGCTTCGTTTCATGCCGTAGCATAGAAGGGTTGAGGCTTTTTCACACGCTACGCGGCCATGCGCGCCGTTGCGTCAGGGCCCGGCGGTGTCCGCCTCGCCCATGACACAACGAGAGTGCTCCACGGGAAAACGTGTCGCCGGCAGCCGCGGTGCTCGATTCAGTCCAGACGCATGCCTCGGTGGAGCGGGTTCTGATGCGTGATTGCTCGCGATCCCGCAGCGCGGGGCTCGCCTGGGGCTTTGCCATCGGTGGCGTCGTGGCGACAGGATTCTCCTGTGCGCCCGCGCCTACGGACGCGATGGGGCCGCGTCTCGAGCTGACCCCGTGTCAACTGACGTCACCAGGCTCGCCCCTGAGTCTCGCGGCAGAATGCGGGCATCTGAGCGTTCCCGAAGACCGGGACGCCGCGAACGGACGCAGCATCGATCTCCGCGTGGCCGTGGTTCGGGCGGTGAGTCGTGCGCCTTGGCCCGATCCGCTTTTCTTTCTCACCGGGGGACCCGGGCAAGCGGCCACGGAAAGCTTCGTGACGATCCATTCCGCGTTTCGGCGAGTTCGCCGGGACCGGGATATCGTCCTGGTGGATCAGCGCGGTACTGGAGGCTCGAACCCCTTGCGCTGCCCCGCGGGGGACGCGAGCGATGTGTGGTTGCTGGACGACGAGGACATCGAACCCTGGGTCGAAAAATGTCTCGACTCGCTCGAAGGAGACCCCCGCTTCTACACGACTTCGATCGCCATGAGAGATCTCGACGACGTGCGTCGAGCTCTGGGGCATGAGCGCATCAACCTCTACGGCGTCTCCTACGGCACGCGAGCCGCGTTGACCTATCTCCGTCTCTATCCCGACCGAGTCCGCTCGATCGTACTGGACGGGGTCGTACCGCCCACCGAGACGCTCGGAATCGACATTGCCCGGGATGCCGAGCGGGCGCTCGACTTGATGATAGACCGATGTTCCGCCGATCCGAGCTGCGCGAAGGCGTTTCCCAACATCGGAATAGCCATCGATGAGGTGATGGCGCGGCTCGACGTTCCGGTCCCCGTCTCGCTTCGCCACCCGAGAACGGGAGAGATCGTGAGCGTCGAGCTGGACCGCAGAATGGCGGCCTACGCGATTCGGTTGCTGAGCTACAGTCAGGAGACCGTGGCGACGGTTCCTCTCTTGCTGGCCTCGGCTCGGGAGAACGACCTGGCACCGCTCGCCGCCCAGTTCCTCATGACCGTGGGCGGGGTGTCGGAGACGATGAGCGACGCCATGGGTATCTCGATCATCTGTAGCGAGGACTACCCGTTCTTCGAAGACGAGCTCATCGCCGAAAGAACCCGAGATACCTATCTCGGCGCGCTCCAGACCGACGCTTTGAAGCTCGTGTGTCCCTCTTGGCCTCGAGGCAAAGTCCCCCAAGACTTTCGGGCTCCGTTGAAGTCGTCAGTGCCCGTGCTTCTGCTCTCCGGCGAGGCCGACCCGGTGACGCCCCCCGAGAACGCGGAGATCGCCCGGCGCCAGCTCGACCGAAGTCTGCACGTCGTGGCTCCAGGCCAGGGACACGTCGTGATCCACCGCGGATGTATATCGAGCCTCGCTTCCGAGTTCGTCGAGAGTGCGAGCTTCGACGGCATCGATACGAGCTGCGTCGAGCGCATCGTGCCTCGAGCCTTTTTTACCTCCTTTGCCGGACCGCTCCCGTAGACGAGTAATGAAACGGACGTGCCGCGAAGTCGACGGGATCGTTGGAGTACCCGCGATAGAGCCTCGACAACAGAGAAAGACATGATCGAGCTCGAGAACGTCACCAAATCGTTCGGTCAGATCCAGGCGCTGCGCGGGGTGAGCTTCACCGCGAAAAACGGAGAGATCACGGGGCTACTCGGCCCGAACGGCGCGGGCAAGACCACGGCCCTTCGAATCCTCTATACGGTCATCCGGCAGGACGCGGGAACGGCGCGCGTCGATGGCTATGACACGCAGAGCTCGCGCCTGGACGTGCAACGACGGATCGGGGTTCTCCCCGATGCCCACGGGCTCTATCCCCGCCTGACGGCTCGAGAGAACATCCGCTACTTCGGGGCCCTGCACCGAATGAACGGAGCCGAGCTGGAGAAGCGCATCGACGAGCTCGTCAATCTCCTGGACATGGACGACATCGCCGAACGGAGGGCCGAGGGTTTCTCGACGGGCCAGCGGGTGAAAGTCGCCATCGCGCGAGCGCTCGTCCAGAAGCCCCGGAACGTGCTGCTGGACGAGCCCACGAGCGGTCTCGATGTCCCTTCGACGCGGGCGATGCGGGATTTCATCAGGCGGTTGCGCGCCGAAGGCGTCTGTGTGCTCCTGTCGAGCCACATCATGCAGGAAGTCTCGGCTCTGTGCGACCACATCGTGGTCATCTCGAAGGGAAAGGTCGTCGCCAGCGGGACTTCCCAAGAGCTCCGCCAATCGACCGGCGAGTCGAACCTCGAGGACGCGTTCGTGGCCTCGATCGGCTCGGAAGAGGGACTCCAGCGTTGAAGCGGGGCTTTACTGTCGTCTTCGACAAGGAAGTCGTCGACAACTTGCGCGATCGGCGGACTCTGGCGGCCGCGCTACTCTACCCCTTCCTCGGCCCAGCGATGATACTCCTCGTCGTCTTCGCCGTCGGTCAGCTGTCCAGGGAGGCGGACGAGCCATTGAAGCTTCCGGTCGAGGGCGGGCACAACGCGCCCAACCTGATCGAGTTCCTCGAGCAGAATAACGTGGAGGTGAAACCGGCACCCGCAAATCCAGAAGAGGCGGTTCGGACGGGAAAAGAGGACGTCGTGCTGATCGTTCCCGAAACCTACGGGGACGCCTTCACTCAGGGGCAACCGGCGGCGGTACACCTCGTGGTGGACTCCTCGAGGAACGAAGCACTGAGCGCGATCGACAGGGCAAGAACGGTCCTTGCCACTTACAGTGGGCAGATCGGACGGCTCCGATTGGCGGTGCGGGGCGTCGATCCACGCGTCGTCGATGCCGTCGCCATCGAGCTCGTGGACGTCTCGACGCCACAGAGCCGCGGCGCTCGCATCCTGGCGATGGCTCCTTACCTCATCCTCGTCTCGCTTTTCGTCGGGGGGATGTACCTCGCTATCGATTCCACGGCGGGAGAACGCGAGCGCTTGTCACTCGAGCCTCTGCTGATCAACCCGGTCAGTCGTACCGAGCTCGTCCTGGGAAAAGCGGCTGCGGTTTTTCTCTTTACGCTCGTGGCGCTCCTGGAAACCCTTGCCGGGTTCGCGATCATTCTCAACTTCGTACCCCTGGAGCAGTACATTGGGGTCCGTATGAGCCTTCCGATCGAGGCTCTTTTCCTCATACTCCTGGTAAGCCTGCCGTTGATTCTCTTGGTCGTCGGCTTGCAGCTGCTGGTCGCGAGCTACACGAAGAGCTTCAAAGAAGCCCAGAACTACATCTCGTTGATGCTGCTCGTACCGGCTCTACCCGCTCTCATCATGGCGATCGTTCCGATGCAGCAATCTCTTTGGCTTTCCCTCGTGCCCACGGTGGGCCAGCAGATTTTCATCAATCAGATTCTTCGGGCAGAGGCCGTGAGCTTGCTCCATCTGAGCGTCTCGTCCGCAGTGACCCTCGTGGCAGGAGCTCTGCTCCTGTGGCTCGTCATCCGGCAGTACGAGCGCGAGGCCATTCTCCTCCGCTGACCCACTCCCCAGGGGCCCGGCTAGCTCCGCTCCTCGTCGACGAGTCTCGAAGACGGCCGGCTGCTCGTTCCTATGAGAAGTATCACGGCCGTACCCTTGCAGTTATCTCGGAACGGGGTTAGCTTATGGATCATGATCGACCCGGAGCTCCTGGAGATTTTGTGCTGCCCGGAGACGAAACAGCCGGTGTCACTCGTAGAGCCCGGCACCATCGATCGCATCAACCAGAAGATCGAGGCGGGCGTCGTGAAGAACCGCGGAGGCGCAGCGGTATCGGAGAAGATTCAGGGGGGCCTCCTTCGAGAAGACCGCAAGTTCCTGTACCCCATCCGAGACTCGATTCCGATCATGCTCGAAGACGAGGCGATTCCCTTCGAGGGCTTCGGCTAGCGCTGCTCCCGCCTCGCCACCGACACGATGCGGATCGTCTCGCCGTCCTCGTCCAGGGTCCCGTTGACGACGACGTCCTCGCCGGCGAACGCCTTGATTTTCTCCGGGTCATCCACCTTGTATAGCGTCTCGTCATCCGGCACGTAGAGCGCGTAAGCGGCACCCATGCCGACACATTCGTCGGCGCATTGTTTGTCGCTCATCCCCTCCATCATGTGCTCGGCGCCGCACATGTCGTCGGTGACATAGCCTTCGAAGGTCTTCTCTTCCGCGAGGACGATTGCTGCTACGAGAATCAAGGAACTACTCAGGATCATCCCTCTCATTGGTTCACCTCCAGGGGATCGAGACGCGCGACTTCGACGCGTGCGTCGTTGAAGCAAGCGCCGCCCCCGACCTCGCTCACCTCCGCCGGGGTGAGAGCCGTCGAGGTGCTCCCGTTCAACGAAGCTTTCCTCCAGGCACCTTTCGGCATGTGGACGACACCCTCTCGCAGACGCCGATCCACGCGCGCGTAACAAAGAACCTCGCCTTGCGAGTTGAACGCCCGCACCCGGTCCCCGCTTCGAATGCCGCGGCTGCGCGCATCCTCGGGATTGAGGGACAGATGAAGACTGCTCAAATTGAACTCGCCGAGCGTACTGTTGATTGTCTTCGAGGTCGAAGAGCTGACGAGGGTGAGCGGATAGCTGGATTGGCTGGAACGATAGCGATACGGAACGCTACCCAGACACCGTGGGGTCAGGTGTACCTTGCCGTCTTCGGTCTCCGGAAACACGTTCTTGAACTGAATCGGCGATCCTCCATCGAAATCGTAGCCGTGGGCTCCACCCTCCTTCAACGGCCCGGGTGAGGGCTTCTTCCCGTTCAGCTCGATCGCGGCTATGGTGCGCTCGATGAGCTCCTGTTCCGACCAACCGAACGCGTCGTCGTCGAACCCCAGCGCCCGGGCGAGGGACTGGAATACCACGACGTTCGATCGCGCCTCGCCTCGGGGAGGGACGACGGGCCGAGTGGCCCCCACGACGTAGCTTCCATACGCGCGCTTCAGGTCGTGGTGCTCGAAAAAAGTCGTCGCCGGAAGGAGCACGTCGGCGAAACGGGCCGTGTCGGTCATCACCTGCTCGAAAACCACGGTAAAGAGGTCTTCCCTCATCAGGCCGTGGACGATCCCGTTCTGATCGGGCACCGTCGCCACTGGGTTGCAGTTGAACACGAACAGAGACTTCACCGGCGGCGAGAGCGGGCCGCGCAAGACCGAAGCCAGCTCGGTCATGTTGATGGTCCTCGTATTCCAGGGCGGCAAGGGGAAGAGCTTCTTGGTGACCAGGCGACCCGCGCCGCTGTTGCTCAGCGTGTAGCCGCCGCCGAGGACGCCGAACTTTCCGAGGAGGCAAGGAATCGCGAGAATGGCGGCCACCGCATGACCGCCATTTCGGTTGCGCTCGACGCCCCAGCCGCACCGCAAGACGGCCGGTGAAGAGGAGGCGTAGCGCTTCGCAAGATCGCGAACCGCGGAAAGATCGAGGCCCGCCTCAATAGCAGCTTTCTCGAGCGGCCACGCGGACGCCGCCGCGAGCAGCGGTTCGAGCCCCGTCGCCCAGGCGTGGACGAAGGTGCCATCGAGCTCGCCGCTTCCCGCAAAATAGTCAATGAGACCGAGCGCCAGGAGCAAGTCGGTGCCGGGACGGACGGGCAAATGGAGGTCGACGAGCTCGGTGGGGAGTGTCCTTATCGGATCGACGAGCGCGATGAAGGCGCCGCGCCGTTTCGCTTCCTTCAAATACGGCACGAGGTGGATGTTGGACGCCCGCGGATTGGCCCCCCAAATGACGATGCAACGGGCGTCGACGTAATCTGGAAAGGCCACGCCCGCCATCTTGCCGTACATGTCCTTCGCCACTTCGCTCGTGGGCGCGGCGCAAATCGTCTTGGCGAGCCTGGAGGCGCCCAGGCGAGCGAAGAAAAGGCTGTCGAGCATCTCATCGGTGACGAACCCATTCGACCCCCCGTAGTGGTAGGGAAGGATGGCCTCTGCTCCGAAGGTTTTTCGGATATCCTTCCAGCGCGACGCCACTTCCGAGAGGGCCTCGTCCCAAGACACTCGCTCGAATCGACCCTCGCCCTTCGGCCCGATACGTCGCATCGGGTACAACAGCCGGTCCTCGTGCTCGACCCGCTCGGCGAAGCGCCCTACCTTCGAACAGATGAACCCGCCCGTAACCGGGTTCGCGGCGCCGGCCGTGATGCTCCGAATCGCCGAGCCTGAGACCTGGACCTCGAGCGAGCAGGTGTCGGGACAATCCAGAACGCAGGACGTCGACCTCGTCTCGTTCATCGTCTAAGCCGGATCGGGTCGGCGGTGCGCGCTCACGGGGCGATGCGCGAGGGCCGAGAGGAAGAGAAGGACGAGCCCTCCCACGATGGCGGCGTCGGCGAGGTTGAAGATTCCCGTGCGCAGGTCCCCGAAACCGATGCGCAGGAAATCGATGACCATGCCATGCTGCACGCGATCGATGAGATTGCCGAGCCCGCCTCCGATCACGAACGACCATCCCGTGAGCTCCAGGGCGCTTCGAGCGCAATAGAGCTTTACCGCGAAGACGAGGAGAAGGATGGTGACCCCCACGGTGAAAAGCCAGAACCGCGTCACCGGCTCGAGCTCGGCTCCAATGCCCAGAAAAGCGCCGCGGTTCTCGGAATAGAGCAGCTCGATGGTCCCGTCTACCAGGGGATACGGCACGGCCTGAGTGAAACTCTCCGATGCGAATCGCTTCGTCGTCTGGTCGCAGGCGATGGTCGTGATGACGAGCGCGACCATCAGGAGCCAGCGACGAACGCGGCTCATTCGGCGAGCTCCTCGACGATCGAGCTTCCCTCGGAGTAGTCCCCCGAGGTCCATCGCCAGCTCTCGTGAAGCCGCAGGCGCCCGTCCGCCATTACTTCCGGGATCGAGCGACATTCCCCCGTCTTGAGCTCACCGGCCCTCGTGAGATGCTGGTAGCGCATCTCGAGCCGCCCCTCTTCGTCGGCCTTGGCCACGAGGGTTCCGAAACGAATCGCTCCACCTTCGTACGTCGCCCAAACGAGATCGCCTTTCTGATGGTAGGTGAAGCGGGTGTCGGCCGACACGTCGCCCGTTTCGGTATTGCTCGTAGAGACGAAGACCTTCCCCTCGTACACCAAAACCTCGATCATTATCGCATGGTGGCCGACACGAGAATTCTAGCGCGCCGGAGCCTTACTGAAGGGCTCGAGCTTTACCTCGAGGGGGGCAAGCACACTCTGTTCGAACGTTTCGACCAGATGTTCCGTGTCACGATAACGGTAGGGCTCGATGCCGGCGAACTCGGGGCTGTCCACGAGATCCTCGCCTTCGGGGAGAATGATCTTTATGGGGAGATCCCTCAGCACGACACCGAAAGGCTGCAATTCCTTGACGAGCTCCCGGCTGCCGGCCAGATCGGCGACGATGAAGCGCGAGAAGTGGGTCAGATTCTCGAAAGTCCCTCGCAGCTTGGGACCCACCGGCCTTTCGAGATCCACCGCGAGCGGAGTGTAGTCCCGTCGCCTCAGCAATTCACGGATTGCTTCGAGGTGCGGTTTGCGCCAGTCGGGAAACCTTCCGAGCACGAGCACGAGGCGCGGCGTGTTCCGAGGGATGAGGCCCCGCCACCGGGGCTCCGACATGAGGGTTTCCATCAGCTGCACCATCTCGAGGTCGTCCACCAGCACGGCGGCCTCGTCAGGGGGCGTCAGGGCGAGATTGGACGTGACGATCCCTTCGTGACGAATGCCGGATAACACGACGCCGTCGAGCCGGCAGTCGGTGAGGATGGCTTGCGTGAGGTTGCACTGAACCAAGAGCGCGCCCGAGAGCTGACACTGGCTCAGTCTCGCCCCTCCGAAGTTCGCCCGAACGATCTCCGCCCCCACTAATCTCGCCCCGGTCAAGTCGGCCCGGGAGAAATCGGCGCCCTTCAGGCACGCACGACTCAGGTTCGCCTGGTTCAGGTCGGCGCCACCGAGGCGGACCCGCTGAAGCCGGGCGCCCTGCAAATCCGCCAGGGGAAGCTCCGCCCGACTCAGATCGGCCTCGACGAGCTGCGCACCGCTGAGGGTCGAGCCCGTCAAGTTTGCCTCGAAGAGGTTGGCCTTCCAGAAGTGCGCCGCCGAGCCCTCGGTTCGTGTGAGGTCGGCTCGCCGCAGGTTCACCATGGGAAGACGCGCTCCCTCCAGACTGGCGCCCGGCAACTTGGCTTCCTCGAGATCCGCCCCTGACAGGATCGCTCCGCGGAGGTTCGCCACGGGAAGCTGGGCTCGAATCAGAACCGCGCGGGCTGCGTTTGCTGTCTGGAGCTGGACCCCGGAAAGGTTGGCGCGCGACAAGCGTGCTTCGACCAGCTGGGCGCGCGTCAGATCAGCGCCAGTCAGATCCGTATCGAGCATCGTGACGCGCTCCAACCGGGCGCCCGTGAGACGGGCCCGGTGCATCTTTGCGCCGTCGAGACGCGCATCAGAAGCTCTGACCTGGGCCATCTGAGCGTCTGTCAGGTCGGCCCCTTCGAGCTTGGCTCCCGTCAGGTTGGCCCCCGTCAGGTTGACCCCGTGGAGATCGGCCTCACCCAGGTCGATACCGACGAGGTCCGCCCGTGACAGGTCCGGGGAGGTCCGGCCCGGATTACTTTCCCTGAAGCGATTCCAGGCCGCGGCACCCCGGAGCAGGATTTCGACGAGCTCCGCGTCCGCCATGAGTCCGCATTGTATCCAGATCCGCGCTGTTGGCCAGTCTCAATGTATTGGAAAGTACACGCGAAAAGTTGTCCCTTGGCCGCGGGCGCTCTCGACCGAAAGGGCTCCTCCGTGGGCGCGAACCACCGCGAGCGCGGTGGCGAGTCCGAGTCCCCGATGGCCTGGTCTCGTACTGAAGAAAGGAATGAAGATTCTCGAAAGAGTCTGTTGATCCATCCCTTCGCCCATGTCGCTAACTTCTAGAAACACGAAGGTCCCGGGGTTGGCGCCCGAAGCGAAGAAAAATTCCTTCAGAGCATTTGCGTCGAGCTCCGAAGCCCCGGTCCTCACCCGGATGGGCCCGCCGCCCTGCACCATGGCATCCGCGGCGTTTTGCACCAGAACCATCACCAGCTCACGGATCTGACGGCTGTCTCCCCACAGGGGAACCTCTTCGCTTCCGAGCTCGAGCTCGAGGGAGCCCGCCGGCCCGTCCAAAAGGAGCGCCCGAAGCGAATGCTCGATCTCGACGAGGAGCTGGTCGAGCTGAACCCTCCCCCCCTCTGCGGAGCCGTTGCCTGAAAACGACGAGAGCATCGCGGCGAGCTCGCTCGCGGAAAGTGCGGCTTCCTCGATCTCCTCGACGCCGCGACGGAGGGAGGAGCCGGAAGGAAGCTCCGCAAGGGCCAGACCTGTCTGACTCAATATGCCGGCCATCAAGGGCTCGACTTCTCGGGCAACTCCCTTGGCAAGGAGCTGGAGCTCCTCGACGCGCTCGGCGGACTCGACCTCGTTTCTGTCGCGGCCAGCGTGCAGCTGTTCTTTCTTGAGCCGGTCGACTTCTCGCGCCAGCTCAACCACTTCGGCTTGCAGCCGCCGCTTCTCCTCGAGATCCCGCTGCTTCTGTTCGTCCTGGCGCGCCACTGTGTCGCGGGCCTGCCGGAGCTGGAACTCACGCCTCTCGGTCACGTCTCGAAGGATGGCGATGCCGCCGACGATCTCCCCGTTCTCCTCGGTCAGGGGAGAATAGTATCCGTCGAAGAACACCTGCCGGCCCGTTTCCACCTGGGTGTAGGGGCGGTTGCGCGACGTCGAGGTCGTGCCCGCCAAAGCGTCGCGAAAGTAGCGGTCCTCGCCTAGCTCCTTGAGCTGGGGCAGAGCCTCCCACACGTTCTTTCCGATCACGCTCTCTCGCGGCTGCCCCAGAATCCGTTGAACCGCAGGATTCCAATACGTGAGGTGGAAGTTGCGGTCGAACGCCAGCACGCCATCGATGCTTCGGTGCGCCAGCCTGCTGAAGAACGCCCATTGCCGTTTCAGCCTGGCCTCGGATCGCCTTCGATCGGTCGCGTCGCGGGCCACGAGGAGAATGAGCTTGACATCGTCGATGGGAACGAAAGTCGCGGACACCTCCACAGGGAAGCGACTTCCGTCCTTGCGACGGTGGATCCCCTCCAAGTAGACGGCCTCCGGCGCGCTGGGTACGTTCGAAAACCACTCGTTCCAGGACGACGAAGGAGTCAGCGGAAGGGCTACCTCGATGTGGTTCAACGAAAGCTCGAGCAGCTCGGCCCGGGAGTAGCCGAGCAGCTGGACCGCGCGCTCGTTGACGTCGAGAAATCTTCCGGTGTGCGGCTCGATGACGAGAATGGACTCGGCAGATTGATCGAGGAGCCGGCGGAAGCGCTCGCGTTCCAGCTCCTTCCGCTTTCGATCCACGACCTCGAAGAACACCGAGGTGACGTCTTGCTCGTACCGAGCGAGCTCCTCGAGCGTCGCCGTGGCATCGACGGTCGCCCGGATGGAGCTCTGGAGCCGAGCGGAGTTCAACTGGGATTCGTCCCGGTCGAGCTTCCGGGACAGCGAATCGATGGTCTCTCGGTTCAGCGGATGGGTCGCCTGGCCCTCCAGGTTCCGGAGAATGCGCCGGAACTCCCTCAGATGTCCGACATAGTCGTCCATGCTGCACCCCCATCAGGGCTTCGATGCCGGCTCGAGCGTTGGGGCTTTCGCGTCCGGGCCGCCGGCGCGGCTCGGGCCCGAGACCAAGCTACACCCGCTCCCAGAGGCTGGGGCGGGTCCCCCGTCAAAATGGCTGCCTGGCCGACCCGGCCAGGTGCCAAAGAAAAATGTACAACCCTTTGGCTCAATAAGCAACCTTGCCAAGTGCACTTCGTGCCTCGTAAGCTTTGGGGAGGATGTGCCCGATTCGCTCGGGGATGGCGCTGATGCTGTTCCTGGCCCCCCCCTCTCTCCCCGAAGAGACGACTCCGGCGAGCCGGGCGCGCCTCGAAGCATGGTTCCGCGAGCTGGGAAGGCCCTTGCCGGGAGAATCCTTTGGTCGCTACCTGGCTCGCGCGGGCAGGATCCAAAACGGAGTCGGGTACGACGCCGATGCCGCTCCACCTCCGGGACCGGAGAGACTTCGAATCGAGCTCGAGCGGTTCGAGTGCGTTACCTTCATCGAATCGAGCCTGGCGGCAGCACGGTGCGGCTACGTCAACGAGCCCACGGCCGAGTGCTTCACCCGAGAGATCGTTGAGAGCCGATACCGCGGCGGCGTTCTCTCCGATTACGCGTCGCGCCTGCATTACTTCACCGAGTGGATCGACGATAACGAATCGAGAGGGCGCCTCAACAATCTGACGGGCGAGCTGGGTGGGTTCCCCGTCAGGAAGGATTTCTTTCGCATTTCGACTCACGAGCTCGCTCGAGCCTCGGTCCCGGACGAGCTGGCGCGCAAGATGCGGAACGTCGAAGCCCGTCTGAGCGGCATTCCTCATCTCGTTGTGCCGCGAGCGTCGGCACGCTCGGCCTCGCGTGCGCTCGAAGACGGCGACCTCGTGGCCTTCGTCGGTGAGCGGCCCGGGCTTCTCGTACATCACGCCGGGTTCGTTCTCCACGTTCGCGGCGTCCCGAGGCTTCTCCACGCTTCGAGCTACCACGAGAGGGTCGTCATTACCGAGGAAGACGTGGCCGACTACCTCTTGAGAAGGCCGGAGCGCAAGGGTTTGATCGTGGCGCGTCCCACCGAGCCGGAGCGGAGCTCAAAGCAGAAAGCCCCGTAGGAGGTTTCGCGAGACCTCGAGCCGATAGCGGGCGGTCGAGCGCAGATCGTCGATGGGGTCGACGTCTCGTTCCAGCAGAGACAAGGCCTCGTCGACTGCCCGACGCGTGGGCTTCTGGCCTTGAAGGAAACTCTCCACGGTCTCGAGCCGCTTAGCGGTCACCGCCATGCTCCCGAGGGCGAAGCGCAGCGCGCGGATGCGCCCGTCGCGGCGCAACCAGAGGAGTCCGGCGGCGACCGTCTTCGAGATCGCGGACGCCTTTCGGGTTCCGACCTTTCGAAAAAGCTCCCGCGATGGGCTTCGATGAAAGGGGAGCTCGACGGATTCGATCAACTCTCCACTCTCGAGAGCGGTTCGTTTGACTCCGGTGAAGACGTCTCGAATCGCCATAGCTCGCCGCCCCGCGGACGAGACCAGCCTCACCCTGGCGTCGTACACGAGAAGGGGCGGGAAGGTATCCCCAGCTGGCGACGCGTTGGCGATATTGCCCCCGATCGTGCCGCGTGTCTGGATCTGGCGCCCCCCGATGGTGGCACAGGCTTGAGCCAGCAAGGGAAACCGCCTGCGGACGATGTCGTGGGACTGCAGCTGCCAGTGAGTGGCGAGCGAGCCGATCCGGAGAACCTTGCCCGCCCGCCGAATCCGTCCCCAAGTGCGGAGCCGGGACAGGTCGATGACGGTCAATCCATTGGCTTCTCCGGCGTTCCAGCTGACCATGAAGTCCGTGCCCCCGGCGAGGGGCACCGCCGCATGGAAGCGCGCATAGAGCTCGATGGCTTCTTTTGGCGTTCTCGGCCGCAGCACTTTCATGCTCCGGGCGTCGCCTCTCATTGTCGGCGCACCGCAGTCACCACGGATTCGACGATCTGTTGATACCCGGTGCAACGGCAGAGGTTTCCCGAGAGCGCCAATCGAATCGCATCGGGGTCGTCGGGGCCTCCCGACCGTAAATAGGCCCAGGCGGCGACGAGCATTCCCGGCGTGCATATGCCGCATTGAGTGCCTCCCTCCTCGAGAAAGGCGTCCTGAAGCGGAGCCAGGCCCTCAGGAGTGCCCAGGGATTCGATGGTCTCGACCCGGCGTCCCGCTACCTGGCAAACGGGCACGAGGCAGGCGTTGACCGGCTCGCCGTCGATCAACACCGTGCATGCGCCGCACTCTCCCTCACCGCATCCCTCTTTGGTGCCAGTAAGGCGAAAGTCTTCTCGGAGAACATCGAGGAGTCGCTTGAACGCTGGGCCTCGAAAACGCCGCTTCCTACCGTTGACGCGGAGCTCGATCATTTTGAAATGCTTCTTCGATTCGTTCGGGAAGAGCGGGTAGGGCGGTCAGAAATAGCCCCGTCGCGTCGTGGATCGCCGCCACGATCGCCGGGGCGGGAACATCCATGGGAAGCTCTCCTACGCCCTTCGCGCCGAACGGACCTCTGGAATAGGGCTCCTCGACGATCTCGACCCGGATGGGGGGCGCGTCCAACGTCGTCGGGATCACGTAGTTCGTGAACTGAGCATTGGCCATGCCGCCGTTCTCGAAAACCACGTTCTCCAGCAGAGCATAACCAATACCCTGCACGGTTCCGCCCAGGATCTGCCCCTCGACGAGCAGAGGGTTGATAGCCCGGCCCACATCCTGTGCGGTGACGACGTCCCGGATCGTGACTTCGAAAGTCAGCTTATCGACTTCCACCTCGGCCACGAGCGTGGCATAACCATAGGCCCCATAGGCATCTCCGCGGTAGGTCTCTTCGTCCCATTCGATCTCCCCGGGCTTCTCGAACTCCTCGGTGAAGGAGAGATTCCTGCCGCGAAGGGCGCCCCGGGTCAGAGGCCAGCGAACCCCGTCGGCGACGAGACGCTCTTTGATTTTGTCGGCGGAGCGCATGAGCAAGCCGCCGACGATCATGCAGGTGCGGCTGGCCACCGTGGGTCCGCTATTGGGCACCCGGTTCGTATCCGGCGTCTCGACCCGAATCCATTCGTATGGTACTTCGAGCGCGTCGGCGACGATCTGGGCGAGCATGCTTGTGGTTCCCTGCCCGATCTCGGTGGAAGCGGCATCGACGACGATCTCGCCTCTCGGGGTCAATCTCACGCCAGCCCGGCTCTTGAGGAACACCTCGCCGCTTCCCGTGAAGCCCGCGCCGTGGAAGACGGTCGCCAGGCCGACGCCTCGCCACGTCGGGTTCTTCCGGATGCGATTCCATCGTGCTGCGGCTTTCTTCCGTCGAGAATACCGGCTCCTCTCGAGGGCTCGGTCGAGCGTTTGCATCGCCCCCACGCTTTCGCGGAGAACCTGGCCGGTCGCCGTCGTCGAGCCGAGGCGAAACAGATTCTTTCGCCGCAGCGCGACGGAGTCGATTTCGAGCACCTTCGCGATCTTCTCCATGTGGAGCTCGGCGGCGAACAGGGTCTGGGGTGCTCCGAAGCCGCGAAAAGCGCCGTTGGGTGGGGTATTCGTCGCCACCACCCGTCCCCGAATGCGCACGTTGGGGCATTCATAGGGACCACTCGCATGAAGAATGCCCCGGGAGAGCACGACGGGAGAAAGCGTAACGTAAGCGCCTCCGTCCATGAGGACGTCGATGTCCTGGGCGACGAGAGTGCCGTCGCGTTTGACCCCGGTGCGGTGCCGGATCCGCGTCGGATGGCGCTTCGTCGTCGCCCGCATATCCTCGTGCCGGTCGTAGACGAGCTTGACGGGCCTCTTCGCCTTGATGGCAAGGAGTGCCGCGTGCGCCGCGATGATGTTCGGATACTCTTCCTTTCCACCGAACCCGCCACCGGTAGCCGCCTGTATCACCCGAATCTTCCCGGGGTCGCGGGGGAATATCGGCAAGAGCGCCTTGTGGACGTAATAGGGGCACTGCATCGAGCCGAGGACCACGAGGGTTCCATCGGATTCTTCCCAGGCGGCGACACCATTCGTCTCGATGTAGGCCTGTTCCTGGTGGGGAACCTGGTACTCTTCTTCCACGATGGCGTCGGCCTCGGCAAAACCCGCTTCGAGATCTCCTTTGTGGATCTCGAAGCCCTTGAAAACCGTGCTCGAGCGCCCGGGGTCGAGCACGGGCTCGAGCGGGTCGTAGTCAATTCGAACGTGCTTCGCCGCGTCGTACGCCCTTGCTCGCTCGGGATGGCCGAGAACGAGCACGGGCTCTTCAACGTGGCGCACCTCGTCTCGGGCGAGAACCGGCTGATCCCGTTCGATCAAGAGGACGGTGTTCTCTCCGGGAACGTCATCGGCCGTCGCCACGACGACGCCCGTCCAGTCGAACGATGGTTCGAAATAGATGTGCTTGATTCGGCCGCGCGGGACGGTAGCCCGCACCGTCACCGCGTGCAGGACATGCGGGAATCGAAAGTCGTCGATGTATTTGGCTATCCCCGTGAGCTTTTCCGGGCCTTCCTTGCGCCTCGAGCGCGTACCCACACTCGGCATGGTGGCCATTAAACTCTATCTCTCCGATCGGGGCGAGCGCCAGGGATCAACCAGGGGATCCATTTGGTAGCGGGGGGCGGATTCGAACCGCCGACCTAAGGGTTATGAGTCCTTCGCTCTCACCAACTGAGCTACCCCGCCTCACAACGGCTTACGGGAGACCTTCTCTCTACCAGCTGCGTCACCGGGCGGACCTGAGGGTCGAGCACAGGGCGCGTCGCCCCTTGGACTCGCTTCCACCTTCCCGACGGTGACATCGCCAACAAGTCTACACCACGAGGAGGTGCCTGGCGTCACCCGCGTTCGAGCGACGCTAGGGCGCCGCGCTGCCTGAGTGCTACGGGGCGGCGGCGGAAGGAGCCGCTTCGTGCTTTTTTTCGGCGCCCGTTCTCACCGATCTCTTCCTGGGCTTCCTGGCGGCCTTTTTTTCGGGGAGTGGCTGGCTTTTGGGACGGATCGAGACTTTTCTCGCCTTCAGGCTGTCGACGAATTCTCTGGCGACCCGTCGACTCGCCGTTTTGACGCTCCTGTTCATCTTTGCTGCGGAATCTCCGCCGAAATGTTTCAACGCGCTGTTCACGACCCGAGTCACTTCGGAGGCTATGTCTTGCTCGATCTTCTTGAGGAGCTTCGCCTGGACCTGCTTCTTTTTTGGAAAATCGAAGTAGCTCAACTGACCCAGTCCTTTGCGTACCCGCGTCCACGTCTCTACCGGCAGATCGATTCCCACGATGCCCGAAGTGGGAATTGCCTGATCGAAGCCTTTGACCAGAGACCCCGCAAGCTCGTTGATCGCTGGGTTGTGACCCACGATCATGACCGTGTTGTCTCCGTCCTTCAGTTTTCGAACGATCTTCATGAGTCGTCCCTGATTCGCCTCATAAACCTCGTTCTGCGAGACGATCTTCTTTTTGTAACCAAGGGTCTTGGCGACGATGCTCGCGGATTGGCAAGCGCGATTCGCCGAGCTCGAGACGATAACGTCGGGGCGGGAACCGTTTTGCCTGAGCTTCTTGGCGATCTTCCGAACGTCTTGCTTTCCCTTCTTCAGGAGCGGTCTACCGAGATCCGGATTTCGACTATCTCGACTCGCGGCCTTGGCGTGCCGTACCAGGTACAGTTTCTTCATCATCGTCCCTCAACGTTCGTTGATGACTCGAACAGACTGGCTTGGTTTTGTTAAACAGGCGGAAGCGCCTCGATCCTTGGAGCCTAAAATATGAATGTTACAGTCAGGTTGAGAAGAGATTTTTTTTGTGTGACAACCCGAGATCCGGACGCACAGCCACCTATTGTGCTCTCGAGCGCGGCGGCAAGATGGGCAAGGGGCGGCGTCTGCTGAAAAGCGGGGTCCGGACGACGCCGCCCCTTCGAGGGCCGCGAGAGCCGCGCAAGACAAGTCTAGCCGGCCAACGTCACGAGAAAGTCAAAGTCACGTGAACTTTGGGTTACTCGTTGCCCGGATTGATTCTGTCTGTCACATTTCGCGATGATTAGGACGACGATGAGGCGGCGCGATTTCTTGCTGGGCCTAGGAGCCCTCGTACTTTCCTCTCGGTCCCATGCCGCGGCGCCGAGAGTCAACGGGGCGAGACTGAATCGGCGCCTCTCCGACCTATCGCAATTCGGCCGAACGGCTGATGGGGGCATCAGCCGCGTCGCCTACAGCGATGCCGACCTCAAAGGCCGCGAATTCGCCATGAGATGGATGCGAGAGGCTGGGCTCGACGTTCGGACGGACACGGCGGGAAACCTCCTCGGCAGCCGCCCCGGGACCGATCCCGACCTACCTCCGCTCATGTTCGGCTCGCACATCGATTCCGTCCCCGACGGTGGCAACTACGACGGTCAGGTCGGCTCGATGGCCGCCATCGAGGTCGCGCATACTCTCGAGGAGGCCGGCGTTCGGACGAGACATCCGCTCGAAGTCGCTATCTTTCAAAACGAAGAGAACGGCAAGACGGGAAGCCGGGCGATGGTCGGAGAGGTGACGGTGAGAGATCTCGCGCTTTCTTCCTACACCGACAAGACGGTCGGTGAGGGGATTGCCTTCCTCGGAGGAGATCCGGAACGACTCGACGAGGCCCGAAGGGGCCCGGGTAGCATCGCCGCTTTTTTCGAGCTTCACGTCGAGCAGGGGGGCGTCCTCGAGGAGCGCGGCATCGATGTGGGCGTCGTCGAGGGCATCGTCGGGATCGAACGGTGGAACGTCGTCATCGAGGGCTTCGCCAACCATGGCGGTACGACGCCCATGGATCACCGACGAGATCCGCTTCTGACCGCAGGACGATTCATCGACCTGGTGAACCAGGTCGTTACCTCGACTCCGGGCCGACAGGTCGGAACCGTGGGACGGATCGAAGCCCACCCCGGAGCTCCGAACGTGATTCCGGGACGAGTCGAGCTATCGCTCGAGATCCGCGATCTGGCGATGGACCACATCGAGCGGGTCTTCGCCCGGATCGAACGTGAGGCTCGCGGCGTCGCATCAAGAAACGAAACATCGATCAGGTTCGAGCGCTATTACGTGAGTCGGGCGGCGCCTACCGACGAGAAACTTCGAGAGCTCGTCCAGAAGGCCGCTCGCGATCTCGGCCTATCGACCCTGTCGATGCCGAGTGGAGCGGGCCACGATGCCCAGAGCATCGCCCAGGTTGCGCCCGTCGGCATGATCTTCATACCGAGCGCGGGTGGTATCAGCCATTCGCCGAAGGAGTATTCGCGTCCCGATGACATCGAGGCGGGCGCAAACGTCTTGCTCGGCGTCGTGCTCGGAGCCGACATCCTCGCCGTGGCCTGAGCGGCGCGATATACTCGCCTGTTTGAGATGCAACAGCACTTTCGCGCGGCTATGGCTCGTCTCGAGAACGAGCACTGGTGGTACCGGGCGCGCAACCACATCCTCGAACGGGCGGTCGGTCGGCTCGTCGGACGAAGCGAGCGCGCTCTCACCATCGGGGTCGGGTTCACTCGGGAAGCGGAGATGCTGTCCAAGACGGCTCGTCTGGTGGCGATCGACAAGGCACCCGTCGATCCGCGCCTCCTCCAGCTCGCCCTCGCCGCGCAAGCGGACGCGATCGCGCTTCCTTTCTCCAACGAGACGTTCGATGCGGCATTCATGTTCGACGTGCTCGAGCACGTCGATGCGGAAGCTTCCGTGCTCCGAGAGACCCACCGAGTGCTGCGGCCGGGGGGGAAGCTCGTTTTGAGCGTCCCGGCGTTCATGTTCCTCTACGGCCTCCAGGACGTGGTAAGCGAGCACAAGAGGCGCTACCGGCGAGGACCGCTCATCGAGCTCATAACCGGTTCCGGCTTCGAGGTTGACCACGCGACTTACTTCAACACGCTTCTCTTTCCCCCGATCGCCGCCATACGCATCCTGCGAAAAATCTTTCCAGTCGCCGCCGACGACGTCCGGAGCGACTTCGACGTACGCCTGCCCGGCCCTGCCGAGCTCGTCTTGGAGAAGCTCTTCTCGCTCGAGCGCTACGCGATCGACCGCGTTCGGCTGCCCTTCGGAGTCTCCATTCTCTGCTCGGCCCACCGACCCTGAGACTTTCCGGCACGCTTTCCACCACAGATGAGATTCGAAGAAGAAGTTCGGCGACGACGCACGTTCGCGATCATCTCCCATCCCGACGCGGGAAAGACGACGCTTACCGAAAAACTCCTGCTGTACTCGGGGGCAATCCACCTCGCCGGCTCGGTGAAGGCCAAGCGAGAATCGCGACGCACGATCTCGGACTGGATGAAGATCGAGCAGGAACGAGGCATCTCGGTCACTTCGTCGGTCTTGCGGTTCGAGCACGGGGGCAGCACACTCAATCTCGTCGACACCCCGGGTCACGCCGACTTCTCCGAAGACACGTATCGCACTCTCGCCGCAGTGGACTCCGCGGTGATGCTCATGGATCATGCCAAAGGCGTCGAGCCTCGGACGAGAAAGCTGTTCGAAGTCTGTCGCCTGCGAAAGCTTCCGGTGATTACGTTCATGAACAAGCTGGACCGGCACGGCCTTCACCCCCTCGAGCTCGTGGATCAGGTGAGCGAAACCCTCGACCTCGAAGTCGCACCCCTCAACTGGCCACTGGGGATGGGTGGCGACTTCCGGGGCGTGGTGGACCTGAGGACGAGAGAAGTCATCGTCTATCCGGGCAAGGGTGGTGGGATGAGGACGACATCGCATCGTTTGAACTGGAAGGAGGCAGAATCGCTCGTCGGATCTCGCATCTACAAGCACGTGGCCGAGGAGCTGGAGCTCCTCGAGCACGCGGGTCACGCCTACCGTCACGAGCGGTTTCTCTCCGGCGATGTGAGCCCACTCTTCTGGGGATCGGCGATGAACGACTTCGGGGTCGAGGAGCTTCTCGATTACATCTCCTGCCACGCCGCTCGCCCCGCTCCCCGGGAAACGGAGGACGGGGAGCGGATCGCGCCGGAAGACGAACGCTTCACCGGATTCGTCTTCAAGATTCAAGCGAACATGAACCCGCGACACCGCGACGGAATCGCGTTCATGAGGGTGGTGAGCGGCAAGTTCGAGCGCGGCATGGATGCCGTCATCGGACGCTCGGGGGAAACATTGAGGCTCGCAAAGCCTCACACGTTCCTCGGAGACGAACGCTCACTCGTCGACGAAGCCTGGCCGGGAGACATCGTCGGCCTCTACAATACCGGCAAGCTGCGGGTCGGGGATACCCTGTCGACGGATGGGCCGATTCATTTCGCCGGAATCCCGCGCTTCGCACCCGAGCACTTCGGGCAGCTCCGGCTCGAGGATCCGTTGAAGCGAAAGGCGCTCGATGCGGGGCTCGAGCAGCTCTCCCAGGAAGGCGTCATCCAGCTGTTCTTCACTCCCGGCCAGGGCCGTCAGAACCCGTATCTCGGGGCCGTGGGACTCCTTCAGTTCGAGGTCCTGAAGGAACGTCTCAGAAGCGAGTACAAGCTGTCCGTCGAGTTCGTGAAGGCCCGCTTCACGCGCGCTCGTTGGATCGGGGGCACTCCCCAAGCTCGAGATTGGCTCGGCTCGACTCGCGGATATATCCTCGTAGAAGATCGACACGGTCACCCCGTCGTCCTTACCGATTCCGACTGGAACTTGAGCTACGCGCTCGAGAACGCGCCCGGCCTCGAGCTCTACGAAGTCGAGCCCCTTTAATTCCGGGACCCCGTCGTCGCGCTCCTCGTCCTCTCCTCCAGTCATTTCAAAGTAGCTCTCAGGGAGGCAACGCCACTCGGATCGCGTCTCAAGAGAGCAGAAGGAAGGAGGAGAGCACGATGCAGCCCAACGTGAGCATGACCATGACCGTGACGTTCCACGACGGACGGCCCTTCATCGAATCGAGAGTTCGGCCGCTCGACGACCGCGGCGGACCGATACCGAAGGGCAAGGTGCTCGTTTTGCGAACGCCCATTCTCCCACCCGGTGCCTCGGAACAGGAGGTCCGCGCGGGTACCGAAAGAAAGCTCGAGCCCATCTAGCACGGCAATGTCCGCAGGCCAGGAGCGACCTCCAAGGAGGACAGGGTCTCATCGGTCAGCAGACTCCAAGTCGTTGATTTCATTGCATTCGATCTTCGGCACGGCGTTTGCGATCGATCCTTCCGTACATTTCGCTGGAGGAGGACCATGAGAACGACGATGATGGGAATTCTGGCGCTTGGGCTTCTCACGGGAGGGGCGCAGGCCGACGACAGGGCGCTGCGTGACGCCCTCGCGAGAAGACTCGCAGAAGGCATTCGAGTGGAGGTGACCGACGGGGTCGTCACGCTCGAGGGAACGGCCCGGAGCGTCTGGGACAAGAGGGACGCCATCGAGAGGGCCACCGAAACCGACGGCGTGGCAGCTGTGGAGGACAAAATAGAGATCGCACACGGTGAAAGCGACGAACAGGTTGCCGAGGAGATCGCGAAGGCCGTACGCCGGTACGTCTTCTTCACGATCTACGACGACGTGAGCGTCGCGATCGACGAGGGCAATGTGAGCCTCACCGGACGGGTGACGATGCCCTTCAAGTCCGACGAGATCGAGGAGCGCGTTTCGAAAGTCATGGGAGTCCAGAGCGTGACCAATGAGATCACAACCCTGCCGACGAACATCGGAGACCAGAAGCTTCGGGCCGCGCTCGCATACCGCATTTATCGCGATCCTCTGTTTCGCGATCTCGCTTCGCGGGTGAATCCCCCGATTCACATCGTGGTCGAGAGGGGGCGCGTCGCTCTCACCGGCGCGGTCCGTTCGGAAGTCGAGAAACGAAAGGCGGAGCACATCGCTCGCTCCACCTTTGGTGTGTTCGGCGTCGACAACCGGCTCGTCGTGGGAAGCTAGCTGCGCTGACGCCATACGGAGGCTCCCACTCGACAACTCGAGGCGGAGCCTCCGCTGGTCGACCTTGGGTCGACGAGGATCCGATTCGAGCGCCGCCTCCGTCGCCTCTGCGACGGGCTACTCGTGGCGAAGCGCGGAGACGGGCTCGATGCGCATCGCCCTCATCGCTGGGACAAAGCAGGCGACGAGTGCAACGGCGAGCAGCACGAGCGGCACGACGATGAACGTCGTCGGATCCGTTGTCGTGACCCCGAACAAGAACGACCCGAGGAGACGCGTCAGGACGAGCGCGAGGACGATCCCCAGAGAAACGCCGATCCCACCGAGCAGGAGGCCCTGCGAAAGCACGAGCTTCAGGATGCGCCGGGTACCCGCTCCGAGCGCCATGCGGAGGCCGATCTCGCTCGTGCGCTCCGCCACGAAGTACGACATGACTCCATACGTCCCCACCGCTGCTAGAGCCAGGGCGAGAACGGCAAACACAACGAGGAGCAGCGTGATGAACCGGGGGCGGGTCAGCGAGTCGACCAGAACTTCGTCCATCGTGCGCAAACCCGCCAGGGGAAGGGAAGCGTCACGCTCCCACACAACGCGTCGGGCGTTCTCGGCGACAGCGCGAGGCGGGAGCGACGATCGCAGGACTACGTTCATGCTTCTTGGGGCAAAGCCCACCGCAGCCGCTGTTTGCGGATAGAAAAAGTAGACCTCGGTACCCGTCTCTTCTTCGAGGCCCGCCTGCTTCACGTCTTTTGCGATCCCGATGATGGTAAACCAGGGCACGGAGTCGTCGGGCGGTTTGACACGTCTACCAAGGGGATCCTGATCGGGCCAGAACACCTTGGCCATCGTCTCGTTGATGATGCAAACGGGCGACGCCGTGCCGTCGTCCGAGGGACGAAAACTCCGCCCGGCAACGATCGCAATCTTCATCGTCTCGAAGTACCCCTCGGTGACGAACTGCCAGTAATCAACGTTGAGAGGCGGGCCGTCGGGCGTTGGTTTCAGATCCTCGAACTGCATGTCGTTGGCGTTCAAGCGACGTCTGGGTGGGAGTCCGCTCATGGACGTGGCGCTCTCGACTCCGGGCACCGAGGAAAGACTGGCGGAAACGTCGCGAAAGAACGCGACCTGATCCGAGGTCTGCGGGTAGGCCGTCTCGGGAAGGTAGATCTCAAACGTAGACAGGCCGTCGGGCTCGAAGCCGGGGTCGACTTGCTGCATCTCCCAGAAACTCCTTAGGAGAAGTCCGCAACCGATTACGAGCATGACGGCTACCGCGATCTCGGCGACCACGAGGGAGCGACGAAAGGCCTGGCGGCCCGAGGAGGCCGTCGAACGCTGCCCTCCGTCCTTCAGGGAGATCCCTAGATTTGTCGCAGAAAGGTGCAGAAGAGGCGTGACACCAAAGAGCACACCGGTGACGAGCGACACGACGAGGGAGAACAGCAGGACATTCCCGTCGAGCAGCACCTCTGCCGCCCTTGGAATGCTGTCAGGGTAGGCGGCGAACAAGAGCCGGACGCCCCAGAACGCGATCAGAACTCCCACCACGCCTCCGAGCAGAGCCAGAAGGATGCTCTCGACGAGGAACTGGCGAAGCAAAACGAGCTTGCCAGCACCCATCGCGTTTCGAACGGCGATCTCCCGTTGCCTGGATTCGGCGCGGGCGAGAAGCAGGTTCGCCACGTTCGCCGATGCTACGAGCAACACGAGGCCGACGACTGCGAGGAGCATGAGGAGCGCCGGTCTCGCTTCTCCGACGACCTCATCGCGAAGCTCGGTCAGGAACATCGGATGACCCTCGGGGTTTGGCGCATGCGAGCCTCCCGCCTCCTCGCGCCATCGAGACAAGAGGTTTTCGAGCTCGGCGCTCGCCGCCTCGAAAGGAACGCCTTCCCCGAGCCGCCCGACGACGTAGTAATTGTGGGAAGCTCTGCCCGGGTAGTTGTTGGGGTCGAGAGCCAGGGGAATCCAAATCTCGACACGGTGATCGTCGATGTCGAAACGCGGGGGCATGACCCCGACGACCGTTCTCGAGACGCCGTCGACAGCCACACGCCGCCCGACCACGCCGGCATCGGATCCGAAGTACCGCTGCCAGAGCTCATGAGACAAGACCGTGACCGCTTCGACGCCAGGCAAGTCCTCCGCTTCGGTGTAGACACGACCGAGCCGCGCTTCCACTCCCAGCACTTCGAAGAGAGCCGCAGAGGCATAGCCGGCCGAGACCCGGATCGGGTCCTCCCCGGCTCGCAGACTGGCCTGCCCCGTGGCGTACAGCGCCAGGGACTCGAAAGATTGACTCCATTCCCGCAACTCCCGATACTCAGGAGCCGAGACCCAGAACTTGTCGAATCCCATGGTTGGGAAGGCCGAGTGCACCATGACCAGCCGCCCCGGGGCACGGTATTCGAGCGGTTTCAGCACGACGCCATTGACGACGCTGAATATGGCACTGTTTGCCCCGATGCCCAGCGCCAGGGTCGCGATCGCGATGGCAGCGTAGCCAGGATTTTTGACCAACGTCCTCAGCGCGTAACGCAAATCGCTCTCTAGGCTTCCCATGTCTCTCCGTTCGAACAGGCTCTTTACATTGCAGAATTCAGCCGACCCATTTGCGTGCTCACAAGGCTGAGACGAGATCGCGCCCGAAAAGGTTCTCGCAAAGCTCCGTGTCTCCGTGCGCAAAAGCGCTTCGGCTGTGTGTTACGCTCGATCGATCGGATGACGACGCCTCGTGTCCGCTATCGCTTCTCCGAGTTCACGCTCTCCCCGACGAGGCGTCTCTTACTCAGGGGAAATGCCGAGATTCCCCTCATCCCCCGATACTTCGATCTCCTCGTTCTACTCATCGAG
Organism: Vicinamibacteria bacterium; assembly: GCA_035457705.1. Taxonomy (GTDB): domain Bacteria; phylum Acidobacteriota; class Vicinamibacteria; order Marinacidobacterales; family SMYC01; genus DASPGQ01. The sequence goes on from DATIBD010000091.1 coordinate 42,169, forward strand.
CGGCGAAACGAAGCGGTCGCGAAAGAGGAGATTTTCGAGCGGGTCTGGAACGACGTCATCGTTTCTGACGGGGCCCTGACCCAGGCGGTTCGAATCCTGAGGCGCTGCCTGGGCGACAACGCCCGAGACCCGCGATTCATTCGAACGGTGTCCCGCCACGGCTATCGCTTCGTCTGGGAAGGGGTCAGGGAAGAGCCGGAAACAGGAAAGCCGATTCCTTCGAAGCGAGTCGATGCGACAACTTCGAAGGATCGGGCCCTGGAAGGGGCGCTCGAAGAGCTTTCCAACGCGGTGCCTCCGACCTCGGACGAGGAGGAGGAGCGACTCTTCGACGCCGCAAACGTCGTCCTCACCTCCGCTCGGGACGTGGACCTGGCGCGGCTCAGAGGCCTAGCCCGCGCCGTCGTCCGAGACGCACGTTGGGATCAAGCCGAACGAACTCCGGTTCCGCTCTGGGGGCAGCCCGGGTTCTTTTCGGCCATCGTGGCTCTCGTCGAGCTCAGGGTCCGGCGGCACGCCGCCATCGTGCGGAGGCGTGGTCTCGGCGCGACGATTGGAGGCGGCCTCTCAGGGCTCGTCGGTGGGCTCATCGGAGCGTTGCTACTCCGTCACGGGCCGGGGGCGACCGCCAGCCCGAGCGTGCTCGTGGCCTTGCCTCTCGTTGGCCTGGCGGTGGGGAGCCTGGGGGCGCTCGGCGTCGGCTTCGGGCTCTCCTGGGCGGAGGCGCTCGTTCGGTCGAACCGGGGCCTGGCCCTCGTCGCGCTCGGCGCGGGGGGCGGGGGGACGGTGGCAGCCCTCGCGCACTTCGTTGGCCGCTATACGGTCGATGGGCTCTTTGGACGCGACCTCTCTCCCGTGGGGGGAGGCCTCGAGGGGCTGACGATGGGCGGGGCCATCGGAATGGGGTATGCGTTGGCCACCAGGATGCCCGAGGGTGGTATCGCCCGTCCGCGAGGGCGGGCCCGGCTCACCGCGGGTTTGACCGCCGGTCTCGCCGCGGCCCTTGCCGGGGCGCTTCTTGCTACGACGGGGTATCACCTGGGAGCGATGAGCCTCGACCTCATGGCGGAGAGCTTCCCTGGCTCGCAGGTGAGCCTCGACCCCCTCGAAAGGCTCCTAGGCAGCTCGATGGGCGTCGCCATAAGCGCCTTCGAAGGTCTCCTGTTCGGCTCCGGCCTCGTATGGGGTCTGACGAGTCGCATCCCACGACTAACAGGGTGATTAAGAACTCAGCCCGCCCTGCGCGAGCTGAAGCGAGCCCGGCGCGCTCGCCGCGCCGTCAGCAGCCCGACCCGGCACGATCGATTACGGATCCCGCCACGGCATTGAGCACTAAAAGAGAGCCGCGGCCGATGATGGCACTCTGAGTTTTCCCTCACCCGCCCCTCATTTCTCGAATGGCTCCGTCCGGTTAGTCTCACCGCTGGGAGGAGGGCCTTGGAAATGTCTCTTGTCAACGTTCTCAACATTCACGACAGCGTCGAGCTCGACACGGAAAAACGCATTCAATTCATCGACTTAACCGGGCTCGTGAGGGAGCGGGTCCGCGCATCGGAAGTGGTCAACGGTATGGTCAACGTCCAGACCAAGCACACCACGACCGCTATCGTGCTCAACGAGAACGAGCACCAACTGTTGCGAGACTTCGAGGAACGCCTCGAAGCCTGGGCCCCGCGAGGTGTCTCCTACTACCACAACGACCTCGAGGCTCGACGCTTCCAACTTCGCTCGGACGAAAGGCCCAATGGCGATGCCCACGCCCGGGCGATCCTCCTTGGGGCATCGGAAACGCTCAACGTGGTCGACGGCGAAGTCCAGCTCGGTCCGTGGCAGCGATTGTTCCTGGTGGAGCTCGACGGCCCCAGGCGCCGCAGCATCTCGATCCTGGTGATGGGAACTGTGGTTTAATCCCAACGATGCAGGCGCTCGGAATCGACATCGGCGGAACGGGGATCAAAGTCGCGAAAGTCGAGTCCGACACCGGAGAGCTCGTCGGCGAGCGCGTGCGCTTCAAGACTCCGACACCGTCGACCCCGGGACGAGTGGTGAAGGTCGTTAGCCAGGCGGTTCGACTGCTGGATTGGAAGGGAGAACGTGCGGGGTGCGGCTTTCCCGGAGTCGTTCGCCAAGGCGTCGTCTTCACGGCAGCGAACGTCTCCAAGAAATGGATCGGTGTCCCGGTGAACGAGCTTTTGGGCGAGACGACGGGCTCCGAGGTCGTCGTGGCCAACGACGCCGACCTCGCCGGTCTCGCGGAGATGCGCGTCGGTGCTGGCCGAGGTCAGACGCGGGGCGTCGTGCTCATGTTGACTTTCGGTACGGGCATCGGTACAGCACTCTTCAATGACGGCGTGCTCGTCCCGAACTGTGAGCTCGGGCACATCGAGATCCGCGGGAAGGACGCGGAGACCTGGGCATCCGAGCGCGTTCGCGTGGAGCAAGGACTGTCGTACGTGAAGTGGGCCCGCCGCGTGAACCTCTACGTCCAACGGATGCATGCCTACTTCTGGCCCGATCTCATCATTTTTGGCGGCGGGGTCAGCAAGAAGTTCGACGCCTACGCCGCTCACCTGTCGGCACCTTGCCCCATCGTGCCGGCAGCACTTCGAAACCGCGCCGGGGTCGTGGGCGCTGCCATCGCGGCCGCTGAAGGACTCGAGGTGTAGACAGGCTCCGACAAGAACTTTTTGCTGGCTGAGTTCGTCCTATCGTGAGAACGGGCAAGGTCTATGGATCTCACTCTCGTCTCCGAAGCGTCAGACCCGACACGAGACGCCATCGACTACCTGGCTAGAGAGGGTATTCGTTACGTCGTCGCCCCCTCGCTGCGGGGGGTACGATCCGATTTCGCGCTGAGCCCGGGACGGGGCGGACTCGATTCGAAAATACTGGAGTCGCTCTGGCCAAGACGACACGATGCCGAAGTGCTCATCGCCTCGCGGCATCACCGCGGTGGGCAATCCCTGAGCCGGTCTTTCAACCGGCTGCTTCGCCGGACGCTCCATCTTCCGTTCGACGACATAACCGGTGAGGTGCGGCTCTATCGGTGTTCCGCGCTGCGGCGGGTCGAGCTTCCCGACGACCGGTCCTCCGCCTCGGTCGAGCTCCTCGTCCGCCTGTACAACGAAGGGTTCAAGATCAAAGAGATTCCGTTAGAGGGGCTCCCCAACACCGAGGAACGGATCTTTTCCCAGCTCGCTTCGCTCGTCCGATTGCGGCGATTGCGCAAGTCGTCCCACGCCGCCGATTCGGACGACCGCGCATTCGAGAGTCGCGTTCCCCTCAGGAGGCGATGGCTCGCGCGCCGACAAGAGACGATCGTGAGCTACCTCGAGGTCGACGTACCAGTGCTCGACGTTGGCTGCGGATCGTCTCGACTGATCCAGGCACTTTCGAAGGGGGTGGGCCTCGACATGTCCGCCCCGAAGCTGCGCTTTCTCCGCGGCCGCGCCAACGCGATCGTTGCCGGCGATCTCACGAGGCTTCCGTTTCGAGACGGGAGCTTTCCGCAGCTCGTATGCTCCCATGTAGACGTCGGGAGTGCGTATCTCGAGGAGCTTCGGCGCATCTTGAGACCCCACGGCACCCTCGTTCTCGGGACCCCCGACAGCTCGAGTCTGCGGTTCCACCTGCTCGGCCGACTGGCGGGGCTCGATGCCGGGAAAACGTCCGTGAACGAGCGAGGTTTGCGCCGAGACCTCGAAGAGAACGGCTTTCGGGTGGACGAGATCCGCCGCCTGTACGGGGCGGAGATGATCGTTCGGGCAATTCGGCGCTAGACCTCTATCCCGTCGGATGCGCCCTCAGGGATCGAGCCGGAGGTGCATCAAGACCGCGCTATCGGGGCACGCCCCGCGAAGCTCCTGAGACGCCCCGAGGCGAGGATCGGCCTCGTCGCGACCAATCGGTTGGAATCCGAACCGCGAAAAATACCACTCGGCGGTCGTCGTGAGCAGAAACATCGAACGGATTTTGCTCACTCTCGCCTCTTCGAGGAGACGCTCGACGAGGCAGCGTCCGACTCCGGTGCGCCGCTCGTCCGCCCGGACGGCCAGCGAACGCAAGAGACCCGCATCCCCGTATTTCTCCATCCCGATGCAACCCACGACACGGCCGTCGCCGTCGCGGGCAACCAGAAAACCTCCGAAGTGATCTTCCACGCCCGCACCGGGAAGGGCGGACTCACCGAGGAGCTCCAACACTTCGTCCAGCTCGCCCGCCCGTGCGCGCCCGACATTCATGATTCAGCATTTTGCCACGGAAGAATGGCAATCGACGCAAGAATGGAGTAAAAGGTGCAACTCCGAACGCCTCGATGAATACATCCAAGGTTCTGGGCGCCGGGCTCGTGCTCCCGCCGCTCGTCATCGTGTTGCTTCCGACACCTTCCCCCCAAGACACCGCCATCGAGCGCGGCGAGTACGTGTTTCGTGCGGCTGGCGGATGCACATGCCACCACGACCCAGCAAGCGCGAGCATCTCGCTCGCGGGAGGTCGGCCGATTGCCACCCCTTTCGGCACGATCTACAGCACGAACATCACGCCCGATGACGAGACGGGAATCGGTGGCTGGTCGAGCCCAGACTTCATGAGGGCAATGAGAAAAGGTGAGAGTCCCGAAGGAGAGCCCTACTACCCCGTTTTCCCCTACACGTCGTTCACCCGGATGACGGACTCCGATCTCCTCGACCTCAAAGCCTACCTGTCTTCACTCGAACCGGTCGCCAAAGAGAACAAACCGCCCGAGCTCCGATTTCCCTACAACAATCGGAACAGCATACGGGTATGGCGCGCCCTCCATTTCGAGCTGAAGCCATTCGAGCCGAGACCCGAGCGTACGAGCGAGTGGAACCGCGGTGCCTACCTCGCCGAAGCGCTCGCGCACTGCGGCGAGTGCCACACTCCAAGGACTTTCATGGGAGCGACGAACGACGAAATGTATTTCGCCGGATCGGCCGAGGGCCCCGAAGGCCAGATCGCTCCCAACATCACGCCCGACGAGGCAACGGGCATCGGAAGCTGGAGCGTTCCCGACATCGTGTGGTTCCTCCAAACGGGCTTCAAACCGGATGGGGACGGCGCTCAGCGATTGATGGACGAGGTCGTCGAGCACGGCTATCAGCACCTCGAGGAGTCGGATTTGAAAGCCATCGCCGTCTACCTCAAGTCGCTCGAGCCGATAGAAAACGCCATCCGCTCGAAGTAGCGCCCCGTCGGGGACGGTGGCAAACTCTCAGCGCAACCAGCCCGGGGGAACGCCGGCCCTTCGGGCCTCGTCCATGAGAGCGCCTCGCTCGGCACGTGCTTGCTCGAGCTCCCGCTCCACCGCCTGTCTCTCGGGAGCACCACGCGGGTTGGAGGTGTAGCCGGGGCTCTGCAGCCGGGCCTGGAGCTCGCGGATCCGCCCGTCGAGCCGGCTCAGACGGCTCTGCCAGTACTCTCTGGTCTTCGTCGGATCGGGCTGCTCTCCGTCACTGGACTCGGACTCGCCGGTGGGCTCGCCCTCCGCAGGCTCCGCAGGCGTGGCGGCCATTCCCGCGCCGGTCACTTCCGTCATCGGACCTTGCCCTCTCAAATCGACTTCGGTGTACGTGTGGCTTTCCGACGTCTGCAGCTTCTTTCGGCGCTCCTTCTCCTTGCGAGCGACCTCGGCGAGCGATTGCGCCGAGACGACAGCGGCGACCAGGAGTGCCGCGAGCGTGAACACGAGACGTTTCATCTCGCACCTCCATTGAAATTATGGAATGCCCCATTCTAGCGCTGGCCCGGACTCGTGCAAGTCCGGCGGATATGGAGCCTACCGGCGAAGCGCGGCGCTCCGGTTGCCCGGCGACGAGCTCAACCCTCGAAGACCTCGCGAAAATATCGAAGCCAGTTCTGGCCCAGCAGCTTCTCGATGTCCCCTTCGGAATAGCCTCGGCGATGAAGCCGATGAGCAACGTTGCGAAAACGCTCCGGCTCATCGAGCCCCTCGATCCACGGCGGCCATCGAACCCGGTAGGACGGCTTGAAGCCCCGGAGCCGCGGTTCGTACCACGTCTCCCGCGTTGCCCAGCTCTTGATACCGCGAATGGCGAAGTCGGTCGAGAGACCCACGTGATCGATGCCTCCCACCTTGACGGCATGATCGATATGGTCGATGTAGTCCTCGATGGTGGTGTCGGGACTCGGGCCAACGAAATACCCCAGAGCGGCGATTCCCGTCATGCCACCCCGGTCGGAGATGGCCTTGATGAGCTCGTCGGTCTTGGCCCGCGGATGATCCCGATAGATCGCTTCGCAGAACGTGTGGGTGAATGCGGCTGGTCGTCTTGATACCGCGATCCCATCCTCCGAGGTCTTCCGACCACAATGAGAGAGATCGACGATGATCCCGAGCTCGTTCATCCGCTCCACGACGGCAACGCCGAAGTCCGAGAGCCCCGCATTGGTCCGTTCCGTGCAGCCGTCGCCGAGCTGGTTACGTGAATTGTAGGTCAGCTGGATACACCCGGTTCCTAGCTCGAACAGCGGGTCGAGATTCTCCACTTCCCCCTCGAGCATCGTCGCGTTCTGGAAGCCAAAGACGACGCCCATCTTCCCTTCCCGCTTCGCAAGCTCGATGTGAGCGGCCTTCGTCGCCCGGAGAATCTTGTCGGGGTTGTCGCGAACGCGAGCATTCCACTCTGCGAGAGCCCTGATCGCCACGTCGAAGCGCTGGCTCGGAAGAGTCGTCTGGATGGCCGTGTAGCCCGACCGCTTGACCGCATCGAACTCGACCTCGTCCCACTCGTGACCTACCGCGAGCGAGTCGATGACGACGGCTTGGTCGAAGAGCTCGTCGATCCGGCTCGACTCGGATTGCAGCGCCGGTAGATAAGGATAGACGGCCCCCGCGGCGAGAGCTTTCAGAAATTGACGTCTTTCACAGACCATGTCGGGCCCCCTGATTCCGAAGCCGACATATTAACCTCGATCGTGATCATAATCCCAGCGATGGGCCAGCAAGACGAAAATTTCTCGACGCCGTTCAGAAGAAGCTCATTTTCAGCGCGGCGCTGGCGGTGAAGCCATCGAGGCGATCGTTCAGTCGGTCCGCCCCTCCGATGAAGCGATAACCTCCTCCGACGCTGAGTCGGAATCGTTCGCTGATGTTGACAATCACATTCGCCTCGGGCTCGGCAACGAAGAAGGTCGTGCTCCGAGTGAAATCACGCCTCGAGAAATCCCCGGGAAAGGCACTGCCGAATCGCTCGAGGACGTCTTCGAGCGAGCCAGCGCCGAGGCCCGGCAGACCGGCGGGCAAATCGACACCACGCAAGTCGAAGGGGAAGCCCCGGCCCCGGTCGAATCCAAGGAGTCCACGAAAAGGGCCGCCCACCGTGGCCGTTCCTCCGCCCACGAGCCCGCGCAGAGAGAGGTTGATCAGCGAGGTCGGGTTCACGAAATACTCGACGACGCCTCCCCCGTAGGTCATCCCCACGGGCTCCTTCCCATTCGTCAGCGTGTACACCCCACCGCCGAGAAGCAACCTGCGCTGAATGACCCAGCCCCCGTAGGCTCCGGCCAGATTGGCGAACTCGCCATCCACCTCGGTGAACTTGAAATCGGGTGCAACGAGAAATCCGTGGTCGACGTCTCCTCGTATCAGCGTCTCGGTGGTCTCCGGCTGCCCGAACACCGTTGCAGCGTGGAACAGGATCAATCCAACCAGGGTTCTGAGAGCAAACTGTCTCATTTCAATCCAATCCTCCTGAACGGTCGAGCGGATGCAAGGCTTGCGCCACGATAAACCCCTTCGTGACAGAGGCTGGAACCTAGAAGGAGCGTCTCCTCAGTAGGACACGGATTCGCTCGGTTGCGACATTGGTGGGAGAACGTCCGCGTATCACCCGACAAACCTGTAACCCAATCGGTGCACGGTGACGATGAACTGTGGCCGGGAGGGGTTGGGCTCGATCTTTTGTCGCAAGCCGGACACGTGCACGTCGACCGTTCGCGAGAAGGGCATCAGATCGTAACCCCAAACCTGCCGCAGGAGCTCGTCGCGGCTCAGGGTTGCCCCCCGGTTCTCGATGAAGTACTTGAGCAGTTTGAACTCTAGTGCCGACACCTCGATGGGCTTCCCCTTCCGCAGGACTTCGACGCGGCGAAAGTCTACCTCGACGTCCGCAAAGCTGTACCGCTCCGCCGACGAGGGGTCGGCCGCCGCCGTTCGTCTCAGAAGCGCTTCGACCCGCGCGATAAGCTCCATCATGTCGAACGGTTTGGTGAGGTAGTCGTCACCGCCGAGCTTGAGGCCGACGACCTTGTCGGCCACCTCCCCGCGGGCGGTCAGGAAAAGGATGGGCGTATCGCTTCCCGTCTTCCTGAGCTCACGACAAACGTCGAAGCCGTTCTTGCCCGGCACCATCACATCCAGAATGACGAGATCGAAAGGCTCGGCGCGTGCTCTCAGAAGCGCGTCGTCCCCCCGGGCGACCGAGGCGACGTGGAAACCCTCCGCTTCGAGACGATCGGTCAAGGTCACTATGAGCCCAGGCTCGTCTTCCACGAGCAGGATTCTCTTGGCACTCACGAGACCTCTCCCGCTTGCGAGCGCGCGAGCGAGGCGGTCGCGCCGAGGGACGGAGAGCCGAAAGCCCGGGGACGTGAAGGGTCCATTGCTCGATTGTAGCCGAGCGGTGGACGGCGGTGTCTCGGCCGCGTCGTCGCTTTTGCATCCTTTACAAAATCCTTGCAGGGTCTTGATGACTCGACCCCGGACAGTGGCTAGTATTGGCTGAAGGAGACACACGATGAAGCTCACCCGAAGAAAAAACACTCTCTTGGTTGCCTGTGCCCTCCTGACTTCCATGGCCGTCTCGGCTCAGCAGCGAGGCCGCGGAGGGTCTCGAGGGGAGCGACATGACTTCGGACCCATGCGGATGCTCCGCGAGCTCGACCTCACGGAGGAACAACGCCAGCAGGTCAAGACCCTGTTCGAGCAAGCGGCGGAGACGGGTGCCCACAAGCGACTCATGGAGGCGCGTCGCTCTCTAAACGAAGCTGTCGAGAACGGTGAGACCGACGAGGGCGCGATTCGTCAGCTGGGATATCAGGTGGGACTTGCCGAAGGCGATGCCGCCATCGAACGGGCCCGAGTGCGAGCCCAGGTCATGGAGCTTCTTACCGAGGAGCAGAAGAACAAGCTGGCGCAGCTCGAGCAGCAACGCAGGCAAGAGCGCGACGAGCGCCGGAAACGCCTCGAGGAGCGACGATCGCGCCAGGGCGACTCTGGAAAAGAGCTCTAGCCGCTACTACGATCCACTCAAGGTTTGTTCGTCACCGTCACCGTAATGGTGTCTTGACCGCGCGTGCCTCCGCTATCGAGTACCGACGCGGTGATGATGTGCGTGCCATTCGACAGCGCCGTCGTCGAGAACGAGCCGCCGCCGGTGAAGAGAATTCCATCGAGGCTCGAGCTCCACTGTAGACTGCCGGTCAAAGGTCCATCTTCCAAGTCGTCGGCAGTTCCCGTGAAGGTGACGTTGTCGCCGGACTTGAGCGGCGACCCATCGGCGGGCGAGCTGATCATGACGAACGGCGGGGTGCTCGGATAGGTGCAGGACGCGCTTCCGCTATCCGTGAAAGACCCTCCGGCCACCGGGATGAACTCCCAATCGTAGCCGGTTGCGAAGAGGGTGAGCTCGATCACCCCGAACTCGTTCCCCCGGAGCTCGCTGTTGGGCAGAGGCGGCAAAAGAAGGGAAGTGCTCTTGCCCCCGGTTCCCACGATGAACTGCCGGATCCCGGCCGCGTCGGCGGCACCATAGGGATCCTGCGGGGCGAACCGCTCGTAGGTATGCACGTGACCGGTCATCATGAGGTCGGCGCCCGCCTGGTACAGCATCTCCCAGAGCGGCCTCACGGAGTCGCTCCCCGAAGTGCCCGAGGCGAACAGCGGACGATGCATGACGGCGAGTGTGCAAGCAGTCGAGTTCGCGGCGAGGTCAGCCTGGAGCCACAGTCCTTGCGGTGAGGAAGGCCCGCATCCGCCGACCTGCCCACACTCGCTATTCAGTACGACGACGTGCCAGGCCCCGGCCCCGAAGCTGTAATAGCCCTTGTCCGCTTCACCGGCCGCTGCGCCGAAATAGTCGTAGTACGGTGTGGCGCCGGCGACGTGGTATTCGCGGTTGCCGACCGCGGCTCGCGTCCTCCACTTGTGGCGGCCCCAGCTCGGATCGTAACAGTTGGCGAACTCCGAGGCGGTTCCGTCATCGTAGACGTTGTCACCGAAGGTGACGACGGTTCCCGAAATGTTGTCGATGAGATTGGCGGTCGCCTCATCATCTTGAGAGGAACAATCGGCAATGTCGCCGGCACCGACGATGACCACGGAATCGCTTACGATGAGCTGGACTTGGGATTGCCGATTGAGACCGCCGCTGTCGGTGACTGAAGCCGTTACGGTGTGAGTTCCCAGGGACAAGTCGTCGATCGTGAAGGATCCCCCGTTGCCGATGGGACCATCGCGGCTGGAGGTCCAAAAGAGGCTCGCCGTAAGGTTCCCATCCTCGAAGTCGGTCGCCGTGCCCTGGAATTGGACCGACTCTGTCTCGACGAACGTCGACGCGTTCTCGGGCGAAACGATGGTAACCCGGGGCGGTACGTTGCCCGCCACGCTAACGCCGATCTCCGTGCTATCGGTGCTCGTCGCTCCCCCGTTGTCCGTCACACTTGCGATAATCGTGTGCAGGCCGGCGGAGAGATCCATCTTCGAGAACGACGCGCCCGTGCCCAGGAGTCCTTGGATGTCGGAGGTCCAGACCATAATGCCGCTCAAATTTCCCTGCTGAGCATCGCTCGCCGATCCATCGAAAAAGATCGAGGTTCCGACCGGGAACACCGACCCATCCGACGGAGCGAAGATCGACACCGAGGGTGGCGTGTTCGGATTCACGGTGATGGTGATCTGCGCCGTCCCAGTGAGATAGCCGTTATCCGTGACCTTCGCGGTGATCGTGTGAGTGCCCGAGAAGAGCGTCGTGGTGGAGAACGACCCGCCGCTTCCGATGTTCCCGTTCAGGCTGGACGACCACGAAAGACTCGGGGTCAGGTTCCCCTGCTGGGGGTCGGTGGCCGTGCCGGAGAAGGTAACGTTCTGCGCGAACTCGAACACCGAGCCATTCGCGGGAGCCGTGATCGTCACCGTCGGAGCCGTATTGACCGTGCATCCCGGGTCGTACTGAGTGGTGAACGACGCGCCCGACTCGACCGAAAACCCGTTCGCCAAGGCGATGAGATGACCGGTCCGAAAAGTGACCGACGCCGGAGCCATGATGTGATAGTTGGGGCCAGCGGTGATCGTGTCACAGGCCCAGTGGAGCTGATCGGTCGTCACGACGTCGTTGTCTAGCGTCATATTGGCGGGGATCGGCTGCGGCGGGAAGTAATCGACATGAAGCGAGGCTGCCTCTCCCGCACCCTCGTAGGTCTCCGCGTGCCTCTCGCCCGTTCCGACGAGGAGCAGAGCGAGGGCGTTCCCGCTCGACCAGTCCGAGCGATTCACGATCTCCTGGACGATCGGCGAAAGGTCAGGCGTCTTTTGCGCGGGACCCAGTTGCCCCACCGTCCACGGCGCCGGCGCCCAGTTGATGTTGGCAGCCGTTCGGGACCGCTGCGTTAGATCGTTCTCGGTCGCGGAGAAGGTCGGAGCGTTTCCGGTATCGTGTCCATCGATCACGAGCGAAGTCGGAATCGAGGTCGTGTCGTCGGCCTGGAACTGAACGAAGGCCCCGAGGATGGTCGAGCCGCGCGGGACGTTCAGCCCAGCGAAACGGACGCCCGAGGCGTTGATACCCAGATCGAGATCGTTGCTCTGGAGGTTCATCATCCCACTGGGGGCTTCCTCGGCATCGTCCGAGCCGGACATCACCTGGAAGTCCGAATCGAGAACGCTGGCGGAGGCCCCCACGGTGAACATCACGTCATCGCTTACCAACAGCTGACCGTCGTTCGCCGTCAGACGCAAGAGATATGTCCCGGTCGACGAGAAGCTGGCGGTGCTGTTCAACGCAGTCGGATCGCCGAATACGACCGAAGAAGGTCCGCTCACCTGGCTCCAGAGCGTCCCCGGTTGCCCGCTGGGCAGTCCGTCATCCGTGGCCATGCCATCGAGAACGAGTACGGTGGGTTGACCGACCGATTCGTCCGAGCCCGCGGAAACCATCGGCGCCTGGTTGGGCGGCGGAGCCATCTCATAGACCTTGCCGTCGTTCTCGTTCGGATCGACGTTGTTATCCACACCGCGATCGGTGATGTAGAAATTCATGAGCAGGGGATCTTGGCTTCCCGGGGCATAGGCGAGGCCGGCGGGCTTGATGGCATTGGCGGCCGAGATGTCGATCATCCGGAGGAGTGTGCCGCCCGTGGAAACGTGCGCGATCTGCGTCTTCGGTACTCCCACGATGTAGAGATGACCAAAGTCGCTATCGAACGCGATGCCTTCGGGATCGGTGATGCCAAGGCTCGCCGTATCGAAATTTGTCTTTTGATCGTCTCCGTCAGGCGGCACCCCATCGAAAATCCCGTTTGCTCCCGGCGAAATCTTGTAGACCTCGGAGTTCACGCCGTCGACGATGAATAGATTCCCCGCCGTGTCGAAGGTTACCCCTTCCGGATCGGTGCTCCCGAAAATCAATGTGTCGAAATGGGTTCTCACGTCATCCACGGTCCAGAATTGCCCGTCGGGGCCCGGATCCACTTCGAAAATCTCGACGCGGTCATCATCGGAAATAAAGATGTGGCCGGTGACAGGATTGAGGGCTACCCCCGTCGGCTCATCCGAGAAAGCGAGGGTGTTGAACGTCTCCAAGAGGCTTCCAGTGAGCGTCGTCTCGAAGACGTTGGCTCCGGCGTAAAGGGGCATCTCCTCGACCTCGGAGTCCACGAGAAGAAGCGTGTCAGACGACGGCAAATAGACGACCCCGGACGTGTCGGGGCTCGGAGGCGAGAACTGTGAGGTGTTGATCGTCTGAACCAGCGTCGCTGTCACGGTCGGGGTCAAGGGTGTTGGAGGCGGCAGGAACGAAAGCTCGACGATCTCGTCGTCGCCATGGGAAATATACAAGCTCGCGATCGCCGGATCGTCGGTCGTATCTCCGCTCGGCCCGAAGCTCATTCCCCGAGGCTCGAGCAAGCGAAGCGATGAGACATCGCGCTCTGCGACGATCTGTCCCGTGGCGCGGAGCTCGTAGAGACGCGACCCGGAAGAGGCCAACACATGCAGATGACCGCTTGCCGGATCGAGCGTGAGAGCCATTGGGTCCCAGATGCCCACACTTGCGAGGTCGATAGACGCGCCCGTCTCGGCACCGCCTACGGCACCATCGCGGTCGCGCGCGATCCGCTCGATCCATCTTCGCGCGGAGTCGAGCACGTAGATTTCCCCGGTATTGGGGTCGATCGCGACCCCAAGGGGATTCTCCAACCTCAGGGATATCACATCCCAGGTCCTCAAAGTGTCCGGAACGAGACGTCCCTCGCTCCCGACGGCCACGTCGATCCACCGCTCGTGAGAGGAATCCAGGGCGAGCAGCCGGCCCGCGCGGTGGTCGAAGGCCATATTGGCGGGATCGATGAACTCTGTGTCGATGCGGAGACTCGACCCGCCTTCCGAGGGCACCCACACCCATCCGATAGTCCACCGGCGGCTCGTGGTTTCCGCGGACAGGGCCGGCACGAGGGGCATCGATGGCCCACGTTTGTCCTTTCGGACGTGCCGAACGATCCGGAAGTCTGAGCCCCCATTCTGAGCAAGACCCATCGCTGGCGCGACGAGAGGAATCGAGAGGCCTAGACCGAACCTAAGAAAGAATGCTGCGGGGCGTTTGATATTCGTGCGGGGCAGACGCTCGCCCGCTACGTTACTGGTTTCGGAACCCAAGAAGCCCCCCGCAAAAAGCCACCAAGAAGAAAACCACTTTCTAGACGGGGTTGAAGCTATCAGCTTGGGGGGCGCTTGTCGCAGTCCCGCTCTATTAGGACAAGACCTGTCTTTTATATAGGATGGGCCGCAATATTGTCAAGGAGCCTAATCGATATTCCACCGCTTCGACCAGATCGCTTGAAGCGGCTCAAGCCTTTCTGCTAGCTGCCTCTTCCTCCTCTTCGAGGGCCAGCTTTTCGTCCTCGGGGAGTACGTCGAGCATTTCCCAGGCCTGGGGCTGTGGTCCGGGCACGATCCCGGCGATGTCCGGGTCTTCTCCGTAATCGGATTCGGGCTTGGTGCGCTCGGATTTGCGCTGTGCGCGCTTTTCCGCCTTGAGCCGCTGCTTCTCCTGGCGGGCCCTCTCTTTTTGTCGTTTGATGAACGTTTGACGACTTCGATTGGCCAATTGGGAAACCTCCTTGAAACGATCCGTGATCTCGTGCTAATCCTTTCCCTCCTGAAAGGGTTTGCTGTACGCAAGCCAAGCTCGCGGAAAAACAGACAGTTCCCCCGCATTCTATTACAGCGAAACCCTGAAATCCAGAATCGGGGATTGACCGGAGTCGTCCCGAGGCGCTCAGGACCCGTCGTGCTTCGTAGTGTTTTCCGAGCCTCTCATCCCGAAGAGCCTCGGGAGCAGTTTGATCCTGTCGAGCTTCCGACTTATCCTTCCGCGTCAGCCCGCCTTCACAGGAGTTTCTCATGAATGGGATCTGGACTCGCTTGTGCTTCGTTCTGATCGGGTGCTGCGTTACCGCAGGTGCCGTAGCGGAGAACGTGGATTTCCGAAACGAGCTCTTTGCCGGACTCGAGTGGCGCAACATCGGGCCAGAGCGCGGCGGGCGCTCGCTCTCGTGCACCGGCAGCCCCGGACGAGTCCACGAATACTATTTTGGTGCGACCGGAGGCGGCCTCTGGAAGACGACCGACGGCGGGGTCTCGTGGTTCCCCGTGACCGACGGCAAGATTTCGAGCTCGTCCATCGGAGCCGTTGCCGTCGCCGAGACGAACCCGGACGTCATCTACATTGGCGGGGGCGAGACCCAGCTACGAGGAAGCATCACTCAGGGCGACGGTGTCTACAAATCGGTCGACGGCGGCAAGACCTGGCGGCACCTGGGCCTCGAAGAAACGCAGGCCATAGCTCGAATTCGAGTGCATCCCACGAACCCCGACATCGTCTACGTCGCGGCGCTCGGCCATCCCTACGGAGACAACGAGGAGCGCGGCGTCTTCCGCTCGACCGACGGCGGAAACACCTGGAAGAAGATCCTGTACGAGAGCCCGAAGGCGGGAGCGGCCGATCTCGTCATCGACCGTACCAACCCGCGGGTGCTCTACGCATCGCTCTGGCAGGTGTACCGAAAGGCGTGGAAGATGTGGGGGGGCGGAGCCGATTCGGGACTCTACAAGTCGGAGAACGGCGGCGACACCTGGGTGGAGCTGACGGGAAACCCGGGAATGCCCGAGGACCCGATCGGCAAGATCGGCGTCGCGGTCTCACCGGCGGATCCGAAACGCCTCTGGGCGATCGTGGAAGCGAATGAGGGCGGAGTGTTTCGCTCGGACGACGGCGGCGCGACCTGGCGGCGGACGAACGATGAGAGAAAGCTGAGACAGCGCGCCTTCTATTACTCGCGCATCTACGCGGACCCGCAGGATCGCGAGACGGTGTACGCGCTGAACACCGGCTTCTACAAGTCCACCGACGGCGGGGTGAGCTTCGATACCGTCATCCGCCCCCCGCACGGTGACAATCACGATCTCTGGATCGATCCCAACAACCCGCTTCGCATGTGCAACTCGAACGACGGCGGAGGGAACGTGTCCGTCAACGGCGGCGAGAGCTGGACCGAGCAAGACTACGTCACCACCCAGCTCTACCACGTGAACGTAACCAACGACGTCCCCTACCACGTCTGCGGTGCTCAGCAGGACAACTCGACCGTCTGCGTTCCTAGCGACGATTGGGGCCACATGCAGGCCCGAGGTCCGAACCACGGCTGGTACTATGCGGTGGGCGGCGGGGAGAGCGGTTACATTACCCAGCATCCGACCAACCTCGATGTCTTCTACGCCGGAAGCCAGGGAGCGTTGCTCACCCGCTACGATCGAAGTAACGGACAGATTCGTGACATACAGGTCTACCCCCGTTTTTTCTCGGGCGAGCCCGCGAGCGCTCTTCCCGAGCGATGGCAATGGACGTTTCCCATCGTATTCTCTCCCCGGGACGAGAACGTTCTCTTCACTTGCTCGCAACACGTCTTTAGGACGACCGACGACGGCCAGAGCTGGGAGCGCATCAGCCCCGACTTGACCTATGCCGATCCCGAAACCCTCGGTGAGACCGGGGGCGTCGTCACCATGGACATGAACGGTCCCGAGATCTACGCGACGGTCTTCGCGCTCGCGCCCTCTCATCACGAGCTCGATACGATTTGGGCAGGCTCTGATGACGGCAGAATCCACGTGACGCGGGACGGGGGACGAAATTGGACGGACATCACCCCCTCGGACCTCCCCAAGTTCAGCCGGGTCTCGATCATCGACGAGTCACGTCATACCCCTGGGACCATCTTCGTGGCGGCGAATCGCTATCAGGTCGATGATCGGGAACCTTACCTGTTTCGGACTCGGGACTTCGGCCGAACATGGACCAAGATAACGAATGGCATCGCTCCGGGTCATTTCGCCCGCGCGGTGCGCGAAGATCCGGTGAGAAAGGACCTGCTCTTTCTCGGGACGGAGCACGGCGCCTACCTGTCGTTCGACGGCGGCGACCACTGGCAGTCGCTCCAGCTCAACCTTCCCGACACGCCGATCCGCGACCTCGTGGTGAAAGACGCGGACGTCGTCCTCGGATCCCATGGCCGGGGGTTCTGGATTCTCGACGACATCGAGCCCCTGAGGGACCTTACCGCGGCAGTCTACGATCGGCCCCTCACCGTATTCGAGCCCGACGAGCCGGCGGTCCGTGGGGTCACGACCGCCGCGATTCAGTATTTTCTGGGAGAGCCCGCAGAAAAAGTGACGGTTGAGATCCTCGACGCGGGCGGCCAACCGATCGACACTTTCGAAGGTACCGAGTCCCAGGGGAAAGATGACGAAGAGAGCTCCTTTCGCATTCCCCCTTCCACGACCCCGACCACGGCCGCGGGAATGAATCGTTTCGAGTGGAACCTGCGTCACAAGGGCGCAACGATCTTCGAGGGCATGATCATCTGGAGTGGCCAGCCCGAGCGCGGCCCCAAGGCGGTCCCCGGGCGTTATCAGGCGCGTATCACCGCCAACGGTGAGACGGAGACGGTGGGTTTCGAGGTGGTGGTGGACCCCAGGCTAAAAGGGGCGACCCAGGCGGATCTCGAGGAGCAGTTCCAGCTCGCGACCCGGATTCGCGACAAGACGAGCGCGGCGAACGAGGCCGTGATCGAGATACGCGATTTGCGCGATCGACTCGAACAACGGCTCGAGGCCACGTCGAACGCGGAGCTCCAGCGCGATGGACGCGAGCTCATCGAAGGTCTGAGCGAGATCGAGCAGGCGCTCTATCAGGTCAAGAACCAGAGCAACCAGGATCCTCTCAATTTCCCCATCCGTCTCAACAATCGCCTCGCCTCACTGAGTCGAAGCGTCGAGACGGGAGACGCCAAGCCCACCGACGGGGCCTACGAGGTGTTCGAGGAGCTCTCGCGGGAGCTCGACGAGCATCTGTCCCGCCTCGAAGAGCACATGACGACGTCGCTCGAGACCGTCAACCAGCGTCTCGCCGCCCAGGGGCTCGAGACAGTCGAACGGGCGAGATAAATGCCCGAAGTGACCATCGACACCTTGACGCTCGGCCTCGTGTGGTTCGTGGTGTTCTTGTTCTCGACGACCTGCCACGAGGCGGCGCACGCGCTCGTGGCACGAAGGGGAGGGGACACGACCGCGGCGAATCAAGTAACACTCAACCCCACACCCCACGTGCAGCGCGAGCCCTTCGGGATGGTCGTGGTGCCGCTGGTTTCCTATCTCCTCGGGGGATGGATGATCGGTTGGGCGAGCGCACCCTACAATCCGGAGTGGGCCTACCGTTATCCTCACCGAGCAGCGAGAATGGCGCTCGCGGGTCCCGCGGCGAACTTCGCGCTCATGCTCATCGGCGCTCTCATCATTCGCATCGGCCTTGCCGTCGAGTGGTTCCAGCCGCCGGCAAGCGTGCACTACACGCGCATCACCGAGGCGGTGGACCCGTCGGGGGTTGGCTCCCTCATCGCGGTCTTCGCAAGCGTTCTGTTTATTCTCAACCTGCTACTGGGCACCTTCAATCTTCTTCCGGTTCCGCCCCTGGATGGAAACGCGGGCATCACCATCTTCATGAGCGAATCGCGGGCTCGCAACTTCATGTCTCTTTTCCACCAACAGGGTTTCGGAATGATGGGAATCCTGCTTGCTTGGGTGGTGTTCGGAAGGATCTTCGACGTCGTCTTTACCGTGGCGTTGAACGTCCTCTACTTCCCCATCGTGAGCTACGGGTAGGGACGGAGTCGACCTTAATGGTCGCTTCTAGATTCCGCGGGCGAGGTGCTCCTCGATGCATTGCCAGATCGGGAAATAGGCGCGCGGGGAGAGGAGCTCATCGGGGTAGGAGTTCCGCAGGGCTTCCGATATTCTGACGCGAGCGGCCCGGGTGTTGCCCTTTGCGTCGATGCGGCGGTACGCGTCGAGGACGTCGTCGGCGAACCGGTGTCGCCGCATTCGTCCAAATCCCTCCAATCGCTCGAATCGATTGGTGCCGCGGTCGAAGCGGATGCCTTCGCGCGCGAGCATCGCAACCGCCCATTCGGCCTGAGCCCTGAGCTTCGTCAGGTGCTCGCGCATGATGGTCATCGTCTGCTTGACGAAGAAGCGTTGTTCCTCGCTGAGCGTGTCGGGAGGAACGGTCCGGAGGATCTCGCGAAACTCGAAAAGGAGTCGCGCGTCGCGAAAGCGCAGCTCTTCTGGTGTGCCCGCCTCGCGCAGGAAAGTCAGAAGCTCGTCGGTGAGATCGTGAGTATCCCACTTCTCCTCGGAGATCGCCACAGGGGCGCAGGCGAGATCGACCTCGTTGTCGGCCATACCGATTCTCAGGCGGGGGGGATGGTTCGAGATTAACGGCGAAGCCGGCCGGCTGTCAACCGGTATCTCTCTAGTCTAGTTACTCACTCGGTCTCGAGGAGCTCGCCATCGACGTCCAGGTTCCTCATCACACCGAACTCGAGCTCGGCCACGGCCCCGGCGCCCCTCTCGCGGTCACCCACGACGACCAAAATGGCTCGCTCGGTATCGAGATACTTCGACGCCGCAGGCTCGAGATCCTCGAGCGTCACCGCCGCGATTCGATCCGCGTATTCCTGCAGCTCGTCGGGCGAGCGCTCGAAACCGACCAACTCCGCTATCTCGCTCGCGACGTGGGAGATCGTCTCGAAACGCTGGGCAAAGCCGCGAACGAGGTTCTCGACCGCGAGAGCGATCTCCTCGCGCGTCGGAGGACGCCGCCAGGTGGCGAGGGCGTCGAACTCTGCGAGAAGCTCCCTCGTCGCCTCGCGGGTCACCGAGATTTCGACCGACGCCGACCCCAGCACCAGGCTGTTCAGCCGCGCGTAGCGCACCGAAGAAAAGGCCCCGTACGTATATCCTTTGTCTTCCCTGAGATTCGAGTTGAGTCGACCCGAGAAATAGCCCCCGAGCACTGTATTCAAGACCTCGAGCACGTAGATGTCTTTCGTGTCTCTTGGAGGTCCGAGCATCGCGAGTCGGACCTCCGACTGCGCCGCGCCCGGGCGGTCGATGAAGTAGGTCGTCCGCTCCGGCGGCCGGAGTGGCGGGATCTCGACGGTTCCGAAAGGCTCTACGCTCCAGCTTCCAAGAGATCGTTCCACCAGACTCGCGGCCTCGGCGGCGTCGATGTCGCCCACGACGATCAGGTCACTTGCGGTCGGGGCATAGTGACGAAAGTAGTACTGCTCGAGCTCGGTCCTCGTCAGCTCCCGAACCGACTGCTCGTTTCCCGAGATGGGCCAACCGTATGGGTGTCGGCTCCCGAACAGGGACTTTCGAACCGCTTTTCCCGCGATGGCACCCGGACTCACGCGCTCCTGAAGAATCCCGTCGAGCCTCTGCTTCCTGAGTCTCTCGAGCTCTTCACCAGGAAAGCTCGGATGCAGCACGACGTCGGCCATGAGATCCAGGGAAGCCGGCAAATGACGATTCAGGGCGTCGAGCGATACCGCGCTCCATTCGCGGCTCCCGGCCGCCGAAAGCTGGCTTCCCATCCGATCCAGATCGGCCTCGATCTGGAGCGAGGTTCGGGTCGCCGTCCCCTCCTCGAGCATCTCCGCGGTGAAGGACGCTAGGCCGCTCCTTTCGAAAGGCTCTGCCGTCGCTCCCGCCTTGATCAGGAGGACCAGTGAGACTTTGGGAATCTCGCGTCTTTCAATGACGTGTAGGGTCAGGCCGTTTGGCAGGATCTGGGTGGCGACGGGTGGCACGCGAAAGGGCGGGCTCGATCTGAGGGGTGGCGCCGCGGCGCGATCGGGCTGGGTACGGGCCTCGTGACGCGCCGTCTCGGGTACGTAGGCGATCACCAGGGACGGCTTCAACAAATAGTACTTGGCCGCGCGTCGAATGTCTTTCGCCTTCAGACGCTGGTAGCGATCGTAGTCCTCTTGAAAACGATCCGGCGTCCCCAGAAATGTCTGATACATCGCCAAGCGATCGGCCTTTCCCCCGAAGCCTCCAATACGTTCGAGCCCCGAGAGAAAGTCGAACTCCTGTCCCGCCTTGACACGTGCCAGCTCGTCTTCGGTAGGTCCCTCTTTCGCCAGTCGGCGAACCTCTTCGCCGATCATCTCTTCGATCATGTCGAGATTTGTCCCGGGGCGAGCCGTGGCGACGATGCCCACGAGACCGGCAATCTCGAGGCTGTAGTTGAAAGCGCTGACTTCGGACGCCACCTGCTCGTCATAGACCAGGCGCTTGTACAACCGGGAGTTCTTGCCGTCGGCGAGCAGGGTCGACGTAAGGTCGAGCGAAGCGTCGTCCCTCTCGAAATAGGCCACCGCAGGCCAGCTCAGATAGAGGCGCTCCTGGGGAACCCGATCTTGTACGACGATGCGCCGGTGAGTCGGGAGCTGGACTTCGTGTCTGATGGACTTCCCCAGGGGTGGCCCAGGCCGCAACGGCGAAAAGTATCTTTCGACCAGCCGCTCTGCTTCGTCGATCTCGAACTCGCCCGCTATGGTCAGCACACAGTTGTTGGGGACGTAGTAGCGACGGAAGAAATCGTGGACGTCGTCCAGGGTGGCATTTTCCAAGTCTTCCATGCTGCCAATGATGTGCCACGAGTAGGGATGCCCCTGGGGGAACAAGTTCCGAAATATGACCTCGACCGCGGTCCCATAGGGAACGTTGTCCATGCTCTGACGCCGCTCGTTCTTGACCACATCACGCTGGTTGTCGAAGTTCTCCTGGTTGACGGCATCCAACAGGTAGCCCATTCGGTCGGACTCCGCCCACAGGATGTGCTCCAGCGAACCGGCGGGAACGGTCTCGAAGTAGTTCGTCCGATCGAAGTTCGTCGTGCCGTTGACGCCTCCTTGAGAAATGTTGGCTCCGGCGCGCTCCATCAGAGAGATGTACGAGCCTTTGATGTTCCGGGACCCCTCGAACATCATATGCTCGAACAGATGGGCGAAGCCGGTCTTGCCGGGCTCCTCGTTCTTCGAGCCCACGTGATACCAGAGGTTCACGTGAACGACGGGGAGCTTGCGGTCCTGGTGGAGAATCACTCTCAGGCCGTTCGCCAACCGGAAGGTCTCGAACTCGATTCGGGGTACGGCAGTGGCTTCGAACTCGCTCAAGAACTCTCCTTTCGAGGGCTTGGCCGTACCATCTTATATAATACCGTCTCGCAGGAGGCCATGACTTTTCTCGTCGTATTCGCGGTTCTCGCCATTCAGGGAACAACGAGCCCGGCCAAGCAAGCGATCCTGGAGACGAGCTTGGGAGAGATCGTCATCGATCTGCTGCCGGAAAAAGCCCCGAACCACGTCGCCCATTTCATGAGGCTGGCCGCCGAGGGCGTCTACGATGGCACCGCGTTCCACCGAGTCATCAAGTACGGCATCATTCAAGGAGGCGACCCAGAAACCAAGGACCCGAACGCCCGAGACAAATATGGAACCGGGGGGCTCGGCTTGCTGGCACGGGAGCTGAGCGACGAGAAACATACCCGGGGAGCCGTCTCCGCCGTGCAGATTCCGGGAAAGCCCGACAGCGCGGGCTCCCAGTTCTTCATCGTAGTGACCGACCAGCCCACTCTCGACGGCCAGTTCACGGTGTTCGCGCGGGTCGTCGAAGGCATTCTGGTAGCTCAAAGAATCTCCGAAACGCCTGCCGACGAAAGCGGGCTCGCCATCGAGCGCATCGAGATCCTGAAGGTCACGCTCCGCGACAAGCCTCCTCCCGAGATCCCTCCGTTCTCAACCGAGAGCGTCGAGCAGCTGTCCCGCTATCGAGCGGTTTTGGAGACCGAGAAGGGGGAAATCACCGTCGAGTTGTTTCCCCAGAAAGCACCCAATCATGTCAGGAACTTCCTCCGTCTCGCCCAGATCGGCGCCTACGATGGGGTCGCGTTTCACCGCATCGAGCCGGGCTTCGTGATTCAAACGGGATTTCTCGAGACCCGCCGGGAGCCTCCTTCCGAGCGCATCTTGAAGTACGTGACCTTCCTCGATCCCGAGTTCAACGACACGCTTCATGTTCCCGGAATCCTCTCGATGGCTCGGGGAGACGATCCGGCGAGCGCGCAGGCATCGTTCTTCATCGTTACCGGAGTGGCCACCAACCTCGACCACGCTTACACGGCCTTCGGGCGAGTGAGCGAAGGTATGGACGTGGTCCGCGCGATCGAGGCCCTTCCCACCGAGGGAGCAAGCCCGGTGGAGCGGTTCGACCTCCTCCGAGTCCGGGTCGAGACGATCGAGTGATCGACGTCGCCATCGTCGGCGGGGGACCCAGCGGGCTCGCCGTCGCCATCGACTGCACCAAGAATGGGCTTTCCTACGTGATCCTCGAGAAGGGGGCCCTGGTCGACGCGATCCGGCGTTTCCCCATCAATATGGTCTTCTTTACCACGCCCGATCTTCTCGAAATCGGGGACTTGCCACTCGTGACCGGTCGGGACAAACCGACGCGACTCGAAGCGCTCAAGTACTATCGTCGCGTCGCGGAACATTATCGCTTGCGTCTGAGGCTCTATGAGAAAGTGGAAGCGGTCCGGCCGGTGAACGGACATTTCGAGCTCCAGACCTCTTATCAACGTGGACAGGAGGGGCGACCCGCGTCGGTTTCGGCGCGAAAGCTCGTCCTGGCCATGGGATATTACGATAATCCCAATCGTCTCGACATTCCAGGAGAGAACCTCGCCAAGGTATCCCACTATTACACCGAAGCCCATCCGTATTTCGGGCTCGACGTCGCGGTCATAGGCGGCGCCAACTCGGCTGCCGAGACGGCGCTCGATCTCTACCGCTCAGGCGTTTCGGTCACTCTGATCCATCGAGGCGCCGAGCTGTCCAGCCACATCAAGTACTGGGTACGGCCCGACATCCAGAACCGGATCGACCGCGGGGAGATCAGAGCCCATCTGGAGACCGATGTAGTCGAGATCCTCCCCGAGAAGCTGCGTCTCAGGCACCAGAACGGTAAGGTCTACGAGATCGCGAACGACGCCGTCCTCGCGCTGACGGGTTATCATCCCGACTACGGATTTCTGAAGGCGATCGGCATCGAGGTCGACGACCGATCGGGAAAGCCGCGGGTCGATCCCGAGACTTGTGAGACGAACGTAGCGGGAGTTTACCTGGCAGGAGGGATCGTCGCCGGCAAGCAGACGAACCAGATCTTCATCGAGAACGGGCGCTTCCACGGAGCGAAGATCGTGGAGCATATCATTCGCCGGTGAGCATCGTTCCTCGGCTCGTGAGCGAGCGGTTCGCCGATGGCGTGGCGATGCCGACCGCGACGATGCCGCGACCAAGCGGTTATCGAGGCGCGCCTGACCGCTTGAGGAGTTTAGTGGTGCTCGTCAACGACAGCTTCCACTGCTTAAACCGCACGATCCGCCGACGGATTCAGCAGAAGCATAACCGTCCGTCGGCCGCGCCTTGAGACGAGCTCGCCCGTGCTTCGCCATCCGCCGAGGAAGACCGAATGAGGCTTCTGCCTGCGTTCGTGACCGCCTGGGCGGTCCTCGGCACGCAAAACGTTCGCCTGGGAGCGGTGTACGTGCCCGCCATTTCACCCTGGTGGGTAGTGGCGGCCGTCGCCTTCGCTACCCTGCTTGCGTCGCCCCGAAAGACGCCTCCCGGAGCGGAGCGACGCTCCATCCTCGTCACCATCACCCTCGCTGCCTTGCTGGCGATGCTCCTTTCTTTTTGGACCGCGGCGCTGAATCCGGCGCTCGAGCTCGTGATCCGGTTCGACGATGGTCGCGAGGTGAAGACGTCGTCCCTTCAGCTCGGTGAACGACGGGAGCTGAGACGTCTGGCCGGGCAGAGACGGAATATCGTTCTCGAAACCAGCGGGTGGCTTCAGATTCCGAAACCGGGCGAGTACCGTTTCGAGCTCTATTGCGATGATTTTTGCGAGCTTATAATCGGCTCCTGGCGCGTCCAGGCCCGGGGAGCCGGAAGCGAAACGATCCAGCTGCCGCGAGGCGAGCTCCCCTTCTCGCTGCGATATCGCCAAAAGGAAGGGCCTGCGACGCTTCTCCTGTCGTGGGATCGGCCCGGCTTCGTAGAGCTTCTTCCCATCGAGTACTTCGTCCGCAGCCCGAACGCGCCGCGTCGCGATCCGACCACATCGTACCTGGCCCTCGCGGCGCTTCTCGCCTGGTCAGGCGCCCTCGCCATCGCCTTCGGGCACGTCGTGCGGTTCACGAGGAGCCGCGCCCTGCCCATCGCGACGATCGCACTCGTCGTCGTCTATGGAGGCATCCTCCGATTCGAGTCCTTCCTTGCCCGGTCCGGGCTCGCCCGATCGGACGCTCGCGCGGCGGCTGTCCACGAGAGGCTACTGCCCCTCATGCCTCCTTACGCGGTCTTCAACCCCGAGAACGCGCCCCTCGATCCCTACCGTGCCGACGTGAGGAGTTATCTCGACGGCGCAGAGACGATGACGCTGCCCGGTTTCTACCGCTCTTCGTTCCGAGAGCCGTTCTACGTCGCGCTCGTCAAAGCGTTCGTCGCTCTATCGGGAGGCGAGGTGGGAATCCTGATCGAAAGCCTCGTTTTTTCGATTGCAACGCTCTTGCTCCTCGCGGCGATCTCATCCAAGCTGTTCGGAGTCCGCTGGTCCGCCGCACTGCTGGTGCCGGTAGCGATCCACGAATGGCTCGTTCTCGAATCAGCTACCGGCTATCGGATGAGCGCGTATGGTTTCTTCCTGGTCGCTTTCGTCGGCTGGACGTTTCTTTCGGGAGGGAGCCGTGCGCTCGCGCCGGCGGGAACCGGTGTCCTCGCCGGCCTTCTCTGCCTCATTCGCCTGAGTGCCTTGTCGGTCGTCATCCCGCTCGTCGCCCTGCGCTTTCTCCAACTTCGGCGGAACGAGCGGAGGTTCTACGCGGGGGTCGTCACCAGTATCGTCCTCGTCCTCGTCGGACCGTTTCTCCTTTCCAACACGCTGGCTCACGGGGACCCCTTTTACAGCATCAGTTTTCACACGGAGTTCTGGCTGCGTGCCGAGGGGCTCGACCGGGGGCAGGGTCCGGTTTCGTGGGTGCGCTACTTCACCGGCTTCGGGCGCATTTCCGAGATTGCGAAGGGAACGGTGGCAGGATTGACATTCCTTCCCCTTCGCACCTTCTCGAACGGCCTGCGGCACTTCCCGCTGATGAGTGCCATCACCGTGGGTTGTGGTGTTCTCGGGCTGGCCGTGGCGTTTCGCAGTCGGCCTGTGCTTCCCGTCGCCTACCTCGGCCACCTCATTCCCTTCGCCTACGTCCAGAATTTTCCATCGGGAACGATGCCTCGGTTCGTAATGCCCGCGTTCTTCTTTCTCGTCCTCGCCGCGCCATTGGGGGCGGGGAGCCTTTTGGCTTGGATCCGTCGGCTGCTTAGAATCAGAGACCGACCTCCCTCTTCACCCGCCACGAAACGAGCTTGCGAAGAAGAGCACGAATCCCGCTCGCAGGGCGTGGCCTCCTGAGCTCGTCGGTACTACAATATCGACTTATGGCGTTTCTCGACCGGATGGTGTCGGATCTCATCGGGAAATCAACCGGGTTCAACGCGAGACCGTTCGTAAGGGCCGTCGGCGGGAAGAACATCCTATTGCTCGGCGGTGCCTTGGTAGCCGGTGCTCTCGCCGCCGAGAAGATGCGCGAAACCACCACGCCGTCGAACGTTCCTCCGCCCCCTCTGCCCATTCCGCCGGTTCCGCCCCTCCCCGTTGCTCGGGCGGCCGACTCCGACCCGGAGTCGGCGGATCAGGCCCTCTCGAAGGAGCTGCTGTTTGCCATCGTCCGCGTGATGGCCGCTTCAGCCCTTGCGGACGGTGAGATTCACGCCGACGAGCGTCGAGCCATCGAGAGCCGCCTGGACGAATCGGGCCTCTCCGCCGAACAGGTGCGTCGCATCCAGAAGGACATGGTGATTCCGCCGGGTCTGAGCGAGCTTTCGGACATGGTCACCACGGTCGAGGACCGCGAGCTCGTCTACCGATTCGCCGCGTTGGTCGTCCTGGCCGACCGTGAGATCTCGCAGCTAGAAAGAGCGTGGCTCGACAAGCTCGCGACCGCCATGGCGCTCGGGGACGAGCGTCGTGAAGCGCTGGAGCGCGAGATTTTCGAGGAGACTTCGAGCTGAGTGTACACCTTGCCCCCGGTGATCAGACGACGTGGGTTTCGCGTGAGAACGCTGCCTTTTCGCCAATGCTCACCGGTTTCGGGTTTTCCCGCGAATGCGCACGGCTGCGGCACCCGGATTCGTTCCCTGGGAGCTGGCTCATGACTGAGACTGACTCGACTTCGTCGTCCAAATATCGTCGGCTACTCTGCCCCGTGGATTTCTCCGACATCTCTCGCCGTGCACTGGAGTGGACGCTGAGCTTGTCGAAGGAGCTCGAGGCGAGCGTGACACTCTTGCACATCATCGACTCGAGGATGACGTCGGCGGGAAACCTCGTCAACATACCGGACATCTTGCGCGAGCTCCGCCAGCGAGCCGACGAGATGCTTCACGAGTGGCAGCGGGAGCTGGACCTGTCGGGGGTGGAAATCGAAATAAGGGAAGGTGTGCCCGACCAGGTCGTGGTGAACGCGACCCGAGAAACCCCGGTGCAGTTGTTGGTCATGGGGACTCATGGTTTCGGCGGGTTTCAGCGTCTCCTGCTGGGCTCGGTCACCGAGAAGGTACTGCACCGGGTCCGTGTGCCCCTCATGACGATCTCCCAGGCCTCGGCGGAGCCGCCGGAGCGGCCAACGAGGGTGGTGATGGCCGTCGACCTGGGAGCCGAATCGAGCGAGGTGGTGCGTCACGGGCTGTTTCTCGCCCGTCACTTCGCGGTCAGCCTGGTGGCCGCCCACGTCCTTCCGGTTCCCGACGTGGTCTTGAACTATCGCACCGTCGAGCAGCTCGGAGCGGAAGAGCTCGCGCGCTTGACGACGAGGCTAACGGAAGAGAGACGAAAGGCGCTCGAGCAACTGTTGTCCGATTCGACGGATGTCGACGTCGAGATCAGCACCACGGTGGGCCGCCCCTACGCTATCTTGGCCGGCTTGGTGCGAGACACCGACCTGCTCGTCATGGGTGCGGGCGGTCACGCGGAAGCAGCACTCGGCTGGCTTGGCTCAGTCTGCCACAAGATGGTGCGTTCCGCCCCGTGTCCGGTTCTCATTGTGCGTTGATTTCCGTGGCCAGCAACGGGGCGCCGACGTCGGCGCCGTGAGGAGGACCTGATGAGAGTGGAAGAGCTCATGACCACGGACGTGGCGACGGTCGAGCGCAACGACGAGTTGAGCGTCGTGGACGATCTCATAAAGATGAAGCGCATTCGACATCTTCCCGTGGTCGAGAAAGGACGTCTCGTCGGAATCGTGACCCAGCGTGATTTATTCCAGGCCGGCCTTTCGAATGCGATGGGGTTCGGCGAGAAGGCGCGCAAGGAGTTCTTGGGAACGGTTGTCGTAAAGGAAGTGATGACCGACGAAGTCGTCACCGTCGGCCCTGACGAGACGGTCAAGAACGCGGCCAAGAAGATGCTCGAGCACAAGATCGGTTGTCTTCCCGTCGTACGGGAAGGCAAACTGCTCGGAATCCTTACCGAGACCGACTTGGTGCGTTTGCTCGTCGATTCCTGAGCTCGATGTCGAGCCGATCTCGCGGCAGAAGCCTTGCCAACCGCCGGCAGGCTGGGCGCTCTTTCGCACCAGCCTGCTCGGGCAGGCTACTTGACGCTCAGCACCGGAATTCTGGCGAGCCGGACGATGCGTTCAGTGACGCTGCCGACGAGTACGTGTTCGAGACCGCTCAGACCCCTCGTCCCGATGACGATTAACTCCACGCCCCGGCTCTCGACGGTCGCGAGGAGCTCCTCGACGACCTGTCCCTCGGTCACGACGAGCTCTCCCCGGCCATCGTAGAGCGAGGAGAGCTCCTCTCGTATCCGCTCGGGCAGCTCGGGATCTACTTGAAACATACGAACGAAGCTTCCCGCATAGAGCGAGGGAAGGACCGGGTTGCTGACGACGTGATGCAGGACCAGATCACCGTCGGACCCGAGCAACGAACGGGCCACCTCGATGGAGCGCGGGGAAAGGGGCGAGAAATCGACGGGCACCAGAATTCGTCTGAATCCATCCCCGGTGTCGGACACTCGCGCATCTCTTCCCACGGTAAGCACGTGACAGGGCGCGTGACGAACGACCGTCTCCGCCACGCTTCCCAGCACGAGCTTGGGGAGGCCCGTACGTCCCTGAGTTCCCATGACCACGAGGTCCGATCTCAACTCGTCCACTTTGTCCAGAATGGCATCGGAAGCCGATGTGCTCCGAGACGTCGAGAGCTCCACCGGGATGCCCCGGC
Source organism: Vicinamibacteria bacterium (assembly GCA_035457705.1). Lineage (GTDB taxonomy): Bacteria > Acidobacteriota > Vicinamibacteria > Marinacidobacterales > SMYC01 > DASPGQ01. The sequence goes on from DATIBD010000091.1 coordinate 71,227, forward strand.
GGCGCATGATTTCCGACCGTTTGGAAAGCTCATCCAGGACGTCTTCTCCCACGTCACGCAGGTATTCGTCCATCGCCTTTTCCAGCATCATCGGGTCGTCGGCATCGAGAGTTACCGCGTGAAACACGTCGATCCGAGCGCCGTGCTGGACCGCGAGCCGAGCGGCCAACTTTGCCGCATGTTCGGCCGTTTCGGAAAAATCGGTCGGCAACAAGATTCGCTCTATTCTCATCGTCTGGCCTCCGAACGAAGTCGCGTTCGACGACTCCTGTTGGCAGGGTGATGAAAAGCACAGCCCACCCTGCGCGAGCGAAGCGAGCACCGCAAAATTGCCGCGACGTAAACAGCCCGAGCCGTCGCGGCTCGATCGATTACCGGTCCCCCCACGGCATTCTCTGGAGCAATGCTCGGCCTCGAGCCCATGGGGTCGGCGGGTAAGCGGACCCTCGCTATCTGCACGAAGATATCAGGGCGGCGCAGGCTGGCGGAAGGCCGTTGCCTGACTTGCCTGGCATCTGCCGAGCTGACACAATCCCGCCGGTGACCGAAAAAGGTTCGCTTCCGAGCTCCAAGAGCGGCGGCTCGCCCCGATTGAACCAGCGCCGGGCGCAAATACTGGAGAAGGCGGCCCACCTCTTCTGCGTCAAGGGCTACGACTCCACATCCATGAGCGACATCGCCGACGAAGTCGGGATCACGAAGGCTGGCCTCTACTACTTCGTGGAGAGTAAGGAGCACCTTCTCTACCTCATCACCGACTATGGCCTCGACTTGCTGGATGAGACCGTCGTTCAACCTCTCGAAGTCGTATCCGATCCCCGGCATCATCTCCAACAACTGATACGCCTACACGTGCACATGGTGTTGAATCGACCGCGCGAGGTGACCATCATTCTCCACGAGCGAACCGCCCTCACCGGGGTCTACCGGGAGAAGATCCTTCAGCGAAAGAAGGACTACATCAATTATGTGCGGCATCTCTTGAGGCGGCTCCAGGCGAGCGGCGACGCGCGCGCCGATGTCGATCCGACCGCGGCCACTTTTTTTCTCCTCGGGGCACTGAACTGGGTCTACCAGTGGTACAAAGTGGACGGACCGCTTTCCGAAGAACAACTGGCCACCGAGCTCATATCCTTGTTCACCAAGGGGTTCTTGACTCGCGGGTGAGAGAGCCGGGCAGGAAGCCGAGGAGCGCTGGGCGTCCTGTGTCACTTCGCCGCGTTCACGGCATACCTCAGGTCGCACCAACGGCGAGCACGCGGGCATCGGCAACGGGCCGATTCGAACTACCGGCGTGACGCGGAGCCCGTCGCCGACGTCTCGATGACCTCCAGCAGCTGATCTTGTAGATCGGGATTTCCAATCTTTCGCCAATGGCTCAGCAGCTTCTCTTCCTCTTTGTTCTCCGCCAAGGGCTTCTTCGTACGACTCTCGGGAATGAGATCGGAGACGCTTACGCCGAGAGCTTTGCTGATCTTCCTGAGCCAGTCGAGCGATGTCCGCCTTCGGCCTTGCTCGAAGTTCGACAGCGCCGAAGGTGACAGGCCCGCTTTGCGAGCGAGCTCCTCTTGAAGCATCCCTTTTTTCAGTCGAAGCTCACGAATCCTCTGACCGACTTCTGCGTGCAATGGAACCTCCGCTGATGTTGATCGCAAGCGAGACACTTTAACACACCTCTCGTCGAACTCGAAACTCGCAACCGCGGGTGCTAGAATAGGAAGTTTCGAAGGAAGGATGCTCGAGCGGGCGTTTTGGCCTATCTCGACGCGAACAAGGAGTCACTTTGGATTTGACACAAGCCGGTAGTTTTTTGCGGGTCAACGTCGCCGCCCAGCGCGCTCGCCAACTCATGCAGGGTGCCGCCCCCATGGTGGCGACTCGGTCACGGAAACCCGCCGCCATAGCGATTCAGGAAGTGGAACTGGGTCTCGTCCAGGCCTTCGCGCCCAGCGAGCTTCCCGAATCGATGCGAGAAGCCGCTTTCGGCCCGGAAGCGACCGACCCCGTCGAAAACGACCTCGATATCTAGCGAGGCTCCGCATCAGACCTACGAGTCTTCTGTGCCACTCAGCCGATGTCACCCGGGGATTAACCACAGAGGCACCGAGGCAGCCCGAGCTGTGGCGGACGCGGGTCCCGTCACGGCATTGATCAATTATGCCGAGTCCACGATCTCCTGCAGTCGTCGGTGCAGCCGAGCCCGGTAAGCCAGACCTCCGAGCCCGGAACCCACGAGCCGCGGGTTCACGTCCTCGATCAGTTCGCGCCAGCTCGCCCAACGCGCCGATTCGATCTCGCCGGAGTCTCTCGGCACCAATTCTCCCTCCTCACGCCGGGCCAGCATCACGTGAGTCGTCCATTTCGACGATCGTTCGTCACAGGTGAAGTTCGCATGGATTTGCAACAGATAGTCCTCGATGCGCACGGTAAGACCCGTCTCCTCTAGCGCTTCGCGTATGGCTCCGTCCACGAAGGACTCCTCCGGATGGATTCCCCCAGACGGAATGCGATAGGCACCTTCGGGATACCCGGGCTTACGGATGACCGCCAGGCGGTCGGCCTCCTGAATCACCAGGCTCACGTCGTGGGCTCGACCGAGGTTTCGGTGGCGCTCGACCTCGTCCATCTCGGGTGGCGTGAGCGGAACATCCCAGCGTTCCACCAGCGGTTCGCCGAATGTATAGACGAGCTCCTGAACGATGTGTCTTCCAATATGCACCGATCAGCCTTCGGTGAGGGCCTCTTCCGAATCGGAGGAAACGTCGCTCAACAGATCGACCATGTCTCGGATGACCGTGGGCGAGGCCCAGTCGCGGGGACCCACGACTTTGGATTTCAATCGACCGTTCCGATCGATGATGTAGGTCTCGGGATATTTGAACGTTTGGTATCTGCGTGACACCTTCTTGCCGTTGTCATGGAGCACGAGGAAGCTCAGCCCGTAACGATCGACGAACTCCTCGATGTCATCGAAACGCTCGTCCACAGAAACGGCCACGATCGCGAGGCCTCTTGCGCCCAGCGCCTTGTGCAGCTTCTCGAGTGAGGGCATCTCGTCGACGCAGGGAGGACACCAGGTCGCCCAGAAGTTCAGTACGACGACTTGGCCACGGAGGTCTCCAAGAGAATGCGTCTTGCCCTCTAGATCCGCGAGCTCGAAAGCGGGAACCGGTGTGTCTACTTGGGGACCCGGATTCACCTCGCAAGCGGAACCCGCTGCCAAGGCGATCGACACAGCGACTTCAAGTCGCATGCACCGAGCCTCCGGGGCCATTGCCGAGTCCTGACAGCGCGGCCACGCTCTGAAGGGCCCGGACCGGGTCGTCCGTCATGATGCCGTCGACGCCCCAGTCGAGCAGACGCGCGATATGGATTGGCTCGTTGACGGTCCAGACGTGCACCTCGACCCCGAAGCGGTGGATCGCCTCGATGACCCGGCGAGAGACAACGCGCCGAAGACCTTTGTACTCGGGCACCTGAAACGCCATTCCCGGAGGACGATAACCGGCGAGCTCCCCGGCGCGCAAGCGCCCGAGGAACTCTCGGACCTCGTTCTTGCTGAAGCCGGTCGCCACCTGGGGCGAAAGCTCGCGAAACCTAGCGAGCGTGTGGTGCTCGTGCGACGCGACGACGACTCGTTCCTCCGCACCATGCTGCCGGAGCCCTTCCCTCAGGATTTCGCACACTTTGTTCCGGGTGCGTTTTATCTCGATGGTGAGCCGCATCTCCTGGAAGGTCTCGAGCACGGTGTCGAGCGTCGGAATCGTGAGGCCGCGACCGCGGAAGGGGAACGTCCGGCCGTGATCGGGAGTGAAGGTGAAGCCCGCATCGAGGGTGCGAATCTCACCGTAGAGCATGTTCTCGACCCGGCCTCGCCGTCCCGTGGTCCGCGACACCGACGGATCGTGAATCACCACGAGTTGTCCGTCCGCGCTCACGTGGACGTCGAGCTCGAGGTAAGAGATCCCGTGCTCTTTCGCGATGCGGAACGCCTCGATGGTGTTCTCGGGCGCGATCGCACTCGCTCCCCGGTGGGCGAAGAGTCTCGGCGAAGGTCCAGAAAAGAAATGATGATTCGATGACACCGTAATCAAGACAGAAAACTCGCGCCGCCCGAATCGAGACGGCATCGAGCTATCCTCGTGCAGGGACACTTTCTATAGAATTATTATCGGAACGTTATCGGCGCAAGTCAAAGGCAGGGCGTGCCACGAGAAGAACGGAGAGCTCCCGCTGGTCGTTACTCGTGCTCACGAAATCCACCGGGCGAAACCCCGCCCTCGTGGCTACGGTAAAGACGCCCTTCGACAACCTGAGGCTCTTCTCCCCGGCGGGGGGAAGACGGAAGCGCGTCACGCCTAAGCGGCTCGAGATCGTGACCCAGTTCTCGATCGGACCGTTGACGACAACGAAGGTACTGTCATCTCTTTCGGGCTCGAGAGCGAAAGCTGCCTCCCGGTCCTTCCGGACCCAGAACCCCGCCGGGTCCAGGTAGGAATTGTCGTCGAGTCCGTGCAGCCGCGAACCGTCCTCGAGGGCGATGCTTCGAAGCGCGACCAGCCGGTTCGGTTGGACCTCGGTGAGACGAACGCGAGGCGGGGCGAGAAGAGTGCGGGCCCGAAGCCGGAACTGTCCCAGGCCCACGTCGGTCCGGAAGCTGACCGAGCCCTTCGAAAAGATGCCCTCGCCGTTCGCGAAGGCCGCGCCCTCGGGACGAATGCCCTCGATCTGGAAGGCGCCGGCAGGAAGCGCATAGCTGCGACTCCACCAATGATCCGCGTCGCCGTCGCGGCCAACCGCCTCGAGAGGGAGAGCCACTCGTTCCATGACGTCGGCGGCGGTTAGCCTTTCACGTGACGGCAGGGCGAGGAATCGCTCGTACTCTCGCCGGGCAAGCTCATGAAACACAGTGGAAGCCCAAGCCGGGGCGAGGGCGGATCGCCTCGACTGCAAGACGGCGTCCTGGATTCCGGCGAAGACGAGAACGAGAACAGGAAGCGGAATGCGACCGACTGTCCGCTCGCTCCAGCCTGTGAAACAGAACGCTAGGAAGAGCGAGAGAACTACGGACCAAACGATGGAGGCGATGTCCGCCCGTACGAGCGAGGGGAGATAGTCCGTCAGATCCCAAGAGCTCGAGAGCGCCTCGTAGACGGCACTCGTCCCGTCCCGCGCGTTGAGAAACAGCGGCTGCGGGGTTAGCAGAGCCATCGCGCCCGCCAGCCCTAGGCTGATTGCGAGAAGACCAGGTGCCCACCGCGCGAAGCCACCTCTCGACGAGACGAGCGCGCCGGCGGAGACGGCGAGCAGGGGAAGAGCGGGAAAGAGAAAGCGCGCGGGCGGTGAGTTTCCTCCGGACCAAAGGGGATGGGCCGCTCCCGGTAGGAGGACCGAAACGAGCACGAGACAGGTCAATCGCGCGACGAGCGCGTGGCTTCTCCAGACTGGGGCCAACGCCGCGAACCCCAGCAGGTAGAAGGGGGAATTCGGGAGGAGGCCAAATTCCTGATCGAACAAGAGTCCGGAGACGCCGAGGGGGATGGCACTCAGGAAGACACGCCGACGACCGTAGGATGCGGCAGGGTCGAGGCTGCCGTGCATCGCGAACGAGAATGCGACGAGTGTCCCGAGGCAAAGCAGCGCTCCCAACGCCAGCGATCTTCGGCGAAAGCGAATCCCGAGTGCGCCCCAAAGTGAAAGCGCGAGAAGCAGGAACTTCACGTGCAGGAAAAGAAGCGAGCCCACGAGAATGGTCCAGCCCCAGACCGCCCACGGTCTCGGTGGCTCGAGCTCGGTCAGGCGGAGTGCGACGAGAGCGACGACAGCGGCTGCGGGAAGCTCGGGATAGGCCGAAACCGCGAGAAAAGCTCCTGGTGCCGTGAAGCCCAGACCGGCCACAGCCACGAGGGAGGCGGTGCCATCCCCCGTTAGTCGAAAAGCCAGCCGATGTACGGTGTAGAGAAGGAAAGCGGCCAGCAAAGCCTCCGTCAGCAAAACGCCCGAAAGTCCGAGCAGGGCAAAGCCGGGCAGGAGCAGAAGGGGCAGGCCGATACCATGAACGGAGTAAGGCGTGTTCGCGGCTAGATGCGGCCCCATTTTGCCGCGATAAAAGCTTCGGAAGTCCTCCGCCGCATAGTTGTTCTGAACTTTCAGGTCGCCGTCGTGAAGGACGCTGAAGGCGAGGAGCAGATAATGCGGCTCGTCTCCCGACAGGCCAACTTCGTGAGAAATCTTGAGTCCGAGGGCGACGTACAGCACGAAGCCGATGACGCCTGCCGTCGTCGCCGCCAGCTTGAGATTGCGAACCCAGCGCGCTCGACTCAGCGCGACGAGGCCACAGACGACAAGCACGAGATCGAGAAATCGACCCGAAAACGATGCCAGGAACGGGAACGCACGATATACGCCAGGAACGAAGATGGCACCCGCGAGCCCGGCCCAAACGAAGGGAGTCACGAAGTGCTCCAGACGACGACGTCCGAAAAACATCCCTACCCCTCCCAGCAGCGCCACGAGCAGGAGCCAGCCTGATTCCGGGAGAGAACTGAGCAGCCAGGCTCCGTCCTCGATGACGGGAACCCGAAGGGTGTCGCGCAGGGCAAGGGCGACGGCGAGACCGATTCCCCCAAGAGCCCCCGAGGCGACGGACTTCAAGACGTTCGCATTCGCAAGAAGAACAGAGCAAGAATCGTCTTCGCATCGCGAACGTCGGCACCTACCTTCAGAGCGAGCGCTTCATCGAGAGGAATCTCCAAGATCTCGAGACTCTCGTCCTCGTCGGGCAGTGGAGACCGACGCTCGAGGTCTGTCGCAAAGTAGAGGTGCATTCTTTCCTCGAGCACGCCGGGCGAGGGGTAAAAGTCTGCGAGCTTCTCCAGATGGCGGGGGTAGAACCCGGTCTCCTCCACGAGCTCACGCCGCGCCGTCTCCTCGGGGCTCTCGCCCGGGTCTAGGGTTCCCGCCGGGACTTCGATCAGGGTCTCCGCTACCGCGTGACGATACTGTCGAACGAACAAGACGTTACGCTCCGCCGTCAACGCGAGAATCACCGCGGCGCCAGGGTGGCGAATGATCTCACGTTCGACCTCTCGTCCCGACGGTTCGAGGACACGGTCGACGTGGACGTCCAGCAGGCGGCCGCGAAAGACTTGGCGCGTCGAAACGACTCGGTGCTCCGCCACCGGGCGATTCTAACACGCGGATTTTTCTGCTACATTCGACCGTGTCATGGTGATCCTCGCCCTGGTGCTCGCCGTGTCTCCCCTTGAGCTCGAAGAGAGCGGTCGCGAGCACCTCTACAACATGGAGCTCGCCTCGGCCCGCAAGACATTCGCCGAGCTTTCGCGGCTCGCTCCGGAGTCACCTGCGGGACCCTATTACGAAGCAACGGCCCTGTGGCTCGAAGAGCTCGCCCGACGGGGAGGAATGGGAGGAGCCACGTTCCGCTCTGGGCAGTATTGGTCCAAGACCCGCAACCAAGCGCCCGACGAGGAGCTCGATCACCAGTTCAAGGGGCTCGTGTCCCAGTCGGTGGCGCGCGCGGATCGCCTGCTCGCCAAGGACCCGGATGATGCCGAGGCATTGTTCTTTCGAGGTGCGGTCGAAGGGATCGCGAGCGCCTACGAGGCCGCGATCGAGCACAGCTACTATCGAGCATTCCGTACTGGCAAGCGCGCGAGAGACTTTCACGACCGACTCCTCGAGCTCGAGCCCAACAACGCCGACGCTTGCCTCCTGCCGGGGGTGTTCGAGTACACGATTGCTACCCTGCCGCGCGGACTGAAGGTCGTCGGTTTCCTGTTTGGCATACGGGGCTCTAAGGAGAAAGGCCTCGAGCTCGTCGAACGGGCTCGGCGAGACGGGAACAGGACGCGGTGGGCGGCTCTGCTCTCACTCTCGGTGATCGAGCAGAGGGAGAAGAGGTTCGGCAAAGCCCTGGCGTTGTTGCGGGAGTTAGAAAAAAGCTTTCCGCGTAATCCTTTTCTCGTCCTGGAACGGGGCAGCGTTCACATGCTCCGCAAAGACTACTCCGCCGCACGCGCCGCCTTCGAGGCGACCTTGGCCCGGGAGACCAATATCGAGCTCGTCCAGCCGGCATTCGTTCGCCTGAAGCTTGCCGAGAGCCTCCTGTTCGCCAAAAGCTACGAGGAGGCGGCAAGCCAGCTCGACCTCGCGTTCGAGACGCCCAACGTTCCCGCCTGGATCAAGGCTCCTCTGTTCCTTCGGCGAGGCATGGTCTCCGACGCACTCGGTGCCAGACGGGCAGCCGAATGGGACTACCGACGCGCCCGTTCTCTCGACGCGGATGAGGTGACTAACCGGCTCGCCGACGGCTACTTGGCAATTCCGTTTCGCTAGTTTCTTCTATATGCTTGGATTTATCGGGACCGCGTAGTAGCCACGTCGAGTGCGAACGACGAGGTCATCGCGACCCTTGATGCGCAACTCGATCGTTCGCCATGCGCCGTCTCGCTGCTCCCGGGTCGGGACGTAGGCCATCCGGTATTGGCTGTGCAGCTCGTTCTGAATCTGATCGAAGTCCTCGTTGAGCTCTCCAATACTGTTGGGGAAGAAGGACGCGCCACCGGTTTCCTCGGAGAGCTTCTTGAGAAACCCCTTGTTCACTCCCTGGGAGCCCGAAGTTCGCCGTCCCTCGAACCCGACGGAATAGATCGTAACTTCCGAGAACTTCGCTCCTTCGATGGCATCCTGGGAAGACGATTCGCTGCCCTGTCCCACGGAGCGTGAGTCGTCTCCATCGGTAAACACCAAAAGGGCCTTCCGGCCCGACGCTTGCGAGACCTTGTCTATCGACAAGAGAATCGAGTCGTAGAGCGCGGTCCAGCCCGAGGGGTAGAGCGACTGAATCGTCGCCACGAGCCTGTCCACATCACTGGAGAAATGTGTGCTGAATCGAATTCGTTCGTTGAAATCGGCGATGATCGCCTGGTCTCCATCCCAGAGCTTGCCTACAAAGTTGGCGGCGGCTTCCTTCACCCCGTCTACGCTCGGCCGAATACTCGTCGAGGCGTCGAGAAGGAGCAAGAGAGTCACCGGCGTGACCTCGGCGGTAAAGAACTCGATCTGCTGGAGAGTCCCGTCCTCGAGCACCTCGAAATCGCCCGCCTCGAGAGAAGGGATGAAACGCCCCTTCTTGTCCGTCACCACGACGTTGAGGTTGACCGCCTCGACGGTGGCCCGGAATTGGAATCGTCCCTCCTCCTGTTTGGTCCGCTCCTGGCCAAGCGCCGTCGCGCAGCACAAAAGCGCCGATGCGGCGAGAACCCTGGTCGATTTCGAAGGTCGTCTACCTCGCGTCATATGAAGCCGTCTCCATGTAGCCCAAACCGGATGAATGCGACCAAACTTTTCCAGCACCCAGGCTCTCGCAACCCACCAGTGAGCCGAGTCTGCGCGTAGTCTAGCACACCGCGCGATGAGGTCTTCTCGACTCCCGATAGCAGGGTGATGAACAAGATTCCGGTCAATCCGGCAGCTCGCACCAAATCCACCCTCGAATGGGCTCGAGTCTCCGGAAAGACGGATCGGGGGATGGTTTGTCGACCGCATTTATTTTCGCTACACTACGGATCGTGCAGGAACGCTTCTTCACAGTGCAGGAAGCGAACGAGCTTATACCCTTTCTGAGCGAGAAGCTGACCGAGCTTCGATCGGTTCAACACAAGCTTCGCTTGATTGGGGCGAACAACCCCAAGTCCCAGGAGATCGCTCTGCGCGGCGGCGTTCCCGTGCCGCCTTTCTATCTCACCTTGCTGACGCGCCTGCAATGCGTCGTGCAAGACATCTGCGCGGAGGGCTGTCACCTAAAGGACATCGAATCGGGTCTCGTGGATTTCCCCACGATCTGGGAGGGCCGCGAAGTCTACCTCTGCTGGAAACTCGGGGAGGAAGAGGTGGGCCATTGGCACGAGCTCGAGGCGGGTTTCGCCGGACGCCAGTCGCTCGAGTGCGAGCCCGAGACCTGATTGCGCTTCGCCTATTACCAGAAACTCACGCCATCTCAGAAGAAAATCTACGATGAGAGCGATCGAATCGTGTCGGTACCCCTCTATCGTCCCGCGATCCACCGCGAGCGCAGTGCCAGCCTCGCGTTGGTCCTGGCGACGGGGGATCGGCTCGCGACCGAACGATGGGCCCAGGCTCTTTGTGATGGACTCACCGAAGCCTTTGGAGTGCCGGCGCTCGAGGTGGGCGTGATGGAGCGCCGCCCGTCCTGGCGCACGGGTGAGTTGCACGGCTTGTACGAAGCGGGCTCACCGGGCCTTTACAAAATCTCCTTGTGGATGCGCACGGCGCGACGGGCTCATGTCGTGAAATTCAAGACGTTTCTCCGCACCTTGCTGCACGAGCTCTGCCATCACCTCGACTACCATCGATTTCGACTGCGGGACTCATTTCACACCGCAGGCTTCTACCGCAGGGAGTCGAGTCTCATGCGGCAGCTCCTGCCAGGCGAGACCGCACCGAAGAGAGCGGGGTCAACGCGGCTTGCGCAGGACTCCAACCGAGGTATAGAGTAGTGAGTTTGAGCGCCGAACAGGGCTGGCTTGGACCGAGCGCAAACTGGTCCCCCAGCCGAGGTAAACGACAAATCGGAGGAACCCGAATGAAGAAGTCATTGTTGATAGCCCCTCTAGCACTAACGGTCCTCGCCGCAGCTTGTGGCGGTGGGGGAGGGGCTTCCGAAAGCACGTCCACCGCAGCAGCGCCGGCGCCTAAGGCTCCACCGGTGGACCCGACGACGGCAGGAACCATCCGCGGGAGCGTCATGTTCGAAGGCGATCCGCCGGCTGGAGAAACGATTCAGATGGCCGCCGACCCCAATTGTGCACGACTCCACTCGGAGCCGGTGAAGACTGAGTTCGTCGTGGTAGGGGACGGCGGCGGTCTGGCCAACGTCTTCGTTCGCATCAAGAGTGGTCTCGAGGGACGGCACTTTCCCCCACCCAGCGAGCCGGTAGTGCTCGACCAGCATGGTTGCACCTACGTGCCTCACGTCATCGGGATCCAGGTCGGCCAAACCCTCCAGGTCGTAAACAGCGACGAGACGCTCCACAACATCCATGCGATGCCGAAGAACAACAAGGAGTTCAACATCGGCCAACCGGTCAAGGGACTGAAGACCGACAAGGTATTCGACAACGTCGAGGTCATGGTCCCCTTCAAGTGCGACGTGCACAAGTGGATGAACAGCTATGCCGGCGTGGTGGACCATCCGTATCACGCCGTTACTGGTCCCGACGGCAGCTTCTCGCTCGCGAACGTCCCACCGGGAGACTACGTGGTCGAGGCCTGGCACGAGCGGTTCGGGACCAAGGAGATGAACGTCACGGTCACCGAGAAGGGCACGGCCGAGGCGAACTTTTCGTTCACCGCCGGGTAGAATCGAGCCAGCAGAAGGTTTTCGCGAGCCCTTGTCCTCTCCGGCAAGGGCTCGTTTCTTTTCGCTTGGTACTGCCTCTGAAAATTATTCGCCTCCGGGGCTCACAACTCATACCCTCGAATTTCTACGTCTCCGGCGCTCACCGCCTCCACAACGAACAGAACGAGGAGTATCCACAGTACGTTCGAGGCGCCGAGGTGCAGGAGCTGCATCCAAACGGGCGCCATCAGCTGTACGTTGACCGCGCCCAGGGCGAGCTGCAGGGCAAAAACTCCCACCGCGAGACGGCCATAGCGGCTCGACCCAACCAGCCGGACGACGACCACAACGACGAAGAAGCCCGCGATGGCCAGAACGGGATGATAGGAGCGAGCCCTAACCAGGCCCGCGAGCACCGGAGATTCGTCGGGAGTAAGTCCCGCTTGGAGCAGCAGCGTATCTCCGAGCGCGGTCACCGCACCGCTCGCGCCGACGACCAGCACGGCGACGGGCGCCGCACTCAAGAGTGCTATCCTCGAAAGGCTCTGGGGCAGAGCGCGCTTTCCTCCGATCCACCAGGCGGTCATCGTAATCGCGGCGAGCAACAAAAAGGTGTTCGTCAGATGAAGGGCCATCATATAGACACGCGCTTCCGAGTCGTTCGCCCCGACCCACTCGAAGCGGACGAGCCCGGCTCCGATCAGCGCCTCGGTGATGACGAAAAACAACGACGCGCCAGTTGCCTCTCGGGCGGGGTGTCCTGACGGAAAGCGGCGAAAGACGGCGACCACGACACCGAGCACGAAGAGGCCGAGGAGCGCGCTCGTGATCCGATGGCCGAGCTCGATAAGGGTGTCCAAACGCGGCTCTCGCGGGACGACCTCACCGTTACAGAGCGGCCAGTGGCTCCCGCACCCGGCGCCAGAGCCGGTGGCACGTACGAAAGCGCCCCAGAGGATGACGACAACGGTGTAGGCGAGCAGCCACCCGACAACCCCAGCGAGGCGGTGAGAACCTCTCAGGACGCGGGGTCGGCCGATACTCGCCTCCTTCGATACCAGGCGACGGCGATCGAACCGAAGACGAGATAGGGCATGCTCAACAGAAAGAGAATGCCGCGGTTGAATCCGACGGCCAGCTCGCCGTTCTGCTCGAGCGCGGTTCGGCACATTGCACATTGCGCGAACGTGGTATCGACGGCGACGAAGCAACCCAGGACGAGGAGCAGGACCACTTTTTTCATTGGAACAACCGATGCGGCAGGATGTTGCTACCGCCGTCGTAGGCAGGGATTGCGAACATCAAGATGCTGGTCACGAAGATCCCCACGAGCACGACCAGCATGAGTCCGGCCTTTTCGAAACGGAGGTGCATGTAGAAAAAGATGATGAGGCTCGCCTTGATGGCCGAGCCGACGAGGAGCATCAACGTCTGCGGCACTTGGGATATCTGGCTCTCTCCGATGAAGATCATCGTCACGGTAACGGTGAGGAGCACCACCCAGAGAATCCAGTAACTCTTGTAGCTCGATGCATGTTCCGACATAGCGTGGTTCCTCCCTCGCTCAGACGAGGTAAAAGAGGGCAAAGACGAAGACCCAAACGAGGTCGACGAAGTGCCAATAAAGCCCGGCGTTCTCGACCCCTTGCGCCGAGTACTTTCCCAGTGCGGAGCGGATAGCGACGATCAGGAGAATGGTGACTCCGGTCGTGACGTGCATACCGTGGAATCCGGTGATGATGAAAAAGCTGGCGCTGAAGTGAGGCACACCCCAGGGATTGCTCGTGAGCCGCGCTCCCTCGTGAATGAAGTGGCTCCATTCGTAGGCCTGCATTCCCAGGAAGGAGAATCCGCCCAGGATGGTGAGCCATAAAAAGAGCGTCACGTGCTTCTTGTTCCCCGCCATGGCCGCGGCGACGGCGCAGGCCATCGTGGCACTGCTGGTTATGAGTGTGAACGTCATCAAGGTGATGAAGTTCATGTCGAAGGCAAGGGTCTGATCCGGCCAGGTGGGGCTCTGCGAGCGGATGACTCCATAGGACACCAGAAGCCCGGCAAAGAGCAACGCGTCGGTGACGATGAAGATCCACATCATGAGCTTCTGCCAGCTGAGGTCGAAGGGGCTGACCCCACCCGTCCATGGCGAAGCGACTGATGCGGAAGCTCCGGTATCACTCATTGGGTTTCCTCCCTACAGGTAGAACAACACGACGAAAAGGTAGAGCCAGAGCACGTCGACGAAATGCCAGTAGGTCGCGGCGAGCTCGGGTGAGCTCGACTCGCCCGGCGTGAGGCTTCGCCTCGTCGCCAGGACGAGGACGTAGAGGAGCACCAAGACTCCCGCGAGCAGATGCACTCCATGCAACCCGGTCAGGACGTAGAAGAAGGAGCTGTGCGGATGGCTCCTGAGGAAGATGCCTTGCTTCGCGAGCGCCTTCCAGGCGGAAACCTGCCCCGCGAGGAAGATTACGCCGAGCACGGCGGTTACGAGTAGCCATTTGCGGAACGAGACCGGCCAGAAGCTCAAAAAGCGGCGGCGGGCAATCTCCATGCTCACGCTCGAGGCAATGAGCAACAGGCTATTCGGGTAAAGGATGGAAGGTACGACGAGAGGCAGCCAGTCGTTGCCCGAGCTTCGCACGAGATAGGCGCTGGTAAAGGCGGCAAACAGCATGGTGATGGAGCCGAGCGCGATCCACAGCCCGAGCTTGGCAGTCTCGACCTGGCGGCGCGCAGGCTCTCCCGGGCGTCCGTCGTCGCCGTAGCCGGGCTCGAGGACGTCCAGTCCACCTCCGCCACCCGCGTTCGGCTGCGCCAGAGTTTCTGCCATCTCAGAACAACGTCTGGTTGAACGCCGCCAGGGCGAGCATCACCGGCAAATAGAACAGCGAAACCGCCAGAAGGCTCCCTGCGAGCCGTCGCTCGGTTCCGTCGCCGAAGCGAAAGGCTGCCGAAAGAAACAAAACTCCGAGCGCCAGAGCTCCCACGAGATAGACGCGGCCGAGCAAATCGAGAGCGGGCGGGACGAGGCTCAAAGTGACGAGCGCGAGCGTGGCCGAGACCGTCAGAAATCGAGCCGCCGATCCCTGGGGGAGAGCCCGATAGCCCACCCGTTCGTAGTCGTCTCGATAGACCGCCGCAATGGCCCAAGTATGGGGGAACTGCCACATGAAAAGAATTCCGAAGAGGCAGAAGGCCAGCGGGCCGAGCTCCCCTGACGCCGCGCTGAACCCCATGAGCGTGGGCATCGCTCCGGCCACGGCACCGGGAACGGTGGCCCAGGCGGTACGCGGTTTCATCGGCGTGTACAGCAGAACGTAAGTACCCAGAGCCAGAAGAGCGAGAAGAGCGGTCAGCCACCCGCCCGTCAGCAGCAGGGCGGCGATGCCCACAACCGACATCGCGCCGGCGGCCGCCGTCGCTTCGCCGACCGGGATGCGGCCGGTGGGCACGGGTCGATTCCTCGTGCGTTCCATTCTCGCGTCCGGTCCGCGCTCCAGCACCTGATTGAACGCGTTCGCCCCGGCAACGACGAGAAACGTGCCGATGGTAAAAGCGAGGAGAGCGCCGGGAGCGACCTCCGTCGAAGCAAGCCAGTAGCCGACGACGCCCGACACGACTACCATCGCCGACAAGCGCAACTTCACGAGCTGGAGATAGTCCCGCACCGACAACGAGAGCCGGGCGACCGATAAGGTCGAGACCGTCGACGAGAGCATAGGTCCTCTTAGCCCCTGGCTTTCACTCGGACGGGCTGCCACTGGGGTGTGAACTCCCGGTCTTCATCGGGATTGTTGTAATCGTAAGGCCAGCGATGTACTTCGGGAATCTCCCCCGCCCAATTGCCATGTCCCGGGGGCGAGGGCGCCGACCATTCGAGCCCGTTCGATTCCCAGGGGTTGTTCTCGGCGCATTTCCTGCCCTTGGCCATGCTCCAGAAGTAATTGGCAACGAAAATGAGCTGCGCGGAGCCCAGAATGAAAGCGCTCACGGTGATGAAAGTGTTCACCGGTTGCAGCGGCTTGAGATAGTCATAAGTGTTCGGATCGTAGATGCGGCGCATCATTCCCGCGATGCCGAGATAATGCATCGGGAAGAACGTCCCGTAGTAGGCGAGAAATGTGAGCCAGAAGTGGATCTTACCCAGTCCCTCGTTCATGAAACGGCCGAACATCTTGGGAAACCAGTAGTACACCGCCGCCAGAGCGCCGAAGAGACCGGCTCCCGCCATGATGAAGTGAAAGTGCGCGACGACGAAGTAGGTGTCGTGGAGCTGGATGTCGGTGGCGTTCGTGCCGAGAAAAAGGCCCGTGAGGCCGCCGGTCACGAAGAGCGACACGATGCCCAGCGCGAAGAGCATTGGCGTCGTGAACCGGATTTTCGCTTTCCATAGCGTCGAGAGCCAGTTGAATGTCTTCACCGCCGAGGGAATCGCGATCGCGAGGGTGGTCATGACGAAGACGCTTCCCAGAAAGGGGCTCATTCCGGAAACGAACATATGGTGCCCCCACACGAGGAAGCTCAAGATACCGATGGCAATGATCGCATAGACCATCGATCGATAACCGAAGATGGGCCTTCGGCTGAATGTCGCGATGATGTCCGAGGCGAACCCCATGGCGGGCAGCATGATGATGTAGACCTCGGGGTGGCCGAGGAACCAGAACAGATGCTGCCAGAGAAGGGGAGTACCGCCCTCGTGAGCGAAGAGCTGGTCGCCGATGTAGATTCCCGCCGGCAGGAAGAAGCTCGTTCCCAGCCCGCGGTCGAACAAGAGAAGGATGGCCCCGGCGGCGAGCGCGGGAAAGCTCAACAAGCCGAGAACGCCGACGACGAACTGTGCCCAGGTGGTCAGCGGCAGTCTCATCATCTTCATGCCCTTGGAGCGGAGGTTCAGGATGGTCACGACGAAATTGAGACCGCCCATGGTGAACGAGGCGATGAAGAAGACCATGCCCACGATCCAGAGGGTCTGCCCCGTTCCCGAGCCGGGAATCGCCGAGCGGATCGCGGATAGAGGCGGGTAAGCGGTCCATCCCGAAGCCGCGGCGCCTCCCTCGACGAGAAACGAGAGCAATATGATGATGGCCCCGGGCAGCACCGTCCAGAACGAGAGCATGTTGAGAAACGGGAACGCCATGTCTCGGGCTCCGATCTGGAGAGGGATGAGGAAGTTTCCGAACCCGCTCACCGGGGCCAACGACAACACGAAGAACACCATGATGGTTCCGTGCATCGTGAACAGCATGACGTAGAACTCCGGAGTCATGATCCCGGAAGCCATCCCCGTGGGAAAGAAGGTCTCGAGACTGGGCCATTGAGTTCCGGGCCAGCCGAGCTGCACTCGGATGAGCATCGCGAGAATGCCCCCGACGAGCGCCATCATCATGGCAAGCGTCAAGTATTGCTTTCCGATCATCTTGTGATCGAAGCTGAAGAGGTACGTGCTTATGAAACCCTGCTTGCCATGGCCGTGGTCGTCATGAACTTCGCTCATGCGATCTCTCCTTCGAAATGAACTTTGCTGTATCAGTTCTGGGCGGCCTGCTCCTCGAGCCAGGCGTCGTAGTCTGACGCGCTCATGACCGTGAGAAACGCCCGCATCCGGTAATGACCGAGACCGCACAGCTCGGCGCATGCGATCTCGTACTCCCCCGTCTTCACCGGGGTGAAGGTCACCGAGGTCTCCATGCCCGGCACCAAGTCCTGCTTCACTCGAAAATTGGGAAGAAAGAACGCATGCTGAACGTCCTTGGAACGAAGCCTCACATGCGCCACCCGATCGACGGGCAGCACGAGCTGGTTCGTGCGGACGAAGTCATCGGCCGAGGCCGGATCGGTCTCGTCGATGCCCAGAGGATTCTCGAGCGAGTACAACTCCGGTTGAAACCCCCCGATTGCCCCGTCGGGACCGGGATAGCGAAAGTCCCACTGGAACTGCGCCCCGACCGCCTCGATGACCACCGCGTCGGGAGGAACGTCCGTCGACGCCTTGACATCACCCCAGATCACTAGCCCGGATACGACGATGGGGACGAGGACGGCGGCGGTGCCAAGGGTCCAGCCCACTTCCAACCTGTGGCTGTCGTGCCAATAACTTCCGGCCGCGTCGTCGCGATGACGAAAACGGAAGATGAACGTCCCGAGAATGAGTTGCACGATGATGTAGGCGACACCACTGATCGCCAGGATCACGTAGTACAAGGTATCCTGCGACGAGCGGTCGGAGGCGAGGTCGGGCAAACCGTAAACAAAGAAGAACACGGTCGAAACGAGAACGATGGCCCAGATGCTCAGTGCCAACGCCGTTCCGTGGCTGACGTGGGATTTGACTTTTTCTTCCTTTGCCATTGACTGTCCTCGTTCTGAGGCCGAATTTCGGCCGAATGATATCTCTTCCTCAGCGCGTGTAGCGCATTATGTAGGCGGCGACCGCCCGCATCTGCGCCTCGGCATCCCCCCCGAGAACGTCCGGTAACGGCGTCACACGGTTGCCGGCGTCGTCCACGGGCCAAAACTGCGGCATCTGGGTGCCGGGTGTGATCGCCTGGGGATCCCTCATCCAGTTCACGACCCACTCCTCGCGGAGACGCTCACGGGAAAGCCGGAAGCTCGGCGCGAGCTGAGAGGCCTCCATGGTGCCAGCGGCGGCTGCGATATGGCAGCGCTCACATTGCAGGCGAACGAGAAGGCCATCCCCCGTGCGGAGGAGCTCTGGATCGGGTTGTTGCTCCTCCGCCGTTTCGAAGGGCTGCGTACCCTCCATCGCCATGAATCCCTGCACCAAAGTGTTCGCCTCATCATCGCTGAAGTGGAATGTCGGCATGCGTGCATTCAGCCAGAAACGCACTTGGGAGGGCGCCTTCAAGAACTGGAACAGCCAATCCGCTTGGGTCCGGGCGCCCTGGGTGTTGAGGTTAGGGGGTCTAAAACCGGAATCCTCGATCGTCTGATAGATACCACCCCCGAAGCCGTCAACAAGATGACAGCCGCGACAGTTATACTCGTGAATGAGTCGACGCGCCCTGGCCCCGTAGGCCTCGTTGGCGCTCAAGTTCTTGACCGCCACCCGGGGAAGCTCTTCTCTGACCTGAGAGAGAACCCGGCGCACGATGGCGTCGATCTCCTCTTCGGTGAAGTCGAAATAACCCATGCGAAGCTTTTCCGGAGGGCTCTTGACCTTGCCCTCGTCGTAGATCCGTGGAGCACGAAGCTTCTGCTCCAGCCAGGCTTTTCGGGTGTGCTCGATATCCACATAGCCGAAATCGAGCCGGGTCACCATCTTCGAGCCCCAGGTGGAGAGGTCGACTCCGATCTTCTGAGCGTTCTCGAATCCCTCGATGTCGTGACATCCAAAACACCCGTAGCGAAGGATGAGTCTCTCACCCGAGTAGAGCGTCTTCTCCTCGGTCGACATCTGGGATATCCGCTCTTCGGCCTGCGGGAGCGGAAGACCCGTGCGGAGAAACTCGAGCGTGATCTCATCGAGCGCCGCGCTGTCGACCTCGGGGACGGGTAGCTGTTCGAAGGCCTCGTTTCGAAGGCTCATTAGGTAGGCAGTGATGTCGGCCGCCTCTCGATCGGTGAGCCTCAGATCAGGCATGAAGGTCTCTTCCCAGTAATGTCGGGGGTTCTTCACCCAGTTGAAAAGGAACTCCCGCTTGACCTTGCTCCCCACACCCGCCAGGCTTGGCCCTTTCGTTCGGTACCAGTTGACGCTTTTGTTCTCCGCGTTCTCGGCAATGTCGAAGGCGGTCTCGTCGGTGATATGGCAGCCGAGGCAGCCCACCGACTCGATCAGATTACGGCCACGATCCGGGTCTCCCGCGGGCACGGGCGAGTAGCTCAATGGCTTGGCCTTGTCGAATACGTAGGCGACGATCGCGGCGACCTCGGTCCGGTTGCGGACCCCGGTATCGGAATCGAGATTGTTGTCGAGGTTCCAGAACCGCGGCATGTAGGTCGACTTCTTGAAGCTCTTGGGATCCTTCACCCATCGTGCCGCCCACTCGGGCGTCGTCTTCGAGACGACGTGCCCGAGGTTGGGCCCGACTTTGCGCCGGTTCTCGAAGCCTGCGGTGTTGTGGCACCCCCAGCACCCCGCGGTCTCGTAGAGATTCCGGCTCTCGTTGAACTTCTCAGCCCCGGGAAGGAGGACCTGATCCGCGTGGCACTTGAGACAACCAGCCTCGGCGAATCCATTCGGATACATGGGTTTGTCCCAGTAGTGGTCCTCTTTCCATCCGTAACGGGTCTCCCACTCGTGCTGTTGCTCCTCGCTCTGCGGCGTGTGGTTGACGCCCACGAACGTCGTCGCCCGACCGCGGCCTTCGTGGCAGGACGTGCATCCGAAGCTGTCTCGTGGATGCTTCGACTCGGGCGCGACGTAGAGATCGAGGTCGGGATGCGTCCGGAAGGGTTGGGGTGCGTCGGCGTAGTCGAGGTTGTCGATTCCCAGGTGGCAGGTCTGGCATCGGTCGATGCGCGGAACCTGGGTGAAGTTCAGCTCCTCGGTCACGTCCGCAACCAGCACCTGCCGAATCTCGATGCTGGGGTCGATGAAGTCGACGACGGGGAGGTTTCGGAACGTGTTGGGAAAATTCCGGGCGATGGAGTCGAGCTTGCGGCGCAGGAGAGTTGCTTCCTGGGTCAGAGCCTCCTTCTGAGAGTTGAGCTCGGTCACCCGGGCTCGAAGCTCGCGCAACGACCGCTGCACCTGTGTCCGGTCGTACTCGATGGCGAGACGAGTTTCGCGAGCGCCGATGAACTCGTCTTCCAGCGTGCGCAACTCTTCGTCTGAAACGCCCTTGCCCAGCGGAGCGTTCTCGCGTTCCTCGTGATAGAACTTCTTCGAATCGTACACCGCCTTGAGCTCGCGCTCTCGAATGTCGGCGAGCGTCCATTGATCGTCGAAGGCATCGAACTGCTCCTCCAGCTCGAGAATATCGGCCTGCCTCGCCTCGAGCTCCTGGGTCGCCGCGGCTAGATCGCTCTCGACTCGCTCGAGCGCGCGCTGGTCCACCCCGCCCTCGGCTTCTTGAATCTGTTCGCGCGTCGTCTGCCGCTCGAGCTCGTAGAACTCGCGTTGATAGCGCTTCCATTCGCGGGAGTAATCGTCCCAGACGAGCCAGATGGTCGTCAGGAAGAGCGCAATCGCCGAAATGCCGAAGAGGACGTTGAGCGCCGGAATGTCGTGCGCATGTCCTGGAGCGGGTTTCGCCACGGTTTACTCCACAACTCGATGACTAGATATTGAAGAAGATCTCGGGGAAAGCGACGATGTACTTCAGGTTGAACGCCCAGCGAAGATACATCTTGATGGGAAGGCTGAGCATCAAGAGGAACAGCACCACGGCGATGTAGTAACGTGCGGGTCCCATCTTCACCAGATAGTGGTTGAGGCTCGCCCACCGCAGGAAGCCCGGCAACTTCTCCTTTGGTTTCGACAGAAGCCAGGGAAGCACGCCGATGTAGAACAGAACGAGAAGGACACCCAGCCACTCCCGGATGAGCGGGTTTTGGGGAAGCGGCCGGTTCAGAAACTTCACCCAAAAGAAGTCCGAGACGTGCACGTTCAGCAGGGGCTCGACGCGATGCTGGTCCCAGTACTCGTAGGGGCCAAAAAAGTTCCAGTTCGGCCCGCGCAGAAACGTTCCCGAGATGACGAGCAGCATCCAGAGGACCAGATAGCCGTAGAGAAAGATTCCGATCTCGACCCGTCTCTCCCGGAACGTGAAATAACCGTTCCCCTTGGGGTTCGTATCCAGGTACGGGATGGCCATGAGGCCGATGATGATGAACGTGGGAAACACGACCCCGGCGAGCCAGGGGTCGAAGTAGACGAGCATCTCCTGGAGCCCGAGAAAGTACCAGGGCGCCTTCGAAGGATTGGGTGAGTCCGCCGGATTCGCCGGCTGCTCCAGCGGCGCCGGCAGGAGGATCGACCACGCCATGAGAACGATCCCGAGGATGATCATGCAGAGCATCTCGGTGTAGACGAGATCGGGCCAGACCCAGACTTTGTCTTCCTCCTGTTTCTCGAATACCGGCTCCCCCTTCTCGATCCTCTTGTCGTTCTCGACACCCTGATACATCGCATACCAGGTGGTGAACCCGACCAAGTACAAGACCAGGGTGATGGGGACGTTATCGGGCTTCGCCACGATGAGATAGAAATCCGGATCGAACATGCTCAGAACGTAGAACACCGTCAGCGCGCCGAACCCGATGACCGCGTTTCGCTTTGTCCAGATCTTCGGATAGCGCAAGGAAACGAGGAATCCCACGGTCACCAAAGTGAAGAGCACCGTGGGCCCCGACACCCAGTTGATTAGATTCTTGACGGACTCCATATGCTCAACAACCTGCCATCGAGTTCCAGGATTCGGTCATGAAAGAAGCGAGGAGCAGCTCACATCGGGCCGGAAATACCACCGTCTTTGCGGACACGCCAGAAATGAACGGCCATGAGGAAAGCGGCGGCGAGCGGCAGCCCCACGCAGTGAAGCACGTAGAAGCGGAGCAGGGTGTTCTCCCCCACGCTTCGTGCGCCGAGCAGAACGAAGCGCGCGTCGCTTCCCGAATTGATGATGTTGATGTCGCCTATCTTGAGAGCGGCCGACAAGGGTCCCTCCGTGCCCGCAAGCGGAGTCGCCCGCGCCATGTTCGATCCCACCGTGATGGCCCAGATGGCGAGCTGGTCCCAGGGAAGAAGATAGCCGGTGAACGACAGGAGGAGCGTGAGCACCAGGAGGATGACGCCGACTCCCCAGTTGAACTCACGGGGCGGTTTGTAGGAGCCGGTCATGAATACCCGGAACATGTGCAGCCATACCGTGATCACCATGGCATGGGCACCCCACCGGTGGAGCTCGCGCATGACGCCGAGCGGCACGTGCTCGCCCAGATCGATGATGTCCGCGTAGGCGTACTCGACCGTCGGCCGATAATAGAACATCAGGAGCAGCCCGGTGAACGTGAGAACCAGGAACAGAAAGAAGGTGATGCCGCCCATACACCAGGTGTAGCGGAGCTTGATGCCTGCCTTTCGCGATTTGACCGGGTGGAGATGCAGGAACACGTTCGACATCATCACCAGGACCCGATTGCGGTTGCTGTTGACGGCCCCGTGGCGGAAGATGGACTTCCACACTTGAGATTCCGTCAGCGCGTTCCATGCGCTCGAAAAAGCGTTCATGACCTTCTGCACCGATTCAACTCCTGCTCGGATCGATCAAGCCATTGGCAAGAAGGATGCCGGGTCGCTCCACTGTCCAGCTTCCTGCTTGAAGGTCCGTCCGACGTCGATGAGCACTTGACCGTCCTCGGCCAGGCTGATGGCGACACGCTCCAGCGGACGCGGCGCGGGCCCTTCGAAGTTGATGCCGCTCATGTAGAAACCGCTCCCGTGGCAGGGACACTTGAACTTGTTCTCGGCCTCGAGCCAGTTGGGTGTGCATCCGAGATGCGTGCAAATCGCCAAAAGCGAATACATCTCGGTCTCGTTTCGAACGACCCAGACGCGGTACTTCTCCTTGAACCGCGTATCGACCACTCCGACCGCGAAGTCGCTGGGGAAGCCCACCTTGAAAGTTGAAGGCGGCTCGGTCAACACGTTGGGGAACATGAACCGCCCCATGGCGGTGAGTCCGGCTGCGGTCGAGGCGGCGAAAAATGTCCAGGCGAGGGCAAGCCAGTTGAACTGTCGTCTCGTGACTTCCTTCGTCTCCTTCTTTGCGGGCTTGGCGGGTTTCTCTTCGAGCTGTTCGGTTTGTTCTTGTTCGTCCTTGGCCATTAGGTATACCTGAGTTCGAGGAGCTTTCGTTTTGGCGTGTCCGCCGATCGAGCGGTTCGAGTCAATCTGGACATTCTAGTCACCCACCTCAAAAAGTGTCAAGACACGGGCGAGAAGGGATCCGTTCAACTCGTTTCATCTCCCCCGCTTATGGCGTCGGTTTTTTCTGACCCTCGAGCGCATCGATCGCCGCTTTCCTGATTCCCACGTGGGGGTCCGAATCCCCGATGCTGCGGAGCCTCTCGGTGAGCCGCTGGCCGCCGAGTCTCCCCGCCGCTTTGATCGCGCTTTCCATGGTCAGAAGCCTCTGAGCGTCGTCCATGTGGTCGATGCCGGCGAGGAACTCGCGATCCAACATCTCCAGCAACTGCGCTTCGCCCGAGGGGTCGTCGAGCTGGGCGAGAGCGATCGCTGCGTTCCAGGAGACATCTCGATCGGGATCCGACAGAGCCACCTCGAGACGGGGGATGGCGGCCTCGTCCCCGATGGCGCCGAGCGCGTAGACGGCCATCTTCCTCGCTCCGGCATCATCATCGCTGACGCGCGCGATGAGTGGACCCACCGCGCTTCGATCACCGATATTGCCGAGGGCCCAGCTGGCATAGAGACGAGTCGTAGCGTCTTCATCCGACAGGGCCTCGATGAGCACAGGCGTCGCCGTCTCATCGCCGAGATTTCCGAGAGACAGGGCGAGGTAGTGCCTGACCCGGGGGTCGTCGCCCTCCGCCTTCTCGAACGCATCGATCATCTCGGGGACCAGACCCTCCATCCGGCTCCTCTCGGAGTCCAGCGTGATGATCTTGGAAAGCTCGAAAGCGGCTTGCCAACGGCGGCTTGCGCTTCCGGCCCGAATCTCGTTGAGATAGTCGACACTCGACTTCTCGTCGGAGACGAGCCAGGCGAAGAAGAAAAAGACGCCCACGCAGATAGCGACCACGAAAGCGGGGACCACGAAGAATTGGATGAGCGTTCGCCCGAAGCTCAGATCCTCGTCGACTCCGTCCTCTTTTCCTTCGGCCATGGAATGGGAGCATGTTATCTTGCGCCCCGTCCCGGTTCAACGACCGCCGAAGCCATTTCCTGGTCCTTGTATTGGAGCTGGTACAGCCGATGGTAGATGCCTTGCAGTGAAAGGAGCTCCTGATGGGTTCCGATCTCTCGGATATGGCCCTTGTGGAGCACGACGATGCGGTCGGCCCGTTGAATCGTCGAAAGACGATGTGCGATCACGATGCTCGTGCGATTTGCCAGCAGCTTCTCGAGGGCCTCCCGGACGAGGATCTCGGTGTGGGTATCTACACTCGACGTCGCTTCGTCGAGAACGAGTATCTCCGGGTCGTGCACCAGCGCCCGCGCAAAGGAAACGAGCTGCTTCTGACCCGATGAGAGTGCCGACCCTCGCTCCCTCACCTCGGTCTCGAGCCCTCGCGGCAGAGTCGCGAGGAACTCGTTCAGGTTGACCGCCGCCGCCGCATCGGCAACGGCTTCGTTGGTGATCTCATGATCGCCGAGACGTATGTTCGACGCAATCGTGCCGGAGAACAGATGGACGTCCTGAAGCACGATGCCGAAGCGACGCCTCAACGCGGTTAGTTCCCACTCGCGAACGTCCAGACCGTCGACCACGACCCTCCCGCGTTGAACGTCGTAGAACCTGAGCAGGAGGCTCGTCAAGGTCGTTTTGCCCGCACCGGTATGGCCGACGATGGCGACCGTCTCTCCTCGACCCACCTCGAGCTCGATGTCTTGGAGGACCCAGTTCTCGCCCTTGTAAGCGAACCAGACATCCTCGAAACCGAGCGTTCCCGCCCCCGAGATCGCCCGAGGACTGCCTTCGGGTGAGGAAACGGTGACCTCGGCGTCCAGCAGCTTGAATATCCGCTCCGAAGAAGCCATTGCGCCCTGGAGAATGTTGAATTTCTCGGAAAGATCGCTAATGGGCCGATAGAAGCTCTCCGAGTACTGAATGAACGCGACGAGGCCTCCCAGAGTGAGCGTTCCGAGAAGGATCTGACCACCGCCGTACCAGATGACGAGACCGATCGCGATCGCCCCGAGCACCTCGACGACGGGATAGAAGATCGCGTAGTGGAGGATCGACTCGATGTTCGCATCGGTGTGTTGTCGATTGAGCTCGGTGTACTGCGCTCCCTTGCGATCCTCTTGGCAAAAGAGCTGAACCACCTGCATCCCCACGATGTTCTCCTGGATGAACGCGTTCAGTGCGGCGATACGAGTTCGAACCTTTCGATAGACGGTGCGCACCCGTCGCTTGAAGATGATCGTGACCGCGAAGAGCGCGGGGAGTACCGTGAAGGTGACGAGCGCGAGGCGCCAATCGAGATACAAGAGCACGATCATGATGCCGAGAAGCATGAAGACGTCGCCGAAAATCGTGACCACCCCGGAAGTGAAGAGCTCGTTCAGGGCGTCTACATCGGTGGTGACGCGGGTCACGAGACGTCCCACCGGGTTCTTGTCGAAGAAAGCGGGATGAAGGCTCTGGAGATGACCGAAAATCTCTCCTCGCATATCCTTCATCACGCGAAAACCCGCAAGGTTCATGATGTAGACCTGGCCGAAGGAGATCGCGAACTGGAGCACCAGCGCCAGGACGTAGAGGCCGGCGATCGCGTTCAGACCGGCGAGATCGCCGGTCGCGATGTAGTCGTCGATGGCCACCTTCGTTAGGAACGGACCGACCAGTTTCAGCGCGGCCGCGGAGACGACGAGAACGAACGAGACCACGACGTGGAGCTTGTAGGGCCTCAGGTAGGTCAAAAGCCGCCGCATGAGGCGGCCGTCGTAGACCTTCCCGAGGGCCTCTTCTTCCTGAAACGACATTATTTAGTGCTCACTCGCCTCTTCGGCTCGTTCGCTCCCCTCGCTCCTCGCTCGGGGAGGACGGCCGGATTCCCGCGGCCCACGCCTTCGCTTCGCTTCGGCGTGACCGCTTCCTCCCGGCCGGCTCGCTTCGCTCGCACAAATGCGTTGCAGTTTCTCATCACGCGGCTAAATCCTCTCGAGCTCTTCTTCCAACAGCTGCTTTCGATGAAGGCTCGCGTAGAGGCCCTCCCTCTCGACGAGCTCGTCGTGGCGTCCGCTTTCCACGATCCGGCCAGCGTCGAGAACGTAGATGACATCCGCACTCTTGACCGTACTGATACGGTGAGACACCAGGAGCGTCGTTCGCTCCCGCAACACCTCGGAGAGCTCTCTCAAGATGCGCTCCTCGGTCTCCGTGTCCACGGCGGACAGGACGTCATCGAGAATCAAGATCGGCGGATCGACGAGCAGGGCGCGCGCGATGGTCGCTCTTTGTCGCTGTCCGCCAGAGAGCGTAATGCCGCGCTCGCCCACCAGAGTTCGGTAGCCGTCGGGGAACTCGGCGATGTCGGAGTCGAGCCCCGCCCGGGTCGACGCCCTGGCGATCTCTTCCGGCGAAGCGTCGGAGCGGCCGAAGGCGATATTGTCCGCGACTGACTCGGAAAACAGAAAGCTTTCCTGAGGGACGAAGCCCACCGCGCGACGCACCGTCTCGAGCGAGAGAGACCTTACGTCATGTCCATCGATCAGGACGGCACCTTCGGAGACATCGTACAGACGAGGAACGAGGCTCGCGAGGGTCGTCTTGCCCGATCCGGTCCGGCCGACAAAAGCGACGGTTTGACCCGGCTCGATGACGAGATCGACTCCTTCGAGGACGCGGTGACCGTTGTACTGGAACGACACGTTCCTGAGCTCGATGCGACCGCGGAGAGGGCCGGCGACGTCTTCCGGGCCGTCTACGATATCGGGAGCCGTGTCCAGAACGGCCACGATGCGCTTCATCGAGGCCGCGCCCCGCTGATAAATATTGACGACCCAGCCAAAGGCGATCATGGGCCAAGTCAGCATGGCCAGATACGCGAAGAACGCGACGAGCTCGCCTAGCGTCATCCGTCCCTGCACCACCATGCGCCCGCCCCACCAGAGAACGAGCGCGGAACCGAACCCGATTAGAGCGGCGAGCAAAGGGTAGAAAGCACCCCAGAGCCTCACCAGCCTCATGTTTCGGCGGAAAAAGTCCTCGTTCTCAATGTCGAAACGCGAAATCTGGTCGGCTTCCTGCGTGTAAGCTTTTATGACCCGCATCCCCGACACGTTCTCCTGGACGAGTGTCGAGATGTCGCTCATCTTTTCTTGAATCGCCTCGAATCGTTTGTGGATAACGGCACCGAACTTCTTAACCGCCAGCGAGACGAGCGGCATCAGCGTGAGCGAGACGAGAGTCAGCTCCCAACTGATCGCCAGCATGAAGACGAGGGCACCGACGGTAATCGTGATGGTCTCGGCCGGATACATGATTCCGGGTCCGAGCACCATGCGGACGGCGCCGATGTCGTTCGAGGCCCGAGACATGAGATCCCCGGTTCTCCATTTCTGAAAGAACGTGGGGCTCATCCGCTGCAGATGGCCGAAAAAGTCTTCCCTCAGATCGAACTCGACCCAGCGAGACACTCCGATGAGATGCTTCCGCATCCAGAAACGAAAGAACCCCTCGACGACCGCTAGGCCCACGATGAGGCCACCGTAGAAGGCGAGCTTCCGAACCGTCACCTCGACGGTGAGATCGTCGACGGTGCGTTGAAGGACTTGAGGTGCGAGAACGGCCGCGGCCTTCGCGAGCAGAAGGGCGCCCATCCCGAGCAGCATCGGTGTCGGGTAACGCTTGATGTAGGGCAGGAGCCGTTTGAGCTCGCTCATTGGGAGATAGGCACTTCGAAGCCCCCGTTTCGACACGGGGAACGATGCAGTATAGCAACCCTTGAATCACCGGCCATGGGCGGCCGTCCAACGAAGCTCGAAAGAAGAAGGCGGGGCCGCTAGGGGATGCGGCCGGCATGGAGTGCTAGAAGAGTGTGGTGAGTTTACGAATGTGAGGATTTCAGGAAGTGGAAACAAGGAACGGGGGAATCCCCCGTTCCGATTCCGAAATGTCTGCTCTATGGAACCACCAGGGCGTTAGCCATGGCGGTGAATATGTTGATCACCGCCTGCGAAATGTTCGGGAGAGCAAGGGCAATGGCGAGAGCCACCATAACGAGCATGAGCGCATACTCGACCGCCGTCGGTCCGTCTTCCTCCCTGAAGAACCGAATGATCTGCTGCTTCATCACGTGTCACTCCTTCTATCTGCATTTTGATGCGCTCTGAATCGCACCATCGAGCGTTGGGCCGATACTCTCAGTAGACGTCTCTTCTTCAAAGCAAGCGCCGTGCCAGACGAGAGATACGGCATAAGTTATTGATTTTATGTAATGTTACACCTGTCCTTGATGGAGTTCTCTCCTATCTGGTGTAAGTGCTAGGGTTAAAGTCCATTCAAAACAACAGGATACACTGTGGGCGCCATCTGTCTGGACTCATCCGGACAAGCTGGCGGAAGTCGGCAGAAGGATTTATTCGAGAATGAGTTAGCGGACCCACACCGCCCGGACGGATACGACGGCGGAGGCGAACGGGCTAACGATGCCCCGTCTCGATCGCGTTCGCTCGCTCGTCGACGACGGATTGATAAGACACGTCGCCGAGACTGCGGTAGAGCTCGAGCGCTTCGAGACGCTGTCCCCCCTCTTCGAGGGCACGAGCGCGGTCGTAAACGAGATCCGATGCATCGTAGGGGGCTTGGTCGTCGATCTCGCCAACGGCGCGACGGAAGGCTTCCGCGGCATCGGCGAAATCTTTCTCTTGGAACAGCCGCAGACCGCGCTCGAGCTTCGTTTCGTCCCGTTCCGACAAAACGCCTCGACGGTAGTATTGGGGGGCCCCCTCGATGTCATCGACGAGCGCGTTTCGGCCCTCCACGAGCACGCCGTCGATGATCCGCGCCTCACAGCTTTCGTAGCGGACTTCCCCGCCAGCGACGAGCTTCAGACCATGGCAGTCCGCCTCTCCCGCGAAATGGAACACCGGACCCTCGTCCAAGATGTCCACGCCGAGAGGCGCCTCCTCGGCCCCCACCCAGACGAGCTCGAGGTCGGCCCCACTGTCTTCGAGCAGGAAGTTGAAGTGGCGCAAACCCTCGTCGGTGTAATAAGAGCGCTGGAGGGCGACGCGCGGACTCTTGACGGCTGAGTAGAACACTCCCACATTCTCGGATGCCGTGCGTCGGACCTTCGGGTCGAGGACTTTCGAACGTTCGAGAAGCGTGTCCGCGACCCTTTCCCCCAGGAGCTCGAGAGCCCGGTTCTTCGCCCCGTGGGCGCCCTCTAGCCGCGACAGAGCCTGGAGAAGCTCGATGCCGAGCGCCCGGCTCTCACCACCACTCGCCCCCCGTATTACGCGCTGGGCAAGCCGGCCGAGCTCGGCGTAGAGGTCGTCGAGAGGCGCCGGGCCGGCCTCGAGTCGGTCGACCCGTTCAATCCAGTCGAATAGCGTACGATATTCGTTGACCTGACGCTCGAGGGTGACGATCGGTTGACCCCGCGCTTCGCGCTCTTCCCGGGAAAGGCCCGGCTCGGCGACCAGCCCCAGGCATTTCTCCACGAGCGGGCGAAGGTCCCCTTCGGGCAGCATCGGCAGCCGAATCTGGGAGAGCCCTCCACGCGCCACGATCCGGATCTCCCCGCCATCGAGGAACTCCAACGCGGCGGGAAGCGAGCCGCGCTTCCCCACGGCAACGGGCATTCCGAGAAGACGCACGATTCGTCGGGCCACGGGCAGATCGGCTTCGTCCACGAAGGCCACGACCTCGATCGGGATCCCCTGTCGGCTCAGTAAAGCGACCGGGCGGGTAATCGCGTCGAGCTCCTCGCTGCACCGGCCGCAGCTTTCTTCGGGCGTGTAGACGACGAGAAGACTTCCGCTTCGAGCGAGCTCACCGGTTACGAGCGTTCCCCCGTCGGTGACCGCCGATATCTCCGGAAAAGCACCCTCGAGGAGCTCCACTTCACCAAGCTCCGGAGCGAGCTTCACGAAGCGGCGCCGGTCGACACTCGCATCGAGAGCGTTTCGAGAGCGGAAAGCGCCCGTATCCAGAAGAGCCGTCTCCACGGCCGCCGACTCCGCACCGGACGTCAAGTAGGCATCGAGCAGCAGCTCGACCCGCTCCTCTACGCTCAGGTCCGGATCATCCGCCATCAAGAGGAGCGTCTCCTCCGACGGTGCGCGCCGGTAAGCTTTTCGAGCCGCTCGCCACTTCTCCTGCGCCGATAGCGCGTCGCCGAGCACGCGAAAATATCGAGAGCGCCTGTCCCGATAACGCTGGCGCGCTTCCAGGATCATTTCCTCGAAGAGAAGCCCCTTGTCGGGACGTGATTCGATCTCCTCCTCGGGAACGAACCGGAGAGAAAGCTCGAGCGCTTCACGAGCCGATTCTTCGGCCGACCGGCCGTCGCCGGTCTCGAGATGGACCCTGGCGCGCTCGTAGGCGGCCTCGGCCGCGCGCGGCTGAGCCGAAAGAGTCAGCAGGAGAAGTTGGGCAGGGGTCAGCAAGGTCAGCCCGAAAGCCTCGCGAGCCTTTCTGCCGCAGCAGCGAGAGTCTCGTTCCGCTTGCAGAAGGTAAATCTGAGCTTTTGCTTCCCGTCTTCCCGACGATGGTAGAAGCTCGAGCCTGGAACCGCGGCGACCCCGACCCGTTCCACGAGATGGCGGGCAAAAGCCACGTCGTCGGAAAAACCGAAACTCGATATGTCCGTCATGATGTAATAAGCGCCTTCCGGCCGATAGCAGCGAAACCCGGCCGCGTTCAGGCTCGAAAGGAGCCGATCGCGGCGGGCCTGGTAGTCGCTCGCGAGTCTCTCGTAATAACTTTCGGGAAGCGTCAAGGCAACCGCCGCAGCCTCTTGAAGCGGCGCCGCGGCACCTACGGTGAGAAAGTCATGCACTTTGCGGATTGCGTCGGTCAACGTATCCGGGGCGATGGCCCAACCGACTCGCCAGCCGGTGAGGGAATAGGTCTTGGATAAACTGTTGATGGTTACGGTTCGGTCCGACATCCCGTCGATCGTGGCCATGGGAATGTGCCGGGCGCCGTCGTAAAGAATATGCTCGTAGATCTCATCGGTCACGGCGACCACACCCCACTTCTGGCACTGCGCCGCGATGGCCTCGAGCTCACCGCGAGAGTAGATCTTTCCCGTGGGGTTGTTCGGCGTATTAATAATGATTGCGCGGGTGCGTTCGTTGAAAGCGGACTCGAGCTCGGCGGGATCGATATGAAAATCCGGCTCGTGAAGCGTCACGTAGCGCGGCACGGCGCCCGATAGGATGGCATCTGGCCCGTAGTTCTCGTAAAAGGGCTCGAAGACGATCACTTCGTCGCCGGGATCGACCAGGGCAAGCATCGCCGACATCATGGCTTCGGTCGAACCGCACGTAACCGTCAGATGTCGCTCGGGGTCGACCTCGAGTCCATAGACTCGGTGGTAGCGCGCCGATACGGCATCTCGTAAACGCTTCGCCCCCCAGGTAATCGCGTACTGGTTGACGTCCGCACGTATGGCGGCCACCGCGGCTTCCTTGATCGCATCGGGAGCGCTGAAATCGGGAAACCCCTGAGCCAGGTTGATGGCATCGTACTTCTGAGCGAGGCGCGTCATCTCTCGGATGACCGACTCGGTGAACCGAGCGGCCTTGCGCGAAGCCCGTACCACTCCCGCCTGTTGCACCTTATCGGTCATCGGTTAATGCTTCGACACCTGCTCGAACGATCGTAGGGTTTAGGGCCGTCCGCCCGAGCGGCGATTCACCGACTACTCGTCGGCAGCGGCCTGGGAGTCCGACCCTCCGTAGAGGCGACGATATAGCATCTCGTTCCGGAGAACCAGCCTGACGTAGTTTCGGGTCTCGTCGAAGGGAATCTCCTCGATGAAGACCTCGGCGTCGAGCGTCATGTCCATGCCCGTCCATCTTCGCACGCGATTCGGCCCCGCGTTGTAGCTGGCGAGCGCGTAATCCACCCGTTCGTCGAATCGGGCGAGCTCCTGCTTCAGATAGCGCGTTCCGTACCGAATGTTGATCTCGGGGACGTAGAGGTCGGCCAGCGCATATTTGCGGCGTTCCAGGCGGGCGAGGACTTTTCCGGTGGCCGGCAGGATCTGCATGAGGCCACGCGCCCCCGCGCGCGACCGGACCCGCGGATTGAACGTGGACTCCTGGCGGATGAGCGCCGCCACGAGAAACGGATCGAGCCCGTGTTGGCTGGAGTATTTCTGCACGTCGTCCCAGTAGTCGAGCGGATAGAACATTAGCCAGATCGGCCGCGGCAACAGATCTCCGGTGGCGGATTCGTGAAAAGGAAACGCTTCCCGAATCGTTCGGATCGCCTCCATGTTCCTTCCACGATCGTGGTGGATCCAGGCAGCCATCGCGAGAAACGCCGCATCGTCTCGGAGACCTCGAACGGCGCTCACAGCCTCGGCGAGGGCCGCGTCCTCGAGGCCGACGGCGTCGAGCTGGGCGATCCGTTGCTGCTTGGCGATGCGGTCTATCGCCAGGGCATCGCGGAGATCGATACCGTTGCGAGCCGACTCGATCGCCGAGAGCGAGAAGGACTCGCCGCGCAATTCCCCGAGCCGCTCGAGTGCCCGTCGCCCGTAGTAGGTGTTCTTGTAGCCGAGGAGCACCTGGCGATAAAGGGACTCGGCGTGGTCGACGCGGCCGGCTTCTTGGAACGATCGGCCCGACCAATAGAGCAGGCGGGCGAGCATATCCGAACCTGGTTTTTCCCGCGCCGCTTCTTCGAGACCGAGGCCCGCCTCCTCGAACCGGCCGCGCCGGAAATCGTCCCAGAAGAGCCGCCACTTCGCATCGAGTGAGCGCTTCCCATCCGGAAACATTTCCACGAGCTTGGTGAAATAGCCTAGAGCGATCTCGAGCTCACCACTCGTATCTTTATCGGATGCGAGAGAGTAAATCGCCTCCTCGGTCCATGCACTCGCCGGATGGTTCGCGATGAGGCGATTCACTAGCTCGAGATGCGTGGAGCTCGGTCCCAGACGCCGGGCCACTTCGGCCTGATAGTAGAGCGACTCAGGAAGAACGTCCTCTCGCGAGACTTTCCGGAAATCCGTCAGGGACGCCGTCAGTTGCCGGCGACGGTATTGGCAGACCCCCATTCGGAGATGCAAGAGATCGGAATCGGCGACGCCTGGGTAGCGGTTCAAAACGGAGCGAAACGCGGAGAAGGCGTCCGAGTAACGGCGCTCCTCCAGAAATGTTTCCGCGCGCTTCAGGCCGAGACGGTAATAATGCGCTGGACTCGGCTCGGGGAGTGCTTTACGGGCGCTCGTGAGAAGACTCACGGCGGTCGATGCAAGGGGGTGCGTCGGCATCCCGTAGTACAGTCTCTCGAGGACTTCGACGGCATCCGCTGGACGGTTGCTCTCGAAATGAAGGCGGCCGAGAGCGTAGAGCACGTCCCCCCGGAGCTCGTCGTCGCGTATCGACGACGCGGGCTCGAGAACGGCGATGGCGCCGGCGACGTCCTCACGAGCCTCCAGCAGTTTCGCCATCGCGAGCCGGGCCTGTCCGTCACGGACGGTGTCCTTGTACTCCTCGGTGAGCCTGGCTAACGCCCGCAACGCTCCGTCGGGGTCGGTCGTCTCGGAAAGTCGCGCGGTCTCGAACAATGCATAACCGCCGAGCTCGGTGGAGTCGATCTCGGATGCGCCAAAGTACCGAATCGCATCCGTCGTCCGACCCTCCCCGGCGAGCACCAAGCCGGAGGCAAACGAGGCCAGACCGCGAGCCGTTGCCGAGGAGCCGCTCTCGCGGATTCTCGAGAGCTCCTCGAGGGAGGCCCGGACCGAACCGTTCCGCATGATGGCCTTCACTTCCCGAAGGCCATCAGCCGGATGGCTGAGAGGCTCCCAAGGAAGGGATGTCGTGGCGGCGGATGCGCTTTCCGCGGGCTCGCGTACGGCTCGTGGAGTCGAGACGAAACCTAATAAAAGAAAGACGAGCCCGATGGCAAGAAAGATCCCCAATCGCCCCCGTCTAAGCCTTCGATCCATCGACGTCCGCTAGAAAAGCACCCCACAACGTTCGAGCCGCCGCTCGATATCCCGCGCCTTGATTGTAACCCCGATCCGTTATTCGTGCAGGCCCGAGTCCCTCCGACCGATGCCGGTGTTCACTCGGGGTCAATCGGCCTTTGGCTGTAGGACGACAGCCGCCCGACGGCTAAGTCGGTGGCAATGGGTGGCCGAGCGCGGCCTCGTCCCCGTCCCCCAGGATGCGCACGAGCTCATCGTTGAAGTAGTTCGTCGCTGCCCGAATGGTCTCCGAAACCCGTTCCTTGTAGAGTTGGCGGCTGCGCTCGATGTCGTCCCTGAGTTTGTTGTAGAGATCCCGAGTCACACGACCTTCCCTTACCTTGCTCTCGTTGTAGAGCTTTATCTCCGAGACGAGAAGCCGAGCGAACCGCATGGCCTCTTCGTGCTTCTTGCGATTCTCGGAATCCAGCGAGTCGAGCTCGACTTCCGGCGCCTTCGCCACGGGAGCGGGAGCCTGAGCTGATGGACGAGATGATGCCCGCTCCACGGATGGCATCTTCACATCAGGCGAGCTGAGCGTCCCGGTTCCCGGATCGGAGTCCGTGACAACCTGTGTGGAACGCGAGGGAGCGGTCCTTGGATGCACCGGCGGTGGCGGCGTGGGGGTCACGTCTGGCTTGCCCGTCTTCTGGGAGCTCAGGGCGTCGAGCAATCTCGACGCGTAAGAAGTCAAGATCTCCAAAGCTTCCGCGCTCCCCAGTCCAACCGAGTGGTCACCGGTGTCGGCGTAGACGATCGCAGCGATGCGATCCCTCAGAATCAATGGAGTCGCGAACACCGCCGTCGGGAGCACACTACCGATCCGTGACAGCAGCT
Source organism: Vicinamibacteria bacterium (assembly GCA_035457705.1). Taxonomy (GTDB): domain Bacteria; phylum Acidobacteriota; class Vicinamibacteria; order Marinacidobacterales; family SMYC01; genus DASPGQ01. The sequence goes on from DATIBD010000091.1 coordinate 106,259, forward strand.
GTACGTTGTCCCGATGCTCGTTGGAATCTCCGTGAAACGTGGCACGATCTCGGATCACCGCGCTGAACAGCGTGTCGGCACTCGAAGGGACGGAGACCTTCTTGATTGCTTCATTGTTGAAGCCCGGCGTCTGGTCGAAGCCTCGGCCGTTCCAGCCAATGCACGAGCCTCCTTTCAGGATGAACAAAGCCACGCGGGGAGCGAACTGAGACGCCTCTTGCAGGAGCTGCGTGAGCACGTCGGTGAGCGTCGTACCTCGGTCGATGTTCGTGAGCGAGGCGCGGAGGCGCTTGAGCGCGTCCCCGTCTGCGGCCGCCTCCGGCTGCGGGACCGCGGCGGTCCCTTCAATGGAGGCGGAGGCCATCGCTTCGTTGGCGAAGGCCAGGATCCGTTCCTCGTCAATGTGCTCCTCGTACTTCGACATCCTTTCCTGGAGCGCGTCGAGCTTCTGGATGAGCTCGTCCTGCAGCCCGGTGACGTCCTTCCGAAGATCGTTTGCCCAATTGGATACGAGCGCATGAAACAGCGCTAACGACTTGGCACGTAGCTGATCTTGATTCATGGGAACGCGCTTCCCTAAGTTTCGCAGTTAGAGGCGCTTCCAACGCCTCATGCGGGTTGTGTTGGGTGCAACGGCCGCTTTTTACGTCATTATCGTGGACGCTTCCACTTAAGTCAATATAAGCAAAGACGTTGCCTGTGTCCACTGTGAAACCGAGCTTCGGCCAAAGGGACCCGATTGCACGGCACCGCGGTTACGCCTAAAATGTGAGTGCATCTGTCGTTGCCGAAAGGGGGCGAACAGGGTTCGACGGAGACAACTGATTCCGTAGTGGCATGTCGAGCTTCTCACTTCTCGTAAAACGGTGAGGCAAAAACACAACTGCCAATAACGAATTGGCACTAGCCGCCTAAGACGGCTACGTCCTTCCAGCTCTCGCTCGCCGGGGTTGGAAAGGGCGTCATTGAAGGCGAGCTAGCCCGAAGCAACTCCCCGGGCCGCGGGCGAAATCAAGGGGATGGCTCCGATCAGGTTCTTGCCGGATCCTGACTGACGGGAGCGAGATGAGCGGGAACCGGATAAGCATGTAGAAGCTGCGGATGAAGGTTTTCGGACGCGGGTTCGATTCCCGCCGCCTCCACCAGCCTTTGCTCGACTACGTATTTTGAAGTGTCGAGCTACCCGCCTACGCTTATCGCTTCGGCGAGGTCTCGCTAGGTAAACCAGTTCCCGAGCGAAGCCTGTCGCGCCGTAGCCCAAAGGAAGGCGGACTTCCGCGCGGTTCGTTCTACGTCGCGCGCCTATCAACTTAGGTAGGACAGCGTCGCGCGTCGCCCCGGGTGCCGAGCCTAGGGCACCTCATCGCCCCGGATGTAGACCTTCGAAACGTTCCGTGTGGCGCGAATGTCACTCGCGGGGTCGCCCTCGACGACGAGAAAGCTTGCTTCGCTTCCCGGAGCGATGACACCCGCGTTCCGGAGCCCGAGAATCTCTCCCCCCACCGTCGTGCCCGCCTCTATCGCCTGGAGCGGCGTGAGTCCGGCATCCACCATGAGCTCGAGCTCGCGATGCTCGAAGTAGCCGGGAAAACGATTCGGGGTCCCCGAGTCCGTCCCGAGCGCGATGCGAACCCCTCCGTCCGCTAGCTTCTTCACGTTCTCGAGGGCAATGCGGTACTGTTCGCGCGCCGCGTCGAGTCCCGCGCTCGAGCGCTGCGATTCGACGAAGGCGTCACTCTTTAGGGTCTCGATGACCGACGCCGAGACCGAGCGCGCCATCGCCGGCTCGCCCACCCACTCCGGTGCATCGGCATAGGCAACGCCGGCCTCGTGGGTGACGAGGGTCGGGACGTAGAACACATTCCGCTCGCGCATGGCCGCGACCAGAGCATCGTCGACCACCTCGTCTCGAATGCTGTGGGCCAGAGCCGATACGCCGGCCTGGACGAGTTCTTTCGCGTCTTCGAGATAGAAGACGTGCGCCAGGACGGGAACCCCGCTCTGGCTCGCTTCATCGATTGCGGCGCGGTAGAGCTCGGGAGCGATCTTGGGAACGCTTCCTCCCGCATCGTCGACCCAGATCTTGATGGCATCGGCTTTCTTCTCGATCATGGCCCGAACCGCGGCGCGCGCTTCTTCTTCCGTAGCGACCTGCTGCGGAACCTTCGCAATCGGAGCGATGGTCGTCGGCCAGCCCCCGACTGACGTCACACCACGCCCAACCGTGAAAAGACGGGCACCCAAAAGCTTTCCGGCGCGCTGCTCCTCACGTATCTGGAAGGCCGTCTCTCCGCCGTCGGTTCCGAGCACGAGGACCGATCCCACACCGTAGCTGAGGTGCGTGTCGAGGTCCGCGAGAATGGACTCGCGGGCATAGTTCTCGGCGGCCATAACGTTGTCGACGAGGTACCCCAGATGAACGTGCAGCGAGTTGAGAAGGGGCATGACGGTGCGACCGGAAAGGTCGACCCTCCGTGCGCCCGCCGGCGTCTCGATGGTCGAGGCCTCTCCGGCGGCCACGATCTCGCCGTTATCGACGACCATCGCGGCATCGTGAACGACCCTTTGCCCTTCCCCCGGGATTAGCCCCATCCCGTGAAAGTAGGTTGCGGTCGACGTGGGCTCGGGCGCGCAGGCCCAACCCAGGGCGACAAGAAACAGAAAATCATACAGACGTTTCATAGCAGCGGATCCTAACAACAAGTCGGAGCCGACAAAAGGGAGCCACCCTTGAATTGTCGACCGTCTCGCTAAGGAGAGGCGCCCGAGTCGTTTCCCAGCTGTTTCGCCAGGTAGGTGAACTCGACCGCCCGGGCCCGCGCACGCAGTCTCCAGTCGCCCGGGTGCGGCCCACCGGCAAGCTCCCAATAGTGGCCGCCCTGCTCGTCCTCGAAGTAGTACGCTGCATGGCCGAGTGCTTCGAGCTTCGCCTCGAATCGGCGAGCATGGCCGGGTAGCACGCGATCGTCCCACGTGGAGGTGATGATGAGCGGAGCGGGGTAGCTCTCGTCGCGGCGCAGCTGCTGGTAAGGGGAGTAGCCCGCGAGGAAGTCCCGCATCTCGGGATCGTCGGGGCGGCCGTACTCCGCGGTCCAGCTCGCCCCGGGGGGCAGAAGCGGGAATCGCAGCATGTCGATGAGCGGACCACCCACGACGACAGCCCCGAGCTTTTCCGGGATCTGCTCCATCACGACTGCGACCATGAGGCCGCCATTGCTCCGTCCCATGATGCCGGTGTGAGCGGGCGAGCTGTGGCCACGCCGGTGGAGATCGTCGATCACGGCATTCATGTCGTCATAAGGTTGCTGGCGGTTCTTTAACATCGCGCCCTGATGCCACGCCGGGCCGCGCTCTCCGCCGCCGCGAAGGTAGGCGTGGACGTAGACGCCGCCGCGCTCGAGCCAGAGCTTGCCGAACAGCGGCTCGTAACGGGGAGTGAGGGGAACGTCGTAGCCGCCGTAGCCATAAATGAGCGTGGGATGACTTCCGTCGAGCTCGACTCCCTGGCGCGAGATGACGGTGTAGTGAATGGGGGTTCCGTCGCGGCTCGTCGTCTCCAGGATAGTGGCTTCGAGGCCGGTCGCATCAAACTGTGCGGGACCCTCGGCGACGAGCTTGCGCGCGTCCGCGCCAGGTCCGACGAGCCATAGACGGGGAGGCTCGAGCGGACCTTCGGTCGATAGCAACACGGAGCCCGGCGTGGGGCCCGGGCCGCGCAGCGTCACGAAGGCGGAACCTCCCAAGTCGAGCGGCTGGACGGCGAAGCCGTCGGCCGCGCGGGTCAAGATCAGGACGCGACTGCGATAACCTTTGAGGAGCCCGAGGTAGATCCCGTCGCCAGACGGAAGGACCTCGCGCACCGCTTCGTCGGGAGAAGGAGTGTAGAGGAGGCGCGCCTCGCGGATCACCCCGTCCTCGACGAGCGCCTGCCTCGCGATCGCGACGAGGGCGCCCGATGGGAAGGGACCGGTGTCGATACCCTCGGGCGCCCAGTCCTCGTTGAGGCGGAACAGCAAGGCGTCGTCAAAAGAACCGTAAACGATCATCCGGCTCGGCAACGGAAGGTGCTTACGCTTTCCCTCCGGGCCAACGAGCCAGTACTCGTTCACGAAGAAATCGTCGGGGCGGACGGCGACGAAGCTGCCGGCGCCGGCGGCGCCTACCAGCATGACCCCAAGGCGCGGCCTCTCCGGCTCGACCTCGAAAACGAGCTCCGCGTCGGCGACAGGCGTGCCCCGACGCCACCGGCGCAGGCTCCGCGGGTAGCCCGCGTCCGTCAAGCTGTCCGGACCCCAGTCGGTGGCGACGAGCAACGTGTCGTCGTCCTCCCAAAAAACACGGGACTTGAACTCGGGGAGGGCGAAGCCGCCCTCGACGAACGCACCCCGCTCTACGTCGAACTCACGCACCTCGCTTGCGTCCATGCTCCGCCTCGACAGTGAGACCAGACAGCGAGAGCTCTCCGGCAAGCGGCAGCTCGTGTCGGCGAGGAACGAGGGCTTCCCTTCGCTCTCGGAGAGCGTGTCCAGGTCGATGAGCGTCTCCCACTCCGGCTCTCCCGCGAAGTAGGCGTCGATGGGAGACCGACGCCAGACCCCGTAAGGATGCTCACGGTCCTGCCAGTAGTTGTAGACGTGATCACCCATCCGCGACGCGAAGGGAATGCGTCTCGGATCCGTGAGGATCGCGGCCGCTTCGGCCTCGTAGCGCGCGAAACGCGGGTCGGCGCCGAGCTCCGACAGAGTCCGGTCGTTCTGATCCGCCACCCAGGTGAGCGCGCGCTCGCCCGCGCTCTCTTCGAGCCAGAGCGCTTCGTCGGGAGCATGCTCGGTGCAGGCGAGCCATATCGTAAGGGCCGGCGCGACAAGAAAGGCAACCGTTCGGTAACTCATGCGAGGCATTCTACGCCAGCAACGGGCGGACCGAGCCCTGGCGCACGCCTGTGATCGAATCGACTGGCGGCTCGTCGGCGGCGAGAACTATGATGCACGAGCCTCCGACGAAATCGGTGGGGGCGAAGACGTCGATCCGGTCTCAACGACCGGAAATCGATTCTACAGGGGGTAAATATGCGAGGTTGGATTGGTTCTATTTGCGCGGTCGGAGCGCTACTGTTCGGTAGTGTGGTCGCAACGACATTGGGACAATCCGTCAAAACCGGCGGTGGCAAAGGCGAGCTGGCACTCAATGGAACCATCTGGGTCGGCAAGGAGCCGCATAATCGGGTAACAGTCCGTACCGACGGTACCATCGAGATCAAGGAAGGGAAGGACATCTATGTGCGCTTCATCGAGCAGGTCGACGAGATCTTCGTCATCGAGGTCCGCTGGTGGAACTTGTCCGCCGGAATCAACGTTCTCGAGCACGGCGTTTTGACGAGAATATCCCCGAATATTTACCGCTACATCGAAGCGGATCACCTCGAGCTTGGAATGCCCAACGATGACTTCCCCGGCATCATCGGCAGAGGAACCTTCGAGCTGCAGGGGAGGAACCGTGCCAAGATGATCCAAGTGGGTCATCTGATCGATGGAAGCGCCTCGGGATTCACCACCATTCTCGAAAGAGCCAACGAGCTCCCGAAGGTGCCGATCGACCAGACCTATCCTTGATGGACTGAATGGCCAAGCGGTTCAGACTCGAGGGAAACGAGTACGTATCGTCCGAGTCGAGCGTTGCCTTCCCGGCCCGGACGGCGCGAGCCATTTCGGCATTTTCTCGAGCAGAGCCGAGCGTCGACACGCTTGAACCTGCTTCGTTCTCTACGAGACTGGGTTGCAAAGCATCGTCAGGACTGAGCTCCCGCAAGCGCACGAAGTTTGAAGCCGCGGATCGATAGGGACTTCCGCTTTCTACTTCCGGCGCGCCAGCTCGGCCTGGGCGATCCATTTGACGACTCCACCTTCGTGGGAGCTCCACTCCCCGCGAACGTGGTCGGGATCCACGATGCGAAGGTGTGCCGAGTGCATGTGGGAATCGGCCTCGGTCATGTTGGTGCCGCCGAGGCAGCCAAAGGCAAGATCGGAGGGGTCAGAGGACGGAAGACGCTTCATCCTCGGCTGGTTTCCAGAGGTGCAATAGTGGACGAGCACGAGATCCTCCCCGTCCAGGTGGTACGCGGTAACCATTTCCCCGGGCGTGCCCGGCATCATCGTCTCCAAGACGACGCTCCCTCCCGACGTGACCCGGTAAGAGACCTCGAACTCCACCTCTCCTTTTTGTCCATCCTCGTCCCAAACCGCAGGGCCGACCCAATGCCCTTCGAGTGATTTGAGGCGTTCGAACGCGGGATTCTTCGGCTCCTCACCCGCGTGCACGACCACTGTTGCGAACGCGATTGCCGTGGCAGCCAGACAACCCAGACAATGACGAGCTTTCATGCTCTTCGACCTCCACGAGCAATCATGTCACCGGGCGGGAAAACTCGCGCGAGAATTTTTCTTTCAACCGGCTGGCGCAGTCTTTGACGAGATCCATCATGGCCGCCCCTGCGTTCGGGCTCGTGGCTCACGCCACCGAGGCGCGTTCACCTCGAAGCGGACCAACACGATCTCGAGATAGGCGAAATCGTCTCCCGGCGGGTGCCAACGCGCTTCACCGCGCGTGAAGACACGCAGCGGCCCGAAGCTGCGGTACTCGCCGACCGGCGTGGACCATCGGCAAGGGGTGAATTGCTTGCCATCCGCCGAAGCCGCGAGACGTCGTCGGAGACGAAGTTTACGAGCTCCCCTTCTCGTGGAACGACAGTACGGCGCTGATCGGTGTTGGAGCCGATGGTGCAGTACGCCCGTGCCGACCGCTCATCGATCGGAATCCAGCGAATGGCGGGATCGACGAGCTCCGCCGGCGCCAGGAGGCAAATGTCGTTGAACAGCGTCCGCCCAAGACGCGACCATCACGATCTGCGACAAGGCCACGGCACCGAGAGACGGCCCACCAGGCGTGCCAAGCCGACGCGAAGAGCCCGGCGGTAACGAGCATCAACGCGGCCGCGGCAAGCCAGGGCGATTCCCCAAGGCTTCGAAATGCCCTGAAGGAGCTGAGGAGCATCGTGGAGCCCGAACGCCTTGGCGAACCCGAGAGCAAGGACGAGTCCTGCACAACGATCAGAGCGAGAAACAACCATCGCGTGAGCACAACGATCTCCTCGTGAAATCATGCGCGTCCCGAGGATCTCGTTCAACCGACACCTGTCAGGCGTGCCGTGGCTCGCGGCAGCGAGTCGGAAGCGATCCCGAGCAGCCGGCTCAGGCCTGATGGAGAGGCACCGGAGCGTTGGGCGCTATCTCGCTGGGAAGACCGAACTTCGGAAAGAGGGTCTCGGTATCGAGGAAGGAATTCCAGGAAGAGATGCGACCGCCGGATAGCTCGAGGACCACGAGGGCCCAGGGTCGATGGCCACCGTCCGGATTCGGCCGGTACTGACCGAACGCCGACAGGGCGTTCGCCGCGGTCGAAACGAGCCGTGAGCCGCGGCAGCCGGAGCCTCGTCCCAGGAGCCAGTCCCGGATGGACGCATGACCCCGGAGCCACAAACGGTACGGCGGCATCGAGAGCGTCGCATCTTCTTGGAGCAACGCGGTAAGCGCATCGACGTCATAACGTTCGAAGGCTTCGACGTAGCGGTCGAGGAGTCTCGATTGCTCCTCGGTGAGCGACTCGGGTGATTCCCGCGTCTGTCGGGCCGCGAGAGTCGCTCGGGCCCGTTGAAGCGCGCTGTTCACGGCCGCGATGGTCGTGTCGAGAATCTCGGCCACTTCCGCGACAGAGCAGCCGACGACCTCCGCGAGGAGGAGCGCCGCTCGCTGACGAGGCGGGAGGTGTTGCAGCGCCGCCACGAACGCGAGCCGGATGCTCTGTCGCAGGATGGCGAGCTCCAATGGGTCGGCATCCGCCGGCAGAACCCTGGCATCTGGGATGGGCTCGAGCCAATGCGTGCGCGGCCGTTCCACGAGGGGATCGACAACCGCCCCCACGGGTCCGTCTTCCACCGGGCGAACCCTTCGCCCCCGGTTGGAGAGCGCGTCGAGGCAAACGTTGGTCGCTATCCGATAGAGCCAGGTCCGAAGCGACGCCCGGCCTTCGAACCCATCGAGATTGCGCCAGGCTCGCAGCATCGTCTCCTGGGCCGCGTCCTCGGCCTCGACGCCAGAGCCCAGCATCCGGTAGCAGTGCCCCACGAGCCTCGCGCGGTGTGCTTCGAGGTTGTGGGCGAGTGTCATGAAACGCAGTCTAGCGCAGCTCGAACTCTGTCCCGTGGGTCCGTCAGAACCATTATATGCCTTGACAGTAATATAAATGTGGGAGTATATACCGTACATGGAATCCTTGTTCGAGGTGCTCGCCGAGCGCAACCGGCGAGAGATTCTGCGGCTGCTCGTCGAGCGCGAACGGTCCGTGGGCGACCTGGAGCGACAGCTCAACCGACCGCAACCCACCATTTCGAAGCACCTCCGCGTGCTTCGGGAGGCGGGGCTCGTCGATTCGAGGGTCGAGGCGCAAAAGCGCGTCTATCGGGTCCGTCTGGAGCCCCTTCTAGAGCTCGAAGAGTGGCTGAAGCCGTTTCGACGCCTTTGGACGGAGCGACTGGACGCGCTCGAGAGCCATCTCGACCGAATGCCGGACATGCCCAAAAAGAAAGGACGCAAGCGATGAAGAGACCCGAAACGACGAAGAACGACTACCAGCCGGGCGCGGCGGCTGACGCCAACATTCGAAAAGACGGAAGCCTCTGGACACTCGTTTTCGTGAGACCGCTGAGACATCCGCCGGGCAAGGTTTGGCGAGCGCTGACCGATCCGGAAAACCTGCGGGAGTGGGCCCCTTTCGACGCCAATCGCAACCTCGGCTCGACCGGAGCGGCAATGCTGACGCTCGTTGGAGGCACGACGCCAGAGGTGTCCGAATGCGAGGTTCGGCGGGCCGAAGCCCCTCGCCTTCTCGAATACACCTGGGGAGAATCCGTACTCCGCTGGGAGCTCGAGCCGATCGAGTCGGGAACCCGCCTCACGCTGCGCCAGACTCTCGGCGATCCCACGTGGCTCCCCAAGGTCGCGGCCGGGTGGCACATTTGCCTCGACGTCGCGGAACGGGCACTCGATGGACATCCGGTCGGCCGAATCCTCGCCGGCGAGGCCAAACGCTTCGGTTGGGAACGGCTGAATGCGGAGTATGCGCAGCGCTTCGGCGTCGAGAACACCGGCTGGCCCGAGGACATCGGTTGATCACGAGCGTGAGGAGTGAAGCTTGAGTCGGCGTGATTTCGTTGCACGGGATGGCGGCCCGGTTCGATCGCGGAGTCGCAGTAGCGCACGTGGCGGACGAAGCCCGGGCAACACGCCATTTTCTCTGAGACCCATTTCCACGACAGTGTCACCAAACAGCGGTGACGACGCCGTCACACAAGGATGCGCTTCGACCTCAACCCGACTGGCGTGACAGATCTCTTCGTGCTATCTTGCTTGTAGCCTCGCAATCCGATCTGCGCGGGGCTTTCGCGGCAATCCTTTTCGGTTTTCCCAAACAAACGATTTCTTGTCCGCCTAGATCGGCCCGCGTCATGCGCCGGAGTAGGCCGATGCTGGAGCTATCGCCGACCGAGCGGCCGACCAAAGGTCGCTTGAGCCTCGAGGCAGCGCTTATCAGCAATCGGCGCTCCGCTCCGGCGCACCAGTGTTGCCGTTACGCAAGCGGAGCCATCAGCTACACGGGCCCGAGGCTTGGTGCGGAAAAGCCGGGCAGCGGGCTTTGCGATCCATCGAGCGAGGGACGCCGCTCGAGTCAGGAGGACGCTCGTACTCCAATTAAACAAATCTATTTAACTTGTCGCATCATCAGCATCAAAAATTGACAGATAGTAGTAAATTGAGTAATATGATTTCATGTGAGTCACTTCACTCACGTCTCCGGATGAATCTGAGCTAAGTCAACTTGTCCGGCAGAGCGACCCAACCTTAGCGAGACCGAAAGGCCCTCAAAGAATGTTTGCCCGAACGCTCCGCATGCAACTGAAGCCGGAGGCCGCAACCGAGTTCACCAATCTGGTCGAGAAGGAAGTGATTCCGCTGTTGCGGAAACAGCATGGCTTCCAGGACGAGATCACATTCGTTGGCCCCGGCGGGGTGGAAGCCATCCGAATCACCTTATGGGAAAAGAAGGAGAACGCCGACGCGTATCAGCGCAGCGTCCACCCGGAAGTGCTGAAAGCTCTTGCGCACGTTCTGGATGGGACCCCACGGATCCAAAGCTTCAAGGTTTCAAACTCGACATTCCACAAGATCGCCGCCCGTTAGATCGTGTTCCGAAGCCGGTTCTCCCATTGATCCGGCTTTAAGCGAAAAGCAGAAAGGACAGGGAAACGTATGCACATCAAAAGCAATATTGCGCGGAGAAGACTGTGGGGATGGGTCGAGCGTCGTCGGTACTTCCGGCGCTTTTTCGAGCAGGTGCGCGAGAAGGTGCTAACGGGCGCGAAGATTGAGGCCGTCACGCCGGTCAGCGAGAAAGACTGACGCTCCGACTCTCGCCTCATCCGACACGCCAGCAGGGGCCCGCTGAGGCCCCCGCTTTCGTCAGCCGAACGAGACGCCCCTGTTGGATCCACGATCTCTGTAATCAGACATTCGGACCCGACGCGAGAACTGCGTCGGGTCATCGCGTGAGGCGAACAGGCAGCGTCCACTTTCGGGCGCCGAGGGCGCTCTCGACCCAGCAGCTTCAGAGACAAGCGGCCGCGTGATTCGAAACCGACAACGACCCCGTTTCCACGGCCCGGAATTCGGCGCAGAAAAACCCCTCCGGGATGAGCTCTTGAGCATCGAGCGGCTGGAGGAGAGGGCCAAAACTCTAGCGGCGCGATTCACGGTCGACCCCAACGAAAGAGGTGAATCGCGAAGCGTCTTTCCGCGCTTCGAGGAAAACGCCCGTATCCTCCGCGAGGGCTATGGCATTTTGGCCGACGACGTGCACGAGGGGGAGCACGTTACCCCCGCGGCGGAGTGGCTACTCGACAACTTTCACCTGGTAGCGTCCGTGATTCGGGACGTGCAGCAGAACCTGCCACGCAGCTACTATCGCGAGCTCCCCAAGCTCGCATCGCCAGGGCTTGGCGGCAATGCCCGCGTCTACGCGATGGCCGTCGAGCTCATCCGTCACAGCGATAGCCGCCTCGACCGACAAAAGCTCCTGCGATTCATCAACAGCTACCAAACCATCGCTCCTTTGACCATCGGCGAGCTCTGGGCCTGGCCGATCATGTTGAAGCTCGCTCTCATCGAGAACCTGAGACGGCTCACCGTGGAGACGCTGGTCGCACGCGAGGCGCGCCGGGAAGCCGGGGCCCAAGTGGCTCGGATCGGCGAGGCGGGGGAGGGAAAGACGCCGTCGCTGCCTGCGGTTCTGCATCCAGCGTTCGTCTTGGAGCTCCTCCAGCGGGTGCGCGAGTACGGGCCTCGACTCTCCGCGGTCCGCTCCGCCGTCATCGAGCATCTGGCCGCGCAGCAGCTGAGTCCCGAAGATGCCATTCGGCTGGAGCATCAGCGCTTGGCATCGGCCCAGGTCTCGGTCGCCAACGCCGTCACCAGCCTCCGGCTATCCACCGCGCTCGACTGGAGCGAGTACTTCGAGGCGGTGAGTCTGGTGGAGCAGGTTCTCGAGCGCGACCCGGCGGGGGTCTACCGGAGCATGGATTTCCTGAGCCGGGACCGATACCGACAGGCCGTGGAGAGGCTGGCCGATCGCACGGGAGAGGCTCAGCTACGTGTCGCGTTGCGCGCGGTCGAGAGCGCGCGCCTCGCCACCGAAGATAGCTCGACCAGCGATCGTGCCGCCCACGTGGGCTATCACCTCATCGGGAAAGGCCGTCGCGACCTGGAAAACGACGTCGCCTATCGACCGGGTCTCGCAAGACGCGCCCGCCGGCTGGTCTTCTCCCGCGCGACCGTGGTTTATCTCGGTGCTATCGGGCTCGGCACATCGCTTCTTTGCGGGCTCGGGCTCGCTTACGCCCGCGCCGAAGGCGCGTCCACCTGGGCTCAAGCAGGTGTGGTGCTAGCCCTTCTCCTCCCTGCGAGCGAGCTCGTGATCGCTCTCGTCCAGCGGGTGGCCGCTCGACTGGTGCCGCCGCGGCGCCTCGTGCGCCTCGACTTTGCTTCTGGAATTCCCGAGAGCGCACGAACCATGGTGGTCGTGCCCACGCTTCTCACGAAAATCTCCGATGTGGCCGAGCGCATCGAGCACCTCGAGGTGCTCGCCCTCGGAAACCTCGACCCACAGATCCACTTCGCGATCTTGAGCGACTTCGCCGATGCCCCCGCTCGCGAGATGCCGGACGACGGGGCCATCCTGTCGGCCGCACGCGCGGGGGTCGAAGCTTTGAATGCCCGGTTCGCCGACGGAGGCTCCAACAAGTTCTATTTGTTCCACCGTGAGCGGCAGTGGAACCCAGGCGAGAGCGTCTGGATGGGCTGGGAGCGCAAGCGCGGCAAGATCGACGAGCTCAATCGACTGCTGCGAGGGGCCACCGATACGAGCTATCAGGTGCATGTCGGCGACGTCATGGCTCTGCCGAGCATCCGTTACTGCATCACGCTCGACTCCGATACGCGCCTCCCTCGGGACGCTGCGAAGAAGCTCGTCGGCATCATCGCTCATCCTCTCAACCGACCGACGTTCGACCCCCGCCACGGACGGGTGACCGAAGGCTACGGGATCCTGCAGCCGAGGGTCAGCGTGACGATGGCGAGCGCTTCAGGCTCGCTTTTCGCACGACTCTACGCAGGGCACACCGGGGTCGACCCCTACACCACGGCAGTGTCGGACACGTATCAAGATCTCTTCGGCGAGGGGATCTTCACCGGGAAGGGACTGTACGACGTGGATGCCTTCGTGGCTTCGCTCGACGGACGGGTGCCGGAGAACGCGCTCCTTTCTCACGACCTTTTCGAGGGGCTCTACGCACGCACTGCGCTCGTGACCGATGTGGAGATTGTCGACGACTACCCCTCGAGCGTCCTCGCCCATACGCGGCGCCAGCACCGTTGGGTACGTGGCGACTGGCAGATCTTGTGGTGGCTCTTGCCCTACGTTCCGACGCCCTCGGGCTTGGCCAGAAACCGCCTGCCCCTTATCTCGCGATTCAAGATCTTCGACAATCTGAGACGGAGCCTTCTGGCGTCCGCGACCTTGGCTCTGCTGCTGCTCGCCTGGACGACCCTGCCGGGAAGCCCGGTGGTCTGGACGGCCGCCATTCTGGCGGCTGTGGCTTTTCCTCTCTATCCCATCGTTTTCGAAGCTGTGGCCGGACCGAGGCCGCAACAACCGTGGCGAGCGTTTCAAAGGGCGGTGTGGGACGACGTTAAAACGGCCATGGCCCGGGCCTTACTTCAACTCACGTTCGTGGCCAATCAGGCCTTCGAGGATGCCCACGCCATCGTCGTCACCCTCGTTCGTCTCGGACTCACGCGGCAGGGGCTGCTCGAGTGGGAGACGGCCGCCGCGGGCGCCACCCGATCCTCGGGCCCGCGGGCATTTTTGATAAGGATGATGGCGAGCCCGTCGATCGCACTTTCAGGTCTCGTCCTCATCGCGGTGGTGCGCCCTGTCGCCCTCCTGGCCGCCGTTCCGGTCCTGGCCCTGTGGACGGCTGCGCCCCTCATAGCCTATGGGCTGAGCCGGCCCGCGTCCGCGCAACACGTCGAACTCGAGGACGAAGACCGCAAGCTCTTGCTTTCGATCGCGCAGCACTCGTGGCGATACTTCGAGGAGTTCATGGGCCCCGAGAACCACGGCCTGCCCCCGGACAATCTTCAAGAGAAGGCCGCCAATCCCAGGTTGGCTCATCGCACGTCACCGACGAATATCGGCATGGGTCTGATGGCGACCCTCGCCGCCCACGATCTCGACTTGATCTCGACGAAAGCGCTGGTCGAGAAGCTTGAGTCGACGCTCTCCACGATGGCGGGCCTCGAACGATTCGACGGACACTTCCTCAACTGGTACGACACCCGAAGCCTCGGTCCGCTGTTCCCGCGCTACGTCTCGACCGTCGACAGCGGCAACCTCGCGGGCGCTCTCGTGACCGTGGCGGAGGGATTGATCGAACTGGCACGCTCGAGTCCGGAGTCGACGCTCGGGCCGCGGATCAATACCCTGGCGGTCCGCGCCGCGGGCTTCGCCGAGGAAATGAAGTTTCGCTCCCTCTACGACGCCGAGCGCGGGATGCTTTCCATCGGCTACAGGCTCGCGGACGCCGAGGGGCCGGGTCGACTCGACCCGTCCTACTACGACCTTCTCGCTTCCGAGGCGCGGCTCGCGAGCTTCATCGCCATCGCCAAGGGCGATCTCCCCGAGACCCATTGGTTCCACCTCGGACGCCTGCTCACGAGTGTCGACGGAAACCCGACGCTCCTGTCGTGGAGCGCCACGCTCTTCGAGTACCTGCTGCCGCTTCTGATCATGAGGAGCTATCCGGGAACTCTCCTCCACAAATCGTGCGAAATGGCCGTGCGGAGCCACAGAAGTTACGCGGCGGCAAACCAGGTGCCCTGGGGGATCTCGGAGTCCGCCTATGGCCTCGTGGACCGTCACGATAACTACCAGTACAAAGCGTTCGGCGTTCCCGGGCTCGGACTGAAGCGCGGACTGGGCGACGAGCTGGTCGTGGCACCCTACGCCACCGCGCTCGCAGCAATGATCGACCCTGTGGCAGCCGCCCGAAACTTCCGGCGTCTCGAGGCGGAGGGGCTCTTCGGCAAGTACGGCTTTTACGAGTCTATCGATTACGCCCACCCGAAGTCGGAACCGTTGAAGCTCCCGGTGAATAAAATGCAGGGAACGGTGGTGCGAGCTTTCTTCGCTCATCACCAGGGAATGACCCTCGTCTCTCTCGCCAACGTTCTGCTCGCCGACGTGATGGTGAAGCGCTTTCATGCGAACCCGCGCGTGCAAGCCACGGAACTCTTGCTCCAGGAAAGGGTGCCGCGACACGCAGCCCTGACCCGCCCGCGCCCGGCTGAGGAAACTCGGGTGGCGTCAGCCGTGCCGGCGGCGGCGGTCCGCCGCTACCGCACACCCCATACTCCCGTTCCCCACGCGCAGTTTCTGTCGAACGGCAACTACACCACCGTCGTCACGAACGCGGGAGGCGGCGCGAGCTTCTGCCGGGGACTTGCCGTAACACGATACCGCCAAGATCCGACCTTGGACCCCGGAAGTCAGTACCTGTACCTTCGTGACATACGGAGCGGGTCGGTGTGGTCGGCGACGCATCAGCCTCTCGGCAAGGAGCCGCAGGAGTACCTTGTGACGTTCCTCCCGGAGAAGGCCACCTTCCACCGCCGCGACGACGACATCGTTACCCAGCTCGACATCGCGGTCTCGACCGAGGACGACGTCGAGGTGCGCCGCCTCGCCGTGACCAACAAGAGTGATCGCCCGCGAGAGATCGAGGTGACGAGCTACGCCGAGATCGTTCTCGCTCGACTCGCGGACGATCTGGCACACCCTGCCTTCGGAAAGCTCTTCATCGAGACTGAGTACCTTCCCGATGGCGCTGCCCTCCTCTGCCGCCGGCGTCCTCGCTCACCTGGGGAAGCGGAGCTCTTTGCGGTGCACGCTCTGAGCCTGGAAGGGCGGACCCAGGGTCCGGTCGAGTGGGAGAGCGATCGGAAGCAATTCCACGGCCGCGGCCGGGGTCCCAGCCACCCTCAGTCGCTCGATGGACGCCCGCTCTCCGGTACGACCGGCGCGCTCCTGGACCCCATCGTCAGCTTGCGCCAGCGCGTTCGCCTCGGGCCCGGGGGCTTCGTGAGGCTCGGTTTCGCCACCGGGATGGCTTCCACGCGAGAAACGGCTCTGGCCCTGGCGGAAAAGTATAGAGACCCGGGCGCGACGGCGCGTACTTTCGCACTGGCTTTTGCCCACGCGCAAAGTGGCCTCCACCATCTGGGCATCTCGAGCGAAGAGGCGCGTCTGTTCGAGAGGCTGGCTTCACGCGTGCTCTACGCGGACGGGTCCTTGCGCGCCAGCTCCGATCTCCTCGTTCGGAACCAGCTCGGTCAGGAAGGCCTGTGGCCCCACAGCATCTCGGGCGATCTGCCGATCCTCCTCGTCCGCGTCGTCGAGGAGAACAGCGTGCCCCTGGTTCGACAGGTGTTGCGAGCGCAGGAGTACTGGCGCCTCAAGGGCTTGAGCGCCGACGTCGTTATCCTCAACGAGCATCCCACGAGTTACCTCGACGAAATGCAAGGACACCTCGCGGCGCTTCTCGACAATGGATCCTGGCGCGAATGGAAACACCGTCCGGGAGGCGCCTACCTACTGCGCGGCGATGGGATGACGGAGGCAGAGCGGATACTCCTCGCGAGCGTTGCGCGGGCCGTCTTGAGCGGCGAGCGGGGGACGCTGTCTCAGCAGCTCGACGGGCTTCCTATCGAGCGGCCCGAACCAGAAGAGCTGGTCCCCTCCCGTACGGGCTGGACATCATCTTCTACGGGGCCAACCATGCCACACTTCGATCTTCTTAACGGTATCGGGGGCTTCAGCGACGAAGGGCGGGAGTACGCCATCGTACTCGAAGGAGACCAGGAGACTCCCTCGCCCTGGGTCAACGTCATCGCCAATCCCATATTCGGGACGTTGGTCACGGCCTCAGGGGCGGCCCACACCTGGTCGGCGAACAGCCGCGAGAACCGCCTGACGCCGTTCGCGAGCGACCCCGTCACCGACCCGACCGCCGAGGCACTCTTCGTGCGCGACGAGGAGACGGCGGAAACATGGTCGCCGACACCCGGGCCCATGCCGCGCACCGGGGCGAGCGGGCGCTTCGTAATTCGCCATTCTGCGGGGCTCACCCGCTTCGAGCGGGTCGCGAATGGTATTCGACAGGAGCTCGAGATCTTCGTCGACGCGAAGGACCCGGTGAAGTTCTCTCACCTTACCCTCACGAACGAGAGCGGAGAGCACCGCCGTCTGAGCGTGTTCGCCTACAACGATTGGGTCCTGGGCCCGCCGCGGGCGGGCCAGAACGCGCACGTCGTAACCGAGCTCGACTGGGAAACGGGAGCGATCCTGGCACGAAATCCGTTTCACCAGGAGCTCGCGGAGCGCGTGGCTTTCTCTTTTGCGAGCGAGCGGCCGCACTCGACGACCGGTGACCGTCAGTCCTTTCTCGGCAGAAACGGTGAAATCGGTCGACCGGCAGCGCTTCACCGAACGGCTCTCTCGGGCCGATTCGGAGCAGGGCTCGATCCCTGTGCGGCGCTCCAGGTCTCGGTCAGACTGGCGCCGGGCGAGACGCGGCGCGTCGCGTTCCTCCTGGGACAAGGGAAGGATCTCGAGGAGGCTCGGGAGCTCGTGCGCCGTCACGGCAGCCTGTCCGCAGCGGATGTCGCCCGCGAAAACGTACGCCGGTCGTGGGACGAGGTCCTCGACAGGGTTCAGGTCCGAACGCCGGACGACTCCTTCGACTTGCTCATGAACCGCTGGCTCCTCTATCAGGCCGTGAGCTGTAGACTCTGGGCGCGATCGGGTTACTTCCAGCCTGGTGGGGCCTTCGGATTTCGCGACCAGCTCCAGGACGTCATGGCCCTTGCGCTCTCGCGACCAGAGCTCCTGAGAGAGCATCTGCTGCGGGCGGCGAGCCGGCAATTCCTGGAAGGAGACGTCCAGCACTGGTGGCACCTGCCGAGTGGCCGTGGCACGCGCACGCGCTGCTCGGACGATCTACTGTGGCTTCCTCACGCGGTCGCCCATTATGTCCGGACGACGGGAGACACCGCCGTCCTGGACGAGCCTGTCCCCTACCTCGAAGCACCGCTCCTCGCTCCCGACGCGCAAGAGGCTTACCTCCACCCGCAGGTCTCGGCTGAGGAGGGGTCTCTTTTCGAGCATTGCCTGCGGGCGATCGACAAGGGACTGACGGCTGGCGCCCACGGCCTTCCCCTCATGGGAAGCGGCGACTGGAACGATGGAATGAACCTGGTGGGAAGAGAAGGTCGAGGGGAAAGCACATGGCTCGGCTTCTTCCTCCACGGCGTTTTGAAGGATTTCGCGCTGTTGTGCGAGGCGCGCGGCGATGCCCCACGAGCCGAGCGTTACCGGAGCGAGGTCTCTCGCCTCGCGGCAACTCTGGAGCAGACTTGGGACGGCGAGTGGTACCGGCGCGGCTATTACGATGACGGCACACCTTTGGGCGCGTCACAAAACGACGAGTGCAAGATCGACTCCATCGTCCAGTCCTGGGCCGTCCTCTCGGGCGCGGTGCCCTTGCGCTTCGCCGACCGCGCCATGGACGCCGTCCGCACTCATTTGATCCGACGGGGCCATCGGGTGGTCCTGCTCCTCGCGCCGCCCTTCGACCGATCGGCGCAGCAGCCCGGCTACATAAAGGGATACCCCCCGG
Source organism: Vicinamibacteria bacterium (assembly GCA_035457705.1). Lineage (GTDB taxonomy): Bacteria > Acidobacteriota > Vicinamibacteria > Marinacidobacterales > SMYC01 > DASPGQ01. Next base: position 124,659 of record DATIBD010000091.1, read on the forward strand.
GTGTGCGGGAGAACGGCGGCCAGTACACCCACGCCGCTGTCTGGGTGGTGATGGCGATGGCCCATCTCGGCAGCGGTGACGAGGCGGTCGAGCTGTTTCACATGGTGAACCCGATGAACCATGCCCGTACGCTGGCGGACGTCGAGCGGTACCAGACCGAGCCCTACGTCGTCGCCGGGGATGTTTCCGCTCACGTCGCTCACGCCGGCCAAGGCGGCTGGAGCTGGTACACGGGCTCGGCAGCATGGATGTTCCGCGCCGGTCTCGAGAGCATCCTCGGGCTCGAGCGCCGGGGGACGAGTTTTCGCGTCGCCCCCTCGATTCCCTCTTCGTGGCCCGAGTACAAAATCGTCTGGCGCATCGGCAAATCCCGGACTCGCTACGAGATCACCGTATTGAATCCGGAGGGACGCTGCCGCGGAGTTCGCTCCGCGGAGCTCGACGGCGTACCCGTCGATCCCCGTGCCATTCCCCTCGCGGACGACGGCGCCACACACCGCGTACGGGTGATGTTGGGAAAGCGGCAGCGAGCCGAAAGTGCGAAGAGTCAGTGAGCCGTGCGCGCGCTTCTACCGCTACTTGCGCCTGTCGGAAGGTGACGCGAACTCATCTCGGATTTGTCGCCCGAGCTTCTCCCGGACTGCCACCTCGCCCGTGCCCGCAATCTCGAGATCCACACCCCAAAAGATTACCTCGCCACGTTTGAGGTGGCCGTTGAGCTCGATGTAGTAAGTCATCCTGTGGTTGTGTTGGGCAAAGCGCGCCGGAACTTCTCGCCACCGATCTTCCCGGGTCAATCCGCGTGGAGCGCCAAACTCCCGAGCAATCTCCTCGAACCGTCGCTCGACCCACAGCCTCCCTGCTTTCAAATCCTCGGTCGACATAAATATTCTCCTTAGGAAACAGGACTTGGAAACCAATCAACTAAGAACAATCTGAGCAATGTCTGCGGGAGCTCAGGCTCGGGGCGTTTGGGGATCTTCGTGCATTTCGAGAGTCGCCGACTCGCGACGGCGACCGTTTACGAGGCGCATGGAGCCGGGCTCACGCGCGCGACGGCAAACGGGCGTCAGTCATGGCACGTCGCTGATGGTACAGGTCTTCCCCGAGCGCCGATACCCCGGATCGCATTTCCAGTCGTTTCCGGACAACGTGACGTGTGCGTTCGCTGGAACGGCCAGGACGCTGCACGAACCGTCGCTTTTCTCGTAACCCCGGTCGCAGTCCCAATCGTCGCCTGAGGATCTCAGGTGCGCGTTGGGAGGCACGTCGACCGAGACACAGGACGCGCCGTTCTTTCGGAGACCGTGACCGCATTCCCAGTCGCTGCCAGATCCCCTTAGGAAGCCTCCTGGAGGTATCTCGACCAGCAAACAGGTCTGACCCTGTCGGCGGAATCCCCTGCCGCATTTCCAGCCATTTCCTGATTGGTCGAGGTAACCATTCGCTGGAACCTTGATGCTTACGCAGCCCGGGCCGACCATCTCGTAGCCCCGTTCGCAATTCCATCCGGTTCCACGCGAATCCAGGAAAGCGTTGGGCGGCACCTCGACGGCTGCACAGGTCTCGTTGACCTTCCGATAGCCGCGATCACATTCCCATCCATCTCCGGAATAGTTCAAAAACCCGTGAGGAGGAAGTTGGACGACGACACACAACTCACCAACTCTCCGGTATCCTCGCGCGCATTCCCAGCGGTGGCCGCTCGAATCTAGCAACGCGTTCCGTGGCACTTCCACTACCGTGCACCGTTCGTCGGCCTCGCGATATCCGCGTTCACACTCCCATCCATCTCCGAGCGAGTTCAGAAACGCCTGCGAAGGCACCTGAACGAGGAGGCACGATTGATTGACTCTCTGGTAACCGCGATCGCATTCCCATCCGCTGCCATAGCGCTTTGCGTGGGCATTTGCAGGCGTCGTAGCCGACTCCTGAGCCTGGACGACGCAAGGCGCAATCGCCAGGAGCGCGAGCAGACTCAACGACGGACATCGATTCGCCCGAGCAAACCAGGGTCGTTTGATGATACCCCTCATGGGTGATCTTTCTTTGCGACGAGTCCTCGAGCATTCATGACGCGCCGCTTCCGGGGAATCTGTCGAGCTTCTGCCTTGTCGTCGACGGAGCTGAAGTGGCCAGACATTCGACAGATAACCTGAAATAGTTCATCTGATTAAAAAGGCCCAAAAGTCATTTACCATTATTAGTTAATTTACTTGATTTGTCAATGCCTTTTTGGGATGCTTTACTCAGAAAGGTACAGAATACAAGCCGACTTCTTGGAACATCGCGGTATGGACATGCTGCTCGTCATCAAACAACGCATGGACGAATTGGGTTTCGAGCAGAAAGACGTTGCCGTTGGGGCCGACGTTACCGAATCCTATATTTCCCAGTTGTTGACTCGAAAAAAAACTCCCCCGGCACCCGAGCGAACCGACATTTACGCCAAAATGGAGAAGTTGCTCCGACTTCCGAAGGGTCGGCTCTCGAAGCTCGCCGAGCTCCAGCGCAAGGAAGAGCTCAAGCGAAAGGTTCTAGACCCGCCCGCGCCCCTATTCAAGGAGGTTCGGAAACTCATCCTCCGAAAATGCGCCTCCCACAAGTCAGAGCAAGTCCGCGCCATTTTCGAGCGGCAGCCGTTCGGTGAGATCGAACGCCTGATCACGCAGAAGCTTCTCGACGTGGTGAAGACGCTCGCCAGGGAAGAATTGGACAACGAGAGGTGGCTTCGCATTTTCGCACGAGCCAGCAACCGCAGTTATGAAGAGGTGCGGGTCGATATCCTCGAATTTCTCGATATCGATGTCTTCCACGTATCCGACGAAGATTGTGCATCGTTCCTCGATCCGCTCATCGAGTCCTGGGACATGGACTTCGCAACGTTTGGCATTGCGATAAACCTGAATCGCAGACTGGGCCCCGCGTCGCCAAAGCGATTCGGTTTCGTGGAACAGGATCTGGAGCCAACCTGCGGCGTGGAACCTGGGCTCGAAGAGTTCCTCAGCGATAGTTCTCTCCGCGGAGACGTCACCCAAGAGGAGATCGAGTTTCTCAAGAGGCTCAGATTCAAAGGGAAGCGGCCTACGCCCCTCTATTTTTACCGCGAGGTGCAGAGCCTCCGAGACCCTCTTCACTTCCGCAAGGCCCAAACCGTTATTCATTCTCGACCCAATTCGAGGGCAGATTCTAGGCCCAATTCAAGGACCGTGAGCCGCCGGCAAAAGCACGGAGCATAGAGGAGATAGATGGTCAGCACATTGAGGTCGGAGTATGTCGGATTCACTGTCAACGAGACCTCTCGGGTCTACAAAGTGCGCGTGAGGGTGCCAGACGGGACATGGCATTATTCTCAGATAGCCATTCCCAACCAGTCCTTTCTGTCGAATCGAGTTCGCTACCAAGACGCCGCGGAGATTTGCTTCCTGAAGCTCCTGCGAGAATTGAGCCGATGCAACCAGGAAGGCGTGCCGGCATCTCACATTGAGATCACCGAAGCCGAGCTGGACGAGTATCGAGAAGCCCACACGAAGAAACCGACGCCGCCCCGCCCGAGAACCGCCGCCGAGTCATGAATCTTCGCGGACGCTCGCTGTTGACGGAAGACAGCTCGAAACAAACCCGTAAGCCCCGGCCTTACGTCGCGCTCGCGGACGCTTTTCCGTCGCATGCGCGGACGCAACAACGTGAGCAGATCGAGCCGAGAGCCGCTCGCGCAACAACAGCCGTCTGAATGTTGTCTCGCTTTTCCGTCTGAAAGCGCATTCAACCGCATGTCAGAGAAGACGCTCGACGAGAGCCTTGCGGAAGAGCTGGAAAACTTCGAGAGTATCGCGGCCGCTCTCCGGCCGACGCCGAACGATCTCCCGACGCTTGAAGGCATCGAAGTGGGTGGACGCACGCTACCATTGAATGGCCGTTCGGGTGGCGATCATATCGTCTATATCGACTTCGACCGGCGCTGCGATCTTCCAGAGAGGATTCGACAGGCGAACATCCGGGGAAGAGTCGATATCATGGCCAAGCTCGAAGACTGCAAGAACAAAGCAGGGATCCTCATCGCCGATGTCTCCGGTCACAAGACCACGGATGCGTTCCTCGCGGGAATGCTTCATCAGGCCTTCCTTACCGGCGTCCTCTACGAGCTAGAGGACCAAGGCTCGATTACCCCGCGACTCTTCGAGCATCTGTCTGTCCGGTTCCACGATTCCATGGCGGCGGGTAAATACATAACCGTTCTCTATGGCGAGATCGATTCCTCGGGCCGGTTTCGGTTCATCAGCGCCGGCCACCAGATTCCCCTGGTGTTTTCGCATCTCCGCGGATCTTTCATGGAAATCAGCCCGGACTGCCTCTATCAATGCCCACCCCTGGGAATCATGCCTTTCGAGCATATCGATCGGACAAAACATCCTCGGCCCCCACTCGGCTTCAAACGTCGATACGAAGTGAACGTCCTGAACCTGATCGGATCCGGAGATATGCTCTTGCTTTGCACGGACGGCGTCACCGACCACGCCTCGGGAAGAGCGCCGTACATCGGCGACAGGCTCGATGCATTTTTCCGCGCCCATGAGGACCAACCCATTGACGAGTTCGTGGATTCTCTTGCGGCGGACATTCGTGAGTTCGCTCCACTCCACGACGACGCGAGCTTCGTGGTCGTCCGAAGAAGGTAGGTGACCCGCTGTCGCCACAAGACGGAACAATTTCGACTTCGAACTTCGCGCGCGGCTCGTTGGAAGAATCCTCCTGAGAAGACATTTCAGCGGGGCGTCCTAGTAGGACACGCTGCTCAAGAAACGCGCGATCAGGGAATCGTCAGCGTGTAGATCCTTGCTTTCACTGCCGATTTGAGCTCACTCGCAAGCGGTATCGGCGAGACGTGTCATTGGCGGTGAATTCAAGATACTCCGACCTGGGTATGCTGGCCATTCGGTCTCCTCCAGGCGAGTCGTGGAGGGCCTGAAGCGCCCGAGCGGCTCGACGCCGCATATCAGCAATCGACACTCCGCCCTGACACGACACTAGCGTCGTCGTCACGCGACGCGGGTGCCTGCAAGTCGGGCAGAGGCTTGGCGCGAAACAGCCGGGCAGCGGGCTTCGCGATCCATCGAGCGAGAGTCGTCGCTCGTTGAACGCAGGCGCTATCCGTCGCTATACCCGTGTTCGCGTACATTTGCCGGTAAAGCTTCGACAGCAACACGAACGCGAGGCGCGAACGAAGCGTCGGGGTGCAACGCGAGCGCTTCCACACCGAACCCAACCTATAGAAACGGTTCCACGCCGCTTGGGTTCGACTCCGAATCTCCTCGGAGGACAGCTCTGGATGATGCGTATAGATCTTTGGGCGAAGCTCCTGCGGGATGAGCCAGTGGCGGGTAAGCGGGAAGCCACCGATCCGTGTGGGATCGTCTGCCATCGACTTCTCCCATGTGTGGAAATCCACCGTTCCCGGAAACGGCGTCATCATCACGAACTGAGCGAAGGTGAGGTCGGCTTCCTGAGCGAGTTGCGCGGTAGCGTCGAACGTCTCCGGCCGATCCGTCGGTAAACCGAAAATGAAGGAGCCCAGGACATGGACCCCGTGCTTTCGGAACGTCCGCAGTCTCTTTATCAGTTCTGGACCGGAGGCGTTGAAGTCTTTGTGGACCACCTTGAGACCTTCGGGCGTGACCGACTCGATCCCAACGAGCGCGCCTTTGATGTTGGCATTACGCATGGCATCAAGAAACGCCGGATCCTCCGCGGCTTCCATAGTGATCTGAGTAAAAAACACCATATCGGGCGGTAGCTTGGTCATCCCGGCCATAAGCTCGAACCGCTCGTCGCGAAGCGACTTCAGCTCCTGCAGCCGGGCTCTGTCGCCGCGACGCTCGGCCAGACGCAGGTCGTTTAGCGCCACCGGATAGAAATTGTCATCGGCAAGCGCGATGAACCGAAACCCGAGACGGCGCAGCTCGACGATTTCTTGAATGACCACGTCCGATGCCCGCTGACGCGGCTTCTGTCCGTCAGTGCGCCACACCGAACAAAACGAGCAGTGTTTGGGACAGCCCCGTACCGTCTGCACCGAGGCCCACATGTAGTCCCTCGCGGAGAGGAGCTCCCAGCGCGCGGGCTTGAATTGATCGGCCGCGATTCTTCCGGCTTCATACACTCGGTCCGGCTCGCCCGCTGCGCACTGGGCAAGCACTTTGGCCCATACGACGTCACCGTCTCCCTTGACGACGCCGTGCGCCTGGCCGAGATCGAACGACTCCTCCGGATAAAGGGTTGCGTGTATGCCACCGTAGATTACGAAAGCGCCGCGCTCCCGAGCCATCCGGCCGACTTCGTAGCCCCTGAGCGCGTTGCCGGTGTGGATGCCGATACCGACTACATCGCCCTTCTCGATCGTCGAGGAGTCCAGCTGCTCGAGAGTCTCGTCAACGATCCTTGGCGTGCCGTAATGCTTCGGCGTGGCGGCCGCGAGCACGAAGAGCCACCTTGGCGTAATAACGCCGATGCCGAAGGAAGCATTGCTCGGGTTGACGAGGTGAACTTGCATATTGGCGCCGAGGGATTGGCGGGTCCGAGAGCAGCCGGTCTCAGTCAATCCGGCAGTCACCAGAATGTTGTCCCGAAAGGCCGCCCATCTCGCCCCCAGGCGAGGCTCCTGCCGCCGGGCATGGTTTCCACCGGGGAAAGCGGGCGGAACTCGATTCGCGAGAGGACTCGAGTCCTAGGATCTCGAGCCCTTCGCGAGAACGGAGTTTTCCGGTTGGGCCGGCTTACCAGCGCCGCCCGCCGCCGCGACCACCGCCGCCACCGCCGCCACCGCCAGTCCTGGGCCTGGCTTCGTTGACGTTCAGGGCACGCCCGCCCATCTCTTTTCCATTGAGGCCCCGGATGGCCGCTTGCGCGGCTGCGGTTTCTGACATCTCGACGAATGCGAACCCACGCGGACGACCGGTATCACGATCGGTGATGACGTTGACGCTGCTCACCTCGCCGTAGGCCGAAAAGGCGTCTCTGAGCTGCTGCTCGGTGACGTCGAAAGAACAATTACCTACATAGATGTTAGCCATGAAACGGAGACTCCTCTACGAAAAGGGCCAAAGCGAGGGCTGACGAAGTGCGGTGGGAATCACCAGCAGAAGAATCTACGAAAAGCCATCGGATAGCCGAATGCGCTATCCTCGACAATTTCCGTGCAAATGTCAAATCGTCGCTCTCGAGATATCGACCCCGTTCCGAGATTTCCCGAAGTCCCAGTTCTTCCGAGAGTTTCGTCCACCTGGTGTGAAGCCACGCGGCGACGTGCGGTCGAAAGGCTTTTGCGCCAGAGGGCGCGATTGGGATAGAGTTGAAGTTAACACGATCGGTAAAGTCAACGGGTACCAATCAGATTCGTCCCGGGCGTGCCCTCGAAAGGAAAACATGAAACTCTACGTGGGGAACCTTCCTTACAAGATGTCTGAGCAGTCCCTACGCAATCTGTTCTCGCGTCACGGACAGGTAGAGTCGATCTGGATGGGAAACACTCTTGTAGGCTCTCCCCACGGCTACGGTTTCGTTCATATGGCGGACGGTCCGACTGCCGAGAAAACCATCACAATGCTCGATGGCCTCGAGTTCGAGGGAAGGCCGATCACGGTCCACAGAGCAAGAGACTGACCGCTCATTTTGGCGATGGAGTGCTCGAATTGAGTACGTGACGCTTTGGTCCGCTGCGTCGCGCGCCGACCGTTTCGTCGTGGGTGGACGTGCCCCGTTGATGTTGATGGTGACCGACGAGCACTGGCACAGCATCCAGACTCGCCGTGCAAAGCGAGCTGCCCGGGCCCGAACCCTCCACCGGCGCGGTCACTCACTGGTCGACGAACCCATCGTCCCAGAGTCGCCCTCGGTCGTGGTTGCGAAGGTCGACGCGGAAACAAATCCAGGCCTTCAAGGGAAAGAGAACGTTCAGCCAGCCGGCGTGCACTTCGTTCCAATCCTCGGAAGGGACATCAGTGTGCGTGAGCGTCACGTCGGTTCCACGTTTCCCGTCGGGCGCTAGCTGGAAGCGTGCGACACCGCCGAAATAATCGATGACAAAGACGGAGTCCGCCTTTCGCTCGAGGATCCGGCTCCGATAGCTCATGCCGTTGATGAACTCGAAATGAATCACGCCGTCGAACTCGCGCGCCGACTCGGCCCAAAAGGCGGCACGCCCCTCGTCGCTGTTCAACGCCTCGAACACCTTCGATGGCGGCGCCGAAATGTGGAGCTTCCACCGAATCGGGCCGCCTACGGTATCGCCTCTCACTTAATCTACTGGCTCAATTGGTGGAGATATCGCGCTCAGGGCCCACGGTGTCGCGCCGTAGAATCGGTGTCGCACACGCAAGAGGCTCGTCTTTACGGCCACGGATGCGCCAGACCTTCCGAGGGCTGCCGTGCGCCAGGCGCGTTGCCCACGTCGTTGGGTAGTCGAGGAGCGCTCTCTGATCCAAATCCTCCACTCGACGAATGTGAAGGCCCGCGCGTTGGTAGGGCTCTCGCAGGTGAGCTTCGACCTGGGCGGCGTTGGAATTCTGGTAATCCCGCAACGCCGGTATGGAAGGATCCCGCCGCGAATCGTAAGAGAACACGTTCTCGAGCGACGCATCTGGTTGACAGAGGCCCGCGATGGCCTCGAGCGTCTCCGAGTCCGGTGTGGCGACAGCCCGGAGGAGCTCGCCCCAGGGGAGAACGATCGTCACGCGATCGGCGACACCCCCAATCTCCCGCGAGAGCTCTCTCGCGTTCGCTGCGATGCACAGAAGATTGCGAACGCCTCCGCGGGCCTCGCGACGGGCAGCGCGCCACGCGGTCCGGCTCAACGCATCATCATTCAAATCCACGGCGACGAAGAGCCGTGAAGGCTCCAGGCGTGCCAGCCGCAACGGCCCCTTGCCGTCGCCACTGCCCAGATCGATTTGGATACGCGGCTCGTAGGCCGCAACGAGCTGTCAGACCTACGGTCCGTAGCGCGTCAAACCGTTTGCGGTGACGATTCTCATTCCGTCCTCCCAGGCTCAGCAGAGTCGAGCCATTCTAGCTCGGAAGCACACACGGGATCACGGCATCCGCTCAGCTGGAACGACATTGACGATTGAAAGAGTCCTCCTGCAATATCGGATTCCACCGGGTAGGAAATGAAGGGATCGAAACGCGAGAGAGGACGTCGACACGAGACTTCCTTCAAAGCTCTGACTCTTTGAGCCGAAGCCTCGCGGAAAGGAGATCGCATGAAAACCGTTCTCTTTGCCTGCACCCATAATGCCGGTCGGTCTCAAATGGCGGCCTCGATCTTCAACTCAATTGTGCAACCGGGCTCCGCCCGAGCGATCTCCGCAGGCACCGAGCCGGCGACGAGCGTCCATCCGGAGGTACGGGAGGCGATGACGGAGCTCGGTATCGACCTGTCTGAAGCTCGACCGCAGCTCCTTACCGAGAAGCTCGCATCGAGCGCGCAGGTTCTCGTCACGATGGGCTGCGGAGAAAGATGCCCCGTCATTCCCGGTATCGAGCGAGAGGATTGGGAGCTCCCCGACCCGAAGGGACGTCCCCTCGAGGAGGTTCGCGCCATTCGTGACGACATCCGGAAGCTCGTCGAGAAATTGATCTCGACACGCGGATGGAGCCGAACGTAGCTCAGGCCTCGCGCTTGCGGTATTGGCGACCTGCGCCCGCGGGCGACGGCTCCGCCGACGGTCCCAGTCGGAACCATCCCTTGATTCGCGCCCAGACCCGCCCCCCGGACCAATCGTCGAAGATGCTATAGGCGACGGGCGTCCCGATGAGGGTCAGGACCAACGCCAGGGTCTGCCCGCCGATCACCACGCTTCCGATGGCGCGGTTGGTGCCGGCACCGGTTCCACTCGAGAGGACGAGAGGAATCATCCCGGCGACGAAGGCGAACGTCGTCATCAGAATGGGACGCAAGCGGTCGCGATTCGCCTGCAGGATCGCTTCCTCGCGCGGGACACCCTGCTCCCGCAAGCCGTTCATATGGTCGATCTGGAGAATACCGTTCTTCTTGACGATACCGAAGAGGACGAGGATACCGAGAGCGGAGAAGATGTTGATCGACTGGTCGAGCCCCACGATGGACAGGAGCGCGAAAGGAACAGTGAGAGGCAGCGCGAGCAGAATCGTGATCGGGTGAAGCCAGCTCTCGAACTGCGCCGCGAGGATGAGGTACATGAAGATGATCGACAGCAGGAAGGCAACGGCGAAATTGCGAGCCGCCCGCCCTTGCTCGCGGGAGCGGCCGGTCAGGCCGTAAGAATAGCCCGGCGGCATATGAAGCTCCGCGGCGGCGCCGTTCAACGCATCGATGACGGTTTGCGAAGAGGCCCCGGGGAGAATGCCGCTGGTGATGAGCACCTGCCGCCGGCGCGCGATCCGGTTGATGAGCGAGGGTCCGGTTCCCTCCTCTAGAGAGACGACGTCTTTAAGCTTGGCGCGTCCCGCAGTGCGCGAGGGAACCTCCGCTTGGACGATGCCAGCGGCATCGCTCCGGTAACGCTCTTCGGCGCGCACGTGGACCTCGTATTGCTCGCCGTTCTCGTAATAGTCCGTGACCTCGAGACCACCAACGAGCACGTTCATCGTCGCGGCGATATCCTGTGCCTCGACGCCCAGATCGGCGGCCTTCGCGCGGTCGATGCGGACTCCGAGCTCCGGATTTCCCACCACCAGGTTCGTGTCCGCGTCCACGACCCCTGGCTGAGCGCGTATGACTTCCACCAAGTGCGCCGCGTAGCTCGCGAGCTCGTCGAAGTCGGGCCCGCCCACCCAGAACTGGATCGGGGCGCTGCTCCCGGCACGAAATGGCGAGACCGCGCTCACCTGAGCTCGCAGCTCAAGCGCTTCGTATTGCGGAAGGACCTCGCTCCGGATCCGCGCCATGACGGCGAACTGGTCGAGCTCGCGCTCGCTGACCGGCAGAAGCTTCACGTAGATGACGCCCAGGTTGCGCGTGCGCTGCGGGTCGTCGCCAATGGTGAGAAGTGTCGCGGTGACCTCGGGAAACTCTCGAATCCGGGATGCGATGGATTCCATGATGACCCCGGTGGTCTCGAGGCTCGAGCCCTCGGGCGCCCGCACGATGACCTCGAACTGGGACTCGTCGTCGTTCGGGATGAAGTTCTTGTCAGCGGTGACGAAGAGGGGAATGGTCGAGGCGAAGGTCAGTGCCATCACCATGACGACCGCCCACCGGTGACGCATCGACCAGCGCAAAATCGCCATATAGACGCGCTCCACCGGCGCATAGAAGCGGGACTCCCGCGAGGACTTGCCGTGGGCGAGGTCTTCGACCCGGAGCCAGCGGGCCGACATCATCGGTGTGAGCGTGAAAGCGACGAGAAGCGACACGGCGATGGCAAAAGCCATGGTGACGCCGAACGAGTTCATGAACCGGCCGACGATGCCTGCCATGAACGCCACGGGGAGAAAAACGGCGATGAGCGAAAGCGTCATGGCGATGACCGCGAGCCCCACCTCCCGCGTCCCCTCGACGGCAGCCTCCCGCGGCGAGAGCTTCTTCTCCTCCATGTAGCGAAAAATGATCTCGAGCACGATCACCGCGTCGTCGATGACGATTCCCACGGCGAGCGTCAGCGCCAGAAGCGTGATCACGTTCAGGGTGAAGCCCATCCACTCCATGGCAGCAAAGGTAGCGATGAGAGCGCTCGGAATGGAGACCGCCGCGATGATCGTGGGCCGGATCTTGCCGAGAAAGAGAAACACGATTCCCGCCGCGAAGAGCGAGCCGAGGATGAGGTGTTCTTGCACCGCATGCACGGCGGCGAGAATGTACTCCGACTGATCCCGGACCTGGTCGATCTTCCAGCCCGACGGGAGCTGCCCCTGGAGCTGCGCGATCCGTTCTTTCAAAAGCTCGACGACCTGGATGGTATTGGTGCCCGATTGCTTTCGAACCTGCAGGACGACTGCGGGCTCGCCGTCGAAGGTGGCGACCGTCTCGGGCTCCGCCATGCCGTCTTCGACATGGGCCACGTCACCCACCCGAACGGGGTAGCCGTTGCGCAGGGCTACCGGGATCATTGCGAACTCCTCGGGCGAGGAGACGCGGCCATAGGTCCTCAAAGTCAGGTCGCGCGGCCCCTGCTCCACTTTCCCGCCGGGAAGCTGAACGTTCTGGCTCTGGAGCGCCTGAACGACTTCAGCGGCCGTGAGCCCGAGACCCGCTGCCTTGGATGTATCCACGATGACGTTGATCTGCCTCGGTCGCCCCCCCACGATTCGGACTTGGCCCACACCGAGGGTCGACTCGATCTGTCTTCTGAGGGTTTTATCGGCGAACTCGGTGATGTCACGTGCCGATGCCGGACCCGACAGAACAATGGAGAGAACGGGCGAGGCGTCGGGATCGATCTTCTCGATCAGCGGAGGATCGGCGTCGGTCGGCAGATCTCCGAGGATGCTGTTCACTCGATCCCGTACCTCTTGGGCGGCCACGTCACCGTTTTTCTCGAGCACGAACTGAACGGTGACGACGGAGATGCCTTCCGAAGACACCGAGATGAGCTGATCGATGCCGCTAATGGTGTTGACCGCTTCCTCGATCTTGTCGCTGATCTCGGTCTCGATCTCCTCCGGTGCCGCGCCCACCAAACGGGTGGAGATCGTTACGAAGGGAAAATCCACGTTGGGAAAACGATCGACCCCGAGCTCGGCGTAGGAGAAGAGGCCCACCACGACGAGCGAAAGGATAAGAACGCTGGCGAAAACGGGGCGCTTTACGCAGAGCTCGGCGAGCTTATGCACGCTTGACCTCCCGGAAGCTCAAGAGACCTTTTCCTCGTCGAGATCGAGCTCGACCCGGGCGAAGAGCCCCGGCTTCAATCGCTCGTCCCGGTTCGGGATCTCGGCCTCGACCACGAAGCTTCTCGTGGCCGCCTCCACGGCCCGCACCACGTTCGTGACCCTTCCTTCGAAGACCTCCTCGGGGTAGGGATCGACGCGCGCCCGGACGATCTGCCCGTGCTGTACCGAGGCGAGATATCGCTCGGGCAAACGAAACCGCACTCTCAAAGGCGAGACCTGAACGATGACGAAGGCAACCGTCGCTTCGCCGAGGCGCTCGCCGACGTCGGTCCTCCGTTCGGCGACGATACCGTCTATGGGCGACACGAGGACGACGTCGTCGAGTCGTTGCTGTGCGAGGGCCCGAGAGGCTTCGGCTTCGGCGAGTGCCGCTTCGGCCTGATCCAGCACGGCTTTGGTGCGGTCGTAGAGCGCTTGGGAGACGGAGCCCTTCTCGAGGAGATCCCGCTTTCGCTCGAAGTCGCGCTGGGCCTCTTCGACCGCGGCCCGATTACGTGCCAGCGCGGCTTCGGCGCGGTCCTTCTCGAGTCGCAGGTAGTCGCTTTCGATCTCGAGGAGCGGCTGGCCCTTGCGCACCCGCGCGCCGTCGTCCACGAAGACTTTCCCCACGCGGCCAGGAAACTTGGCGGAGAGCTCCGATCGGACGGGCGAGACGAGCTCTCCCGTTTCGACGAGGATCGACGAGGTCTCCGTGCGCGTCTTTTCGGCGACGGCCGCGAGTCCTCGCTGAACGTCTTCGGGGAGCGGGGCCGGCGCCGTCGCGACTTCCGCCTTGGCTTTCGCTGGCTCCAGCGGCTCGCTTTCCCTGCCACAGGCCGCGAGACAGGCCAGGGCGAGGACGAGGCCTTTCCAACTCTCGATGCGAAGCTTCATGGTGTCGACTCCTGGAGCGCGACCTCGCTCAACGAGCCGGCAGCGTACCAGACCTCGATCTCGGCGGCGTAGACGAGGAGCCTTCCCGTGGCGACGGCCCGGCGAGCGTCGGCGAGTGCGGCCTCGGAAACCTGGAGGTCCAGCGAAGTCAACTCCTGGTTGCGATAAAGCTCCGAGGTCTGAGCATACTCCGCTTCGGCAGTTCGGAGCTGCTCCTCGGCGAGAGCGAGGTTCGTGCGACTTGCTTCCACGTCGAAGAGCGCGATCCTAATGTCTTCCCTCACGGCTCGCTGGACCTCCTCGAGGGCGAGAGCGGCCTGCCGCATCTGTTCCTCGGCAATGGCGACCCGGGCCCCCACTTCGCCACCTTGATAGATGGGAACGCTGACCCGGAGCGCGCCGAACCCGTAGGTATCGCGCGGGAACGTCGTCTTCTGCCGGACGAATCCCGCGTCGGCGGTGACGATGGGAAAGTAAGCACCCTTTTGCTTTTCTACCTCGAGCTCGGCCGACTCGAGAGCGTACTCCGCGCGCCGGGCCTCGGGCCGAGCGGCCAAGGCGCGGGTGACGAGCTCTTCGGCCGGAGGAAGGAGCGGCACCGCGCGGCGATCGCCCGATGGCTCGACGAGCTCGAGATCTTCGTCGAGGGCGAGGACACGCCGGAGAGAGCTCACGGCGAGCTCCCGTCCCCGTTCTGCCTCGACGACCCGCCTCTCGGCGGCCTTGATATCCGCCTCGGCGCGGAGCACGTCGACCCGCGTGGTCTCGCCGGCTTCGAACAGTTCGCTCGCCTGCCGACGCCTCGACTCGGCGAGCTCGAGGTTCTTTCTTTCGACCTCGATGAGCGCTTCCGCCTCGAGGGCGAGAAGAAACTGGGCGCTCGTGGTGAGAAGAACTTCGTCGGAGACGAGACGAACGCCTTCGCGCGCGAGGTCGATGCCGATCTTGGACTGGCGGTACGCCTTGAGGTCCCGCAGTCCAGCGAAAATCGGCTGGCTGAGAGCAAAACGCAGATCCCAGTTCACCAGGGGGAGAATCGTCCGCACGTCGTCCGGTGGACCGAACGACACGTCGGTCGAGTTTCGAATCAAGCTTCCGTTTAGCGACAAATGGGGAAGCACCGCCGAGCGCGTCAACCGCCGGAGAGCGTCGGCTGCGGGCACGTCGGAGCGGGCCCTCGCGAGTGACAGGTTCCGGTCGAAAGCGAGCGCCAGGGCCTCGCGCAGCGTCAGTTGCCGCGGCGTCTCGGAGGGCTCATGTTGGGCGGAGAGCACGAGCGGCATCGTGAGCAGCAGAGAGAGCATCAAGACTCTTTCTCCTCGATTCCATGAAGGAGGAAGTCGACGAGCCAGCGAACGTCCTCTTCCGCTTCCGGAGGTCTATCCTCCGCCAGACGGCGAAGCATCAGGGCGACGGCGCTCTCGGAGACGAGCAGCGCGAGGCGCGCTGGATCGCAACGACGCACCTCTCCGGAAATCATCGCCTCCCGCAAGACCTTCTCGAGACGAAGCAAGTGGTTCGCATAGCGCGGATGACAGGCGCGCCGGCGTCGGGCGTTCTGATAGAGCTCGGCCGGCGGCTGCTTGTAGGCGACGTAGATCCGGAAAAACTCGCGATGCTCGTCGAAAAACGCGACCTCCGTCCGGACGAGAGCCGTCAGCTTCTCGCGAAACGTTGGAATGCCGGGGAGCGTACTGTCCAGACGCTCCGTCAGCTTCGAGAACGCGTGATCCGCGGTTCGCTCGACGAGATCGTCCCGGTCCTTGAAGTAGAGATAGAGAGTCCCCTTCGCGATGCCGGCTTCGTCGGCGATCTCCTGCATCGTTGCGCCGGCGATCCCCTTGCGCGAGATGACGCGAAGCGCCGCAGCCTGGGCCTCCTGGGTTCGAATCTCGGGAAGGGGCCGGGAACGCTGCGGCGGCAAAATGACCTCCTGGTCAGTTTAGTGACCGTCGGGTCAGTATTGACACGATGCGGGACTCCCGTCAAGCCGATTCGAAGCACTACCGCAAAACCATGGCTCGAGTCCGTGGCAAAACCGCGTCGAAAGCGTTAGCCTCACCATTCATGCGCGAGGAGCTCGAGCCGCAGCACCGCATCAACGAGTCCGCCGGCAAAGCCCTGTACTGGAACGCGGAGGCCGAGACGCTTCCCCGCGAGAAGCTCGAATCGCTCCAACTCGGTCGACTGAAGGCCCAGATCGCTCGCGCCACGGAACGCGTCGGTTTCTACCGGAACTGGGCTAGGCGTAACGATATTTCTCCCGTCGCAATCCGCTCGCTCGAGGACCTCGCGCTCCTCCCGTTCACGAGCAAAACGGACCTTCGCGACCACTATCCCTTCGGGATGTGCGCGGTGCCGGTCTCCGAGCTGGTCCGCATCCACGCCACGAGCGGCACGACCGGAAAGCCGACGATTGCGCCCTACACGCGCAGCGATCTGGAGCTCTGGGCAGAGGTAATGGCTCGGGTTCTCACCGCCGGCGGGGTCAGCTCGCACGACGTGGTCCATAACGCTTACGGCTACGGACTCTTCACCGGCGGGCTCGGTTTCGGCCTCGGCGCCGAAGCGATTGGCTGCGCGACCATTCCGACGTCGACCGGGCTAACACAGCGCCAGCTCATGCTGATGGAGGACCTGGGCGCCACGGTTCTCTGCTGCACGCCTTCCTACGCGCTCGTCATCGCCGAAGAAGCCGAAGCGCAGGGCATCGACGTCCGGCGCCGCATGAGGCTTCGGGTGGGTTTCTTCGGCGCCGAGCCATGGACCGAGGAAATGCGGCGGGAGATCGAAGACCGCCTCGGGCTCGAGGCATTCGACATCTACGGGCTGGCGGAAATCATCGGTCCGGGAGTCGGCGTCGAGTGCCAGAGGCACAACGGGCTTCACCTGTTCGAAGATCACTTCCTCGCCGAGATCGTCGACCCGGAGAGCGGCACGACGCTTTCACCGGGCTCTACGGGAGAGCTCGTCCTCACGTCGCTCAGTCGTGAGGCCCTACCTCTGATCCGGTACCGGACACGGGATCGCGTACGGCTCACCCGCGAGGCCTGCCCCTGCGGACGAACGTTTTCCCGTATGTCGAAGCCTCTGGGCCGCACCGACGACATGCTCATCATTCGAGGGGTCAATGTGTTCCCATCACAAATCGAGGCCACGCTCCTCGAAGTCGAGGGCCTCGCACCGCAGTATTTGATTCTGGTGGATCGCGAGCGCCATCGTCTCGACGATCTCGAGGTGTGGGTGGAAGCGAGTCCGTCTCTTTTTGCCGATGGTGACTACGCCATGAAGCGGGTGGAGGCCGAAGCCAACAGGCGCGTCCGAGACGTGCTCGGAATCAGTGCGCGCGTCGTCGTCGTCACGCCCAAGAGAATCGAGCGGGTCCTCGGGAAAGCAGTACGCGTCGTCGACCGAAGGAGCTTCCCGTCCTGAGCTTCGATCCGCGCTTCATCGCTCAGGACCCCGCGGCGCTGGTTCGCACTCCGTGCTCACGTCTGGGCGGCAGATTCTTCGGCGACTTCGTCGGCATTAGCCTTCGCATCCTCCGCTTCCGAATGGGCCTCGATGTAACTACCCGATTTGAACAGCGTTTCAGCCTCGAAGAGAAGGTCGGCCGCTTGCTGGAGCGTGCCCGTCAGCTGCTTGCGCTTTGCCGCGCCATGAACACTTGCAACGCTGCTGCGGGCGGTGACGAGCGCGGCCTGTGTCTGTTGGATTAGCGTTTCCGCTTCGTCCTTCCATTCCTCGCGCTTGGCCTCGGCTTGTTTTTTCGCCTCCTCCGCCCGATCTTTCGCTTCGCGCAACAACCGAGAGGCTTCTGTGTAGGAGCGGAAGGGAACGATCCGTTGATTTTGTGATTCGACCTCCGCGACGGCCTCGGCGAGCGCTTTTTCGGCGTCGGTGAAGGCCTCCATTGCGTAAGTCTCCGCTCCAACGCTCTTCGCCGCCTCCATGGCAGACTGCGCCGCGTCGACACTCTCGCGGGGTGCTCCGGTGCATGCCACGGTGCTCAAGGCCGCGGCGATCGAAGCCGCACGCAGGGAACAAATTCGACGACTCATTCGATTTCTCCCTCTTCCCCGTCATCGCGCCTAGGCTGCAGGCCGTCGTCTTTCGGATCGACGGCCAGCAGCGCTAGCGCTTACCAGGCTAAGTTGCTCTCTTGCTCTTTCCAACAACCCTGGCGAGGTGTTCCCCGGATGCGCTTTCGTAGCGAACCGACACTTCGTCACCTTTGCGGAGCTGCTCCACGAGAAACTCTTGT
The DNA here is from genome assembly GCA_035457705.1 of Vicinamibacteria bacterium. Lineage (GTDB taxonomy): Bacteria > Acidobacteriota > Vicinamibacteria > Marinacidobacterales > SMYC01 > DASPGQ01. Next base: position 142,663 of record DATIBD010000091.1, read on the forward strand.
TCTGCCCCCACATAGATTCGGGTCGTAGGCTGGACGTGAAACTTCATCTCCTCGACCTTGCCGCCGACGGATCGCTTCACAGTAAAAGTACGCGCGGTCGCATCGACGCCGACGACCTCACCGTCAAAAACCATTTCCTTCGCGCCGGTCTTGCGACGATCCACGCTCTTTGCGGTATGTGTCGATCCAGAGGATCCATAAGCGATTCGAACGTGGTCGCCCTTCGCCAGCTCGGCGAACAGTTTTGCTTCCCCGTTGATCGTTATGGCACTAGTCTTGTCGACATGGAAATTCATCATGGCGGTTTCGCCTTTCTCAGTGCCTTTCACCGTGAGGTATGGGCCTTGGTATCCACCGCCACGACGTCGCCCTCGTAGTGCGTCTCCTGCGCGGCGATGAGAGTAGAGGCCGCTACGAGGAGCGGTGACAACATTGCCAACGATGAGTGTTTCATAGGTAACCTCCTGGATGAGCGTGATTGCAGGCGGCGTGCCAATCGTCAAGTGGCGAAAGCGGCTGATCCACGAGCGCTGCACCGGCGAATGAGTTCTTTTCAACCGCTGCGACCCATAACTGGTTGAAAACAACCTCTGGCCGTTTCCGAGCCGGGCCATCGACGAGAGCACCGCGCTTATTCCAAGCGGATCACGAGAGCTTGTCCGCGTTATCGCTTGGACCCTCGTCGATGCTCATGGTACGCCGATCTCACCCGACGAAGCTGCGGTTGGAGCCCTGGAATGAAGCAACCTTCACCCAGGCTTTAGGCACTTTACCTCGCGGTTGTGGCGAAGTAAGAGATAGGGAAGCGCCATGCGGTCGACTCAACTCACCAGGTTCGCCGACACCGTGCGAAAACTTCTCGCCCGTGGGGCGACACGAAATGCGCTCCATATCCTGAGTCAGCTCCACGCGGCCGACATAGCCCGCCTGTTGGGCCAGCTCCCCGCCTACCGGAAGATCGCTTTCCAAAGTCTCATGGAAATGGACCCCCGCCTCGCGAGCGAAGCTTTGCGCGAGCTCGATCCGGCAAACTCGGCCGAGCTTGTCCAGGGAATGTCCGCCTCCCAGATCGGGCTGCTCATGCAAGAGCTCGAAATGGACGATGCCGCCGCAATGGTGGCCGAGCTGCCTGAGAAGCTGCAAGAAGACGTCCTGCGTGCTCTGCGCGGACAAACGGCGACCGAGGTTCGCAGGCTGCTTCGACACGGCCGGCGCACAGCCGGCCGCATCATGAGCCCGAACGTGCTGTTTCTGACAGAAGATGCAACGATGGCAGACGCGATCCACCGGCTCCAAGACTCTGCTGAGCTCGAGATGGTCTTCTACCTCTACGTCGTCGATGAACGTCGTCACCTGCTCGGCGTTCTTTCTCTCAGGCAGTTGCTGCTCAAAGGGCCGGAGACATCCCTGAGAGAAACCATGACCCGCAATGTCGTACGAGTGACGACCGACACCGATCAGGAGAAAGTCGCCGATCTCGTCGCATCGTATGACTTGCTTTCGATTCCGTTCGTCGACGAAGAGAACAAGCTGGTGGGTATCGTGACGATCGATGACGTCATCGACATCATCAAGGAAGAAGCGACCGAGGACAGTACGCACTCGCCGGCCTCAGTGCTCGGGAACGAGTCTTTACGCCGGCGAGGTCGGCGATCCGGATGCGGACTCCTTGGCTGGCGGTAAACCTCGCCACCGGCTTGCTGGGAGCGTACGTGGTGAGCCGGTTCGAAGGAACGATTCGGCAATTCGCCGTCCTGGCGGTCTTCCTCCCGGTCGTGGCAAGCATGGGAGGGAATGCCGCCGCCCAGACCCTGACGGTCATGGTACGCGGCATGGCGCTAGGAGACCTCAGTTGGGCAAACGCGGGAAGAGCCCTTTTCAGGAGCTCCTCGTGGGATGCGTCAACGGAGTCGCGATCGGGTCGATCGTCGCGTTGATGGCTCTCGTTTGGAAAGGCCATACCATTCTGGGCCTGGTCATTGCTATTTCGATGATCGGCAACCTCCTGGTAGCTGCGCTCGCGGGTACGTTGGTGCCTATCACCTTGATGTGGCTCAAAGTGGATCCAGCCTCAGCCTCCTCGGTCTTCGTCACCACCGTCACCGATGCTTGCGGGTTTCTGATGTTTCTCGAGTTAGGCGAGTTATTACTAGGTCGTTTTTCCTGAGACGATGTCGCCGCGAGCTCTACTCACCGGTGAGCCGATAAAAGTGACCCCAAATGACTCCCGGAAAACCATCGCCTCGTGGCACGAAACTTGCCAAGCGCCATTACGTGTGGAAACGAGGTGAGACGTCTACCCGGGCAGAACCGATGGCCCCGGCTTCGGCAAGTCTGCGTTCACTTCTGGAATGGGGGCATGACGAACCGCTTGTCTACCTCGGCCCGATGATTCGGGTATTCTTTCGTTCGCTCTGGATGCTGCCCGCGGTCATCGCGGCCGTCCTGACGTTCTCGGTCGCCGTCATGGCCGTCGTGGCGGCACGCAGCCTCGAGCGCTTCCAAATGGTTCATGAGCACGCTGCGCAACTTCAACGTATGCGGCGAGCCGAGCAGCGGATCACGGGGAGCGTTTTGACGCCCTCTTCGAAGGGGACGCCAAGCGCTGAGGACTTGGTCACCGAAGTCGAGGGAGCCCTCGCACGGGACAGTTTTCTCATTCAGGATACGAACGATAGGCTCCGAGAGGCCGCGGCTACGCTTGCCGACGGGGCATCTGCCTCAAACCGGCTGGACGCGGTGATGACGATCGAACGTGCCCTCTCGGACGAGATGACGGCTCACGACGACCTTCTCGCTCGGGTCGAACGGGACACGGAGGTCGAGCTCATGCTCTCTACCACGCTAACGGTTGTGCTTCCCTTGGGAGGGGCATTGCTCCTTTACGCGCTGCGTCGTCGGTTCCTCAAGCCGCTCGACAAGCTTAGCGAGCTGATGACGCTCCTTGCGAGAAAACAGTATCGCACCGTCTCGACGACCGACCTCGATCCGCTGATTCGCCCCGTCTGTCCCCCGCGGTCGTGAGGCCATCTGCCGCTCGAGCTCGAATCGATGGTGTCGCGCTGCGACGATCACGCGTCGCTCTTACTCGAGATGATGCCGACGTTTGAAGCCCTGCGCGCCCAGCTCGCCCGAAAGCCCCCGGGCAGGTTCGGGGGAATCCTCGAGCTCCTCTACAAGCAGCTCCCCGCCAGGGATTTGTCCCGTAACCTCCTGGTGCCAGCCGCCTCGGAGCTCGCCGTGATGAAGCTCGACGCCTGTTCCTGGAGCGATTGGGGGAGTCCGAGCCGAATCACGGAAAGCCTGGAGGCGTTTCGAAGGCAATCTTCCAGAAGACTGGCCCTCGAGACGCACGCCTCTTTCCAACCACCTGCCACGCCAGCCCTGGGAGACGTGTCGATATGAGAGGCAAAGAGTTCTTGGCTTGGACACTGGCTTTCACGCTGGTAGCAGGTCTCGCGGCCGCGGCCAGCGACGTGGTCGAAAGCGATGCGGAACGCGCGCAATCGCTTCAAGGTATGCTGCAGCACCTTCATATCGCTAATCTGACGGTCAGGGTTCTCGGGAAGATGGTAACACTCGAGGGGACCGCTGAGAGTCTGTTCCAGATACGGCAAGCCAGCACAATCGCGAAAGAAGATCCGGGGATCGAAGAAGTCTTCAACGACCTTCGGGTCATCCGGGTGGATGACGAGAGGCTCGAGCGGGCACTCCGAGAGCAGCTCGGGTCCGACCCTCACTACACGATTTACGACGAGGTGCGTCTATCGGTCGCACGAGGAAGGGTCGTTCTGACCGGCCGTCTTGCGCCGGCCGGCAACCCCGGTGCCATCGAGGAGACGCTCTCGAGGGTTTCGGGGGTGGGTTCCATCGAGAACCGGATCCGCGTGCTTCCGTACGCTTCGGACGACGAGAAGGTTCGGGAAGCGGTCGCAATCACAGTCTACGAGGCGCTCGGACAACAACGTCTGGCGCGCTCTCGCCTTCACATCGTCGTTGTGGACGGTCGCGTCACTCTGTCGGGGACCGTCCCCGATGAGGATAGCCGGGCGGCAGCCGAGGAGGCAGCACGACAGGTCGAGGGCGCCGCCTCGGTCGAGATTTCTCTTGACGTTCGACGAACGGGCCGGATCAGGAGCCTCTCCCTCGGGCCCTGAAGACCCGTATCAGATCTCGACCTGCACTCCGAGCTCGATGACCTGTTCCGCGGGAATGTGAAAATAGGTCGTGGCACCCTGGGCGTTGCGGGACATGGTCGCGAAGAGCTTTTCCCTCCAGAGGGACAGCGCGGGTCGTCGGTCTGGACGAAGCTGCTCACGGCCAAGAAAGAAACTCACGTCTTCGAGCTCGAAATCGAGCCCCTTTTCCCGCGCTAGGGCGAGCGCGTGAGGCACGTTCGGCCCTTCCATGAACCCATAGTGGGCGATTAGGCGGTGAAGGCCCTGGCCGAGGTGCTCGACCTCCACCTTCTCGTCTCTTGGCACGCGCGGCACCTCCTCGGTCACGATGGTCATGAACGCGATCTCGCGGTGGAGAACCTTGTTGTGCTTGAGATTGTGGAGAAGAGCCGGGGGCACGGTATCGAGACCACCTGCCATGAACACCGCTTTCCCGTCGACCCGGTCGATGTTTCGGGACTCGAGGTCCCGGACAAACTCTGCAATGGAGGGATTGTTCGCGTACAGCTTCTCGTAGAGGATCGCCCTGCCCTTCTTCCAGGTGGTCATGAGCGCAAAGGAGATCCCACCGATGACGAGGGGGAACCAGGCGCCATGCGCGATCTTGGCGATGTTGGCCGCGAAGAAGGCGAAATCGACGACGAGGAATAGCCCGACGAGAACCCCCACAGCGAGAAGACCCCATTTCCACACCCGGCGAGCCAGTACGAAGAAGAGGATGCTGGTAATGAGCATCGTCGTAGTCACCGCGACACCGTAGGCCGCGGCGAGCTGGCTCGAGCTCCGGAATCCGGCAACGAGACCGATGGTGGTCACCATCAAGGCGTAGTTCACTTCCGGTATATAGATCTGGCCGATCTCGGTCGGTGAAGTATGTACGATCTGGAGGCGCGGAAGATACCCGAGCTGAATCGCCTGGCGGGTGAGGGAAAAAGCACCGGAGATCACCGCCTGCGACGCGATGACCGTCGCGAGAGTCGCGAGACCGACGAGAGGGACGAGCGCCCAGGCGGGCGCGAGCCCGTAAAAGGGATGCGCCGCCTCCTCGGGGTGGTCGAGCAAGAGTGCTCCTTGACCAAAGTAGTTCGCGAGAAGCGCGGGGAACACGAGAGTGAACCAGGCGAGCCGGATGGGACGACGTCCGAAATGACCCATGTCGGCGTAGAGCGCCTCGGTGCCGGTCACGACGAGAAAGACCGCCCCGAGTACGAGAAAGCCCGTGTGACGATTGGCTGCGAGGAACTCGACGCCGTGAAGAGGATTCAAGGCGACGAGCACCTGGGGCCTTATGGCGAGGCGGGAGATGCCAAGAACGGCGATGACCAGAAGCCAGCTCACCGTGATGGGCCCGAAGGCCACGCCGACCCGCTGGGTGCCGAAGCGCTGGAGGAGGAACAAGCTGACGAGAATAGCGATGGTGAGAGGTACGACGTAGGGCTCGAATGCCGCCGTGATGTTGCGGAGGCCCTCGACCGCGCTCAAGACCGAGATCGCGGGAGTGATCATGCCATCGCCGTACAGAAGCGAGGCGGCGAAAAGGCCGAGGCCGACAAAGATCAAGGAAGGGCCCCGAGAGATACCTGCGGGATGGCTTACCAGAGCGGTGAGGGCGATGACCCCGCCCTCACCGCGATTGTCGGCACGCATTACGAAGAGGAGGTATTTGACCGAGACGATGAGGACCAGTGACCAGAAGATCAGGGAAAGTACTCCGAGCACGTTTGCCGGAGTGGGAGAGACCGCATATTCCCCGTGAAAGCACTCGCGGATGGCATAGAGCGGGCTCGTACCGATATCACCGTAGACCACACCTAGCGCAGCGAGAGACAGGAGCCCGAGCCTCTTTCCTGTCGGTTCTCGGTCGTTCGCTTGATCGTATCCTGCTTGGGGAGTGGTCACCGAGCTCCAGGCGTCGCGATCGTACCCTCAGGATACAAAAGTTCTCTTGGGTGTCAACGGGACTCTCCCCGGAGGGCATGTACTGGATCGATCCGTGTGGCCCGCCGGGCGGGGATATAGCTCGCCAGAGCGGCGACACCGACGAGAATCAGCGGGATGCCGACGAACGTCACCGGATCCGTTGGAGTAACTCCGAACAGGAGACTCGCCGCCAAGCGCGTGACTAAAATCGACACGATCACGCCGACGACGACACCGCTCAACGAAAGCGCCAGCCCGTGCCTCAAGAGCAGCCGCATGATGTTCCTCGCGCCGGCGCCGAACGCCATCCGCACGCCGATCTCCTGGATGCGCTGGCGTAGCGAGTAGGACATCACCCCGTACAAGCCAATCGATGCCAGAACGAGCGCCAGAAGGGAAAATACTCCGACGAGCGTGAGCGTGAAACGTGCCGGGGCCATCGCGTCACTCACGTAATCCTCCATCAGACGCACGTCGGCGATGGGGACATCGGGATCCAGCGTCTCGACCTCGCGGCGGATGGCGGTCACGAAGCCCAAGGGGTCCGCCTCTCCCCGCACTGTAAGGGTCATCGGCCACCAGGGAAAGAACCGGTAGGGAAAGTAGAGAGCTCCGCGCCCGTCCGTGGTGAGGGACTCCGACTTGACGTGCTCCACCATCCCCACGACCTGGACGGACTGGCGCTTCAGATCCATCGTCTCGGTGTCGAACTTGACGATCTGCATTCCCTTTCCGATGGGATCGTCGTCGGGCCAGGTTTGTTGGGCGAGCTTCTCGTCGATCACGATGACCTGCTGAGCATTGGGCTGATTGTCGGCTTCGCTGAGAGCTCGGCCTAAGATTAGCCGGATTCCCATGGCTTGGGTATAGCCTGGAAGAGCAGCTCGGTAGTCCGCCCGGTTCGTCGCCCACTCCTCCTCGGTGGCGCCCTCTCGCCCGTAGGCGAGAACCCAGTACTGGTCGCCGCCGCCCAGCGGAATCGGAGTGGATCCACCGACAGCTTCCACGCCGGGAAGCGCCGCGATTCGATCGCACAAACGGTCGAAGAAGCTCACGCGCATCTCGGGGTCGCGATACTTGAAGAAAGGTAGAGGGACGGTAAGAGTAAGTACGTTCCGGGCGTGAAATCCCGGATCGACTTGCTGAAGGTTGCGAAAGCTCCGCGCCATGAGACCGGCGCCGATCAAAAGGACCAGCGAGAGAGCCACCTCGGACACGACGAGCACGGTGCGAAGTTTGTTGCCGCGCACGCCTCCGGAGTCGCTACCTCGCTCCATTAGAGCACTCGCCAGGTTCGGGCTCGCGGACTTCAGGGCGGGTGCCACCCCGAAAACGAGAGCCGCCAGAAGCGAGGCTCCCGCGGTGAACACCATCACCGTGCCGTCGATCGAGACACCCTCGAATCGCGGCAAGTTGACGGGCTGCATCGCCACCATGACTCTGATTCCAACCCACGCCAGTGCAGTCCCGAGAATGCCGCCGGCAAGGGCGAGAACGCCACTCTCGGTGAGCATCTGGGCAATGATTCGCCGCTGTGCCCCGCCGAGGGCGGCGCGCACCGCAATCTCCCGCTCTCGTTCCTTGGCGCGTACCAGCAGAAGGTTCGCGACGTTGGCGCAGGCGATGAGCAATACGAACGCCACGGCCGCGAGCAGAGTCAGAAGCAAAGGGCGAACGTGCTCGACGACGTCCCGGTGCATGGAGTTCACGACGATCTCCATCCCCACGCTTCGATGGTGCTGGAACTGCTCTCGGAATCGCGTTGCCAGCGCGTCCATCTCCGCCTGAGCCTGCTCGAGGGTCACGTCGGCCTTCATACGCGCGACCACCGTGAGCCATTCACCGTCCCGCGGACTCGTCGAGAAGTCCACCGGGAACACGCGCCAGGCGTCGATGTTCGTGGGCATGCCGGCATAAGCCGGCAAATAAACGTGAAAATCGGGCGGAAGGACCCCGACGATGACGCACGCCTGGCCGTCGAGCTGCAGCCCTTTGCCGAGAACACGAGGATCGGCCCCGAACTGCCGCTGCCACATGCCATGGGTCAGCATGAGAGCACCCGGCGGAAGCTTCGCGTTCGGATCCATGAATACCTTGGGATCGATCTGGGTTCCATCTGCTGGCTCGAAATCTCGCCCCATGAAGGGGCGCACGCCGAGGACCTTGAACAGATTGTGGGTGCTCCAGCCCACCATCACTTGCTCCGGCCGCTCTTCACCCGTGATCGTTCCCTCCACGGCGATGGCGCCGGCGAAGTCCTCGAACATCCGCGTCTGTTCCTTGTAGTCGAGGAAATCCGGGCCCGACACGGGGGCATTCGGGCGGTTGGCGTTCGCCATCCGGTTCCAAATCAGTACCAGGCTCTCGGGGTCTCCGTAAGGCAATGGCCGGAGGAGGACCGCGTTGGCGACGCTAAAAATCGCTACGTTGCTTCCAATCCCGAGAGCCAGCGTCAGAACCACTACGGCGGTGAAGGCCGGTCGCTGCCCGAAGGTCCGTACGGCGTAGCGAACATCCTGCAGAAACGAACTCAACATTGTTCCGTCGATCATAGATGGTCTAGGTATCCCTGGAGGGTGTCGGACCCCCCATGCCACGGCCCTCCATTATGAGCACAAGCGCGCCGCTTTGCACGTCCTCCGTACCTCAACCCAGTGCTCAATGCCGTAGCGGGCTCCGAACTCGAACGCTCCGCTCGCGCAGCGTGAGCTGAGTCTTTAATCACCCTTATATCGACTCTTTCGGCCGGTCAGACTCATCGGCAGGAACGACGTCGGCTTCGAGGTTCGTGGCAACACCCCGGGTCTCGCGGTATCGCTACAATGGAGCATCATGAGGTGGTCCCGTGGGATGCCCTTGCCCGCCTTGTTGTTGGCGCTCCTCGGGATGCTCGCCTGGCTCCAGTTCCGGTGGACCGGACAGATTAGCGCTGCCGAGCGAGAACGGATGAAGGAAAGCCTCCAATCCTCGCTCCGGCGGTTTGCCGGCGAGATCGACGAGGAGCTGGCGCTCCTCGTGCAATTCTTCCGTGTGGAGGCGGGCGATGAGCTCGGACCGGCGCTCGCCAGCCGGTGGCAACGCTACCGGGAAGAGGCACATTACCCGACGCTGGTCGATGCGCTCTACGTGGCCGACGCGCAGGGTGGCCTGTCGAAGCTCGTTGACACCGGTGCACTCCTGACGGTGGAGTGGCCCCCGCTCCTCGAGCGTGCTCGAGACCAGTGGAGTCGTCCTCACCGCCGCGGGGAGCGTCCGAACCGCGGCACCCCTCCGTTCCCCCTATCGTTCGTGTCCGAGGCAGCTATTTTGGTGGTTCCGATCGCATCGCGGGTCTCGCGCCGGCCCGGCTTCACCCTCGAAGGACATACCGTGATCATCGTCGATGTCCCGACGATTCGCGAAGCGATCCTTCCCGAGCTTGCCGAGCGCTATTTCGGGGCTGACTTCGAGTTTGCCGTCGTCGATGGCCGGGGGGAGCTCGTGTTCGCGAACACGGGTGGGAACGAGGCGCTCGAGGAACCCGATGCCCTGCGGGAGCTCTTTTCGCTCGAGCGGTCGCGTCGCCGACCCGGAGAACGCCGTCGCCCGCCGCCCCGGCTGGTCGAGGACCACCAGCAAAGCGCCGGCCTCTGGAAGGTTTTCGTACGTCATCGGGCGGGGTCGCTCGAGGCCGCGGTAGCGAGCGCTCGTGCTCGAAACCTCGCCGTGAGCTTCGGGATCCTGGGACTTCTTGCTGCGAGCATCGGTCTTGTCGCCGTATCGACGCGTCGGGCCATCGAGCTCAACGACCGCAAAATGGAGTTCGTCGCCGGAGTGTCGCACGAGCTGCGGACACCGCTCGCGGTGCTCCGATCTGCGGGACAAAACCTCGCCGATGGATCGGTATCCGACCCCGCACAGGTCAAACGCTACGGGCTTCTGATCGAGTCCGAGGGGCAGAGGCTCAACGACCTCGTGGAGCAAGTTCTCGAGCTCGCGGGAATCCAGTCGCAAAAGCGCCGCTACCGGCACGAGCCCATTCTCGTGGAATCGCTCGTAGCGGACGTGCTCCGGGACTGCGAAGCTCTACTCCAAGAGCGCGACGTCCCCATCACCACGAGCTTTCCGTCCGAGGGGGCCGCATTGGTGGGAGACCGGGATGCGCTCCGACGCGCTCTCGGCAACATTCTGGGGAATGCCCTCAAGCACGGGGATGTCGATAACGTCATCGAGGTCCTCGCCGAGCCAAGGGGCTCGCAGATTGCGATCGTCGTCAGCGACCGTGGTCCCGGCATTGCGGAGGAGGAGCGCGCTCACCTCTTCGAAGCCTTCTACCGGGGTCGACGCGCCATGGATCGTCAGGTGCCGGGGAGTGGACTCGGTTTGAGTCTCGTCGATCACGTCGCCCGCGAGCACGGTGGAAGCGTCGAGGTGGAGTCGACGCCGGGAAAGGGAAGCCGGTTCACGTTGTACATACCGGCGGCGGCGCCCCCTTGACTCGGGCGCATCCGGTCAGGGAATCAACGGATCCATCTCCGCGGTGAAAATTCCTCCCGTCGAAACGCGGAACCCGTCGGTCAGAGCAATGAAGGTCTTCGCGGAAAACGTGACGTTCCCGCTGCCCGCCACCACGTATCCATTCCCTGCCGTGATCGAGCAACCGATGACCGTCAGGAACGAGCTGACGGTTTGCGCGGACAGACTCTGGTTCGGCGTCGTGCAGAAAGGCTGAACGTTCAGCGACAGTTGGTAGAGCTGGGCGGCGCTCTCGAAGCCGGGAATGACGTTTACGAAGAACGTGCCGCCCGATCCGAGGTCGACGTCGTTCACGCTCTCGGCAACGCCGATCGGGCTCGAAGTCGACATGGCCAAAACACTGCTCCCGTCGCTCGCGAGAACCTGTACGCCCAGATTGTTTTGAATCAGCGAATTGAAGTTGGTTCCGGCGGAGCAGCTACCACCCATGTTCTGGCTCCCGCTCAGATAGGTTGCGCCGACCGGTGAGAGCGTTACGTCGAGCAGCGTGCCAGGGGCGGCGGTGAAGCTCAGGAAGTCCCCGTCGGAATTGTCATCGATGCTGACCGAGGTCACTTGGGCTGGACCCGAGATCGCTCCGAGCGCCGTCGCCGCTCCGGCTGTGTCGTTGCCCTCGTTGTCGTCGCCATAACCTCGATTGGTGGCGAGAATGTCGTCGTGCTGGGGCCCGTCGAAGCTCACGCTCAGGAACGGCTCCATCAACTTGGTCTGGCTCACCGGACAGACGTGCCGCAGTCCGAGCCCGTGTCCGTGCTCGTGGGCAAGCACGTTGCGAAGCCGCAACGAGTTGGTGGCGGTGTTGGTATAGAAGTTGTCGCCGGTGTCGATCACCATCTCGCCCGACTGAGGGTAGAAATTGTAAGCGAGGATATTGGAGTTTCCGTCTATGTAATGGCCACCAATTCGGACGTCCCCTCGGACGCCTATCTGTCCCGGTGTCGAAGGACTGCCAGATGTCCACGCGGCACCATCATCGTTGGGCTCATAGACATAGGTGACGCCGGTGAGCTGCCCCCAGCGATCGAAGACTTGCTGGAAGATTGGGAGCCACACGCCCTGATTGCCGTAGATGGCGTTGAGAAACGCTCGGAGATTGCTGGGGTCCCCGGGCTCGGCGTTGTAGCCGGGAATAGGCGTGCCGTCGGGAACGATGCTCCAGGTGATCGTCGTCGGATCGCCCTGGGTCAGGCAGCAGGGATTGGTGGCGGTCTGACTCCACCGGTCGACGTCATTGAAGGTGAAAGCCGGTGGACCCATGTCCGGCGAGACCTGCAGCGAACTCGTCGGCGACGACGGGGCGAGTCGCGCGGCGAACGCCTCGATCACCTCTGGCCGGGTGCCCGGAGCGAAACAGGCTGCAGCCCGCGGCAGCAACGGTTCCGTCACCGCAACTGCGCTTGCGTGACCCGGTAGGCAGAAGCCGACGAGAACGAACCATCCACATACGAGGCGTCTTCCCACTCTCATCTGAGATACCTCACGACCACGAGACGGCCGTTCTCGGGCCGGTGTCCGCAGACCGCGTCTTATCAGTCAGACTGGTTGTTGGTGTATCAACCAGTTTAACATCGTGAAACCGCGGCTTCGATATCTATCGTGGCGGTTCAAACTGGGTTGTTACGGTTCCCCGGTGGAGATTCGCCGCTCGGCAACCGACATCCGATCGAAGCCGACGATAACCAAGGGCAAGCGTGGCGACTGCCGCCAACCGAGTGCAGCTACGAGGCGGCCACTTGCTTCTCGGCGAAATCCCCCAGCACAGGAAGCTTGAAACTCTCCTTCTGGTAGGCTTTGACAGCGCAGAAGATCGCCAGGGCGAACACGACGAAAGGGAAGAACAGAAGCGCGATCCAGCCCAGGATCGGTATCATCGCGAGAACGATGCTCACACCCATGCTCGCGACGGCGAGCGCAAGCGATTGAATCGCATGGAACCGGACGAAGCGGTCCTTGCTATATGGCTCGAGCAAGAGCCAGATGATCGCCACGATCGGAATATACCCGAGCGCGGCTGCGACGTTCATCTCTAGGCCTCCACTCGAGGTCGACGGCACTTTGGGAGCTCGTTCAGTCATAGCCCTCCTACCTGGATCCGCGAACGTTCTCGAGATTCGATTCTAATGGACGAGCCTTCATCCCGACAACTGGGCCACGTTTTCCCGACGAGGAATCTGTTACCCTGGTTGATCGAGAAGTCGTAACTCGCGGGGAGGTGCACCATGTCAGCTCATACCCCTGGTCCATGGCGAGTCGGATTCGAGGACGGAACGGGCGGAGTCGACGACGACGGCGGGGCCTGGATCATCGGGGCCGACGAGGAGATCGTCGTGGCTGGCGGGAGCCATGAAGGTTTGAAGTACGGTGTAACCGACGAGGCCAACGCCCGCCTGATTTCTGTCACTCCCGAGCTGCTCGCCGCCGCTCAGCGAGCTCTGGCGTTCTTCGAGCTTCTGGCGGAGAAGACACAGTCCGAAGGCGAGGCAGCCGAGCTCGAGCCCGAGGCGCTGCTCCTGAGAGACGCAATCCGGCGAGCCCAGGGAGAATGCTGAGCTTCGGTGCGCCGGGGGGCGTGGGGATTTCCGGGCGAGCGTGGGGATTTCACAACGTCGAGCCGCCTGCGGCGGCTCCGTCATCGTGCCAAGTCGCTGGATCTCGGGCGGTTGACCGGGAAGACGGCGGCGGCGCGTTGGCCTACCCTTTGCAGATTGTCCACGCGAATCATGTTGGAAAAGTGTGAAGGCCACATCGGGATCGCGACACTTCCAGCGGTCGTGCGTGACCTCTGCCGCGCCGAAGCGAGTGGGATTCTGCACCTCAAGAACGGCGGGATCGAGAAGAGCATCTTCTTCAGGAGAGGAGAGATCGTCTTCGCCGCAACGAGCCTCGAGAACGAGCGGCTCGGCGAACGGCTGGTGCGCGCCGGCAAAATCAAGCGCTCCGTGCTGGAGCTCGCGATTCGCGTGATGACTCGCTCGCACGAGCGCCTGGGCAAGACCATCGTCGAGTGGGGATGGATTAGCCCACTCGAGATGCAACGCTGGGTGGCGTCACAGATCAAAGACATCATCTACTCCGTATTCACCTGGTCGTCGGGCGAGTATCGTTTCGAGCCGAAGGATCAACCGCTGCCCGAGGACCTCGCTCTCGAGATCCACACCGCGGAAGTGATCTATGAAGGAACGAGGCGGATCAGCGATCTCAAGGCAATCCGTGCTGGGGTCGGACCACCGAGCGGAGCGCTGCGTCTCATCGAAGGGACGCGACTCGGCATACCGATCACCCACGAAGACGGTTTCATCCTGTCACGGGTCAACGCGCACACTACGATACTGGATATCGTTTCGGACTCGCCTCTCGGGGAAGAGGAAGCGCTACGGCGTATCTACGCGCTCCTCCTGGCGGGTGTGGTTGAGCGGGCCGAGCCGGTTCCCGCCGCCCGACAGGAGACCGAGCCGACCGTGACTTTCACCTCGGAAGACGAGAAGCAGTTCCGCGACAGTATCATCGTTCGCCAGGCAGCGATGAGGTTCGGAAACTATTACGATCGGCTGGGCCTGAGCTTCGGAGCGTCCCTGCGAGCGATCCAAGATGCCTATGAAGAAGTGCTCAGGTCGATCGCGCCGAGTCCCTCGCTGCGAGAGAAGGTCGGCGACATAGAAGACCAGATCGGCGAGGTTCGCAGAAAGGTGGTAGAGGCCTACCGCGTGCTCTCGGATCCGCAGAGGAGGCGTCTTTACGATCGGTCGCTTTCTGGCAGCTCGACGGAGTCGACCGTCGCGGCGACGACGCTGGGAGCGAGGACGGTCGTCGCTCCTCCCGCAAAGAATGGGGCCGAGAAGGCGCAGAAAGCGGAGCTTTATTACATCGAGGCGAATCGCTCGTGGCAGACGGGGGAGTACTTCGATGCCATCGCCGGGATCAACGAAGCGCTGCGCCTCGACCCCGACAAGGCGCATTACCATCGCGTGCTCGCGAATTGGCTGTCCGAGAATCCGAGCTGCACCGAGGCGGCCGTGGCGCATTTTCGCCGCGCCATCGAGCTCGATCCGGAGAACCGACAAACCCACCATGAGCTCGCCGCCTTTCTCGAGCAGAACGGCGAGATCCAAAAGGCCCGCGACGTCCTGCGCGGACGTTAGCCCCCTTCTTCAGACGCGCGAGCGTCTCACCCGACTCGCGACCTCCGAAGGGAAACTCGTCTCCGGTTTGCCATTGCCTCGTCTTTCTTCGCTCCTCCGGGACGCGGCGGCTTCGCATTCCTCTAGAATACGTCTTCGTTCTTACGCCTTCGAACATGACGACAGGATACTGGAAGCTCGTTCACGAGAATCGGGACTTTCGAAACCTCTGGTTCGGACAGATCGTGAGCCTGTTTGGCGACTGGTTCAACCTCATCGCCTCCGCTTCTCTCGTCGCCTCGTTGACTCACTCGGGACTCGCGGTTGGCGGTCTCTTCGCCGTTCGCATGCTGGCCCCCTTTGCCGTAAGCCCGGTCGCCGGGGTCGCCGCCGACCGGTACGATCGTCGCAAGGTTTTGATACTCACCGACTTAGTGCGCGCAGCGGTCGTGCTCGGCTTTCTCTTCGTGAGGGCGCCCGAGCATCTCTGGCTTCTCTACGCTTTGACGGCAGTCCAGCTGGCGATGCACGGTGTTTTTTTTCCCACGCGAAACGCCATCCTTCCCGACATCGTTTCTCCGACTGAGCTCGGCGCGGCCAACGCCCTGACGGCGACCACCTGGTCGGTCATGCTCGCGGTGGGAGCCGGGGCAGGAGGTCTCGTCGCCGGAGGATTCGGCCTGTATCCTGCTTTCGTGATCGACTCGATCACGTTCCTGATTTCGGCCTTCTTCATCATCAAGGTCCGTTACCAAAAGCCAAACCGGACTCTCGGGACGAGCAACGTCCGAGAGGCCCTAAGGGAGTATCGAGACGGACTTCGATATCTCTTTGCTCATCGTGATGTCCTGGCCATCGCCTTGCACAAGGGCGCGCTGACCTTCTTCGTGGCCGGCGCGTACGAAGTGACCCAGGTGGCCATCGCCAAGGATGTCTTCGTCATCGGAGAAGGGGGCGGCATCGGCCTCGGGCTTCTTTATGCCGCTATCGGATTCGGTTCAGGCGTCGGTCCCATCGTCACTCGTTCCATCACCGGAGATTCCGACCGGCCCATGAGGATCGCGATGGTTCTTTGTTACGTCACAATGGCGGTGGGTCTCGCCTTGATGGCGCCTCTCGCGAGTCTCTACTGGGCTCTTGCCGGCGCATTCGTCAGAGCCGCTGGTGGCGGCACGCTCTGGGTCTTGTCGACGCAGCTCCTACTACTAAACGTTCCCGAGAACGTCCGCGGACGCGTATTCTCGACCGAGTACGCCTTGCTCACCCTCGCTATGGCCACGAGCGCGGCGATGGGAGGCTGGACGCTCGACTCGGGCCTCTTGAGCCTGAGCCAACTGCTTGGGCTCCTTGCGGGCGTGGTTCTCGCGCCCGGCCTTCTGTGGGCCCTCTGGTTGTCGCGAACCGACCCTGGCCGGGAAACATGACGCTTCTCGCCATGATTCGCGAGCGTTAGCAAAGCTTCCTTCTGACCGCCCTGACCCCGGGGTCCCCGCGTGTAGAATGTGACCCGGAGGAATCAATGAAATCGAACCCCTATTACGTGCTCCTCTTGGGAGTGATCGCCTTGGCAGGATGTAGCTCCACCGGCTTCGTATCCACGTGGAAAGAGCCCCTGGACGGACCCATCGACTTCAAAGGAAAGAGAGTCGCCGCCATCGTCCTGAGCAAGGACGAGGGAACCCGAAGGGTTGCCGAAGACACGCTCGCGAGAGAGATCTCGAAGCGAGGTGCTCAGGGCACCGCCGGGTACCTACTCGTAAGAGGCGAGAACGACACCGCCAACGTCGAGGACGCCAAGAGAAAGCTTCGTGAAGCGAACATCCAGGGCGCCGTCGTGATGCGAGCTGTGTCGAGCGAGCAAGAGGTTTCGTACTCACCGGGAACGGCCTGGTACTCGGGTGCTTACTACGGCTCGTTTTGGGGTTACTGGGGCTACGGCTGGCCTATGGTCTACGATCCGGGCTACCTCCGCACCGACACCATCGTCCATGTCGAGACACTCGTCTACTCCGTCGAAGGCGACAAACTGCTCTGGGCAGGGCGGAGCAAGACGACCAATCCGTCCAAGGTCAAAGAGTTCATTCAGGAGTTGAGTACCGCCGCCGCCAAGGAGATGCGCAAGGCGGGCTTCATCGAGTGAGGGACGTCGACATGAACAAGATTTAATCTCCCGGCAAGGATCCGTTCAAGTCCCTCTGCCTACACTCGGGCGGAGGAGGCAGAACATGAGGACGCGAAGGATTTATTTAACGCTCGCTGCCGCGGTCGTGGCAGCATGGGGCTTTTGGCATTTCGCTCCCGCCGCACTTCCCGCTCATGCGAGCGGGCCCGTCGACGGGAACGTGGTTTCCGAACGCGCGGCTTCCGTGGGATTCGCGGAAGTCATCGAGAAGGTCCAGCCGGCGGTGGTCAACATCTCGGTCGCCGGGCACATCGGAGCCGGTAACGATGTCCCGTTCGACGAGTTCGAGGATTTCCTGCGCCGTTTCTTCGACCGGCAGAGTTCGAGGGATCCAGGCGCAGGGCCGGTCTTTCGTGGAATGGGATCGGGTTTCATGGTGGACCCGGAAGGCTATGTGGTCACGAACAACCACGTCGTGGATAACGCTTCCGAGATCACGGTCACCCTCAACGACGGGACTCGTCTTCCGGCCGAGCTCGTGGGCACCGACGAAAAAACGGATCTCGCTCTTCTCAAAGTGGACGCCAAGAAGGAGCTCCCCTACGCCCGCTTCGGGGATTCCGAAAGCGCCCGCGTCGGCGACTGGATCATCGCGATCGGGAACCCCTTCGGTCTCGGGGGAAGCGCAACGGTAGGCATCATCTCCGCAAGGGGACGGGACATCCAGTCGGGACCCTACGACGACTTCTTCCAGATCGACGCGCCCATCAACCAGGGGAACAGTGGCGGTCCCCTGTTCGACGTTTCCGGTCGCGTCATCGGGGTCAACACAGCGATCTACTCGCCGAACGGCGGCAACATCGGAATCGGTTTCGCGATCCCATCCAAGCTGGCGGAGTCCGTCATCGCCGAGCTCAAGAGCACCGGACACGTCACGCGGGGCTGGTTGGGGGTCACGATACAGCCCGTGGATGAACCGATCGCGAAGGCTCTGGGGCTCGAGAAGGCTCATGGTGCGCTGGTGGCGGACGTCACCCCCGGCAGCCCAGCCGCTAAAGCCGGCCTTTCGCCCGGTGACGTCATCGTGAGCGTGGATGGACAGGAGATCGAAAACCTCAAGACCGTGACGCGCGCGATCGCCGAGCGCGGGCCGGGAGCGGACGTAGCGATCGAGATCCTCCGCGAACGAGAGCGAAAGACCGTGCATGCCACGTTGGGCGACGGTTCGGGCGAGGCGCGTGAGTCCCGCTCCCCCGCGGGCCGACTCGGATTCTCTATCGCTCCGGTACCGAGCGGATCTCCCCACGACGGCGTCCTGATCACCGGAGTGGAACCAACGAGCCCCGCGGCAGAGAGCGGGATTCGGGCCGGTGACATCATTGTCGGCGTGGGCAACATCTCCGTCCGATCGGTCGACGAAGCCCGAGCGGAGATCGAGAAGGCCCGCTCCCGTGGACAGGAGAATGTGCTCTTGCGCATCCTGCGCGGGGATGGGGCTCTCTTCGTCGCCGTTCCCTTCGCGTGACAACTTGATCGAACCCAAAGCGAGGCGTACCTTTGGGGCGCCTCGCTTCTTGTTTCCATGCGGATACTGGTCATCGACGACGACCGCGATACGCTCGATTTCATCGTCCAAGGACTCGAGGAGAGCGGACACGTCGTCGACAAAGCGGAAGAGGGAAGAGAAGGGCTCTTTCTCGCCCTCGAACGCTCCTACGACGCACTCGTCGTCGATCGCATGCTTCCCGGGCTGGACGGTCTCTCGATCGTTGAAACGCTCCGGAGCCAGGGAAGAAAGACGCCCATCCTCATCCTGAGCGCACTGGGCGAGGTCGACGATCGAGTGAACGGGTTGCGACGCGGTGGCGACGACTACCTCGTCAAGCCGTTTGCATTCTCCGAGCTACTGGCCCGGCTCGAGGCGCTCGTCCGTCGAGGTGAGAGCGAGCCCGCGACTACCAGACTCGTCGTCGGGGATCTGGAGATGGATCTGCTCGCCCGGCGAGTCAAGCGCGCCGGCCGCACCATCGACCTGAAACCGAGGGAGTTTCGGCTCCTGGAGTACCTGATGCGCCACAGTGGCCAGGTGGTGACCCGTACGATGCTTCTGGAGCAGATCTGGGACTACCACTTCGACCCTCAGACGAACGTCATCGACGTGCACGTGAGCCGGCTACGGGGGAAGATAGAAAAGGATTTCGACATTCCTTTGATTCACACGATTCGCGGTGTGGGATACGTCCTTCGTGTACCCGAAGATTCTTCTTCGTAGCTCTTCGTTTCGTCTGGCGCTCGCCTACGGAACGCTCTTCGCGGCTTCCGCGCTGGCGATTCTCGCCTTCGTCTATCTGGCGACCACGCGTTACATGCAGCAGCAGGCGGACGAGACCATCGAGGCCGAGATTCAAGGTCTCGCCGAGCGCTATCGTCTGACGGGTCTTTCCGGGCTTACGTCTCTCATTCGACAACGACTCGACCGGAGCCCGGCAGGATCCTCCATCTACCTGCTCGCCGACGCCGAGTTCAATCCGCTGGTCGGCAACCTCAGCCGTTGGCCTACCGCCGCGGATACCGTGTCCGACGAAGGCGGTTTTCTGAACTTCGACCTCCGCTCACCGGGACATCGGGCTCGGGCGAAGCCGTTTCTTCTCGCGGAGGGCTTCAGGCTGCTCGTCGGCCGCGACATGTACGAGCTTCAGTCAGTGCGCTCGCTCCTCCTGCGCACGATGGCCTGGAGCGTGGCTCTGACCCTGGCTCTCGCCTTCGTGGGAGGACTGGTCGTGAGCCGGAGCCGCCTGAGTCGCATCGCCGAGATCAACAAAGCCATTGCCGAGGTGATGTCAGGCAACCTGAACCGTCGCATCGCGATCGAGCCCACCGGCGACGACATCGAGGATCTGGCGGTTCGCCTGAACCAAATGCTGGATGAGCTCGAGAAACTCGTCGAAGGGGTGCGCCGCGTCTCGGACGCCGTCGCTCACGATCTTCGCACACCGCTCGCTCGACTCAAGACGAGGCTCGAGCGCCTTCTCAAAACGAAAGGGGATCCGGAAATCGAAGTGGCTATCCAAGAGACCGACCATCTGCTCGCCGTCTTCGCCGCGCTATTGCGCATCGCTCGGATCGAGACGGGTGAGCGCGCTCGAGCCGTGCTCGCGAACGTCGATCTGACCTCGCTGGTCGACGACGTGGCAGAGCTCTATGCACCTCTCATCGAGGACGCCGACAAGAAGCTCGTACTGCACAACGCCCCGGGTGTCGAGGTGCGTGGCGACCGAGACATGTTGTTTCAAGCGCTGGTAAACCTCCTTGACAACGCGCTCAAGCACACGTCGCGCGGCGGCCAGATCGAGGTCGCTCTTTCGTCGACCGGGGAAGGCATCGAGATCGTGGTCGCGGACGACGGGCCGGGTATACCCATCGAGGAGCGCAGCCGCGTGCGCGAACGCTTCTACCGCCTGGATCGAAGCCGAACGACCGCCGGAGCCGGACTTGGATTGAGCCTCGTGGAAGCCGTGGCCAAGCTGCACGCCGGCTCGCTCCAGCTCCTGGACAACGCGCCGGGACTGAGGGCGGTCGTCCGCCTGGGAACCCGCGAAGGCGACGGCAAAAACTCGTTACAATCATCTCCGTGAGTGACGAGCCCAGCCGACACCCCTTCATTTGGCTTGTTTATGCCGGGCTGTTCAGCGCAGCGATCCCGTGGTATTTCGCCGAGGGAGCGGCCGAGCCGATCTGGCTCGGCCTGCCACGCTGGGTAGCGGTCTCTCTTGCCGCCACTCTCGCGATCGCTCTTTTCACCGTCTTCGTAATCGAGCGCTACTGGGACGACAACCCTCCATGAACGGCATTCCTCTGAGCGTCGGGGCCATATTGTTCGTCGCCACCTATTTGGGCTCGATGATCGCTCTCGGCCTCGCCGCCCGACGAGCTCGAAAGAGCGACAACCTGAGTGATTTCTATCTCGCGGGAAGAAGCCTCGGCCCCCTCGTCCTCCTGCTCACCCTCTATGCCACGCAGTACAGCGGGAATACGATCGTCGGCTATCCGGGAGAATCCTATCGGCTCGGCTACGCTTGGATGATGAGCGTTTCCTTCATGATGTCGATCGTCGTCGTCTACCTTCTCTTCGCGCCACGACTCCAGCGGCTCGCAAGACAGCACGGCTTCGTCACCCCCGGCGATTTTCTGGACTACCGTTTTCGTTCGCCCGCGCTCTCGGTCGTCATCAACATCATTCTGGTCGTCTCCATCGGGAACTACCTCCTCGCTCAGCTCATGGCGATGGGACACGTCGTGGCGGGGGTCAGCGACAACAACCTTCCATACTGGTTGGGCATCGTGGTGCTGGTCGTCGTCATCATCGCCTACGAGACCCTGGGAGGCCTTAGAGCGGTTGCCTGGACGGACTGCGTCCAGGGGTTGATGCTGCTCGTTGGCCTCTTCGGGCTGCTCTATGCTTTTGCGCCCACGCCATCCGATTGGCACGCGGTGACCGATTGGCTGAATCGAAACGCCCCGGAAAAAACCGCCGTCCCCGATCGGGAGACGCAGCTACGCTGGCTCTCCACCGTGGTGTTGATCGGGTTTTCCGCCTCGGTCTATCCGCAGGCGATCCAACGAATCTATGCGGCCCGGAGCACGCGAGTGTTGAAGCGATCGCTCCAAGTGCTGGTTTTTATGCCACTGGTTACGACGACGGTCGTCGTGCTCGTAGGGCTCGTGGGTATCCGTCGTTACTCGGGACTCGCCGGCATCCAAGCCGATCAGGTCCTGCCTCTCCTCTTGCACGAGTGGTCCCAGGAATCGGCCTATAGCTACGCGATGGCGGTTCTCGTGGTGACGGGAACTCTCGCCGCCATCATGTCGACCGCAGACTCGGTTCTGTTGAGCCTCTCCTCCATTCTCTCCAAGGATCTCCTCGGCAAGACGGTCCTTCGCGGGGCCAGCGAGGAGCGCCTCACCGCGATGGGGAAACGCATCTCGTGGCTCGTCATGGCATTGCTCGCGATCATTGCCGTGACCCCTCGAATCACTCTCTGGGGACTGATCGAGCTGAAGGCGGAGATTCTCGTTCAAGCATCGCCCGCGTTCGTGCTCGGCAGCTTGTGGCCGGGGCTCGCGGCACGGGGAGTGCT
>DATIBD010000092.1:0-52388 GCA_035457705.1 Vicinamibacteria bacterium
TGAGCACGAAAGCAGGCTGATGAAAAAGTACAGTCCAGCCTGCGCGAGCGGAGCGAGCCCGGCGCGCTGGCCGCGCCGTAAGCAGCCCGAGCCGTGGCGGCCGGGCGATCGCGGGTCCCGCCACGGCACTGAGCACGAAAGGTGATGGCCGGAGCGACACCACCAGTGCGGGGAGCCGTGGGAATCGAGAGGGTGCGCAAAGCTTACGGCAACGTGCTGGCCCTCGACGACGTCTCCCTCGAAGTGCGGCCTGGCGAGTTTCTCACGCTACTGGGCCCCTCGGGTTGCGGAAAGACGACGCTCCTGCGACTCGTCGCGGGCTTCGAGTCACCCGATGCCGGCTCGGTCTGGATCTCGGGACAGAACATGGCCGGGCGTCCCCCCTACCAGAGACCGGCTAACACCGTCTTCCAGGACTACGCACTCTTCCCCCATCGAACCGTCGCCGGAAACATCGCCTTCGGTCTCGAAAGTGCCGGTCTCTCGAGGGCCGACATCGTAAGCGCGGTGGCTCGTGTCCTCGACATGGTGCGACTCTCCGGGCTTGGTGAGAGGCGCATCGAGCAGCTCTCCGGGGGGCAGAAGCAGCGAGTGGCGCTGGCGCGGGCCGTGGTCCTCGAACCAGACGTCCTACTCCTCGATGAGCCCATGGCGGCCCTGGACTTGAAGCTCCGCAAAGAGATGCAGCTGGAGGTCAAGAATCTCCAAGAGCGTCTTCGGACGACGTTCCTCTTCGTCACTCACGACCAGGAAGAAGCTCTCGTCATGGCCGACCGAATCGCAGTCATGAACGACGGACGCATCGAGCAGCTCGACACTCCCGAGGCTCTCTTTCAGCGCCCGCGAACGCGATTCGTTGCCGACTTCATGGCGGTCAAGAACATTTTCGACGCCGTCGTGCTCGAAATCGAAGGTGGCTTCGCCACCGTCCGCACCCGGGGGGGCGTCAGCGTTCGTGCCGTCGACGACGGAGGCTTCCGAGTAGGAGACAGCGTGACGATCGGGATCCGCCCGGAACGCATCACCACCCACGCTCCGTCCGGTAACGCGATCCAGAAGCTCGAAGGCACTCTGGATGACGAGGTGTATCTCGGTGATCGTACCGAGTGGCGCGTGCGGGTCATGGAAGAGCTCTTCCAGGTGGCCGAGAGCGCGTCCATGGTCAAGCCGAGGAGAAAGGGTGAGCCAATCGCCATCCGCTTCCTTCCTTCGGACGTTCTTCGGCTCGAGCCATGAATCGCCGGCGGCAGGCGTTGCTTCTGTTGATGCCTTGCTTGCTGGTTCTCGTTGCGCTCTTCGTTCTACCTCAGGTTCTGATGTTCGGCGCTTCCCTGGGACGGCGAAGCGCCTACGGCGGCGTGGTTCGCGACTGGAACGTCGAGAACTACATCCGCGCGCTCGAGCCCATCTACCTGGACATTCTCGCTCGAAGCTTCCTCCTTGCCGGTCTGACCACGGCGCTCTGCCTCCTCGCAGCTTATCCCGTCGCCCTCTGGCTCGGGCTTCGCGCTCCCAAAGCCTGGCGCAACGCGCTCGTGGTGCTCGTCATCCTGCCCTTCTGGACGAGCATGCTGGTGCGCATGTACGCCTGGATCTTCATCCTCCGTGACGAGGGCCTCGTCAATCTCACTCTCGAAAGAATCGGGCTCCCTCGGCTTCCTCTGCTTTACAACGATTTCGCCGTTCTCCTGGGCCAGGTCTATGGAGAGCTCCCCTTCATGATCCTGCCTCTTTACGTCGCCATCGATAGGCTGGACCGATCCGTTCTCGAGGCCGCCGCCGATCTCGGGGCGACCCCGATGAGAACGTTCTGGAAGGTGATGGTCCCTTTGACCGCACCGGGCATCGCCGCGGGCTCGGTCCTCGTCTTCATCCCCTCGCTCGGCGCCTTCCTCGCCCCCGACCTCCTCGGAGGCGGCAGGACCATGTACGTGGGAAACCTGATTCAGAGCCAGTTCGCCGTCGCCCGCGACGTGCCGTTCGGCTCCGCCCTTTCGTTTCTTCTCTCGCTCGCCGTGATCGCGCTGCTCTTTGTCTTCCGGAGGCCTCTTCGTGCGGCCGAGGAGCTCTAGCAGGGTGATCCAAAAGCCGGCCCACCCTGCGCAGGCGGGAGCCCGGCGCCCCTGCGGCGCCGTAAGCAGCCCGAGCCGTGGCGGCTCGATCGATTACAGGTCCCGCCACGGCATTGAGTACTAGAGTGCGAAGGCGCCTCACCTCCCGCGCCCTGGGCCTCGGAAGTTTCGTCGTCTATTCGTTTCTCTACGCTCCTCTCGCGGTCCTGGCGGCGTTCTCCTTCAATAAAGGTAGGCTGACCTCCGCCTGGGAGGGGTTCACCCTTCAGTGGTACGCCATTCTTCTCGGTGACACCGCGGTCCTCAAGTCGCTTCGAAACAGCCTCATCGTGGCTCTCGCCGCCACGGTCCTTTCGACGGTGGCGGGTACCGCTGCCGCGCTGGCGCTCCATCGCCACCGTTTCCGGAGACAGGCTTCCTTTCGAGCACTCGTCACGCTCCCCATCGTCGTTCCCGAGATCGTGATGGCCTCGTCCCTCCTTCTTCTCTTCGCCGCCCTGGGGATCCGTCTCGGGTTCGCTTCCGTGATCTTCGCCCACGTCGCCTTCTCGGTTTCTTACGTGGTCCTGGTAGTACGGGCACGTCTCGCCGGCCTCAACCATGCTCTCGAGGAGGCGGCGATGGATCTAGGCTCGCCTCCGGGGCGTACTTTTTTCATGGTCACTCTCCCCAACATCGCGCCCGGAGTGCTGGCAGCAGCTCTTCTCGTGTTCGCCTTGTCCATCGACGACTACGTCATCACATCTTTCGTCGCCGGCGTAGGCTCGACCACGCTGCCAATCCAGGTCTATTCCATGGTCCGCAGCGGGGTCTCTCCCGAGATCAACGCCGTGTCCACCGTACTCCTGACGGCGACGGCCCTCATCCTTCTCGCCTCATGGTGGATCGAGCATGGCGTCAGGCTCTGGAAGGCGGCCATGCCCGCTGCCGCCGGTCTCGGCATCCTCGCCCTGCCATTCGCCCTGGTGCCACCTCGCCCCGATTCCGAAAACGTCCTGAACGTCTACATCTGGTCGAACTACATCGCCCCCGAGACCCTGAAGAAGTTCGAGGATCGTTACGGTGCGCGAGTCAACGTGGATCTCTACGACAGCGTCGAGGCCCTGTTGGCCAAAGTTCAGGCGGGTAACATCGACTACGATGTCCTCTGTCCCACCAACTATGGCGTCGAAATTCTCAAGAAACAAAACCTGCTGCTTCCTCTGGATCACTCGGCGCTTCCAAACCTCGTGAATCTTGACCCCCGCTTCCTGGACCCCGACTACGATCCGGGGAACCGCTACTCCGTTCCCTATTTCTGGGGGACGGCGGGGATCGGTTATCGAAAGAGCCGCGTCGGGTTGGTGGAGTCCTGGGAATCCCTTTGGGACGAGCGCTACGCTGGCCGTATCTTGATGCTCGACGATCCCCGCGAGACCTTCGGAGCAGCGCTGAAGTGGAGGGGCTTCAGTTTCAATACAACCGATGAAGCCACGCTTCGAATGGCGCAAGAGCTTCTGCTGAAACAGAAGCCGCTGGTCAAAGCCTACGACTCAGCCAACTTCCAGGACGTCCTTCTCGCCGGCGACGTCTGGATCGCCCAGGGCTGGAACGGCCAGTTCGCCCGGGTGATGGAAATCGACCGGGACATCGCCTACGTGATTCCCAAAGAAGGCGGGAGTCTCTTCATCGACAGCCTGGTGATTCCATCATCGGCTCGGAATCCCGAGCTCGCCCATGCTTTCATCAACTTCACCCTGGAGGCGGAGATTGCCGCGGAGATCTGCGCCACGATGCAGTACAGCTCCCCCAACGAAGCGGCGCGGCACCTGCTGCCGGAGGCCGTTCGGACGAACCCCGCGATTTTCCCCGGAGACGACGTGCTCGAGCGGTTGGAGCTCATCCACGACATCGGGCGGGCGACCCTGCTCTACGACCGACTCTGGACCGAGGTCAAGACCGCGCGGTGAGCCGCGTCGAGGTGCCCGATGAAGCGCGGCGTCGACCCCTCGCTGGGTATCGTGGAATCGGGGTAGAGCAGCGGCGCAATCTCCTCGCCGCCTCACTGGGGTGGATGTTGGACAGCATGGACGTCCAACTCTACGCCTTCATCCTGCTCGACGTGATGCGCTCTCTCGGAATGGACTCCGCCACGGGAGGCCTTCTCGCCTCCTTGACCCTGCTTTCCTCCGCGGCAGGGGGAGTTCTATTCGGTATCATCGCCGATCGCGCCGGCCGCACCCGGGCGCTGATGGCAAGCATCCTCGTCTATTCCGTTTTCACGGCTGCGTGTGGATTCGCTCAGACGGTGACGCAGCTCGCCCTGTTTCGCATCCTTCTCGGTTTGGGAATGGGTGGCGAGTGGGCCGCAGGAGCCGCTCTCGTGGCCGAGACGTGGCCGCCCGAGCACCGTGCCAAGGCCATGGGGATCATGCAGAGCGCCTGGGCCGTCGGTTACGCGCTCGCTGCCGCTCTCGCAGCTTTCATTCTCCCAAGGTTCGGCTGGCGGGCTGTCTTTTATGCTGGAGTTCTTCCCGCACTCATCACGCTCTGGATCCGGCGCCGAGTGCGAGAACCGGAAATCTGGCTCCGCGAGCGAGAGAACATGCGTTCGGGCAGGAGGTCGATCGGCATCGGCGAGGTATTCTCGAAGCCCTATCGCCGAAACGCCATCGTGGCCACGCTCATGAACGCCTCCACCATGTTCGCCTGGTGGGGCCTCTTTACGTGGATCCCAAGCTACCTGAAGCTAGCTTCTGACCAGGGTGGAGCGGGCCTGAGCGTTTTCGATTCGTCCCTCTGGATCCTCGTTCTTACTTCCGGCCAGTGGCTCGGATACGTGAGCTTCGGTTTCATCGCCGACGCGCTGGGACGAAGGAAAGCGTACCTTACGTACCTCTTGCTCGCGACCGCGCTGGTACCGGTTTACGGCGCCACTCGAGACCCAACCGCACTCCTTCTGTTGGGACCCTTCCTCGCATTCTTCGGCACCGGCTATTTCTCGGGCTTCGGTGCCATCACCGCGGAGCTATTCCCGACGCGCATTCGCGTGACGGCCCAGGGCCTCACCTATAACGCGGGCCGGGTCGCAAGCGCCGGAGCGCCCTTCGCCGTAGGAACGCTCGCGATGACGCACGGACTCGGCATGGCGTTCAGCGTCACCGCGGCCGCGTACTTCCTCGCGGCGGTCCTCGCCTGGTTCATCCCGGAAACGCGGGGCCAGAGACTCGAATGACGGTTCTAGGGTGCTCTCAAACGGTGGTACCGGCCCTCGTCGCGACCATGACTCGAGCGCTCTGAGCCGACACAGAGCGCAACATGGCAAAGGCGGCATAGAGGACGACGGCCACGACGAGCCACCGTAGTGTCGTGAGCGGCAGCGACTTGACCAGGTAAGCAGCAACGAGCACACCGGGAAGGCCTCCCAAGGTCAAGCCGAGCGCCGGTCCCAAGCTGTAGCTTCCCTTGGCGATGAAGCGCAGGCCTCCCACCGGCATGAGAAACGCGCACGAGCCCATCATGATCGGGAAAGCGGCTTTCGGATTCATTCCCAGGAGACTGACCAGGATCATGCAAGGGGCATAGAGACCGATTCCGAGTGTCATGAGCGCGCCGAGAAGAAAGTTCCCTGCCAGGCCGAAGGCGAGCCGCAGGCCCTCGAGCTCCAGAGTGTCGCCGCCGGAAGGAAAGAGGCCCAGGTTCGTCATCGAGAAAAACGTCGCCGCAGCCAAAAGGGCCAGGCCCATGCCCAGCTGCACTGTCCTACGCGGCCAGGAACGGACGATGCCCGCTCCCAGCCAGGCCCCGAGAACCGACACGAAGATCATGGCCAGAAGAGTCGTCATGTCGACTTCGACCAATGCGATGAAGATAAACGCCTGCGCGATCGTGGGAAGCGCGTGCCCAACGTTGAGAGTCCCGGGAATTCGCTCGTCCGGTACGATTTTGCGCAACTTGAAAACCGAAGTCGTGGGGGCAAAGGAGCCCACGCCCAGAGCATCGAAGAAATTCGTGATGAAGCCGAGCGCCGCTTGAAAGACCGTCGGAATCGAGTGGTCGGCTGGCGCCGGCGCGCTCCTGCGTCGGAAGCGTAGGAAACTGGCGAACCAGGACGAGACGTAGACCGCAGTCACGACGCCGAGGGCCAAGAAAACTACCGTCTTCAGGGGCATGAGCAGCCGTCCCGCCTTGACAGCAACGTCGCAATCATATAAGTAAGTACTTACTATGTCAAAACGCGCCCGATTGCCGGCAAGAGGGCGAAAGACCCACGGGCGCTCGACTACAAGGAGCAAGCGCGAGAGGCTCTCCTCGGAAGATCGGCGTGAGCAATTGCTCTCGGTCGCTACTCGACTCTTCGCCGATCAGGGATTCGAGGGCACCACCACCAGGCAAATTGCCGAGCGGGCGCGCATCAACGAAGCTCTCCTGTTCCGCCATTTTCAGAGCAAAGAAGACCTGTACTGGGCCTCCATCGAGCGCAAGTGTCGGATGTCGGGAGGCCCCGAGAGGCTCCAGGATATGCTGGAGAAATCCGAGAACGACCACGAAGTCTTTTCCGCGATCGCCGAACAGATCTTGAGCCTTTATGACGAGGACAGCACGCTGATGCGACTCTTGCTCTACAGCGCCCTCGAGAATCACCGCCTCTCTCAGCGTTTCTTCAACACCTACGTCGCCCGGTATCGCGAGCTGCTTGCGAGTCACGTCGATCGTAGGGTCGAGGAAGGCAGATTCCGTCCCGTCGAGCCGTTTCTGGCGGCTCGGGCCTTCATCGGAATGCTCATCTACACCATCCAGAGCCAGGCAATCTTCGGCGTCAAGCAGGGAGAAACGCTCGGCCTTCGCCAGGTCGCGAAAAGCTTGACGGCGATCTGGCTCGACGGCGTGCGCTCCAAGAGCTGAGTCGAAGGAACGCACCGGTGTGGTGAGTCCGAACGACGCCCGACCCAGGCTCTCGCAACACACGCTCATCCTTCTCAGCCTAGTCGCGGGCGGCGTCGCCGGTTTGGCCGTCAATCTTCTGGTCAGCGCCGGCTGGATCGACGCCGACAGAGTCGCCTGGGTCGTTCGCAACCTGACGCGGCCCCTCGGGCAGATTTTCCTGAACATGCTCTTCATGGTCGTCATTCCTCTCGTCTTCTGCTCTCTCGCCCTGGGAGTCGTCAACCTCGGTAAAGTCGGAAAGCTCGGACGGCTTTCGGTCAAGACATTCTTCTACTTCGTGGCCACAACGGCGGCGTCCGCCACGCTGGGTCTGCTCCTGGTCAACGTGTTTCGACCGGGAGCCGGCTTCGACCCCGCCGCCCAAGCGCGGCTCATGGAAAGCTTCCGAAGCGAAGCGGCTCAGAAAGTCGGGATGGCCACCTTCTCGATCGACATGTTCGTCGAGATCGTGAGCCGGAATCCCTTCCGGGACGCGGTGGAGACCAAGATGCTTCCGGTCATCTTCTTCGCCGTGGTCTTCGGTGTCGCCTTGAGTCGGATTCAGGTGGAGCCAGCCCAAGCGGTCGTCCGCCTTCTCGAAGGCGTGGGTGACGTGATGGTGACGATCGTTGGCTTCGCCATGCGTCTCGCTCCGCTCGCCGTTCCGGCGCTCATCTTCAACGTGACGTCGCTCCTCGGATGGGCGATTCTGAAACAGCTCGCGTTCTTCACCGCTCTGGTGTTCGCCGGCTACATCGTTCACCTGTTTGGAACCTACTCGCTTCTCGTCCGGCTGGGGGCCGCGTACCCGCCCCGTCTCTTTTTCAAGAAGATCACCCCCGTCATGGTCACAGCCTTCACCACCAGCTCTTCCAATGCGACGCTTCCCACTACCATCAAGCACGCCCAGGAAGATCTCGGCGTGCCTCCCCATATCGCAGGCTTCGTCCTTCCGCTCGGGGCCACCACCAACATGAACGGCACTTCGCTCTTCGAGGGTGTGGTCGTCCTCTTTCTCGCGCAGGTGTTCGGAATCGAGCTCGCTCTCGGCACTCAAGTGCTCGTGGTAATACTGGCCGTGCTCACCGCCATCGGAGCTGCCGGCGTTCCCAGCGGCGCGATTCCCCTCCTGGTCGGCGTGTTGGAGACGGTGGGGATTCCCGGTGAGGGTATTGCCATCATCATCGGAGTGGATCGGATTCTGGACATGGGCCGCACGGTGCTGAACGTCACCGGAGACGTGACCGCCGCCTGTTTCATCGCCCGGAGCGAGGGTTTCCCGCTCAAGCGGTGATTTCAGCGCCGGCGGGTCCAGAGCGCATAGAAGGGAAGCCCGGCGACCAAGAGAGTGATTCCGACCGCGGCATCGGTCGGATTCTCGACGAGGGTATTGAAGAGGAACCAGGCGGCCACCACGACGAAGAGGAGCGTCGCCCAGGGATAGCCCCAGGCGCGGTACGGGCGCGGCGCCTCCGGCAGCTTGCGCCGCATGACGAGCACACCGAGGGCGGTGAGAGCGTAGAAGAACCACGAGCCGAAGACGACGTAGGCCGTGAGCTGATCGTAGCTTCCTGAGAGAGCCAGGAGAGATCCCCAGATCCCGATCGTCACGATCGCCACGTGAGGCGATCGATATTTCGGATGCACGCGGCCCAGGGCGGGCGCAAAAACGCGGTCACGCCCAGCGGCCC
Source organism: Vicinamibacteria bacterium (assembly GCA_035457705.1). Taxonomy (GTDB): domain Bacteria; phylum Acidobacteriota; class Vicinamibacteria; order Marinacidobacterales; family SMYC01; genus DASPGQ01. Next base: position 8,669 of record DATIBD010000092.1, read on the forward strand.
ATATGGATCGGGGGCCCGCGAGAGTCATGCCGTTGACCGCACCGAACGTAGAGCAGAGAATCCCGATCACCACCAGAGCGGCTCCCATCGGTCCCATGACTCTTGACGCCACATCCGCGGCGATTCGAGACGAGCCCGACATCTCGACGACAGGGATCGCCATGGTGAAAGCGACGTTCGTAGCCAGGTATATGGCCATGACGAGGAACGTTCCGAGAAGAAGCGCCACCGGGACGTTCCGAGACGGGTCCTTCGCCTCGCCCGCAACCAGGGTGACGTCGATCCATCCGTCGTAAGCCCACAGCGCCGAGATGAGGGCGAGCCCGAACGCCGCCGTCAGCTCCCGGTTCCAGCTCTCGGGCCAAAAGGGACGGAGGTTTCCCCAGCTCGCATCGTCCGATGAGAACACGGCGAGGACGAGCCCGACCAGAGCAAGCACCTTGGCGAAAGTGAAGACTTTCATCACTGCTCCCCCGAGCTTCACCCCGCGTACGTTCACTGCCGTGACGATCACGATGGCCGCCACGGCAACGATGCGGTTCCAACCGAAAGCCAGATGGAGCGACAGCCCGCCCACTCGAAGCTCTTCCTGCCACCAGGTGTTTTCGGGGGCGAGCGCGGGAAAGAAGTAGGCGAGAAAAGTCGCATAGCCCACGGCGATCGCGGCGAGCGAACCGGCTTTGTTGATGAAGAAATCGTTCCAGGCGAACAAGAATCCCCAGACCCTGCCGTAGGACTCGCGAAGATAAACATAGGGCCCTCCAGCCTGGGGCAGAACCGAGCTCAGCTCAGCAAGGGACAGCGTTCCGAAGAGCGTGAGCATGCCCGCAACGATCCACACGAGCAGCATCGGTCCCGTCGAGCCCACGCGGCCGGCGATCGTGGCGGGAACGATGAAGATACCCGAGCCGATGATCACCCCTATATGAATCGCAAGAAGCTCCTTCAGACCCAGAAGGCGCGCGAGCCGCGGAGAGGAGGGGTCGTTGGGTTCAGATTGGGATCTCGTGTCTTCTAGCATGAGCGTGCCGCCGAACGAACTGCGAAGAGAAAAGCGGAGACGATCTAGAAGCTCGAGTTGGGAGGCGGGCGTGGACTTTCCGCCGATTCGTCGAAAGCGCGAGAAGTCCGTCCAAGGGCAGGAATCAACGCCAGTGACGCCACGGTGTCCGGCGGCGAACCGAAGCGGTTTGTAGACGGAAAAACGGTGCCGACCTTCGAGCCTAGCGGCGAGACCGAACCGGGCTCGGAGTCATGGCCTTCAAGAGCACGGATGAAGGTCGCCGAAGGCCACGTCTCGACCAGCCAACCGGCCGGGACTGCGCTCGTGATCACGAAGAGGATTAACCCGCACGCCATCCAGCGTGAATCAAGGCGCACCGTTTGACTCCGACCGAGAGCAAGTCTAGGGCCAGCCGCGACGAAGCGCAAGCCGACAACGATGTGATTCTCGCCGCGATTCGTGCTAGAACTTTCCTACGCGATCCTCCAAAGAAACACCGTTCTCATCGCTTCCCTTCACTCCGACCCAGTGGCTCATCTGTGCCGTCGCGGCTCTCGGCTTCGCCTTCGACATCTACGAGCTTCTCATGCTTCCCCTCATCGTTCGACCCGCGCTTCTCGAGCTCGGTCCGCTCCAGCCGGGCACGCCCGAGTTCAACGCCTGGGTGGGATGGCTCTTCTGGACTCCCGCCGTCGCCGGTGGCGTGTTCGGGCTGCTGGGCGGCTACCTGACGGACCGTTTCGGTCGCCGGAGGGTTCTGGTGTGGAGCATCCTCCTCTACGCCTTTTCCGCTCTCGCCTCAGGCTTTTCGACGTCGCTTCCGATGCTCCTGTTCTTCCGCTGTACGACGTTCGTGGGAGTCTGCGTGGAGTTCGTGGCCGCGGTGGCCTGGCTGGCCGAGCTTTTTTCTCATCCGAAGCAGAGGGAAGCCGTTATCGGCTACACCCAGGCTTTCTCCTCCGTAGGCGGCCTTCTGGTGACGGGAGCCTACTATCTTGCCGTTCGGCTCGGGTCCCAGCTGCCGGAGATCCAGGGCGGCCACGAAGCGTGGCGCTACACGCTCATCTCCGGGGTGATTCCCGCGCTTCCGCTGATGATCATCAGGCCTTTCCTTCCCGAGTCGCCCGCCTGGAGGGAAAAGAAACGTGACGGCACCCTCAAGCGCCCCAGCCTTGCCGAGCTCTTTCAGCCAGCGCTCCGCCGCACCACCCTCGTGACGGCGCTCATGTTCGCCTGCAGCTACGGTGCCGCCTTCGGCGCGATCCAGCACCTTCCACGCATCGTGCCCGGGCTGCCGGAGGTCCGGGGTCTCGACCGCCCGGCCGTGGAGACGGTGGTCAGCGACGTGCAGCTGCACCAGGAGCTCGGCGGCCTTCTCGGCCGATTCGCTCTCGCCTTTCTCGCCGTCCGGATCGTCGCCCGACGCCGTCTGCTCCACCTGTTCCAGGTCCCCGGTCTGATCCTGGTGCCTCTCGTCTTTCTATTCCCCGCCGTCAACAACCTGGAGCTTCTCCGATGGGGCGTCCTCTTCGCCGGATTCGTCACCGTCGCCCAGTTCAGCTTCTGGGGCAACTACATTCCTCGCGTCTATCCCATCCATTTGCGAGGCACCGGAGAGAGCTTCGCCGCGAACATCGGCGGGAGAATGGTAGGGACGTCCGCGGCGCTCTTGACGACTCGGCTCGCCAACGTCATGCCGGGAGATTCGGCGCCCGCCCAGCTCGCCTTCGCTGCGGCCACCGTGGCGCTATTGGTCTACGGCGTTGGCTTCGCCGCCAGCTTCTGGCTTCCCGAGCCGAAGGCCGAGCTACCCGAATAGAATGCCCATTCCGTTTATCCCGTGGGAGGCGAAACCACTCGGCCACGAAGGCGTCCGAGACGGAGCAGAGCCTCCACGACGAGCCACAGCGCGAGACTGAGGATCCCGCCTCCCATCACGAGCAGCAAGACGTTCCCCGATCGATAGAAGTCGCCCATCTTGAGGGTCATCGCCACGATGGTGGTTGCGATCATGAACACCATGGGAATGGCGACGCCGAGGTAGCTCGAGCCCCGCCGAATCAGGTACACGGTAACGACCAGAAGTGTGAGACCGCCCAGGATCTGGTTGGTGGTGCCGAAGAGCTGCCACAACACCAGGCCCGCCGGTTGACCGTCCAGACGAAAAAAAGCGAAGAAGCCGATGGCCACAACGGCGAGTGCAGAAGAAACATAGCGGTTGCCGAGAAAGCGCAGCCGGGCGGACTCACCTATCTCTTCGATGTTGTAGCGCAGGAGTCGTGTGGCGGAGTCGAGCGTGGTCAGGGCGAAGGATACGGCGACTAGGGCGACGAAGGCGCGGCCCGTGTCGAACGACAGGCCGAGCTGGCTGAGAAACAGGGCGCTCCCGTCGATGAAGGCGGCCATGCTCTCGGGAAGCCCCTGCGCCACGTTCCAGCTCCGATAGTGGTCCTGCCACGCTTCCGGAGTACGGAAACCGGCGGTGCACGCCAGCACCGCGGACAGACCGAGAAGGCTTTCTCCGATCATGCCCCCGTAGCCAATGAGGGGCGCGTCCGTTTCTTTGTCGATCTGTTTCGCCGTGGTGCCCGAGGACACGAGACCGTGGAACCCGGAAATCGCTCCGCAGGCGATGACGATGAAGACGAAAGGAAAGAGCGGCGGGGCGCCGTCGGGATGGAGATCCACCGCTGGGGCAACGAAAGCGGGACGCAGAATGAAGAACCCGACGAAGATCGCGACCAGACCGACATAGAGGAGAAGCGAGTTCAAATAGTCTCGTGGCTGAAGCAGAATCCAGACGGGCAGAACGGAGGCCGCGAAAGCATAGGCCAGGAGCAGAAGGCTCCAGGTCTCGACGGAGAGGTCGGGACGAGGGAGGATGAGACCGAGATAAACGGACAGCAGGGTCAGGATGAAACCGACGAGGGTGAGCCATCCAAGAGAGAGTCCCTTCTTGTAGAACAGGAATCCAACCCCCACTGCCAGCACCATCAGAGCCACACTGGGAAAGACGGCTTCCGGGTTGTAGCTTACGGAAAATAGCTGGGCCACCACTTGAACGAAGACGCCCATCGCGAGCGCCACGAGAAAAAAGATGATGGCATGAAAAAGACTCTTCGCTCGCGGGCCGAGGAAGGTTTCCGCCACTTTGCCGATCGAGCTTCCGCGCGCCCTCATACTGACCACGAGGGCGCCGAAGTCATGAACCGCGCCGATGAACACGGCGCCAAGAACGACCCACAGAAGAGCGGGAAGCCAGCCCCAGATAACAGCAATGGCGGGCCCGAGCATGGGAGAGAGGCCGGCGATGGAGGCGTAGTGGTGCCCGAAGAGGACCGACTTACGGGCGGGGACGTAATCGACCTCGTCCCTGAGCGTGTGTGCCGGCGTCGGCACGTCCGGGTCGAGCTGGAAGACCCGGCGCGCCATCCGCAAGGCGTGAAAGCGGTAACCGAGATAGTAGGCCACGAGACAAAGGAGCGTGACGGCAACCGCGCTCATGAAACCCTCAATCGATCGGTCTGGCGACGAGGCCGGTCTCGCAAAAGATGACGAGGAACAGAATGGCGTAGGTCCAAGCCGAAACGGGTGAAATTCATGAGAGAAGCAACTTTCAGGCTCATACACACCTTTCGGCCAGCTGCTAACGCAAAGGCCCACGCGACCGGCTCTCCGGTTGGAAAGCTCAGAATCCTGTCAGGTCGCGAGGGGACGGGAGGTTAAACGAGCGGGGGAGCGCGAATGAGGCGAGAGCCTGCGCCGAGCCTGGATGCGCCGCTCCAAGCCTTCGAGAAGGGCCTCTGGTGGAGCAGCTTCTCCAGAGGGGGAACGAACTCGAACGAAGCCGGCCGCGCGGGAGTCTTGGGAGCTAATTGGGATACGACGTCGGGCGAGGGATGTCGCGCCTCGCCCAGCCAATAATCCCCGTCGTTCCGCGACACGGTTTCATAACCGGGCACGAACCCTGTGGGGCAAAAGACAACCGCCGCCAGGAGAAGGACTACTTGAATCCTGCGGCTCATTTCCCGTCTCGGAATTACTATATCACTCTCGGGACAAACCGAGCGGTGCGCACGCGGCGCAGACCAACAGCGAGGCGAGCCTTTCTTGAAGAGGTCAGCTCGGAGCGGGAACGCTTCCTGAACCGATCGCAGTGCACTAGAGCGAGCGCTCCGTAGAGCGGCATGATGACGTGCGGTGGGATCCGCGGGATACCACACCACAGGGTGAAACCGCTCGAAGGCGATCCCGCGCGAAACCTAATCGCAACGATGGGGCGGCTCTTGGCGCTTCGCTGCAGAAAGTCTGGGGCCGCGCGTTGAGTGCGGGGCCATCATGAGCGGTCGCCACCGCTTTCCTTCTCACCTGAGCTGGATCTCAACCTTCGACTTTCCGAGTGGGTAGCGTCACCGTTACGCAGGTTCCCTCCCCTAGCCGGCTTTGAACACGAATCGTGCCGCCGTGGCGCCGCACGATGTCATGAGACATGACGAGACCGAGTCCAAGCTTGACGCGAGAGCCGCCCCCTCCGCGGCCGAATTTGGGAACGAACAGGTCCTGCAGCCGATCTTCGGGAATCCCAACTCCGGTGTCGATGACCTCGACGCTCACGTGCTCGTTGCCCTCCGACGTTCTGAGCCCGACCGTGCCCGTCTCCTCTATGGACTCGATGGCGTTTTGCAAGAGGCTCATGAAGACCTGGTTGACCTCCGCGGGACGACACCGGATCTTCGGTATCTCGGCGAGCTCGCGCTCGATGGTGATGCGGTCGCCGAGCTCCGGCGCGAGCAGCGTAACGCAGTCCTCGAGCCCCTTGTTTACGTCGTAATCCGCGCTCTCCGCGCGGTCCACGTTCGAGAAACGCTTCAGCACGTCGAGCGTGTGCGTAACGCGCCCTGCGGCTTCTCGAAGGATCGCCGCACCCTCTTCGATCGCCCCGGCAGCCCGCCGCGAGCCCTCCGGTTCGTCACGCAGCTTTCGCGAGCCCCGGCTCATGACATCGGCTGCGCTCGCGATAGCTCCCACGGGTGTGTTGAGCTCGTGAAGAAGACCCGCCACGACGCGGCTTATCGCGTTTGCCCGCTCGGCGCGAATCAACTGCGATTGCGCCGCTTCGAGCTCCTCGAGCGTACGGGACAACTCCTGGCGTTGATGAAAATCTTGGCGTGCGTAGCTCTCGAGAATGTAAGAGCCCATCAGGGTGATGATACCGCCGCCGAGAAGAAAGAAACTGTTGTTGAGAAATACCGGACCCGAGCCGAGGAGAATGCCTGCGGAGAGAAGACCCTGATCGAAAACGGCAACGACGCCGTAACCGAGGATGATGCTGAGAGTGCAGACGACGGTCGGAAGAAATCGGAGCCTTATCAAGGTGAAGCACCAGGCGAGTACGAGCAGGAGGCCTGCGTAGTAGTAGCGGAAACCCGGCTCCGCCTCCTGAGCGACGGCGATCATCCCGACGATGCCGAGCCCCACGACGATCGCACAGGCGGTCAGGATTCGCTGTAGGTGTCGTCTCGCGCCTTCCACAAACGTCGCAGCGAAAGTGATGGCAAACACGGGCAGCACGACGGCGAATCGGATAAAGTGCGCCTCTGGCCAGGACTCCGGGAGCATCCAGACGTCGAGCGGCGCGAATAGCGAATACAGCGCCAGCCCGAGCACGAGCCCTACTCGAACGCCGAAGAGCGTTCGAGCCACGTAATCGGACGCGAAGGTGAGCTCATCGACCGAATCGAAACGTTCCTTCACGAGTCTCCCGGCAGCTTCTTTATCGGGCTCGAGCGTTCGCGCTCTGACCCCCCGTCGTCACTCTCTGGCCTTGAGACCTTTGACTGCTCCGAGAATCATGCGGTGGACTGCGGCGAGCGCCAGCCCGGCCGGGTCGCGCGAAGGGATGGTGGCGAATCCAATGGCTGAGGCTTTGGCGTAACGCTTGAAGATTTCTTCGAACAGCCGTGCCAGCTCTTCGCTCGAAACCCCGTTCGGCACCGCATTGCCGTGAAACTCGACTTCCTTCGGATCGAGCACGTCCATGTCGATGTGAACGTAGAGTTTGTCGGTCGTGCGATGCAGACGATCGAGTTGATCGAAGAGATCGGCCGACATTTCGCGGAGGGGCGCGACTCCCAGAACCTCGATGAACGAGTTGTCCAGCATGTGCTGTTCCAGCGGATCCGTCAGCCGCACCCCGGCCATGACGATGTGTTTTTCCGCGATCGGTGGATTCAACCCCGCATCGAGCCGGATGCCGTGGAGACCCTTGCCCGCGGCCACCGCCACCGGCATACCGCCAAGCGAACCGCTACGGGTCGTTTCCGGGGTGTTGTAGTCGGGGTGAGCGTCGAGCCAGAGCAGTCCGACCTTGAGGGGCTCCTGCGGCGGGCCGGAGTTCTGTAGCCCGGCGAGCATGCCCGGAAGCGACGGGCAGCTCGCGTAGAGGCCCACCGAGAAGTAACCATCCTTTTCGTTCTGAGCGATCGTTTCGCCGTAATGGCCCAAGGCCATGCCGAGCCGTTTCCACCCGCCGTACTCCGTGTCTTCTTCTTCGGTCAGCGCGGCCTTGCTCACCCGCACCACGGCGCCCATGGCTTCCAGCTTTTCGACGAGCCCGCCGCCCGCCATGGTGTCCGGTCCCTCGGATTGCCGATTGGGCGCGAACGGCTGTTTCGCGAGCGCGATCCGGAGCTTGCCGTCCGGGCCGATGTATTTGTGCGGCGTAGCCATCGACGGCGCGAACAAAATGGCCGTCAGGAATAGAGCTGGAGACTTTTTCACCAGTATCCTCCCGGCCGATGAATATCAGATCTGCGAAAGGAATCGAAACGGCAAAGTGGTGCGCCCTAGGCGATTCGAACACCTGACCTACAGATTCGTAGTCTGTCGCTCTATCCAGCTGAGCTAAGGGCGCACCAAGCGCGGGGCGAGAGTCGAATCCTAGCAACCGCGCGCGGTGGCGTCAAGGGTGAGGTACGGGGCGAAAACGAAACTCCTGCTCCCGATGCTCACTCCCTTCCTCTCCCTGGATCCGGGCCAAGAGGGTGCCGTCCGGATGCTTCTCATAGCGGATGATCTTGGGGTGATCGTGCTGTGGATTCTCGAAGACGGCGGTGCTCGCGTCAAACCTTGTGAGCTCGAAATCCGTTCCCGGTCGGCCGTTCGGCTGAGCCACGTAGAAGATCCCTTCCCCACGCGACTCGATGCGAAGATACTCGAAGGCGACGGTTCTTCCCTCGACGACGGTGCGGGAGACTCCGAACAGGGTACCGCCTTTGACGGGCGTCCAATGCTCCTCGATCTCGACGCCCCCGGATTGGTAGAGCCAGCTCCCGGTGAGAAATCCGAGCGACTCCACTTCGGAGCTCGGCCCGGTTTGTGTCGCCGCGACCAGAGCGGATACAAGGATCAGCCAATTCACGCAGAAGAGCATAGCTCGCGTCTCAGCTCGCCGTATTGTAAGGATCCGACTTCCGCCCGGCGCGGGTAAAGACACGGGTCAGAGCGTTGTCGGAGGCAAAGAACGCCGCCGGGCTTTCGCCGGTGAACCGCTTGAAATCCTTGATGAAGTGAGCCTGGTCGTAATAGCCGCAGTCGAAGGCGAGCTCGGCCCACCTTCGCACGTCAGAGGGAGCACGGCGAAAGATACTCTGGAAGCGTACGATCCTCGTGAAGGTCTTCGGGGCGAGACCGACTCGTTCTCGAAAGCGCCGCTCGAGCTGGCGCGACCCGACGCCCATGATGCGAGCGACCTCGCTCACTGACATGCGCCCTTCGGCGCGGAGAATCCAGGCCGTGACCGAGTCCAGGTCGCGGTCCCCTTCGTTTCCCGCCACAGCAGCCTGGAGAACGCGATCGAGCGCGTGGGACCGGGACTCCGGGGATTGCGAGTCGGCGAGTCCGTCTTCGATCCTGAGGACGCTTTCGGCGGGCAGGAAGCGATTGGCGAGCTCGGACATCGGAACGCGAAAGAACGGATAGGCGCCCGCGGGGCGAAACCGCACGCCGACGATGTCGACGCATCCCGTCGGCTGGATCGCGATGCATCGATCCATTTGCCCGACGAGCATGCGAGGAGGCTGGAGCTCGCTCGTCCCATCGCCGATTAGTCGCCGGATGGGCGCGCTCAAGTTGAACACGAGCTCCATGCAACCGTCGGGCAGGATGGACTCGGACCTTTGTCTGCTCGGCTCGCTTGAGCGCAGGAACCAGTAGCACTCGATGTGTCGCGCGAGCGAGGGGTGAGGAGATACCTCTCGATACGAGAGGCTCATATGCCGACTTCGGGCTGCGTCATGCCCGCGTGCAAATAGGCGTGAGCCATGTGCGGTGTATTGAAGGCAAAACCGAGCTCCCCTTTGGGGTCGACGAGGATGATTCCACCTCGTCCCCCGGTGCGAGACTCCAAAGTGCGGATCGCCTGCTGTGCCGCTTCCGCGGGCCCAATGCCCGAGGCGATGGAGTCTACGGCTCGATGGGCGAGAACGACGCGTATGATCCCCTCGCCCCAACCGGTCGAAGACGCCGCCCCTCGGCGGTCGTCGGCGAAGAGACCGGCTCCGATGAGCGGCGAGTCGCCAACGCGCCCGGGAAGCTTCAGCAACGCTCCACCCGTCGACGTGGCCGCCGCGACTCCGCCTTTGGAATCGCAGGCTACGGCCCCCACGGTGTCCGCCGGCTCGTTCATCCCCAGAAACTCGGTGTCGCCCGGCTTGGAGCGTTCCCTGGCGATCTCGTACCGTCGACGCTCCCGCTCGACGACGAGCTCGCGCGGATCGCAGACCGCAACTCCGCGCGCGCGAGCGAACTCGATGGCCCCCTCGCCGGTCAGCATGACGTGTGGACAGTGCTCCAAGATTTCTCTCGCCAGCGCGACCGCGTGAACGACGCCCGTTACGCACGCGACCGATCCCGCTCGTAGGCCGGTGCCGTCCATGATCGCCGCGTCGAGCTGGACCTCGCCTCGTGCATTCAGGACCGAACCCTTCCCTGCGTTGAAGGCTTCGTCGGCCTCCATGAACTCCACTGCGCGCTGTACCGCGTCGAGAGCCGACCCACCCGTCAGCAGCACTTCGAAGCCAATCATGGAGGCACGATGCACGCCCCGGAGGTGATCTTCTCGCTCGCCTTCTGGTGTGGCCCAGGCCCCACCATGCACAAGGATGGAAGCGCGCGACTTCTTGGACGAAGGCCTATCCATAGGGCAACAAAAAAGGCGCCTCGCAGAGGCGCCCACGAGCGTCTGGTAGCGCTACGGGGATTCGAACCCCGGTTTGATGGCTGAGAACCACCCGTCCTAGTCCCCTAGACGATAGCGCCACCGGGATGACTGCGGCCGCAGCCACGTTCGAAAAAGTAACACACGCATATGAAGGTGTCAATTCGGCACCCTTAGGCTTCCATGTCAAGCATCCGGGGTCGCATGCTAAGATGGAAACATACCGACAACTTAGCCAATCGCACCACGGCCGATAGCCTCTAGCCGACTCGATGCTGGACCGTCTTCGCAAACATTTCGGAAGTCTCCTCGGTTCGAAGGATACCTCTGTCATCGAGGAGGAGCTCCAGAACGCGCTCAACGAGGAGCTTCTCGACCGAGTCGACGCGGCTCCGGAGGGTCACGCCGAGGCCGACGCGGGCGTCGTTGCCCGACGCGAGGCCCAGAAGCGCGAATCCCGGCTCATTCTCTCCGAGCAGATCCACAATCGTGCCTCCGTGCTGCTAGGGGAATCGCGGACGGATCTGCTTCATGAAATCCACCGGCGCCTCCAGGATTCGGTCGCGAGCCCCGCGCTGCACGATCTCCTGCAAGTTACCATGGATACGGGCTTTACGACGCGGCTCGACGCCTTCATCGAAGAGCTGCTGGAGAGGCTGAGAGCCAAGCTCATCGCCGAGCTCGACGAGGAGGTGCCGACCGGGCTTCTTCCCGACAGGGCGCTTTTCGCCGAGGATTTGAAAGCCTATCGCGACGAGGTTCTCAGGAAGCACGTCCTCGAGCAGGTAGAAGTCCTCGCGCTCCCGACGTCGACCGGAGCGTTCCCCGAAGACAACGACCCGACGGCTCTCAAAGAGAGCCTTGCGCTGTACTGGAGCTCGTGCCGGGAGTCCATCGACAAGTTCTTTCACTCCGTCGAGATGGTCTTGCTCGACAGTGCCCGCGAAGGCATCCGACTCGACTCACGCCTCATCCGAAACCGATTGGTAGCCGCCCAGTATCGCAACGGCTACCGCCATCTTCACGAGCGGTTTCTCGACTTCCACGCAGAGCTCACACGCTTGCAGACGACGACTGAGCTCACCGACGAGAAGCGGGATCGTCTCGACCGTCGGTTCGTGGATGAGATCATCGTTCCCCTCGCTTACTTCATCCGGGAGAGGTCCGAGCCCGAGCCTCGTGACGCACTCGAGACTCGGGCCGAGCTCTGCGCCGAGATCATCGAAAAGCTGGTCATTGGGGAACCGCTTCCGAGCACGGCCGAAGCCATCAAGCCGGTATTGCGGAAGAGTGTCGAGCAGGCCCGTCCCCTTGCCGTCGACGCCTTCCCCTACCTTCGGACAAACCTCGAAGCGTTGAACCCCACGGCCATCCATCGAACCACGGCACTACTCAGAGTGTTCCAGGCGCTCGTGCAGACGGAGATGAACGAAAAGTCCTTGTCCGAGGTGGAGACGATCATCCGGCTCGACCGGTCGCAGTACCGTTTGCATCAAGAGCTCGAGGTCATGGAGGGAAGGCTCGCCGAGCGATTGTCTCCGCTGGACCGCGTCGCGGATGATGACGCCGACTTCGTAGCCGATCTCGTCGAAAAAGGCCACTCCCCGATGGAGCTCGTCGAGGACCTCTTCCTGGCCCTGGGCTACACGCCGTGGCCCGAGCCGCTACCGAACGATCCGAGTAGCCTCTGGCGCCTGGTCGCTGTCCTCGCACTCTTCCCGAGCGAGCTCGGCACTCTACGAAGTCTCTATTCGACCGGGCGCCCCAGCGCCGAGGAACGCTCGCGCCTCGGAAAGGCTCTTCTGGAACGCCTTACGCCGACCGCTGTTGGCGCCGAGCTGCCGCCGGACAGCATCGACGCCGTGCCGATTCCGATCGACCTGGGGAAAGCTCTCGCTTCCATGGGTTATCGGAGGGAGGACGGGCGACGACTCGAAACGTTCATGAACGAAGTCGAGAAAGCTCTCGAAAGCGGAGCGCGTGACGACCTCGAGGAGGTGGTACGCCTCATCCGGAAGCTCCGAGCCACGGTCGATTCGGAACGGGTCGATCTGGGCGCCACCCGGCTCGACGCCGAGCCTTATCGCGTCGAGATTCGCCTGAGCTCCGAGGGCAGTCTCGTGGGGCTCGTGAGGCTCGCGCGCGAAGGCTTCGGCCACCAGCCACTCGAGGCGCTCTCGCGCCCGAGTAAGGACGAAAGCCGCAAGACCACGGAATCAAAGATTCGACATCACCTTCAGAGTCAGGCCACCATCTATCAGAGCTTCTACAACCTCTTCGCGCTCCGCAAGCTTCTCGACAAAGACAAACGGCGATCCTTGCCCCGCTTCGTCAAGAGGCTCCACGAGCCCGTGGGGACCAATCGTCTCCAGCTCCTGGCACGGCTAAGATATGCTCGCGAAATCCTCACACTCATCGATTCGTTTGCAAAACTGATCGTTCAGACCGAGCCGGAGGCTCAGCCTCAGGCGAAATCGGTCCTTCGCATTCTCGGAGGCCTCGTGGGGAAGGTCGCCGAGCTGTCGCGGGCGGTGCAGAGCACTCGCGATACGGTGGAGCTCGAGCGTCTCAGATTGGAATACGAGCGTGCTGTTCTGTACCTGAACCGCATCGTCGTCCATGGGATCAATCCTTGGCTGGAGTATCAAACGCGCGACGTCGGTTGCGAGTTCGAGTTCAACAAGGACGAGGTCGGAGGCGCCCTTCGACACCACGTCGAGCGACAAGGACTGAACTGGGATCGAGACGTCTGCGGCTTCGAGGCCCACCCGGTGCGCGGCACACTCGGCTGTCGTGCCCTGCTGGAGCTATCCGACGGCACGTCGAAGGCCGTCCTGCTGAACTACGATCGCAGCCGGCAAGAGTGGGTCGTGCGACATATGGGTCCAAGATTGACGGATGTGGTTCGCGAGGCGCTGCGCGAGAACGGCCGTGAGCTTCCCGACGAATACGACGAGAAGTTCGAGCAACCGACGTTCAGCCTCGATGAGCAATCGTGCCGATTCCTCCTCGTCAAACGGGGGGTTACGCGCGTGGAGGCAACGCTCGTGCTCACGTCCGACGATCGAGACCCCTGGCGCGTCGTATACCTCAAAGACAATGACGACGTGCTCGTGGATCGCTTGAGGCCCTGAGCCGGTCGTTCTATCATGCGTCGTGCAGCGGCGCGCAGTCCTCCTTGCGGCCTTTTTCCTCAGCGGTCTCGCGGCACTCGTCTTCGAGATGATCTGGACGCGCCTGCTTCTCCTTCACTTCGGCGCAACGGCGACCGCGGTCGGAGTCGTCCTGAGCGCTTTCATGGGCGGAATGGCCATCGGAAGTGCTCTGGCGGGCCGGCGTTTCATCGCCCGGCTCGACCCGGTGATGACGTTCGTCGTGCTCGAGGCCTTCGTGGGGCTGTATGCCCTGGTGACGCCCGCTTTGATCGGCAAAGCGGAACAAGCCCTGCTCGCGATCGCAGCCATCCTGCCGGCGACGATCGCCATGGGTGCGTCTCTGCCCGTGCTCGTCCGCGCGCTCTCGGAAGACCGCGCCGCGGTCCGGGTCGGGCTCCTCTATGCATCGAATACGGCTGGCGCTGTCTTGGGGCCCGTGCTCGCCGTCTTCTGGTTCTTCCCTCTCTTCGGCCTGAGCCGGACGCTCTTCGTCGGTGCGGGGCTCGAGATCGTCGCCTGCGGTTTGTTGCTCGTCTTCGGTATGCGAAGGGGTGGAACGCCATCGGCCGCCGCCCCTCTCCGCTCGGGTGCCCCGCCGGTCGTCCTCGTCGCGGTAGCCGTCTCCGGAGCGAGCGCGATGGTGTACGAAGTGGCCTGGTCGCGCACTCTCTCGATGGTTTACGGCTCGTCGGTATACGGCGTTTCGATCATGCTTTCCACGTTTCTGTTCGGCATCGCCTTGGGCTCGGCGACTGCAGCCGCCTACCTGAGGCGCCGCCCTCGAGGAGAAAACGATCGGCTCCGGCTCGCGAAAGCACTCGTCGCCTCAGCCGGATTCGCTTTTCTCAGCCTCGTCATCGCGCGTAGCCTCCCCTTCCTCTTTCTCAACCTGTACACCTCCTTCGACGGACGAGAGGGAACGCTCTTCGCCTCGCAGTTCGTTATCGCGGGATTGCTCATGCTCCCGTGCACCTTTGCCCTCGGAGCCACGCTTCCGCTCGCCATCGACGCGACTCGCGCTACCGACGACGAAGGCGCAACCGTACCCCACGTCTATGGGGCCAATCTCCTCGGCTCTTCGGCTGGGGCGCTTCTTGCATCCGCCTTTCTCCTGGGGAACCTGGGAGTCGAGTTCTCGACCCGGGCGGCCGCGATCGCCGCCCTGGCGATGGCGCTGTGGCTCCTGTTCCGTTCCAGGCGCTCATCCGTTCCGACAACCGCGGTGGCCGGCTCCCTCGTTCTCGTCATTCTCGCCCTCGACCCGAGCGGCGCGAGAGCCCTCAAGAGCTTCGGCGTCTACAGCGGGGCGCGTACTTACGCAACCTACGAGCTCGGCCAACTCCGGAACATCGTCGCCGCCCACGAGCTCGTCTTCTATCGCGACGGCGCGACCGCGACCGTCTCCGTCCAGAAAATCGAGCGCTTTCGTCTCCTCAAGATCAACGGCAAGACCGACGCCTCCAACGGACCGGGCGACATGCAGACGCAGCTTCTCATGGGTCATCTCCCGTTTCTCGCCCGACCCGCGCGACGCGTGGCGGTGATCGGATGGGGAAGCGGCTATACCGTCGATGCGGTGCTCCAGCACGCCGTCGAGCAAGTCGATGCCTTCGAGATCGAGCCCGCCGTTGTGGAAGCCTCGCGATTCTTCGAGCCGGAGAACGGAGCGCCTCTTTCCGATGAGCGCGTACGCCTCGTGCTCGGCGACGCGAGACGGGAGCTTGCCCGCGGTGGGGAGCCGTATGATTTCATCATTAGCGAGCCCTCGAACCCTTGGCTGACAGGAGTCGCGAACCTCTTCACCCATGACTTCTTCGAGCAGGCCGCAAGGCGTCTCGCGGAAGACGGTGTCTTCTGCCAGTGGTTTCACCTCTATGGCATGTCCGAAGCGTCCACGCGGTCCCTGCTCTCCTCCTTCCGTGCGGTGTTTCCCCACGTTACGGTGTTTCAAGATCGAGACCTGGTCGTTCTCGGATCACGAAGTCCCATTCGACTCTCGATGGAACGCCTCCAGGCTCTCTACGACGACGAGGCGATTCGCGAACGCCTCGCGGCGGCGAACTTCAACTACCCGGCTGACATCCTTGCGGGCATGACTCTCGACGCGAAAGGCGCCGAAGCGTTCACCCGCGGCGCAACCATGAATACCGACGACAACATGCTGATCGAGCTTGCCGCACCGCGGTCTCTCTACCGAGATGACGTCGCCGAAATCCTGGCCGCCATGCAAGCCCGCCCGCCCGACGTGCTGGCCCACGTCAGCGACATGACTTCGGAGGCCGGTACCCGGCTCGAGCTCGCCGCCTCTTATTTCACGTCTGGCAAGCTCGACGCCGCCCTGGAGCAAGCCGAGCGCGCCGTCTCCGTCGAGCCGTCGTTTCAGGCCGAGAAACTGCGAGGGCAGATCCTGCAACGTCTCGGCCGATCCGACGAGGCGCGGGTCGCGCTCGAGAGCGCCCTCAAGGCCGGTGGGGATCAGGTGGAGCGTCGGTTCGTCGAGGCGATGCTTCGATCCCTCGGCTCCTGAGACTCTCGAGGGAGACCCTTTTTACTTGGATCGCGTTCATCCTTTGTGTAGAATTCTACATAAGTAGGAGGCTCCCTCGTTGAATCTCACTTATCCCACGACCCTGGTGCTGGAAGCTGTGGCTCGCGGCCACCACCACGGGTTTCAGATGATGGACGTCACCGGTCTTCCCAGTGGAACCGTCTACCCTTTGCTGCGGCGGCTCGAACGAGAGGGGCTCGTCACCGCGCGGTGGGAGAAAACCGCCGTTGCCCGGCGCGAGCAGAGACCTCCCCGGCGCTACTACCAGCTCACCGCGGCGGGCGAAGCCATGAGGGTGCAGGCTCTCGAGCGATTCCCGGTAGTCGAGCTGCTCCTCGCCCGAGACGGGAAGAAGCTCCGGGCCGCACGCTCGATGACGTGAGCCATGGCCGACAGGATCGCCCGATGGGTGGTGAGCGCCGCCTCCTGGCTCGTCCCGCGGCGGGAGAGAGAGGCGTGGCGCCTCGAGTGGGAATCCGAGATATGGCATCACCGGCGAGAGCACGAAGCCTATCGCCGAATCGACTGGAGGTTTCATATGAATCTCATCGCGCGCTCTTTCGGCGCCGTGGCGGATGCGCTGGATGTGAGAGGTTCGGGCTCTCTCGGGGAGGGACTCGGCGCCGATTTCCGCTACGGACTCCGAATGCTGCGTAAGAGCCCGAGCTTCACACTCGTCGCCGTGATGCTTCTCGCCCTCAGCATCGGCGCGACGACGGCGATCTTCAGCTTGGTCAACGCCGTCCTGCTGAAGCCCCTTCCCTTCCGCAATCCCCAGAGCCTCGTTCTCGTCTGGGAGAACGCGTACAAGCGGGACCGCGAGCGGAACGTGGTGAGCCCTCATAATTTTCTGAGATGGCGCGAGCGGGCACGCTCGTTCGAGTCCCTGGCCGCTTTCACTCCCTGGGCGGCGAACGTGATGGCGGAAGGAGAGGCGGAGCGCGTTTCCATCGGTTACATTTCTCCCGACTTCTTCTCTACGCTCGGAGTCTCGGCGGCAGTCGGGCGGGTCTTCGCTCCCGAGGACGGCGTTCCCGGCAACGACAAAGTCGTCCTTCTCGGTGACGGCTTTTGGAAACGGCGGTTCGGAGGCGATCGCGGTGTCGTGGGGAAAACGCTTCGTCTGAACGGGCGCGAGGTGTCGGTCGTGGGCGTGCTTCCGCCGGGAATCGAGTTCCCTTCGAGCGCGCAGCACACCGGCTCGGGCATCCAGCTCTGGTCGCCTTTCGCTTTCACCGACGAGCATCGTGAGGTCGGCGGGAGATACCTCAGGGTGCTCGGCCGTCTGGCGCCTGGGGTCGGCGTGGAGCAGGCGGCGGACGAGATGAAGCGAATCGCCGCCGACCTAGAAGAAGAGAAGCCCGATTTCGACGCCGGCTGGAGCGCTGACGTATACCCGCTTCAACCCGAGCTCGTGCGCAACGTCCGGAGCGCCCTTCTCGTCCTCTTCGCCGCGGTGGCCGCTGTTCTTCTCATCGCCTGCGCGAACGTCGGGAATCTGCTTCTCATCCGCTCGCTCACCCGCGAGCGCGAGCTCTCGGTGCGCGCCGCGCTCGGCGCCCGTCGCTGGCGCATTCTGAGACAGCTCTTTATCGAAAGCCTGCTGCTGGCCGTTCTCGGCGGAGTCGGAGGCTTGGCTCTTGGACGCGTTCTCCTCACGTCGCTCGTCTCCTTCCTCCCGGCCGAGGTTCCGACCCTCGTTTCCGTCGAGCTCGACGGATGGGTGCTCGGTTTCACCTTGGGGATCTCGTTTCTGACCAGCTTCTTCTTCGGTCTTCTTCCAGCGGTCCAGACCTCCCGCCGGGATCTCGTGGAACCGCTCAGAGAAGGGAGTCGCGTCGGCTCGAGCGCGTCCCGCCAGCAATTGAAGAACGCCCTCGTCGTCCTCGAGATGGCCGTTGCCGTCGTGCTCCTGGTAGCGACGGGGCTGTTCGTTCGGAGCTTCCTTCGCCTCTCCGGAACCGATCCCGGATTCGATCCGAAGAACGTGACCGCGGTCCAGATCGATCTCGCAGGTCCCCGATACGAAGAGAACGAAGCGCAGCTCGCCTACTTCCTCCAGGCCCTCGAGAGAATAGAGAGCTTGCCTGCGGTCGAGACGACCGGTGCCATCAGCTGGCTTCCCCTGGGAAGTGGGGGCTCCGCCACATCGTTCCGAGTGGCAGACAAGCCAGATCCGCCTCCGGAAGAACCGCGCGTCGCCGATGTCCGCGTCGTGGCCGGCGACTTGTTCCGGACGCTTCGCATCCCGCTCCTGGAAGGGAGAACTTTCGACGGTCGCGACCGAGCAGCCGCTCCGGCCGTGGTCATCGTCAACCGAACCCTCGCCGATACCGTCTGGCCGGGGGAGAACCCGCTCGGCAAGACCGTGCTCATGGAGTGGTGGCACGAAATCGAGGCCGAGGTCGTGGGCGTCGTGGGTGACGTGAGGCTCACGGAGCTTTCCACGACGGCGCGCCCGACGCTCTACTGGCCGCAGTCTCAGTTTCCGAACAATTTCATGACTCTAGTCGTGCGCCGCCGGGAAGGCATGGTTCTGTCGAGCGCCGAGCTCAGGGCCGAGCTCTCTCCCCTCGATGCCGAAGTTCCGCTCACGAGCATCGGGTCCATGGAAGAGGTGGTGGCGCGGTCGATTGGACAGCCACGGGTCACGCTGACCCTGATGAGCGTTTTTGCCGTCGCGGCGATTCTGCTCGCAGCGATCGGCCTCTATGGCGTCATCGCATTCGGTGTCAGTCAGAGAGTCCACGAGATCGGCCTGCGCATGGCGCTCGGAGCCTCGCGTGGCGACGTAGCCCGCCTCGTGGTGGGGCAAGGGCTGAAACTCGCTCTTTTCGGCTCCGGCATCGGAGTGGCGGGGGCGCTCGTAGCGTCACGCTACCTGGAAGGACTCTTGTACCAGGTCGAGCCCCGCGACCCTTTGACGATCCTTCTCATCGCCGCCCTGCTCCTCGCGGTCTCTTTGGCCGCATCGTATCTGCCCGCGCGACGGGCGACACGGGTCGACCCCTTCCTGGCCTTGAGAGTGGAGTAAGCGGCATAGCGAGACTCGGTCCGGGACACGTGGTGTCGAATTCTTGAGCTTCGTGGCGCCCCAGGTGTAGACTTCAATGGACCATAATTTTGGTCGAATGGAGAACCAGTGGCAAGAATTCTACCGATTTCCGAGGTGAAGACTCGACTTCCCGAGCTGGTCACCGGCGTGGAACGGCGCGAGGAAGAAATCATCGTAACCCGCAAAGGGAAACCGGTTGCCGTTGTCGTCAACTACGCGGAGTACGAGAGGCTGAAGGAGACCCTCGATGTCCTCGCTGATTCGGATCTGATGCGGCAGATCGTCCGGAGCCAGCGCTTTTTCTCTCGCGGTGGACGCGGGCTTTCTTTCGAAGATGTCTTTGGTGAGCCCAACCCACCACCGAAGAAGCGCAAGCGGGAGTGACGCTCTACCGTCTGGAGATCCCGCCCGAGGTTGCGGACATCGTTCGACACCTGGCCCCGGAATTGAAGCGCAGCGTGAAGGAAGCCCTACGTGGTTTGAGCCGGAATCCTACCGCTGGGGAGCCTCTGAGGCGTGAGCTGAAAGGGCTCTGGAAATACCGAGTGCGCCGCTACCGCGTGGTTTATGCAATAGAACCGAGGCGGCGCGTCGTTCGGATTCTTGCCGTTGGTCCGCGAGTCGAGATCTATGAGAATGCGGCGGCGAGCCTTCGACGACCAAGCAAGAAGCAAAAGTAGCCTGCTCGTGTCACCCCCACCATCGTGCCATCGAATTATCGGGAAACGACGAACCTTCGGCGGGCCGTTTACGTCTGAATGGGTAGCCGGTCGGTCGGCGGGAGTCGAATCATGCCCTATCTGTTCGGCGATCTTCGCTTCGGCGCGCGAATGCTGGGGAAGCGCCCTGGACACAGCGCGCTTGCGGTGCTGGCGCTAGCCCTCGGGATCGGCCTCACCACCATGATGTTCAGCATCGTCTACGCCGCGGTGTGGCGTGGGCTCCCCCTCGTAGATCCTGAGGAGCTGATCCACCTCTATTCGAACCGCCTCGGGCAGGGTATCGAGTTCCTGCCGGTGAGCGTTCACGACTTCACCGACTGGCGCGAGCAGCAGACCAGCTTCGAGGACATCGCCGCCTACTATGCCGAAACGGTCAATGTCGCCGGCGCGGAAGGACGACCGATCCGCTATCTGGGTGCTTATGTCAGCGCCCGGCTCTTCGACGTCTTGCGCGTGCAACCCGCGTTGGGCAGGGCGTTTCTGGCCGAGGAGGATCACCCGTCGAGCGCGCCCGTTCTGATCCTCAGCTATCGCGCGTGGCAGGACCGTTTCGAAGGTGACCCGAACGTCATTGGTCGAACCGTGCGCGCCAACAGCCTGCCCACAACGATCGTCGGGGTGATGCCGGAGAAGTTCCTCTTTCCAGGTCAAATGGACGCGTGGCTTCCGCTGCGCATCGATCCGCTCGCGTACCCGCGCGGGTCGGGGCCGGCGCTCGAAGGGACGACGATCGAGGCCGTGGGGCGCCTGAAGCCGGGAGTCACGATCGAGCAAGCGCGTGCCGAGATGAACGGGATCGCGAGGCGGCTCGAGACCGAGCATCCGGAGACCAACGAAGGCGTCGGCGTGGACCTTCGAAGCCTCATCGACTGGTATGTGGGCGAGCAAGCGAGAGCCATGTTGGTCATCATGCTCGGTGCGGTCTTCGGAGTGCTACTCATCGCCTGCGCGAACGTCGCCAATCTGCTGCTCGCGCGGACGCTGCAGCGGGCGAAAGAAGTCGCCGTGCGTACCGCTCTCGGCGCCAGCCGTATTCGGACGGTGTCGCAGCTACTCGCGGAAACCTTCATGCTGGCGGCACCGGGAGCGCTCCTGGGGCTTGGTATCGCTCAGTTCGGGATCCATCGCTTCAATCTCGGCCTGGTGAATACCGAGCCTCCTTACTGGCTCGAGATCAAACTGGATCCAGCGGTGGCGTTGTTCGTTCTCGGGTTGGTACTGCTTTCCACCTTCCTCGCTGGGATCGTGCCGGCGTTTCGCGCGTCGCGGGCGTCGGTGGGCGAGATCCTCAATGACGAAGCCCGCGGATCGTCGAGCTTTCGACTGGGTCGCCTCAGCCGAGCACTCGTTGTCGGCGAGGTCGCGGTCTCCTGCGGGCTTCTGGTGGCCGCCGGGCTCATGGTCCGGACCGTCGTCAACCTGTCGACAACAGACTTCGGGTTCGAGCCCGAGAACGTGTTCACCGCGAGGCTCGGCCTGTTCGAAGCGGACTACCCGACCGAAGAGGATCAGCAGCAGCTCTACGACCGACTCAAAGAAAGGCTCGAGGCGCGCACCGGCATTGTCTCCGCTGCTTTGACCTCGAATCTTCCACTCACCGGCGGTCCTCGGCAAGAACTGAGTGTCGAAGGTGTGGCCTACCCGAGCGACCAGGATCATCCCGTCAGCCGACGCATCGTGATCACTCCGGGTTATTTCGAGACGTTTGGAGTCGAGCCGATCCACGGACGCGAGTTCACCCCGGCCGACGGACCCGGGAGCGTTCCGGTGGCGATCGTCAACGAGGACTTCGCGGAGCGGTATCTGAAGGACGAGGTGCCCATCGGATCGAGGATCCGGCTCGGCGGAGACGACACTCCCTGGCGAACGGTCGTCGGCGTCGTGCCCGATTTGTATCTGGGCGGGACGGTCGATACGCAGCACGACGGCGTGTACATTCCGCTTTCGCAAAACGTCATCCGGTTCATGAGCCTCGTCGTCCGAACGGAGCGGGAGCCGATGAGCTTCACGTCCATGATCCGTGACGAGATCGAGTCCTTGGATGCGACGCTTCCGATTTACTGGGTCCGCTCGATGGAAGAGAACCTGGCGCTCGGAACGTGGTTCTACCGAGCGTTCGGATCCCTCTTCATGGCGTTCGGTGCCGCCGCGGTGGCGCTTGCTACCGTCGGGCTGTACGGGGTCATGGCGTTCTCGACCAGCAATCGCACGCGCGAAGTCGGCGTTCGCGTCGCCCTCGGCGCCTCTCGCAAAGACGTCCTGGTGCTGGTCCTGCGGCAGGGTATCATCCAGCTCATCGCCGGTCTGGCAATGGGTCTGCTGCTCGCTCTTGCGCTCGCACGCGCGTTGACGAACCTGCTGTTCCAGGTCGAGCCCTGGGACCCGGCCGTCTTCGGCGCGGTCGTGCTGGCGCTCGCGCTCGCCGGTCTCGCCGCATGCCTCCTGCCAGCCCGCCGCGCGTGCGCGGTCGGGCCCATTCGAGCACTACGATACGAGTAGCGTTTCCCGAAGCCGTCTCTCGATCGGCACGCACCCATCTCTTCCGAGCGCTCGGCGGTCCCCAATAAGGCGTCGGCGAGACGAGGCCTGGAAGCTACCGCCCGTCCTGTTCGCGCTCAACCCAGTCACGCACCTGCCGGAGCCACACGGAACGCGGTGTTGTCTGTGCCTTCTCGACGAAGCGCGTGAGATCGGCGGAAGTCACCCCGGGCAAGAAAGCACTCGCCGACCGATCGTCGTAGGTTTCGCCTCGAAGTCCCAGGATTCGAACCGTCCTTCCATCGTAGCGCCATACTTCCTGCACCCTCATGGCAGCGTAAATGCCCATCTTGTCGAGCGAGGAGCTCGTGATGTCGATCTCGATGACGAGATCGGGTGGGGGATCGTCGGGCAGGTCGAGCTTCTTCTTGCCCCGGATCGAGGCCGCATTCGCGACGTAAAAACAGGTGTCGGGCTCGAAACCCCGTTCGAGGTCTCGTCGCCTGAATGTCGTGGAGCCTGCGTTGACGAAATCGATTCCGGATGCGTCGGCAATTGCCGCGAAAACGTCCGCCACGAGGCGGTTGATCTCCTCATGCTCGAACGACAGAACCATTATCTCGAGCTCCCCGCGATCGTAGGTAAAACGAGGACTGCTTCGTCCAACATGCTCTGTAAGCAGTCGTTCGTAGGTGTGCCAGCTGATCCCCGTCAGAAGGACTCGCTCCTGCAGCCTTGTCAGAGTCGTCGCCATCGCGATTCTATTTTACGCCAATTACGACGCATCACAGACGATTCATCATGAATGGAGTAGTGGCCTCTCGAGGCCGGCTCTGGATAGAAATTACCGCGCTTGCGGCTGCTTCAGGATGTCGTCGTAGAGCGCGAGCACGTCCTTCACGCGGGTCGCCCAATCGAATTTCTCTCGAGCCAGTCGCTCGGCCTCCCCGCCCCAGGCCGAAAGGTTCGTCGACGGTCTCGCCGCTTCCCTGATGGCGGAAGCCAGAGCCGACACGTCACCGGGCGGAACGAGCAATCCGGATCTGCCGTGGAGGATCTTGTCGGGAATGCCGCCGACTCGAGTTGCGATGACCGGTTTGCCGTGCGCCATCGCTTCGAGCGTGACCATCGAGCTCCCTTCGTAGAGAGTCGGGTGTACGAACAACGTGGCACGGGCGTAGAGCGCCGAAAGGCCTTCGTCGGGGATGGAACCGGGGAGCGTGACGTGCTCGCGCAGTCCGAGCGCGGCGATGGTCCGCTCCAGCCTGTTCCTCTCGGGTCCTTCACCGACCAGCACCCACTTCCATTCGCGCGGCAGCTCGGCGAGGGCGCGTGCGAGAACGGCGAAGCCCTTGTTGGGCTCCAGGCGACCCACGGAGAGGAGCACCCGGTCGCCGGGCGCCACGCCGAAACGGCTCAAGTCCCGGAAGCCGCCCCTCCAACGAGCCACCTCTTCGAGGTCGATGGCGTTCGGGAGAACGGCCACGCGGTCGGGACCGATTCCAAGATGACGCATCACCTCGGCTCGCATCGAGACATCGGGAGCGAGCACGCGCTCCGCTCGGCGGGCCCCGAATCGGGTGGCGAAACGCAAAGGTAAATAGGCCGTGCGCTTGAGAGGAGGAGCCTTGAACTCCTCCATCCCGTGTGGGTGCAAAACCATGGGCGGCGCGTTCTCATCGCGAGTGAACGCGTACCCGAACCCTGCCGCTCCATCCGCCTGGACGATGTCGGGCCGGGGATCGGCAAGAACGCGCTTGGCAGCGCGAAGGCTCCACGCGAGGTAGTTCGTCTCGCGGTCGAGCACGACGAGCCCTTTCCTTCTCGGCCAGGGAATCAGCCGGTAGGTAACGAACCGAATCCCGTCGGGAGCTTCGCGCGGATCCTTCGGGGGCGTCGTGTAGAGCGAGACGTCGCATCCGGCGCGCCTCAGGTATTTGAACAAGCCGGCCACGTGCCGTTCGAGACCTCCGTAGCCATGAAGCGGGAAGATGCCGCGCGAGATCAGACTTACTCGCATCACCCATCGACCACGGACGCGTAAAGGGCCTCGAGCTTCGGCATGACGACGTCTGCCGAGAAGCGCAGGCGGGCAACGCGCTCGGCACCCTCTCGAACCTGCTGAGCGAGCGCTTCGTCCGCGAGCACACGGGCGAGAGCGGCGCCGAGCTCCTCGACTGTTCGCCCCGTGAGCCCGCTCTCTCCCTCGACGACGATCTCCTCCGTGCCCCCGGTCGGTTCGGCCACCAGGACGGCGCCGAGGCCGAGCGCGTCGAGAAGCACCCGGGAAAGCGGCTCCTGCCATCTCGAGGGGAAGACGAGCGCCGAAGCATGCCGCATCAGGCCGTCGAGCCGCATCTCATCGACCCATCCGAGAAATCGTACCGGGTAGCCCCGCCCGCGAGCCTCGGCCCTGAGCCGAGCGAGAAGGCTCCCGGTCCCGGCGACCACCAGGGTCGTTCGGCACTTGGCGGCGTCCAAGATCGGAAAGAGCCGGTCGGGCGCCTTGTTGGGCTCGAGCTTCCCGGCGAAGAGCACGTAGGGCTCTGGGATCTCGCGCGGCGGATGGGTCGGGGGATCGTCGAGCTCGATCAGGTTGGGAATGACGTGAACCCGCGCCCTTGGCTGCAGCGTCTTCCCGACGTGGCCGCTCACTGCGATGACCGCCGCGGCCTCGTCCAGAATCCTTCCTCTTCGTCGCAGCTCTCGTTCGATGAATGGCGGCATGAGCGGCGCGAGAGGCAATAACGAAGGCCGGTTGCGGCCCGCGCAAACGACGCGTCGGCCGAAAGTGCATCCGGGACACAGGTGGCGACCCGAAAGCATGGTGGACCAGATACAAATGGGCCAGTAATCGCGGACGGTAACCACGAGAGGCAGCCTGGGGCATGCCGTTCGCGCCGCGCCTGCGGACAACCAGTGCTGGGCGTGAACGATGTCCCATGCTTCTTCCCCGAGGGCGCACTTCAGGCCGCTCGCAAAGGCGCGCTCTCGCGTCCGGGCGTTCCCCGGGCTCGGTCGTGGAACCTCGATTTCGTCGACATCGACTCCCTGCCACGCGGTCCGACGGCTCGGCTCGAGGCGTGGCACGGCTACTCGAACCCGGTGCCCGCGCCGCATCAGCGCGCGCGCCAGCACGGCCGTCGATCGACCGCTCCCCCCCGACCCGGGCGGGAAGGAATCCGTGACCACCAAAACGTTCACGAGGCGCCTACGAGATCCCGGAGGATCTGGTCCAGCTCGCCGCAGTGACGGCGCCAGCTGAAACGCTCGACGACGCGAGCGCGTGCGCTCGCTCCCATCGTCCGCGCTCGCTCTGGATTCTCGAGAAGCAACGTGATGGCCTCGGCAAGGGCTCTCACGTTTCCCTCGGGGACGAGGACCCCTTCGGAGCCGGGCCTCACGATCTCCCGAAGCGGAGCGACGTCCAAAGTCACGACCGGGAGGCCCGTCGCCATGTACTCGAAGATCTTGAGCGGGGACCAGTAAAAGCCCAGTTTCATTTGACCCAATCGGGAGGGCTGGTAAGGGGCGACCCCGACTTCGGCCAGCCGAAGGTAACCGGGCATGTCCGCATACGGCACGGCACCGGTAAAGAGCACCCGGTCGCAGGATACCCTACGCGGACGGGACGGACCGCTTCCTACTAAGAGAAAGAAGGCCGAAGGAATCTTCTCAAGAACGAGAGGAGCCGCCCGGACGAGGAGATCGGCCCCGTGCCACGGCCGGAAGCTTCCGGCGAAGACGACGACACGGCTCCCGGATGGAATCTCGAGAGGCTTCGGCGCCACCTCTGGGCGAAATCGTTCGACGTTCGCGCCCCAGCTCACGCGATGCACCTTCTCCCGCGGCACCGAATCGGGAACGATCTCGGGAAGCGGCGTCACCAGGGCGCTCGCTTTGCGAACGAGCTCATCGCGGGCCCGCTTCATGGGATGAACAAGCATCAGCGCGTCGAGCACCTGCTTGATCGAGCCCGCGTGGTCCTTCAGCGGCGAGTTCACCTCGAGAAGGGAGGGCAGCCCACGGTCGAAAGCGGCACGGATGCCCTCGCCCCCAAAGTTGTAGTACCGCTCGATGACCGCGTCGGCTCCGAGCTCTTCCATGAGCTCGCCGACGAATCCTTTCGTGAGCCACCGGAACGCACGGTGCCGTAACCAGAGTGGGCTGCGATGAAGGCGGAGCTCGGTCTCGGTATCGGCTCGGGAGGGGATGGCCACCACGTGGACTTCGTGCCCGAGGGACTCGAGTCCCATCGCGACCTCTTCCACATGCACCGCCCCCCCGGTGGAACCGGGAACTCTCTGGTCGGAAGCCACGTAGAGAAGCTTCACTCACACGGCTCGAAGGAGGACGAAGAATGGCCCGGTACGCACCCTGCCGAACAGGAGAACGTCGAGCTTCATGAGAAACGACGCCAGCGTCAAAGGAGCGTGCCAGAACCGGCCGACGTCCGGCCGAGCGGCGAGAGTCTCGGCGTCTCGGACGGGCTGCGCCTTCGCCCGTCTTCGGTACAAGTTGTGCTCGACGAGGGGCAGCATCAGATCTTCGATGATGGCCTTGAAGAACACGTTGTAGTAACGGATCGTGTCGACGGCGAAACCGGTCCTCGCGAGAATGGCGTCGAGCTGCTCGTAGCTTCGGAGGGCATTTCGGTGGTCGGACTTTCGCTCCCGCTCCGGAGCGTTATCGACGAGGTTTATCGAATCGAGCCATTGTACGAGACGGTTCACGCCTCGCTGGAATGCAGCGAGCTTCGAGCTCATCATCACGTGAGAATAGACGAACAACCGCCCGCCCGGACGGAGCACGCGGCGGGCCTCGGAGAACATCCGGACGACCCCGTCCTCGGTCAGATGCTCGAGCACGTCGAGCGAGTAAGCTTTGTCGAAGGTCGCGTCGGCGAACGGCAGGAGGCGAATGTCTCCGCGAGCGAGGTCGACACTCGCGAGCGGCTCGGCGGCGAAGTGAGCCCCGGCGTCGATTCCTACAAGCTCGCCACAGCTCTTTCGTTCGAAGAAGACGAATCGGCCGTTGCCACAACCGATATCGAGGACTCGTTCGCCTGGCGTCGGCTTCAACATGTTCGACATCATGTCGAGCTTCACCCGGGCGGAGAGAAACGGCCGTCGCAAGCGGCCGAGCCGGTAATGGAACTCCTCTTCGGCGTACTCCGTGATTTCGGAGAACATGTCCGCGGGCGGTCTCAGGTCCAGATACCCCTCATCGGCGAGAGCGGGAAACAGCCGCCGGCAGCGAGGGCACCGGAGGCCGCCTGGCTCGGAATCCAAGCGGCCCGCCATACCGTTCCCTCTCGCGAGGCAGGTGGGACACCGCGCGGTTTTTCGCAGAAAGTCGGAGATCACTGGCCCTCTCGCCCGCTTTTGATTAGCTCCTTCCGGGACACCAAGTAGCGTCCCAGAACGGACCCGAGCTGCCGCGGCACTTCGTGGACCGTGTTGTGCCCGACTTCGGACCAAACCAGCCGTTGCCGATCCATCAAACCGAGCCCGAACTGCATCATAAGAGACACGTTCCAAAACACGAAAAGGCTCGCGACCGCGGCCACGCCCGCGCGTGTGAGCTTCGGCTCGATGAGCGCGAGCCCGACCGCGCCCCATACAGCGAAGATCGCCGTGGCTCCCACGAAACGTCGCGAACCGAACGCTCCCGCCTGGGTCCAGGACTCCACCGCGCCGGAGATATAGACTTGCGACAAGAAGCCCACCAACAGGACGAGACCCGCTTCACGCTGCCGGCGCAGCAGAGCCAGACCTCCGCCCAGAAACGCTAGGAGGATCGGACTCCAGAAGAAAAGACCATGCTCCGGAGAAAAGAGGACCTCGAAGAAATGCGGCGAGTACCAGGCCATCTTGTCCTGGACGTGAGGAGATGGAAACGGCCGTCCGTTCAAGACCTCATAGACGAGAAGCTGGGGGGCGAACACGGCGAGGGTCGTCGCACCGAAGACGACGAGCCGTTTCAGTCCCGAGGTCACGTCCCACCGCGAAGCGGCCACGAGAGCCGCCAGAGCGAAGAAGAGATCCTGCTCACGAACGAGAGCCATGAGTCCGGCGGACGCTCCCCAGACCGCCCAATGCGCCACGCTCCGACGAGCCGCCCAGGGCCAGAGCGAGAAGAATAAAGAGACTGCAAAGAGCGAGCACGCGTGGCTCATGCCGGGCGCGACGTACATGTAGTAGGCCACCGGAGTAGCCCACCACAAAGCGACGACGGCGACGAACGTCACGAAGGGAGGGGCGAAACGCCGGCCGAGCCGATAGCTGAGGAAAAGCCCTACCGCCGCGTAGATTGCCGAGGCGAGCGAGACCGCGCTCCGGTAAGGCTGCCCCATCCCGTCGCCTCGGACCACGGCATGGGTGGCGAGATAGAAGGGGGACCAAAGAACGGCGGTGCCAACGGGGCCGAAGTTGAGCTTGAGTCCCGTCGCGGTCGAGCGGTCCAGAAACGTTTCCTTGAAGCCCTGTCGCGCTTCCGGGTCTTCCTCGTAGAAGTGCGTGTATTCGTCCTCAAAATCCAGATCACCGTCGAACACGAGCGATGGCAGGTACGAGAAGTACTCGATGGCGTCCGATTCGGAGATGCGGGGAGTGACGAGAATGAGCGAGGCGAGAAGAAGTCCCGCGAGGACGAGCTCCATCCGCTCTCTGAAGAAGCTCATGGGCTTGGCTGGGTCTTCCTCAGGAGGAGCTCGAGGTTGCTGATGATGATGTTCTGGGTGACGCCGTTGGTCTCGAGAAACCGCCTGAGGAACCGCGGCAGGTTCTGGGCAAAAAAACCGCTCACGTGACGCTCCTCTCGCACGACGTCGAATCCCACGGCTTCGAGCCATCGGTGGACCCGTGCCACGGTCACGCGTTGCACCAGGTCGTCTTCCTTCGTTTCGCCACGTTCCGCCATGAGCTTGAACGTGTTCGACTCGCGCGGCTCCTTGAGCCAGCCGGGACGCTTTCGTGCGAGATAGAAGCTCAATCGAAAAGCCCAGCGGCGGGGCAGGAGAAGGTGAATGGGAACGGGAACGCGAAGCCGCGAGAGATGGGAGCCGGCAAAGCTGTGGTAAGGGGGCGTCTGGAGGAAGAGCACTCCGCCGGGCCGGAGCACCCGGTGGCACTCCCTCAAGTACGCTTCCGCCGAGGCCACGTGCTCGATAACGGAGTGAGAGAGAACGATCTCGAAACTGTCGCTGGCAAACGGAAGCGCCGCCCCATCGGCTTGAACGAAAGCAACGTTCCGGATCCGTCGCTCGTCGGCGAGCTTGACGCCTGCATCGCTGAACTTGTTCTTTATGTCCAGCCCGACCGAAAACCCGCACTCCTCGGCGATCGACACAGCGATTCCACCCGATCCGCATCCCGCATCGAGAACTCGGCCTACCACTTCGACGCCGTCCCATTCGAGACGCTTCAGGATCTTCGCGCTCCGGTAGTACTCGAACAGCGCGTAGTGATAATTCGAGCGGAACCGTACTTCGCCGTGCTGGCGGATGGCCGCGTCGTCAATTCCCCGCACGGGCGCCTTCCTCGATCGCGGAGCGGTAGAGCTCGAGGTACCTGGCGATGGCGGCCTCGGGACGAAGCTCTCGCTCGATGCGTTCCCGGGATCGACCCGACGATCGACGGGGGTTGTGCAGAGCCGCCGCGATGGCCTGCGCGAGCGGCGATACCTGCTCCCGGGGAACGAGCGCCACGTCGTCGGGAAAGAGCTCGGCAAGCTCGCGCCCGCCTGGATGGTCGGCGGAGACTACGGGAAGCCCACAGGCGAGCGCCTCTGCGGCGACCGTGGGGAACGCCTCGAGCCGAGAAGGAAGAACGAAGAGGTCTGCCGCCTGGTAGATTCGAGGCAACTCGCGATGGTCCACGAGGCCCAGGAGCTTTACGGAGTCACCGAGACCGAGACTCGTGATGAGCTCCTCGAGCTCCGGTCTTGCTTCACCCTCCCCGACCACGAAGAGCCTCGCGCCCGGATGGCTTCTTCGAATCTCGGGCATGGCCTCGATGAGATACCGCTGGCCCGCAAGCGGGTGAAGGCGTTTGACGTTCAGAAGAAGGGGCTCGCTTGCTAGCCCGAGCGAGCTCCGCGCGGCGGCTCGCTGCCCCTCGGTCGGCAGGTGAAACTCCCGTTCGACGGGCGGATAGACCACGACGCGTCTCGGAGGAACCACACCGAGCTCGACGGACTTGTCGAGAAGAAGGCGGCTGTAATAGGTCACGTGCGCGGCGTGCTGGTTCATCCAAAGGAACGGATCGATCGGGCGCTTCCGGTAATGCCAGATCTCCGTCCCATAGTGCGTCAGAAGGAACGGGACACGGCGACGATAGGCGAGCGCGGCCACGAGCTGGTTCATGAAGGTGTTGCTGTGGACGTGAACGACTTCCGCCTGGCTGAAGAATCCACGGGCTTGGCGATATACGGCGAACGCCGTCTCGAGGTGAGTCAATCGGAGAGTGCGCGAAAGCCCGTTTCTCGAGCGGGGGATGTAGCGGACCTCGGATTGACGGGGGCGTCCGGCTCGCGGCTCGAAGGCCATCAGGCGAACCTCGTGTCCCTCCCGGGTGAGCCCATCGCGAAGAAGCTGAGGCAGCAGCGCATTGGCTGCCTGGTCGGGTGGAAGATGGGGGGTGACCATGCACACGATCAATTTGCAGTCGCCTCGCACCATGATTCACGGAACTGCCGGAACGTCGCACCGCAGGCACCCCCCTCGGTCAGGAACGCGAGAAGCGCCTCGAGGTCCCGGTAGAACCGTTCCAGATCCTCTCGAGTCTGGTTGTAAGGACTCCCACCTACCAAAAGCTCACTCGAGTGAAACAGGATGTTGGCCGTGGGGACGTGACTTTCGAGCAGGCGGCGAGCGAGCGACAACATGTCCCCCCGTTTCGAGTACGACGGCCGGAGCCAGATCGGGCGGACGATTCCGAGAAGTCTCAAGGAGCGCCGGAAATGGTAGGCATGCGAGACATCGGCATAGGCCGTCTCCAGCCAACGGGGCCATTTCCGATCGAGCGCGCTCGTGACGGGAATCTCGAGGAGCCGGCTGTCTCCCGCCCGTCGCGGGTCGTCGTAGCCCACGAAGTAGGGTGTGATGGGAGCTCCGGCGAACGACGGCCCTCCCTTGCGTTTCTCGTTGAAAAACGGATCCACGCTGGAATCGACGAGATAACCGTTCTCCTCGAGAATCTCGACCTGCCAGCCGGCGAAGCCGTTGCGTCCGGCGCGATACGAGACCGGCGCCTCACCCGATATCTTGGAGACTGCCTCGGTCAACCGCCCGAGCTGTTCGCGGTATCGCTCGCGGCTCAAGTTCAGCGGGTAGACATGACCTTCCACGAGGGGCGGTGTGGACCAGGGATGGTGGTGGGAGCCAATCTCGCACTGGCCAGACTCGGCAAGCTCCCGGAGCTGACTCCTCGCGCGCTCCGCGACGGCCATCTCGAACGTGACGAGATAGGTCGGGAGAACGCGGTAACGGTCGCACAGCTCCTGGAGTCGCGGAAGCTCGTGTACGTTGCGAACGGCGAGCTCTTCGCGTCCCGCAGAGCTCCACTGGTCGTCGGCCTCGGTGTCGACGCCGAGGAGGATGCGCGTCGACATCAAGCCTCCCGATCCTGGTCCGAGTCGCCGAAGGTGACATGCCAGCGAGAGGTATCGCGATAGAAACCCTCGCTCACGTGGTCGCTGTGGATTCTGAGGCAGAATTGCATCGGGCTCGGAATGAGAATGAATCCCTTGGCCGCGAGACGGGCGACGATTCGAGCGTCGAAGGTGAACGTTTGCATCCGGGCCGCTTTTCTGTCCTTTGCCCAGGCGGCCGCTCCGTCGAGAAGCGCGCCGAGAGTCGCGTTGTCGTCGGGACGGGCGAATAGATCGACGAGAAGCGCGAGCACCATGCCGTTTCTCTCGGTCGCTCTCAGCACGCAGTATCCCGAGAGGGTCCCGTCCTTTCGCCGGGCTTCGAGGACGTCGTAGCTGACGAACGGAACACGATGATATTTCCACTCGAGGTAGGCGGCGGTCCTCTCGGCGATGAAATCATAGCCGCGGGAAGCGGCCTGCCAGAGAGCATCGTACTCCTCGCCGAAAACTCCTTCCATCGGTCGCGCCATCACGTCGCCTCGCGTCTTTCTCCGGGGAAAAGCAAAAGAAAAAGCCAGACGCGCGAGCGGCGCCAAGGCTCGTGCCATGGGTCGTGGAAGCCTTCGCTCGAGTAGAGCGCCCGGGTCGAGAACCAGCGTGTAGCAGGGCACGGGACCGACGTCTTCCCAACGGAGCTTCTTGAACAGAGCGTAGGACGCCGCCGACAGTCCCAGACCGAGGGAAGCTTCGACGTTCTCGTCCCAGTAAAGGAACAGCCGCGAGCCAATGCCTTTGCGCTGGACGTTGGGCCGGACCATCACGTCCATGCCCCAGGAAGCCCGGAGCGTGCGGCCCTTGACGAAGAGGCGGACGGGCATCGATGCGTATTGGCCGAGCACCACGCCGTTCTGCTTGGCAACCCAGATCTCGGGCCCCTCGGGCGGGCAATGGGGGTTCTCGTCATACTGCCAGCGCCAGCGGGCGCGATTGTCCCCCGCGGCCTTCTCGCCGAAGACTTCCGCGTACATGGCCTCGAGCGCCGGTGTCTCCGCACTCGAGCGGCGGCAGATCTCGATTTTGGCTCTCGTGCTCGGGGAGTTGGAAGACATCGCTCGAAACCGGCGATCGTAGCATGAATCGGGCCAGCGCCCGGTTCAGGGTCGTCGCTTAGTTTCTTGCGTCAACGTCGTGGCGGGACCCGTGGTCAATCGTCCGCAACGGTTCCGGCTGTTTACGACGCGACAAGCGCGCCGGGCTCGCTCCGCTCGCGCAGGGTGGGCCGAGTTTCTTGTCACCCTGTTAGTCGCCCTCGGGCATCACGATCGCGAGGATCACGTAGACGAGGATTCCTGGAAACGCGGCGGAACAGATCGAAAGGAGGACGTAGCCGACGCGGACGACCGTGGGGTCCCAGCCGAGCCAACGCGCAATGCCGCCGCAGACCCCGAGTAGCATCCGGTCGCTCTTCGCACGGGTCAGTGGTATGTCCGACGGCACCGCGACATTCTGTCTCATTTGCCGCGGGCCGACAAGTAAGTTAACGTCGAGTTGCCGTGGGATGTTTCGTCGGTTGCCTTGCCCTCCTGTTTCCACGGATCGCGCTCGTCGCCGTGTTTCTCGCGAGCAATTACCTGGGCCGGGCCTACGAAACCGTCCTCTGGCCCGTTCTGGGCTTCTTCTTCATGCCGCTCACCACGCTCGCCTACGCGTGGGCGGTGAACACCAATGGAACGGTGACGGGCATCTACCTGGTAGTCGTGGTCGTGGCCGTCTTGATGGACCTCGGAACGACGGGGAAGGGAGCGTCCGAGGGCCGCAAACGCTGGTGATTAAGGAATATACGGAATGTACGGCATGCCAGCGACCACGGAGACCACGATCGAGAGCGCGGTGAGCACGATGAAAACGAGCCCCACGAGAAGGTGGTCGCCCCGCTCGGGCTCCAGCGGGTCGAGGAAACGTGCCATGAGATATCCGCCGACCAGCCCACCCAGATGGGCCTGATTGTCCACGCCGGGCATCACGATGCCAAAAATGCCGAAGAACACCGCGTAGCCGATCATCTGCTGCTGAATCACTCGGCTCCCGGTGCGGCGGCCATAATAGAGCAGCGCGCCCAACAGACCGAAGATCGGCGCGGAGGCGCCGAGCGTCAGCGGCGCCCCGGCGAGACCGAGGAACGAGAGAACAAAGCCAAAAGGAATGAACGGATAGAGCTGGCTGGCGAGGCTGCTGAAGAAAAATCCGGTAATGGACGACACCGAGTAGATGATGATCATCCGTCCTGCCCCGTAGAACTCCGCGGTTGCGGGGGCGAAATTCCGAACGATCATCATATTGAAGGCGATGTGCAAAAGGCCCCCGTGGAGCCATCCCGCACTGAGGAGAGTCCACCACCTCCCCAGCTCGAAAACCGGGAACTGCCCGCTTGCTCCGAACAGAAAGAGTGCCCTCGTGCTCGGGCTCATGAACGTCAGGAAGCCGCCTTGTCGGATGCCGGAAGGGTCGACCAGAAGGGTCGCGATGAACAAGCCGATCGAGCCAGTGATCACGAGCTTGACGAAGCCGAAGTCGCGTCCGAGCGCACGGATCGCGGCGCCGAAGCCATAAAGACCGGGGTTGCGACGTCCGCAATTGAGGCACTTCTCGTCGTTCACACCGACGAGCCGATTGCACGACGCGCAGAGGACCGAACCTTCCTTTTGACGCTGAAACATCGCGGAGCCCCCGGCATTCTAACCGATTGGGTTACGCTGGTTGCGCCGCTATTCCTCTGGCGCTTCGGCAATCGTCAGGCCGTGAGGTCAGATCAGCTTCCGGGGCAAAAGCGGATTCAGGCGTGCCACCACCTCGTAGGCGATGGTATCACTCAGCCGCGCGAGCTCGTCGGCCGAGATGCCATCCCCGAGCAGGACGACCTCGTCGTCATCCTCGGCGCCGAGCCCGGTCACATCCACCATGAACATGTTCATCGCCACGCGTCCCACGACCTCCGCGCGGCCTCCGCGCACGAGCACATAGCCCCGGTTCGATAGCTTCCGATCGTAGCCATCGTAGTAGCCGACGGGAACGACGCCGATGACTCGATCGCTCTCGGCGCGGTACGTGCAGTCGTAACCGACGCTCGCGCCCCTCGGAATTCTCTTGACCTGAGCCAGACGGCTCTTCCATGTCAGGACGGGCTTCAGTGGGACTTCGACTCGCGAGTCGGGCGACGGCCAGATTCCATAGAGGCCAATTCCGACCCGCGCCAGGTCGCAGTGGGCATCGGGGTGAAGAAGCACCCCGGCCGTCGGTGAGGCATGCACCAGGACGCCTTCGAACGACGATGCCGCCTCACGGAGGCGTTCGAGCTGGATGCGGTAGAAATCCGAGCTCCCGTTCTCCACGTCGGCAAAATGGGTGTAGACGCCTTCGATCTGAATCCCGCTGAGATCGATGTCGGATGGGGAGCCCCCGAGTCGGTTGAGGCCGGTCTCGATCTTGAGGTGAGCGAAGGCGGGCTTCCCGATTCGTTGCGCCGCCCGAGCCATGGCCCGCGCGCTGTCTCGCCGAAAGAGAGCCTGTCGAAAGCCGAGACGGACGACGGTCTCGAGGTTCTCGGTCTCGGTGTGCCCGAGAATGAGAATCGGACGTCCCAGGTCGAGGGCATGGATCTCCAAAGCCTCGCCGAGGGAGTCCACCCCGAACCAGTCCACGTGGTCCGCAAGGAGGGGCGAGACGAGGCGCGATCCGTGGCCGTAAGCGTTCGCCTTCACGACGGCCATCACACGCGCTCCTCGCTCGAGCCGTCCCCGGATCGCGCGCACGTTTCCCACCAGTCGGCCGGCGTCTATCTCGAGCCACGACGAGCCCATGTCACCGAACCGCTTTCACCAGGGGCTTCATCGTCAGCGTCTGGACTACGAGCGAGAAGAAGACGAGTATCGCGGTCAACACCAGGAATTCCGCCCGGAAAGCGACGTCTCGAGGAAGTCCCAGTACCAGCGCAATGGGGATCGACCCCTTGAGCCCGCCCCATACCATGATGTGCGCCCACCCGAGGGAGAACGAGCTATTCGTCTTCCGGAACAGAGCGTAAACGGGATAGACCGTCAGGGCGCGGGCGAGGAGCACGATGGCGACGGCGATCCCTCCGGGAACGAGGTAGCGTTCGAGGTCGGCCACGTAGGCCTTCATCTCGAGACCGATGAGCAGGAACAAGAACGCATTGATCAGAAAGTCCACGACTTCCCAGAAATTGTCGATCGTCTCGACGGTTCGCGGGGACATCGAAAAGAGCTTTCCGTAGTTGCCGATGATGAGTCCGGCGACGACGACGGCGATCACCCCGGAGAGATGCAGCACCTCGGCCACCACGAAGCTCCCGAATACCAGCACGACCGTCAGCGTCACTTCCAGCAGGTGGTCGTCGAGGCCTTTCATGAGCCGGTAGCAGGCGTATCCGAAGATGAAGCCGATTCCCGCTCCGCCGGCGCAGACCTTGGCGAACGAGAGCCCGATTTCGAGCGCGCTGGGCTCCGCCCCCTCGTAGAGGACGGCGAAGAGGGCCCCGAACAGTACGACGCTGGTTCCATCATTGAACAGACTCTCCCCCTCCATGAGCGTCTTGAGCCGCTTCGGCGCTCCGACCTCGCGAAAGATGGCAAGCACCGAGATGGGGTCGGTCGCCGCGACCATCGCACCGAAGAGGAGCCCCTTCAGCCACGGCATTTCGAGCGTGACGTGAAGCATCCCGCCCACGAGGAGCGTCGCCAGCACCAACCCGGGGAGGGCCAGAACCGCGATTGGAAGAACATCCTTCCGCAGGTCATCGAGCTCCATGTGCAGCGCGCCCTGAAAAAGAAGGGGTGGAAGCACGATGAGAAGCACGAGCTCTTTGCTGAGATGAATGCCCATCGTGATGGGAAGAAAGCTCACGCCGATGCCTGCGAGGACGAGCGCGGTGGTATAGGGAACGTGGATGCGTTTGACGAGGATGGCGACGAGCGACGCCAGGCTCAGGATTAGCAAGAGGTCTTCGAGGACGACTTCCGTCTCTGACATGAAGGTGACTGCGGCGGAACTCGAGCTCGAGCCAGTCGAGTGCCGATCTCGTCGAACGCGCCCGTCTCGAGCCGAATCTCTGTGAGAGATTCTATGATACTGGCAGGGATCAGCCATCGCAACGTGGCGGGATAGGTTAGGTCGTTGAACGGCCGGGAGAGAAACGAGCCGCTGTATCGATGCTCAGAAGACGAAGAAGAACCCCGCGGTGGCGTTTGCCTGATACACGAGATCGGCTTCGATGGAGACGAGGCAGCCGCCGGGAAGCGAGCAGAAAAAGCCGCCGCTCGTGTTGAGAAACGTGGGCCAGACGCGGCCATCGAGACGAAAACCAAAGCGGTTCGAGAGGAACGTCTTGACCCCTCCGCCGAATCCGACCGAGAAGCGCCATTCGTCGCCGAACTCCGCTGGAGCCGGGTCGAACCGCGTCGCCCCCACGGTCAGGGCGAAGTAGGGGCGGAAGCTTTCCTCGCTGAACTCCACCGTTCCGCCAAAATGGAAGTACTCGATCGAGAGGCCGGCGCTCACCTGAGTCGGAGTGAACGGATCGTTGCTACGGAAGCTCAGAACCGTGTCCTGACGGTCGTAGAGAAGCTGGATCGTCGCATCGGGGCGGACGCGCACGTCGACGAAGACGCCGTAGCTCGTATCGGCGTCGATGTCGAGCCGCCCGGGGAAGGAGGTCGCTCCTCCACCGACCTGATACCCGAAAAACGGTGAGATCTCGACCCGCTTCTGCGCCGATGTGATTTGAGCGGTCAACAGGATGGTCAGGAGGGTCGTCGAGGTCCGGCAGATCATTAGCAACTCCGTGTGCGGCTGACTGGACAGGACTTATTTGGCGGTCGGAGCGACGGGAAGGACCGCGTCGAACGTCTCCACGTCTTCCACCTCGAGAGACGAGACCTTCCCCTCGAGCGAGAGTCGGAACGTCACCCGAGTCTCTCCCATCACCCGGTCACGCCAGCGGACGAGGAAGGTGTCGTAGTGCCAGTGCTCGAGGTCGCCGACCCACGCACGGTGGCGGCGAACAACGAGGTGCCCGTCTTCGAGAGACACAAGAATCTCCCCGTACATCTCGTCCTCGTAGGTTCCGGCGTAACGATCGAGGCCGAGCGAGGGAGTCGTCCCGCTCACCCGGGACTCTACGCGTTTACTCTCTCGCTCCTCCCTCAGCTCGTCCTGCCTGGCGCCGAGCTCGCGGAAACGCGCGCGCCAATCCGTTTCTTCCCCGGCGGCGAGAAAGCCATCCAGGATGTGGTAGGTCACGGACGCATGTGCCAGGGACCCGGTGGGCGAAGTATTTGTCAGCACGACGATTCCCAGCTCCTCCTCGGGAGCGAGGAGAACCTGAGAGAGCATCCCATCGATCCCGCCGGTGTGAGTGGCAATGAAGCGGCCGCGGTAATCTCGCAGGCCCCACCCGAGTCCGTAGGTCGAGAAGTGAGTCGATGGGAATAGCTCCTTTGACTCCACGGGCAATGGATAAATGATGTTCGGCTTAAAGAGCTCGGCCGCGGATTCCTGACTGATGACGCGGTGCCCGTCCAGCTCGCCTTCTCCCAGCATCAGGAGCATCCATCGCGTCATGTCCGAAACGCTCGAGAGGATCGAGCCGGCAGGAGCGACGTTGTCGATATTGCGATGGGGCACGGGAACTACTTTCGCATCGATCCTTTCGTGAGGGTGCGCGACGTTCGTCATGCCCTCGAGCTCACGAACGCTCGTTCGGCTTCGCGTCATTCCGAGAGGCCGGAAAAGGCGGCTGGAAACGAAGTCGTCCCAGCTCTCTCCACTGACCGACTCGACGACCCCACCCGCGGCAAGGAACATCGTATTCTGGTATCCCGCCTCGGAGCGGAAGCTGGAATTCGGCGGGAGGAAACGGATTCGTCGAAGGACTTCTCGCCGATCGAAATCGGTGGCGTACCAATTCGCATCGCCTCGTCGGCCCAGGCCGCTGCGGTGCGAGAGCAGATCGCGTACCGTGATCTCGCGGGTCACATAAGGATCGTAGAGCTCGAACCACGAAAGGTGCTCCGTCACCCGATCGTCCCACCCCACCTTCTTTTCGTCGACCAGAATTCCCATCGCGGCGGCCGTGAAGGCCTTGCTATTGGAGCCGATGGCGAAGAGCGTGTTCTCGTCGACCCTCTCGCCGCTTGAGAGCTCGCGCTCTCCGAATCCCCTGGCGTAGACGACCTTCCCGTCCTTGACCACAGCGACCGCGAGACCAACGACGCCCCATTCCTTGCGAACGTCCTCGATGTAGCGGTCGAGATCCGGCGGGAGGGCCTGGAGCGGAGCCGAGTGGAGAGTGACCAGAAGCGCGAGAAATGTAAGGCTGGTGGCGTGTCGGTACATGATTCTTACCCTTTTGTTTGAGTGCTCAGTGCCGTGGGACTCTCCAGAAGACATCTCAGGGGACGGCGTCCAGCGGCTTCAGCCACCACTCGAGCACCGGGCGAGTGTCGACCCCTGTAGCCTCCGCGAAGATCGCCGGGAGCTCGTCGATCTCGAAAGCCCTCTCGGTCTTTCGCGACCAGGAAACCAGATGCCGGAGCGCGTCACGCAACCGGTAGGTTCCCCCGCTCTCACGACGAAGGACTTCGTCGATCGCGGCGGCCATGAGCCCTCCGCGGGAGAACACGGTTCTGCCGGTACGAAAGTCCTCCGAGTACCGCGTCGACGCCACCCGCGAGAGCTCGACGAGAGGCATCTGGCGGAGGAACGCGGGAGCGTCGGCCAAGCTCTGGCGAAAACGCCGCTCGATGAGGAGCTCTCGGTAGGCTCGGGCCTCGTCATCCGGAAGGCCGTCGGCAATCGCCTCGATGGCCGCGTATTGCGCGAAGCCCTCGCTGAACCAGATCGTATCGAGGACCGGCGCGAGCTCCCAGGTGAACGGGTAGTAACCCTTGCCGTAGGCGCGCTTCGGAATCCATGCGTGCGCGAAATGATGGGCGAAGTTGTAGAGCAGGCGCGAGCGCTCGGAATCGGAGGAGCTCGGGGTGAGGCCGGAGTCGCTGGCGAGGTAGAACGTGGCGCTGTCGAGGTGCTCCATGCTGAAGCCGTAGCGATGACTGTCGGATAGAGGCGCGAGGAGCTCTTGCAGGACGGTGTAGTGCGGAAAAGGGGCCTCGCCGAAGTAGTCGATGGTCCGGCGAAGGGCCTGCTCCGCCAGCTCAGCGAGGAGCGTCACATCAGCCGCTCCCTCGGTGTACAAGGCGAAGTACGACGGAGGCTGAGTTTCCAGTTTCCGTACCTCGAGCTTCGGACCGGCGACGACCTGGGAGTCGGCGAGCGCGTAGAAATCTCGAGCCGAAGCAGCGTCTCGTCCCGTCGGAAGCGGCAACCGAGGGGCGAGCGTCGTCAGAAGCGGCCAGCGGGCCGGAAGATCGAGCTCGAGGCGGATGGCTTTCCCCTCGAGACCTTCGACGTAGCCGAAGATGGAGTACCCGAGGAGGCTCAAGTAGCCGGGTCGCGCTTTCGAGGAGTCCGAGGCAGCCACGACTTCTCGCTCCATCCGGGCGATGTCCACGTCGTATTCGATCCGCTCGACGGCGGAATCCGCCACCCCAAGAATCCACCGCGGTCCCTCGCCCCTTTCGACCGCGATTACGGAACCGTTGGCAGAAAGGGCGGCAACCGAGGTGACGAAGTGGTCGAAAGGCTGTTCGCCATAGCCCATGGGAATGGCTCGGGGGATGACGAAAATCCGCGATCCGGGGACGACCGAAGGCAGATCGATGCGGACCGACACAAGCTCCGGTCGAGACTCACGATACGTAAGCTTGTACGAGATCTCCGTAGACGCGGCGGATTGCGCCAGCGAGACTGCCAGCGCCGTGCCCAGAACGAGCATCGCCGCACAGGATAGTCCGGCAGAGCCCGACTCGGCCAGCGCCGCCGACTCGGGACGGTCCGGAGCCCAGCCTGCCGAGCGGCAGCCAAAACGTCGGCCGCGAGATCGGCGCGAAGCGCCGCAAAAACCGAGCCGTGGCGGCCGGGTGATCACGGGTCCCGCCACGGCATTGGGCAGTCAAGCGTGGTTCCAATCACGTGTCCGTTGCGGCGAGCGTTGCGGAAAGCGTTGCAAACTCAAAAAGTCTCTTTCCCACGAGGTAGGATGACCCCATGGCCCGGCTCGAGCTGCGTTTTTTCGGCGCCCCACGGATGGTCCTCGACGGACGTCCGGTCAAGCTCGACCGTCACAAGGCCGAGGCGCTTCTCGCCTACCTCGTGGTCGAGCCCGGCGAGCACCGCCGCTCCGAGCTTGCCGTACTTCTATGGCCGGAGCATCCGCCCGCGCGAGCTCGAGCCGCCTTGAGGCGCACCCTCTTCGCTTTGTCGGAAGTCATCGGCAGGAACTGGTTCGAGGCGGATGGTGGCTCGATGGCGTTTGGTCGAGACCGCTCGGTCTGGGCCGACGTCATCGCCTTCGAGGAGTCCTGGACCCGGGCTTCTGGTCACCCGCACGGGCCCCGCGACGCCTGCGAGGCATGTATCGACGAGCTGTCGAGAGCGGTTGCTCTCCAGCCATCCGATTTTCTCTCCGGGCTCGTTCTGCGCGATGCCCCTCGCTTCGACGACTGGCAACGTGCGATGGCGGAGCGGCTGCGAGCACTTCGCGCCGAAGCTCTCGAAGGGTGCGTCCGGTTTCACACGGAACGGGCGCAAGCCGACGAAGCCCTTTCGTTCGCTCGAGAGTGGGCTTCCCAGGATCCGCTCGACGAGAAGTCCCATGAAGCCGTAATGAAGCTCCTCGTCGCCGGTGGGCGACGTGGAGCCGCCCTCCGACTCTACGAGGACTACGTGCGCCGCCTGGAGAACGAGCTCGGCATCGAGCCACCCGAATCGATGACCGCGCTCTGCCGCCAACTTCGATTGCGCCTCGCTTCCGGGAGAGATAGCGCCGTCGAGGTCTTCCAGAATGGAGTCAAAAGCGGCGTTTCCCGATCCGAGGGCCTCGACGTCGCCATCGCTCGCTGGAAAAGCGCTTGCCACCGGGGCGACGCGAGGGCGCTCGACGGAGCTCTCGACTCCTTTCATTGCCGCCTCGACCAGGGCGGACTCTACCAGGAGGGAAACGTCCTTTTGGAGCTGGCTCTCGGATCGGTGTCGGACGCACGCCTTGTGGGACGCGTGCTCGCGCGCCAGGGTGTGCTCTACTCCTGCACCGGCCGCCTCGAGAAGGCGCGGGCGCTTCTCGAGGAGGGATTACGCCTGGCGGTCGTTGCGGGCAATCCGCTCGAGCTCGGCTATTGCCAGAATCGTCTCGGCTACGTGCTCTTCGCGCTCGGACACCGTGATCGAGGCCTGCGGCTCGTGAGACTGAGCGTCAAACGGTATCGTGAGGCGGAGAGTGCCTCCGGCCTCTCCTGGGCGCTCAACGTGATGGGCCATCTGTCCATCGGCGGCGAGCGGGCCCTGCCCATCCTCGCCAATTCCCTCGATCTTGCCAGGAAATCGAGCGATGAGCCGCGAATCGCGAGCGTGCTCAACAGCCTAGGAAAGGAAGCTCTCGCTCGCAAGGAGTTTACGCGCGCGCGGCGTCGCCTGGAGCAAAGCCTCGAGCGGCGTCGCGACCGTCGGCATCGAATCGGAATCGCCGATACGCTGAACAACCTCGGGAGCGCCTTTCTGGGATTGGGGCAGGTGGGCTCTGCGACCGGAGCGCTCGAGGAAGCATTCGACGTCGCCCGCTCGATCGACGCTCGACCGCTGCTCGTCGAGATCCTGCTCGGCATGGCCCGACTTCACAGAACCGAAAGGCAGCTGGAGCGCGCCGCCGAGCTCGCCTCCTCCGCTCTTCACCTTCCCGGGGGTTGGAGTGATGGCAAGGATCGAGCCAGGACCGTGCTCGCCGAGCTCTCTCGCGAGCTTCCCGCCAGGTCGTTGGCCGAGGCGGTGGCGAAAGGTCGGGCACTCGAGAGCTTTCCTGGGGGTCCGTGACGGCCTCCTCCAGTACGCGGTCGCCTCTCAATCGTTTGCAACGCTCCGGCAACGGCCGGCACGCTAGGCTCTTCATGAAGAATCATCACGAGCAGGGTGAAGAAAGACTCAGCTCACCCTGAGCGAGCGGAGCGAGCCCGGCGCGCTTGCCGCGCCGTATGCAGCTCCAGCCGTGGCGGCCGATCAATCACGGGTCCCGTCTCGGCATCGAAGATTCAGAAGGAGAAACGAAAGATGAAGTTCGATCTCGACCACTCACTCGAAGTCCTCGAGCGCACGCCGCGAACACTGTCCACGCTCCTCGAAGGGCTGTCCACGGAGTGGCTGTCCCGCGACGAGGGCCCCGACACGTTCAGCCCGCGAGACGTCGTCGGCCATTTGCTCCACGGCGAGGAAACGGATTGGGTTCCGCGAATCCAGATCATCCTGGAAGAAGGGACGGCGCGAACGTTCACGCCGTTCGACCGGTTCGGATTCCGTGAGAAATACCAGGGTCAACCGCTTTCCGCGCTCCTCGACCGATTCGCCGAGCATCGCGAACGAAACCTGGCGTACGTCAAGAGCTTGAATCTCGATGCCTCGAGCCTATCGAAAGAGGGCCGTCATCCCGACCTGGGTCGCGTGACCTTACGACAGCTCCTCGCGACTTGGACGGTCCACGACCTGGCGCACCTGCGCCAGGTCGCGCGCGTAATGGCCAAGCAGTACGGCGAGGAAGTCGGTCCTTGGGAACGCTACTTTCGAGTGCTCCAGGAGTGAGGATTCAAGGATTCGCCCGGGCCCGTTCCGCGAGGCGCTTGGGAGCGATTAGGCAATAGCTCTCGAGCGCGAGCTCGGCAACCTCTTCCCAGTCCACCGCACCGACGTCGAGGCGGAGGGCGACCCACCCTTTGGGTCCGGTGTAGCCGGGAACGTAAAAACGCGCAGGATCCATGGCCGCGAGCTCTTCG
>DATIBD010000093.1:0-2539 GCA_035457705.1 Vicinamibacteria bacterium
TGAACTGGAG
The DNA here is from genome assembly GCA_035457705.1 of Vicinamibacteria bacterium. Classification (GTDB taxonomy): domain Bacteria; phylum Acidobacteriota; class Vicinamibacteria; order Marinacidobacterales; family SMYC01; genus DASPGQ01. The sequence goes on from DATIBD010000093.1 coordinate 11, forward strand.
GAGATCGGTGTAGATGACGGCCCAGATTCCACCCAGCCCGGTGTAGAAGATGACGAGCGCGGACGAAGCGATCAGCAAAGGGACGAGAGGCAAGCCCGTGATGGTTTGCAATATGCGCCCCATGGCCAGTAACTGGACCCCGAAAAGGGAGACGCTGTAAAGGAAGGAGAAGATTCCCGTCAGAGCGCGCGCGGCCCGCCCGTAGTAGAAGCCCATGACGTCGCCCACGGTGTACAGCTTGCCGATGGCGCGCATGCGGGGCGCGAGGAAGAGTCCGGACAGAAGCTGGTTCAGCACGAAGCCCACCGTGGCGACGAATATGACGATGCCGGACTGATAGGACTGCGAGGCGCGCCCGATCGTCGCCGCACCGCCCGTCGCCGTTGCCGCCATGGTGGCGAACAAGAACACGACGGGGAGTCGCCGGCCCGCCACCGCGTAGTCTTCGAATCCTTTGGTCCTTCGCATCGAGACAAAGCCAATGAGAATGACGACGGTGAAATACGCCAAGATAATGGTGAGATCGACGGTGCCGACCAGCATGTTCGGGTTGGAGACGGCGCGAAGAAAGAACGCCGCGCGAGTCTAACTGATCCAGTCTGCGAAGCGGTAGTAACGCGCGGCAAGGGGGATGAACCAGGGCTCGCCGCGGTAGAAGAACCTCGTCGGATGGGAAATCTCGGCGAAAGGGCTCGTCGTGATCTGACCCGCCAGCAGTTTTCCGACCTCGGTCCCGAGGTAAGTAGCCACGGCGAGGCCGTGCCCGCCGTAGCCCATGGCGTAGTGAATTCCTTCCACGCGACCGATGTGCGGCATGAGGTCGAACGTGATGCCGAGCTTTCCCGTCCAGCTGTGGGTAAGCGGCACGTCACGAAGCTGCGGAAAGGCATGCACGAGCTGGCAACGCAAGATTTCCGCGCTTCGGTCCAGGTCGAGATCGGTGCTGAGATCGTTCCGGCCGCCCCACAGCATGCGCCCGTCCGGCGTCAGGCGGAAGTAGTTGAGGAAGTTCTTCGAGTCGTAGAGCATCCGCCCTTTGGGAACCAACTCCGACTGGACATCGCGTGCCAGGGGCTCGGTGACGATGATGTAGCTTCCAACGGGGAAGATGCGGCGCTTGAGGGCGAGCACCAGCTCGTCGGTATAGCCGTTCGTCGCGATGAGGACTTCTCCCGCACGCAGCACTCCCTGGTTGGTGTCAATCTCGAAGCCCTCGGGGCGCCGAGCCACTCTCGAAATAACCACCCGCTCGTGGAGACGAACGCCGAGGCGTGCAACTACCCGGGCGAGGCCGTAAACGTACTTCGCCGGCTGAAGCCCGCCACTGTACTCGTCCAGGATGCCGCCGTGGAACACACGGCTTCCGATCTCGGAGGGGAGGTCCGCGGGTGAGAGGGCCTTCACCTCGTGGCCGAGCTCGTCGCGGAACCATCCGACGCTCTTTCGCATCCCCTCGAAGTGGGAGGGCTTATAGGCCAGGCAAATGTGACCGGTACGGCGCCAGTCACAGTCGATGGACTCCGAGCGGACGATCTCCTCGAGAAGATCGATCGCCTGGAGCGAAGCCCGCCAGAACTCGTGACCCCGTTTGCTTCCGTAGGTCTCGAATATGGCTTGGGTGGACCGCTTGAGGCCGGTCGTGGCCATGCCGCCGTTGCGCGAGCTCGCCCCCCAGCCGATCGTTTCCCTTTCGAGCACGGAAACGCTCGCCCCGCTTCGTCCCAGGACACGGGCCGCGTTGAGCCCCGTATAGCCGCTTCCGACGACCGCGACATCGACACGCTCGGGAAGCTCCGAAGCGACGGGCAAATCGTTCGGCCGCGGGTAATCCGTTCTCCAGAAGGGCTCGTGGGTCAACAACGGCGGATTCTTGTTGCTCGAACGCCGGGCCTCGGCCGACTTGCGATCCACTTGGAGGTCGGACCTCACTTTCCTTTCGCGATGCGGTAGAGGTGTGACGCGGTTCGAATCAGAACGCTTCCACGGACGAGAGCTGGTGTGGCAAGGGTGAACTCGTCGAGGCGGTTGGCGCCCAGCACCTCGTAGTCCCCCCCCGCGCGGATGACGTAAGTGACGCCTTCCTCGCTGAGACAGAAGATCTTGCTGTGGTATGCCCAGGGTGAGGCGGTGAAGGGGCCCGAGGCATCGTCGATTCGCTTCTTGTCGTAAATCTCTTTCCCGGTCCGGGCGTCGTGTGCGGTCAGAAAGCCGCGATCGTGAAGCGTGTAATAGACGCCGTCATAGACGAGGGGCGATGTCCCGTAGGGGCCGGCCTGCGGCCAGGACCAGGCGACGTGCTTGCTCGAGCTGGCACTTTCCTCGAGAGTAATGTCGCCGGAAGCGCCGGGCTTCACCGCGTAGACAGGGCGGATCTCGTCTCCGAAGTACCCCGAAGTGAGAAAGAGAAGACCGTGCTCGGAGACAGGAGTCGGAATCGTGATCGACGACATGGGTGAGAGCTGCCAGAGAGGATTCCCGTCGAGGTCGTAGCTTCTCACCGCGTTCGTCCCCGTCGTCACCAGCTCGGTC
>DATIBD010000094.1:0-19938 GCA_035457705.1 Vicinamibacteria bacterium
TTGGCTCACGTTCACGCCCGACAGCAAGACGGTCTACGTCGCGAACGCGGGGTCGAACTCGGTCTCCGCCGTCGATATCGAGACGCTCAAAGAAGTGGCACGTATCCCCGTCGGACAGGTGCCGAAGCGGAACATCACCGCGCGGCTCCCGTAGCGCGAGCCCGGCGCAGGGCTCAGGTCGTCAGCAAGTCGGCGAACACGAATCCGTCCCGCTCGACGATTTCTCCAGGAACGACCGCGAGCGGTTCGGAGAACATCGGCCCCGCGTAGGCGAAAGTGTGAAACTCGCCGTTCTCCCCGCATGGGTCCACGTGCTCGGGCAGATCGTTCAAAAAATCCCGATCGAAAATCCTGCCGGCGAACGAAGGATCGAGCGCCCGAGGGTCGACGCAGGTCACGAAGGCCCGAAGGCCCGAAGCGACCATTCGATCGGCCAGCTCTCGAGTGGAGCGGCCCCACAGCGGGAAGATCGGTGCAAGGCCGGTTCCCCGGAGCTTCTCCTCGCGATATCTCCTAACGTCCTCGAGGTGCAAGTCGCCGAAGGCGATGGCGTCGATCCCGTCCCGACGCGCCTCACCGACGGCTTTCGCCATCGCGGTCTCGTATTCCTCGTTGCTGCATGGACTCGGAAGGGTGAGCTTTCTCAGTGGGAGCCCGAGCGCCTCGGCCTGGGCATCCAGAAGTTTCTCGCGGACCGCGTGCATGACGACTCGTTCATGAGCTCGGTTCAGAGTCGTCAGCAGACCACAGACTTCGACGTTGGCTTGGGCCCGGAGCGTGTGAAGCGCCCACGCGCTGTCCTTCCCGCTGCTCCATGAGAGGAGAATCTTCATCGAGTCAAAGAATAGACCAGGCTGCGCTTCGAAGGTGCCTTTTGCGAAGAGATGACACAATCGACGAACAAGCCAATGGTCAGCCCGCATGTCGAGAGATAAAGAGGAGCAGAGCGATACCCCCGAGGCTAGAAAGAAGGAGCAGAACCAGGCGCGCCTCCGACTGTCGATGCTCCTCGAACTGGACCTCGAGGATGGGGTCGCCAAGGTTTCGAAACTCGCGTTGTGCGACGAACCGGGCGAACCGGGTCTTCCGAGGGCCATCGAAGTAGCCGGGACGCGGACGACCAAGAGCCTCGTACGTTTCCGGATGGCGTGCCGCAAAAGCGTCTGCGAGTGCCCGGCCCTGACGGATGTATCGTCCCATGAGAATCAGACCACCAACCAGCCAGACGAGCGCCAGAAATGCGAGGGCGCTCTCCGAATCCATGCCCATATTCGATGATACGTTTCTCGCGAGGAAATCTCTTCCGGTTCGGAGACCTCATGTAAGATCAGGGCCGGGAGGTCCGTTTTGCTCCAGCCAGTCGCCGCGAACCCCTCGGTGCTCGTCCTGACGGCGTTGCTCGCCGGGCCGGCCACAGCTCAGAACTGGCCGTCGTTTCGCGGACCGAACGCTTCCGGCGTTGCCGACGGACTCGATCTCCCCACGCAGTGGGACGCGCGAACGGGCACGAACGTCGATTGGAAGACGGCGATTCCCGGCCTCGGCCACTCGAGTCCGGTGGTCTGGGAGGACCGTGTCTTCCTCACGACCGCGGTGAGCGACGATCCGAGCTCGATCTTCGTCCACGGAATCGACGGCCGGATCGACCGGCGTTCCGACCTCTCACCCCACACGTACTACGTCTACGGTCTCGACCGGGCGACCGGGCACGTGCTGTGGCGACGTCAAGTCTACCGGGGCGCGCCAAAGATTCAGAGGCAGCGCAAGAACAGTTATGCGTCACCGACGCCGGTCACCGACGGTGAGCGCATCGTCGCCTACTTCGGCTCGGAAGGGCTCTACGCATTCGACCTCGAGGGAACTCCGCTATGGAATCGTGACCTCGGCGTCATCGACGCCGGCGCTTCGTACGACGATACCTACGACTGGGGCCCCGCAAGCTCTCCAATCATCTTCAACGGACTCGTCATCGTTCTCGCCGATCAGCAGGCCGGACGTTCGTTCATCGCCGCGTTCGACGCCGCAACCGGCGAGCCCGTGTGGCGCGCAGAGCGTGACGTCATCTCGTCTTTCTCGACGCCGACCCTTTACGAAGGTGAGAAACGAGTGGAGCTTCTCATCAACGGGGCCGATCTCATGCATGGCTACGATCCGACGACAGGGAAGGAGCTTTGGCGCCTCGCGGGAAGCTCCAAGAACACGACGCCAACGCCCGTGGTATGGAACGATCTCATTTTCATCGTGAGCGGTTACCGAATCAAGCCCATCTTCGCGATACGGCCGGGCGGAAGCGGCGATATCACCGGGACGGATTTCGTGGCCTGGAGCACGACGAGAGATGGCTCCTATATGACGACTCCGGTCGCCTACCGCAACTACCTCTACACGCTCCAGGATAACGGCGTGCTCTCCTGCTACCACGCCCGGTCGGGAGAGCGCGTATATCAGACGCGGGCCGCGCCTGGTGCCTTCAGCGCCTCGCCGATCGTAGCCGACGACCGGCTGTACCTGTCGAGCGAGGAAGGCGACGTCTATGTCGTGCGCGCCGGTCCCAACTACGAGTTGCTGTACCGAAACGCGATGGGCGAGGTCATCATGGCGACTCCCGGGGCGGCGAAGGGCCAGCTCCTCATTCGCACCCAGCACCATCTCTTTTCGATTCGCTGAGATACGCGAATCATTTCGACGAAACCCGTGCCGCTTCCGGTTCGAGGTTTCACTTTGACTGTGGTACCGTTTACTTAGTGCACAGACGCGAACCTTTTCGCGGGCCTGGGGGGGCCACGCTAAACCACTGAGTTACACCTCGTTGTTGAGGGAGGTAGAAATGCGTACGCCCGGCCTTGCAGGCCTAGTTCTCGCCGTTCTGATCGCGAGCCCGGTAATCGCGATGACCGACCGCGTCATCATGAGAGACGGCTCTTCCTACGACGTACGTGGCTTCGAGATCACCGATAACGTGGTCAACATGGTGGCGCTCAACGGGCGTTCCTGGTCGGTGTGGTCGGAACTGGTGGATTTGGAAGCGACGCGGCGTGCGAACCATATGTCGCCCGGGGGTCATCTCTCTCCGAGCTGGGGTGGGGGGCAGGAGACGATGGAGAAGCCCCTCGGGACCGAACGGTTGGAACCTGTAATCATCGAGCCGGAGCCCCCGGCCGAGCCTCTACCAGTGGAGCGCCTCCCGGACGAGCCCATGATGCCCGAGGCGCCCGTCCAACCGGAATCCGTCGCCCTCGAAGAGGAAGAAGAAGAAACGTTGGAAGAGCCCGCAGCCGAGCCCGTCACGGAGCCTTCCATGCTCCAGGCCGAGGAAGGGGCGGAGGGGAGCGGGAGGAAACATTTTCAGCTGCTCTTCAATGCCTCCTACCATGCCACGACGATTGATTTCTCCCAATCGAGGACCTTCGACCTCTATCTCGAGGAAGGTACTCTCGATAGCGAGTACAGCGGAGGGACCGGACCGACCTTCGAGGTCGGAGGAACGTACCTCCTCACCGAGTCAGTCGGAGTCGGCGGATCTTTCGAGCTCTTCGACCGCAAGAACGAGGGTTCCTTTGAAGCCGCTCTGCCGCACCCTTTCTTTTTCGACCAGCCGCGAGAGCTCTCCGGGGAGCTCAGCGACCTCTCGTATCGGGAGACGGCGGTACACATCTTCGCCAGGTTCTCCAAGGCCGCCGCCCCATGGCTGGTTTTCGAGGGGTTCGGTGGCCCCACGGTGTTTTTCACCCGGACGGACGTCCTCGCAGAAGTCATCTACGCCGAAGAATACCCCTTCGACGAGGTGAGCTTCGAGGAAACCGAGACCGAGACGCTCGAGGACAATCCCTTTGGGTTCAACGTGGGCGGTGGAGTGCTGTTCGTGCTCAGTCCGGAGTTTGGATTCGCCGTTCAGGCACGCTTCAGCCGCGCCCGGGTGAGCCTGGCCTCTGATGAGGGCGAGAGCGTCGAGTTCGATGCCGGAGGTTTCCGCGCCGGAGTCGGATTCCGCGTCCTGTTCTGAGCGGGATCCTCCAATCGCCTTGATTTCCCTTTCCCGTCTTGCATCAGGATCCAGGACCCGAGAAAGCCATCGCTCTCCTGCTAACCGGCCGCCTCCCCTGAACGTCCAAACGAGGAAATGGTGGCGGTTTGGGTACGCGATCTCGTCGTAGCGGCGCGAAGCTTGCGCCAGAATTTGGCCGTCAGCGTTCCGGCGGCCATAACCCTGACATTCGGTATCGCCGGAGCCACGGCGGTCTTCGCAATCGTCGAGGCCGTCTTGTGGCGGCCTCTGCCCTACGATGAGCCGTCGCGCCTCGTGGCCCTGTTCCGGCACGATCGCGACCGGGGAGAAACGAGAAACCCCACGACGGCGGCGGATTTCGACGACTGGCGCCGCACCGAGAGCCTCCGCGACGTCACGGCGGCGCGCCCGTACGATCCGATGCTCGATCGCGATGGCGTCATCGTTCGCGTCGAGGGGTTGAAGGCAACGGAGTCGCTCTTCACGCTCCTCGGGGTCGAGCCGTTCCTGGGACGGTTCTTCACCCGTGACGACGACGAGCGGGTGGTCGTTCTTTCTCACGCGCTCTGGCGCCGGGAGCTCGGCGGCGAGCCAAGCTGGATGGGCCGGAGCATTCGCCTCGACGGCGAAGAGTATCTGGTGCTCGGCGTCATGCCGCCGGAATTTTTCTTCCCACCCTTCTGGGCGACAGACGCGGAGTTCTGGGCGCCTCTCCGGTTCAGCGAGGAGGCCCAGGCCAACCGGGGCTCTCAGTTTCTTCGTGTCTTCGCCCGCCTCGCCCCCCGTCGGACCATCGAAGAGGCAAGGGCGGAGCTCGATGTTCTGGCGCGCCGGCTCGAGACTCTCTATCCGGACACCAACACTCACGCCGGGATCAACATCGAGCCCCTTCGAGAGCCTGCGGTCGGGGGACGGCGCATGGCGTACGGAGTTCTTCTGGGCGCCGTAGGCTGGGTTCTCGTCATCGCTTGCGCCAACGTGGCGAACCTGTTGCTCGCCCGCTCCCTCGGTCGCGAGCGAGAGATGGCCATCCGATTGGCGCTCGGAGCGAACAGGCGGCACCTCGTCCGACAGGTGTTCACGGAGAGCCTGGTGCTCTCTTCGTTCTCGACGCTCGCGGCGCTGGCGCTGGCGGCGACTTTCTTCGGAGGAAGCCCCCGACTGACGCAAGTAACGCCGTTTCCCACGGAGATCCGCCTGGACCCGGTGGTTTTTGGCTTCGCCCTCGCGGTGTGCGTGGCAGCCGCGGTACTCTTCGGCGCGGCGCCGGCGCTCCAAGCCGGGCGATCGCGATTCGACCTCAGATTGCGCGGTGCGCTTTCCCGCCGCGACGCCTCCCTCCGCTCCGGCCTCGTCGTCGCCGAGGTCGCTCTCGCGCTCGCGCTTCTTATCGTAGCCGGCGCTTTCCTGCGAAGCTTCGTCCACCTGAGCCGCTTCGATCCGGGTTTCCGCAGAGACAATCTCCTGACTTGGGAAATCTCCCTTACCGGGACGTCCCATACCGAGCCCGAACGCCAGCGCGTGCTGATCGACTCGGTTCTCGAGCGCATCCGGTCGGACGCCTCCGTTTCCGAAGCGAGCTTCGTGAATCATCTTCCCATCGGAGGTGACCTGTGGCGGATCCCCTTCTCCGTGGATGGACTCCCTGAGGATGCGCGCGCGGCTCATCGGACCGTGAGTCCCGGCTATTTTCGAACACTCGGAATTCCCATCCTAGCTGGACGGGGATTCGACGAAAGCGATCGAGACGATACGGCACCCGTAGTCGTCATCAATCAGACCCTGGCGGAGCGCACCTTTGTCGGTGAAAGCCCGATCGGTCGAGAAATCACCATCGGCACGAGTGACCGTGCCACGGTGGTCGGTGTCGCGGGCGACGCGCGTCAATGGGCGCTGACCGATCCGGTTCGACCCGAGATTTACTTCCCTTATAACCAGAATCCCTCAGACTGGTGGCACCAGACCACGCTCGTCGTTCGAAGTGACGTTGCACCCGACCGGCTGGAACCGCGGCTTCGTGCGGCCATTGCGGAGCTCGATCCGAGACTTCCGGTCACGCAGGGCCGGACTTTCGAGTCGATCCTGTCGTCGAGTCTGGCCGAGCCGAGGCTCCATTTCGTGCTGATGGCGCTCTTCGCCCTGATCGGGTTGGCGCTCAGCGTCGCGGGAGTGTACGGAGTCATCGCTTTCGCGGCACAGAGACGACGTCGCGAGATCGGCTTGCGGATGGCGCTCGGGGCGAGCCCGGGAACAATACGGAAAATGGTGCTTGGAAACGGACTGGTCCTCACCGGGGCGGGCGTTCTCATCGGGACCGTCGTCGCCGCCGCCACGGGACAGGCTCTCGAGGGTCTGGCTCATGGCGTGAGTGTCGTGGATCCCACGACGATCCTTCTCGCGGCCGCTCTCGTGTTGACGGTAGGAGCCGTGGCGAGCGCGGTCCCCGCATGGCAAGCGAGCGCTCGCCCTCCCATCGAGACCCTCCGCGAGGATTGAACCCCGTCCATGACTTCGCGATAGAATTCGTCATCTTTACGATGGACGAGAGCGCAGGAGCTTGCGGTCGATAGCTACTCGAGGTCGATGGGTACGCTCGGGCCTCGGGGGTCTGATCGTGGCCGTGGCACTCACGAAAGCGCTCTTTGCTGGCCAGCTCGAGCCGCCCGCGATCGAGGAGATGACGATCGATCTCTGGCCCGAGTACGATCGGCCGGCAACGCTCGTCATGTATCGCTTTCGCGTCGCTTCCGGCGCGAGTCCGAGCACGCCCGTTTCGATCCCCATCCCGACATCGGTCGACGAGCCCCATGCCGTTGCGTGGCGGGACGACAAGGGCGCTCTGTTCGTCGCCGACTACACGCGGAAGCGCGAGGGGGATCGGACGCTCATCGAGGCCCGTCTGGGAAGTCTCGAAGGACAGCTCGAGTTCTATGGAGCTCTCGAGCTCGACGGGATGGCGAGGACGTTTCGCTTCAGGTGGCCGGGCGGTGTCCCCGTCGGCTCGCTCTCCTTCCTGATTCAGCAACCGGCTGGCGCCAGGGAGCTCCGAATCCAGCCCGAGCCGACAGAGAAGACGGTGGGGCAGGACGGGCTCACGTACGCGCGTGTCGATCTCGGGGCGCAAACCCCCTCCTCGACTCCGGAGATCGAGATTCGCTACCGGAAAGACTCGGCAGGACTCACCGACCCGGCTCCGCCCACGGCAGATACGCCGTCGAATCCAGAAAGGAGCGATTCCTCGCCTTGGCTCTTCGGGTTAGGAGGGCTGCTCGCTGGCGCCGGCGCGGCCTGGCTCGCCTGGTCCTTTCTGGGCTCGCGCTCGCGAACACCGTCCAAGCCCGCCGAGAAGAGAGTGGCCAAAGCCCCCGGCGGAGAACGAGCGCGTTTCTGTCACGAATGCGGCGCCAAGGCCCAGGCCTCGGCGAGCTTTTGCATCTACTGCGGTACGCGACTGGTGACGAACTAAACAAGAAGCTGTGGGAAATCCCGCGTCCGACTGTGGAAAAGCTGTGGATACGTTGTGCAGGCTTTGAGGATCGGCGCGATCACGGCTCCGGGTCGAGGGCGGACGCTTCTGGTCTCTCCACACCGGCGATCTTCCACCCATCCTCCTTGACCAGTCGCGCCGCGAGGCGCTCCGGGTCGAACGGGGTTCCCAGTACGACGTAGCGCTCTTCGCCCCGGACGGCAACCACCACCACGTCCAGCTCGGCCGTCGCCTCCTCGCCGGAGAGCTCCACTCGGACGTTGCTGAGGGTGACGTTGAAGCGATCGACTTCATGGAAGCTCGAGCGCACGCGGTCCTCGAGAGTTTCCCGGTCCGCGTGCACGAAGTCCGAATAGCTCGAGGACACGAAAGAGAGGAAACGGTCCGGGTCCGCTTTTTCCGCGGCCGCGGCCGCGGCCTCCAATGTTCGCGTTACTCGAGCCTGGGGTGACAGATACCACTCCCAAGCGAAGTACGCGATGGGAACGGCAAAAGCCACCGCGACGATCAGCCGTCCTTTCTTGCCCATACTCGATTGTGACACAAGGCGGCCGGGCGGGATCCCAAGCACTCGAGAGTTTCCCACGGGCAGGGTGATGAAAAGCTCAATCCACCCTGCGCGAGCGGAGCGAGCCCGGGGCGCCTGTCGCGCCGTAAGCTGCCTGATCCGTGGCGGTCGATCGAATGCGGGTCCCGCCACGGCACTGAGCAGTTAATGACGCTCGCGGGGGCGCTTCCGCTGGAGTATTCTTCAGCGAGCGGTGCGAGTCCTCCTGTGCGTCGATGAAGATCCCGTCCTCGACTCGGTCCTTGCCGCGTTCGACTGGTCCATCGCCACGGGAAAACGAGACGAGCTTCTCGTGCTTCACGTGTCGGGGCAGGCCCCGCTGTTCCTGGCCTCACGGGACGCGAAGCCACGCAAGGATACCGAAGCGTTGTTCTCGCGGGTCGCCGACAGGCTTTCTCATCTGCCTTTCGGTATCAAGAAGGTCACCGCGAGAGGAGAGCCGGCTCACGCGATCGTCCGGGTTGCCGAAGAGCACGAAGTCGATCTGATCGTGATCGGTGCTCGGGGGGAGCGCCGGGATTTCCTCCTGGGATCGGTCTCGGAAAAAGTCGTTTCCCTCGCTGACACCGACGTTCTCGTCGTCCGGGCGCGTGACGGGGAGGACAAGACGGAGCGTTCGTTCCATGCGCTCGTCGCCGTCGACGGTTCGGCGGGAAGCGAAGCGGGCATCGGCTCGTTCGTCGAGAAGCTCCGGGCGCCTCAGGCCGAGATCCGACTCGTTCACGTCATCGATGCTCTGCCGGGACTGTGGGAGGTCGGGTCCATGGAGGGTCCGTTCTCTGCTTCGCTCGCCGGCCACGCCCGCGACGTGTTGTCCCGCGCGCTGGATCTGCTTCGTCGTCGGGGACTCGATGCCGAATGTGAATGGCGCCACGGCTCCCCTGCCACGCAGATCCTCGATGTGGCGCGTACCGGTCGAGCCGATCTCATCGTGGTCGGCTCCCGTGGCCAATCGAAACTGCGTGGGTTGCTGCTGGGGACGATCACCCAGAGGGTGGTGCGCCATGCGCCGTGCAGCGTCCTGTGTGCCCGGGGGTTCGCCCCGGAATCGGCGGCGCTCTCCGCCCCCTGGTTCTGCGACGACTTGCGTCCGGGAACGGGGTTGGCGTGAAGGTTCTGGTCTGTCTCGATCGGGACCCATTGTACGAGGCCCTCTTGTCGGCGCTGACCTGGTGCTTGCCGCTATCGGCCCGGGATCACGTTCTCGTCGGCCACGCGATCGCTCCATTGCGCTGGATGCCCGGCTGGGCCGAGACGGAGCGCGACATCTTCGAGAGAGTCGACGACTTTCTCGCGCAGACGGCCGAACGCATCGAGCAGGCCGGCATTCCCGCCGAGCCGCTTCGTCTCGAGGGTGACGTCGCGACCGAGCTCTTGAAGGCGGCGGAAGATCGCGACGTGGATCTCGTCGCCCTGGGCGCCGTCGGCCAGGCAAGGAGTCAGGACTTTCTCGTGGGCTCGGTTTCCGAGAAAGTGGCATCCCTTGTCCCGCGGGACGTTCTCCTCGTGCGGGCGGCCGAGCCTCGAGCGGGTGGGGGCTTCCGAGCGCTCCTCGCCGTTGACGGCTCCGACGCCAGCCTCGAGGCGGTCGAAAGTTTCGCGGTGAAGACGCGAGCCTCAGAAGCCGTCATCGAGGTTTTGCACGTCATCGAGGCTCCTCCGCTGACCTGGGACATGGATCCCGATCTCACCGGAGAACCGCCGGTTTCCGATCCGCCGGCTCTGCGGGAGCGTGCGGACCACGCGCTCGCGCGTTCGACCGAGACCCTCGCCGCTCGAGGTCTCACGGCCAAGACCACGCTTCGCCGCGGGATGGCGACGGCCGAGATCCTCGATGAAGCGAGGACTTTCGAGGCCGACCTGATTGTACTGGGCGCCCGGGGAGTCCAATCGCGCCTGCCGAAACCCTGGCGGGGAACGGTCGCCCGACGGGTGGCGCGCCACGCCGACTGCTCGGTGCTCATCGCCGCGCCGGCATGAGCGCGACTCCCATCTAGAAGCCGATAGCTTTCTCGTTCGCCGAGACGACCTGATCCGCGTTCTCACGCTTGCGAAGCTCTCGGTCCGCCTCCTCGGCCCATTTCCACTCGTGAGCGTGAAGCTCGTGAGGCGAGGCCTTCTCGATCTCCGCCTGGCAATCCGTGCAGCGTAGCGCTTCGGGTACGGCCGTAAGTCTCTTCGACGAGAGCCGATTGCCGCACGCGACGCAGAGCCCGTAAGTGCCGTCGTCGATTCGATGGAAAGCTTCGGCGAGCGCCGCAGCGCGGTTCAGGAGCTTCCCGAGGCGATCCGTCCTCATCTCGTTCTCTTCGGTGACCAGGATCGCATCGACCTCGTCGGACAGCGGCGTGTTGTCCCCGGAGCTCTCGAGCTCCTGAGCGCGAGGCTCTTTCTTGAGAGCCTCGATCTCTTGATTGACCCGTTCGAGCTCGCGCTCCAACTTGCGTGTCCATCCCACAATCTTGGTACGCATCGCGGTCCTCCACCTCACGTTTGAGCAAACAACGTGCCACGGCCAGAGGCCGTAGTTCGGGCTCCACGAAAGCGAAAGTGGGCGATTGCACCCAAGGGTCGGGGCAAGCGGCGAAGGCCGATCGCCAAGGCAGCCTCCTCGGCTGCCTTGGCTCGGTCCAGGTGTGCGGTTGCTACTCAGAAACGAAAGCTAAGCCCTCCCGTGAACTCGAACTGATGGGAGTGCTTGGATTGCTCGAGAACGAAACAACCCCAATACGGACTGCACCAGAAGCCAGCGGGGTCACTCCGAATTTGGGTCGGCGTCCATCGAGCCGTGAGCGCTAGCCCGAAAGCCGGCGCCGGGTAGAACTTGACCCCACCTCCCCATGTACTGGAGAACCGGGTCTCGCTATCGACGGGGAATCCGATGACTTCACCGGGCACGTATTGCGTTGCCCCCAAGCCCCCGAAGAGAAAGGGGCGGAAGTTGGCGTTCTCCTCGAGCCAGTTGTACGTGTAGATCACGTGGTAGTTGTAGACCGCCAAGTCGGTCAGGTTGCGCGTCCGGGTGCCTTCGGCCTCGAGCATGCTCTCCTGCCGGCTCCACTGGAACCCGATGGACGCGTTCTCGGTGGCGAAGATGTTGAACGCGAATCCGTAGGAAAGGTCGCTCGCGGGGCCCAAGCTCCTGACGCTTTCACCCGCGACCAGAGTGGGAGAGATGTCGAAGCGAGTGCTCACGGTGTAGCCGACGAACGGCAAGATCTCGACCCGGCGGCTCTGGGCGGACGCCGCGGAGGCGAGCATCAGCACCAGGCCGCACAACAGCAGTTTCGATCGCATCGTCACAAGGTCCTTTCTCGTCGTGGTTCGTAGCGACGTTTCCGCGCAGTGGGCCTGCGCGGCCGCCCCCGCTGAGGGTGCGAGTCGAATCAAAGACGCCTGACTTGTCTTATTTGAATAAATTATAGCAAACGGACCTGCCGATTTGCCACGACCCGGGGGGGGCGACGCGAATGAAATGTTTCGCCGGCCAGCACCATTAATAGAGAGATAACCGAGGTCGAAGGAGATCGGTGATGGTCCCGATTCGTCCGTATCCGCGGCGGCTCGTATTGACCGTACGGCATAGCCATGCGTTTCCGTGTATGCTAACGACTGCAAGAGCCGCCTTGGCCGGGCAGAAAGCGCGCCATGGGAGTGAGCGTCAGCTCTGTTTTAGCCCCGTCCCTTCCCGGGTGCGGCTGTGCGACATCGTGCCGGTCGCATCGGGCCCGGGCCCGACGGAGGTGCAAGTCGCGGGTGCGGAGCGGCACGTGACCCCATTTCCATCCCACAGCCGAAAAGCCTCGGGCTTGACCCCGGAGTCGTTCGAGAGTCTCCTGGCGTTTCTTGGTCCGACCCCTGAGGAGGCGGCCAAGAAGTACGAAGAGATTCGCCGCCGGCTGATCAAGATTTTCACCTGTCGCGGTTGCGCGACTCCCGAAGAGCTGGTCGACGAGAGCATCGATCGCGTCGCCAGGAAGGCGGCCGACTTGGTGCCCACGTATGAGGGGGACCCGGGGTTGTACGTTTACGGGGTGGCGCGGCGCGTTTACCTCGAGTGGGTGAAGAAGAAACCCATCGGGCCTCCCCCTCCCGAGCCCGACTCGAGTGAAGAGTACCAACAGGAGCTCGACTGTTTGGACGAATGTATGGACCTGCTCCCGCCGGCACAGGGTGAGTTGATCCGCGAGTACTACCGCGAGGACAAGAGCGCCAAGATCGAGCACCGGAGGGCGCTCGCGGCGCGGCTGGGAATCGGGGTCAACGCATTGAGAATTCGGGCCCATCGCATCCGGGCCGCGCTAGAGAAATGTGTCACCGCGTGCTTGGAGCGCAGCGACGACGCCGCGATGACGACGTGAGAGGAAAGGTCGATACGCAAGAATGATCGAGGACGCAAAGACGTTCCGACGCTACATTCTCGGAGAGCTGGACGAATCCGAGCAGGAGAACGTCGAGAAGAAACTGATGACCAGCGACGAGCATTTTCAGGAGCTCTTGATCGCGGAAGACGAGATCGTGGATGACTATTTCGCCGGGAAGCTCAGCCCGAGCGAGGCGGAGAAGTACCGCCAACGCTTTCTCGTCACGCCCGAACGCCGCCAGCAGCACCGGTTCGGAGCGGCGCTGAGCAAACGGCTCTCGGCCGAAGCAGCGCCTGCGCCCGTTCCTAAGAAAACGCGCAGTGTGCTCGGGATCCCCTGGAGCCAGCTGTGGAAGTCGGCGTTGCCGGTGGCCCTGGTCGCGCTCCTGGTCGTGGGCCTGTGGTGGTTCCTGCGACCCCGAGTGGTACGACTCGAGCAAGTGGCCCAGCAGGTGGAAGGCCCAACCGCGGCATTCTTCTTGACTACGGGACGACTCCGGAGCCTCGAGCCCGAGTTGCAGACCGTCACCGTTCCCGCGGGCATTGCGTTCGTCGAGCTTCAGCTGGACCTCCCGGAGGACTCGGTGCTCGAGTACGGGGTCACTCTCGAGGACGCGCAGAATGACAAGATTCTGGCCGAGGGGACGTTGCCGGCACAGACGATCGAGGGCCAGCCGATCGTCGTCGCCACCGTGCCTTCGAAGCTCCTGGCCCCCGGGGACTACCGGGTGATCGTGCGAGCACCTCCCGAAGAGGGCGAGCTCGCGTTTCTGGGAACATACGAATTTCGGGTGCCGAGTCCAGTGGCACCGTGAAAGCAGTCAGTATGCCGTGAGCTTCTCGTCAGCGAGCCAGAAGCCAAATCTTCTCGCGTGGTGCGTGCTTGCTTGCGGGCTGACCGCCGTCGTCGCATGCCGCTCGGATCCCGACGCTCTGTTCGCCGAGGCCGAACAGCTTCGCCAATACTACGAAAAGGAAGCCAGTCACCAAGCGATCCTCAAATACCGCGAGGCCCAAGACGCCTGGATCCGCGCCGGCGGCCGCGTACGTGCCGCGAAGGCGAGCCAGATGCTCGGCGAGACCCACGAACAGCTGGGCCTCCTCCAGGAAGCGCTCCGGGATTACCTCGAAGCGGAATCGCTCTGCCGGGAGTCCTGCGATCCGCTGCTCGAGAGCGCGATTCTCAGCGATGTCGGCTTGGTCCAGGCGAAGTTAGCGGACAGCGACGAAACCCTGAACTTGGCCCTCGCGCAGTGTCAAGAAGCCCTTTCTCTGGCTCGCGAGGCAAGTGGACTGCGTGAAGAGGCCGAGGCTCTGACCTGTGCGGGCGAGGTCGAATACCATCGCGGCAACCTCCACGAGGCGCTCGAGCTCTATCGTCAGGCGAAGCCGGCTTGGGAAAGCGTCGGCGACTCGCGTGGCCAGGCCGAGCGGCTGTTCTACGAAGGAACGGCCCGTTCCGACTTGAGTCAGTTCGGTGAGGCGAAAGCAAGCTTGGAAGAAGCTCTGGCGATGTGGACTTCCTCGAGCGACAAACGGGGAGAGGCGATGGCCCTCATCGCCCTTGGGCGGCTCGAATGGCGTCAAGGCAAGAATCAAAACGCTCTGAATCACTTCCGGCAAGCGCTCGATCGCCTCGAGCCCGTAGGGGACCGGGTCTGGGAGGCGAGCGGGCTCGCGGGAATCGGTAATGTTTATCTCGATATGGGAAACGGGGCTCGTGCTCGATCCTATTGGGAAGCGGCTCTGGAGCGCGTCGAGAAGACGGGCCTCCACACAGCTGCGTGGGATCTCCTCCTCGTCCTAGGTCAGGCCCACCTGACTCTCGAGGATCCTTCGCAAGCGCTCGACCGTTTCCAGGAGGCACTTGCGCTGGCCGAAAGGATGAGGAGCGATCGCTGGCAGGTCTACTCTCTTCATCTCATGAGCCAGGCCTATCAGTCTCTCGGAGAACCGGAAGAGTCGCTGGAATGCCTCGGGCGTGCCCTCGAATTGCAGCGATCTGCTCGCGACCCCAGGCGCGCAGCCACGATACAGGCAGAGATGGGCAACACCTATGAGCTCATGGGTAGCCACGAGCGAGCGGCCGAGAGCTTCGGCCAAGCAGTCGAGCTCAGCAAAAGTTCCAGCGATCGCCTAGGAGAGGCCATGGCGCTTTTCGGCCTGGCTCGAGTCACACAAATCCGAAACGACCTCGATGGCGCTAGAAAGTACCTCGAGCGCTCGTTGGACATCACAGAGTCGCTGCGGACGGAAGTCGAGAGCCGCGAGCTGCGCACTTCTTACTCCGCTTCGGTCCATGACATTCACGAGCTGTACGTGGACGTCCTCATGCAGCTTCACAAGCTCCGCCCTCGAGAGGGTCTTGCGGCTGCCGCTTTTGAGGCTAGCGAGCGCGCGAGGGCGCGGTCACTCCTGGAGATTCTGACCGAAGCCGGCGTCGACATACGCGCCGAAGTCGATCCGTCTCTCCTCGATCGGGAGGCCTCCTTGAAACAGCGTCTGGAAGAGAGCTGGATGCGCCAGCAAAGAGCGAGCGACGAAAAGGAAGGGCAAGCGCTAGACACAGAAATCGAGGATCTCGAGGCGAACTACGACCAGGTACAGGCGGAGATCCGGAGCAAGAGCCCCCGCTATTCCGCTCTCGCGCGACCCGCACCGCTCGGTCTCGAGGAAGTTCAGGAAAAGCTGCTCGACGACGATACCTTGCTCCTGGAGTACGCGTTGGGCGAGGAGCGAAGCTTCTTGTGGGCGGTTTCCAAAGATGACTACGCGAGCTTCGAGCTGGGCCCCCGAGCGGATATCGAGGGCGAAGCCGAGCGCCCGTACGAGCTCCTGACGGCCCGGGCTCGCGTCGGTCGGGAATCGCTGCAGGAGCGAAACCGCCGCCTTCAGAAGGCCGACGCCGAGTACAGGGAGGTGGGCGCTCGTTTGAGCCAGACCTTGTTGGGACCGGTCGCCGAGAGAATGGCGGGAAAGAGGCTCCTCGTGGTGGCTGACGGCGCCCTCCAGTATCTGCCCTTTGGCGCGCTTCCCGTTCCGGGGAGGGGGAACGACGCCGACCCGATGATTGAGGAGCATGAGATCGTGAATCTCCCCTCGGCCTCCGCGCTCGCCGTCTTGCGGCAGGAAACGCTCGGCCGGAAGCGGCCCAGAGGCACCGTGGCCGTCTTCGCCGACCCCGTCTTCGCAGCGGACGACGCGCGGCTCGACCCCCAAAACGGCGTCCGCACAAAGGGCCGCACAACGTACGTGGGCGCCTCGCCCTCGTCGGAAATCGACTCCATCGTGACTCAATCCTTGCACGATATCGGCGTTCTTCGGAGCGGGGAGCTCAGACGACTGGAAGGCACCAGGCACGAAGCGACGGCTATCGGCGCTCTGGCCAGCGAGGGGGCGACGTGGCAGGCGATCGGTTTCGACGCCACTCGCGCGGCCGCGATGAGCCCGGAGCTCGGCCAGTACCGGATCGTTCACTTCGCGTCCCACGGCGTTTCGAATATCGATCGCCCAGCGATGTCGGGCATCATCCTCTCCCTGTTCGACGAACGTGGTCAGCCGCAAAATGGTTTCCTGAGCCTGCGCGACATCTACGACCTCAAATTGTCTGCGGATCTAGTCGTGCTGAGCGCCTGTAGCACGGCACTAGGACAGCAGATCCTAGGCGAAGGGATCGTCGGCATTGTCACGGCTTTCCTGTACGCGGGTGCCGAAAGGGTGGTCGCCACTCTGTGGGAAGTCGACGATGAGGCCACTCGAGAGCTCATGAGCCATTTCTACCAGGAGATGTTTCAAGCGCAGCGCTCTCCATCCGCGGCGCTCCGACAAGCTCAGCTTTCCATGCGCGACACCGAGTGGGACGCGCCCTTCTTCTGGGCCGCCTTCGTGCTTCAGGGCGATTGGCAAGAAGATTGACCTCGCGCGCCGTCGAGCAACCAACAATCGGACCCATCTTTTCAGTTTGCGAGGCTCACCTCTTGGATAGGCCTTCCCTATCGTCCTCAATAAACTGCGCGTATAAGTAGCCGGTTCCAAGCCTTCGAAACCAACGTTTCAATTGGCATGATTCGTGCTCTCTCGATCGGCCAAGACCATGATGAAGGGAGGTGAATAAGATGAACAAGAGCAAGATCCAGATTTCCGATATGAAGTTTGGAACCCGGTACATCTGGGCAACTAGGTACGAGATCGAAAACGATCCGGAGAGCAACGGCGCGATCGGCTGCAGGAAGAACTTCCCGACGGCGTTCATGCTGAGGGAAGAGCTGCGGAAATCGTCGCTGGAGGAGTAGTGTCACAAGACTGCTCTTGGATGCAGCCGCGCTGAAAGTGAACTGAACCGTCTACCTTCGGCGCGGCTGCAATCCAAAAGCAACGCAAGCAGGGAACCGAGGGAGGGAAGCCATGCGAACGAAGTGGACCGTGCTCGCGTATTTCGGCGGTGAGAAAGACCTCGCCGAGGCCATGGTCCTTTCCCTCAAGGAAATGTACCGTGTTGGCCCGGGGAGCCAATGCAACGTCGTGGTGCAGTTCAATCCAGTCGATTCCGCCCCACAGCGTTTCACAATTGGGGGCGTTGTTGGCGATGCGAGCCTTTGTGGTCTCGGCAAGGTCGTTTCGGCTAGACGGCTGCCGCAGACCGACCTCGTGGACATCCGGCCCCCGCATACCCAGATCAACCGAGCCGCGCTTGAATCATTTGTTGTATCAGGCATCCGCGAGAACCTATCGGATCACTACCTTCTCATTCTCGGCGGGCACGCGAGCGGGGTTGTGGGACGGCGCATCGGCGAGGACGGCTTTTCGCCGGGCGCGATGAGGACGCTCGATCTGGGACCCATGTTTCGATCGATAAAGAAGAAGACCGGGCGAGTCGTGGATGTGCTCGGCATGGACGCGTGCTTCATGAGCATGTGCGAGCTGTGCTGGGAGCTCCGAGGCGCCGTTCGCTTCCTCGTCGCCTCACAGGGGTTGACGCCCCAATACGGTTGGCCCTACCACCGTATCCTCGAGCTCTTCCGCGACGCCGACAGGCTCGCTCCCGAAGACGTCGCTTCCGCGATGGTTGGGAAATACTTGCGGTACCGCGCCGACTTCGATCTTGCCGGGCAATCCGTCGATCTCTCCGCCTGTGAGATCGACCGAACCAAACGGCTAGCCGACGCTGTGGCGCGGCTGTCCCATGCGATGGAGACTCGGCTGAACGACGCAGGGTTCCGCGACGCGCTCGTTCTTTCTCACTGGAAGGTCCAGGCCTACAAGTCCGAGCAGTACGTGGACCTCTGGGATTTCTGCGATCTTTTACAAAGGCACTCTGATGACGAGGCTGTTCGGAGCGCCTGCCACAGCGTCAAAGACGCGATTTCGGATCCCCGTCGCGGTATGGTCAAGAAATCCATCTTCAACGGCCCCGCCTACCAGCACTCCCACGGGCTCTCGATCTACTTCCCGTGGTGCGTCGTATCGCCCACGTATGCGAAGTTCGGCTTCGCCAAGGCGACGAGGTGGCAACGCTTCTTGATGAAGTACGTGATGGCAACCCGCCGAGAGATGCGCGGCGAGAAGAGACGCACCGCGTGCTAGGCGCCAAAGAAAGTCGAACTGCTGGCAAATCCTCGGAGTCTCGACGGAGGATTCCGGACCGCAAGAAGTTCCTGGTCCTGCCGATGGCGATTCTCGTCCTCGTCATCGCCACCCCGGCCACGGCGGCGGAGCGGTTCGAGCTCGGCCTCTTCGGTGGTTGGTCGCTTCCCACCCTCAAGGTGACCCACTCTCCGCAAGCAGGGAATCCTTTCGCAGACGAGCTCGACCAGGGCTTCCTCGTCGGCGCTCGCCTCGGGTACCGCATTCGTCCGAGGCTCGTCGTCGAAGGAGGCTATCGGTACAGCCCGAACGGCCGGTTTGCCGTGACCTTCGAGGATCGGTTCCTAGGTCCCGTCGAGCTCGAGATTCCGTTCGATCGGGGCTCGCATGCTTTCTTCGGAAACATGCGCTTCGAGCTCGGCGAGAAAACGCGAATCCGTCCTTTTTTCAACGGGGGCGTGGGGTATGAGCGCTTCGGCGAAGGCGAATCGTCGCTGAGGTGGAGCGTCGGAGGAGGAACGATCGTTCCGCTGCGAACGGGGCTCGAGCTGCGGCTCGATGCCGAGTACCTGGTCTGGCCTGATTTCCTGTCCTCGGGCAGCACCGCCCACGGGGTCGAAGTCCTCGCCGGTCTCGTGATCGGACTTTGATCGAACGCCGTTGGTCTCTCGAACGGAGGTCAATTCCGTCAGAGACGCTCGATGGTGACCTCTCCCCCCTCGACGATGTCTGCGGTCAGCCGGAAACCGTGCATCAGCGACATCCCGATGAGGGGTGCGGTCTCCGCGGCGTCAACGACGATCCGAATGGTTTCGTCGTCCCAGATAACACGGCCCTCATGCATATCCACGAGCTGCTCGCTGCCGTCAGCCAACATCGCGCGGCCACGGCTGCGAAAAGGAAGGCCCAGGTTCGCGATTTGCGACGAACTCAAGCTCAACCACCCGTCGAACCCCGTGTCGATCACCGCATCCACTTCATGGATCCAGCCGCCCGCTCCGATAACGGCGACTCGAATCACTGCCTCGCGCTGGCTGGTAACGAGACCCTTGATCACCGCGTAGTGGATTGCAGCCGAGGTCCGAAACGCCGAACGTATCGAGAACCGACGCGCCGCATCCAGATCTGAGCTTCAGGTTTGCGCGCGAGAAGACGATCCGAAGCGGCCAGCTCATCGGACGCGACCTCGTAATCCCCCGTTTCGATATCTATGGCAACGAAGCTTCCCTCGCAGCTCGTATCGAGCACCGGGGCAATCTGCTCTTCAAAAATTGCGTCGCCGCGCCGAGCGAAATCCTCTTTGCTCAGCTGAGGTTGTCGCCCCGTCATTGCACTGTTCCAAAACTACTCGCCCTACTCGTCGTCATTGCTATCGCACTCCCCTGATTCTAGCTCGGCCGCGTTCACTTCGTATCATGGCATCCCGTCTCCCAATGGACAAGCAGCATCGACTCCCGCAGCCTCTCCGCGATAAGAATGTCTTTCGTGGCGAAGACCTGGCTGGCTGGAGCAGACGGCTGCAAAGAGGGATGGGTCGTCGTCCTGCGGGAATCGAGATCGGGTGAGATGCTGACGCGGGTGGTGACGGACATCGAGGAAGTCCTACGTTGGAACGAGCCACCGGCCGTCTTGTGCATCGACGTCCCGATTGGCCTTCTCGAGCAGGCGGTACGGGGAGGAAGGGTGTGCGACCGCGCGGCAAGAGGCCTCCTGGGACAGCCTCGCGCTCGGAGCGTGTTCTCGCCTCCGGCGCGGGCGGCGCTCGCTGCCAGAAACTACACCGAGGCGCTCCGACTGAATCGCGCGTCGGCGGCGGGCGCGCCCGGAATCAGCCGCCAGTGCTACGGAATCCTCCCCAAGATAAAGGAGGTGGACTCCCTGATGACGCCGTCGCTGCAGGAAAGAGTCCTCGAAGTCCATCCCGAGCTGGC
>DATIBD010000095.1:0-39890 GCA_035457705.1 Vicinamibacteria bacterium
CGGCCGCGCTCGAGGACGACGACCTCGTCGCATAGCGTCAGAACCTCGAAGACGTCGTGAGTTACCACCAGGGCCGGTATGCGGTGGTGGTCGCGGACCCGATGAAGGTAAGGGAGGATGCGCTCTTTGAGACCGACGTCGAGTGCCGCAAGCGGCTCGTCCAACAAGAGGAGCCGCGGTCCGCTCAGGAGAGCCCGACCCAGTGCGACCCGTTGACGCTCGCCTCCGGAAAGGGTCCTGGGCGCGCGATCGAGCAAGTGGCCGACCTCGAGGGCGTCGACGACGGCGTCGAAGGGGATCGAGCCTTCGCCGTCGCGCATTCCATAACCGAGATTGCGGCGAACGCTCATGTGGGGAAAGAGCAAAGCATCCTGGGGCACGTAACCGACGCGCCTCAGCTCCGGTGGCAACCAGACTCTTTTGCTCGATGAGAACAACAGCTCCCCGTCGATCCGGATCTCTCCCTCGGCGGACTGACGGAGGCCGGCGATCGTTTCGAGAAGCGACGTCTTCCCCACCCCAGATGGACCGAAGAGGGCGGTCATCGGCTCGTTCAGATCGAGCGACACGTCGAGCTCGAAAGAGTCGAGCGGAAGCCGCATGGTGACGTGGATCGTAATCGTCGAGCCACTCGAGCGTATCGTCGTCCTGAGCGATCGCGCCTTCGGCAACGAAGGCAACCCACGATGCAAGCGCCACGGCTACGAGTCGCATTACAGACAAACCCCTTTCACGTGCACTCCATCGCGCGCCGTCCTCGGCAGGTGCTCGGTTTCCAACCTCGGACGGTTTCCCACCCGTTCGGCGCTCACGCGCTCATTGCAGCTCGCCCCCGCATTCGCAAATCTTTTCGAGCTGGATGCGCTCGAGGTGGACGCTTCTCGCGAGCTCCGGCCTCCTCGAGGAGCGAACGGAGCTCGTCGGCCCGGTCGGGCTTTCCCCACACCCGGTAGTCACATCACGAGCTGACGTCGGAGCGGCTGTTCCCGGCGGAAACCCGTGCGGGAACGCGCACCGGCATCGACGTCGAACTGACCGCGAGCACGAGAGAAACCGCATGCGCCTTTCATTCAGTCCCCCTGCTCTCCGGCTGAGCCGGCTCCGGTTAGCGCTTGGATTCCGGCCGACCGCCGAGTGGTTGCCAATGAAAGATGGCTTCCAACTGGGTGACGCTCGTCAGCGGCGGTGAGGCGACGGCGAGGAAACGCCCTTCGCGGTCCTGGCCGAAGATATCGAGTCGGCCAATCCCTTGCGGTCGTGACTCCAGAAAGCGCCAGAGGTCGAGCACTTCGACGGGGCGTGTTGCGGAGAGCTCGGGCGAGGTACGTATCGTCGATACCCACAGGCGGTTAGCGTTCACGAAATACAGCCGACTTCCGTCCGGACTCCAGAACGGCGCCCTGCCACCCGCGCGCGAGACGCGAACCGGCGCGAGGCTAACAGGGCTCGTTTCGGCCGGATCGAAGCGTTGCAACCAGATTTCCACCCGGTCGGATCGGTTCGATTCGTAGGCGAGCACGAAATCGGTCGGCGAGAACATCGCCGCCCTCTCCAAAGCTTGCGTCATGATCAAAGGATGTCGGGCGCCTTGTTGCGATAGGTCGAGAACTCCGATGTCGCTATCGCTCCTACCCTCCTCGGTGTACTCGTAAGCGAGGTACAGGCCATCCTTGGAGACCGAGCTCAGCCACGTGGACCCAGTGCC
The DNA here is from genome assembly GCA_035457705.1 of Vicinamibacteria bacterium. Taxonomy (GTDB): domain Bacteria; phylum Acidobacteriota; class Vicinamibacteria; order Marinacidobacterales; family SMYC01; genus DASPGQ01. The sequence continues at coordinate 1,706 of DATIBD010000095.1, forward strand.
GTCCGAGAGTCTGTCCGGGCTCTGTTGGCGTAGGTCGTGCCGAAAAACCCCCCGGTCATGCGTGTCGTAGAAGATGGCTTCGCCGGACGGGTCGGGGACGGGCGCTCGTATCGCGAAGCGGCCCGGCGCGAGACGGGTCAAACTTTCGCTCACCGAATCGTAGGCGTAGACCTCGTCACCGTTTGCACCCGTCACTTCCAACGCGAGAAGACCGTCCCCAGGAAACATGCTTCCGCTTCGTACTTTGACTTCATCCACCAGGATCACGATGTGCGAAGGCTCGGCGTTCGGGTCGAAACGCGCCAGCCTCCCTGCCTCGACGAGTCCCCCCGCCGCCCAGACCAACACACCGGACGGCGACAACGTGAACTGGGGCGTGTCATAGGCCGGCTCCGCCAAGACGCCATCGACCACGATCTCCGACTCCCCCACCAGTCGGCCGCCCGCCGCATCGAACGGTACCGCGAGGAGTCGAGGGGCACGCGCGTAAACGAGTGTTTCGTCGACGACGTGTGGGTGGCTCCCGCCGTCGATGAGATGCACGGCCGAGCCGCCAGATGGGAGCCATCCCACGCGGGCGTCGGCGTAGACCCCTTTTCCTTCCGCCCACATCGTGATGAGTAACTCGGAGCGACCCGGAATCGACGCGGGAAAACTATGGTCGACCTCGCCCCGAGAGTCGTCGTTGATGCTGTACGCCGACGGCTCTCCGCCATTCGCGGAGACCACCATGAGGCCTTCTCTGCCCGTGAGCGCATTCGAGAACACGATCTGGTCGTCCTCGGTCCATGTGGCACCCCACGGGTTCTCCACGGGGCAGAGGCTGATGGGCGCTCCCCCCGAAAGGGAGACCTTTTTGAGCTCGCCCTGCGCGAAGAAGCCGAGCCAACGGCCATCCGGCGAGAAGAAGACGTTGAACGCCCCTTCAGTATCGGGAATGAGTCGGCTCTCGCCAGTGTCTAGTCGTATGACATGAATTCGCGCGTACCCATTGAGCTCCCGAGAGCCGCTGAAACTATCGTCGGTACCTCCGAGAGGGATGGTGACGACCGCGAGCATCGCCCCATCGCGCGAGACGGCGATCTGCGAGTGTGCGGCGGGGCCAAAGGCGAGCGCAGTCTCGGGCGGGAGATCGATCGAAGCACGAATCGGTTTCGGCGGCGCGGGAGCGTCATCGAGCGCGTTAAACAGGACCAGCCCTACTGCAAGGCCCACCGCAGTCGAAAGCACGAGCGCGAAGACCCGGTTTCGCGGGGCGGCGGGCGCCACCGCTTCGACGGACGGCGTCTCTTTCGCCTCGCGAAGTTCCAGCCGCGCCGCCCCGATGTGAGGCAGCCTCCGATCGAGCTCTCGGCTCAAGCACCGTCTCAAAAGACGACGAATCGACTCGGGTGTGTCCGCTGGCAGGGCGGACCAATCGATCTCCTGCCGCAACACGGCGGCGAGCGTGTCCGAGATGTCCTCGCCGGCGAAGGCACGCTTGCCCGACAACATCTCGAAGACCACCGCGCCAAACGCCCAGATGTCGGTCCGCCGGTCCACCCGTTTGCCCTTCGCCTGCTCAGGGCTCATGTACGCGGCGGTGCCGAGGATCACGCCCATCTGTGTTCCTTGACGGGTGAGCGTCGGCGATTGCGACAGCTTCGAATCCGTTCCCGCCGGCGACTCCCCTTCGAGCATTTTGGCGAGACCATAGTCGAGCACTTTGACGGTGCCGTCTTCTTTGAGCTTCACGTTCGCCGGCTTCAAATCGCGGTGGATCACGCCCGCATCGTGGCCGGCCTCGAGAGCCTCCGCGATTTGCCGCGCTACGGGTAGCGCCTCCTCGACGGGGATCGGGCCCTCGGCGATTCGCTCGGCGAGCGTGGGTCCTTCGACGAGCTCGAGCACGAGCCCTTGGACGCCGTCCGCTTCCTCGACTCCGTGGATGGTCGCGATGTTCGGATGGCTCAACGATGCGAGGAGCTTGGCTTCACGCTCGAAACGCGCGACGCGCTCCTGGTTCTGCGCGAAGGTCTCGGGGAGAACTTTGATCGCGACGATGCGATCGAGCTTCGTATCGGTGGCGCGATAAACCTCCCCCATGCCGCCCGCACCGAGCAGCGAGTGGATTTCATAGGCGCCGAGTCGGGTTCCGGGACGGAGGGCCACGGAAGTAATCTATCGATCGACCCCTTTCGATTCAACATGATTCCGCTCTCGATGGCACTGCGACTCTCGACCGAGGACGTCGACCTCCGCGTTGTCATGGCAGGTAGACGTGCGCTCTTGAAAGAGGCTACGCGCCGACGGTGCTCCCTTCTTCCGCCTTCGCGGGGATGGGTCCTTCACCCGGCTTGACGGTGACCGGATCGAGAATGGGCATCATCTTCCTCAGCTCGGCGCCGACGCGCTCGATGAGATGGTCTTGTTCCTCGGCGCGGATCGTGTTGAACCACGGCCGGTCCTTTTGGTTCTCTTCGATCCACTTCTTCGCGTAGGTACCGTCTTGGATCTCTTCGAGAACGCGCTTCATTTCTTTGCGCGTCTTCTTCGGTGATAACCCTCGCACCCGCCGGTATCGTCGCCGTGCTCCGCGGTATCGGTGACGTTGGCAAAGGCTCGTGAGCAAGACAAGGAGGTGAGGTCGGAGTTTTCGGGTAAGTCCGGGCGCTCGAAGAATAGACGCCGAAATATCTCACGCCGTGTGCTCGATGCTCGGTAAGTTGAACGCGGCGGAGCCAGGCGTCGCGATGAAAATGATCTTTCTCACGTCGTCCCGATAGGGCTCCGGCGCCTCCGTCTCCGGATGGACCGCGATCCCTTGGACGTAGCTGCGTGAGACCAACCCGCCCATGCTGTGCACTACCAGCGGGCACCGGTCTGGGGCTATAATCTGCTACCGTATCGTTCAAGCTTATCGGGCACCATCTCGGTGACGAGCGCGCTCGGAAAGAGAACGGAGTTTACCCTGAGACTCCCGATATCGCGCTGATACCCACCACCCCGATTGGCTCACCCCAGACGATGGATCGAATGCGTCTTGACGATCAGATGAACCGACGTCCGGACTTCGAGGCCGAGCTGGGCGACGGCACGGTGCGTCAGCTTCACGTAGATCGGCTCGGGTGTGGCCACGCGCACCATCGCGACTCCCCCGCGCTCGTCGATGGCCTCGACGATACCGGGTATCAGGTTCCGCGCCGACAGGCCTTCGGGAGGCTTCCGCGCCAGGAGAACATCCTCCGCAAATATCCCGACGAGCTCCTGCCTGCCCAAAGGGTCGGGACGATGAGGGATTACTAGCTCCAGCCCGGCACTTGTCTGAACTCGAGTGATTCCCTCTTCCGGCTCCTGGGCGACGACTCGGACGTCGAGCACGTTCTCGAAGCGGTCGCGGTAGAACTCGCCCCCTTCGCCGGGCCGCGCGAGCACCGCTCGGGGCGCCCCTCGGCCGGCGACGCGCCCGCGCTCGAGGACGACGACCTCGTCGCATAGCGTCAGAACCTCGAAGACGTCGTGAGTTACCACCAGGGCCGGTATGCGGTGGTGGTCGCGGACCCGATGAAGGTAAGGAAGGATGCGTTCTTTGAGACCGACATCGAGCGCCGCGAGCGGCTCGTCCAACAAGAGGAGCCGCGGTCCGCTCAGGAGAGCCCGGCCCAGTGCGACCCGTTGACGCTCGCCGCCGGAAAGGGTCCTGGGCGCGCGATCGAGCAAGTGGCCGACCTCGAGGGCGTCGACCACGGCGTCGAAAGGGATCGAGCCTTCGCCGACGCGCATTCCATAACCGAGATTGCGGCGAACGCTCATGTGGGGAAAGAGCAAAGCATCCTGGGGCACGTAACCGACGCGCCTCAGCTCCGGTGGCAACCAGACTCTTCTCCTCGATGAGAACAACAGCTCCTCGTCGATCCGGATCTCTCCCTCGGCGGGCTGACGGAGGCCGGCGATCGTCTCGAGAAGCGACGTCTTCCCCACGCCGGAGGGGCCGAAGAGGGCGGTCATCGGCTCGTTCAGATCGAGCGATACCTCGAGCTCGAAAGAATCGAGCGGAAGCCGCACGGTAACGTGGATCATCGGAGAGCGACGGACTTCGACCGAGGTCGTCTCGAAAGCCGGTCCGCGAGCCAGATCGCCACGAGCGCCACCAGCACGGTGACGGCAGCCAGGCGATAGGCATCGGGATCGCGACCGAGCTGCACGAGTTGAAAGATGGCGAGCGAGAGCGTCTGAGTCTCTTCAGGGATGTTGCCCGCCACCATGATGGTCGCGCCGAACTCGCCAAGAGCGCGCGAGAAAGCGAGAATGAGCCCGGCGAGGATACCCCGCGAGGCAAGGGGGAGACTCACGGTGAAGAACACGCCGAGCCGGCCTCTTCCCAGCGTTCGGGCGATTGCTTCGAGGCGAGGGTCGATCTCCTCGAACGACGTTCGCACGGTTCGCACCAGAAGGGGAAATGCCACGACTGCGCTCGCGAGCACGACGGCGCGCCAGGTGAAGGCAACGCTCAGCCCGAAGCGATCGTAGAGGAAGCCACCCAACGGCCGGTTGCGTCCAAAGATTGGATGCCCGTCGAGTAAAGGATTCCGAAGGAAGCACCGACCCGGAGAAGGCATCCCGAGAACGAACCCTCGAGCTCGTCGCTCGACTGAACGACGATGCGCATCCGCGATCGCGAACGGATCCACCGAAGCCCGCTCGATGCCGTGCTCTCCCAGCATATCGAGCGCCACAGAACGCACGACATCTCTGTCGGCTTTACGAGGTCGATTTCCAGTCGCGGGAATGCGGCTTTTCCTTGAGCGGATCCTCTCAGAAAAGGAACCTCCTCGATGCGCTTAGGAGCCGACGGTAACCTTCGCTGGTCATTCCTGCTCCACTTCCTCCAAGTCGCCTCCAGACAATCCATCAAGCCACTCAGTTGGTTGCAGCTTCTGTGTCGCAGCCTCGTGAAAGAACTGGAAGTGTTCAGCGGTGTTCAGGAACAGTCGCAGACACGCTCCGTTCTTCACCGGCTTCACATCATCCGACTCGCTCAATCCATGCTTCCAGAACTCGACATCGTTCTCGAATCGTCCCTGTTGCCATACGTAGGCATTCTTCTCCCGGGCGCTCACGAACCACCTTCGCTTACCAGCAAGACGATAGTGGAGGAGCCGCTTGGGACGATACGCTTCCCTACCCTTTGCGAGCTCCTGTCTGAAATACGAAATAACCGCATTGTTCGTAATGCCGGACAGCGCAGCCTCCCAATCGGGCCAACCGACCTTGCTGGCGCCACCTCGCCCCCGACCTCGTGAAACAGCTTCCTTTGCGAGTTCAGGTGCCGGAAAGACATTCGAGCATACAAGGTATTCAGAGTCACTCGCCGAGTCCTTCGCCAAGGCGATTCGACAGCAAATGATGTCTACACCGTATCGCTCACTAAGCCATTCCGCGGCGACGAGCAAAGCGTAGTCGTACGACTCAGCGACCAGGAGAACGCGTTGCTGGCGGTTGATGTCTTCGCGCTCCACTTCGAGGAAGTTCGAGAGCTCCTCTTGTCGTTCGTCGTTTAGCAGCTGCAAACAATCGTCCGGTTCCCACTGCGAGATCATCCCTGCGTAGGAGATTGCCTGAAGCATGTGCAGCTTGTGATTGCCTCTCTTGAGTTCGATCACAACGCAGGTGCCTTCCTTGTCCACCGCCAGTAGGTCAATACGATCCTGCACGTTCTTCGATGCCTCGACCTCTTTTCCGAGCAAGAACAACTCCTGGCCGATCTCCGTGAAGAACTCGTTAGGGCTGTTGGAAATAAACTCCTGCAGATCGTACCGTTCTGTGATAGACACATCGGCCAGCGTTGGCGTGTCGAGCAACGAGAAAATCTGTTTGTCTCGATCAATCTTGAGCACGGCGCAATGTCGCTTTCTCCTCGGAGCACACGACCCCTTCAAGGCGGATCCTCATCTGCTCGGTACGGTCGTAGACGGTGAACGTGTCCCCGTCCGAGACGCGATCGACCTTCGCCGTGAAGGTCTGAGCAAACGACGACACCGCCAGTACGAAGGAAGTCCCCGCTGCCAGGAACGTCATACGGACCATGGTTCAAGTGGAACATGACAGTGCACCTCTTTCAAGAGTGGAGTGGATGCGCTCTGCGGTTGTGCAGCCCCGACTTTGCAGGGTACGATCTAACCAGTTACTCCCGGACAAATAGAAAGAGTTCCCCAGCGGCAGGCAGCGAGTCCGTCCGCGCTGGGATCCATCCGGTCCGGATGCGCCGCGAGGAACCTGTGGGCTTGAGCTACCGTGCAGCATGCAAGGAGTGCCGGCACCGCTTTAGAGTCAACCTGGGAGGGGGCTTCGTCTTCCACGTTCTGCGCTGCACCCGCTGCGGCAAGGCTAAGCAGGTGTCATTTGATGAACTGGGTGAGGTTCACCTTCAGTACCTGAAAGGTCTCGAAGCGCCCTATTGCGTCGCTACCGCCGGACACGACCAAGCGGTCAAGGACACCTACACTGGTCCGGCTATTTCCGAGGCGACATATGCGCGAAAAGTGCAGCGTTTCGCCGGGTCCTGCCGATGTGGCGGCCGCTTCACCTTTCGGGCCAAGCCCCGGTGTCCGAAGTGCCTCTCTACCCGGCTGGAAGATACGCGCGAGGAATTCATCCTTTACGACTAAGAATGTTCACAAGGAAGACGGACACGGGTCCCGCCACCCGCGGATCGAGGCGGCGCCGGAGCGTCAGAATAGGGATGAGAGATCGGCATCGCAACGGGATCGTTCGTCACGAGCTCGTCCGCCGCTAGATCGAGCTTCACCCTGGCGCGGCCGCCCCGTTCCATCCGAAGTGGGCCGAGGTAATAGATTCTCCCCTCACAAGAGCGGCCTCCCCTGGGGTTTTCAAGAATCTCGAAGCGCAGGTCCTGGGGACGTGCCTCGATGCCGGTTTCTTCGTACAGGCTAGAGACGACGCCCTGGAACATCTCCACGAGCCTCCCTTCATCGAGAAGCTCCACATTCGTGACGCTGAAGTCGAGGTCTTCAGAGAAGCGATAGGTCTCGAAGTAGCACTTCTTGAGACAGGTGCCTCCCTTGAAGATGAAGCTCGACGCGAGATCTGGATGCTCGTAAATTTTCGCGAGCAGCCAGCCAATGAAATAGTCCTTCTCGACTACGTTCGGTCCGAGAGACCAGTCTCCCGCAAAATCGAGAATCTCTTGCTTGGTGATCATGTGCGCGATGCCGCCCAACCCGAGGGAACCCAGAGCCGCCATCTGGTGACGAGCTTGTCAGCGGGAAGAGACGGATCGAGCTTCGAATTCCCCTTCGTGAGCCGCCGCCGGAACTGTGCCGCGAGTTTCGCGTCCAGCCCGTCGAATCGTTCCATCAGATAACCCAACCGCTTGAACACAGCGCCGTTGCCCTGCTTCTCGACGTAGCTGAGGAGGCGCTTTGGCTCGAAGTCCTCGGAGCGAACGTAACTCTCCAGGCAAAGAGCGACGTGACGTATCCCACCGCCCGCGGATGGATCATCCAGAATATCTACAATCGTCTTCGTTCGATCCGATACCGCAACCCGGACGTTATCCCTCCATACGACCGCGAGACCGAAGCGAGCGCTCTCGGGAATGTGCTTCAAATGAAACGGGATGCTCTGAATCGTGACGTCGGCTTTTCGAACGGGTTTCCCCGTGAAAACGCAAACGCTGCGAAAGAGTTGATCCGTGAAGCCCCAATGTTCCGTGGCAGTCCAGCCACCGACGTATGCCGGCTCGAACAGCCGCGGCACCAGGATCCACGGGTCGGCTAGAACCTGTTCACTGGACGCCGCTGCCAGCGGGATTGGCGCGTAAAGACCTCTACGGATGCGCTTTAGCCATCCCTGCGCAGCCCAACGGGCAAGCAGCTTCGACGCTTCTCCCCAAGAAACTCCGAGAGTCGCTGCGGCCTCGCGGACCGATATAAGGTCTGGGTTCCGCTGGAGAACCTCGGAAAGACGCTGGCGTCCCTTGGCGCTTCGGAGTTGCATAGTACACTATTAGCACAGTACTTCTCAATTTTCGAGAATTACTGTAGCATCAGTATACTATTTGGCGCTCCAGTGCGTCCTGATGTAGTCGACGGCGTCCTTCGTGCTCAACTCCTGCGTCGTACTACCCGCGCGCACAAAGAACTGACTCTTTTCACCGTTATGCAGATGCCGTCGCGCTGGATCGGACGGCGTAGGGGGCTTCCTCGCCAAGCCGGGCGAACGAGCGGGTGATCGCCGCGGCCACATCGTCGGGGATGGCGATCCCTTCGAGGGTCCGACGGATCTCAGCGCTCTGCGCGTGGATCGCCTCCCCGTCGTCCGGCTTCAGGCGCGACAGCCGATCGAGCCGCTCGTCGATCGACGGCGCTTCGGCCAGGATCCGCTGGAAGGCGTCCGTCGTCACGCAGAAGCCAGCCGGCACGGGAACGCCTTCGATCCGCGAAAGCTCTCCCAGGTGCGCCCCCTTGCCGCCAACGACCGCGACCTGCGTCTGGTCGATCTCGTGGAAACCCAGCACGTAGCGGCCCATTCACTCACTATCCTTACTGTGCAGAGCGCGTCGAATCGTGCGAAGAGCTCCCTTGAATGTACAATCCCCCCGGTAGCTTGTGAAGTTCACGAAATACTTCGAAGTCATGCGGGAACGGCCCGATCGGGCTACGATCCGTCTCGAATGGATCGAACAGGTGATGAAGCATCCCGTGAAGGAAGTGATTCAAAAGGACGGCCGGATCCGCCGGTGGGGTGCGATTTCCGAAATGGATGGAAAGTACTCGCGGGTTATGCGGTTGGAAGACGGTGAAACCGTGCATAACGCTTTCTTCGATCGTTCGTTCGAGCCATGAAAGTCAAATATTTCAAAGACACGGATACTCTTTACATCGAGTTCCGGCCGGTCGACGCGGCAGAAACGCGGGATCTGGACGAAAATACCTTGCTGGAAATCGATGCTGAAGGGAAGATCTGTGGCATCACGATCGAGCACGCCAGCGAACGCACGGAGATTCCCTCATTTTCGTTCGAGCAGGTTTCGGCCTGAGCCAGCGCAGCCAAGACCCGCAGTCCGTGCCCCTTCGCATCGGGTTCGTCGACGAGACGCGTCGGCGAAGGTATCCCCTTATCCCTTGCTTCGGCGATCAGCTCCAGATCGGAGATGAGTCCTCCAATCGAGAGGTTGAGCTGATGCGCGTACACGAGTCCAGAGCGAGGAAGGTCCCCATGGACCATCGTGCCATCGTCGTCGGCAGAGAATCAACGAGGCGGCAGTGCGTCCAGCTTCCGCTCCATCGCGGAGAGTCTCGTCAAACGCTGGCGCGGCGGCTCTTCCTTGCGAATCAGGGCGCGTTTCGCACCGGGGATACGAGGAAATCATGAACAAGGCGAGCGCCGGGAGCCTCTTGTCGAATGGCGTGCTCGTCTTCCATACGGCGGCATTCCTGCCGCAGCCGTACGGGAAGCAGCCCCCGAATCCGACTAGTTAGCAGTCATCGGCGTGAATCCGTCAGCACTCCACCCTTCACTGCCAACACCGTGATGGACGAAGAACAGACCGCCTGGATCGTACGCGCGCTTGACGGCGGCGAGTCGTGGATAGTTCGAACCCCAGAACGAAAGCTGCCAGTCGGATTCAAAATAGTCGCTCTCCGATACGTATGAACCTGGCCCGTCGACCACTTCGAGCAGGGCATCCATGGCCCGATCGATAGTACCAGCTCTGTCGCGAGCTGTGGCCAGGTCGGGCTCTTTGCCTGCAATCCCTGGAAACCCAGGGGGTCCCTCACCGGCAACGATTGCGAGAGCGAAGGCATCCAGTACTGCCGGGTTCATCGCGGTGTTGCGAGCTGCGGCGATCTCAGTCGCCGGTGCTCCAGCGAGTCCCTTGTTGACGTGAAGAGAAACTTCCCAGAGCCGGGTGGCAGTAAACAGTGCATCTACCAGCGTAGATCGTCGCTCTTCGTCGAGAAGCGACGCGGGGATCCAGGCAGAGCGATACCCATGCAAAACCTGACCCGCTTGTTCACGGTCTCCTGCCCACAGGATATTCCCAGGCGGGGCACCGGGCCGGTCGTCCGCGACGATGGCCTGCGGCGCGAACTGCCTGAGAAACCCGGCGTCCCACAGTCGGCGCGCAGGTGCAGCAACCGCGACGATCGGATCCTCGACCGTGTAATCCTGCGGCCTACGCTGAACCCAAGTCGCGAATGGTTCCCAGACGTCCTCGGCCTGTTCCTGACGAAGGCCCTGGAACATCATGTGCAGCCCGAGGATGTTGCCCGTCTCGAACCTGATCTGTTCTCCCCAGTGCGGGTTGAACAGGCGGTCGTTGTAGTGAGTGACGATACGCCCGATGAGCGTTCGGTACGAAGCGTCGGAGTGCGCCCGAATGCGCCCGGAAACGGCACCAAAGAACTCCGGTAACTCGCGGGTCTTCAGCGTGACCCGGGTAACGACGCCCATGCTGCCACCACCACCGCCCTTGAGCGCCCAGAAAAGCTCCGGATTCGTACAGGGGTTGGCGATCCGGATGACGCCATCGGCTGTCACGACCTCGGCTTCCAGAAGTCCCGACGCGACGAGGCCGTAGTTCTTGGAGAAGCTGCCAAACCCACCACTTTGAACCAGACCGGCAACGCCAACGGTTGTGCAGCCGCCACCCTGGACGTACCGACCCGCCTGTGTCGTCACTGCCTCGTAGATCTGCATCCAGATCGCACCCGCGCCAACGGATACTGCCGGCTGCGGTGCAACCGTTCCTTCGCATCCGTTCGGCACGAAGTCCTCGCTCATCGCGATTTGGTTCATCGCCCTCGTCCATATCAACAGCGAATCTTCCGAGCACGACCGACCCTGATAGCTATGCCCGCCACCCTTGATCACGACGCGCAAGTTGTGCTCGCGCGCGAAGTCCACCGCGGCGGCAACGTCTGCAGCGTCTGCAGCGGCGACGGCGTAGACGCTGGGCTTGGAGGTCCACGCACCCGCCCATCCGGACGTCTGTGTGAGCGCGGGGTTATCGCCGATGAAGTACGGATTCTCGAGTTGCTTGAAGAACTCTGTGCAGGCGGTACCATCGGGCGTGACACGACACGCGGCTAGCGGCGACTCAATCTCGATCAACCTGTCCCCGACGGCACGCCTCAATCCATCCCATTGCTCTCCGGATGGCCAGCCAGCATCACCGGGGCGTACGCGCGGCGCGCGAGCGGACACATCGGCACCCGGGCCATGACCATCCCGCGCGCATCCGGTGATAAGTACCGGCAGTGCGACCGCGCCTTTGATGAAATCTCGTCTTTTCATCCCGCTGGTCCGATCCTCATCCCTAATCCGATCATGTTACTGTAAACTCCCGACTCCTGGAGGCCGTGAAACCCGTCGTAGGCTTCGCTCGCGAGCGAGCGAAGCGGCACGAGGCAGGCGTGCGGCCCCGGGTCTCCCGCTCTCGAGTGCGCTTCGGACGACCTCGCGCCCGATGGAGGACTTCCCCGTCGCGGTGGGAGCGACGATGAGCGCGCTCTTCCCTTCCTGCAATCCGAGCTCGACGGCCCGCTCGTCTGGACGCAGGACCTCGCGTCGGCGTCGATTCGAATTCCTATGTTGACGGGGAGCCCAACGTCGCCCGCCGCGCCCTCGAGGGACTCGGGGCGGGCCAGAAAGGTGTTGGACGGGCAAACGCACGCAAGACATCGAGGGGGAAGAGCTACGTGGCGCAGCTGCTGAACGAGATCGGCACCGTCCATCGGTACCCAATGCGATACACACCGTACGACACCCGTTGAGCGCCTTGGCGCCGGAAACGCCAGTTCGCGCAGAGGAGAAGGCGGTGCTCGTGCCGGCGCTGGAACCGCCACCCGGACCGGAAGCTGACGAAAGGCCGGTAGTTCTGGCCGTGGACCCCCGACAGGATACCTTTCGGAAGCACTACTGGCGGTTTCGCCAGTTTCACCCTTAGCATCAGTTGGAATCTATCCGCTTGCAGGAGTACGAAGACTACCTCAGCGCCGAGAGGTCGTATCGGTAGACTCGCCTGGCGGAAGTGTCCAGAAGTTGGAGCTCCCGACCCTCGTCGCTTAAAAAGTGGCTCCAATGGCCGCGGTCGTAGCCGGAATCGGGCACGAACCGGCCGAGCGGCTCGCCGCCGCGGTCGCGGATCAAGAGCTCGTTCCCCGTCCCCAGCACGATGACATCGGCGTCGAAGGCGATGGATGCGAAACGATCGAGCCCCGGGAAGTGTCGCGTGGCAACCGCCTCACCGTCGGTGGTGAAGACTCCCAGACTCGCCTCCTCCGAGCTAAATCCTCTTTCTCCGGTGAGAAGGGCCACGGTGCCGTCGCTCGCAACTGCCGCCGCGTTCGGTGAGTCGAGCCAGGTGCGATCACCGTGACGGCGGATTCGGTGGACGAAGTTGCCGGTGGTGTCCGTCAAGAACAAGTCTTCCATCGTCGTGATCCAGAGATCCGACCCTTTGGGCTGCGCGTACCAGTCTTCCGCGATGGTGTCGAGCCGGGTCGGTCGTCTTTCCACCCTTTGCCCGTCCGCGTCGAAGAGGAGATAGAGGTCTCGGTCTCTGTTCGAGAGATAGACGGTGCCGTCGCCGGACACGGAAAGCTGAGCGGAGTCGAGCTGCTCGTCGAGGTCCCCGGGCGCCGGGTCGCAGCGATGGGAGAACGTGCCGTCCGGGTCGAAGACGTGGATGGAAGCCGTGCGGCGATCGAGGAGGTAGAACTTCCCCCCGGCGTCGCGGACTGCGGCGCTCACTTCCGTGAGCTGGTTTTTTTCGGGTCGTCGACCGACGACGGCATCCACGACGCCGTCGTTGTTCAACCGTAGCAAAGCTTCGCCGTCGGTTGCCCAAAGCCTGCCGTCGGGGCCGTACCGGAGATCCTGCAAGTTGCCCGTGAAGCTCCCATCCTCGTACGTCGGCATCCACTCGGCGAGGAGCGCTCCACCGTTCGTGAGGAGGATCAGGGGGCGTTCGGCGCTGAAATCCCAGATCGCGAACCTGCCGTCGGGAGAGGCGGCAAGGGTCGCCGGGTAGCCTGGCTCCTTGCCGAGCACCGACTCGAGATCGATAGCGTCGATGTAGCCGCCGTCCGAGCCAAAGCGTTGGACGACGTGCCGAATGACATCCAAGACGGCGAACCCGCCGTCGGGAATCCCGTCCATATCCTCGGGGCTGAACAGCGCGCGTTCGTCATTGTTGTCCTTCAGGAGATGGACGAGCTCGTCACCCTGCGGATCGAGATAACGAAGGACGCCGGAGAGTCCGTGAAGTATCAATACCCCTCGACCTTTCGCCCCACGCAGCGAAGAGAGGTAAGCACCCTCCAATGTGGCGAAGGTTCGGACTTGCCGTGTGTGGATGTCGACGGCAATGGGTCTCGCGAGGTCTCCGCCCGGGTTCCGCGCCGCAACCACCCAAGTGTCTTCCGCGAGCCAGGCGACGAGAAAGCAACTGGCCGTCCCGTAGGCCAGCTCGATCGGGACATCGGCAACGACACTTCCCTTCTGGTCCACCACTTTCAGGGACCGACGAGTCGGCTCGCACGGAACGAACCCGAATCTACCCTTGCCATCGATGTCGAAATCCGTGATGCGGCCCAACTCCTCGCCCCTCGACCCTCCGAGGTCGATCGTGCCTAGAAGCGGAAGCTCGAGCTCCGGCGCGTTGGCGAAGAGGTCTTCCGGAAGAGGCGCCGGCCTCCGGCCCGCCTCGGTCACGAGGAATCGGCCATCGAGGGGTGTCACCGCGAAGTCCACGAGCTCACCGGCCTCTTTTTGTGCAATCGCGAATCCAGCGGCTGTCACCGAGGCAATGCTCGAGGTTCGCGGCGCCGGGTCCTCCAGTCGGCGGGTGAATTCTCGGCTGAAGATCGTCGCGAGCTCGGGCGTCAATACACGGAATCGGGATGCGGTCTCCGACTCCCATTGTCCGAGGAGCAGAGATCCAACGGTCAGGCGGCGCAGGTCGACGGGATAGCCCTCCTCGAGCCTCTTCGGATCGAGACGTTCGAGCAACTCTCCTTTCGAAGCGGCATACCACCACCACTCTTCCCCACGTGTCTCGTCCGGAAGGATACGCAGCAACACGCGGTCGTTGGCCTCATCGATGAGCACACCCTCACTCTGTGGAAGGGGAAGACCGTGGATGATGCGCGACCATCGTCGGGGCATCACGTGCTCGAACCGAACGTTCGAAGGTGCGCGCATCGGCGTCGCCCGCAACTTTCCCGGCTTCGATGCTCGCGTGGTCGCGACCAAGCTGTCGAAGACATGAGAGCCGCCGGAGCAGTCGTGGTCGACCCGGCGGACCTGCCGAACTTGAGCGAGTGGTACGACGAACTGCCGACGACCGTCCTCAACTACGAGTTCAAGGACGGGATCCACCGGTACCTCCAGAGACTCGGCGATGGCGCGCCCGTTAGGAACCTGGAGGAGATCATCGCGTTCAACGAGGCGCACGCCGACCGCGAGATGCCCTACTTCGGACAGGAGAGGCTCGTTGCTTCGCAGGAGACGGGGAGCCTCGAAGACGACGCGTATCTCCACGCCGTCCGCACGATCCAGCGCCGCACGCGCGAGGACGGGATCGACGCTTTGATGAACGAGCACAACCTCGACGCGATCGTCGCTCCCACCCGGGATCCCGGCTGGCTCACGGACCACATCCTCGGGGATCGTCTAGAGGGCGGCTCGAGCGCGGGCCCGGCTGCCATCGCCGGCTACCCGGATATCACGATCCCGATGGGTTTCGTATCGGGCTTGCCCGCCGGCATCTCCTTCTTCGGAAGGCGTGGAGCGAGCCGGTGCTGATCCGCATCGCCTACGGCTACGAACAGGCGACGAAGCACCGGGAAGCGCCCGGTCTCCTGGCGACTCTGGGCTAGTACCGCGTCGTTGCGCCTGCCACTTCGAGCGGCACTCGGTCTGCCGCCTCTTCGGAGAGCCCGCGCTCGAGCTCCCTTAGTTCCCGAAACAGCTCTCCGCTCTGGACCGACGCACCCGATGATTCGTCTTATCGTTGAGCGGCGGTCAGAACGAGAACATGCGGGTGAACTTCACGATGAGCCCTCTTCCGGCAGGGACGGGGTTCTCGGCCGTCGCGAAGCGCTGTTCGTTATATACGATGAAGATGTCGCTCAGCGGCCTGTAGGTGAAGTTGAACCGGATATTGGCGTTGAAGAGCGAGCGGGCAGCGTCGTACTGGATGAGCGAGTCGAGAAAGGCGTTGGTCGAGAGCGAGTAGTTCGCCCGCGTCGTCCAGAGAGTAGTGACGAAGTCGGTCACCGGCACCTCGAGCTTCGCCGCCGTCCGGTCCATCCGGAGACTCACCCAGAACTTGTACGCGGGTCTGTAAGTGATGGTGCCATCGAAGGCGCGCTGGGTCCCGCTCCAGAGCCCGCCGAGAGTAACCCCGGCGCTTCCCGAGAGCACCCGGCTGGGATCGGAGGTGATGTCCCAGACGTAGGTGGTCCAGGAGTAGCCGCCCGGCGGAATGGGTGGAGAGTCGGGGTGCAGGCGCAACGGCCGGTCGAGGAGCTGGAACGTGGGATTCACCGCGATCTGACTGTGCCCTCCGTTGTTGAAAAAGAACGTGACCCCGGAATGCATCGCCTTCGCCACCATCTCTCCCGAGTGATCGGTGAAGATGTTCCAGACGACGTGGGGGTGGATCTCCCGAATCCCTTTCTTCTGAAAGCTCGCCGGCCGCGGTCGCACGCCGCTGTCGAGCATGTATTTCCGAACGCCGATGCGGCGGTAGTACCCGAGGTCGTTGTTGAAGTGGTCGCCGATCGACATGTATCCGGTCTTGATGTGGAAGAAGTTCCCCTCTCGGTTGACGGTGGAGCGAAACGCGTACTGGCCATCCTCGAACCCGGGGGTGTCGGTCTTGACGTAGTAGGTGCTCCAGTCGATGTTGCCAAAGAAGCGGATGGTCGAGTCGAGCCCGTAGACCCGGTTGTAGTCCGAGCTCGCATCGGCCGACTGGCGCGACATGGCGATGGCGCCGAAGTCGGAGTTAGAGAAAACGTTCTTGCGCACTCGCACCACGCTGAAGTTGTTCTCCGGCTCCCTTAGAGTCCGCTCGGTCTGGACGGTGAGAGCACCGATGGAAAGTCCGGCGACGTTCCCCGTCACCCGTCCACCGGCGAGAATCGGGATCGGAGCGCCCTCCTCGGTCAGACCGATGCGGCGCGAGAAGAAAAGCAGGAGGTCGGTGTCGGCCTGAGGCGAGAGGTACGTCACCCGGTTGTTCCGGGCGGCGTCGCCGACGTAGAAGATGCCCGAGTTCTCGAGAAAGAAGTCCCGTTTCTCGGGGAAGAACTGGCTGAACTGGGTGAGGTTCACCTGCTGCACGTCCGCTTCGACTTGAGCGAAGTCGGGCTTCACCGTGACGTCGAGGGTGAGCGCGCGGGTGATGCCGTACTTGACGTCGACTCCGACGTTTCCGTCCTTGGCGAACGACTCCCCTCCCGTCGAACGCACGGTTGCGCCGGCCACGTAGGGCTTGACCCGGAAATCCCGCCCCGGACGGCTCTCGCCGAGACCGGCCAGCTCTCCCGCGAGCGACACGCGGTTCAAGGTGTAGGCTCGCGGTACGGGTGACCAGAAGTCGATCTCGTTGTTCCTCCGGATGCGGCGGGAGAAGTTGATCCCCCAGACCGGGACGCTCTCGAGATCGAACCGGAGCGCGCTGAACGGGATGGCGATCTCGGCGATCCAGCCCAGCTCCGATCGGCTGGTACGCACGAACCAGACCGCATCCCAGCTCGCGTTCACCTCGCGACCTTCGTTCGCCATCTGCTGGTCCGCCCGGGCCCCCTCGGGGTTGGTCATGAAGACGAATCCGTTGCGACGGTCGTAGAAGGTGTCCAGAACGATCTCGAAGCTGTCCTGTTCTCCGGCGACGAAGTCCTCCCGGATGTCGTTGACGACGATGCCCGATGGGTCACGGTCATGGCAAAAGGCAGCGATGTAGAGGTTCTTGCGGTCGAACGCCACCCGGACCTCGGTATCCTCAGTGGCGGGATCGCCTTCGTAGGGCTCCGCCTGGACGAATCCCGACACGGGCAGGGCGACGCGCCAGACGAAATCATCGAGGACGCCGTCGATGACCACGGGATCGGTCGTCTCGACCGCGAGGACTTGAAGTCGTCCGCTCTCGGATCGCGCCGGGATGGCGACGGTCTTCGCAGGCGCGTCTTCCTCGGTGACGGGAGCCTGGCTCGCCGCGAGGAGAACGAAGAGAAGCGCCGTCATGTCACGAGCCGGTGACGAAGATGGCGGACGCTCCCTTGCGCTTCACGAGGTCGTTGAATGCCGCGACGTCGGAGTCGAGGACTGCTCGCAGCTCGCCCAGGCATCCGTCGAGCTCGCCCGCGAGCTCGGCGAAGCGCGCCCGGGCGCTGTCGGTGGGCCTGTCGTCCTGCTCTTCGATTGCGCCATAGAGGTACACGAGCTGGTTGTCGAGCCGTCCGGGGAAATTGATCGGGTCCTGGCGGCTCGTCGACTTGGCCTGGGTGAGCTTCTCTTCGACCGCGCCGAGCTTGGTCGCGAGAGCGTCGGCGGCACTCTTGACCTCGTCGTCCTTCATGCGCCCAGCGATGGCACTCGCCTGGCTCCGGACGTCCCGGATCTTCCCGAGCGCGTCGTGAGCCTCGGTGATCCGGTCGCGAATCTCGATGAGCAGATCGAACTGCTCCTTCAAATCGGCTTCGGTAACATCGAGGTCGGGATCCTTCCGCACGGTGAGCGACCGCGTCTCGGACCAGGAGCCCGAAGTGAGCCGCACCTGGTAGGTCCCGGGGACCGCTTTCGGGCCGTCGTCGGCGTCCCCGCCCCAGAGAACGACGCCCTTCAGGAGATTCGCGCCCGGATAACGGAGATCCCAGACGAATCGATTCATTCCGTCTTTCACTTCGAGCGTCTCGGTTCGTACCACGGCTCCGGACGCATCGAGAATCTCCATCCTCGCCTCGCCCTCGGGCTTTCTCGCAAAGTACGAGTAGATGACGGCGCCCGAATTCGGGTTTCTCCCGACCCAGCCCCGCGGGATCCAGGCGGCGAGAAGACGATCCCACACCGCCGAGGCGCCCTGGCCGCCTCCCACGCCCTGCACTTCTACGCGGTAGGCGTCGCGCGGAGCGAAAAGGTGCGCGCTCGTCCCACGGAGCTCGGTCGTCATCTGATGGAGCGGAGTCAGATCGTCGAGGATCCAGAAGGAGCGGCCCTGGGTCGCGACCACGAGATCCTTGCGATGGACGGCGAGATCGGTCACGGGAGTGACGGGCAGATTGAGCTGCAGCGGCTGCCAGTGGGCGCCGTCGTCGAAGGAAACGTAGAGCCCGAACTCCGTCCCGGCGTAGAGGAGGCCCTTCCGGTCGGGATCCTCGCGGACGACGCGGGTGAAGTGATTCGCGGGAATCCCGTTCTTGCCGTCGGTGAGGAGTATCCAGCTCGCGCCGTAGTCATTGGTCCGGTAAATATAAGGTCGGAAGTCGTCGGAGCGGTAGCGATACGCAGCGACGAATGCCCGTCCGGGCGCGTGTGCCGAGAGCTCGATCGCGTTCACCGTGCTCCACTCGGGAAGCCCATCGGGAGTCACGTCGGCCCAGCTCTTTCCGCCGTCCCGCGACAGGTGCACGAGTCCGTCGTCCGAGCCCGCCCAGAGGACGCCGGGCTCGTGCGGCGACTCCTCGAACGCGAAGATCACGTCGTAGACTTCCACGCCGGTAGCATCGTTGGTGATGGGATGGCCAGGAAAATCCTGCTTCTCGGCGTCGTTGCGGGTGAGGTCCGGGCTCATCACCTCCCAGCTCTGCCCTCCGTTCCTGGTACGGTGAACGTGCTGCGAGGTCATGTAGACGACGTCGGGGTCATGCGGCGAGATCCGGATCGGCGCGTTCCACTGGAAGCGGTACTTGAGGTCGCGTGCGGCGTTGCCGAGAGCCATCTGGGGGTAGACCATGATGCTCCTCACGTGTCCGGTGCGCAGATCGACGCGATCGATCGTCCCCCCGTAGCTTCCCGCGTAGACGATGTTGGGGTCACGCGGATCGACGGCGATGTGGCCGCTCTCGCCTCCGCCGAGGGCGCTCCAGTGCTGGAGGGTGATGCCGGGTGAGCGTGTCCGGCTCGGAACGGAGATCGTCGAGTTGTCCTGCTGGGCGCCGTAGACGCGATAGAGGAACTGCTGGTCGACGGTCACCCGGTAGAACTCGGCGGTCGGCTGGTTGAGCTGGGGCGACCAGGACTTGCCGCCGTCTCTCGAGACGTTCGCACCTCCGTCGTTCGAGTTGATGAGAATGTCCGGGTTCTCGGGGTTCAGCCAGAGGTCGTGGTTGTCCCCGTGCGGAACGGGGATGCCTTCGAACGTCTTCCCGCCGTCGATGGATTTGTAGAAGCCGGTGTTGAGCACGAACAAAGTGTTCTCGTCCTGAGGATGAGCATGGACGTGGGTGTAGTACCAGGCACGGCTTCGGAACCGGCGGTCGGGGTTCACCAGCGAGAAGCTCTTTCCGGAATCGTCCGAGCGAAAGAGGCCGCCCTCCTCCGCCTCGACCAGGGCCCAGACCCGTGCTGGATTGGCGGGCGAGACGGCAACCCCGATGCGTCCCACGAGCCCTTCGGGAAGCCCGCCCCCGAGCTTCGTCCAGGTGTCTCCCGAGTCGGTGCTCTTGTAGACACCGCCTTCCTCGCCACCCGAGAGGATCGCCCAGGGCTTTCTCTCCGCGCGCCAGAGCGCGGCATAGAGAACGCGTGGATTCGTCGCGTCCATGGAGAGGTCGGCGGCTCCCGTGGAATCGTTGGCGTAAAGGACTTTCTCCCAGTTCTTGCCGCCGTCCTTCGAGCGGAAGACGCCCCGCTCTTCGTTCGGTCCGAAGCCGTGGCCCAACGCGGCAACGTACACCAGGTTCGGGTCCTTCGGATGAACCCGGATACGGCCGATCTGTCCGGCATCTCTGAGCCCCACGTGGGTCCACGTGGCGCCGGCATCGACCGACTTGTACACGCCGAGCCCGGCCGAGACGTTGCCCCGGATGCAGGCCGAGCCGGTGCCGGCGTAGACGACGTTCGGGTCCGACTCCGCGACGGCGATCGCCCCCATCGAGGCAGCCTCGAAGAACCCGTCGGAGACGTTTCTCCAATCGAGGCCGGAGTTCGTCGTCTTCCACACGCCCCCGCCGGTCGAGCCCATGTAGAACGTCTCGGGCTCGCGGGGAACGCCGGTGACCGCGGTCACGCGGCCTCCTCGATAGGGTCCGATGGAGCGAAACTCCATAGCCCGGTACAGGGCCGGATCGTAGATGGTGTTGACGTCGAGATCCTCGACCGCGGCATTCGCCCGAGCGACGAACAGCACGCCGATGAGGCCGACAAGAAGCAGTGCGGGTGCCTTCCAGTGACGATTCACGAGAAGCCTCCTGGTTCGAATACACGAACCCTTCTTGCGCCCAAGCAAGAACCACGCCAGGCGAGCGATTCTCGTCTTCCCGCAGTTTCCGTGGGAAGAAGGCACTGAGCGCCGGGTCGAAGCGCCAAACTCTGGGGAATTTGACGCTTCAAGAAACTTGCGACGCGATCGGCCAAAGCCCTTCGGAAGACCAGAGCGGTTCCCGGGCTCGATCAGCGCCCGAGGGTCCGGGTCCAATTCGCCGTGACGTGGAGCTCCGTGGGCGAGGGGTCCTCACCGGTCTCGACCAGGAGCAGGAACCTCTCGCCGTCGGGAGAAAGCTCGAACGTGCCGTCGACGGAGGCCCGCTCGGGCAATTTCACGAGAATCCGGGGAGCATCGGGCCGAAACTCGCCCCCCACGACACGATAAGCCACTGCCATCACCGTATCTCCCGAGACGTAATAGAGCTCGTCTCTCGTCGGAGACCACGCGGGCTCGTCGCCGCCATTCGTTGAGACCCGGACGCGGCCCGCTCCATCGGGCAGCCGCTCGACGTAGATCTCGGATCTTCCGGAGGCGAGCGATCGAAAGGCCAGCCAGGCGCTGTCCCGAGAGAAGGACGCATCACTGTCCGTTACGGCGGTCCGGACGGTGAGAACGGGCTCGACGCCTTGCGGATTGGCCAGATTGACCGGAACGGCCTTCAGGTCGAGGACGGCGATGTCCTCACCCGTCTCGACGAGATACTCCGCGAGCGCCAGCCACCGGCCGTCGGGGGAAAGGGCTTCGGCGGACTCGTCGACGTCGCGGCCCACGAGAAGCTCCTCTTCCCCGAGTGCATCCGCGGGCTTGACGAAGATGTCGTACTGCCCGCGGCGCGAACTCGTGAAGACGATACGCGCGCCATCCGGCATCCAGTGGGCGCGGAAGTCGTTCGACTCCCGAGTGATTTTCTCCTCCGTCCCGCTCGTGAAGTCGTAGATCCAGAGGCTCTCGACCCCGCCGTCGTTGCGGGTTACCGCCGCGCGATGTCCGCTCGGGTCGAGGTCAAAATTTCCGATGGCAGCCGCACCGAAGGGCAAAGGCTCCACGTCGCCATCGAGGGAGAGCCATGTCAAGACCGCCCTGGGATATTCGGCGCCTCCAGGAACACTGACGACGAGCCCTGCCTCGGACACGTCGAAGAAGGTTTCGACTGAGCCCAAGGGTGAGATTCCCCGCGTGCCATCCAGAACGGGAACGGCCCCTCCCTGGACCTCGGAACGGGACGAATCGAATGGCACGGACTGGTAAATGCCGGAGCGAAAGAAGACGACGTGGCCGCTCGGTTCGTACCGCCCCTGCATCCCGGGAAACAGATGGGTCCAGCGTCCCGTCCCGAGGTCGATCACCGCGATCCGGTGAGAGCCGTCGTCCATGAAGACGGTGAAGAGGGCATGCGTTCCGTCGGGAAGAAAATCCGGCCACCAATGCCCGACCTCGCGTCGCTCGCGATCCGGACTCGTCACCGCGACGGGCTCCCCACCCTCCGAGGAGACTTCGAGGAACCCCGAGTTCCAGTTCCCCGAGAACCAGATCGTGTCGTCGAGCGTCCAGGCGCCTCCCGGTCCTTCGGCGTAGGCATTGCAGAGGTCGATCGGGGCCCCTCCCAGAACGGAGACTTTCTTCATCTTGCCGTCGGCGAGAAACCCAATCCAGAGGCCGTCGGGTGAGAAGAACGGCGAGTGAGCACCGTCCGTTCCCTCGATCGCCCGCGATTCGAGCTGGTCGAGCTCCCGCAGGTAGAGCCGCCTCCGGTCCCCGAGAACGCCCACGTATACGATGCGCCGGCCATCGCGCGAGATCGTCGGGTTCACCAACCGAAGCGGACCCTCACTCGAAGGAGGGGCGATGGCGAATCGCTGGACGGGAGACGGGGGCGCTTCTGTCTCGCGAAAGAACGTGACGCCGAGCCCCAAAACCAAACCCGACAGCGCTCCCAGAGCTCCTACGAGCCAGGGCGGCACGCGGGATCGCGGAGTTGGAAGCAGCGACGGTGAAGGAGCCGGTGCAGAATCGTCCTCGAGCTCCAGGCGTGCGTCAGCGATGTCATGGAAGCGAAGGTCGGCATTCTTCGCGAGGCATCTTCGCAACACGTCGCGCACCCGCCAAGGTGTCTCCGCGGGAAGGGCCTCCCAAGGAGGGTCCTTGTGAATGACGTTCGCGAGCACGTCGGCCACCGATTCGCCCTCGAACACTCTCTTGCCGGAGAGCGCCTCGAAGAGGACGCAGCCGAACGCCCAGATGTCGGCGCGCTTGTCCGCTTTCCTCCCCTTGGCCTGCTCGGGGCTCATGTAGGGCGCCGTCCCGAGGATGACCCCGGCCCGCGTCGCGTCTCGAGTCAGGGTCGGAGAGTGGGAAAGGTCCGTCGAAGGCTCTTCCGCCGCGAAGGCCTTCGCGAGCCCGAAATCGAGGATCTTGATTCGGCCGGCAGGTGTGATCTTGACGTTGGCTGGCTTCAGATCCCGATGCACGACTCCTGCGGCATGCGCCGCCTCGAGCGCCTCGGCGATCTGTACGAAGAGGTCCATCGCCTCTTCGATGAGGAGCGGACCTCGCATGAGCCGCTCCTGGAGCGTTTCCCCGGGGACGAGCTCCATCACGAGAAAAGTGATGTCCTCGGAGCGCTCGAGCCCGTGGAGCGTGGCGATGCCCGGATGGTTCAGAGACGCGAGAACGCGCGCTTCGCGCTCGAAGCGGAGGAGACGCTCCTCATCTCGCCGCAGCGCCTCGGGAAGCACCTTGAGGGCGACGTCTCTTCCGAGCTTCGTGTCGGTCGCCCGGCAGACCTCTCCCATCCCACCGGCGCCGATGGGCTCTCGAACCTCGTAGACTCCGAGCCTCGTTCCAATGGCAAGAGACATGAGAGACAGGTACTTATAGCAGAAAGGGGCCGCGGCAAAATCCCCTCCCTCCCTGCCGCACCCCATCGACACCATCCGCGTCCTCGATCTATATTGAAGCCTTCGGGTGCCACTATGCAGCACGAGTTCGACCGCCAGCGTGAACAGCGCCAGGGCCTGCGCCAGGTGGCGAAAGTGCGGGTGCTCTTCTTCAGCAAGGGCGAGCCGCGCGCCGTCGATGCCGAGTGCCAGAACATCAGCCTCGACGGACCCTTCATCAAGACCCGCCGCCGCGGCCGGACGCAGGAACCCGAGTGAGTCTTCTCCTCACGTTCGAAGGCGCCGGACAGGAGCTCATGGTCGATGGAAACTGATAACTGATAGGAAATCGTAACTCGCCGGTTCCGGGAGATCGACTGGCACACTCTGCTGGAGCGCCTTGTTCGGGATGGACGAAAGCTGAAATGAGAATTAGCGGGAGAAGAGCAACGAAAATTGGTTCAAAAACTTGCAGAGGTACGGCCGGGCGGCAGACGTCGTGTTTTGAGGTGTTTGTGTTTTCTATCTGTTAAGCCGGGTGGACGCCCTACTTCGCATCGACCGCATCGGACTGAACGTCCTGCGAGAGATCCGCCTGAAGGGCTGTTAATGGATTCGAGTCGAACTTGGGGGAGCTCGCTGGCGGCTTCCGCTGTCGAGGTGATCGAGGATTCGGCGGATGACGTCGGGTTCGATGATGAAAGCGAGAATTTTCATTCTTGCGCCACAACGAAGGCAGATCAATGGGTCGACCTCATGGATGCGGTAGATGAGCTCGGACCACCGTTTGCTCAGAGCGCGCCTGGGAGGCGCGATGTCGTTGTTCTGCCCCGGTGGATTCGCATCCTCTCTCCGGTAGTTGGAGCGGACGCGGTTGGCGTAGGCGCCATAGAAATGGACCTGGTGCTTGTGGGGTTCGGGGATATGGATGAGCACGGGGGCCAATCGTCCGCACTCGGGTTCCTTCGAAGGAATCAGATGTTGCGGGGCTTCTTCGAAGGGCTGCCCACCGCAAAAAAACTCGATGGGGTCGGCGAGGTCGTCGACCACTTGTCCTGCTTTGGGATGGTAGAGGAAGAGCTGGGAGTCCCGGTGGTAACGAAGGCGGGAGAGGTTCACCGGGGGCCGCATGAAATAACAGCAAGCTTGTGGAGCCCCTCGGAGTCGCTGGGATAGACGGTGGTGCGGTTGTGAACGTTAAAACCCGAATTCCGACACGACAAGAGCAGGTCGATGCGCTGGCTGGGTGATGAGCTCGCGGTTTAGAAGAAGTCCCAGAACCTTGTGCCGGAAGAGGAGCTCGGCCTTATGAGAGTCCACATAGGGAATCGGTTGCCACAACCCCTCGTCGAGGAAAACCCCTTGGCCCCGCAGGAGGGGCACAGCCCGCGGCCCTTGCAGGAGAAAGCAACAAGGAACTCATAGCGGCACTCGGGACAAAAGACCCGGGCGGAACCGGATTCGAAGAGTCCACGATCCAGGTACGAGAAGACGGCGGTATCCCAGAAGCCTCGCCAAAATCCGAAGCGTCGCTCGAATCGCTCTTCCCACTGGCGCTTGAGGGTTTCAAAGTAGGTATCGAACAGCTGATAGAGGGGCGTGGCCAGGGGGTTGCGCTGCCGGTAAGCGGCTGGACAGGAGGGGGCCTGCGGCGGGAAGCCGCCAGGTACCGTTGCGCTGCCCATGCTGGGCAAAGACGAAATCCATCATCGACAACCGCTCTGCGGAGGGAGGAGGGTGGCCTTCTTGGCGGATTCGAGCCGACATGAGGGTTTTTGGCCGGAGGGATAACGTTCGACGGGCCATTCAACGTCAAAGAACGGGCACCAGGTCTAGGGCTGTCGATCCTTCTGACCGGCTCACCCGAGACGATGGATCGAATGCGTCTTCACGATCAGATGAACCGACGTCCGGACTTCGAGGCCGAGCTGGGCGACGGCACGGTGCGTCAGCTTCACGTAGATCGGCTCGGGCGTGGCCACGCGCACCATCGCGACTCCCCCGCGCTCGTCGACGGCCTCGACGATGCCGGGTATGAGGTTCCGCGCCGACAGACCCTCGGGAGGCTTGCGCGCCAGGAGTACGTCCTCCGCAAATATCCCGACGAGCTCTTGCCTCCCCAAAGGGTCGGGACGATGAGGGATTACGAGCTCGAGCCCCGCACTTGTCTGGACTCGAGTGATTCCCTCTTCCGGCTCCTGGGCGACGACTCGGACGTCGAGCAGGTTCTCGAAGCGGCCGCGGTAGAACTCGCCCGCTTCGCCCGGCCGCGCGAGCACCGCTCGGGGCGCTCCTCGGCCGACGACGCGGCCGCGCTCGAGGACGACGACCTCGTCGCATAGCGTCAGAACCTCGAAGACATCGTGAGTCACCACCAGGGCCGGTATGCGGTGATGGTCACGCACCCGATGAAGGTAAGGGAGGATGCGCTCTTTGAGACCGACGTCGAGCGCCGCGAGCGGCTCGTCCAACAGGAGGAGCCGCGGTCCGCTCAGGAGTGCCCGGCCCAGTGCGACCCGCTGCCGCTCGCCGCCGGAAAGGGTCCTCGGCGCGCGATCGAGCAGGTGGCCGACCTCGAGGGCGTCGACCACGGCGTCGAAGGGGATCGAGCCTTCGCCGACGCGCATTCCAAAACCGAGATTGCGGCGAACGCTCATATGGGGAAAGAGCAGAGCATCCTGGGGCACGTAACCGACGCGCCTCAGCTCCGGTGGCAACCAGACTCTTTTCCTCGATGAGAACAGCAGCTCACCGTCGACCCGGACCTCTCCCTCGTCGGGCTGACGGAGGCCGGCGATCGTCTCGAGAAGCGACGTCTTCCCCACGCCGGAAGGGCCGAAGAGAGCGGTCATAGGCTCCTTCATGTCGAGCGATACCTCGAGCTCGAAAGAGTCGAGCGGAAGCCGCACGGTGACGTGGATCATCGGAGAACGACGGACTTCGACCGAGGCCGTCTCGAAAGCCGGTCGGCGAGCCAGATCGCCACGAGCGCCACCAGCACGGTGACGGCAGCCAGGCGATAGGCCTCGGGATCCCGACCGAGTTGAACGAGTTGAAAGATGGCGAGCGAGAGAGTCTGAGTCTCTCCGGGAATGTTGCCCGCCACCATGATGGTCGCGCCGAACTCGCCCAGAGCGCGCGAGAAAGCGAGAATGAAGCCGGCGAGGATTCCCCGCGAGGCGAGGGGGAGACTCACGGTGAAGAACACGCCGAGCCGGCCCCTACCCAACGTGCGGGCGATGGCTTCGAGGCGAGGGTCGATCTCCTCGAACGACGTTCGCACTGTTCGCACCAGAAGAGGGAATGCCACGACCGCGCTCGCGAATACCACGGCCCGCCAGGTGAAGGCGACGCTCAGCCCGAAGTGATCGTACAGAAAGCGACCCACCGGCCGGTTGCGTCCAAAAAGCTCGAGGAGAAAGAGGCCGACGACCGTGGGGGGCAAGACGAGAGGCAGCGTCGCCAGGGTCTCGACGAGGCTCTTCCCGCGGCGCTCGGTACGGGCAAGCCAGAACCCGAGCGCCACGCCCAGGGGCAAGGTGAGCAGCACTCCCGCGAGGGCCATCTGAACGGTGAAAGCGACGAGGTGCCCGAGATCGATCGTCAGCGTTCTGCCTCCAGAAATATGAAACCAAAGCGCCTGAAGACATTCCCCGCCTCCTCCGACCTCAAATAGTCGTAGAACGCGCGGACGTCGCTCCGCCCCCGACCCGTCAAGATTCCGAGCGAGTAGACGATCGGAGGGCCCTCCTCACGGGGCACCCGGTAAACGATCTTAACTCGCTGCTCGATCGCGGCATCGGTACGGTAGACGAAGCCGGCGTCGACGTTTCCACTCGCCACCGCGGCCAATGCACCCCGGACGTCGAGAGTGGGAACGACTTTGCTCTTCAGGCGGGGCCAAAGGCCGCGGCTTTCGAGGTACCGTCGCGCGTAGACCCCGGCGGGGACGGATTCGGGATCCGCCATCGCGATGCGCCCGAGCGCCGCGAGGTCTCCCGGTCCATCCACGCTGTCCGGCGCATCCCGATGGCGCACGACGACGAGCTCGTTCGAGAGGACGTCTGCGCGAAACCCGATATCGATGAAGCCCTCAGCTGCGACGCGATCCAGCTGATACCGGTCTGCCGAGAAGAAGAGGTCCGCGGGTGCGCCGGCGAGAACCTGACGCGCCAGATCGCTCGACGATCCGAACTGACGGACGACACGCGACGAAGGATGATCCTTCTCGAAATGGGAGGCGACTTCCGACAGCGCGTCGGTCAGGCTCGCCGCGGCGAAGATGCGAATCGGCTCTTGGACAGGAAGCGACCCGAGCAGCGCGATCCAGATCAGAATCATGGTCCCGACACCGTGAGCGCCACGTAGAAGACCCGCGCGCCCGATCCGCCTCCGGTCCGTTCGACGAAACCTCCGGCGAAGAGCTCGCCGTACTGGAGGTTCAGCTCCGCGAACGGCAAGAGGTCCCATCGAAGCTCGACGTCGAGCTCCTGCCCGATGAAGGTCCCGCTAAGCCCTTTGGGATCGCGAAGGCCCGCGCGCACGAAAGCGTCCTTCGCGCTCGCGAGCCAGTTGAAACGATAGATCAGCTCGAGCTCGAACCGGGAGCTCGGGGTGAGCGAGACCGCGATGACCGGATTGATCGTGTTTTGCCACGACATGAGATCGGTGAAACCGTACATCATGTGGGAAGCCCCGAAGAGAGGATCGAAGCGCCCGCTCGCGGAATCATCGGGCTCCGCGTCTCCCGAAGCGTAGTTGAGCCACGCCGATACGCGCGGGGCCCGTGCGCTCCCGAAACGTCGACCGAGCTCCCCGTGGAAGGCGAAGGCACGGTGAAGGTCCTCGCCCACGCTTCCAATCTGTAACGCGGCATGGAGATCGTGGTCCCAGCGATGGCCAATCGGGCCGAAGAGGTGGACTCCCGTAGTATGAAAGGTGTTTCGTCGATCGGTGTTCGCGTCATAGAAGAGGTAATAGGGCTCGAGCACCAATTGCGGACGGTGGATGCTCCCGATTGCTCCGAAGAGTCTCCGGTTCTCGTCGAGCGTGTCGAGGTTCTCGGTGCGGAGCTCGGTCGGCCACAAAGCGAGCACTTCGAGAGCGATGGGCGACGGGGTGCGACCGATGCGAACGCGGGCCCCTTCGAAAGCGTTCGTCGTATTGCGAAATCGATTGCGGGCGATGAGCCTGCGATCCAAGGCATCGAAAGAGATACGTCCGATCTCGACGGCAATGGGAACGTGAAGGACGTGATCGAAGTCGAATCGGATGCGAAGCTGCAGAAGGTCGAGCTCGTTCACCGTAAGGGGCGTTTCGGGAAAATCGGAACCGAACTGTCGGGCATCCTGCGCCTCCAGTGAAAACCTGAAGAACGACCTCTCGGGAGAGAGACCGAGAAAAACCCGCGCCCGGGTGAGGCCAAGCGTAAGCTCCGCTGAATCGGGCCGGTCGCGAAGCCGTCCCGAACGCCCTTCCCAGCGGGATCGGAGCTCGAATCCGATGATCCAACCGGGCGAGGCCGCGGAAACGTAGGCGGGGATATCCGCCTCTGGAGTCGTGGCGACCGCGAACGATCGAAGACGTTCATCATTCTTGTTTGTCTGGACCGTCGCTTCGTTGGGCGTGAGCCAACCCAAGAAGAGCAGCAGGGGGCTAGGCAACCGAGCGCTCCTCCCCCATTCGTGCGACTTCGAGGCCCGGTAAATCCCGGGTGAGGCGCCTGAGCTCGGCACGCTTGAGCGCTCTTCGAAGGGCGGCGATGGGCTCGTCGCCCCGGAGCTCGTTTCGATAGCAGAGCTCATAGTCCTCCTGCTGCACCATCACGAAATCGAGCCCGGCCTCTTCGGCGGCCAACCTCACCGCAATCCCCGCCTGCGCATAACCGCTCCGGATGGCGAGGGCGACCGCGCGATGGTCACGCGCCTCGTGACGAAACCGACGCGGGCGCGCGCCGAGGAGCCGATCGAGCACGTGCCTCGCGCCCGAGCCTTCCTCCCGCGCGATCCAGCGCAGCCGGGCGCGAGCGATCGAAGAGGCCGAGCGAGCCCGAACCGAGCTCTCGAGAGCGACACCTTCCTGCCACCTCGCAACGTGGAGCAGGCGAAACCCAGTGCCTGCGCCGCCGAGCACACTCGAAGCCATGGCGGCGTTCGCGTCCTCGCCTGATTCCTCCGACCAGTGCAAACCGGCCGCGTGGACGAGGCCTCGGTTCAGTAGCTCCAGCGCGTCCCGGCTGCCGCGCGTCAAAGGGAGGAGCCGAATCCCGTCGCGCCGGGTGAGCTCCGCGGCGAGGAGGCCGACGGCGGGATCGCAGCCAGCGATCACGAGCGTCCTGTCCGCCTCGACCCAGGGTCTGCGGACCAATCCTCTTGGGCCAAAGGATCCGTCGTGGGGCAAGCTCCCGAGAGCCGTCGGCTCGACGGGAAAGAGAAATCGTCGTGGCCCGACCCGCGCCTCCCAGAAGCGCCCTTCCTGACACTCGGGCGCCCAAGCCCAGCTCGGCTCGCTCGCATCCTTCGGCGAGAGGCGGAACAGCTCCTCGACGGTCCGACCGAGCGCGGCCGCGAGCCTCAGGGCGGTGGCGATCGATGGCGATTGCCGATTCATCTCTACCGCGCTCACTTCGGCTCTCGATACACCGCTTCTCACCGCTAGCTCCCGCTGCGACCAGCCGCGTTGGCGGCGCGCTTCACCCAGAGTTGTGGACAGGATCCTGTCACTCATGCGGGAATCCTACCATAGCCGTTACGGGTACAATAGCGGCCCCATGAGTGACAAGGCTGTTGGCTCCATCGTGTGGACAGACCTCACCGTCGAAGAGGCTGACGTCGAATTACGTCTCAGCCTCTCGAGCGGCAGCCGCCGGATCCGCCGCGAGATCGGCGCGCAAGCGCCGCACAGGCCGAGCCGTGGCGGCCGGTAGACCACAGGTCCCGCCACGGCATTAGCAAAAAACGCCGAGGCGATTCGGGATTTCTACGCCCGTGTCGTCGGCTTGCGTCCGGAGCCGGTCGATATGGGGGACTACTCCGACTTCAACCTGCTCTCCGAGAGCGGCGAGGCGGTGGCGGGCGTGTGTCATGCCCGCGGATCGAACCAGGACCTCCCGCCTCAGTGGCTGGTCTACTTCACCGTGAAGGACGTCGACGTGGCCTCACGCCGCGCCGTGGAGCTCGGAGGAGAGATCGTCGACGGGCCGAGAGACATGTGCCAGCACCGCTTCTGTGTCGTTCGCGATCCCGCCGGTGCCGTGGCGGCGCTCATCAGCCAGTAGGCCGGGAGACCTCCGCCGCCGCTGCCAACAAGATCCTCTGCGCCTCGACGACGCCCTTGCGCGATCCGCTGATGGCGAGAACGTCCCCGGCCTCGAGACGCTCGCGACCCGTCGGAAGGATCACCTGGGCGGGGCTTCTCTGTATGGCCAAGACCGTCGCGCCGGTTCGCGCCCGAAGGTCCAGCTCCGAAAGAGTCAACCCGATCGCGGAGCTTCTTTCGTGAAGGGTGAGTCCCACGATGGCGTCGAGTCCCGGGGGCAACGTCGGTTCCTCGAGCGTTATGGGCTCGTCATGCGCGCTCTGCCTCGAGAGAAGCTCGGCGAGATGCTCCGCGCCCGAACGCAGCTCCGAAGCCATGGCTCCGGCGTTTCTCCACAAGTAGGCGCCCACGGCGGCAACGAGAAGGCAGAGTCCGAGGGCAAAATAAGGACCACCATAGATGGGGCGCAGCACCGCGACCGACGGCACACCGACTCCGAGCAGGACGCTCAAGAGTATCAATGCCCTGAGCGTGTGGCTCGCGATCCGCGTGGCGACCGCAGCGTCCCCCTTCGCGGAGGATAACAAGCTTTCACCGGCGAGCTTCGACAGCGCGTTCGCGTTGCGCACGAGCCCGGCGACCAGGGGCGCGGCCACAACGACGGCGACGACGATCACGGCGATATGACCACCCGCTGCGGAGATGGAGAGTCGGCTCGCTAACCAGTCTCCGCCCGGCTCGTACAGTGCCGCGGTCAGCGCGAAGACGATGTCGAGCGCCACGGTGTCGAATACGATGGCCCGCAAGGCCCGTGTCACCTTACGACTGCTGCGAGGGTTGTCGAGTGCCCGCCGCATCCTGCTCAACCACGACTCGTACATGCCCAGGAGCCACTGCGCGCGATGAGGCAAGAGCCGATCGACGGCGTGCACCAATCGGGGGGCGGCGCCGAGCAGCAATGGAGTCGTGAACGCCGTTCCTATCGCCACGGTCACGAGGATGGGCTGGAGAGCGACGTCGACCACACCGGCACTCACACCGATCGCGCCCAAAATGAAAGCGAACTCGCCGATTTGTCCCAGGGCCAGCGCGGCGGTCACCGAGCGGCGCAGCCCGTTGCCCGACAGAACTCCCGCGACGGAGACGGCGGCGAATTGGCCGACGACCACCACGAGGAAGACGAGGAGCGCCGCGGGCAAGCTCTCAGCCGCCTGCCGCGGGTCGACCGTCATCCCGATCGACACGAAGAAGATGGCGGCGAACATGTCGCGAACCGATTGAACGCTCTTCTCGACGGCGGGGGAGTGACCGGACTCGGCCACCAGAATGCCGGCGAGAAACGAGCCGAGCGCGACCGAGTAACCGAGTTGCTCGGCGAGCACGGCGAGGACGAAGCAAAGTCCGATGGAGAAAACAGTGAGTATCTCCCCGCTTTTCAATCCTGCCACTGCCCGAATGGCGCGCGGCACGATGAGCATCCCGAAGCCGAGCATCCCCGCGAGGGCGACGAAGAGCCACCCGAGCGTGGTCACCAGATCTTTCGGATTCATCGTCCCGCCGGTCGCCACCGCCGTCATCAAGGCGATCAGCGCGATCGCGCCGACGTCCTGGAGGATCAGCACGCCGAGCACCATCTCGCGAACGTCGCGCCCCACGGGCCGCTGATCGAAAACCCGACTGACCACCATCGTGCTGGATATCGCGATCGAAGCACCAAGAAAGGACGATTCGACGACGCTCCATCCGAGCAACCGCCCGAGAGAGAAACCCGCCCAGATCAACGCGCTCATCTGCAGCAGAGCCGTGAGCCCGGCGACGGGCAGCACCCGAACGAGCTTCGCCACACGAAACTCCAGACCCAGCGCGAACATGACGAGAACCACGCCGAACTCGGCCATCGACTGGATGCGCTCGGGATCCGCAAAGAACGGCAGCGGGATGTAAGGGCCGACGATGAGACCGGCGGCGAGGTAACCGAGGATGGAAGGCTGATGCAACAGCCGGGCGACGACACTCGTGACGGCGCCCACTCCCAGCACCAGGGCCAAGTCGACCAGAAACGTGGGCTCGTGCACGAAAGAACGTTACCTGAGCGTGGCGACGAGCGCCACTCAGGAACGTGTCCTCGCCGTGGTGGCAAGCGGTCGATAGAATAGCGGCAGCATGAAGTTCGAGCACTGGAGCCCGGAGCGGGATGGGCCTTTCTCCGAGGCGGCGATGCGCCGCAAGCTGGAACGGCTGGGCTACTCCGTGCACGCCTACCGGTACCCGCCCGGGACCCGATTCGACGAGCATAGCCACGCGGTCGACAAGATCGACGGGGTCGTTTCCGGTCAGTTCCGGGTGGAAATGGGCGGTCGAGCGATGGTCCTCGAAGCGGGCGACCTCGTGTGGGTGCCAAAGGGAACGCCGCACGCCGCCGAAGTGGTCGGCACCGAGCCGGTGACCAGCCTCGACGCGGTCAAGCGATAATTTGGACGAAAGCCATGATCCACGTCGCCCTCGAGGAAGTGGAGCTCCCCGATTTCGGTGAGCCCACGGTCGAGCCGAAACTGACGTCCGAGATCTACCGCACCCGCCTCGACGCGGCGCGGGCGCGGGCGAGCTCCGCTGGCCTCGACTTTCTCGTCATTTACGCCGACCGCGAGCACAGCGCCAACATGGCTTACCTCACGGGGTTCGATCCGAGATTCGAGGAAGCGTTGCTCGTCGTCTCGCAACAAAGCACGCCGGTCATCGTGGTCGGTAACGAAGGCTGGGGTTACGTGGGCATCAGTCCCCTCGAGTTGAGACCGCTGCTCTTTCAGAGCTTCAGTCTGCTCTCCCAGTCTCGAAACGAAAGCCCCTCGCTGGCACGAGTTCTCGAGAGCGCGGGAATCTCGAGCGGTTCTCGCGTCGGCGTCGTGGGATGGAAATATTTCACCCAGCGGGAGAGCCGTGCTCCCGACCAATGGCTCGAGATTCCGAGCTACATCGCCGACACCCTCCGAGAAGTGGCCGGCGATCCGTCGCGGGTGAAAAATGCGAACGCGCTATTCATGAACGCCACGGATGGGCTTCGGGTCTCGAACGAGCTCGAGCAGCTCGCGGCTTTCGAGTACGCCGCTTGCCACACGTCGAGCGCCATCCGGAACGTCCTCTTCGGACTCGAGCCCGGTATGACGGAGTTCGAGGCGGTACGCCTCATGCGCCTCAACGGGATGCCCCTGTCCTGTCATCCGATGTTATCGAGCGGCCCCCGTGCCGCGATGGGCTTGCCCAGTCCGAGCTCTCGGGTCATCGAAAGAGGCGACCCTTTCACGACCGCCGTCGGCGTGTGGGGCGCCCTCAACTGTCGCGCCGGCTTCGTCGTCGAAGACGAAACCGACCTTCCCCGAGGAGCGCGGGACTACGTGGACAAGCTCGTCGCTCCCTACTTTCGCGCCATCGTCTCCTGGTACGAAACAATCGGCATCGGCGTCCGCGGCGGAGAGCTCTTCGACGTCATTCAGCGCCACCTCGGGGATCCATTTTTTGGGGTGAAGCTGAATCCCGGTCATCAGATCCATCTGGATGAATGGGTGAACTCGCCCATCTTCGCCGGTTCGGAGACCGAGCTTCGCTCGGGAATGGCCTTCCAGGTCGACGTCATTCCGGCGACGGGTACCGAATACTTCACCACGAACATCGAAGACGGTATCGCGCTCGCCGACGACGCGCTTCGCCTCGGGTTCGAGAAACACTACCCCGAAGCCTGGCAGCGCATCCAGAGACGCCGGGAGTTCATGCGGGACGTGTTGGGAATCCGGCTGAAGCCGGAGGTGCTTCCGTTCTCCAACATCCCCGGCTACCTTCCGCCGTTTCTTCTCAACCCGGAGAGGGTAATGGTCGTTACCGGAAGACGGTCGTGACGACAAAGGGTGAGGGCCCGTTTCGGCTGGGCGAGTGGCTGGTGCGACCCGACAGCGGTGAGATCCTGAAGGGTGACGAAACGATTCGCCTCGAGCCGAAAGTAATGGAGCTTCTCGTCCTCTTCGCGAGACATCCTGGTCGAGTTCTCTCCAAAAACCAGATTCTCGAAGAGCTCTGGCAGGGAACCTTCGTTTCGCAGGGCGTCGTGTTCCGCCACGTATCCGAGCTCCGCCGTGTTCTCGGCGATGACGCGAAGGAGCCGCGTTTTCTCCGGACGATTCCGAAGAAGGGCTATTGCCTGTTGTCGGCACCGGAACCGGTCTTGAGGGACGTCGGGGGTGCTCGTCCCGAAGCGGCGACGGCTCGCCCCCGGTCCGTGTGGCGCTCGGTGGTGGTAGCGTTTCTCTTCACCTGCGCCTTGCTCGTCGGCGTTTTTCGACTCCGGGAGGGATGGAATCGCAGACAGCCGGTCGAGCCTCGCCCGAGCCCCTCTGAGTCGCCCGCGTTCGAGGACTTCATGCGCGGCCAGCTCTTCGAAGATCGTGTCGACTGCGAGTCCTACCTCATGGCGCAACGAGCCTATCGCGACGCATTGCGCCAGGACCCCCATTTCGCGTCGAACTACAAGGGTCTCGTAGACACGCTCGTGGCAACCGGTGTTCTCGGCTGCGAGCCGGCGCCGGCAGTGCACGCGAGTCTCGCCGACGCTCTCGAGGCCTCTCGCGAGGCGATCGCGCCGCAGGATTATCAGATGGTCTCGGCGCAGCTCGCGTTCTGGTATCGCTGGAACCTGCCCGAGGCCGTCGAGGCCTTCCGCCGAGCGCGCTCTCTCGAAGCCTATTACGACGCGGACGCGACCTACGCGGCGTATCTTCTGAATCGCAACAAGATCACCGACGGTCTCAGAGAGCTTCGACTGTGCCTGAGCGAAGAGCCGACGCATGTGGGCGTGAGCTGGTCGTTGGGTGCGGCGCTCTATCTGGTCGGTCGGTACGACGAAGCGATCGAACAACTGCATACCACGCTCGAGATGTTCCCCGGTTTCTCGCCCGCACGCCACGTGCTGGCCTTGTCCCATTGGGCGCGCGGAGATATCGAGACCGCTCTGACTCTCGTCGAATCGAGCCCGCTTCTGCCGCAGCATACTCCCGACCGCTTCGATGCCGTACCCGGCTTCCTCTATGCCGCGAGCGGCCAACGAGCTCGCGCGCGGGAGGCCCTTCGCGCCTGGACCGAGCGTGCTCGAGACCGATGGCTTCCCTCGACGGCGCTCGCGCTCCTTCACCTGGGCCTCGACGAGCGCGACGAAGCCATCGAAGCGCTGAGTGATGCCTTCGAGGAGCGCGATCCTTGGCTTCTGGTTCTCCCGATGGATCCCGCGTTCGCCCCCCTTCGAGACGACCCCCGGTTTCGGAAGCTCGTGGCAAGACTGCCTTGACTTTTTAGTGCTCAATGCCGTGGCGGGACCCGTAATCGATCGTGCGCCACGGCTCGGCCTGCTTACGGCGCGGCAATTTTGCGTTGGGCAGCCCTTCGAAGCAGCCCCGCAACATCTCGTTCCTTCGAAGCAGCCCGAGTGCGGCCGATTATTCGCACTGCGTGCTCACATCTGATACCCACGAAGGAGCCCGATGCGGATGATCGCGCCGGGCTCGCTCCGCTCGCGCAGGGTGCGCTGAGTTTTTCATCACCCTGCTCGGCTATTCTTCGCGAGGAGGTCCCTCCCCGCTGCCGACGAGCTCCGCGCCCGGAACCCGTAGCTCCGATGACAACCAGTTCTGAGGGTCGGCAGGGTCGAGCCCGTACGGAACGACCACCGCGGTCAAGAGCGTGCCCGAAGGAATCCACCATAGCGGTACCGAGGCCGAGAACGAGAGCTCGCGCTTCGCGAGAAACGTTTCGAAGGGTACGCGCTCGCTGGTCGTTCCCGAAGGCGTCAGGAAGCTCGGGGCCGAGCCACCGGTCGGATTGAAAACGAGATAGACGTCGACCAGCTGCTCCACTTCCGCCGGCGCCGTGAACGAGAGCTCCAGAGTCTCGCCGCCTCGCTCCAGCCGCCAGCCCGATGAGGTGGGCTCGAAGCTGGCCCGCCCGACGAAGATCTCGGAGGAGGTGACCGCGCCCGACGAGTCGGGACGATAATCGCTCCACGCGGCGTAAACTCGGCCTCCGGCCACGGCGAGTCCCTGATAGTCGCCGTACTGGAAGCTACTCGACCGCGCGAAGCTGCTTTCCGAGGACAGACGGATCGATGCCTCCCACGAGAGGCCCTGGTCGGTGGAGCGGTTCAGATACGTGTCGGTGCCGAGGCGGGTGGGAGCGATCCGCGAATCCTTGTAGGCCACGTAGATGTTCCCGTCGCGGGGATCGACGTCGAGCCAGGAAAAGTACTGGTCGCTCTTGCCGAGGTTTCTTTCGTGGACCACCACGGGCAGCGACCACGATCGACCTCCGTTGGAGGACCGGCTCAGGAATACGTCGGTATGGCAGCTCGTTTCCACCGAGCAGAGATCCCCACACTGCTCGAGTCGCGTGCCAGCGGCATAGTCGGACCAGGTCACATAGATTGCCCCCCGAGAGCCGAGGGAGCGGTCCGCTGCGACGGAGGCGTGCACCAGAGACTGCCGCACACAGTGAGACGGCTGTACCGAGAACCACTCGGCGAGGACCGGGGACACCCGGACGGGAGGAGAGAAGCTTTCTCCTCCGTTCATGGAACGGTAGACGACGATCGCACGAATATCGTGGTCGTACACCGCGAGGTACAGGTCTCCGTTCCGATCGGTCGCGAGGTCCAACCCACTCACGGCGGCGTCCGAGATCCTGAGTGGCGGTGTGAACGAAAGACTGGCATCCATCGATCGGGACGAGAACACGCCTCCTCCGGGCCATTTCCAGGCGACGTAGACGCGATCGCGGAAAGGGCTCTCGCCCTCGTCGTCCACCGTGATCGCCACCTTGTCGTCCTTTCCGAGATTTCCGCTGATTCGGATCGAGGGCTCCCACGAGGCCGCGTCGCGGCCGAGACGGGCGATCTCGATCCCCGCGGGACGATTCCCCGACGCGACCGGAATGTGCGCCAGGTAGGCAGTCCCTTCGGAATCGAAAGCGACCATCGGATCGGCGTGGAAGCCGACACCACTCAGGGGCACGCTCATCCGTCGAAAGGTCTGGCCTCCGTCCACCGAGGACATCGTCAGCAAGCGTCCATCGTCGACGTCCATGGCCGCAGCCAGGAGACGGTCCGGTTCGTAGCGATCGACCGCAATCGAGACCTCGCCCTGGTGTCCCGGCGTCGCACTCGCGTTCACGTCCCGTGATTGCGGCGCGCGCGCATCGCCATTCAAATCGAGCGTCGCCCAGGCAACCACACCCGCGATCAGGATCCAAACCGTTGGACGACTCATTCGTTAGGCCGGCACCTCCCAGGGAAGATTACGGAATTGGATCGATAACAGCTCTTACGGTTTTCTTAACTCGCGGGCTAGGAGGGGTGGACGATGCAAATCGGCCCGGCCGCACTCGGGCTAGGATGGGCTCAGGATAGGCGAACGTCACAAGTACGGAGAACACGACCATGCACAGCTTGAGAAAGAGCGCGATTGTTTCGCTGGCCTTGGGTGTCACCTCGCTACTGGCCATGGGGGCAAGCCACCTGGCACTGACCGACATCTGGCACGGCGAGGGCGACCTGCGGCTGGAGTGGTCGATCCTGCGA
>DATIBD010000096.1:0-11886 GCA_035457705.1 Vicinamibacteria bacterium
CCTGTTGAAAGCGGTCAAGGTGGGCAGCGAGCTGTCGGTCGACGCTGGCCTCGCGGATTCGGTCGCGGCGGCGGCGGGAGGAGCATTGGGCAGAGTCGCCTGAGTCATCATGTCGTTCGGATTCAACTTCGCGCGGGCCCCTTTCACCAACGAGCGGTTGCCCTGGCTCGTCTTCGTCCTTGGAGTCATCGCCGCCGCGGCGCTCACCATCGCCCACGGCGTCATCCTGACCCGGTACCTTCTCCGCGAGCAAGAAGAACTGGATACGCGGGTGGAGGAGCTCCGTAACGAAATTCGGGAGACCGACGACGCCATCCGGGACGCCCGTCAAGCGCTCGAGCGGGATAAAAGCTCCCTCGCGAACGAAAAGACGCAGTTCCTGGTGCAGCTCTACCGTCGAAAGAGCTTTTCCTGGACCGGGCTGTTCAACGAGCTCGAGACGATTACCCCCGCGTCCGTCCGCATCACCTCGGTGACTCCCGACGAGAGGGATGGGCGGATCCGGGTCACGCTCACCGTGGTCGGTCGGACGCTCCAGGACCTGCTCGAAATGGTAGGAAGCCTCGAATCGAGCTCGTTCTTCAGCACGGTTTTCCCCCTCGACGAAGCAGATCTCGACGTACGCCGGGGGGGCGAGCCCGGCATCGCCGCGACCCTCGAGCTGGAGTACGTCGAGCCTTCTTTGCGGGCCGCCGCCGGGGATTTCCAATGAGCTACCTGCGGGCGGTGTTGGAGAGCCTGGGTAAACGGCGAAAGCAGTTTCTCTGGCTCGGCGCGGTCGTCGTGGTGAACCTCCTTGCCTTCGTCCTTCTCACACACCGCCTGGCCAACAAGCAGGAAAGGCTCGTGGCCGACCGAGAGAGGCTCGGGCTCGAGCTTCAGAACAAGAAGGGGGAGCTGGAAGAGCTTTCGGATGCGGCTCAGCGGGCGGCCAGCAATGCAGCGGCGGTCACCCGGTTCTGGGATGAGGTCGTCAGACCACGTGTCCCTGGATTGACCGAGGCCTGGGACGAGATCGACCGTCTCGCCGACGACACTCACGTCAGCCGGGGCAGGACTGGCTACCAGCGGGAGCTTCTCGAAGTGGGACTCGAGCAGGTAAACGCGGCCATGCCGGTCGAGGGAAGCTACTTCGACCTGGTTCGCTTCATAAACCGGCTCGAACGCTCGGAGCGGTTCTTCCTGCTGGAGCAGGTCAGGCTCTCGCAGCAGGAACAGATCGACGCCACGATCCGCCTGGACTGCAGCATCGCTTTCTTTCTGCGAGACGAAGCGACGGGGAGCTCCGCAGGACCATGAACTCTTCGAAGAGGTTCGGCATTCTCTGCCAGTCGGGTTTCACTTACCTCGAGCTCATCATCGCCTCGATGATCCTCGCCATTCTCGCCGCGGCCGTGGTTCCGGTGGCGCAGGTCACGGCGAAGCGCGCCAAGGAAGCGGAGCTTCGTCGCGACCTCCGCACGATGCGGACGGCGATCGACGATTACAAACGGGCCGTCGACCTGGGAATGATTGGCGGCACAGACCTGGAACTGGGAAGCGAAGGCTATCCGAAAGACCTGGAGACGCTCGTGGAGGGCGTGACCCAGGTGGGAACCCCCGGCAAGAAACTCAAGTTCTTGAGACGCATCCCGGTGGACCCGATGACGAGCTCGAACGAATGGGGACTGCGCTCCTACCAGGACGAGCCCGACTCCACGTTCTGGGGTGGGCAGAACGTCTACGACGTGTATTCGAAGTCAACCGCCATCGCTCTCGACGGGACGAAGTACAGTGATTGGTAGGAAGCCCGGGCCTCCTCGCGGGTTCACGTTCATCGAGATGGTGATCGTGATCGTGATGCTCGGCATCCTCCTCGGGATCGCAGTGCCCGTGTACCAGGCCCAGTTGCGGGTGAGCAAGGAGTCGGTCCTGAAGCACAACCTCGCCATCCTTCGCGAGCGGCTCGATCAATTCAAGGCCGACCGCAACAAGTATCCCGCGAGTCTCGACGAGCTCGTGGAAGGAGGGTACCTCCGAGAGATACCGGAGGATCCGATGACGAGTCAGCGGGCGTGGGAGGAGATATTCACCGACTACGACCCGAACGAGCCCGATGCCGAGCCTGGCGTCTACGACGTGAAGAGCCAATCGGCCGAGCTCGGCACGGATGGAAGGCCCTACAGCGAATGGTGACTTTGCGCCTTTGGCTCTTGCTGTCGGCCGCGGTCGCCGGAGCTTGCATCGGCAGCAGGGATGCGTCTACGGGCGCGGCTTCGCCTGGCCCCGCGCGGCGTTCTTCGGCGAGGCCGGCGACCTCGACGAACGACACCTTGGATCTCGCGGCGATGCTCGTTCCCGTCCCCGAATACGCGGGCCAGGGAAGAAATCTGTTCACTTATGGGCCCGTCCGTAGCGAGGCGCCTCCTCCGCCGCCCCCTCCTCCGCCGCCGATCGAAAGGCCAGTACCCGTGCCGACGCCGCCGGTGAGTCGCCCCACGACACCGCAATTGCGGGTCGACATGAATTACGCCGGATTTCTCGAGAAGACGAACGCCGACGGGGAAAAAACGCGGTACGCGATTTTCATCAGTCGCGATGGAACCGAGATTTTCGCTGGCGCTGAAGGCGAGACGGTGGCGAACCGCTTCAAAGTGGTCGAGATCGGGCTCGAGTCGGTCACGGTTTCCGCGCCAGAGTCCGGAGTAACCCAGCGAATTCCTCTTGCGGTTAACTGAGGCATCATGAGAACAAGGCCTTCGATAGCGGTCGAGCTCGTTTTACTGCTGAGTCTCGGGGCGGCGCTCGCTTCGCTCTCCTGCAGCGCCGCCGGTAGCGCATACCGAAAAGGGCGCTCGTCGGCCCAATTGAGAGACTGGGACGCCGCGGTGGTGCATTACACCCGCGCGGTCAACGAAGATCCCGACAACATCGAATACCGCATCGCCCTCGAGCATGCGCTCGTGCAGGCGGCGACCCAGCACGCCCACGAGGCTCAGAAGAAGCTCGCCGCGGAGGACCTCCGCGGCGCCATCGCCGAGCTCGAGCTCGCCACCAATCTCGATCCCACGAACCGCAACGCCCAGAGCATCCTCGAGGAGGCCCGCGCGCAGCTCCAAGAACGCGAGGCCCTGCGTGAGGAAGCGGTGCAGTTCGAAGAGCGGCGTCGACGCGCCCAGGAGCTCTTCGGGATTCGACCGATCCTGGAGCCGGCCTCGACCGCGCCGATTCAGCTCCGATTCGCCGAGGACACGAGCCTGCAGAAGATTTTCGAGGTCCTCTCCAAGCTCTCGGGCATCAACATCCTGTTCGATGAATCCTTCCGCGACAAGCGAATCACCCTCGATTTGGTGGACGTCTCCTTCCAGGAAGCGCTCGACAAGCTGGTCCTCATCCACAGGCTGTTCTACAAGATCGTGGACCCGGCCACGATCATCATCATCCCCGACAACGCGCAGAAGCACCGCCAGTACGACGACCTGGTCCTCCGCACCTTCTACATCGTCAACGCCGAAGTGAACACCGTGGCGAACATGCTGCGCACCATCGCCGGAATCCAGAGAGTGCAGCCGAACCCCGAGCTGAAGTCGATCACCGTGAGGGCCACGCCCGACCAGGTTGCCGTCGCCGAGCGCATCGTGGAGCTCAACGACAAGAGCAAATCCGAGGTCATGCTCGACATCGAGATCCTGGAAGTCAATCGCAACAAGATGCTCGAGTACGGACTGCAGGCCGCCGAGTACCAGATTGGCCTCGGCTTCGCTCCCGCGGGACAGGATCCCGAGACGGGCGCGCTCCGTCTCAACCGCCTCGCGTCGGTGGATTCATCCGACTTTCTCATCTCGTTTCCGAGCTCGGCGGCGTTTCGCCTGTTCAAGAGCCGGAGCGAGGCGCGGCTTCTCGCATCGCCCAAGCTGCGCGCGACCGAGGGTCAGCCCGCCGAGCTGCGGCTCGGTCAGGAGGTCCCCATACCGGTCACGTCTTTCGTCTCTCAATTCGGCACCCCTGGCGGCGTGCCCCAGACTCCCGTGACTTCGTTTCAGTACCGAAACGTCGGCCTCAATATCACGATCACCCCGAAGGTCTTCGTGGACGGCGAGATCGAGCTGCAGCTCGCGCTCGAGACCAGCAGCCAGCTCGATACCCGCCTCATCGGCGGGATCGAGCTTCCCGTCTTCGGGCTGCGCAACGTGAACAACGTGGTGCGCCTGCGCGACGGGGAGACCAATCTCATTGGTGGACTGATCTCGGAGGATCAACGGAGAGGCATCTCCGGCGTGCCGGGCGTCACCGACGTTCCGCTTCTCAACAAGATTTTCGCCTTCAACGACGAGGAGGCAGCCTCGAACGACATCGTCTTCTCCATCACGCCTCACATCGTGAGGGCACCGAGAGTTACCGAAGAGGACATGGCGCCGCTCCCGATGGGGACCGAGCAGCAGATCAAAGTGCCCGGAGCGCCCCCGAGCATCTTCGACGCTTCACGCGACCGTCCGCCGCCACCGGAAGGACCGGCTTCGGAGCCAGCCGCCGAGCCCGAGCCAACGCCGGAACCGGAGCCGACCGAGCCAGAGCCCGAGCCCGGGCCGACCGAGCCAGAGCCCGAACCGGCGGCCCCCATCTCCGTGCTCTTCAGTCCACCGACTCTGAGCCTGGCAGTTGGGGAAAGCGCAGAGGTCGTGATCCTCGCGGGGGGAGCGCAAGGACTTTCTTCCGGCACGATCCGGCTCGACTACGATTCTGACGTCCTCCGAATCGTCAACGTCCAGGCC
Organism: Vicinamibacteria bacterium; assembly: GCA_035457705.1. Lineage (GTDB taxonomy): Bacteria > Acidobacteriota > Vicinamibacteria > Marinacidobacterales > SMYC01 > DASPGQ01. The sequence goes on from DATIBD010000096.1 coordinate 4,752, forward strand.
GGAGCTTTCTTGTCGATCGACGGATTCCCGGTGAGCTTCACACCGACGTTCAACCCCGACCGCGTGGACATCGAGTTTCTGCGCGCGGGCGACACGGTAGGGTTGGCCGGCTCGGGGCACCTGGTGAGTCTCACCATCGAGGCCCTCCAGCCCGCAACGTCCGTCGTCGTATCCCCCGTTGGATTATTGAGGGATCCCTCGGGACAGACTCTCCGCTCGAGCTTCGCTTCCTTACAGGTCGAGGTGCGGTGATGGCTCGAATCGTGACTTGCGTTCTGACAGCGGCAGCCGCGGCTTTTTTGTCGAGCTGCAAAGGAGTACCGCTTACCGCCGCCGCGGGCGCGGAGCTCAGCATCACGGCCAACCCCACGGCAATACCGGTTTTCGACGGCGCCTCCACCATCACCGTCGTTGGGTTCAAAGGTCCCGACGACGGAGGGGGGCCGCTTGCGGACGGAACCCAGATCTTCTTCACCACGAACGTCGGCCTCATCGAGGAGCGGGTGGAGATGCGCGACGGAGTGGCCCGCGGCACGCTGCGGAGCAACGGCCGCGCCGGCCAGGCGAACGTCACGGCGCGCTCGGGCGCCGGCATAACCGCCACACTCGAAAACCCCGTGCTCATCGGAAACGCCGAGGGCATCAACATCCTGCTCACAGCCAATCCGCCGACGGTGAGCCCGCCCGACTTCTCGACCGATCTCGTCGCGACCGTTTTCGACAACGACAACAACCGCATGGCGGGCGTTCCCATCATCTTCACGACCACGGCCGGCGCGCTCGCCTCGCAGAGCTCGAGCTTGAGAACCAACGCCCTTGGCCAGGCGACGGATCGGTTGACGCTTCTGGAGGAGGCCTCGGCCTCGGTGACGGCGTTTTCTGGCGCGATTGCGTCGAATGCCGTGACGGTGGGCCGGGGCGCCGAGCCCGGACCGGTCGTCAGCTCGATCTCGCCGACGTCCGGTCAACCGGGAGAGACGCTCAACGTGACCATCAACGGGCTCAACTTCCAGCCGGGCGCCGTGGTGAGCTTCGGTGAAGGCATCTCGGTGAACTCGGTCAGGTTCGTCAACTCGAACCAGCTCGTCGCGAACATCACGATCGATCCGAACATCCAGAACACGTCGGCGGCCCGTACCGTCACGGTGACGAATCCCGACGGTACCAGTGGAAACTTGCCGAACGCCTTCCGGATCATCACGCCGAGCCCGGCGCCCGTGATCACGGGCCTCAGTCCTACAGGTACCGCCACGCGCAACGCGAATATACAGGTGACTATCACCGGGTTGAACTTTCAGGCGGGAGCCCAGGTCACCTTCACCTCTTCTGCTGGGTCCGTGAGCATCGTCAGCAGGGTCGTGAGCAGCTCGACTCAGATAGTCGTAACGATAAACATTGCAGACCCACCGATCGGTCCACCGACGGGTATGAACATCCCGTTCGAAGTGCGAGTCATCAATCCGGATCTGCTTCAGAGCAACGCCGCAATCTTCACCGTGAACTGACATGCCAGCGAACGTTCCTGTCTCGGCCAAGCCGCTTCTGGTCTGGTTCGTTCTTGTCGGAGTGCTTTCCTGCAGCGAGTTTCAGGAAACCCTCCCCGTCGCGCCCTCGCCGCCGCCTCCTCCTGCCTTCAGCCAGTTCGACATCGTGGGGCACTGGGAGGCGACTTCCGAGCAGGGGCGCCGTATCGCGTTCGACGTGACGCCGGACGGGCGCGTCACCAACGGCCGGCTCAACTTCCACCACGACTGCAACGTGGGGCGCTGGCGGGCGACGCTCGATGGATTCGAGGCGGCGATTGTCGACGACTCCTTCCTGACGACGGTGGACTGGCGGGCGAGCGGCGACGGCTCCATTCTCGCCGGGTCCATTCTCTCGGGCACCTACACCGTCTCGGGAAGGTTCGAGTCCGACGATCTTATGAGAGGTGGTCTCATCAGCGCGGTGACCGACATCCGCAAACCGAACGAGCAGCCGACGGGAGGGGTCTGTCCGACAATCCACGTCTCGTTCGGCGGAGAAAAGGAACGGTGAGCCCCGTGCGTCCGTTCCTGTCTCTCGTTCTTCTGATCGCGGTCGCGCCGGCCGCGCGCGCCGAGATAGCGGTCATGGCAAGCGGAAAGATTCTGTACGTGGATCGTTTCGAGCGTGAGGACGAGCTGATCACGCTCTTCATCACCGGAGGAGGCGAGGTGACGGTCCCGGCGGAGCTCGTGGTGAACGTCGTCCCCAACGAGATCGTCGAAGAGCTGGAAACGACAGAAGCGACCGACGACGCGATTCGGGGACTGGGGCTCTTCCCTCACCTCGCTCCTCTCATCGAGCCCGCCGCCGCCAAGTACGCAATCGACCCGAATCTCGTCGCCGCGGTAATCTGGGCGGAGTCGAGCGGGGACCCTAACGCCGTATCGGCGAAAGGAGCCCTCGGTTTGATGCAGCTCATGCCGCAAACGGCGCGAGAGCTCGGGATCGAGCGTCCCGTCGATCCGCAGCAAAACGTCGACGGAGGTACGCGGTACCTGAGGCAAATGCTCGACGCTCATCATGGTGACGTCTCGCTGGCGCTCGCCGCCTACAACGCCGGCCCCGATGCTGTCAGGCGACATGGAGGGGTCCCTCCGTATCGAGAGACGCGCTCCTATGTCGGCCGAGTGCTCGACATGTATGAGCGCGCCCGTGACCGGGGTTCCCCATGAGGCAGACTCGCACCGAGGACGGCTACGTGCTTCTCGGCATCGTCATTCTGATCATCATCCTCGGCATCTCGATGGGAGCCGCGGTTCCTCTCTGGCAAAAAGTCGTGCAGCGGGAGCGGGAGCAGGAGCTCATCTGGCGCGGCTACCAATACATGCAAGCCGTCGAGCTCTATCAGAAGAAGTATCCGGGCGCGTATCCACCGACGCTCGAAGTGCTCGTGGAGCAAAAATTCCTGCGAAAGCTCTACCCCGACCCGATGACCGAATCGGGCGAATGGCGCGTGCTGCGTCAGATGTCTCCCGAGCTCCAGATGGGGGGCCAGCAGCAGGCGGCGGCCCAGGCAGCCGGCATTACCGACGCGAACCGGAGCCAAGCCCAGATGCGCTCGCCGGGAGGCCAGCGCCTTCCGGGAAGTTCCCGACAAGGCCAACCGGCCGGAGGACAGTTCCAGTCGAGCATCGGTCGCGGGATTGGTGATGCCGCGCTCGGAGGCATCGTGGGCGTCGCGAGCTCGAGCGCCGAGGAGACCTTGTACCTCGTGCCGGGGAAAACGACCTACCGCGACTGGCTGTTCGTTTTCGGAATGCAGCAAGCCGCGGCGGCGACCCCGGTCGGCGCCGGGGGAAGTATGCCGGCAGGCCTTCCTCCTCCTCCGGGGAGATTCTTCGGGATGACAGCGGCTCCTGCGGGAGGACCCGGGGCGGTTCCTGGACAAGGCGGCCCGGGAGCTATGCAACGGCCGCCAGGCATGGGAGGCAGGCCGGGGCAATCGGGGACCCTTCCACCCGGTCCCGGAACCCAGCCGCAGCAGCGACAACCGCAGCGACCTCGGCCTCGCCGCCAGCAATAACCTTCATCGAGCACCGACGCCATGCGCATCGGAATCGATGCCCATCACATCAACGGCAAACCGCAAGGAAGTCGCACGCACCTCATCGAGCTCGTTCGCGCCCTGGCACGACTTACGGACGAGGAGATCTGGATCTACAGCTTCCGCCCGCAGGAGACCGCGAAGGTCCTCGACGTTTCCACGTTGATCCATCGCCGCATCTTCCCGGAGTCGGCTCAGCTTCGCGTGCCGTTCGTCACGCCAGCGCTCGAGCTCGCTCACCGCCTGAGCCTCTTTCACTCGCAGTACATCGCTCCCCCGGCGTCCTTCGTACCTCAAGTAGTTACCATCCACGACATCCTCTTCGAGACCCACCCGCAACTCTTCGTCGGCGCATTCTCTCGGCGATCCGTGGCGCTCATCCGCCGCTCGGCTCGCCGGGCTCGCGTCGTGCTCACAGTGTCGGAGTACTCGCGAAGAGCGATCATCGAACGCTACGGACTCAGCAACGAGAGGGTCGTGGTCACGCCCAACGCCGTCGATCCCACGCGATACCGGCCGCAGAGCGACATCGAATCGGACCTCGAAGCGCGATACGGCCTGAGGCGGCCGTACGTCCTCAACGTGGGAAGGCTCGAGCCGCGGAAGAACCTCGAGCGACTGATCCGGGCGTTTGGTCGCGTGCGGGAGCGTATCGACCCATCGCTCGTTCTCGCGCTGGCCGGCGATCGCGACTTCGGCTATGAGACGACATTATCCGAAGCAGCGCGCCTTCGTGAGGGCGCGGCCCGTTGGCTCGGCCCCGTCGACGACGAGGACCTGCCTTCGTTGTACCGTGGGGCAACCGCCCTGGCCTATCCGTCCCTCGCCGAGGGCTTCGGAATGCCGGTGCTCGAAGCCATGGCCTGTGGGATCCCGGTCCTCACCTCGCCACGCGGCGCACTTCCCGAAGTCGCCGGGGACGCTGCGCTCATGGTCGATCCCGAGGACGAGGAGGCCCTCGCCGCGGGTCTCGAGAAGATCCACAGCGATGAATCTCTCCGGAAAGGTCTGATCGCGCGAGGCCTGGCGCGAGCGAGAGGGTTCGATTGGGAAGAGTCGGCGCGGAGAACGCTCGCGGCCTATCGCGTCGCGGTCGAGCGCGCTCTTTGAGAGCGGACGCCCGTGGTGCTAGTTGGAGGTCGTAGGAGTCGGCGGCGATGAAAGTCGAGAGGCTTCTGGTGCTGTCCGAAGTCTTCGAGACGATCGAACGAGAGGTTGTCGCCTGGGTTTATACTGATTCGTATGGAAGAGAATGACCTTGTGAGCGACACGGTTCGCGAGGCGCTTCGGACTCAGGCGGACGGTGAAGCGCACGATCGGAGTCTCATCGTGGAGAGGCTCGGGTGGACGCCCGAAGAGCGCCTCGACGCGAATGCTGCGTTCCTGCGGCTCTATTTTTCCATACGCCCAGAAGGTCCTCTGATTCGCGAGTGAAATGAGCCTGCTCCAGGCTGACGAGATCTTCGCCTGCCTCGATCGCCATGAAGTGCGCTACGTTCTGATCGGGGGTCTTGCTGCAGTCCTTCACGGCTCCCCACTTCCGACGCTCGACGTGGACATTTGCCCGTCGAACGAGTCTTCGAATCTGACCCGCTTGGCCACCGCGCTTCAGGAGCTCGAGGCGCGCATCCGGACACCCGACTCTCCCGACGGCGTGAAGTTTCCTTACGACGCGGGCTTTCTCGCCAACGTCCGACTCTTGAATCTCGTAACGCGCTTCGGGGATCTCGATCTTTCCTTTGAGCCTGCTGGAACTCAGGGCTTCTCGGACCTGGCTGACGGAGCCGTGGAAATGAAGATCCGGGGCGTTGGAGTACCGGTCGCCGCCCTCGAGGACGTGATTCGCTCGAAGGAGGCAGCGAACCGACCGAAAGACCAGCGAACGCTGCCCGTGCTCCGGCAGCTTCTCGAGGAAATACAAAAGCGCAGGGATCGGGAGCTGGAATGAGTTAACCGATACAGGCCTCGATACCCTCCACGGCATCACGTCGCTCGTCGGGGAAGAACCTGCTCGTCCGTACCGAAATGAAGATCCACGGCGATGAATCCCTCCGGAAACGTCTCATCGCTCTAGGCCTACCGCGTCGCGGTCGAGCGCGCTCTTTGACAGCGCCGCCTCGTGGTGCTAGCGTGAGGTCAAAGGAGTCGGCGGCGATGAAAGTCGAGAGGCTTCTGGTCCTGGGCATCGCGATGTGGATCATGCCTCGGCCCTCGGCTGCCCAGGCGGTGAGTGTCACCTACGAAACGGGACTTCTCACCATCCAGTGCCAGAATGCTCCCCTGTCCGAAGTCTTCGAGACGATCGAACGGGAGGCTGGAATCGAGCTGACCCTCGAGGATCCGGTCAAATCGAAGCGATTGACCGCCGATCTCAACTCTCTCCCCGTGGCGATGGCGGTTCAGCGCCTGCTCGAGGGTGCAGGCGTGAACTACATCGTCATGATGGACCCGTTCGACTGGGGCACGGTCGACAAGATCTTCATCGGCACGGGTGGTGGGGGGCCAGCGCGGTCTGCGGCTCCGCCGCCTCGCGCGGAGCCCGAACCGGTCGAAGAGCCCGCTTACGACGAGACGGAGGCGGTGGATCCCGGGGATCAGCTCGATCCCGCTTTGGAGGATCCGGGCTTCGTGGACGACTCTCAGAATACAGACGAGTTCGTCGATCCGAATGACCCGGGCGCTTTCCCCACGCCGCCACCTCCAAATTATCTTCCCCCGACGCAGAACTTCCCGCGAAGCCGATACACGCCGGGGCTTCCGAACAATCAGCCTTACCAGGTCCCCCAGCAGCCTCAGCCGGATCCCAATGCGGCTGCCGGGGCGTTCCCTTACTTGGATCCCTTCGGCCGGCCCATCCCGGCGCCGCCCAATCAAGAACAGCAACAACGGCGGCAGCAGCGTCAACAACAACAGCAGCAGTAGGCACGGTTTTTTGAAGCCGTCCTCGAAGTCGATCGACGCTTATCGCGACAAACGCGATTTCGACCGCACTCCCGAACCCCCGCCCGATGCGGGCGCGAGAGAGCGCGAGGCCCCGCGATTCGTCGTGCATCGGCACGAGGCGCGCCGTCTCCACTACGACCTGAGGCTCGAGATGGCGGGGGTTCTGAAGTCCTGGGCGGTGCCCCGCGGGTTCTCCTACGATCCCACGGTCAAACGCCTCGCGGTTCGTACCGAGGACCATCCGCTCGCTTACGAGACCTTCGAGGGCGTCATTCCGAAAGGCGAGTACGGAGGCGGCACGATGACGATCTGGGATCGCGGCCGCTACGAGCTCGTCCAAGCCGAGAATGGCCCGGAGGCGGTGGACGAGGGCAAGCTCGAGATACAACTTCGCGGTCGCAAGCTGCGCGGCGAGTGGCATCTCGTGAGAACGCGCTCCGAGAACCACGAGTGGATCGTCTTCAAGGCGCGGGATCGCTACGCCCGCAAGGAGTCCGACAAAGCGCCTTTCTTCGACCTGTCGAGGGCGGAAGAAGCCGCGCTGTTCGAGCGCGTCGAGCCCATGGAGGCCGGAGAGGAGCGCGGGCCGTTCTCGGATCCGAACTGGCTCTTCGAAGTCGA
>DATIBD010000097.1:0-9524 GCA_035457705.1 Vicinamibacteria bacterium
CTTGTCTATTGCTCGCTGCCTTCCAGCAGACCGTAGACCCGCGCCACGGCGTGAGGGTTGACACCGGGCCCGGTGATCGACGGATAGTGCTCGGAGTGGTTGGTCATGTCGATCGTGGCGGCGGCCTCCTCGATCGGCATCCCGGCCGCATGCGCCGACGAAATCTTCTCCCACAGATCGGCGAGGTAGGCTTGGAAGAAGTCGATCTTCTCCCTCTCACGGAATGCCTCTCCATGACCTGGCAGCACGACGTCGAAATCGAGCTTCTTCAGCTCCTCGAGCGTATCCACCCACTCCTTGAGATAACCGTCTCCCATGTACGCGAGCCCGCCGGTCAGCAGATCGCCGGTCGCGATCAATCTCTCTTGGGGAAGGTACACCACGACGTCTCCTCCCGTATGGCCTCGGCCGAAGAAGAGGAGCTGAATCTCGCGGCCCCCGCGGAAGAGCGTCATGCGCTCCGATAGAGTCGTTGTCGGCGGCATGGGGACGACCGCGTCGGTCGCTTCCTTGAAGTTTCTCTGGATAGTGAGCGCTTTGTCGACCTCGGCCAGCTTCTCGTCGTCGGTATTGTCGGTCGCTCTTTTACGGTCGCCTTCGAGCTCTTCGATCCGGGCGGGAATGCCGCCAACGAACATCCCGTATGCGCGTCCCGATTTGGACGCTCCCGAAGCGAGCTTCTCTCGCGTGAACTCGTGGCCGATGACCTCGACGTCGGGACCGAAGATCTGGTTTCCGTGCGCATGGTCGAAATGAAAGTGAGTGTTGACGACGTAACGAACCGGCTTGTCCGTGATGGCCTTCAGCTCTCGGAGGAGCGCCCAGGCCGCTGCGGGGCTTATGTGCGAGTCGACGATCAAGACGTCGTTCTCGTTCACGATCACCGACCCATTGCAGCCGACAGCGAGACTGCCGGTGCCGACGGCGTGATAGACGTCGTCAGTGATCTTGTGAAAGGTGAACGCGTCACCTTCGTAGTCAGCGCCTGCGGGCTTCGCGATCTCGTGCGCCGCGACCGACGGGGGAGCCGCTACTTCCGAAGCGGGTTGACAGGCAAGGATGGAGACGAGGGGGGCTAGCGTCGGGAACCGAAGCAGTACTCTTGCCTTCATGAGGGACCTCCGATTGCAGGGCGGGAGAGTAAGTTACCCGGAGGTCGATTTCAAGCAGGTTTACTCGAGACCCTCGAGTGCCGCGCCCACTCCACGGCCCAGCTCCAGCGGATAGCCGAGATCGGCGAGGCTTCTCTCGAGCATCGCGATTTGAGCGGCAAGGTACGGCGGTTGGGCGGCGAGGCCCATGTGGCCCAGCCGAAAGAGCTTTCCCGCGAGATCGCCATAACCTCCTGAAATCATGACCCCGTATCGGTCTCTGAGATGGGAGCGCAGTCTCCCTTCAGCGATTCCCGGGGGTGGTTTCACTCCCGTAACCGCCGAGCTCGCGATCGATTCCCGGTCCGCCCACAACTCGAGACCGAGGGCTCTCACTCCAATCCGACAGGCCTTGGCGATGACGCGATGCCGGGCGGCCATCTTCTCGATTCCCTCTTCGAGGGCCTGTTCCAGAATCGACTCCAGTGCGTAGATGAGGCTCACCGACGGCGTATAAGGAAACCGCCGGTTCTCGATCCAGGCGTCTTTCCAGTCGAGAATCGACAGGAAACTTCCCCGAAGCGGAGGACGCCGGGATTCCATGATCTTCCAGGCTTCGGGGCTCACCGTCATCAGAGACAGGCCCGGAGGACCTCCGAGGCACTTTTGAGGACCCGCCACCGCTACGTCGATATTCCACTCCTCCGGGCTCAGCACCTCGGAGCCGAGACCGGACACCGTGTCGACGATCGTCGTGACGCCGAACTCTCTGGCGATGGCACCGATCTCTTTGACCGGATTGATGGTCGCCGATGGCGTCTCCGAGTGGACCACGGAAAGAAACTTGATCTTGGGATCTCGCTCGAGAGCCTTGCGCACGTCGTTGGGATCGATGGCATCGTTGTAGGCGACCGCGAGCTCGACCGCCGACGCTCCGTATTTTTGAATGAAGAGCTCGAACCACTTCCCGAACACTCCCGAGACCAGGTTCAGGACCTTGTCGCCGGGAGAGAACAGGCAAGCCGCCGCGGCCTCGAGCCCGAGGACCGCCTCGCCCTGGAGGATTACGACGTCGTTTCGGGTACGAAAGACATCCTGCAGAAGCCGGCAGGTGCGGTCGAAAAGCTCGATGAACGCCGGGTCGTAGTGATAGAGCACCGGGCGAGATTGGGCTCTCAACGTTCGCTCGTTCACTTCTACCGGTCCTCCGGCAAGCGTCAAGATGGGCCAGGGTCTCATCGCCGCCTCCTTGGTCGTTTGAGCGATTCTGCGCGATTCCAGGGCGGAGATCCAGGGCACGATGGAGCAGGACATCGGTGCACGGTAACTCGGATAGAATCGCGGGACGAGGGGAGGAAGGATGCCGATTCGCGCGCAGCTCAATCTGAAGTGTTCAATGCCGTGGCGGGACCCGTGATCGATCGTGCCGCCACGGCTCGGGCTGCTTACGGCGCGGCAATTTTTCATCACCCTGCTAAAGCTCGAGAACGAGACGGGAACTTTGGCCAGGCTCTGTCGCGACCTGGCCGACGGCGGCGTCAACCTGCTGGCGCTGTCCGCCCCGGCGACCAAAGGGAAAGCCGGTCCCATTCGGCTTCTCGTACAGAACCGGGAGCTCGCGGAAACCGCGGTATCGCGACCTGGCCACGAGTACACGGAGGAAGAAGTGCTCTTCGTGGAGCTCAAGAACCGCCCCGGAGCGCTCGCCAAGGCGGAGAAGCTGGCGAAGGCGAGAGTCCCCGTGAAGTACGCTTACGCCACCGCTTATACCAAAGCCGGAAAGACCGCGGCGGTCATCGCGGTGGAGCCCGAGCGGCTAGGGAAAGCCCTCGCTCTTCGCGGCTGACGAGTACTCATTCCGAGACGATCACGCGTTCAGCGTCTCCACGTCAGTTCGAGGGGCGTCGAGAATCTCGCGCACCCGTCTCGCGAGCGCCATCGGCGTGAAGGGCTTCGGCAGGAACGACAGCCCCCGTTGTTTGACGCCTTGCGAGTCGAGGATTCGAGAAGCGTAGCCGGAGAAGAACAAGACTTTCAGTCGGGGATTCGCCAGGCAAAGACGTTGGGCGAGCTCTCGGCCGTTGACGTCCGGCATGACGACGTCGGTGACGAGCAAGTCCACCGGCCGGGTGCTGGTCGCGATCAGCACCTCGGCTTCGGCCGCACTGCCGGCTTCGAGAACCTCGTAACCCCGATCGCGAAGAACATCGCAGGTGACGCGTCGAACGTGCTCTTCGTCCTCGCGCACGAGAACGAGCTCGTTCCCATCGAGACTCTTCGAGTCAAACCACGTCTGAGACGGCTTCGGGGGTGCGAGTTTTCTCGGCATGTGAACGATCACGGTCGTCCCTTCTCCGACCTCGCTGTCGACGAGCACGTGCCCATCGGCCTCGGTCACGACCGCGTATACCGTGGCGAGCCCGAGCCCGGTTCCCTCGCCCGGCGGTTTCGTAGTGAAGAAGGGCTCGTAGGCACGCGCGAGCGTCTCGCGGCACATGCCGATTCCGTTGTCGCGGAACGTGAGCCGGACGTGGGGAACCCCTCGCAGAGTTACCGGTGATGCCGAAATGACGAGCCTTCCGCCCTGAGGCATGGCGTCCCTCGCGTTCAAGGCGAGGTTCAGGATGACCTGTTCCATCTGAGAGCGGTCGGCCTCGATGTAGCGCGCATCCGGACCCACCGCGATCTCGAGAGCGATGTGCTCGCCGATCAGCCGCCGAAGAAGTGGCTCCAGATCGCGCACGATCTCGCTCGGATCCAGAAGCTCCGGCTGGCTGACGGTCTTGCGACTGAAGGTAAGGAGCTGACGAATCAAGCTCGAGGCCCGCATGCCCGCTTCCAGGATCTCTTCGAGACGCCGTCCCGAAGACTCGTCGTCGAGTGCCGCTTTGAGAAGCGACGCGTTCCCGAGAATCACCGTGAGGAGGTTGTTGAAGTCATGGGCGATACCGCCGGCGAGCCGGCCCAGCGCTTCCATCTTTTGCGACTGCCGGAGCTGCTCTTCGAGACGCGTGCGGTCCTGTTCGGCCCGTCGGTGCTCGGTGATGTTCTCCACGACCCCGATCCCGTAGAGGGGCTCGCCGTTCTTGTCGCGAATCACGCTCGCGCTCATCTTCGCCCAAACGATCTCTCCATCCTTGCGAAGATAGCGCCGCTCGATCTGGTACCCGGAGATGCCTCCTGCCTTCATCTTGCGCGCGAGCTCGAGGCCCTTGGCGGCGTCGTCTGGATGGAGGATGAGGGCGAGCGGACGGCCAACGAGCTCCTGGGTCTCGAAGCCCAACATGCGACCGAGGGCTTCGTTCACCCGGAGTATGTGGAACGAGGGGGTGACCAGGTGCATTCCGATCGGGCTCTTCTCGAAGATCTGGCGGAACACCTCTTCGCTGATGCGAAGGGCTTCCTCCGTCTCTTCGAGCCCGGCCGTCTCGCGGGTGAGACGCTTGATGCGATGCCTCAGCCTTTCGAGCTCGGCGACAAGCTCCTCGCGACTCGTCTCGGCGTGCCCCCGTTCCATCCCGCTTGGATCTCGGCTGGACATTGTAGTCGCTCTTGCAAAAACCGCAAGGCTAGATGTCAAAAAATTTGGAGGGCAGGCGATCGCTCCTCAAGCCGGCCTGCGAGAACGGAAGCCGCTTACTTTCGCTTCGATCTGCCGGCCGCGGGCTTGGAAGACATGGCTTCCCGCGAGCGCTCGAGTCGCTCTTTCGTAAGTCGAACGAGAAGCTCGCGAAATACATCGAACGGTGCCGCACCGACGGCTGCCTGGACGCGACTCTTGGCTTCGTTCCACAGCGTCTCGTCACGCGCGGTGTCCAAAAACTCGTGACCCGCCCAGGTCAACCGCTCCGGCCACCATTGCCCGGGTACGATCTCGTCGGCTCGAATGAGGCCGGCATCGTGTAGGATTTGAATGTGGTACTGAATGGATGATGTGTCGTATCCCTCTTCGACGAGCTGGGCCCAACCCCCGGGACTCGTGCCATCGGCTCCGCTTTGCTCGACCTGTTGCAGAATTCGACGGACGAGATCGACATCGCGTTTCATGACTGGGTCCATTTACTTTCACGCCGGGGCGCGGCTCTGTCAAGGGAGACTCCTGTCGTGACGACGGTGGGTACGGCCACCCTCGACGACATCACGCGGCTCCGCGGCCTGGTGGAAAAGGAGCTGGAGGGCTGCCAGAACCTTCAGGCGGCGGCGCAACGGTTCTCCGAGCTTCTCTTCGAGGAGCTCGTCGATTCGGCAGTCCTCCTGCGGGTCTTCGCGACCGCGAGCTTCACTCAACTCCCCGAAATGGAAAGGGGGTTCGCCGTCCGCCTCTCCCAGGAGCGAGGATTCGAGGCTGAGCTCCGCCCGAGCACGACCGTGGTCACGCTCTTGGGTACTCGGGGTAGACGAGCTTCGTGGAACGAACGGAGACTCTCGAAGCGCCACCTCGCGATCCCCCTCGTTCGCACCAGCTTCATCAAAACCATTCCCATGGTGTCGCGCCTCATGAGCGAGATGGGCACGGGTGTCGCCTGGGTCGAAAAGCAGCACAACAACATCGTGGTTAAGACGATGGGAAAAATGGCGAGCGTTCTGCACGTGGACGACGCCCGGGAGGCTACGACCGCCGACGGATTCAAGGTCGTTCCCGACCAGGACTTCGTTTCCGCGAATGGCGTACACACGGTGGTGGGGCTCGCCGGTGCCTACCTCAACGGAACCGTCGTCGCGGTGATCGTGTTCACCGACGAACGGGCGCCTGCCGAGCGGGTCAACAAGTTCATGCCGCTCATCAACGCCTACAAGGTAGCGACGATGAAGAACGTGATGGCCGGCCGGATTTTCGCCTGACCGGAGGGCTCAGGTCTTCTTCTTGTAGAGCACCTCGCCGCCGACGATCGTGTAAAGGACTTCCGCAGTCGGGATCTCCTCCGCGGGAACGGTCATGATGTCCTTGGACAGGACGACGAAATCCGCGTATTTGCCGGGGCTGATGGAGCCTTTGACGTCCTCCTCGAACGCGGCGAACGCGTTGGCGCGGGTATAGGACTCGAGCGCTTCCTCCCGAGTCATGGCCTGCTCGGGGAAGAAAGCTTCTCCGTTGGCCATGACGCGCGTCAGCGATGCGTAGAAGCTCGCGAGGGGATCGACGTCCTCGACCGGAGCGTCGGTGCCGTTGGTGACGATGGCGCCCGAATCGAGGAGGTCGCGCCACACGTAGGCCCCGGACCGGGAGCGCTCCTCGCCCAGCCTCTTGAGGACCCACGGGCCGTCCGAGGTGCAATGGACCCCCTGCATCGAAGCGATCACGCCGAGCTCGGCGAAACGGGGGACGTCGTCGGGATGGATGTGCTGCGCGTGCTCGATGCGCCAGCGCAGATCCCGACCCCCGTTCATCGCGTTCGCGAAAGCTCTCTCGTAGATATCGAGCGTCTCTCGATTGGCCCGATCGCCAATCGCGTGGGTGTTGACCTGAAAGCCGTTCTCGAGCGCGATCTCGGCCGTGCGAGCGATGTCCTCCACAGGTTCCAGCACGAGGCCGGTGGTATCCGGTTTGTCCTCGTAGGGCTCGAGAAGCCACGCGCCGTGAGGGCCGAGCGCCCCGTCGATCTGGCGTTTGATCGACCGCACCGTAAGGTGTCCGTCGTAAGCATTGGTCATCTTGTAGTCCGCGAGCCTCTCCGCCATGGTCTCGTTGGACTCCCGGCGCACCATGACGTACAAGCGCACCGGAAGGCGTCCCGCCTGCGCCATTTCCTTGAAGAAGTCGATGGTGGCGAAGTCGGCCCCGGCATCGTGAAAGCTAGTGACGCCCTTTCTGAGGAGCTCCTCGCTCGCGAGCTGGAGGCGTCTTTCGTCGTCGGCCCGCCGCTCTTCGGGGGAGCGCTGATCCAAGAACTCCTCGAGGGCTTGCGAAACCAGCCTCTGTGCGGTCTCGCGAAGCGCTCCGGTGGGCTGGCCGTTCGAGTCTTTGACGATCGTCCCGCCCGGCGGATCGGGGGTGGAGCGGGTGATACTCGCCAGCTCCATCGCTTTCTGGTTCACGAAAGCGGCATGTCCGCTCGCGTGAGTCAGGATGACTGGATTCTCGGGGGACACTTCGCTCAACCCCATGTGGTTGGGAAGCCCATCCACGGCGCCCGGGGGAACCGAGCTCCATTTCTCCTGGTGCCACCCGCGGCCCTGAATCCAGACTCCGGGCTCGACGTTCTGTACGGCATCCCCCACCATGGTGACGATCTCGTTCCAGTCCTTGACCCGGGTCAGGTCGAGGATCATCTTGGCGTTGCCAAGGCTCATGAAATGACCGTGGCCCTCGATGAAACCGGGAAGTGCCAGATTCCCATCGAGCTCGATGACCTCGGTGTCGGGGCCGATGAGGCCCTCGATCTCGTCGTTGCTGCCGACCGCGAGAACCCTTCCGTCCATCACCGCGACGGCTTCGGCTTCGGGTCGAGCGTCGTCGACGGTCACGACCTTCCCGCCGCGAAGCACGAGGTCGGCAGGTGGCTGCTCCTCCACCGGCGGGGCGCAGCCCGCCAGGAAGATGAAGAGAGCCGAAATCCAGGTGGAAACGAGACCTGTCCGTCCACGATTCATAATCGAGTCCTCCGAAGTCGGGGAGCTTAGCACAGGGTGCCCACGGTGGCTTGCTTCCTGTGCTCAATGTCGTGGCGGGACCCGCGGTCTATCGGCCGCCACGGCTCAGCGTTTGCGGCGTGGTAAGCACGCCGATCTCGCGGCAGAAGTCTTGGCCGCCGCTCGGCAGGCCGGGGGAGGGTCGTCGACACGGATCCCGTCTATAAATAACGATGCTGGCAAAGACGTTCACGGGAGCGACGCGGGGAGTCGACGGCCTGCTCATTCGCGTCGAGGTCGACGTGTCGGCCGGGATCACCAAATTTCGCATCGTCGGTCTTCCCGACACCGCGGTGCGTGAAGCCGAGATGCGGGTGCGCTCCGCTCTCGCCCAATGCGGCTTCGAGTTCCCGTCGGGAAGAGTCACCGTCAATCTGGCCCCCGCCGACGTGAAGAAGCAGGGATCGGCCTTCGACCTGGCCGTCGCGCTCGGAATCGTCGCGGCGATGGGAGCGTGTCCTAAAGAGCCGCTCGAGCAGATGTTGTTCCTCGGGGAGCTGGCGCTCGACGGGCGGCTGCACTCGGTTCGGGGAGTGCTTCCCGTCGTGTACGAGGCCGTTCGCGACCGCGTGGCACGAGTGGTCGTACCTCACGAGAACGGGCGCGAAGCCGCACTCGTGAAGCGGGCCGCGGTGTTCGCGGTGGGCTCGTTGGGCGAGGCCCTCGACCTGGTTCGGCTCGGGGAGGGAGAGCCGCTCGTTCCGACGGAGTCGAACGGACACCGGCATCGTGCCTTTCTCGACCTGAGCGACGTGAAAGGGCAGCGCCAGGCCAAGCGTGTGCTCGAGATCGCCGCCGCTGGAGGACACAACGCGCTTTTCGTGGGTCCGCCCGGGGCGGGGAAGAGCCTTCTCGCAATGCGGCTCCCGTCGCTGGTTCCCCCTCTTTCTTTCGAAGAAGCGATCGAGGTCACCAAAATCTATTCCGTCGCGGGGCTGCTCGATGACGGCGTTCTCGTCTCCGAGCCTCCCTTCCGAGCGCCCCATCACACGATTTCGATGGCGGCCATGGTCGGCGGGGGAAGCGGACCGATGCCGGGAGAGGTGAGCCTTGCCCACCGAGGAGTCCTCTTTCTCGACGAGCTCCCCGAATTCTCGCGCAACGCCCTCGATTCGTTGCGGCAACCGATCGAGGATGGCCGCGCTCGCATCCGGCGAGTGGACCACATGGCGTCGCTTCCCGCTCGCTTCACGCTCGTTGCGGCGATGAACCCGTGAGGTTGCGTTGCCCAGATGTCACTAATTCAGAAGGAGAAGGAAGATAGAAGAGGTGGATGGTCACCTCGTCTTTTCCGATAAGGATCTTATCGGTAATGTTTTCAACGATTTTGCGTTTTTCCTCGGGTTCGAGCTGAGGCCAGCGGGAATAGAGGTCCCTGGCCTCAGCGAAGATTTCATCCTTGGAAAGGTACTGGATCTTGAGGAAATCAACCTCAGCGAGAAGCCGAGGGAGTTGGTCGTCGAGCTGCTTGAAACGTTCTTCCAGAGGACGGTACTGACGACCAAATCCCTCGGCGGAGATCTGATCCCCCATGAAGAGGCGGTAGACCTTGTCCATTTCCTGCTGGACCTTCTTCTGCTCCGCCTCCAGGGTCGAGAGAAGCTCCTGCTTCACCTTGATGGTCGTATCGGCCTGTTCCAAATAGCTCAGGATCTCCGTGGGCGAGAAGTAAAAGTCTTTGAGCGGCTCCTGGAAGACGGTCTCGAGATCGGCAATCGGCATCTTGTTTCGGCACTTGTAGCAGACGTACTTCGGCGTGTTTGACGGGACGTACATCTTCTGTCCGCAGGAACAGAAGGCAAG